>CAWBBL010000015.1:0-241697 GCA_963786985.1 Ilumatobacteraceae bacterium | reverse complement strand
TTCCATCCCAGCCTGAGGGGGAACGATTGCCGTATGGATGAATCGAAGAACGTTGCCGGTACTCGCCTGACATGCACGAACGCCGACTGCGACTGCGAGCTGCAGATCAACATGCCGTGCCCGCACGGCACCACGTACACCTGCGCGTGCGGCCACGCGTTCGAGCCGGTCGCATAGCAACCCGGACGGTCAAACGCTGCTGGCGGACGAGCAGACTCCCCGCACATCTTGACCGACGACTCGTGACCGCGTCCGACGCTGCCCTGGACGTGCCAGCTCGCCGAGCCGCTGCCGCCTACCGTGGCCGGCGATGACAGGTCGAATGCCTCGATGACGGGCGAGCGACGCGTGGCGCTGATCAGCGATGCGGCCGGCTACGTCGTCGCCGTCTCCGACGACGCCCGTGACCTCAGTCGTGCCGAGGTCACCGAGCGCCTGGTGACACTCGCCCTTGACCGCTTCGGACGCCTCGACGCCGCCGTCGCGTTCACCGGGCGCATCGTGGTTGGGCGCTTCCTCCGCTCTAGCGTCGACGACTTACGCGACGCGCTGTTCGGCTGTGTTGAGGCGCCCTACCAGTTCCTCCGGGGCGTCGTGCCGGCGATGGTCGAGCGCGGTGGCGGCCAGGTCCTGGTGTTCACGAGCGCCGCCGGTGCTCGCCCAACCCCTGGAGCACCGCTCTATTCGTCGGCACGGGCAGCAGCCAACATGCTGATCCGCAACGTCGCTGAGGAGGTCGTCGGGCGCAATGTCCAGGTCAATGCGATCGGTACGAACTTCATGGACTTCCCCGGGTTCCTGCGCGCTCACCGGGCCGAGAAGCCCGAGGGCCGCGCGAGGGTCGAGGCAATGGTGCCGATGGGACGGCTCGGCACCATGGAGGAGCTCGCCCACATGGCGCTGCCGTTCGTCGACGGAACAAGTCGATTCACCACCGGACAGTTCGTGGGCTTCGCCGGAGGGTGGGTCTGACCCGACCGTTGCGCTCCCAGCGGCTCGGCGCCTGCGGGTGGGTTGGGAAGGCAGACTGCCGTCATCGAAGATGCTTCGCCTCTCACCGCGTCGGCGTCGCACAGCCGGCCGGGTTACGGATTCACGACCAAGACGCTGCATTGGTTGACAGTTGCCGCCCTTGCGGCGCAGTTCAGCATCGGCTATCTCCTCGACGTAGGCGGCCGCGGCCGCGGCAGGGGTCGCGGCCGCGGTGAGGGGTCCGGCCAGGGGCGCGGCCGCGGCGGCGATCTCGACGTGTTCGGTGACGATCGACTGCTCACCGTCCACGTCGTTCTCGGTCTCACGATCCTCACGCTGGCCGTCGTGCGGCTGTCCTGGCGCCGCCGCGCCGGGTTGCCGCCGTGGGCCGAAACGCTGTCGAGTGCCGAACGCACCCTCGCCCATTGGACCGAGCGTGCGCTCTATCTTCTCCTGTTCGTTGTGCCCGTCACCGGGCTGTGGCTCATCCTCGTCTCCGACGACGCCGTCCCCATTCATGTCGCCAGCCACATCGCCATGTTCGTCGCGATCGCCGCGCACCTCGGGCTGGTCCTCAAGCACCAACTCATCAACCGCGACCGTTTGCTGCGCCGCATGATCTGAACGTCGACGATGGTCCGCCTCGTTCACCTGCGGCTTCGTCGTGGGTGCACTCGCTGCGACAGCAGCCGGTTGATCGTGTCGCCCAGGCGCACCGAGCGGCGGGCACGTAGATCGCTGAGTTCACGCTCGAGTCCCGCCAACTGCTCCGCGACATCTCGCCACGGCGCATCGGGACGCTCGGTCTCGGACTCGATGGCAGCAAGTGCGTTTCCGACTCGCTGCACGTACAGCTTCCAGTCCGTCACCGACCGGGCCTGGGCACGCGCCAGCCCGTGGCGCCGCCGAAGGTCGTCGGGATCGGCCAGCATCCGCTCGACAACGCCGACCACATCCTCGGGTCGGTCAACCAGTGCTCCGCCAGCCTCCTCGTCGAACCCCGCGGCGAACCGGTTCGATGCCAAACCGACGCAGCACGTGCCCATCAGGCGTGCCTCGGTTGCCAGACGCGAGTGGCCCTCGATGCGGGCGCAATGGACGAAGACGTGTCCTCGGCCGAGTTCTCTGAGCAGCTGCTCGTGGCCCATCTCCGGCAACTCCCGCCAGGCGCCGCGGAAACCTTCGAGAGCATGGCGGGAGATCGACACCCAACGGTTCGCACCGACGGTCACGACATCGACGTCCTTGGGCGGCTCGTCGGGGACGTCAATGCACCATCCCTCGTGCAGGACCGTCACCGGCACCCCGGCGGTGAGGAAGGCGTCGGCGGTGGTCGGCGCGTTCGACCACACCCGGAAACCGAGCGCCTCGATCGCCCGGCACTGCGCGGGCAAGCCGACCGTGGCCTCGTCGATGTCCAGCGCATCGACGTACCGCCACCGCGGCGCAAACGACCAGCCGAAGAGCCCGGGGGGCGCCAAAGCGAGGTAGACAGGTCTGCTCTTCATCAGGGCGACCCTGATGAAGACCGTTGGATCCCGGATTCCGTCCGGCACGCACACGACGTCCTCCGGGTCGGCTCGGCGCGGTTCGCTCGGCGTGCCCACATGCACACCCGCCGCAGCGCACAGCTGACCAAGCACCGGGCCGTGGAAGTCGCCGCGTACCTCGGTCTCATAGCCGGCGGCTGCCGCCGCGACCGCCAGCTCGTGCAACACCCGCACGCCGCCTTGAAGCCACGAAGGATCGGACAATCTGGCTGGTGCGAGCTTGAGCGGGTCCTCGTCGTCCAGACCGAGCAGGACCACGAGCCGCACGTCCGCCAGTCTGTCTCACCGCCGTGCGATGATCGAGCGGTGCCCGCCCCACAGCGGTTCTCCACACACCTCGTCAGCAGCGCGCGCAGCCGGGTGTTCGTCCCGGTGCCATTCGACCCGGACGAGCCGTGGGGTCGCAAGACCGAGCACCACGTCCATGGCACGGTGAACGGCATCAGCGTCCGCGGGGTCATCGAACGACTGGCTGACGGCCTTGGCGTCGTGCTCGGCCCGGCTTGGCGCCGGGACTGTGGTCTCGACGCCGGCGACGCCGTCGACGTCGTGCTCGAGCCGGAGGGGCCTCAACGTGACGATCTTGCCGCCGACGTGGCCGCGGCGTTGGCCGACGATCGGCAAGCGGGCGAGTTCTTCGACTCGCTCGCCCAGTTCTACCGGCGCGCCTACGTGCGGTACATCGACGCAACCAAGCGCCGGCCCGACGAGCGGGCAGCACGCATTGCCGAAGTCGTCGGCCTCCTTGCTGCGGGCATCAAGCAACGGCCGGGCACTTGATCGTCGCCGACAGCGGACTCCACACAAAGTGCCTCCGACGAACCCTGGTTGGTTCAGGCATCACCGCGGCGGTTCGGTGTGCTGCGGGTCCTCTGGCCGGACGCGGAGGACAACATTGCCGGTCTTCTGCTCGGTTTCGACATAGCGAGTCGCTTCGGCTGCGTCGTCCAACGGATACGTTCGATCAATGACGGCACGGTAGGAGCCGGCCTCGATGAGCTCCTTGATGCGCACGACCTTGTCCTTCGTGTAGCGGGGAATCGGCATCATCGCCTTCTTCGATCCGAAGAACTTCGTCCACAGCATGAGTGGCACGTTCTGCGAGTAGGGGCCGAGGTCCGTCGAGACGTAGCTCCCTCCCGTGGTCAGCGACCGCTTGCACTCGGCGAACGACTTCTTACCGACGGCGTCGAAGACGATGTCGTAGGTCTCGCCGTTCGCCACGAACTCTTCGACCGTGTAGTCGATGACCTCGTCGGCGCCGAGCGAGCGCACGACCTCGACGTTGGCGGTGTTGCAGACAGCGGTCACGTGAGCGCCGATGCCCTTGGCCAGCTGCACACCGGCCGTGCCAATCGACCCGGATGCCCCGTAGATGAGGATGCGCTGCCCGGCTCGCAGCTTCGCCCACGTCAGGCACGTCATGGCGAGGATCGCGCCGTCGCACACCGCGGCCGCCTCCTCGAACGATGTACCCGATGGCTTCGGGGCGATCGGGGCGCGCTGGCGGACGCACAAGTATTCGGCGTGGGCACCGAACCGGTCAGCGTTCACGCCGAACACCGCGTCACCAACGCCGAACTCGTTCACCACCGACCCCACCTCGACAACGACCCCGGCGAACTCACTGCCGAGGATCGTCCGCTTCGGCCGCCGGAGCCCGGCGAACAGCCGGATGAACCACGGCCACGGCGCCCGGAAACCGCAGTCGGTCCGATTCACCGTGGTGGCGTACACCTCCACGAGCACCTCGTCGTCGCGTGGGACCGGACGCTCGACGTCGACGACCCGCAGCACGTCGGGTCCCCCATACTCGGTGTTCACCACGGCCCGCATCAGCGACATCCTCCCGCGACGGTCAGTCTCATTCCTGCCATGGACCAGCAACGTGATGCGCTGAAGGTAGGTCAGAGGATGCGGGTGGCGATATCGGGATAGTGCAGCACCAAACCATGCGAGTCATAGACGAGGTCGTCGTGGTAATCGAAGCGAGGCGCCGAGTAGTGGAACCGCCGTCGTGTTGTCTCGCCGTGGGCGGCGACTCGGTGGTAGCGCTGGTCGAGACGCTCGACGTCGAGATCAAGTGCTCGCAGGTAGGCGGCGGACGACTCGCCGGCGTCGCCGACGGCGAGCGCGAGGCGATGGACCGGCAGCGTGTTCGTGCACACAGACGACTCGAGATCGATGTCGATGCACCCATCGAGGTGTTTCGCGGCGGCACCGTCGATCAGCCACCGTCCCGATCCGTCGGCCTCGACACGTACTTCGTGCTCGCCTGATCGGGATCGTGCCCATACCCACGCCGACCTGGTTCGCCACTGGTCGTCCACCATGATTTGGTAGCCCACGATCCACGCCCGGCGATCTTCGACCGCTGCCGTAACGCCCTCCAGCCGAAGACCGCCAGGCATGGTCCTGAAGTAGGCGACCTCGTGTCCCTCTCGTGAAACCTCGTGCCGCCATGCCGCGGTCGGTGGAAGGTGCTCGAACGCTGCTGTCACCGATCAATTCTCGCGTCACACCGAACGGCACGGCGGCGCTCGGCGACAGTGGAGCGCGAGAAGGTCCGGTCACTCGGCGACGGTGGCCGAGCGCCATGGCGCTCGCCACTCGGGGGCAGTCCATGGCTCGGTGACGTAGATTCTCTCCCGGGCGATTCGTTCGCCGCGGAACTCGTGCACGCTGATGCCGAGCATCCATGGCCCACCGTCGTAGCTCGCCGAGAGCTCGCCGACCCAGACATCTCCCGAGCCGGAGATCCGCCGGATCCGCACCGTCACCTGCGCCGGGTACTGGTCGCGCCACTTACGGAAGTTGTCCAGCCCCTCGAAGCGTTCGCCCGATTGCGGGAACTCGAGGATTGCGTCGTCGTGATAGAGGTCGTGGTGGGTGCCGTCGGTGTCGAAGCGCAGAAGGCGTTCAATCGCCGCACGGCGCACGGTGTCATCGATCGTCGTCATCGGGCCAGCGTGACGCATCCACCGGCGAATCGCTTGGAGAATCCCTGAAGTTCTTCTGAAGGGCGGTTGCGCGGTTCGGAGGTCGCCGCTGGCGAGCACGCCGTAACCGCGCCGGCCTCGCAACCACCATCACGGTGACTCGTTGAGGTCTCGTCTCAGCCACACGCTCCTGTGCGGCCCCGGTCATGCTGTCTCGCAAGTGTCGCAGTGGACGTCGTCGAGTGGTTCACCGGCGATCAGCGCCGCCACCCAGTCGACCAGTCTGACGCCGTTCACCTCCAACTCGTAGAACTCGTCCAACTCGAGGATCCTGTGTCCGTCCCCGGGGGCGATGTAGCTGTGTTGCACGACCCCTTCGTCCTCGATCGCCGCCTCGTTGGCGTCGATCACCTCGAGGGTCGACATCGCGACGCCCAACGACTCGAGGACCCGCGCCGCGTTGCGGTCGTAGGCGAAGTCGAAGCGGGCCATCACGATGTCGGGGTTGTGCCGGCCTGCTTGGATCCAGAACCGGGGCATCCCCCAGTCGCCGGCGGTGAGTCCATCGTTGACCTCCCAGTCCGGCATTGTCCTGTAGACGCCCCACAGCTCGCCGAGGATCTCGGCGTTGAGCTCGGGGTCGTCGGGCCAGTGGCCGGACCCACCGCCGAACACGGTGACCTGGGCGTCGGGGAGCAGATCGGCGACGAGGCCACCGTAGATGGGGGCCGCGACCGACCCGCCGGTGTTGCCGACGACGACGACCTGGGTGGCGTCGGGATAGTGCTCGGCGAGATAGTTGAGCGCGGCTGAGCCGTTGACGAAACCGTTGTGCTCAACGGTCAACCCCGGCGAGTACTGGCGGGTGATGTCGCCGAGATCGCCGTCCCCGGTGCACGAAGTCACGTAGATGAACGAGTAGTCGGCGAAGGGATTGTCAACCCGGTCGAAGTCCAGGATCCCGCCCCCCGGGAAACCCGGATCCTCCCCCGCAACGCTCCAGTTGTAGAAGTCCGACTCGCCGTTGATGCCGGTGAAGGCGCACGTCGTGGCGTCGGTACAAGCGCCGCCGCCGTCAAGATAGAACACCACCTTGGTCGCGTCGGCTTGCCGCTCCCAGAAGGCGAACTCACTGCCGTCAGCGCACACGCAGTCGCCACCGGGCACGATCTTGTCCCACTCCGACGCGCCAGCGGGACTCGATCCACTCGGTGAGGCGCCGTCCGGAGTGGAGCCGGGCGGGTCGACGCTGGCAGGGCCGGCCTCTTCGAGGATGTGCAGGCATGCCGCTTGAGCCGCGGCCACCTCCTCGTTCCCGGCGGTCGTGACGTCGAGAGGAGAGGCGATTGTGACGCCGCCGTCCTCGAGGACCTGTGGATCCGGGTAGTCCCCGATGCCGTTGTCGCGCACGCACTGGGCGTACTCGAACGCAGCCTCCCGCACCGGGTCGCTGATGGGAGGCTCCGTCGCCCTGGCAGGCCCGACCGTCGAAAGCGCGGCGGCAGTCGCGGCGCAGGTCACCGCGAACGCCGACACCCTCAGTGACCGACACCGCTCCCCGACCATCGGCCGCCTTCCGACAGGATCCGACGCCGCCAGTGTGGTCGCGGTTGGTCGAGTGGACATCGTTGCATCATGACGAAACGAAGTTGTGAAATCGTTGAGAGACGCCCAACGGCTCGTGCCCAGCCCGCTTGAACCGTCAAATTCGGTGAACTGCTTCGATCGGGTGGTGTCGTCAGCCGTCGCTTCGGCCGGGTTCCCAGCCGACCGCCTGAGCCCAGTCGTCGGCGAGGTGGATCGTCTCCCAGACGAACGGTGCCTTCGCTTCGACGTATCGATGTCGGTCGGCGACGAGCAGCGGCGCGAGCCGGTGCTTCACATCGGCATACTCGGCGCACCGCTCGGGATGAGTGCGTAGGTAGTCCCGGAACAACAGCGCGAACTGCTCGGAGAAGCTGCCCGCACGACGCACATGGAGGTGGGTACGCCGCATGCCGGGTCGCTCCCGGAAGTAGCGCTTGGTCAGCTCGGGGTTGTCGGCCCGCCACGCAAAGCCGCAGGCCTCGATCTGCGGTCGGAAGGCACCGACGGGCTCCAGGCTGGCCACCGAGATCTGTACGTCGATGATCGGCTTGGCGTCGAGCCCGGGAACGGCGGTGGACCCAATGTGGTCAATGCGCAGGGCGACGTCCCCGAGCTTGGCGCGCAGGCGTTCGGCGAGCTCGGCGAACACGGTTGGCCACGTCGGGTCGTACTCCGCGACGAGGACCGCATCGCTCACGTCGTGATGATCCCACCGCAGTGTGGTCGAGTCCCAGCGGCCTGTCCCGCGTCGGTCCGGATGGTCGACGCCAACTCGGACCTCATGAGCACGCCAACTCGGCGTAGCGGTCGAGGACATCGTCGACCGCTACGAGGAAGCCGTCGAGGTCGTCGTCGGAGACGTCCATCGTCAGCGCGAGGTAGCCGCGTGGGGCCGTGTAATAGCCATGCGCCAACAGCTCATGGAAGAGCAACTGGCGCCACCGCGGATCGGCGCGGGCCAGATCCGCCGGGCTCTCGATCGCGCCACGCACCGGGTGGATCGACAGCAGGGAGCCCCAGCCCGTCGCCGTGAACGCCGCGGCGCGGCGCGCGAACCGCTCGTTCAGCCTCCGGCGCAGCTGCTCGCCGCGCTCGTTGAGCGTCGCCAGCGAGCCGGCGTCGACCAGACCGGCGACCGCTGCGCCGACCGCCATCGTGAACGCGTTGTTATTGAACGTCCCGCCATGGGTCAGCCCGCCGCCGGCGGCGGGTTCGAAGGCGGCCATGACATCGCGCCGGCCGCCGAACGCGCCAAACGAGAAGCCACCGGCGAGGTACTTCCCGAGCGTCGTCAGGTCCGCCGTGATCGCGAGCAGCTCCTGGGCGCCGCCGAGCGAAAGGCGCGACGTCATCACCTCGTCGAAGATCAGCAAGGCGCCAGCCTGGGTCGTCAGCTCACGAACGGCAACGAGGAAGTCACGCCGGCCCGGGATGCAGCCGCCAGCACCGAGCATCGGCTCGACCAGCACGGCCGCCACCCGCCCGCCGTTGCCGGTCAGCTCGGCCTCGAGCGTGGCCACGTCGTTGTACGGCACGATGGCGTACTCCAACGGCACCCGCAGTGCCTCGCCGCCGGGACCGAAGTACAGCGGGCCGCCGTGATAGGCGCCGTCGAAGACCACCACTCGCGGCCGGCCCGTCACGTGGCGAGCCGTCATCAGGGCCATCACGTTGGCCTCCGAACCCGAGTTCGTGAACCGAACCTGCTCGATCGACGGGAAGCGGGCGGCGACGGCTTCGGCGAACAGCGTCTCGGCTTCGGTCATCGCCCCGTAGGACCAGCCGCGTTCAAGCACCTCGCGCACCACCGCTGCGACGCGGGGGTTGCGTCCGAGCAGCCCGGCCGAGAAGTCGCCGAGCAGGTCGACATAGGTGTGTCCATCCACGTCGCGGAGCCGCGCCCCAGTGGCGTCCGCGACGCGGAAGGCGAACGGGTCGATGTGCAGAACCGAGCGGGTGTTCCCACCGGGAAGGACGACCGCCGCTCGGGCTGCCAGCTGGCGGCTGATGGGATGCGCATCGACGTAGCTCTGAACGGCACGATCGACCGCGAGGTCCAACAAGTCGGTCACGACCTCACAGTGGCATATCCGAGCGACAGGCCCGCTTCCCGTCGACCCTCAATTCGGGCGCCGCACCTGGGATGCCCGTGCCGCCCGGGCTTGATCCCGCACCGCCACGGGTGCCGCCGTCGGCAACGCCTGATCCGTCGAGGGCCTTCAGGGGTGGGAGGCAGGGTTGTTCGGGTCGGTGGCGTTGGCGATCTCGGTGCCGTCGGGGAACCCGTCGCTGTCGCTGTCGGTGTTCGTCGGGTCGGTGTTGAACACGTTGACTTCGTCGCCGTCATAGAGCCGATCGTCGTCAGTGTCGTCGTCGAGGGGATCCGTGAAATGATCGAAGCCCTCGCTGTCGGTTAGCCCGTCGCCGTCGGTGTCGACGACTGTTGGATTCGTTCCGGCGGCGACCTCGTTGCCGTCACTGAAGAAGTCGCCGTCGGTGTCTGGTTTGTGCGGGTGGGTCGAGTACGAGTGCACCTCGTCGCCGTCGGTGAGCCCGTCGTCGTCGGTATCGGAATCGTATGAGTCGGTCTCCCAGTCACCCGCCTCCTCGCCGTCGTCGAGCCCGTCGTCGTCGGTATCGGCGTCGGTGGGATCGGAGGGGAAGTCGGTCCCGATCATCTCGCCACCGTCGGTCCGCCCGTCATCGTCCGTGTCCGGATCGGCCGGATCAGTGCCGATGTCGAAGTGCTCTCGACCGTCGTTGAGACCGTCGTCATCACTGTCCTCGTCGTTGGGGTTGGTGCCGAGATCCGCTTCCTCAGCGTCGGTCAGGCCGTCGTCGTCGGTGTCGGGCGACACTGCGGCGGTGACGGTTGTCGTGACCATGGGGGGCGCCGTGGTCGTCGCCGCAGCTGATGTCGATGTGGACGTCGACGCCTGCGTACCGATCGTGATCGACGGTCCGATCACGGCGACGACCACGATCGCTGGATCTTGCTCAGCGGGATTGGTGAGCAACTGCCCGCCGGCAACGAGCGTCGCCGATCCGGTTTCCAGGGTCGTTTCGTTGTCGGCGACGTCGCCGTCAGTGAGCACGACAAAGGCGGCCAGACCTGCCGGAAGCACGAGAGCCTCGCCTGGGGCGAGCACGTCCCGGAGCAGGTCGACATCGTGCGCGCCGGCACCGGGCGTGAAGGTGCCAGTTTGACCGGCGGCGGCCGGACCGACGGCGATCGCCCCAACGGTGGCCGGTACGTCGCCGAGAACGGCTGCCGTCGAGCCCGCCGGCCGGAACATCGCCTCGCCCGCGGCAAGTCGGACCGAGGTGCCCTCGGTGCCGTGCACGTGGACAGAGTCGTCGCCGGCGAGGAGGAACGTTGCGGTCTCTACTGCCAACATGTGCTCGGTCGTTTCAACTTCGATCTCGCCCAGTGTCCACGCGTAGGGGCCATCACCGAAGTTGACGAGACCCTGAGCGATCACCTGAGCATGCCCGGTCGCCGGCGACGGTGGATCCGCGACGCCGGACGGCGATGTCGGTCCGGCACGAGCACCGTCGCCCATCGCCGCGGGCAACAACGTCACCACCGTGATGGCGGCGAGCACTCTCGTTCTCATCACACTCACTCCCGAGAGGCGCTGGCCTTCGCCTCTCGCCGCAGTGGTGTACTACAGCGGCTGGATTCGATCTCGGAATTCAGCGTCCCGGCGTCTCACCGGATCTCAGATGTGTCGACGGTGACGACCGGCGAGTGCTCGCCAGATTCCGCGGCACAGCCCGAAACTCCACGGAGAGAGCGCCACAACGTTCGCTCGCACGATGCGACCTTGCAGCAGTTGTCTAGGGTCGTGGGCCATCGGCGAGAGGAGCCACATGGGTGACGGATCTGTTCTCGTGGTCGGCGGCACGGGTGGCATCGGGCGCGAAGTCGCCCGCCACTATCACGAGCGAGGTCACGACGTGACCATCACCGGCCGCGATCGTGAACGCACGAACCAGGTCGCATCCGAGCTTGGTGCTGACGTCGGCGCACTGGCCTTCGACCTCGCCGAACCAGACACGATCGCCGAGGCGATCAGCGGGCTGGGTGCGGTGTCGCGGCTGGTCCTGTCGTCGATCGCCAGGGACAACAACCCCATTCGCGAGTACACGGTCGCCGACGCCATTTACCTGACGACCATGAAGCTCGTCGGCTACACCACCACGGTGCACGCCCTCATCGACCGCTTCTCGGAGGACAGCTCGGTGGTGCTGTTCGGCGGCCGAGCGAAGGACCGCCCGTATCCAGGTTCCACCACGGTGACGACTGTCAACGGCGGTGTGAGCAGCCTCATCCGTACCCTGGCCATCGAGCTGGCGCCGGTGCGCTTCAACGCCATCCATCCCGGAATCGTCGGCGACAGCCCGTACTGGGAGAACAAGCCACTCGACGCCGTCATTCAACGAACGCCGACGGGACGTCTTGTCACGATGGCCGAAGTCGTCGGCGCCACGGAGTTCCTGCTCGAGAATCGGGGAGTGAACGGCGTCAACCTCGCCATCGACGGTGGCTGGCTGTTGCAGTGACAAGCGGGAGTGAGCCGCCTAGATCTTTGGCAGCTTGAAGCCCGACTTGGCGATCACGAAGTCCCGGGCCTCCATGGCTCGGCGATGTGCGGCAGTCCAGTCGACGTGAAGCAGTCGGCCGCCCCGCTTCATCACTCGGCCGGCGATCACGACCGTGTCGACGTTGCCGGTGTCCATCCTCGTCACCACCGCATCGGCCGGGTCACCGAGCGGCGTCACGTTCATCCGGTCGGTGCGCAACATGATGATGTCTGCCTGTTTGCCTGGCGTCAGTGACCCCACCTTGGCATCGAGCCCATTTGCTCTGGCGCCCTCGATGGTCGCGAAGGCCAGGACGTCACGCGCGGTGATCGGCGCCTTGCCCCCGCCGGCTGCGAACGCCCGCTGCAGGGCGAGTACCGATCGCATTTGGTTGAACATGTCGCTGGGGACATTCGTCTCCACGTCCACGCTGAGGCTGGGATTCAAGCCCCGGTCGAGGAACTTCTGAATGGGCGGCATGCCATGGCCCATCATCATCTCCACCGGCGCCGCCAGTGACACCGTGCCGCCGGTGTCCACGATCATCTGGATCTCGGTGTCGTTGAGCGTCGTGCAGTGGATGTACGTCGTGTCGGGACCGAGCACGCCCGACTTTCCGAACTGCTCGAACTTGGCGTCCAGGCCGTAGGAGCCGACGCCGACGTGGGTGGTGATCCGGGCGCCGGCCTCGCGGGCCAGCTTCCAATGGTCGCGGGTCACCTCGAAGTCGGTGAACTCCGGGCCGGGCGCAGCCAGCGCGAGAGTGAGCAGCTGGTCCTGGGTCGAGAAGTGCTGGGTGGCCGCCCGCATGAACCAGCTCGGCTGGCGCTCCTCCCACTTGCCCCACCACGGGAACCCGTACGCGAACACGGCCCGCATTCCGGAGTCCTTCAACGCCTGGACGACCGCATCGGTGTGGTCGGGTGAGCCCTGGATGTGCGACCAGTCCAACAACGTGGTCACTCCGGCGTCGATGGCCCCGAGCGCCGAGATGAAGTTGCCCATGTAGGCGTCCTCGGGACGGAATGCGGGCGCCAGCTTGTGCAGCACGTGCGAGATGTAGCTCGACCGGCCCTCGAGGGGCACGTCGGCGCCGATGTTGCGCAGGAGGCCCTCCCAGATGTGGCGGTGGCTGTCGACGAACCCCGGCATCACGATCATCCCTGACGCGTCGATCACCTCCGCTCCGTCCGTCTCCAGGCCCCGGCCCACGGCGACGATTCGATCTCCATCGATCAGCACGTCGCACCCGCTGACCTCCCCGATCTGCGGATCGAGGCTGAGGACGATCCCGTTGGCGATCAACGTGCGCTCGGTCGGCACCACCGAGAAGTCGACTCCCGCGGCGTAGAAGTTGGGGATGTCGGCGCTCTCGGCGACCCGACTGCCGAGAGCGAGGCGACGTGCCCTGCGGAAGTTGCGCTTGACCAGCTCCTTGAGATCCCCCACCTGGAACAGGACGATCCCCACCAGCACCAGGAGGCCGATGATCATCGAGCCATCGGTGGGTGACAGTCCGAGGAACGGGAGTGCGGTGATGACGAGGGCGAGGAGCACCGCAGCCACCGTGCTCCCGACGAACGTCGCTCGGCCGCCGGCGAGTGCCGCCCCACCCAGCACGGCGGCGGTGATGCTGTTGAGCGCGAACGAGCTCCCGATCTGGGCGTTACCGATCGGCGAGCGGGCCATGACGAAGAGCGCGGCGACGGCAGCGAGGACGCTCGAGAGAATCAGCGCGCGCACCCGGATCCAGTTGGTCCTGATGCCGCCGCGCTTCGCCGCGCGCTCGTCGAAGCCGACCGCCCGCACCTCGAGACCCGGCCCCGAGGCGTGTAGCCAGAGATCGAGTAGGCCGGCTCCGACGACGATGACGATGAACGCGACGGGGATCGGCCCCACGCTCGTCCTGAGCAACGACACCAGGTCGTCGCTGATGATCCCTTGGGCGGTGGGTCGCAAGGTCAGCGAGATCCCGTCGAGGATGCTGAGTGTTGCCAAGGTGGCGATGAGTGACGGGATCTTGAACCCTCTGATCAGCACGGCGTTGACCACCCCGAGACCGAGGCCACAGGCGAGGATCGCGGCGATTCCGGCGACGATCTCGACCGACGAGGCGTCGCCGCCGATCAGGAACGAGCCGACGACGACACCGAAGCTGATCATCGCTCCGACCGACAGGTCCAGATACCCGACGAGGATCGCATGGGTCTGGGCGACGGCGACCAGCGCCAGAGGCATCGCCAGCAGCAACACCGTGGTGATGTTCGCCCGGTTGATGAATCCGTCGAACCGCAGCTCCGTGTACCAGAGCAGGACCACGATCAGCAGCACCTGCAGCGCCACCGGCATCCACAGTCGGAACTTGACGATCTTGCGCCACTCGTTCTTGTCCCGGGCGTTGCGGGCAACCTTGCGGACGAGTTGCCTCGCCCGATCGACCTGCGTGGTGTGGATCGCCACGGTCACTCGGGAACCCCGTACGCATCACGCGATGAACGGCGACGCCGGCGGGGCAACGCGATCACGGTGCTGAGACCTCGTCGGGCGTCGGCGCTGTCGTGGGGGATTTGGGCATCGCCACCCCGAGCGGTGATCTCGCCGCCTTCGACATCCCCGGGCCACGAACGATGGCCTCGACGATGCGCACCTCGTCGAGCTCGTCCCCCGGGATCTCCTCGATGATGGTGCCTCGCGACATCACGAACACGCGGTTGCAGAGACCCGCGAGCTCGATGGGGTCGCTCGACTTGACGAGCAGGGCGGCGCCGGCGGCGGCCCGGGCGTGGAGGGCCGTGTAGATGTCCAGGCGGGACCCGACGTCGACACCCTGGGTCGGCTCGTAGGCCAGGATCACCGAAGGCTCACTGAGGAACGATCGGGAGACGGACACCTTCTGCTGATTGCCTCCGGACAGGAACTCGACCGGCTGGTCGAGCGAGGGGGTGCGGATCTCGAGCTGCTCGACGAGCTGTTGCACAGCGGTTCGCTCCTCCCGCCGGCGGAGCAGACCGAACCGGCTGAAGCGTCGCAGCGACTGGACGGTGGCGTTCACCCGCACACCCAAGACGCCCATCAGCGCCTCTCGTTTACGATCGCCGGCGAGCAGCATGATCCCGGCGCGCACCGCCTCCCGTGTCGAGATCAAGGTCAACTCCTGTCCGGCGCAGACGACGCTGCCAGCGCGGGGAGGGATCCGGCCGGCGAGGGTGTCGAAGAGCTGGGGTTGGCCGTTGCCTTCGGCGCCGGCGATCCCCACCACCTCGCCGCGGTGCAGGGTGAAGCTGACCGGCCCGAATGACTGCCCCTGCAGGGCATCGACGACGAGCACCTCGTCGGCCTCGGCCGACGACGGGACCGGCGGCGGGAATGCCGCTTCGAACGGGCGGCCGACGATCCGCTCGACCAGCTCCGCCTCGGTGGTCGTCGCGGCGTCGTGGGTCCCTTGATGTCGCCCGTCACGGAGCACGGTGATCCGGTCGGCAACCTCGAGCACTTCCGGCAGCCGATGGCTGACGTAGACGACACCGACACCGCGATGCTTGCACGCCAAGACGGTCCGGTGGAGGGCCTCGACCTCCTCTGGACCGAGGGCGGTCGTGGGCTCGTCGAGGAGCAGCACCTTGGGCTCGGTCACCAGCGCTTTGGCCACCTCGAAGAGTTGGCGCTCCGCCATCGTGAGGGACCCCACCGGGGCGTCCGGGAACAGCTCGAGGTCGAGGTCGAGGTCGGCGAGCACCTGGCGCGCCCACTTCTTCCTGCGCCGGTACTGCGGGCGACCTTCCCCGGCGGCGTAGTACAGGTTGTTCTTCACCGGCTCGGCAGAGACGGACGAGCCGTCCTGGTAGGCCATGGCCAGGCCGAGCTTGCGGGCCAGCGCTGGTGAGTCTCGCGGCAGCGGCCGGCCACCGATCCGCACGGTGCCCCGATCGGGGTCGACGAACCCTGACGCGATCCCGAGGAGCGTCGACTTGCCCGAGCCGTTCTCCCCCACCACGGCATGGACCTCACCGGCGCGGCAGTCGAAGCTGACGGATGTCAGCGCCCGAACCGCACCGAACTGGCGGGACACCCCCGCCAGTTCGAGCACGAGTTCGTCGTCCATCGACTCATTCACTGCGTTCCCCGGCCACCCAGGCCGTTGATGGTCGCTCCAGCGCGAACAGCGTTCGCCACGCAGGCGGGGCTGGCGCCTCGTCGCGCGCAGTGCTCGACAACACCGAGCTGAACGTTCAACCGCCGAACATCTCGGCAAGCACGTTGTCGGGGACCAGGGATGTCCCCGACACGACCGCGTTGACCCGATCCGGGTTGCAGTCGGCGTCGGTGACCTGCCTCATCACGTGGGGCACCACGACCTCACCCGGAACGGCGGCGTCCTGGAGGGCGAGCATCGCCGTGGTGACTGCCACTCGGGACTGGAAGTTGCCGCCGGCCGAGTACCAGATGTTGTAGGTGGGCTCGGCGCGCTCCGCCCAGTCGCAGAACAGGGTCTGTTCGTCCGTGCGCAGCGCAACGGTCAGGTCCTGTACCGGAATGCCCAGCTCGTCGTACGCCTGGAGGGCCGTGTACAGACCGTCGGAGTACTCGTAGGCCCATCCCCTGATGTCCGGGTTGGTGGTGAGCAGGCCGCGAACCGCGTCCAGAGCCATCGTGTTCACCCAGTAGGTGTCCCCGGTCGTCGTGTTCTCGTCGGCCGGCGGGTTGACGAGATCGACGCCGTCGGCGAGCGCGGCGGTCGCGCACTGCTGCCAACCGAGGCTGAGCGCGTTCCCCGGCGTACCGCCGAGCATGGCCACCTCGCCGCCGCCGACACCGGTGTTGAGCACATCGGCGAAGCTCTCGCCGAGCGCGCACAGGTCCTCGCCGATCACCGCCGTGTAGTCCTCACCAGGAACAAGGGCGCCCTCCTGGCCAGGCAGCCCGACATAGCCAGCGGAGAAGGACAGATACGGGATGCCGGCGGCCTCCGCTTCGGACACGGCTCCGGCGAGGGCGATGCCGACGTCGGGATACCCGACGATGAAATCGACGCCGCTCTGGATCAGGAACCGTACGTCGTTGGCGTGGACCTCCGGATCCTGGTTGAAGTCGGCCGCGGTCGAGACGATCGAGCCGATCTCAGGGTACGTAAGTGCTTGGAGGATGGCCTCCATGTGACTGACGGAACGCCAGACGTTCACCGTGTCGCCGCCACCGTCGGCGTAACCCATGACCAGTTCCCCACCCGTGCCGGTGTCGCACGACTGGTTGCTCCAGCACTCCAAGGCCTTGTCGATGGTGGCTTGGTCGAGATCCTGGTCGGCCCGGGCGATCGCCGCGAGCACGATGTCCCAACTCTCCGGTGCCGACGGCTCGACCGGGCCGAGAGCCTTCTCGACGAGCGTTGGATCCGCCGCCGACGGATCCTCGCCGTACTCGGCCAGTGAGCTGCCGGCTGGCTCGGTGGTTGCTTCGGCAGCGGAGCCGAGCGTGGCTGCCGTCATCGCGAGGAGCGCGATGACTCCGAAGGTCCGTTTCAGGTACATGGTGTCTTCCCCCTCGGCCCGTACATGGGCCTGTCTTGTGTTGCTGTCATTTCGTCTCGACGGAGATTCGGCGTTCTCGGAAGAGCGCCTCGACGCCCTTGATGATGCGGTCGCCCGAGATCAGCATCCCACCGATGATCACGAGCCCGAACACGAGGAACTGGAGCGAGGTCGCCAGGCCGAGCGACCGCATCATCTGGTTCAACCCGGTGAGAAAGAACGCCGCGGCAAACGTCGACAGTGGACTGGCCAGTCCTCCTGCCAGCGACGCGCCACCGATGACGACTGCGGCGATCGGACCGAGGAGATAGGGCGAGCCGATGTTGACCCCCGGATTGCGCAGTAGCCCGGCGAGGGCCACCCCGGCCATCGCGTACAGCACCGCGGCCACCACGTACACGAGGGTCTGGGCCAACGTCACCCGCACGCCCATCACGTGGGACGAGACCGGGTTGGCCCCGACCACCTGGAAGCGTCGTCCGACCGAGGTGTAGCGAAGCCCGACGATGAGCACCAGCGTGAAGGCCACGCCAACCCAGAAGATGGGGCTGACGCCCAGGATCCGGGTGGCCGCCCAGTCGGACAGTCCGAGCGGCACCGCACTCTGTACCGGGAACGTCTCCACGTAACGGCTGACGACTCCGACCACGATCTGGCCCGTCGCGAGCGTGACGATGAGCGCGTTCAACTTGAGCCCACCGATGAGAATGCCGTTCACCAAGCCGATGACAACCGCGGCGCCCACCGCGGCGAGGATCGCGATCCAGATTCGACTGTCGGACTGCTCGCCGACTCCGGCCATGATCATGGCCGCGAGCGTCAGTGTTCCCGGGGTACTGAGATCGATGCCCCCGGTCATGATCACCAACATCTGGCCGAGGGCGGTGATCGCCAGGAGTGCACCAAATGGGGCGATCGCTGACAACGCGACCGGGCTGAGCGTCTCCGGAACCCAGATCGCGGCGACGACGACGAGGAGGATCAGCGCCAGATAGACCGGCATGTAGCGCGACGCGACCACGAACCTCGTGATGGTGGCGGCGGGCACCGTCCTGGCCGTCATCGCTGATCGGCTCCGACGCCGGCGGGTAGGACCGCTGCTGCGACCTGTCGCTGGGCCGCCGTGGCGAGGGCTCGTGCGCTCACCACATCAGCCGTCAGTTCGCCGTTCTCGACCAGCGACGCCCCGCCGACGAAGACCCAGTCGATGTTCGACGTATCCATGCCCCACACGACGGCACCGATCGGGTCGTTGACCGGGGCGATGTTGGGACGATCGGCTCGCAGCACGATGACGTCGGCGCGCTTGCCCGGGCTCAATGAGCCGGTGATGTCCGCGAGTCCGGCAACCCTCGCCCCGTCGACGGTGGCGTAGCGGATGACGTCGCGAGTCCCGAGCAGGTTGGGAATGCTTCCCTTGCCCGCCAGCTTGCGGTCGAACAACGTCGCATGCTGCACGGAGATGACGGCCCGCATCTGGGCGAAGACATCACCCGGAGCGAGCTGCTCGTCGCCGACGCCGAGGCCCGGCCGGATGCCGCGATCGATGAGCTGCTGCATGGGCGGTGGGCCCACCCCGCCGGCCATGTCGCTCGCCGGGGTGAGCGCCACCGCCGCTGACGACGCGGCGATGGCGTCGACGTCGGCGTCGGTCAGCCGGGTGCACCCGCACAACGTGACATCGGGCCCCAGCAGCCCGCGGCGACCCAGCTCGGCGACCTCGCCCCCCGCCGCCGCGGCGGTGCCGGCATGGGCGTGAATCCGTCGTCCCGCGTCGCGGGCTTGGGCCCAGCGGGCGGCGACCTCGTTCAGTTCCGACTCGACGAGGTCAGGCGAGGCACACGCCAGGGTGTCTGCGGATCGCGTCGGGCCGGCTTGCGAGGCGACGAAGACCGTTCGCACACGGGAGTCAGCGTGGGCCGTCAGCGCGGCATCCAGATGAGCGGCATCCCCTGGTGGATCGCACCAGTCGACCACCGTGGTGATCCCCGCCTCGAGCGCTCGAAGCAATCCCACCAGCGTGGCGGCGTAGATGTCGTCCGGCACGTAGTGACCGGACAAGTCGGTGGCGGACGCTCGACTGCCGCCGCCGTCGAGCGACTGCCACAGGTGGCGGTGGGTGTCGACGAACCCGGGCATGACGATGGTGTCTGCAGCATCGACGACCGCGGCGCCTCGAGCCCGCAGCGACGAACCCACCTCGCTGATGATCCCGTCGTCGATCAGTACGTCTGCCGCGACCATGTTGCCGACGGCCCGATCGAGCGACAGAACCGTGCCCCCCTTGATCAGCACCTTGGCCATCAGTCCGTCCTGTCGTCCATGCAGTGCTGACCTAGTCGTGCGTCTCAGCGGTCAACGTGTCGTGGAGGTATCTCCAGTCGCGGGCGAAGCGATAGGAGTGGCGTGGTGGTGGTTGCGGGGCCTGCGTCTCCAGCCATCGAACGCGTCCAGCGCCGATGTTGCGGAACTCGTGGACGCAACCAACACCGGCCCAGGCCACATCGCCGGGCCCGAGCTCGTAGGCCGTCCCGTCGAAGAACGCCTCGACCTCCCCGTCGAGGATCTGATACGTCTCCTCGAGCGGGTGGTCGTGAGCACCGGCGAACCCGCCCTGCTCGTACTGCACCATGAACATCGTCGAGAGGTCGGCACCGAGGTCGGAGTCGACCATCATCTTGACCGAGATCCCGCTGTACACCAGCAAGGCGGTACGCATGCTCGCACTCACCTGCAGTCGGTCCTGGGTTTGGTTGGCCGGGTCCATTGACTCGGCGTCGATGTGTCCGAAGTAGCGGTTGCGCGGGTCACGAACGTCGACGGCCTGGGCGATCCCGGCATCGAGCGGCGGGGGGAACTGGGTGTCGAAGCCGAACCGTGCCCGCGGTAGCGGCGCCTTCATCTCCGAGAACGACACCAGCTCGGAGGAGGTGTTCCTGAACGCGTGTGTGGAGCCGACCGGGAGGAGCCCGTAGTCTCCGGCGACGAGCTCGACGCTGCCCTCGGGCGTGTCGACCGTCAACGACCCGGCAGTGACGTAGACGGATTCCTCCCAGGAGTGCACGTGGCTGTCGACCGAGCCGCCAGGCTCGAGGCGGGCGACGCGGAACCCCATCTGAACCGCCCCGGCAGGTTCGTCGACGACGTTGTCCCCGGTGTACCCGGAGCTGCGACCGACGAATTCGGCGGGCGTTCGGTAGTCCAGCTCGGCGACCTTCCTCACGACATGTTCGGCCATCGCGCTCCACTCCGTTCGGGGTGTCCCTGCGAACACCCTGTCGCCGCGTGCACGGCTGCTGCCTTCACATCCTCCACCCTTCCCGGTCAGCTCAGCGACTCGTGGATGGTCGCGGTGATGCGCTCGACGGACGGGATGGCCAGATCCTCCAGTTCGCCGGCCGCCGGGAGCGGCAGGTGCGGCGTGGTGATCCGCACGATCGGGCCATCGAGGTTCCAGAACGCCTCGTCGGCGACGATCGAGGCGACCTCGGCGCCCCACCCGCAGGCCCGCGGGTTCTCTTCGACGGTGAACAGCCGGCTCGTTGCCGACACCGAGGCGAGCACGGTGGCCATGTCGAGGGGAACGAGGCTGCGCAGGTCGATCACGGTGGCCTCGATACCCTCGGCGGCGAGCACGTCGGCCGCCGCCATTGCCCGCGGCACCATCAGACCGAGCGCAACGACCGTGCAGTCGCCGCCGTCGCGCAGCACCTTGGCGGTCCCGAGCGAGTCGACGATCTCGCCGTCAGGCACCTCTTCCTTCGACGCGTAGAGCCCTTTGTGCTCGAAGAACAGCACCGGATCAGGATCACGGACCGCCGCCGCCATCAGGCCGACGACGTCGGTGGCCGTCGACGGCGCGACGACCTTGATGCCCGGCACGGACATCGCCCAGTTCTCCACGCTCTGGGAGTGCTGGGCACCGAAGCGCACCGAGCCGCCGTTGCCGGACTTGATCACCAGTGGGCAGCCCACCTGCCCGTTGGTCATGTAACGCGCCTTGGCGATCTCGTTGACGACCATGTCCCAGCAGACGGCGAAGAAGTCGGCGAACATGATCTCGGCGATCGGGCGCATGCCGGTCATCGCCGCACCCATCGCCGCCCCGAGGATCGCCTGCTCGGAGATCGGCGTGTCGACGACGCGCACCGGGCCGAACTCATCGAGCAGACCGGCAGTGGTCTTGAACACTCCGCCAGCGCCGGCGACGTCCTCACCGAGGAACACCACCGCTGGGTCGCGACGCATCTCCTGGGCGATGCCGCGGGCCACCGCTTCGCGGTAGGTCAACTGCGCCACTGCCACCCCCCGTCGGCCCACACGTTGGTCCACAGCTCGGCCGGGTCCGGGGGCTCGGCGGCCTTGGCCTCCTCGGTCGCCGCGTCGATCGCCGCGGCGACGCTCGTGACGATCTCGGTGAGCCGTTCTTCGGCGACGCCGAGGCGGAGCAGACGTTGGTGGTACATCGGAATCGGGTCGTGGGCGATCCACGCCTCGACCTCCGCGTCGGGGCGGTAGGTGCCGGGATCGGCGCGGCTGTGGCCGCCGTGGCGGTACGTCTTCGTCTCGATCAGCGAAGGACCTTCGCCGGCCCGAGCGCGCCCGATCGCCGCCTGGGCCACCAAATAGATGGCGTCGGCGTCGTTGCCGTCGACCACCGTCGGTTCCAGCCCGTACGCAACCGCCCGTTCGGCGGCGGGATGGCGCACCGCCGTCACCTCGCCGATCGCCGTGTACTCCATGTACAAGTTGTTCTCGCAGACGAAGATCACCGGCAGCTTGTACACGGCGGCGAAGTTGAGCGCCTCGTGGAAGGCGCCGATGTTCGTGGCCCCATCACCGAAGAAGGCCACGGCGACCTGGTCGGTGCCGCGCAGTCGAGCCGACCAAGCCGCTCCGTTGGCGATGCACAGATGGGCGCCAACGATGGCGTAGCTGCCCATCATCCCGTGCTCCACGCTGGTCAGATGCATCGAACCGCCCTTGCCGCCGAGCAGGCCGGTGCCCCGCCCGAGCATCTCGGCGATGATCGGTCCCGGCGCAACGCCGCGAGCGACGGTGTGGCCGTGTCCACGGTAGGTGGCGAACGAGTAGTCGTCGGAGCGCAGGGCGACGCCGAACGCGGCGGCCGCCGCTTCCATGCCGGTGGCGAGGTGGCTCGTGCCCTTGACGAGGTTCTGCAGGAACAGGTCGTGGAGCCGCTTCTCGAGTTGGCGGATCTCCTGCTGGCACCGGTACAGCTGCAGCCGGGTCTCGAGGTCGATGTCGGCATCGTCCAGTGCCGGGTCGAACGGCTCCGGCAGGATCACGCTCGGCGCCAGACCATCGTGGGCGGCCGGCTCAGCGGTAACGCTCATTGCTCACCGCCACTCCATGGCGTCGGAAGCAGCGAGGCGGGAAGTGTCCGACGTGCCCGTGGAAGCGCTCACGAACCTCTCCCGGCTTCGGTGTTGAGGTGCGACTGCGACTCGCGCAACGTCGGCAGCGGCGCGTCGATCGTCCAGTAGCGCGTGCCGCAGACGAGAAGCTCCTCGGCGGGGAAGCGGGTGATCACCTCGCAACCGTCGGCGGTGACGACGACCTCCTCCTCGATGCGCGACGCCGACCAACCGTCAGCGGCCGGCCAGTACGTCTCGAGGGCGAAGACCATCCCTTCCTCGAGCACTTCGGGATGGTCGAACGAGATCATCCGGCTGAAGATCGGCCGCTCCCAGATCGACAGGCCCACGCCATGGCCGTATTGCAGGGCGAAGGCCGCCATCTCGTCGGCGAAGCCGAACTCGCTGGCCGCTGGCCAGACGGCACAGATGTCGGCGGTCGTCACTCCGGGCTTGACGAGGGCGATCGCCGTGTCGATGTATTCGCGGCAGATCTTGTACGCGTCGCGCTGCGCCGGTGACGCACTGCCGACCTGGAACGTGCGGTAGTAGCAGGTGCGGTATCCGTTGTAGCTGTGCAGGATGTCGAAGAACGCCGGGTCGCCGGGGCGGATGATGCGGTCGGAGTAGACATGCGGGTGCGGCGAGCAGCGCTCGCCGGAGATGGCGTTGACGCCCTCGACATATTCCGAGCCGAGATCGAGCAAGGTCTTGGAGACGAGGCCGACACATTCGTTCTCGCGGACACCCGGGCGAAGCGCCCGGTAGAGCTCTTCGTAGGCCGCATCAACCATCGAGCAGGCGTGGGTCAGCAGGAGGATCTCGTCGGGCGTCTTGACCCGCCTGGCCTCCAAGAACACCTGCTGGCCGTCGACAACGCTGAGCCCGCGCGCCTGGAGGGCGGCGAGCACGGGCATCTCGACGAGGTCCACGCCGAGCGGCTCGTTGGTCAGACCATGCTCGGCGAGAACGTCGTGGACCTTCGTGGCGACGTCCTCAGCGAGCCCGGCACCGGGAGGGATGGCGCCGCGCAGCGTCGACAGTCCGGGCCGCGAGCCATGGGCGTCGTGGTGCGACTCGCCAGGCGACCCGGCGTGGGCGTGGCCGTGGTCGAGCCACGGGTTGTACAGCTGGTGGTGGCGGGCCGCCGAACCGAAGTCCCAGACAATCGGATCGCCGCCGCGGGGGATCAGGGCGAAGCGGATCAGCTTGTCGATCGCCCACGTACCGATGTGTGTCGCCGTCGCATAGCGGATGTTGGCGAAGTCGAAGCACAACAATGCTCCGAGCGACGACTCGTCCAGCGTCTTGTGCAACCGGGCCAGCCGTTCCGTGCGCAACCGGTCCATGTCGATGCGAACTTCCCAGTCGACACTGTTCGGACCGAAGGTGCGGATCGCCACGACGTCGTCCTCAGACCAGCGCCGCAGCCGTGGATGGTCTCGAGGAGCCCTCCGTTGTTGACACGTTTCTCCTTCGCATGGTCCCCGAACGCCTCGCGCCGTGCGCATCGGGCTGTCAACGGCAGCGGCGACGAGGCACCGTGGCCTGGTGGCATTGAAGCAGCCTCTGCAATCGAATGCAAGATCACGACCGCAACACTGCGGCCCAATTGTGGCCGACCGAGAGGACGCGCCGTCCGACTCTCCTCGTTCGGGCCGTGGGTGCACTACAATCGATTGCAAGATCGTCGAGGAGAAAGGCGATTCACTGCGATGACCACCACAACACCGGACGTGGGCTTCGCCGGGCTCGGTCGCATGGGTCGGCCGATGGCCCACCAACTGGTCGACGCCGGGTTCTCGGTGACCGTGTACAACCGGACCTCGGCGGTCACCGACGCGTTCACCGCGGAATCCTCGGCTGCATCCGTTGCCTCGCCACGCGCGTTGGGTGAACGTTGCTCGGTAGTCGTCACCATGCTGTCCGACGGTCCGGCGTTGCTCGCCCTGCTCGGCGGTGACGACGGGCTGGTTGCGGGTCTGTCGGCGGGCGACATCGTCATCGACATGGGCACGACGGGCGTCGAACACACGACAGCGGCGCGGCGCCAGCTGGCCGGCATCGGCGCTCACCTCGTCGAGGCGCCGGTGTCGGGGAGCGTCGCCGCGGCGGAGGCGCGCAAGCTGCTGATCATGGCCGCCGGCGACGAGCAACCCTTGGCAAGCGCCATGCCCGTACTACGCGGCATCGCCGACCAGGTGATGGAGGTCGGCGGACCAGGGGCCGGGGCGGCGATGAAGCTCGCCGTCAACTCCGTGGTGTTCGCCATCAACCAGGCGGTCGCCGAGTCGCTGGTGCTCGCCGAACGGTCGGGCATCGAGCGGTCCGTGGCCTACGAGGTGTTCGCCTCGTCAGCAGTCGCCGCACCGGTCGTGCAGTACCGCCGTCCGGTGTTCGAGCACCCTGAGTCGGCCGCAGTGACGTTCCCGATCGACCTGGCGATCAAGGATCTCGATCTCGTCCTCGCACTTGGTTCCGAGGTCGGAGCACCGCTGCCGCAGGCCGAGACCAACCTGGCCACGATGCAGGCGGCGACGGCCGCCGGACTCGGTGCGGCGGACATCGGCCACATGGCTGTCTACCTCCGCGAGCTCCCGTAGGTTCCGACCCGCGGATGAGGTCACTGATGGATGAGAGCAGGTGGCCATCGCCGACGTGACCCTCAAGGACATCGCCGAGAGCATCGGTGTGAACGCCTCGACGGTGTCGCGCGCCCTCGACCCGGCCAAAGCTCATCTCGTCAACGCCGCGACGATTGCCCGGGTGCGCGAGGCCGCCAAGGACCTCGGCTACCGCGGCGACCACATTGCCGGCTCGTTGCGACGGCGAGCGACGGCGACCGTCGGGGTGATCGTCGCCGATCTCGCCAACCCGTTCATCGCTCCGGTGATCCACGGCATCGCCACGTCCCTCGCCGCCGAGCAGATGCTGCCGCTCATCTTCGAGAGCGAGGACGACGCCGACCGACTGACGTGGGGCGTCAACCATCTGCTCAGCCGCCGGGTCGACGCCATCATCGTCGCCGGCGCCCGCTTCGGCGACCGTCACGTCCTCGAGGCGGCGACCAGGTTCACACCGGTGGTCGTCGCCGTGCGTGGCCTGCCGGGGAGCCCGCTCCCCCATGTCTTGCACGACGACCGGGCGGGCGGAGCGATGGCGGCCCGCCACCTGATCGACCTCGGCCACACACGCCTCGCCGAGTTGCGCGGCCCGATGGACATCGGCAACTTCGTCGCCCGGCACGAGGGATTCCGCGACGCCTGCCGTGACGCGAGCGTCGAGTTCGTCGACGGTCTCAGCTTCGGTTCGCGGCCGATCCGCGAGGAAGGGGAACGGCTCGCCAACGAGCTGCTCAACCGACACGGCAGTGTCCTGCCGACGGCCGTCTTCGCCCACAACGACCTGATGGCCCTCGGAGCGCTCAGCGTCTTCCGTGTCCACGGCCTCGCTTGCCCACGCGACATCTCACTCGTGGGGTACAACAACTCGCCGACGATCGACCAGGTCGACCCGCCGCTCACCTCGGTCGCCTACCCCGGTGCCGAGGTCGGCCAGGCCGCCGGAAGCCTCGCCTTGCAGTTGATCGCTCGAACCGACCGACGCATTCCAGGCGCCGTCTTCCAGCCGACGATACTGGTGAGGGAGTCGACGGCGCCGCCCGCGGCGACACCGTCGCGGCCGGCGGGACCGTGACGGCGACTCGACACCTGGGCGTTGGCCGCACCCGCTAGTTGGCTGCGCAGTCGGTCTCCGTGGCCGGAACGTCGAGGTCGACGAGATAGTCGGTGATCAGCTGTTCGGCGCATTCCGATGCTCCCCAACACCCGGAACTGACGGCGTCGACCACGATGAGGTGGCCGTCCTCGAGGCTCTCGGCCATCGCGCGCGTGCCCTCCAGCGGCGTTGAGGCGTCGATCGGTGGTGCCGCAGAGCACGATCGGGCCGGCGCCGGCACCGGTGATCTCGATGCGCGGTTCGGCCGCCGCAGGGAAGAACGTGCAGAAGTAGGCACCGGTGGTGTGCGGGGCCATGCGCGGTGCGATCTCGGTGAACATCGGCGCCGTGGCATCGTCCTCGTCGACCGAGGGTCGCTCGACGGAGTCCATGCACGCGATCGTCTGAAACGCCTCCAGCTCGTTGCCCCACGTGCCGTCAACGTTGTACCCGAAGTACTCGTCGTACAGCCTCAGCAAGGCGGTTCCGTTTCCACGCTGGGCAGAATCGAGAGCCCTGGAGAGGTCGGGCCAGAGCGAGTCGCCGTACATCGCCTGGGCAACGGCTGTGAGCGCGACGCCCCGGGTGATCTCTGGTCGTCCTTCGATGCTCGGGATCGGGTTGGCATCGAGCTCCAGCATCAATTCGTCGAATGCCCCTTCGGCGTCGCCGTCGTTGTGGAATGCGCAGCTGGGATCGGCGCTGCACTCGGCTAGATATGTCGACAGCGCCTGCTCGAAGCCCTCGCTCTGGCGCAACCCTGCCTCCAGCTGTTCGGCGTGCGGGTCGGGTGCACTGTCGAAGACGGCGGCCCGCACCGTAGATGGGAACAACGTCGCCCACGTTCCGCCCAGCTCGGCTCCGTAGCTCCAGCCGAGGTAGCTGATTTCCTCCTCGCCGAGCGACCGGCGGAGCGCATCAATGTCTCGCGCCGCATTGTTGGTGCCGACGAACTGGATGATGTCGGCATTGTTCGCCGCGCACGCCTCGGCGAACTCCAGAGCGAGGTCGACGATCTGCTGACGCTCCGCATCGTCATCGGGGGTGATGTCGGTGCCGGAGTAGAAGTGGTCGTAGTCGTCGATGCAGTCGATCGCCGGTTCAGACAGGCCGGTGCCGCGCGGGTCGAACCCGACGATGTCGAAGGAGTCGGTCAACTCGTCAGCGAGCAATTGATCGGCGTAGGTGACGAGGTCGCTCCCACCGAAGCCGGGACCACCGGGATTCACGAACAGCGAGCCCACTCGCGCGTCGGGTCGTCCGCGACACGCCGCACGACATGGATCCGGAGCATGGCCCCGTCCGGGTTGGCATAGTCGATCGGCACCTCGAGAAAGCCCTCCTCGAGACTTGGCCCGATCTCCGTCCACACGATTTCGTCGGGTTCCCAGAACGGGTCGTCAGCAGTGCTGCTCGGCGCGGCGATCGACGTGTCGGGGACGGACGTTTCACCGGTGCCGACAGCTACTGCGCTGGCGGCGGGATCGAATCCGATCGCGCTCGTCAAGCCAGCAACGCCGAGTACGGCGAGTCTTTGGCTCACCGACCGAGACTAAGTCTGGCCCTCCGGATGGGCCATTGAATAAGTCAGCCCGCAGTCACTTAGACGGAGCGGACGTTCTTGGCTTCCTCGCTCTTGCGGCCCGGACCGACCTCGAACTCGACCGCCTGGCCCTCGGCCAGACTCGTGCCGCCGGCCTGCAGGTTGGAAACGTGCACGAACACGTCCTCGCCGCCCTCTCGGGAGATGAAACCGAAACCTCGGTCTTGATCGAAGAACTTCACTTTGCCTTGCACAACGGAACCAACTGTCTCTCTCTGGCCGACCCAAACGATCGGCCGACAGTGAACGGTACGGGCTTCGGAGCCGCGATCCTCGTTGGGCCTCGACCACCCAGATCGTTGGTGGCGGTGCGGACACGCCTCGCAGCACCGTCGAACGTCACCTTCCCAACGAGATGGCGTGTCCGGTCGGTACGGATTCCGCCGGCGGCGCAGCTCGCCGAGCGGTGTATTCCGACGCGGTCACCGAACTCTGGATTACGAACGGCGCGGGAGCGGAGAAAGATCGCATGGCCACAACAACGACATTCGTGAAGAAGGCGCTGGACACCCAGACGGACCTCAAGGCCCGCCGGGAGCACTGTGCGCCGGCGGCGCAAGTGCTCGCGTCGCTCGGCGGCGAGTTAGGTCAGCAGGTGCGGATCCATCGCGACGACGAGTTCGCCCTCTACACGGTGAGCGAACTGCTGCACGAGACTGCGGACGCCGTCGTGCGCATGGGTCTCGGTGGCCGGCGACGGCTCCTGTCGGAGGAGGAGTTCGCGGGCTCCCTCGACACCAAGGTTGTCGATCAGGAGCTGTGCGACGAGGACGCCCGCGATGCCGGCGAACTGGTCGAGCGGCTCGACGACGATGGCTCCCAGACCCACCTCATCGCCATCGCCCCGCACGGTGGCGACATCGAAAAGCACACCGACGAGCAAGCCGAGCGGGTGGTCGAGCGCCTCGGCTTGCACCTGGCCAGCGCGTGGCGGGCGAAGGGCTGGAGGCCCGACGGCGGAGCGTTCGAGCGTTGGCACATCACGTCCACCGACCTCAACCCCCTCAGCTTCCCCCTCCTCGCCTCCCTGATGTCCCGGCGCTTCGCCCACGCCGTGGCCTTCCACGGCTTCGACGACGAACCAGGCGTGCTCATCGGTGGAACAGCGCCGAGCGAGCTGAAGGAGCGGCTGAGGGAGGCCATCGATCGCGTCCTCCCCGCGAGGTTGGCCGTTCGAGTGGCGCTCCCCGACGAACGCTACGGCGGCGACGACCCGAGCAACCTCGTCAACCGGCTGAGCCCGTGTGGCGGCATCCAGATCGAGCAAGGCGCACGCCCGCGCGAGGACTACGGAACCGACATCGCTGACGCCGTCGCCGACGTCTTTCGCCAGGTCTCACGGCCTCACCGAGCAGACAGCGACAAGGTGCTGGCGACCCTGCGGGCAACGGCCCGATCGGTGCTGGACCGCCTCCGAAGAACGAGCCTCGGCTGAACCCAGCGGACTGGACCTCGTCGCGATCACGCGTCGCTGATGACGCGTGCCATCCGGATGAACGTCTCTATCGTGGACTGCGCGAGGTTCTAGTTGAGGTGGTGCGCGATGTCCGACGAACTGGACGACTACGAGCGGGGTGCCGAACAGGCCGAGGCGCTGACGGATGGGCTCCAACGAGAGCTCGAATTGGCCGACGCCGAGGAGTTGGGCGAAGCCGCAGCCGATCGGGATGACACGCGCTTCGACGAGACGCGCCGCACCTATAGCGGCGTGGAGGAAGGTGACGGCGACGTCGACGTGCAGGAGTTGGAGGATGCCGGCGCGCTGCTCGACGATCCGGAGCGCGACGTACCGCCGACCGATTCCTAGTGCCGCATCACCGAGGTCCGCAGGCCCACCAAGGCTGGCGACGGCCGGCACGCTGTGTTGGTCGACCCAGTTACCGTTCGGCGGGGTGTCGGTGACGGCGTGAAACGATTCGAGGGACGTAGGGCGGTGGTCACCGGCGGGGGGCACGGGATTGGCCGCGCGTGTGTGCGACGGCTGGCCGCCGAGGGTGCGGCGGTGGTCGTCGCCGACCTCGACGACGACGCCGCGACGGCGGCGATGGCTGAATTGGCCGGACTGGGAACGCCAGGGATCGCGGTGCGGTGCGATGTCACCGATGGGCGGTCGGTCAACGCGGCCGTCGACGCCGCGGTGGAGCGCTTCGGCGGCATCGATGTGCTGGTGAACACTGCTGGCGGCGACGCGATGCCGCCCGAGCCCGACGACCCCGACGACGCTCATTGGGCGAGCATGCTGGACCTCAATCTGCTCGGCGTGGTGCGCTGCGTCCGTGCTTTCCTGCCGCAGCTGCTCAGCGCACCCTCCGGCGCAAGTGTGGTGACCATCGGATCGATCAACGGTTTGGTGGCCGCCCGGAGCGAGCCGTACTCCGCGGCGAAGGCCGGACTTCAGAACCTCACCCTCAATCTGGCCGCCCGCTACGGGCCGCACGGCGTCCGGTTCAACCTCATCGCACCGGCGACGATCCGGACCAGAGTGTGGGACAACCAACCGGACGAGCTACAGCGTCTGACGTCGCTGTACCCGCTGGGTCGAGTCGGAACCCCTGACGACATCGCCGCGGCGGCGGCCTTCCTCGTCTCGGACGACGCCGCCTGGATCACCGGCATCACACTGCCCGTCGACGGTGGTCTACTCGCCGCGGGCCCACTCCATTGGTAGCGGCAGCGCGGCCGCAATCGACCACGCCCCGCCTCAGGCGTCGGCGCCGCGCCAGGTCGGTTCAGTCGGCCTCGGAGTCGGCCGGGAGGAGGTGGAAGATCTCGGTGAGGTCGCGGGAGTCGGGTGTCCCGTCCTCGGCGAGCTCCAAGTACGGCTCGAGTTCGGCGGCCCAGCGGAGATGGATGTCCAGGTTCCACAAGCGGCTCCACGCGTCCGCATCGGTGATCTCCGAGTAGATGAACAGCGTCGAGTCGGCGTGAAAGATCGTCACCTGGCGGACTCCTTTCGCAGCCATCTCGGCGACCAGCTCGGGCCAGATCTCGTCGTGACGTCTCATGTATTCGTCGAGACCTCCCGGCTTGAGGCGAAGCGTGAACCCGGCTCGGACATTTCCCATTGCATTGCTCCTCTCAGGAATCGACGACGACGCGTCGAGATGTCGGCTGTCTCAGCGTTTGCGACTACCCGGCGAGAACGTGATCGGCGGCCCTCCAGCCGATCATCATCGACGCCGCGTTGGTGTTCACGGTGACGACGGTCGGCATCACCGAAGCGTCGGCCACCCGCAAACCCGAGGTTCCGATCACACGTAGGTCTGGCGTGACGACCGAGTTCGGCGTCGTACCCATCGTGCAACTGCCAGCGGGATGGAACCACGTGCTGACGTTCTGGCAGATGTACGTCGCGATCTCTTCGTCGGTCTCGACGCCCGGGCCCGGAAAATACTCACCGCTGGACCACTCGGCGAACGCCGGCGCAGCGGCGATCGCCCGGCTCTGTCGCACCGCCTCGATCAGGGCGGTCATGTCGTCCGGCTCGGTGAAGTAGCCGTGATCGATCTCCAGCCGGTCCGTTGAGCCCGACTGGGGCAGGCGCACCGTGCCGCGACTGCGGAGGCGGGTGACCCCTGGAATGATCGTGAACCGAGGCACTCCGTCGTCGACCGGCGGCGCGAAATGCATCTCCTTGTTGAACGAGATCTCGATGTCACAGCTCACGGCATCGGGGGAAGACCGCGAGAACGAGCAGCTCTCCGTCATGTGCGCGTGCAGTGGATCGATCGGCCGGGTTGCCGTTTGGACCACTCCGACAAGCAGATGGTCCTGGAGGTTGTTTCCCACCGGAAGGTCAACCACCACGTCGATGTCGCGGTCACGCAAGTGCTCGGCGGGACCGATGCCCGAGAGCATCAGCAGTCGTGGTGACTCGTAGGCGCCGGCGCACAGGATCACCTGCCCCGCGCCGAGCCGGCGATCATGCCCAGCCGCTTCGTGGACGTTCAGTCCAGTCACTGCGCCGGTCTTGGAGACCTCCAATCGATCGGCGACGGCGTCTGTGATCAGGTGCAGGTTCGACCGATCGAGGACAGGCTCGACAAATGCCCGATACGAGCTTTGACGTTGCCCCTGATGGACGCTCATACGGTTCCATCCGCACCCCTCGAGGTCGCCATCGTCAAAGAACGGATTGAACCGGAAGCCGACCTCCTGCGCCGCATCGATGAAGACTTGGGAGAGCTCGTTCGTGTCCTCCGGAACCCTCGGGAGTACGAGTTCTTCGAGTTGTTCGTAGGACCGGCGCACGTGGTCCCACCCCCATCCCACGCAACCGGCCTGTTCCCACCCGTCGAAGTCCTCGCGTGCCCCGCGCAAGTAGACCATGCCGTTGATCGCGCTGGTGCCGCCGAGGACCCGACCGCGTGGCAGGCGGTGGCGGCGATCGGCCGTGCCTCGTTGGGGTATCGACTCGTAGTTCCAGTCGAGCTCGGTTCCCCAGAGCTTGAAGTACTCGGTCGGTGCGGCGATGAACGGGTGTGTGGGGTTCCCACCAGCCTCGACCAGTGCCACGTTCACCGACGGGTCGTCCGTCAGACGTCGCGCAAGCGCACATCCGGCGGAGCCTGCGCCGACGATCACGACATCGAACAAGTCGCCCATGTCCACTCCCGTGTTCGAGAACCCCTACTCACTGTCTCGTGTCCCCGCTGAGGCGCTCGCGGAGTCGATCGACGGAGACCGCTCCGATCAAGAGCCCTCCCTGGGCGACGTACTGCCAGAACGGATCCACCCCTTGGATGATCAACCCGTTGTTCAAGAATCCAACGATCAGGAGCCCGACGAGTGTCCCGAACGCGGTGCCTTCACCACCCGACAGTGTCGTTCCCCCGAGGATGATGGCGGTCACGACGGACAACTCGAGACCAGCCGAGGCCGTCGGTGAAGCGGACCCGAGCATCGACGTCAGGATGAGACCGGCGAGGGCACACGCCAGACCGGACAGGAGGAAGAGCAGACAGATCACCCGTCGTGTCCGGATGCCGGCAAGGCGCGCCGCGGCGGGATTGGAACCGATGGCGTACACCGATCGACCGAACGTCGTGAACCGACCGACGAACGAGAACAGTCCGACCACTGCGAGAAAGATGATGACGGGTAGCGGGATTCCGAGCGGCCGTGAGGTTCCGAGGGTCGAGAAGTCTTGGACACTGACAGAGAGTCCGTCGGCGATCACCCGTGCGAGGCCGCTGAGCACCGACAACATGCCGAGCGTCGTGATCAGGGCATTCACACCGACGACGGTGACCAGGAAGCCGTTGACGGCGCCGGCGAGACTTCCGACGGCGAACGCCACGACGATGGCGAGCGGCATGGAGTGTCCTTCGGCCGCCGTCGCCATCGCCACCCCCGACAAGGCGATGATCGACGCCACGGAGAGGTCGAACTGGCCGGCGATGATCAGGAACGTGCCCGGCATGGCCACGATCCCCGTCACCGCGATCGCTGTCAGAACGTTGAGGAAGTTGGCCCGCGTCAGGAATGCCGGTGCGAGGATCGAGAAGGTGACGATCTCGACGGTCAGCACAACGAAGAGGGCGGTGACCTTCGGGAGGGCGCGACGGCCGCGCGAGGGAAGCTCGACGGTCTGCGCTCCAGTCGGCTCGGCCACCGACGTCAGTTCGGCCGGCTGGTTCAGGGCAGTCCTCCCGCAGCAGCGACGATCTCATTCCCCGTGACCTGATCACCACTCAGCTCCCGAACGATCCGGCCGCGGACCATGATCAGCGCGCGGTCCGCGAGTTGGACGACCTCCTCGTGGTCGCTCGTCGCCACGAGCACGGCCAGCCCTCGCTCGGTCAGCGCCCGGATCGCCCGATAGATCTCCTCGCGGGCTCCGACATCCACGCCGCGGGTCGGCTCGACGAGCAACAAGACCTTGACGTCGCGTTCCAACCAGCGACCCAGGAGCACCTTCTGTTGATTACCACCCGACAGCGTCGCCATCGGCTGGCGTGGATCGTTGCGCGATCGAATCCGCAAACGGTCGTGCCAGCGTCGGTACGCGGCCGCCTCACGCCTGCCGGTAATGACGCCGCGCCGCGAGAGCGCGGGCCAGCTCGCCACGCAGAGGTTCTCGGCGACGGGCCGGTTCATGAACGCGCCTTCCCGTTGACGATCGCCAGGCAGGAGTCCGACCCCGCCTCGGATGGCGCTCGCCGGGCCATTCATCGGCGCCACCTGACCTCCCACTTCGATCGCCCCGGAGTCAGTATCGCGAACGCCGTAGATCGCCTCGGCGACCTCCTGCGTCCCCGCCCCGACCCTGCCGTAGAGGGCGACGATCTCGCCGGGGCGCAGTTCGAGATCGACATCGGCGAACGAGCGCTCGGACGACAGCTTGCGAAGCCGGATGACCGGGTCGACCTCCGGTGGCTGAGATGTTGCGGCGGGCCGCAGCGTCGAATCGACCCGTCGACCGACCATCGCCTCCACCATCGCATCGCGGCCGTGGTCTGCGACGACGCCCTCGAGGACCGTCTCGCCGTCACGCAAGACCTGCACTCGATCGGCAATCTGCTGGACTTCGTCGAGGCGATGCGTGATGTAGATGATCGCGACGCCGGCGGTCCGCAGCCGCCGAATGATCTCGAAGAGCCTGTCGGATTCCCCTGCGGACAACGCCGCCGTGGGCTCGTCGAGGATCAGACAGCGTGCGTTGCCCGAAAGCGCTCTGGCGATCTCGACGACCTGACGCTCGCCGATCCGGAGGGATCCGACGGTTCGGTCGGGGTCGATGTCAGATCCCAGCCGGTCCAGCGCGCCGACCGCTTGCGCTCGCGCCACTCGCCAGTCGACCCTGCCACGGCGCTTCGGCCAACGGCCGAGGCAGATGTTCTCGGTGACCGACAGCGGTGGGGCATCGCTGAGCTCTTGGAAGACCATCCGGATCCCGGCGGCGGCGGCGATCAGCGGCGTTGCACCAGTGATGTCGTGGCCATCGAACGTGACGCGTCCGGAGTCCGGTGCGTAATCGCCGACAAGGATCTTCATCAGTGTCGACTTGCCGGCTCCGTTCTCGCCAAGGAGCGCGAGAACGGAGCCGCCAGTTGCGGTCAGGTCGACGCCGTGGAGCACCTCGACGCCGCTGAACGACTTCCTGATGCCTTCGACTTCGACGACGGCGGCCTCAGACATCGGCGCTCGCCCTCGTCGACGTCTCGGAGATCAGCAAGAAAGCTCGTAGTAGTCCCCGATGGTCTCGCCGGTCACCGCCACCAGCGGCACGAACAGCTCCTCGGGCACCTCTTCACCATTGATTGCTTTGATCATGTACGGGATCCCGACCCATCCGTATCGCTCCGGGAAGATCGCCGTCGAGACGACCCAATTCGGGTTCTCCTGGAGCCCGCATCGCATGGTGTCATCGGCCATTCCCAGCGACGCGGCATAGAGCTGATCTTCGCGGCCGGCAACGCCGGCGGCGGCAAACGCCCCGACGATTCCCTCGTCGTCGATCGACGTGACGATGATCCGCTCGGCATCCGGCAGCGCCGTGAGCACATCGGCCATCTTGACCCGGGCATCCTCGGTCGAAGCGTCGAAGGCGACCTGGCGAAGGTCATGGACCTCACCGCAGTGTTCGGCGAAACCTTCGCGGTAGCCACCCATCCGATCCTCGTTGGGTTGACCGATCTCGGGTTGCTCGAGTGAGACCCACGCGTCGTACTCGCAATCGAAGTTGTCGGCGAAGTACTGACCGAGCACGTCTCCGGCAATGCCGCCACCGTAGGAGTTGTCGACGCCCATGAAGGCGGTCTGGCAGGGGGGCTGGGGAATGTCGATGGCGAACGTCGGTACGCCCTCGGGGCCGGCCTCGCACATGCTCGGCGCCGCTTCGACATCGTGCTGGAAGTTGAGCACTCCCTGGGCGCCTTGATCTCGGAACATCCGCATGCAGTCGAGACCGGTGGCGTTGTCGCCGTTGCCGTCACAGAACAGCAGATTCACCCCGGCGATCTCGGCCTGCTCCCTGATTCCCTCGGAGATCACGTGCACGATCGGAACCGATTCCAGGTTCGAGAGATATCCGATCGTGAGACCCTCGCCGCTGCCCGGTTCGGCGGGCGCGGCCTCGGCCACCGACGGTTGCTCGGTTTCCACCGCTCCGGTTCCGGGCGCGCCGGGCTCGGAAGTTTCCGCCTCAGCAGCGGTACCGGCTGGCTCCGTGGAGTCAGTCGGACCTGACTCAGCGCCAATCGCTGATGCTGACCACAGCAGCGTCGGGATCACGACGATCAGTGCGGACACTTTGCGTCTCATCATGCAGTTCCCCCTCACCTAGGATTCCGGACCTCAGGCTGGAATCGATACCGGCGACCTTAGCGGTCGTCGTTTCTCACGTCAATCGGGCCGGTGAGACGCACGGACTGGAGTGTCATGTCGGAGTACAGGTCGGCGGCCACGCTGATCGAGATCGAACGCAGAGTTCTGTGGTTGGCGACGAGGATGATCGATGCCGCCAACCGCGAGCGGCCGCCCGCACCGTCCCCTGCGGGACGCCACGCCGAGTTTCAGCTCAAGGTTGGTGGCCACCAGGCGTCGTCGGCGTCAATGGTCGGCATCATGACCGCGCTGTGGTTCGGCCACCTGCGCCGCGCCGACAAGGTGGCGGTCAAGCCGCATGCGTCACCGGTCTTCCACGCCATCAAGTACCTCACCGGCGAACTCGATGCGACCTACCTTCGTCGTCTTCGTGACTTCGGTGGCCTCCAGGCCTACCCGTCGCGCACGAAGGACCCCGACGTCGCCGACTTCTCGACCGGTTCAGTCGGCCTCGGCGCGACCGCCCCATTGTTCGCCGCTGCGGCGCGCCGCTACATCGAGTCCCACTTCGGGACCGTGACAGATCAACCGACACGCTTCATCGCCCTCGTCGGAGACGCAGAGCTCGACGAGGGAAACATCTGGGAGGCGATCACCGACCCCGCCCTGCAGCGGCTCGGCAATGTGATGTGGGTTGTCGATGTCAACAGGCAGAGTCTCGACCGCGTCATTCCGGAGATGAAGGTTCACAAGCTCATGCGGGTCTTCGAGGACTCGGGCTGGCATGTCGTCGTGGCGAAGTATGGCCAACGACTGCGCACCGCTTTCGAGCGTCCCGGTGGAGCGGCACTACGGCGTCACGTCGACGACATGTCGAACGAGAGGTACCAGTCGCTGTTCCGATTGACGGGAGCCGAACTTCGCGACCGATTCTGCGACGGAGCAGAGACCAAGGTCCGCACAGCGCTCGCCGACGTGAAGGAGGAGGACGTCGCCGCGTTGATTCAGAATCTCGGCGGGCACGACCACCAGACACTGCTCGCCGCGTTCCGAGCGTGCGACGCCGTGACCGATCGGCCGAGCATCGTGTTTGCCTACACGATCAAGGGCTGGGGTCTGCCGATCGCGGGCGACCCGCTGAACCACGCCGCGATGCTCAGCGATCAGCAAATCGCCGAGTTTCGTCGGGTCTCGGGACTGACGCCGGCCAATGAGTGGGATCGGTTCCCACCGGACAGTTCGGCGGGCGAGGTCTGCGCCGAGACGGGCCGCGAGCTGAACAACGAGTCCGTCGGGCCGCGGCCACTCGTCGACGTCCCGCTCAGCACGCGTGTCGTCACGAGCAAGGCGGTGTCGACCCAGGAGACATTCGGGAGGGTGCTCACGGCGTTGGCGGCCGAACCCGACGTCGGCCGCCGACTGGTCACGACCTCCCCCGATGTCAGCGTGTCGACGAACCTCGGCGGCTGGATCAACAAGATGGGGGTCTTCAGCGCCGAGGAGCAAACGGACTACCTGGGTGACGGACGGCTCCTGCGTTGGCACGAGTCACCCGGCGGACAGCACATCGAGCTGGGAATCAGCGAGATGAACCTGTTCCTCATGCTCCATGCGCTCGGCCTCGGCCACGAGCTCCATGGCGAGCACCTGCTCCCCGTGGGCACCGTGTACGACCCCTTCGTGTGCCGCGGCCTCGATGCGTTGATCTATGGCCTCTACAACGGGGCTCGCTTCATCGTGGCCGGCACACCAGCCGGCATTACCTTGGCGCCGGAGGGCGGAGCGCATCAGAGCACGATCACTGCCTCGATCGGCATGGAATTGCCGGGAATCAGCCTCGTCGAGCCGGCCTACGCGGAAGCGCTCGATTGGTTGTTGTGCGACGGTCTGCACAACCTGAGCACGACAGCGGGAGAGAGCTTGTATCTCCGCCTGTCCACGCGCCCGATCGACCAGCGGCCATTCGCGGAAGCTCGGCAACGTCTCGGCGTTGAACGACTGCGGTCCCAGGTCATCTCGGGCGGCTACCGACTCGTCGAACCACATCGACCGGCGGAGATCGTCATCGCCGCGTCGGGTGCCGTCGTTCCAGAGGCATTCGCGGCGGCGCGAGCGCTCGATGTCGAAGGCGTCGCGGCAGTGGTGCTGGATCTGACAAGTCCCGACCGCCTGTACAGGGCATGGCGTCGAGAGCTACGCGATGCCGCCCGGACAGCCCGTCGACCGTCCGTTGGCCACCCGCTGGCAACGCTGGTGCCGCCGTCCGAGCGACGGTTGCCCATCGTCACGGTGCACGACGCCGCCAGCCACGCGCTCGCGTGGCTCGGGTCCGTCTTCGGGACACGGGTGGTGCCCGTGGGAGTCGACGACTTTGGACAATCAGGGTCGATCGTCGACCTGTACAACCACTTCGACCTCCTGCCCGAACAGCTCGTCAACGCCGCTCTCGTCGCGTTGGGTGACGACGCGTGATTCGAGCGCTATCGGTCCGGTGGCGGGCCGCAACTTGGCCTGACCATGAACTCGGTCGGCAGCACCGTGTCCTCGACGGGCGAATCGGGGAGGCTCGTGCTCAGCGCACTGAGCAACATGCTTGCCCCTGCCGTGCCGAGGGCACCAGCGTCGCGATACACGACCGCGATGGGTGGCTGATGCAGCTCGGCGACAAGGACGTTGTCGCAGCCGACGAACGAGATGTCGCTTCCAATCTGTATTCCGAGCTCGTGGAGTGCCCGGATCGCACCAGCCATCAACGTGTTACCTGCGGCAATCAAGGCCGTCGGACGCGGCGTGCGGTCGAGCGCCTGCAGGGTCCCCCGATAGCCACCCTCGACTCCAAACGCTCCCTCGACGATCTTGCAACGACCGCCGCTCGGCCACAGCGTCTCCTCGACCGCCGTGCGTCGATCGCGTGCCGGGAGAGCCGGGCCACCGGTCACCATTGCGAAGTCACGGTGGCCAAGGTCCAGAAGGTGACGTACCGCAGCCGTCATGCCGAGCCGATGATCGAAGCGGGCGAGCAATGCCTTGACCCCTTCGGGTCGGTCGCGGTCGAGGAGCACCATCGGAAGCGCGCTGGCGCGCAGCGCACGAATGACTTCGGCGTTGTCTTCCTGCGTGAGCGACAGGAGCATGCCATCGACTTGACGATCCTCGAGCAGTTCGATGTTGTCGGCGTCGAGCTCGGGATCCCCCTCGGAGTTCGTCAGCAACAGCGAATACCCGCTGGCACGCAACTCTCGTTCGGCGCCCCGGACGATGTCGGCGAAGATCGGATTGGCGAGGTCGGCGACGGCAAAACCGACCGACATGCTTCGCTGGCTGCGTAGACCGCGAGCGAGGGCATTCGGGCGATAGCCCAACTCGAGTACGGCGCTGTTGACCAGATCGCGCATCGCCGCGCTGACGTCCGGATGCCCGGAGAGAACGCGGGAGACGGACGAGATGGCCACGCCGGCATGTTGGGCGACTTCCTTGATGCCCGGCTTCGGGCGCGTCGGGGCCGTGAGGCCGTCCGGCGGCGTCACGAGCTTCGATCGATGGTCCATTGGTGGGCTCTCGGATACGTTTCCAGCCCGGTCAATGTAGTCCGCCGTGAACACGCACCGGCCGGGTCAGGGCGACGTGCCGCAGCCCGCCGGACCTCACTCCCGAGGAGGCGCTCCGTCGCTCCGATCGGACGACCGCCGTTCGCCACGAGTCGCTGGATGGCCGTCGGCCATCGCCAGTCGACGGGCCCGCAGGCGAGCCGCTGCGCTGAGCAACTGCTGGCGCGCCACGTCCGCGTCTCCACGTGTCTCCGATGCGGGTCCGCCCGCCGTTGATTGCTCCGCCATTCCGCCGTTCCGCCTTCCGCCGCTCGAACATCCGCCGTTCGAGTGATGGCACGATAGGACCTTCCCGGCGCCCCAACAACCGGTTATGGCTCGTCTGGAATACATGACTACGTTGCAGTGTTAATAGTTGTGACCGCAACTACAAGGAGCGTCCGATGCCAGCGATCACCGCCGACCCACTCACCGTCCCGAGCATCGCCATCCCCGACGCCACGTCGACGCCGCGCCCGGTGCGATCCGTGACGACCGCCCCGCGGGGCACCGAAGGCGAGGGCTTCCCGGTCCGCCGGGCGTTCGCCGGGGTGAGCCTGGCCGAGCTCGATCCGTTCATCCACATGGACCAGATGGGCGAGGTCGACTACGCCCCTGGAGAGCCACGGGGCACCAACTGGCACCCGCATCGCGGTTTCGAAACCGTGACCTACATCATCGACGGGGCGTTCCTGCACCAGGACTCGCACGGTGGCGGAGGCTCGATCGAGAATGGCGCCACGCAGTGGATGACCGCCGGCAGCGGGATCCTGCACATCGAGACGCCGCCTGAAGAACTCGTCGTCAGCGGCGGCCGCTTTCACGGCCTCCAGCTGTGGGTCAACCTGCCGTCGCGGGACAAGATGATCGCGCCCCGATACCAGAACCTCGATGGCGACCTGGTGACGCTGCTGTCATCGCCCGACGGCGGCGCACTGGTCCGGCTGATCGCCGGTGACCTCGCTGGTCATCGTGGACCCGGTTCGACGCACACGCCGGTCACCGTCGCCCACCTGACCCTGTCGCCAGGAGCGCAGATCACGCTCCCCTGGCGCCGCGACTTCAACGCCCTTGCCTACGTGCTGTCAGGCCACGGCACGGCGGGCGCCGAGGCCGCTCCAGTCGGTGTCGGCCAGCTGGCCGTCTTCGGTGCCGGTGACACGATCACGCTCACGTCCGCCCCCCAGGATGCGCTCGACGTCTACCTCCTTGGTGGACGCCCGATCGGCGAACCAGTCGCCGCCTACGGGCCGTTCGTGATGAACACCCGCGACGAGCTGGCCCAGGCGTTCGACGACTTCCAGGCCGGCCGCCTCGGAACGATCCCAGCTGACGGCCTGATGCCCTACCACCCGTAGAGCCGGTCGAAGTCCCGACCACGCGGGCCCAGTTGTGGTCGATGTGTCGGGACTTCCGTCGGGATCAAGCACTTCGGGCCATGGCTTGAACGATCGCGTCCAGAATCGTGGGGCTGGTGGCGAAGTTGAGACGGACGAACCCGGTACCGACGTCACCGAATCGGTGACCGGCGGCCAACTCGACACCTCGTTGACGGAAGGTCGCCGCCGGGTCGTCACCGAGGCCGAGCGGGCGGCAGTCGAGCCATGCCAAGTAGGTGGCGTCCGGTTGGTGGTACACGATCGTCGGTAGGTGCGCTGTCAACAGCTCGGCGAGATTGTCGCCGGTTGCGATCGAGGAGCGCCCGCACGGCATCGAGCCACTCGTCGCCCTCCGACCACGCCGCCTCGGTGGCTTCCACGGCGAGCAGGTTCGGGGCGCCGAGGTAGTGCGCCGGAAGGGCGGCAACTGTCCGGTGCAATCCCTCGTGCCCGGCGTGCAGGATCGCCCAGCGTAGGCCGGCGAGGTTGAACGCCTTCGATGCCGACGTCAGCGTGATGGTCCGCTCGGTCACCTCCGGTGCGATGGACGCAAAGGGGATGTGCTCGTGGCCGGGGTGGACCAACTCGGCATGGATCTCGTCGCTGATCACCACCAGATCGTGCTTGAGGGCCAGCTCGGCGATCCGCTCGAGTTCGGGGCGGTCGAACACCCGACCCGTCGGGTTCTGCGGGTGGCAGAGAATCCACACCCGAGCCTTCTCCGGTCCATGCTTGCCGAGGCGCTCGTCGAGCTCGTCGTAGTCCCACACCGGCCGGCGTGATCCGGCCGCCACTCGCACGTCGACGAGCTGCCGGCCAGTTTCCCGAAGGAGGCCGAGAAACGGCGGATAGGCGGGAACGTGAAGGACCACGCCGTCGCCGGGTGCGGTCAGGTGGTGCACGACGACCGAAACGCCCTGCAGCACGTCGGCCAGCTCGTGCAGCCGCTCCGGGTCCGGTGTCCAGCCGTACCGTTCGGACATCCGCCCGACGAATCGTTCGCCCAATGGTGAACGGCCGGTGTCGGCCCATGTCGGGTACCCGACGTCCGCGGCGACGCGACGAGTCAGCCGCTCGACGATTGCGGGGGCAATGGGGAAGTCCATGTCGGCGACCCAACTGGCCAGCCGGCCGCCCGTCAGTTGCCACTTCTCCCCCGGTCGTCGCGACGCCTCTGCGACGCCGAACCCGGTGAGTCCGAATGGGTCGTGGTCGACCGTGTTCACTCCGCCTCGCCGGCACCCGACGGATCGATACCGAGCGCATCGAGGCGGCGGCGCATCGGGATCGGGATGCCGACGTCCCCGCCGGCGAGGACGTGCTGAGCGAACTCCCCGGTCGCGTCCCACACGTGGCAGCTGTTCAACGTGGCCGCCCACCGTTGGGCGCGCTCCTCGGGTGGGAGATCCTGCGGACGCCGCCACTCCCGACCTGCCTCACGGTCGTCGACGACCTGCAGCGACCAGATGCTCTGGATGGCCACCGGGGCCATCGCCAACAGGAGCGCCGTCGTGTGCGTGCAACCGCGTGGTCCGCCGAAGCGTTGGCGCACCTCGTGGGTGAATCCGCGGGCGATCGAGAGCCCGACGAGCTCGCCATAGTGCGGGGCGATCGATCCACAGGCGTCGTGGGGGTGAGCCTCGAAGAGCACCGCGGCGGCGGTGATCTCCATGGTCGGGAAGCTGACCTCCAGTTCGACTTGCATGTGATGGATCGTCAACGGGTCGGGATCGTTCTCGACGTACATCCCGGCCGGTTTCTGGTCGCGAACGGCGCCACGTAACAACAGCCGCCGACCGTCTGCACCATCGAGCCGATAGGCCCGTACCCGATACTCGCGCTCGTGAAGTACGGCGACTCCCTCCGGATCCGGCGGCAGGATCGCGTCGCTGTCGAACACTGCTGGCCGCGTCACGGAGGTCATCCTCCTGTCGTATCGGGTCAGCCTGAACGATGGCGAGCCGAAGCGATGCCGTTGACTACCGTCGCCGCCGTGACGCTCGCCGCCCGAACTGGTTCACTCGGCGGCCGCCACGTCGAGCTCGTGCCGCTCGCTGCGGAGTTCGTCGACGACCTGACGGCGGCCGCGTCCGTGGATCGATCGACCTACGATTTCACCGAGGTACCCGGCACCCGCGAGGCAATGGCCCGCTATGTCGCCTGGCTGCTCGCCCAACGCGATGACGACGTGGCCGTGCCGTTCGCCCAGCGACTCCCGGCCTCGGGGCGCATTGTCGGGTGCACACGGTTCATGGAACTGCGCTGGTGGCGCGGTCGCCCGGACCCCGACGAAGTCGAGATCGGCGGGACGTGGCTCGCCGCCGACATCCAGCGCAGTGCCGTCAACACGGAATCCAAGCTGCTCCTGCTGAGCCACGCGTTCGACGTGTGGAACGTCGATCGCGTGGCCCTGGCCACTGACGAGCGCAACGAGCGCAGCCGCGCCGCCATCACCCGGCTCGGCGCCACGTTGGAAGGCATCCTCAGAAGTCATCGGCCGTCGAAGGTGCCGGGCGAGGACGGCTTGGCACGCGACACGGCATTGTTCTCGATCACCGCGGCGCAGTGGCCGGACGTCCGCCAGACTCTCGCCGACCGATTGGATCGAGCCGGCTGACGGCGACGGCGATCTCGCCGGCGACGGAAGCGTTGCGCTCGGCCAGGGCCAAGTTCGCCGGGACGCTGTCACCGCCCGTCGCTGCGGCGATCGCGCTCAACACGAACGGAGTCACCGCTGCTCCACCGACCCCGCTGGCCTCGGCAGCCTCGAGGGCGTGACCGAGCGCTGCGTCGATGGCGGCAGCATCGAGCTCCGCCTCGGCGGGGATCGGCACCGCCACGAGCACGCCGACCGGGCGCGTGCGTGCGGCGAAGACCGTGGCGACGGTCGCTGCATCCTCGACCCGATGCGGGACGGCGAGCCCCGACGACCTCGTGTAGAACGCCGGGAACCAATCGTGCTGCCAGCCGAGCACGGGCACACCGCGGGTCTCGAGGTACTCGAGCGTCCGACCGAGGTCGAGGAACGCTTTGGCCCCGGCGCTGACGGTGATCACCGGGTGGGCTGCGAGGGCCTCGAGGTCGGCGGAGATGTCGCCCGTGACCTCGGCGCCGCGGTGCACGCCGCCGATCCCGCCGGTGGCGAAGACCTCGACCCCGGCAGCGGCGGCGAGGGCCACCGCGGCGCTCACGGTGGTCGCCCCGAAGTCCCAGCGCTGGGCCATGGCGACCGGGACATCGCGCTCGGCGGCCTTCCTCGCCGGACCCAGGATGCGGTCGTGTTCCACCGGATCGAGGCCGACGCGAGCGACACCATCGAGGATCGCCGTGACCGCTGGAACCGCCCCGGCGCCACGGATCGCCGCGATGCAGCGGTCGAGCGCTTCGGCGTTGGCCGGTGACGGCAGGCCGAGGTTGGAGAAGATCGTCGACTCCAGGGCCACCACGGCATGCCGAGCGTCGATCGCCGTGCGCACCTCGGCGGAGACCTCTGGCGACAGCATCCGTCGGTCTCAGTTGCTCTCGAACCGGGACACCACTTCGATGTGCGTGGTGTGCGGGAACGTGTCGATCAGCTCCGACCGCTGATGGACATAGCCGGCCTGGCTGAGCAGCTTGGCGTCGCGACCGAGCGAGCCGGGGTCGCAGCTGACGAGCACGAGCACGGGAGCTCCCAGCCGGGTGAGGGCGGCACATCCGGGCGCCCCCAGACCGCTGCGCGCCGGATCGGCGACGACCACCTCGGCGCCGAGGTCGGGCGGCGCCCGCCAACCACCAACCTCGCCGCGAACGAGTTGATGGCGTCGATCCTCGAGGTTTGACCCGGCGTCGGCAATCGCCGATCGCGACGTCTCGATGGCGACGACGAAGGAATCGCGGGCGGTGACGCAGGCGGCGAACATCCCCACCCCGGCGTAGGCGTCGACGACGACACCCGCATCGGCGAGCTCAGGTGCGGCCCGCCGCACGGCGCCGACGAGCAGGGCGGCCGCCTCCGGACCACTCTGGAAGAACGAGCCGATCGAGACCCGCAGACGATGCCCGTCGACGTCTTCGTGGAGTTGCGCTGCGGCACCCCGCCGCACGTCTGCGGGCAGGCCGTACACCCCACCGCGCCTGCGGTCCCAGTCGGCGCCGATCTCGCCGGTCGCCACCGACATCCGCAGTGTCGCCTCGACGCCGGGGTCGAGCCGCAACCTGGCGACGAGGTCGCGCAGCTGCGGGTTGAGCACGAGACACGCCGGGGCGGCGACGACCTCATGCGACCGCTCGGCACGAAACCCGGCGGCGCCGTCCGGTCCGGGCGCCACGCGGGCCGTCGTGCGGTAGCCCTCTGCGGCAACGCCCGGTCCGAGCACGGTGACCGGGGCGTCGAGTCCCCCGGTACGTCGCAGCGCTTCCTCGACGATGGCCACCTTGGCGCGACGCTGGGCCTCGAGCTCGAGGTGCATCCAGCCGCAACCGCCGCACCCGGCGAGCCGCGAAGCACACGGCGGAGTGACCCGGTCGGGACTGGCATCGACGATGTCGATGACGTGGGCACGGGCCCAGTCGCGCTTCTCCTGGACGACCTCGGCGACGACGGTCTCCCCCGGTAGCGCCCCGCGTACGAACACGACTCGCCCGTCGTCGTCGCGCCCGAGGGCCTCTCCACCGGCGGCAAACCGATCCGGACGGAGCTGGATGGTTGCCACGCCGGGGATGGTACGTGGATCGAACCCGGCCGCAGCAGCCAGTACGGGCCTGCGTGGCCCGGGAACGCAATGAACGACCCAGCTACTACCGTTCCTTCGGTGGCGCTGCCGATCCAGATCGCTCCCTCGGTGCTGCCGGCCGACTTCTCCCGGCTCGGCGACGAGATCGTCGCTCTCGAGAAGGCCGGCGTCGACCTCGTGCAATGGGACGTGATGGACGGCCAGTTCGTCCCCAACCTGACGTTCGGGCCCGACGTCATCGCCTCCGTGCGCGAGCGAGTGGCCCTGCCGTTCGAGGCCCACCTGATGGTCCTCACCCCGGACGTGATGGCGGCGCGCTTTGTCGAAGCGGGCTGCTCTCGGTTGATCGTCCATGCCGAGGCGTGCACCCACTTGCATCGCACGCTCGGTCACGTCGCCGAACTCGGGGCCTCCGCCGGCGTCGCGATCAGCCCGGCGACGCCAGTGAGCACCGTCGCCCACGTCCTGGATCTCGTCGACGTGGTCCTCGTGATGACCGTCAACCCCGGGTTCGGTGGGCAGCAGTATCTGCCGTCGATGGAACCGAAGATCAGCGAGCTGAGCGCGTTGTTGGCCTCCAGCGGTCGGGCCGAGACGACGAGCATCGAGGTCGACGGTGGTGTCACCGTGGACACGGCGCCCGGTGCCGTCACCGCCGGAGCGAGCATCCTCGTCGCCGGCAGTGCCCTGTTCGGCCACGAGGACGGCCTGGAGGCCGCCGTCGCCGAACTGCGGGCGGTCGCCAACGACGCTCGCGACGGCTGACTTCGGCGGTCCGTTGTGGTTCGATGGACCCATGGGGACGATCGACGACGACCCCGGCCTCCCGCTCAAGCTGTGGCCGTGCTCCAACGGGGAGTACCTCCCGCCGTCGCTCGACGAGCTACGCGCCGAGGCGCTGCGACGAGCCCGCGCTGATGCCGACGACCACGCCCGGCGCCATGGCTGGACGCGGCGCCAGTTCCTGATGTCGGCGGCCGGTATGGCCGCCGGGCTGCAGGCTCTGGAGACGTCGGCCGCCGACCGGTCGCGGGCCCGCGGTCTCGAACGCGGCGGCGTCTTCTCGGTCGGCGACACGGCCGGCGCGGACCCTGCCGAAGCCCTCGAGCTCGTCCACGGCACCGCTGGCGCGACCGGAGTGGTCGACGTGCAGACCCACTTCCTCGAGTTCGGGCCGTGGGGCGGGGGGTTCCCACAGGCCGAGTGCGGTGAGGCGGACTGGGCGGATTGCTTCTCGGTCGAGTACTGGTACGACCTCGTGCTCGGCGGTAGCGACACGTCGGTGGCGGTGATCTCTGCGGTGCCCGTGGTCGGCGAGGCCGATCCGTTGTCGGTGGCGGCGATGGAGCGCGGCCGGGAGTTGGCAACTCGACTCTGTGGTGACGGTCGGGTGTTGATCCAGGGCCACGCAGTTCCCGACGTCGGTCCGATCGATGCGGCAGTGGCGTCGATGGCCGAAGTGGCGGCATCGCACGAGCTGTGCGCCTGGAAGGCCTACACGCACTCGCCGAACGGGTGGTTCCTCGATGACCACGACCCAGCGCTCCCCCAGGTCGGTGCCCCGTTCATCCAGGCTGTGCGGGACACCGGGGTCGGCGTGATCTCGGTGCACAAGGGCCTCGCCGGGGGCAACCCGTACGCCTCGCCGGTCGATGTCGGTCCGGCGGCCGCGGCGAACCCGGACATTCGCTTCCTCGTGTATCACTCGGGCTACGACAATGGGACGACCGAGGGTCCCTACGACCCCGATGGCAACGGTGTCGACCGCCTCGTCCGCAGCGTCGCCGAGGCCGGCATCGGACCCGGGGGCAACGTCTACGCCGAACTGGGGTCCACGTGGCGGATCGTGATGGGCGACCCCGATGCCGCCGCCCACGTCCTCGGCAAGCTGCTCACGGCATTCGGACCGGAGCGCATCCTGTGGGGCACCGACTCGATCTGGTACGGGTCACCACAGGACCAGATCGCCGCCTTCCGGGCGTTCGAGATCACCCCGGCGTTCCAGGAGCAGTTCGGCTACCCCGCCCTGACACCCGACGTCAAGCAACAGATCATGGCCGCCAACGCCGCCGAGCTGTTCGGTATCGCCGTGCCCGAGCCGGCCTGCGAGCCGACGGCGCGGGAATCGGCGACCCGTCGGTCGAATCGCACCTACGGGCCGGTGGCGCGGCGCGACGTGATCGCCACGTTCCTGCGCGAACACCCGTGGATCGCCGCCGCCCAGTCCTAGGTGGTTCAGCGCGGAGGTGCTGATCGCGGCTGCGGGCGGGCGATCGACTCGACGCCCCGGCCGAACCCAGTGAGGAACCAGCGGAAGGCGGCGAGGACGAACACCGCCAGGCACACGAGGGCGATCGGTACGAGCAGCGAACGCAGCAGACCGTCGCGGTTGCCGAAGAACGGCGACAGGACACCGGAGTCGACCGACGACCCGTCGGTATGAAGGGTGCGCATCGGGTCGGCCACCACTGGACAGGCCAGCTCACTCTCGGTCGCTCCGATGATCTCGTCGCCGCCGCGAGTGAGCAACTGGGGCTGAACCCGCGAACGCAACGACTGGATGGTCGAGTCGTACAGGGCGCCGATCAGATACTGGTCGCCTTCGTCGAGGTACTTGGCGTCGATCCCATAGCGGACGTCGACGAGGCCCTGCGAGGCGAACTGACCGATGTCGCCGGCGCGCGCCTGGTCGACTCGGAAACGCACGGTGCGATAGTCGGAGTCGACGGCGGTGCCGACGAACACGACGTCGGGCAGCGGTTGGATCGGACAGCCGACCGGTACGTCGACGAGCGGTTGGCGTCCTGGCGGGGCCGGAGCCTCCTGGGCGGCGGCGATCGACGGCCCGGCGAGCACGCCGACGGCGGCCAGCACTGCCACGAATCGCCTGATCACGGTCGCCAGCGTAGGCCCGGCTCGGTGCGCGTCGGCGGGCACCCGGCGATACTGACGGCGTGGGCTACAACCCCTACCGGCGGTTTCGCGCCCGCCCGTTCGACTACGTCTTGGTGGCGGCGTGCCTGCTCGTGGCGGTCGCCCTGCTCATCTGGGCGGTCGCCGGCTGAACAACGCCCGACCCGAACGACCGAAGGGTGCCAGCGTGACGGAACGGTCACACTGGCACCCTTTGGTTGGTCAGAAGGCGTTCTCGTAGACGTCGATCTGGTCACCGGTGATCGCCACGACATCGAAGCGCACCGAGAGCCGCCGGCCGACCCGATGCTCGACGAGCCACGCCGCGGCGAGACGGCGCAAGCGTCGCTGCTTGGCGACGCCGACGGCAAGGGCAGGAACACCGAAGGCATCGCTCTTCCTGGACTTCACCTCGGCGACGACAACCAGGCGCCCGCGTCGCACGATGAGGTCGATCTCCCCGATCGGGCTACGCCAGTTGCGGTCGACCACCGAGTAGCCGTGCCGTCGATACCAGTCGGCCGCCAAGGCTTCGCCGCGTTGCCCGAAGGCGATGTGGGCCGCGACCATCGCGCACCTCCCGAAGTCTGCATCACTCGGGCGCGCTCGGCGCCGATCAGCCGTTCAGAAGCTGCGCTTCTCGCGGATCTTGGCAGCCTTGCCGACGCGGCCACGCAGGTAGTACAGCTTCGCCCGGCGGACGTCGCCGCGCTTGACGACCTCGATCTTCGTGACGGTCGGGGCATGCAAGGGGAACGTGCGCTCGACCCCGACGCCATAGCTCAGCTTGCGAACCGTGTAGGTCTCCTGCAAGCCGCCGCCCTGGCGGGCGATCACGTTGCCCTGGAAGACCTGGATGCGTTCCTTGCTGCCCTCGACGACACGCACGTGGACCTTGACCTCGTCGCCCGGCGCGAAGTCCGGGACGTCGTCGCGGAGCTGGTCGTTGTCGATGAGGTCGGTGGCTTTCATGGAACGTCCTGAACTGCTGAGAGCGGGGCGGATCAAGGATACGGGACGGGCGGGAACTCTTCCAACAGGCGTCGTTCGTCGTCCGTGACGCCGCCGCGGCGATCGATGAGGTCGGGCCGGCTGGCCATCGTGCGGTGCAGCGCCTGGGCGTGGCGCCACCGGTCGATCAGCGCATGGTTGCCGCTGAGCAGGATGTCGGGAACCGACCAGCCACGGAACGTAGCTGGGCGGGTGTACTGCGGTTCCTCGAGCAGGCCATGCTCGCCGAAGCTCTCGGTCACCGGGCTCGTGTCATTGCCCATCGCCCCCGGCAGCAACCGGGTGACCGCGTCGATCACCACACAGGCACCGGCCTCGCCACCCGAGAGCACGACGTCGCCGACGCTGAGCTCGCCATCGACGAGGTGCTGGCGCACGCGATCGTCAACTCCCTCGTAGCGGCCGCAGAGCAGCGAGAACCCGGCGCCGACCGCCAGCTCGATGGCAACCGACTGGTCGAAGCGTCGCCCACCCGGCCCGAGCAGGAACAACGGCCGCGGCGGCTCGGCCGCCTCGACCGCGGCGAAGACCGGTTCGGCCTTCATCAGCATCCCGGCCCCGCCACCGAACGGCGCGTCGTCGACCGTGCGATGGACGTCGGTGCTGTGCTCGCGGATGTCGTGGCAGCGAAGGTCGAGGATGCCCGACTGGCGGGCCTTGCCGAGCAGGCTGGCCGTGCAGAACTCGTCGACCGCCGCCGGGAAGATCGTGAACACGTCGACGCGCATCACGACTCACCCGTCGTCGTCGTCGAACAGTCCGACAGGTGGGTCGATGACGATCGTGCCGTCCCGTCGCTCCGTGACGAACACGACCGGGACGAGCGCGCCGGAGTCGAGCTCGAGCAGATCGGCGGCCGGATTGGCGATGACGGCGACACACGTGCCCCGCGACCGCCCGGACAGTTCGACGACCTCGGACCCGATCAACTCGTGGACCCACAGCTCCTCAGGGTCGTCGATCGGCTCGGCGAACACCGCGGTGTTGGTGAACTGCTGCGCGGCCGACCGGTCGCCGAGTTCCGCCAGCGTGACGAGCCACCGGTCCTGGTGGCGGCGGGCGGAGACGACGGTCAGCCACCCATCGGCGGCGAACCAGCGGGCCCCCGGGGCAACTCGTTCGGAACGATCTGAGGCCAGTTCGACGAGGACGTCGCCGCGGACACCGTGAGCCCGCCGGATCTGCCCGATCTCGAGGAGCCCGGCCGGCCGGGCCACGGCTCGCCTCGGTCCTTCAGTCGTCGACGAATTCGATGTCGACGTCGGCTTCGTCGCGGGCGGCGGCGGCACGAACGACCGTGCGGATGCTCTGCGCCGTGCGCCCGCGGCGACCGATGACGCGGCCGAGATCGCCAGGTCCGACGCGGACGTCGAGACGCACACGGCGCCCGTCGTCGGTCGTGTCGACGCGCACGGAGGCCGGATCGTCGACGATCGAGCTCACGATGTGCTGGAGAACTGCGGCGGCCGTCGGTGCGGCGGCCTGATTGGCGTCGTCAGCGCCATCGTCGAGCACTTCGCCGGTGTCGTCGCTCACGTCAGGAACCCTTGGCGGCGGTGAACTGCTCGAAGGCCCCGGAGATCTCCAGCAGCTTGCGCACGCGGTCGGTCGGCTGGGCGCCCTGGCTGAGCCACTTGACCGCCTTGTCGTTGTCGACGGACAGCGTCGACGGGTCGGTCCGCGGGTTGTAGTGACCGAGAATCTCGATGAACCGGCCGTCACGGGGTGAACGCGAGTCAGCGGCGACGATGCGGTACTCGGGCTGCTTGGTCTTACCGACGCGGGTCAGGCGCAGCTTCACTGCCATCTGTGGGGTCCTTCTGGGTCGTCAAACGAACCATGCGAGGATATCGGCCCCCAGCTTGTGTCGGAGTGTTTGCTGCCGGGAAACGCAGCACGAGACACTCTGTCAGCAGGAGACACTCCAATCACGTGGACGTTCAGCGGCGCGGGAGGCCGGGGAGGTCGCCAAGTCCTCCGAGGGCGTTGAGGTCGCCGAGCTCGGAGAGGTCGGGCATCGCCCCACCGCGCATCCCGGCGAGGGCGCCGAGTCGGCCGCCCTTCTTTCCTTTCGTGCCCAGGCCGCCGAACCGCTTCATCATCTTCTGCATCTCCGAGAACTGCTTCACGAGGCGGTTGACATCGGACGGCGACGTTCCTGAACCGAGCGCGATGCGGTTGCGACGCGAGCCGTTGATGATCTGTGGCGTCACCCGCTCCTCCTGGGTCATCGAGCGGATGATCGCCTCGACGGGGCGCAGGGCGTCGTCGTCGACCTCGGCGCCCTTGAGCTCCTTGGGCATGCCGGGCATCATCTTCAACAGGCCGCCGAGCGGTCCCATCTTCTTGAGCTGCTGCATCTGCTCGAGGAAGTCGTCGAGGGTGAACTGCCCTTCGAGCAACTTGCTCGCCGCCTCCTCGGCCTGCTCCTTCTCGAAGGCCTGCTCGGCCTGCTCGATGAGCGTCAGCATGTCGCCCATGCCGAGGATCCGCCCGGCCATTCGGTCGGGGTGGAACTGCTCGAAGGCGTCGAGCTTCTCCCCCGTCGAGGCGAAGGCGATCGGCTTGCCGATGACCTCCTTGACGCTGAGGGCCGCGCCGCCGCGGGCGTCGCCGTCGAGCTTGGACAGGATCACGCCGTCGATCGCCAGCGTCTCGTTGAAGGCGACGGCCGTGTTGACGGCATCCTGGCCGGTCATCGCGTCGATGACCAGGAACGTGTAGTGCGGGGCGACTGCGCCGGAGATCAGGCGGACCTGTTCCATCATCTCGGCGTCGATGGCCAGCCGGCCGGCGGTATCGACGATCAGCACGTCGCGGCCGAGGCGGCGGGCTTCGGCGAGACCACGGGCGGACGTGATGATCGGATCGTCGGGTTCCGAGAACACCGGCACGTCGATGCGGTTGCCGAGCATGCGCAACTGCTCGACCGCCGCCGGGCGCTGGAGGTCGGCGCCGACGAGCAACGGATTGCGACCTTGGGCCTTGAACCACCGGGCCAGCTTGGCCGCCGCGGTCGTCTTGCCCGAGCCCTGCAGGCCGGCCATCAGCACGACGGTTGGCGGGCGGCTGGCGTAGCTGATCTTCAGCGCCTCGCCACCGAGGATCCGCGTCAGCTCGGCGTTGACGATCTTGACGACCTGCTGGCCGGGGTCGAGGACCTGCGAGCGGGTGGCGCCGATCGCCTCGGCGCGGATCCGGTCGATGACTTCGCGGGTCACCGTGACGTTGACGTCGGCATCGAGCAGGGCGGCGCGGATCTCGCGCAGGATCTCCTCGACGTCTGCTTCGGTCAACCGGCCTTTGCCGCGCAGCCGCTTGACGATGCCGTCGAGACGGTTGGACAGGTTCTCGAACATCTCGCCGGGCAGGGTACCGGTCCATCCAACTGGCCATCGTCGCGTTTGTTTAGCAACGGTAATGAGCTATGCTAAAGATGTGTCCGCAAGCGCCCTGACCACGAGTGACAATGCTCCGACCGACGTGGACGCCGACCTCGTCGCGGCACTGCGTGTCGGCGTGATGCGGCTCGCCCGGCGGTTGCGTCTCGAACGCAGCGCCACCGACCTCACGCTCACCCAGCTGTCCGCCCTCGGCACCCTCTCGCGCTACGGCGACCTGACGATCGGCGAGTTGGCGGCGATCGAAAAGGTCAAGCCGCCGTCGATGACGCGGACCGTCAACTGTCTCCAGGATGTCGGGCTGGTCACCCGCGCCGCCCACGAGTCCGATGGTCGGCAGGTCGTCGTCGGACTGACCGAGGACGCCAGGGCCGTGCTCGACGAGGACCGTCGACGTCGCGATGCCTGGCTCGCCGTCCAGCTCGCCGACCTCGACCCGAACGAACGTGAACTACTGGGCGCGGTCGCCCCGATCCTCGACCGCCTGGCCAGCCAGGCGTGAAGTCGACATTCGCCGCCCTGCGGATCCGCAACTACCGGCTGTTCGCTGCCGGGTCGCTGGTCTCCAACACCGGGACGTGGATGCAGCGCGTTGCCCAGGACTGGCTGGTCCTCGCCCTCACCGGCAGCGCCGGCGCCCTCGGCCTGACGACGGGCCTGCAGTTCCTGCCGATCCTGCTGTTCTCGCCGTTCGCCGGGGTGATCGCCGACCGGTTCTCCAAGCGGTCGGTGATGATGGTCACGCAGATCGCCATGTCGACGACTGCCGCACTCCTCGGCGTCCTCGCCATCACGGGTGTCGTCGAGGCGTGGCACGTCTATGTCATCGCCTTCGCCTTCGGGACCGCCGCGGCGTTCGACACGCCGGCCCGCCAGGCCTTCGTCAACGAGATGGTCGGCCGCGAGACGCTCACCAACGCCGTGGCCCTCAACTCCGCTTCGTTCAACCTCGGGCGGATGATCGGCCCGGCCGTGGCCGGCGGGGTCATCGCCCTGCTCGGCTCCGGTGTCGGTGCCAGCGGCTGGGTGATCCTCCTCAACAGCGGCACCTACCTGGCCGTCCTCGTCGCCCTGAAGCGCATGCGCAGCGAGGAGCTGCATCCGGTCCCGAAGCTGCCGCGAGCCAAGGGGCAACTGCGCGACGGCATCGCCTACGTCCGTTCCCGGCCGGACATCGTGCTCGTGATGGCGATCCTGTTCGTCGCCGGGACGTTCGGTTTCAACTTCCAGATGACCACCGCGCTGATGGCCACCGAGGTGTACGGCAAGGGCGCCGGAGAGTACGGCATCCTCGGCTCGATCCTCGCCGTCGGCTCGTTGACCGGGGCGCTGATCGCTGCCCGGCGAACGTCATCGAGCCAGCGCCTCGTCGTCGTCGCGGCGATCGTGTTCGGTCTCGTCACCCTCGCCGCCGGGCTGATGCCGACCTACCTGACGTTCGCCCTCGTCCTGCCCGTCGCCGGGATCACGTCGATGACGCTGATGACGGCTGCCAACTCGTTCGTCCAGATGGCCGCCGACCCGGCGATGCGCGGGCGGGTCCTGGCCCTCTACCTGGCCGTGTTCATGGGCGGCACGCCCGTCGGGGCACCGCTGCTCGGATGGGTCGCCGAACACGCCGGGGCACGCTGGACGCTGATCGGCGGAGGCGGCCTCACCGCCCTCGGCACGATCTTGATCGTCGCCTACACGGCCCACCGCCGGGGCGTCGTGCTCACCCGCTACGTGTGGCGCGGCCGCCAACGCCAGCCGGACTACGCCCCCGTCGTCGCCGACTGATCGCCCGCCGACGACCCGTCGTTCGGGTGCCCCCGACGAGTACGTCTGCTCGTGGTTTCCCGGGACTCCAGGCCGACCGCCCGGTGCAACTCCATTCGGTCGCGTCGCAACTGGTCGTCGTCGTTCTCGACAGCCAGGTGGTCCATCAGGTCAGCGAGACCATCGGCGATCGCGTTGAGCTTGTGCTGGATGGCATGGTCCGACCGAGTCTGACTGTTCTGGAGCAGCGCAACCATGAGGAAGGTGACGATCGTCGTCGCCGTGTTGATGATCAATTGCCAGGTGTCGACATCATCGATCAGGAAATACGAGGGTGCCCAGATCAGCACGAGCAAGACGCACGCGGCGAAGAAATTGGCGCGGCTGACGAACCTCGACGCATTCGTCGCGAATCGGTCGAACGCGCCGAGTTCGCCGGAGACCTCACTGGGCATCGTCGGTTCTGGTTCGTTCATCGTTGGTCCATCCGTCAGGCCGCCTCGAACAGGGCGTCGACGAACTCGTCGGGGTCGAACGGGACGAGATCACCGATCGACTCGCCGAGGCCGACGAGCTTGACGGGAATGCCCAGCTCGGTCTCCACCGCGAACACGATCCCACCCTTGGCCGAACCGTCGAGCTTGGTGAGCACGATGCCGGTGAGCTCGGTGGCCTCGCCGAACTGGCGGGCTTGGGCGACACCGTTCTGACCGGTGGTCGCATCGATGACGAGCAGCGACTCGGTGACCGTTCCGACGCCCCGATCGGCGACCCTGCGGACCTTGCGCAGCTCCTCCATCAGGTTCGTCTTGGTATGCAGGCGACCGGCGGTGTCGGCCAACACGAGGTCGATGTCGCGCGATGCCGCCCGTTCGATCGAATCGAACACGACCGCGCTCGGATCGCCCCCCTCGCTTCCCCTGACGAGCTCGGCGCCGGACCGCTCGGCCCACGTCGACAGCTGCTCGGCGGCAGCCGCCCGGAACGTGTCGCCGGCGGCGAGCAGCACGCGATGACCGGCGGCGGCCTGCTGATTGGCGACCTTGCCGATGCTCGTCGTCTTGCCGACGCCGTTGACGCCGACGAACAGCCACACGTTGGGTCGCCGGTCGCCGTCGAAGTGCAGCGTGCGATCGGTGCCAGCGAGGCGCTGCTTCATCTCCTGGCGCAGGGCATCGAGCAGCACGTCGGGCTGGGTGATCTCCTTCGCCTTCACCGTCGCGCGCAGACCGCCGAGGAGGTCGGTGGTCACCCCGAGACCGACGTCGGCACGGAGCAACGCCTCCTCGAGGTCGTCCCACGTCGCGTCCGTGATGCCGCCGCGGCTGAGCACGCCGACGAACGCACCGGTGAACGCCGTTCGCGCCCGGGCGAGCCGGCCGCGGAACGTCGGTGCCTCGACGACCGGCGCCGGCGGTTCGGCAACGGCCGTCGTCGCCGCCGGCGGGGGCCGGTCGGGACGCGTCGGGGCTGGTGCCGTCGGAGGGGCCGTGGCCTGTCCGGCCCGGCGGCGGTTCCAGACCAGCACGCCGATGCCGAAGACGATCACCACCGCGATGAGGACGAGGAAGATCCACTCCATATCGCCGCCGACGCTACCGACGCGTGATCGTCAGGAGGGCACGGTGGCCCGCTCGGAGAGCACCTTGGAGCTGCCTCCGGGCTGCATCGTCACGCCGAACAGGCAGTCGGCGGCCTCCATCGTGCGCTTCTGGTGACTGACGATGAGCAGCTGCGCTTCCTCGCGGAACTCGGCGACGAGGCCGAGGAAGCGATGCAGGTTGACGTCGTCGAGGGCCGCCTCGACCTCGTCCATCACGTAGAACGGAGATGGCCGGCTGCGGAACACCGCGAACAGGAAGGCCAACGCGGTGAGGCTGCGCTCGCCGCCAGAGAGCAGTGACAACTTCTTGACGTTCTTCCCGCCGGGTTTGGCCTCCACGTCGATGCCGGTCTCCAGGAGGTCCTCCGGCTGGGTGAGCACGAGGCGTCCCGTGCCACCCGGGAAGAGGTTGCCGAAGAGGGCGGCGAAGTGATCGGCGACGTCGGCGAAGGCGGTGGCGAACACCGTCTGGATCTCGTGATCGACGGCCTTGATCACCCTTGTCAACTCCCGCCGTGTCGTCCGCACGTCCTCGAGTTGCTCGTCGAGGAAGGCGTGGCGCTGCTGCAACTCGGTGAACTCCTCGAGAGCGAGCGGGTTGATCGGACCGAGCAGGCGCAGCTCACGGTCGAGCTCGCGCAGTCGGGCCGGCGCCGTGACACCTTCCGGCAATTCGGGTGGGTCGGCCGACTCGGCGACTTCGGGCTCGACGTCGCAGTCGTGACGCAGCATCTCGACGGCCGACTCGACGCGTAGCCGGGCTTCGGTCTCGTCGACCTCCGCCCGCCGCGCCCGTTCGCGAACTTCGTCGAGCTGACGCTCGACGAGATGCCGCCGGCTGCGCCGTTCCTCGAGTCGGGCGGAGAGCGCCCCGACCTGCTCGGCGTGCCGCTGACGCCGCTCGGCGAGGTCGTCCCGCAGCCGGTCGATCGTGTCCCGCCTGACCTGGACGAAGCTCACCAGGCGGCCGAGCGCCGCCAGCACTCGTTCGATCGACGTCCGCCGCTGTTCGGCGTTCGCTCGCGCTTCGGCATCGACGACAAGGCGGCGCTCGATCTCCCCGAGGCGCTGCTCGAGGAGCGCTGCCCGCTCGCCAAGGCCGGCCGCCCGCACCTCGAGGTCGCGTCGCCTGCCGCTGAGCAGCGTGGCCCGGGCATCGAGTCCACCGCGCACCTCCTGCTGGGTGCGTGCCGCCTCGGCCTCCGCCGACTCGCCGGCCTCGAGCCCAGGCATGACCGCCTCCAACTCGGCGATTCGCCGCCGCTCGGCGGCCACGATCTCGGTCAGTTCGTCGGTCCGGGCCGCCAACGGCTCCTGCTCGACGAGGATCTCGCGGCGCTCGGCCTGAACTCGGGCGAGCGCCTCCGCCGCGGCGGTGAACCGGCGATCGTTGGCCTCGAGGCGCTCGGCGATCTCGGCCGCTTGGTGCCGTGTCGCGACCACGGCACTGGACGCCGCCGCCTCGCTGCCCTGGGCTTCGACGAGCGACCGTTCAGCTGCAGTCCGGCGCGCCTGCGCCTCGGCCAAGGCCGCGGCCGTGACACCGCCGGACGAAGACGCGCTGACCCGCCACAGAGCCGGTCCGAGGCGATCTCCGGCTGGCGTGACGATGATCCCATGAGGAGTGGCGAGCGCCGCGCTGGCGGCGTCCGCGAGGCTGTCGACACAGCGAGCGTTCGCCAGCAAGCCGTCGAGCAGACCGTCGACATCGGGACGTGTCGCGCCGACGTGCGGTCGCACTGGCTCGCCGATGGTCACCGTGTTCGGGGACCGGGCGACGCCGCGTTCGAGGGCGATGACAGCTCCGTTTGTGTCCGAAGCGCGTAACGCCCGTAGCGCCCGAGCGGCTGCTTCGACGTCGGTGACGACGACGGCCGCGAGTGATTCCCCGAGGGCCGCCTCGACGGCGCTCTCCCAGCCAGGTTCGATGCGCACGAAGTCGAGCAACGCGCCGAGCACGCCGTTGCCTCCGGCGAGGTGCTCGGCGCCGGCCTGGGCATGGGCGGCGTCGAGAGCGAGCTGCAGCGCCTCGACGCGCGCATCGAGGTTCGACAACACTTCGGCCGCCTGCCGAGCTCGCTCGGCGGCCGCCGCGTGGGCGTCCTCCGACTCGGTGCGGCGACGTTCGGCCGTGGCGATCTCGTCGACCAACGGTGCCTCGAGCAGCTCGATGGCCAGGCAATCATGACGATGCTGTACGGCCAGCTCGTCGAGTCGGGCGAGCCGAGCGGACAGCGCGTCGCTGCGACTGCGCGAACGGATCAGCTCGGCTGCACCGTGTTCGCACGCCGACTGTCGGGTGCGCAACTCACCACGCACCTCGGCGAGGGCGCTGCTCGCGCTCGACCCGGGTAGCGCGTCGAGCGATCCGAGCACCTCAGCCCGCTCGGCGGCGAACGCGGCCTCCTCGGCGGCCAGCGCCTCGAGCTGCGGACCGACCTCCTCGATGGTGCCGCGAACGAGTTCGAGCTCGCTGCGATGCCGTCCCGCGTCGGCCTCCAGCGAAGCGACGACGGCTTCGTCGAGCAGTTGCCCGCGGTCGCTCTCCAGCCGGCGAGCGCGTTCGGTGATGATCGCCGACAGGCCGCGGGCGCGTTCGCCCAGTTGCTCGGCGCGGGCGAGCCGATCGCTGACGTCGTCAGCGCCCCGCGCCGTCAGCTCGGCCTCGAGGGCGACCACATCGGTGTCGAGGGCGATCAGCTCAGCCTTCAGCCGGGTCTCCTCGTCGGCCGCTCGAACGCGGGTCTCGGCCAGGGTGGTCAGCTTGGTGCGCAGGGCGGCGATCTCCCGCCCGGCGACGTAGACGCGCAGTCCACTGAGCTCGGCGGTCAGCTCACCATGTCGTTGGGCCGCCTCGGCCTGGCGTTCGAGGGGCCGCAGCTGGCGGCGGACCTCGCGGAGCAGGTCCTGCAATCGCAGGAGGTTCGCTTCGGTGGCGTCGAGGCGGCGTTCCGCCTTCTCTTTGCGCTTGCGGTACTTGAGGACGCCGGCGGCCTCCTCGATGATCGCCCGGCGCTCTTCCGGGCGAGCGTTGAGTACGGCGTCGATCTGGCCCTGGCTGACGATGACGTGCTGCTGGCGGCCGACCCGGGCATCGGACAGCAACTCCTGGACATCGAGCAGGCGGCACGGCACGTTGTTGATGGCGTATTCGCTGTCGCCGCTGCGGAACAACGTGCGCTTGACGGTGACCTCGGAGAACTCGATCGGCAGGATGCCGGCGGAGTTGTCGATCGTCAGGCTGACCTCGGCGCGGCCGAGCGCCGGGCGGCTCGCCGTTCCGGCGAAGATCACGTCGTCCATCTTCTGGCTGCGCACCGCCGACGGCGCCTGGGCGCCGAGCACCCAGGCGATGGCATCGACGACGTTCGATTTGCCCGAGCCGTTGGGGCCGACGACGACCGTGACGCCCGGCTCGAGCTCGAGGGTCGTGGCCTCGGCGAAGGACTTGAAGCCTTTGAGGGTCAGCGATCTGAGGAACACGGCGGGCCCGAAGCTACCGGTTGGGCCACCGGCGTGGGGGGATAGCCACCCGCGCCCCCGCATCTGGGGAAGATCCGTGTCACCGACGCTTGTGGGGAAGAATCGTGCCAGCGTCTGACACGGATTCGCCCCAGATCGAGGATGGCCGGACTCACGTCCGCGGGCGCTGGCAGACCGGGCAGAAGTGGGTGGATCGTCCACCACTCGTGATCCGCCGAATGAAGCCGCGGCCGCACGTCGGACAGCGCTCGCCGGTTCGCCCATAGACGAGGTGGGCGTCTTGATAGGACCCGCCCTCCCCCATCATGTCGACGTACCCGACATCGGACAGCGTCGAGCCACCGGCGCGGATCGAGTCGTTGAGGATCCGACCCATCGCTTCGTGGATCGCGACCGCGTCACGACGGCGCAGCGACGACGCCGGGGTCTCCGGGTGTAGGCGGGCGGCATGGAGGATCTCGTCGGCGTAGATGTTGCCGATCCCGGCGATGACGTGCTGGTCGAGGAGCAGTGGTTTGATGCGCATCGACCGGCGTCGCAGCACTGCCCACAGCTCGTCGGGATCGGGATTGTCGACGAGCGGATCGAGCCCGAGGCGGGCGACCTCGGGCAGCTCGATGTCGACGTGGTCGGGGTCGTAGACGACCATCTCCCCGAACGTGCGCGAATCGACGAAGAGCAGCTCGGCGTCGCCGAGATGGAGCACGACGTGGGTGTGCAGCGGGCGCGCCGATCCAGATTCGACGAGGAGCAATTGGCCCGTCATCCGCAGGTGGACCATCAAGCCGTCGCCGGAGTCCAGCGGGCACAACAGGTACTTGCCGCGCCGCCCGGCGGCGACGAGGGACGTGCCCGTGAGTCCGTCGATCAGCGCCTGACGCGAAGTGCGCCGAACCGTGCGCTCCCGGCCGACCTCGACACCGTCGATCCGCCGCCCGACGACGAGGCGCTGCAGCCCGCGCCTGACGGTCTCGACCTCTGGCAACTCCGGCACAGTGTCAGGGAACGCCGCGTCTCACGGCGACCTCGTGTCGCCGCGGTCGTCCGCCGCGCTGGTCAATTCGGTGCCGAGCGTGCGCGTCGCCGCAGCCGCCGCACCCTGCTCGGCCGACCGTTTCGAGGAGCCCTCCCCGGCTCCGAGCACTCGCCCGCCCACGGACACGGTGGCGAAGAAGCGCTTCTGATGGTCGGGGCCCTGCTCGGTGAGGTCGTACACCGGTGGCGCCATCCCCGCCCCGGCGAGCAGCTCCTGCAACGTCGTCTTGAAGTCGAGCTCGTCGAGCCGTTCGGCGGTGGCCTCGACACGGGTGGCGATCAGCGATTCGACGAACTCGTACGCCGTCGCCGAGCCCCGATCGAGGTAGGTGGCCCCGATCAGCGCCTCCATCGCGTCGGCGAGGATCGACGGCTTGGTCGACCCTCCGGCCGCCGCCTCTCCGCGGCCGAGCTTGATGTACCGGCCGATGCCCAGCTCGGCCGCCATCTCGGCCAGAGCCATCGTGTTGACGACGCCCTTGCGGATGCCGGTGAGCTGACCCTCCGACATGTCGGGGAACTGACGGAAGGCGCAGTCGGCGGTGACCCAGCCGAGCACGGCATCACCGAGGAACTCGAGACGCTCGTAACTCGCGTGTCCCGGATTCTCCGCGCACCAGGACCGGTGCGACATCGCCTGATCGACCAGGCCGACGTCGTCGAAGTACAGCCCCAGCGAGCTGATCAGGGCGGCGACGTCCTCCGCTCCGCCGTCGGCGGGGGTGGACAATCAGCCGCCCTGACGAGTGCGCTCGAGAACGTAGTCAACGGCGTCGCGCACCGTCTTGAGGTCGGCGAGATCCTCGTCGTCGATACGGAAACCTGCTGCCCGCTCGCTGAGCTCCTCCTCGAGCGCCTCGACCAGTTCGATCAACGCCAGGGAGTCGGCGTCGAGGTCGTCGACGAACGACTGTCCCTCGGTGATCCCGGACGGGTCGATCTCGAGAATGTCGGCGAGCCGGTCACGGACGATTCCGAAGATCTCGTCGCGCTCGATGGGTGTGTCAGCAGGCATCGATCGGCGATCGTACAGAACCCGCCGGTGGTGGCCGAAGTGTTCTAGACGATTGCCTTGATCTCGTCGACCATCTTGTGCTCGACCATCTCGGCGGCGACGCCGATCGCGTTGCGGATCGCCGTGGCCCCGGAAGAGCCGTGGGAGATGATGCACACGCCGTCGACACCGAGCAGCACGGCTCCGCCATAGGTGTCGGGATTGAGGGTGTTGTACAGCGGGAGCAGCGCCGGGAGCAGGGCATCGGCGTGTTGCCGGTACCCATCTTCGGCGAAGGCGGCGAGCAGGGCGGCGATCAACGCCTTCATGCCACCCTCGAGCGTCTTCAGTGTGACGTTGCCCGTGAATCCGTCGGTGACGGCGACGTCGACCGCGTCGCTCATCACGTCACGACCTTCGATATTGCCGATGAAGTTGATCGCCCCGGCCTTCGACAGCAGCGGGTAGGCCTCCTTGCGCAGCGAGTCGCCCTTGCCGGGCTCCTCGCCGATCGACAGCAGGCCGACACGGGGTGCGTCGATGTGAAATCGGGTGCGGGCGTAGACGCTGCCCATCTGGGCGAACTGCACGAGCCACTCCGGCTGGACCTCGGCGTTGGCCCCGGCGTCGAGCAACACGGTCGGTGTCGTCCCGCCGGGGACGGGGATCGGGGTGGCGATCGCCGGACGCTTGACGCCCTTGATCCGTCCCATGCGCAACAGGGCAGCGGCCATCGTCGCCCCCGTGTTGCCGGCCGACACCATCGCCGAGGCCTTGCCATCGCGGACCGCCTCGGCAGCGCGCACGAGCGTCGAGTCCTTCTTCGTGCGGACTGCGGCACCAGGCTCCTCGTCCATGCCGATCAGCTCGCTCGCGCTGATCAGCTCGATGTCGGGGTCGTGGGCCAGTCCAGCGGGTCCGACGAGGGCGACGGGGATACCGTCGTCGACTGCCCGTCGCACGCCGGCCAGCACCACGTCGGGTGCATGGTCGCCGCCCATGGCGTCGACGGCGATGGGCAGCATCGAGTGACGAGAGTCAGGCGACGTCGACTGCGACGCGGTTCTTGTACCAGCCGCAGGATGGGCACACCGTGTGGGGCGTCTTCGCCGCGCCACACCTCGGGCACACACTGCGCGCCGGGGCGTCGAGCTTCCATGCACCGGCGCGACGGCTGCGGGACTTCGACTTCGACTTCTTCTTCTTGGGAACTGCCATCGTGGGTCTCCGGGACGAAATTCGGGCTGGCCCAGGCTACCGGCCCAACCCCTCGACACCCTCGCCCGCCCCGCCCGAGTGTTTCCGTCCAGGCGAGTGCTACCGGCCGACACGTGCCGCCGCAAACACTCGGGCGGCCGGAAACACTCGGGTGGGGTCAGGGGCGGCGGAGCTGGTCGAGGGCGGCCCACCGCTCGTCGACGACGGCACGGTCGCACGCGCACGGCCCCTCACGCAGCTCCGCACCGCAGACGGGACACAGTCCGGGGCAATCGGGTCGGCACAGCCGGGGGTCGTCGATGGTCAACAGGACGTGCTCGCGAACCATCGGGGCGAGGTCGATCTGGCCGTGGTCGATGGGGAAGGCATCGTCGTGCTCGGCGGGTTGGTCGGCGTAGCGCTCGTCGACCTCGACAACGACCGCCTCGGCGAGCGGACGGGCGCACCGCCGGCACTCCCCGCGCCACGGCACCTCGATCGTCCCGCTGAGGGCGATGTCGTCCAGCGTCGACACCAGGTCCAACTCGGCGGTCAGTTCACCAGCAATCGCCGGATGCTGAGCGTCGACGTCGCCCGGCGCGATCTTCACCGAGACATGGCGGCGCAACCCTGGTTCGCGCAGCAGTTCGGCGGCGTTGACACGCAACTGGTTGGCGGACATGACACCAGTGTGCCGCCGATCAGGGGACGGAGCGAGGTCAACCGTCTTGGTCGAAGAAGCCCTTCGTCGGATCGTCGATCTCGTGCTCGCCGGTGTGCGCCGGGAGGGCGCCGATCGACAGTCGCTGGCGCCCGGCATTGACCGTCTTCTGCAGTTTGTCGAGAAGGATCTCGAAACTTCCGAGACGTTGATCGAGAAAGTCCTCGGTCTCGTGACGCAGCCGGCGGGCATCGGTCTCGGCAGCTTCCATCACCTGGCGAGCCCGCTGCTCAGCGGCGCGGACCACCTCGGTGCGCTGAACCATCCGCTCGGCGCGCACGCGTGCCGCCTCGAGGATCTCCTCGGCCTCGCGCCGCGTCTTGGCGACGAACTCTTGACGCTCCTTGAGCATCCATCGCGCCTGGCGCAGCTCGTCGGGAAGACGTTGCAACGCCTCTTCGAGCAGCTCGATGATCTCGTCGCGGTCGATGCGCGGCGACGACGACAGCGGCATCGTCGGTGCCGTGGCGATGATGTCGATCGACCGGCGCAGCAGCGTCTCGGCGTCTCCGACGTACCCGACGGGCGGGGCGTCGGAGTAGTCCTCCTCGTCGAGGTCGTCGAAGTCGTCGTAGTAGGTCTGGTCGTCGTCTCTCATGTCGTGCTCGAACTGCCCGCGGGCGGGAACATCGTGGTCAGCGCCACCGCCACGGGCCCCGGGACGAGGTGCTGTATGGCACCACCGTACCGGGCGATCTCGCGCACGAAGCGGCTGCTGATGAATCCGCGATCCATGCGGCACGGCAGGTAGACGGTGCGTATGCCGGACACCGAATGGTTGGTGAGGGCCATCTGTTGCTCGACCTCGAAGTCTCCGGCGTTGCGCAGGCCCTTGACGATGAAGTCCACGCCAGCGACCCGTGCCGCGTCGACTGCCAGACCACTGTGGGTGATGACGCGCACACGGTCACCGAGCCCGATGTCGGCGGCGCTCTCGTTGACGAGGCGGACCCGGTCCTCGACCGTGAACACCCCAGACACCTTCTCGTCGTTGTGCATCACGGCGACGACGACGTCGCCGAACAGCTCCGTGGATTGCTCGATCACGTCGAGGTGCCCGAGGTGGATCGGGTCGAAGCTGCCGGGGTAGAGCACGATGCTCACTGGTGCACCATGACCACGTGTTCGATCGCCTGGGGCGACGTAATTGAGCTAAAGGCGCCGTACTGCTGGAGCTCGCTACGCTCGCTCATCGAGCCGCGACGGTAGTGCCCTCGAAGCGAACGCCGGTCACTGCCGTTCGAGGAACGTGACCCACGTCCGGCCGTAGCGTTTGACCCGTTGCTGTTCCCAGCCCGGTGCCGCCGCAACTTCCGCTGCCGCCTCGGCCACGAGGAGTCCGGCCGTCAGTCGCCCCAACAGACGCGGCCAGTCGGTGAACTGGTACGGCGGATCGGCGAAGGCGAGGTCGCAATCGATCCGCGGGATCATGGCCAGCACGTCACCGGACATCACGCGAGTACGGCCGGTGAGGCCGAGCGTGGCGATGTTGTCGTGGATCGCCGACAGGGCGTGCCGATCGGATTCGACGAACGTGCAGTGCTCCGCACCACGGGAGAGGGCCTCGATCCCGAGGGCACCGCTGCCGGCGTAGAGGTCGGCGACCAGCGCCCCATCGATGACTCCGAGGCTGGTGAGGGCGTTGAAGATCGCCTCGCGCACGCGGTCCGTCGTCGGACGGGTCGACGACGATTCCGGCGCCGTCAACCGGCGTCCGCGGAACTCCCCGGCGACGACTCGCACCGCAGCAGGTTAGAAGCGGGCACAATGGTCGTGATGCTCGAGCCCGATCCGATCATCACGTGCGTCGATTGCGGTGGCCGGGCCCACCTGCTCACGGCACCACGGCGCGACGAAGAGGACGTCGAGGCCGAACCCTGGCAGGAGGGCGACATCGTGGCCTATCGCTGCGAGGACTGCCTCGACCGCTGGGACATCGTGCTGGGCGACGACAGCCCCGACGACTGACCTTCGCGCCGCTACGTCGACGGGCGCACTTCGGCCCAGTACCCGTACACGGCGATCCCGACGAGCAGGACCCCGGACAGCAGCTCGATGGGCCGGTGGTGGACGGCGAGGAACAGGGTGATCTGGCGTTGGGCCGGGGCGGCGAGCATCGGCAGAACGACGAGCGGCCAGCCGAACCCGAGCGCGTAGAACACGAAGTACACCAACGAGTCGACGAGGGCATCCGACCCGCTGACGCCGCCGATGACGAACGCCGACACGACCAGCGGGCCGGTGCACGGCAACGTCATCGGAGCGAGGAGCACCCCGTAGAGGAAGGCGGTGGCGGTTGGGCTGCGGAGCACCGGCGCCTCGGTGCGGACGAGCCGCATGAACGGGTTGCGCCCGAACAGCATCAACACACCGAGCACGAACACCGTGCCGTAGACGACCGGCAACAACCAGTCGAGGATGTCGGCGACGGCGCGGCTCGCCTGATACAGGACGAACCCGACGACGACCATGAACACGACGATGCCGGCGAGGACGGCGAGCCCGAGGCTCATCGTCGACAAGCGCGACCGCGGGTTGACGAGGCGCGCCGAGAGCATCACGACGAGCCCCGGATACAGCGGCAGCAGACAGACGTTGCTGAGGATCGCGGCGTTGCCGAGGGTGAACGCCTCGACGTAGTCGGACACGGAGGGCGATCAGCCCTCGGTGGTCGCGGTGGCATGCGGGGCCGACGCCGCGGTGAGCTGCTCGACGAGCTCGTCGGTGCTCTCCTGACCCGTCGTCAGCTCGCCGGCGGCGCCAGTGGCGTCGATGACGATCTTCGGGGTGCTCGGCGGGTTGGCCGCCGTGTTGCCGAACGTGTCGACGAAGGCGGCGAGCAGCTCCGGACTCATCACGGCGAAGCGGATGTCGGGAAGCTCGTTGTCGACGGCGTACTGGGCGACGGCGTCGGGTGCCAGGTCGGTCTCCACACTCAAGGCGATCACGGCGGCACCGTCGCCCATCCTGACAGCCGCTTCCTGGGTCTTCGGAAGCTGCTGCCGGCAGTTGCTGCACCACGTGGCGAACAGCTCGACGAGCACCGGCGACCCGATGCAGTCGGCGAGCGTGAACGTCGCCCCGTCGACGTCGACGATCGGCAGGCTCTGCCACGCCGGCAGGTCGGCGGTTGTTGCGGGTGGTGCCGATTCATCCGGCGGTGCACACGGCCCGGCCGCGGGCGGCGTCGAGGAGTTGGGCGGGGCCGTGGCGGACGTCGTCGACGGGGCGCCGACGCAAAGTGCGGCGACGACGGCGACCGTGGCGAGCGATGGCATGGTTCTCCTCCCCCACGGGTTCGTAGCCGGGAGCATGCCGGATTGGTCCGATGTCATCGAGATCGTGGTGCCTCCTCGGTCGGGCCGACGTGGGCCTCCAGCCACTTCGACACCGGGGCGCCGGCGCGCCACGCCTTGGCCACCTCGTTCGCCGCCCGGCGGGTGTGCACCCACGCCGGGGCGCCGAAGTCGCGCACGGTGATCAGTCCCTTCATCCGCAACAGACCGATCCGCGGGTGGTCCCGCGGCCAGCCGCGCGGCGCGGTGGCCAGCGCCGGCTCGATGCCGGCGATGTCGAGACGCGCGTTGCGGGCGGCGGCAATCGCCGCCTCGACCTCCACCCCCGTGCGCTCGTCGCCGACCGCCGCACGGTACCGGTCGAGTTGATCGCCGGCCATGTGGTAGATCCCGGCGCCGACCATCAGCCCCGTGGCGCTGACCTGGACGTAGTTGGCGGCGCCCCCGTCACTCTCGGTCATCGCCGCATGGGCGGTCTTGTACGGCGACTTGTCGGCGGAGAAGCGCACGTCCCGGTTCATCCGGAACACCTTGAACACCCCGAACTCCGGCTCGAGCACGTCGAGCAGCGCACGCATCGGCTCGCCGACGGAGGTGTCGAACCGCGGCTTGTTGGCCTGCCACCACGCCCGCTCGTTGTGGCCTTCCAGCTCGACGAAGAAATCGAGGGCGTCCGGCGGGAATCCACTGAAGCCAGCCATCTTCACCATCTCATCATGTCCTCAGTTCTTGGTGAGGAACTCTTCCTCGTCGGCGCTGAGCAGTAAGTCGAGTTCGTCGGCCAGTTCGCCGTGCTTGTCCAGCTCGGGATCGGCGTCGACGATCTCGAAGGCCACCTCGCGCGCCGTACGAATCAGCTCGGCATCCGTGCGCAGGGACGCCAGGCGCAGGTCGCTGCGGCCCTTCTGGGCGGTGCTCATGATCGTGCCCTCGCCGCGCAGTTGGAGGTCGACCTCGGCGAGTTGGAAGCCGTCGTTCGACGCGACGACCGCGGCGATCCGCGGACTGACGCCTTCGGGCCGCTCCTCCGACAGCAACCAGCACTGCGACGTCGCCGTGCCCCGGCCGACGCGGCCGCGGAGCTGGTGGAGCTGGGCGATGCCGAAGCGGTCGGCGTCGAGGATCACCATCACGGTCGCATTCGGGACGTCGACTCCTACCTCGATGACGGTGGTGGCCACGAGCACCTGGAGCTCCCCAGCGCGGAAGCGAGCCATCACGTCGTCCTTCTCGGCAGACTTCATCCGCCCGTGCAACAGGCCAAGGCGCAGGCCGCGCAACTCGTCCTCGGCGAGGCGGGCGAAGGTCTCCTCGGCCGAGGCCACCTCCAGCTTGTCGGAATCCTCGATCAGCGGGCAGACGACGTAGGCCTGGCGTCCCGCCGCCACCTCGGAGCGCACCGTGTCCCACGCCAGGGCTCGATCGAGTGGGGTCACGGCACTGGTCGTCTCGATCGGCGTGCGTCCGGGGGGCAGCTCGTCGAGGACGCTGACGTCGAGGTCGCCGTACACGGTCATCGCGGCGGTGCGCGGGATCGGTGTCGCCGTCATCACGAGGACATCGGGTACGGCGCCGCCGGCCTTGTCGCGCAGCGCGGCGCGCTGTTCGACGCCGAAGCGATGCTGCTCGTCGATCACCACGACGCTGAGCCGATGGAAGTCGACGGCCGTCTGGATCAGGGCGTGCGTGCCGATCACCAGGTCGATGGCGCCGGAGGCGAGGTCGGCGAGCAGTTGCTTGCGGGCGGTGCCGGTGACCTTGTTGGTGAGCAACTCGACGCGCAGCGGGCGATCGCCGAACAGGTTGTCGGGGTCGGGGACAGCGAGATCGGCGAGCAGGGCACGTACCGACTGCAGGTGCTGTTCGGCGAGGACCTCGGTGGGAGCCATCAGGGCTCCCTGATTGGACGACTGCACGGCGCCCAGCAACGCCGTGACGGCGACAACGGTCTTGCCGGAGCCGACGTCGCCCTGCAACAAGCGGTGCATCGGGCGGGGCGAGGCGAGATCGGCGTCGATCTCGCCGATGACTCGACGCTGGGCGGCCGTCAGGTCATACGGCAGCGCGGCGTGGAAGCGTTGCACGAGCTCGCCGTCGACCTCGTGCGCGAAGCCGATCGAGTTCGCCTCGATCTCCCGCTTGCGCCGTACGAGCACGAGCTGGACGCGCAGCAGCTCGTCGAACGCCAGTCGCCGACGGGCATCGTTCTTGGCGTCGATGGTCTCTGGCAGGTGGATCGACCGGAGCGCCGTTCCTCGGTCGACGAGCGTCAGCCGCGTCCGGATGTCGTCACGCAGCGGGTCGGCGATACCGCGCGGCTGGCAGCGGTCGAGGGCGCTTTCGACCCACCCGGCGAGCTCCCACGTGGAGAGCTGGACCTTCTCGCTCTGCGGGTAGATCGGAACGATGCGCCCGGTGCGGTCGCCGATCAGGTCGACGATCGGGTTCGTCATTTGCAGGCCGCCGCGGTACAGGTCGACGGAGCCGAACAGAGCGATGTTGAGCCCTTCGACGAGCTGGCGCTCGCGCCACGGTTGGTTGAAGAACACGACGTGCAGTCGCCCGGTGCCGTCACCGACCACCGCCTCGACGATCGTGCGCCGGTTGCGCGTCGTGCGCCGGTGAGCAGAGCGGACGCTGACCAGGACGAGGGCCTCGGTGCCCGGCACGAGGTCGGCGACGCGAGCTTCGTTGGTGCGGTCGACCCACCGCCGCGGATAGCTCATCAACAGATCGAGGACGGACTCGATGCCGAACGCCTTGAGCGCGTCACGCTTGCGCTCGCCGACGCCGCGCAGCTCGCTGACGTGGTGGCCGTCGAGCTCGCGCAGCGTGATCCCGGCTGCGCTCACTCCACCCCGACGAGGTACGGATACAGCGGTTGGCCGCCGGTGTGGACCTCCAACTCGACCTCGGGAAAGCGCTCGGCGATCCAGCTCGACAGCTCGGCAGTGACCTCGGCGTCGGCGTCACTGCCGGTGATCAACGTGATCAGCTCCCGAGAATCATCCACGAGGTGCTCGAACAGCGCCTTGGTGGCGGCGGCGACGTCGCCACCGACGGCAACGATGCCGTCACCGCGCACGATGCCCAGCCAGTCGCCCGCAGCGACGTCGCCGGCCGGCGTCTTCGAGGACCGTACGGCCTGGGTCACCTCTCCGGTGAGCACGGCCTCGGCAGCCCGGCGCATCGGCAGCACGTTGGCCGGGGCGTCGACCTCGGGGTCGTAGGCCATCAACGCGGCGAGTCCCTCGGGCATCGACCGGGTCGGCACGACACGCACGGTCTTGGCGGTGAGGGCGTCGACCTGTTCGGCGACGGGGATGATGTTCTTGTTGCCCGGGAGCAGGACGACCTGGCTGGCGTTGGCCTGCTCGACGGCGGCGAGCAACTCGGCCGTCGACGGGTTGAGGGTCTGGCCCCCGGAGACGATGACCTGCACGCCGAGGTCGCGGAACAGCGCGCCGATGCCCGGGCCACTGCTGACGGCGACGGCCGCGCAGGTCACGGCCGGCAAGTCGACCCCGGGGATGGTGTCGTCCGCGGCCATCGAAGCGACGAGACCGGCTTCGCGGCTGGCGTGCTCGGCGGCGACCTCCTCGAACAGGTCGGTGACGCGGATCTGGAATGGACGCCCGTCGAGGTCGAGCGCCGTCTCGATCGCCGCTCCGATGTCGTTGGTGTGCACGTGGCAGTTCCACATCCCGTCGCCGCCGACGACGACGATCGAGTCGCCGATCGCCCCCCACCCCTGCTTGAGCGCCTCGATGTTCGGATCGTCGAGGTGACAGAGGAACATCACCTCGTAGCGCTGCTCGCTGACGTCCAGCTCGCCATCGACTCCCGACGTGCGGTGGGCGACGGCGTCGAACGCGGCGCCGACCACGCCGCCTCCGGTGTCCGGCTCGACCTCCGGCAGCGGTTCGTCGGCAACGACATGAAGGGCGGCGTCGAGCAACAGCAAATACCCTGCTCCCCCGGCGTCGACGACGCCGGCGTCGCGCAGCACGGGAAGCAGGTCGGGTGTCTGATCGAGAGCCGTCTGGCCGCCGACCCGCGCCTGACGCAGGACGTCGTCGAGTGGCTCGCCGGAATCGGCTGCCTTGCGGGCGGCTTCGGCGGACGCCCGCACGACGGTCAGGATCGTCCCCTCGACGGGTGTGAGCACGGCGGCGTAGGCCCCGGCGGTCGCCGCTTCCAAGGCCGCGGCAACGACCGCGCCGGTCGCCTGGTCGGCGGACTTCAGCGTCGACGCGACCCCGCGCAGGATCTGCGACACGATCACCCCGCTGTTGCCTCGGGCACCCATCAGGGCGCCGTAGCTGATCGCATCGCACGTGGCGCCGAGATCGGCCGGTGCCTTGTCCATCTCGGCCACGACACCGTCGAGGGTGCGCGCCATGTTCGTACCCGTGTCGCCGTCCGGAACGGGATACACGTTGAGCCTGTTGATCCGCGCGGCGTGGGCGTTGACGGCGTCGCGGAACGTGCTGACCGTGTCGCGAAGGGCGTCGACACCGAGCACCTCGAGTGTTGGCACGACGTTCACTGTAGAGCCGACCTGTTGCGCTACCCGTCGACCAGCCGCTCGACGCGGTCGGTCAGTCCAGGCATCCCGAGTTCGGCGAGCTCTGTGCTCAGGGCATCGTCGGAGGCGGCACGCAACTTGTCGCCGGTCACCACGTAGCGGCCTTGGCGGTTGACGACGGCGTAGTACGGCATCGTCTCGGCGTCACCGGCCACGAGGAACCACACGGCCGCGTCGCCGACGTCGATCGGTTGCATTCCGTCGACGACGACGGGTGTCCCGTCGCCGACGGTGGCTGGTTCTTCGACGATCACGTCGCCGCTCACCGACCCGGCCAGGACGTCGGACACGTCGAGGACCAGCAATCGCGTGCGAATCGCGGCCGACGGGTCGCCCGGCGCCGAGATCTGCCGGCCGTCGGCGACGTCGACCACCGTGGCGGCAACGACGAGATCGCTGCCGGCGACGAGCCCGTCGGCAGTCGTGAAGTCGGCGGCCGACGAGGTCAGCTCGATCGCCGCAGGTTCGTCATCGTCGCTGCGCACGGCCATGGCGATGGCGACGGCCCCGGCGATCACCGGTACGAGGGGCAGTAACCACACCCAGGCCCGTCGTGTCAGTCGCGCGTCGGCGGGTCCAGCTCCAGCACGTAGGTCGACGTCCGGGCGCGCCTGCCGAGATCTGCCAGATCGGCCCGCGGGTCGATCATTCGTTGACGCTGACGACCGTTGAACGACACCCACGAGTCTGCCTGGACGATGACGTCGTCATGGCCGCGGCCGGCGAAGTCGTCGGCGACCAGATGGGCGGCGGCCACTGCCAACTCCGGCCGGATGGCCGCCTGGCGCGCCTGCCAGTCGGTGAGCACGGTGGCCGGGTCGACCGTCCAGGTCTGCGCCGTCGCCGGATCGGTGACGGTGAATCGCAACAGCCCGGCCTTCTCCGTGAGCATGACCCGGAACGAGCCGTAGTAGCCCTCCTCGGTCCAGCGCACGTCGCCGGCGTAGGCAAGGTGGCGCAGCGGAACGGCCACCTGCAGCGCCGCCCACAGGCCTGCCGCGGCGAGCAGCCAACGGCGCTGGGAAGGCGAACTGGGCGGCCGAACGGCCCGTTTCCGGACCGCAGGCCGCCCAGGTTCGGGATTGGACCGGAGGCCGCCCAGAACGGGAATCGGGAAGCGCCGCGGCCAGTCGGGAGCGAAGAAGATCGTCGTGGCGGCGATCATCACCCACGGGAAGACGCCGATGGCGAACAGCCGCCACGTGAGGACGTGGAACGCCACGAGGGCGACATAGGCAAACGGCCGGGAGCGTCGCCACGCGAGCCAGCCGACGATCGTCAGGTCGAAGGCGGCGCCGAGCCAGCTGGCGCCGAGCCCGATGGAGGGATCGTCGAACATCGCACCGATGACCGGCGTGCCGGTTCGTGACGCGAGCCATGTCGTCATCGGCTCACCCTTCATCAACCAATCAGCATTGAGCTTGGCGAGGCCGGCCATGACGTACACGATCCCCACCTGCCATCTGAACGCCCACACAACCAGCACGGGGACCGTCGACCGGCCACTCGTCGGCAGCACAGCGAGGAGACCGAACGTCAGGGTGACGAACCAGTAGTGATTGAGATAGAGGGCGGCGTCGATCAGTTCGCAGTAGGTGAATGCCAGCACGAAACCTGCGGCGGCGAGCCGCGTCCGGCGGCCGGCGGCAACGGCCAGCCCGAGAGGGACCATCGCCGCCACGACGGCGTACATCACCGGACCGGCCAGCGGCCTCACCCAGGTGAACCAGGGGTACGTCAGGTGGTGTTCCGGCGCGAGGTACAGCGGCTCGACCCAGCCCTTGGCCAGGAACCGCGCCGCGCTGAACGCGCCGAGCACTCCCATCGCCACGCGGAAGGCGACGACGGACGAGGCGTCGACCGGTCGCCACGGGCCGGCCTTGGGCTGCGCCGGCCGCGGTGCCGGCCGGGACTCAGCCGGCGCTGTCGCCGTCAGCATCGGAGAAGCCGATCGTGACGTCGAGACGCGCCGCCACCTCGGTCGCCAACGTCGCCTCGACGTCGGCGGCTCGGGCCCGCCCCTCATCGAGGTCGCCTGCCGCGAACGCCTCCTCGGCGGCCTCGATCTCGTCGCCGAGGCGCTCGGCCAGGTCGTCACCGAGCAGCGGCTCGAGGGCGTCGTACACCTCATCGATCCCCTCGAGTTGGGCGCTGCGATCAGCGGCTACATCGGCCGGAGGCAGATCGCCTTCGTCACGTGGTTCCTCGGTGAGCTTGTGGACGAGGAAGATGCTGTCGTTGACGAGCATCTCCAGCCACGTGTCGGCTTCGGCGTCATCGGCGATGATGTCGCCGAAGGCGTCGCCGCCGTCGAAGGAGTCGGTCCAGTCGGCGACGATCAGGTCAGCTTCCGACGTGATCACCTCGGCGTTGGCGCGCAGGTAGTCGCACCATCGCTCGTCGCCGAGCAGTTCGGCGACGTCATCGTGGGACAGCACCCAGCGCATCGCCGTCAGCCCGCGGGTGTCGGCACCGACGTTGTTGCCGATGACGTCTGCCGTGATCTCCCCCGGCGCCGACCGCTCGATGAGCGCCTCGATGTCGGCGACCCGAACCGGCCAGTCGACGACCGCCGGTGATCGCCGTTCCATCACCGGCCCGGTCCAGGTCGCCTGGGTGGTCAACCACTGCCGGCGTGTCGCCTCGATGCTCGCCAGCACTTCGTCGATCGCCTCGTCGTCGGCCGACTCACAGGACTCGTCGACCTGCTCGGTGAGATCGCTCGCCGCGCCGGCGAATGACTCGAATCCCGGAATCACCACCTCGTCGGCCAGCTCGCCGAGCACGTCGGCTCGTGACGGCGGATCTTCGCCGCAGCCGGCGGCCACCACCAGAATGGCGAGTGCCGCTGCAGCGGCGGTCGCTGGGCGGCGCCGACTCACAGCGCCTCGACGAAGGCGAGCAACCGGCGTCGATCCTCCACCGCCGCCTCACGAAAGGCGGTCGCCGCGTCCTCCCCCTCGCCGCCGTGCCAGAGGATCGCTTCCTCGATCGTCGCCGCCCGTCCGTCGTGGAGCAGGTAGCGCGCCCCGGCGAGGTCGTCGACGAGGCCGATGCCCCAGAGCGGCGGTGTGCGCCATTCTTCGCCGGTCGCCTCGAAGTCCGGCCGACCGTCGGCGAGCCCCGGGCCCATGTCGTGGAGGAGCAGATCGGTGTACGGGTGGATCTCCTGGTTGGCGAGTGTGGCGACGTCGCTGTCGCCGGTGTGGTGCGTCGGGGTGTGGCAGGACGCGCACCCGAACGAGTCGAACAGGGCGGCCCCGTCAATCACCTCCGGCGAGTCGACATCGCGCATCGCCGGCACTGACAGCGTGCGTCCGTAGAACGTCACGTTGGCGAGTTGTTCGTCGATCAGCTCCGGGTCACCGCCGCCGATCGCCGCGGCGCACGCTTCCTGCACGTCCGTGCAGTCCTGCTCGGGATGCAACGACGAGGTGATTCCAAGGTCACCGTGGAACGCTCCGGCGATCTGTTGCTCGACCGTGGCCACATTGGCCTTCCAGCCGAACCGACCGAGCACGAGCGCCTCGGCGCCTTCGTCCCACACGCGGTTGGGCCGCCCGGAGATCCCGTCCCCATCGGTGTCGTCGGGATCGGCGGCGGCCAAGATGTCGTCAGCCGGGATCTCCTCGAGCAGACCCATGCCGATCACCTGCGGTGCGAGGCGTGGCGAGAACATCGTGTCGTCGCCCAACTCGCCGAACTGCGGATCGCCGATCGCGAAGGTCGGTGCGACGAGGGTGTACGGGGTGCCGTCGGCGTACGTGCCCTCGACGGTCGTGAAACTGACGTCGAGCGTCCCCTCCGCCGGAACGCCGAGGACCGACCGGTCCTGCAGCTGACCGCCGTAGACGGGATGGTCGGCTGGGGCGCCGGTCGGCGTCTCCCCCGGCACGGACAGGCGGAGCAGCAGGCCGATCGGGACCGTGTCACCCGTCGGGGTCGGCGGGACACCGCGACCGTCGAGAACATGGCACGACGAGCAGGCCTGGGCGTTGAACATCGGACCGAGTCCGTCACGGGCATCGGTCGAGGCCGGGGCCGTCACCCAGTTCTGGTTGAACAGGCTGTCGCCGACCTCGAACGTGCGCCGCTCATCGCGGGTGAGGTTCGGCGCCGGGAAGCTGAACGAGGTGCGCGTCGTGCTGTGCCGAGTCGTGTCGCCGCCGAGATCCGGGTCGAGTGGCGGCGGACTGTCGTCGTCGTTCGGAAACGCCGGTGCGATCAGCATGGCGATTCCCACGACTGCCGCGAAACGCCGGAACTCTCGGTGCGCCGCGCTGATCAGATCTCCAACGTGATTCCAGCTGGTGCGGCGGCGGCGACGAGGGCGTCGGCCTGCGCTTCGAGCGCCTCGACGGCGGTGAGCACGCTGGCCCGGCCCGGATCGTCGTCGGGAACACCGTCGACGAGGTGCTGGTCGAACGGCGCCGGGATTGCTTCGAGATCGGCGATGCTCGTGTCGACCGCCTCACGCAACGCGGCTGCCGAGTCGGGATCGGCGGCCTCGAACAGCGATTGCAGGCCGGGACCTTCGACGCCGCCCGGATAGAGGCCAGTGAGCACCATGTCGATACCCCGGGCGTTCGCCAGCAAGTCCGCCGTCGTGTTGTCCGAGAAGCACGAGTGCTCGTCCTCCTGGGAGCGCTGCTCGTAGGCGACGTACATCCGCTCGCCGGCGAGCTCGCCGCGGGTCAACTCGCCGATGCCGGTGAGGATCATCGTCAGCGCTTCGGTGGGATCCCCGGCCACGAACTGGGCGCGGTAGTTCTCGGCGTCGGGGGCCCAGGCGTCGACGAGTCGGGCGAGGTGTTCGAGGAGCAGGTCACTGGTCACGGCGAGGTACGTGGCCCGCCGGTCGGCGTTGTCGGCGGTCGTGTAGTCGGCGACCGGTCGGGCGCCCGGCCCGTCCGTTGACAGATCCTGGCCCCACAACAGGAACTCGATGGCGTGCCAGCCGGTGGAGATGTTCGCCTCGCCACCTTCTTCGTTGAGCGACGTGAGCAGCTCGGCGTCGATCGTCGGATAGGTGTCCGGGTCGTTGACGACCCCCGCGGCGTCGTCTCCCTCGACGTAGTCGATGTACGCCTCGTCGAGCGGCCACGCGTTGATCAGGCCTTCGGGGCCATCGGTCTCGTTGTCGATCGGACCGCCGTAGAAGCGAAACGCCTCGGTGAGGCCGTAGTCGTCGCGCGCCGCCAGCCACGCCTGCTTGGCGGCTTCCAAGGTCTCGTCGGTGGGATCGGCGAGGAACGCATCGACCGCCGTGTCGAGCGCGGTCGCCGACTCCAGCGAGGCGCTGTAGGCCGCGTGCACCCCGTCTGCATAGTGGTCGACGACCGCCTGCGCGTCGTCATCGCTCGGCCCCGCAGCGGCGACCGCGGGGACGGTCACGGCGACGCCTGTGACGATGGCGACGGACATGGACGCCCGGAGGATCGATCGCGACCTGTAGTGCGGCATGGCGCCGCATGATAGGTACCCTTGACATCACTGATCAAGCGAAGCGACGACGCGACGCGAGGCGTGACCCCAGGTTGTCGATATCCTGACGTGTCGTTTCTTCGTCGGCCATCCGCCGGCGAGTCCCCGAGGTCGGAGAGCAACCGAAGATGGCAGCAGTGTGTGAAATGTGCGGCAAGCACCCCTCGTGGGGCATGTCGGTGTCGCACTCCCATCGCCGCACCAAGCGGCGCTGGAATCCGAACATCCAGCGGGTCCGCGCGATGGTGGGCGGATCGGCCAAGCGGATCAACGTGTGCACGGGCTGCATCAAGTCGGGCAAGGTCGTCAAGGCCGGGGTGCGGGCGGTGCCCGCAGATCCCGGGACGCGGGCGGTGCCCGCAACTCACGGTTGATCGCCCCGTGCAGGGTGTCGTCAAGGCCTACGACCCGGTGAGCCGCACCGGCGTCGTCATGTGCGACACCGATCTCGGCGACTACGAGCTCGCCGCCGGAGCCCTCGATGGTTCCGTGCTGCGCATGCTGCGCCAGGGACAGCGCGTCATCTTCGATCTCGACGATGCCGGTTTGGCAACGACGATCCGTCTCGGTTCTGAAGTCGACATGCAGACGCCCGGAGCTTGACGGCGGCCGCGGTTCCAGTGAGCCCTCGCTGGGAACCAGACTGGGACGACATCTGACAACGGAGACAGATTGATGAGCGGTCACACCAGCAACGACAAGCTCCGCCAGTGGGTCGACGACTGGGTCGCGATCCTCCAGCCGGCCGCCGTCGAGTGGTGCGACGGCTCACCCGAGGAGTACTCCCGGCTGTGCGCCGACCTGATCGCCGCCGGAACGTTCACGGCCCTCGACGCCGACAAGCGCCCGAACAGCTTCTGGGCGCACTCCGATCCCGCTGACGTCGCGCGTGTCGAAGACCGCACGTTCATCTGCTCGCAACGAGAGAGCGACGCCGGGCCGACGAACAACTGGCGCGACCCGGTGGAGATGCGTCGTCAGCTCAACTCGTTGTACAGCGGCGCGATGCGTGGCCGGACGATGTTCGTGGTCCCGTTCTCGATGGGGCCGCTCGGCTCGCCGATCGCCCACATCGGCGTGCAGCTCACCGACTCGGCATACGTCGCGGCGAGCATGCGGACGATGACGCGGATGGGCCAGGGGGCACTCGACGTGCTTGGTGACGACGGAGTGTTCGTCCCGTGCGTGCACTCCGTCGGTGCGCCGCTCGCCGAGGGCCAAGTCGACGTCCCGTGGCCGTGCAACGCCGAGAACAAGTACATCGTCCACTTCCCCGAGACGCGCGAGATCATGTCCTACGGGTCGGGGTACGGGGGCAATGCGCTGCTCGGCAAGAAGTGCTTCGCCTTACGGATCGCCTCGGTCATGGCTCGCGACGGTGGATGGCTCGCCGAGCACATGCTGATTCTCAAGCTCACCAACCCGCAGGGTGCGGCGAAGTACATCGCCGCCGCCTTCCCGTCGGCGTGTGGCAAGACCAACCTGGCCATGATCGTCCCGACGATCCCGGGTTGGAAGGCGGAGACGGTTGGCGATGACATCTGTTGGATGAAGTTTGGCGAGGACGGCCGGCTGTACGCGATCAATCCGGAAGCCGGGTTCTTCGGGGTCGCCCCGGGTACCGGATGGGGCACCAACCCCAACGCGATGGGCACGCTGCACGCCAACTGCGTGTTCACCAACACGGCACTGACACCTGAGGGCGACGTGTGGTGGGAGGGGATGACCGACGAGCCGCCCGCCTCGGCAACCGATTGGCGCGGCAACCCGTGGACGCCGGGCTCGGAGACGCCGGCAGCCCATCCCAACGCCAGGTTCACGGCGCCGGCCGCCCAGTGCCCGTCGATCGCCCCGGAGTGGCAGGACCCCGCCGGGGTACCCATCTCGGCGATCCTGTTCGGAGGTCGGCGGCGCACCACCGTCCCGCTGGTGACCCAGGCATACGACTGGGAGCATGGCGTGTTCCTCGGTTCGATCATGGCGTCCGAGACGACCGCCGCCCAGCAAGGAGCCGTCGGCAAGCTGCGCTTCGACCCGATGGCGATGCTGCCGTTCTGTGGCTACAACATGGCTGAGTACTTCGGGCACTGGCTGTCGATCGGTAAACACGGCGATCCCGCCACGTTGCCGGACATCTTCTTCGTGAACTGGTTCCGTCGTGACCACGAGGGTCGTTTCCTGTGGCCCGGCTTCGGCGAGAACAGCCGGGTGCTCAAGTGGATCTTCGAACGTGTCGACGGCACCGCAGGGGCAGTCCAAACGCCGATCGGCCTACTCCCCGCCAACGGTGCACTGGACACGACCGGCCTGGAAATCCCCGCCGATGACCTGGCCGAACTGCTCGCCGTCGACGTCGACGGATGGCGTACCGCGATCCCCCAGATCCGCGAGCACTACGCCCGCTTCGGCGACGACATCCCGGCATCGCTCCCGCTCGCCGTCGACACCCTCGAACGCCGCCTCTCCGACGTCTGACGTCTGAACCTGTCTGGGTCATCGCACCAGAGAGGCGCGGACCGGGGTCGTCAGTTGAGGGCCAGCTCGCGGAGGCCGAGGCCCATGATGAACAAGCAGCCGCCGGCGTAGAGAAGGTACTCCTTGCCGCGCATGAACGTGCTCGTGCGATAGCTGTACAGGATCCCCACGGCGAACACCGCCGAGAACCCGTACAGGGCGTGCAGCCGCGCCGGCTGGAGGTCGTAGCGGGCCATCAGTACCGTTCCGACGACGGCCTGGGCCAGCGCCGTGAGCTGGGCGACGACGATGGCGGTGACGAGCGGCCGACCGCGCAGCGACCGGTAGCGATGGGCCGCGAGGCACCACACCCCGGCCGCCGCGTTGCTGGCGATCAGCACCCAGGCCAGAGCGCGGTGCCAGGCGAGCCAGCCACTCACATACCCACGCCGCACGGGTCGCCGCCGATGATCACGGTCACGAGGTCGTCGTCGTCAGCGCCGGTGAGCCGGCCGCTGAGGCGATCGTCGACGAAGAAGGAAGGGGCGAACAATCCCTCCTCGCCGGCCTCGATCACGACGTCGTTGTACGCCGCTCGGAGGAACTCCACCGTCGTGCCGAGACCGATGCCCTCGGGCGTCGCCAGACCTTCCGGGATGGCCTCGAGATCCTGCTCACTGCCGTACGAGTACCCGAAGAAGTGGCGACCACCGTCACTGACCGCCGACTCGTCGGAGAAGTAGGCGTACAGCGAGCCCCAGGCGACGAAGCGTGCTTCCGTGCCTGCACAGGCGCCGATCGTCATCGGTTCGACCCACCCGGAATCGAGCTCGGACGCACCGAGTACCGCTGTCACGGCGGCGACTGTCGCATCGGCATCGTCACCGAACGAAGCGACACCCAACCCGTCGCCCGCCAGCACGATCGTCGGTGCCACCGGCGCCGCGGACGGATCGGCCACGACCGACACGGCCACTGCAGTCGGACCGGCCACGGCGGAGACGGACGGCGACACGGCGACTGCCGCGACGCCGTCATCACCAGCGGACGGCGACGCGCCGTCACGGGCACAGCCACCGGCGATCACGATGCCGATGGCGAGCGCGGCCCATCCGAGTGTGTGTCGACGTCTCATTCCTGCCTTCTCCTGCGGAGACGGCGACGCTAGTGGTGGCCGTCGCCGAGCTGGTGGACCCGCCGGAGATGCCCAGCGCTCAGGCGTCGACCACCGCCCCCGCGGTGATCAACGTCTCGATGCGCCCGGCATCGAGACCCCAGTCGGCGAGGATCTCTCGAGAATGCTGCCCGGGGTGGGCAGGAGGCGTGCCGATCGCCGCCGGCGTGCGGCTGAACCGAGGCGCCGGTGCCGGCTGCACCCGACCATCGACCTCCACAAAGGTGCCGCGTGCGGCGTTGTGGGGATGGACGGCTGCCTCGGACATCGTCAGCACCGGAGCGAAGCACACGTCGGTGCCGTCGAGCAACGCGCACCACTCGTCGCGTGGCCGGGTGATGAACAACTCGGCAAGGCGCTGCTTCAGACGGGGCCACGCCGCGCGATCCATCTGAGCGGCCAATTGCTCGTCGCCATCGAGGCCCAGTCGCTGCAGCAGCTCGGCGTAGAACTGCGGCTCGATCGAACCGATCGACACGTACTCGCCATCGGCGCATTCGTACACGTCGTAGAAGTGCGCGCCGGTGTCGAGCAGGTTGGTGCCTGGATGCTGCTCGTCGAAGACACCGATCTCACGCAGCGTCCAGAACATCGACATCAACAACGCCGCGCCATCGACCATCGCCGCGTCGACGACCTGTCCCTCTCCGCTGCGCTGCGCCTCCAGCAGGGCGCACACCACACCGAAGGCGAGGAACATCGCTCCCCCGCCGTAGTCGCCGACGAGATTCAGCGGTGGCGTCGGCGGCTGCCCGTCGCGGCGGCAGTGGGCGAGCACTCCGGCAAGGGAGATGTAGTTGATGTCATGACCGGCGGCGGTCGCCCACGGACCGTCCTGACCCCACCCGGTCATCCGCCCGTAGACGAGTCGCGGGTTCCGTTCGAGACATTCCCGCGGCCCCGCGCCGAGGCGCTCCATGACGCCCGGGCGGAACCCCTCGATCAACGCGTCCGCCCGGTCGACGAGATCGAGCAGCACCGACACTCCCTGTGGCTGTTTGAGGTCGAGCGCCAGGTTGCGACGGCCACGCAACGTGATGTCGACGTGGGGGGCGTCCGGAGCGGGCCCCTGGGCCGCTGCCGCACGCTCGACGCGGATCACTTCGGCACCCAGATCGGCGAGCAGCATCGCCGCCATCGGGCCAGGACCGATGCCGGCGATCTCGATGATCCGATAGCCGGCCAGCGGGCCGCGGTTCCCGGTCATGACGCAGCAGTGACGGCGAGAATCGCGGACACGATGAAGTTCCACAACGGAGGCGGAACGTCATGGCCCATGTCTCCCACGAGCAGGAGGTGGGCGCCGGGGATCGCCGCGGCCGTCGCCGTCGCCGCGTCCGGGGTGATCAGGGTGTCGTCGCGCCCGTGGATCACGAGACACGGGATGTCGAGACCGTGAAGCGCGGTCGTGCGGTCACCGCTCGCGTAGATCGCCGCCAGCTGCCGTGGGCCTCCCTCGGGATAGAAGCTGCGGTCGAAGCCCTCGGCCGCCCGCCGGCGGATCCGCTCGACATCGACATAGCGCTTGGAGGCCCACACGGTGGTGCGCGCCGCGGCGTCGATGTACGCGGCGCGTTCGGTGGGCGGCACGGTGAGCAGGACCTCCAACGCCTCGGGCTCTGGCTTGCCGGTGCGCGGGTCACCAGGTGAGCTCATCATCGACGTCAATGACCGCACTCGCCCGGGGTGCTCGATCGCCATCGTCTGGGCGATCATCCCACCCATCGATGCACCGAGCAGGTGGGCCGCGTCGATGTCGAGGGCATCGAGTAAGCCGATTCCATCGTTGGCCATGTCGGACAGCGTGTACGGCACCTCCGGCATCGGTCCGCCGGTCAACTGGGCCTGCAATGCGGCGCCCGGGTCGACGCGGGCGCCGTCGAACTTCGTCGAGAGGCCACAGTCTCGGTTGTCGAAGCGAATCACGTAACGACCGCCGGCGGCGAGCCGCTCGCAGAACTCGCGCTCCCAACTCGTCAGCTGGACGACGAAGCCGGCGACGAGCAGGAGGGCGGGGTCGGCAGGCAACCCGAACGTCTCGTACTCGATCTCGATCACATCCGGACGGGTGGTCTTCACGGTGGTTCTCGGCACCCGGCGAGTCTCGCAGCGGCGAGTACCGTCGCACGACATGACACGGGTGACGCAGTTCGGGGTGCACACCGGCCTGCAGAACATCTCCGTCGACGAGTTGCGTGCCGCCTGGCGACACATCGAGGATCTCGGGTTCGACTGGATCTCGGTCTGGGACCACCTCTATGGCGCCACCGGTCAACCCGGCGATGCGACCTGTCTCGAGGCGGTGACGATGCACAGCGCGCTCGCCCTGGAGACCTCCCGCGTGCGGTGCGGCGCGTTGGTGTACTCGGTCGGATTCCGCCACCCGGCCGTGCTCGCCAAGGCGGTGACAGCGATCGACCTGCTCTCCGGGGGACGGGCCGCGGTCGGTCTCGGCGCCGGCTGGGCCGAGATCGAGTACACCGCATTCGGGATCGACTTCCCATCGATCGGCACGCGCATGGATCAACTCGAGGAGGCTGCGGCCTGCGTGCGTGGACTCCTGCACGACGATGTCACGTCGTTCGACGGTCGCTGGTTCAGCATGCACGACGCGCGCAACGAACCGCGACCGGTGCAGGCCAAGCTGCCGATCTGGATCGGTGGTGGCGGCGAGCGACGCACACTGCGCATCGCCGCCCGCTATGCCGACGGTTGGAACGTGCCGTTCATGTCCCCCGAGACGTTCGGCCACAAGCGTGCCGTGCTCCACGACCACTGCGCCCACGTCGGACGCGACCCCGCCGAGATCCGCTGTGCGGTCAACGTCGGGCTGGCGTGGACGGAGGAGAGCCTGCAGCACCAGTTCGGGGCGATCAGCGACTTCGTCCGCCCCGGAGTTCTCGGTGGTTCGGTCTCCGAGGTCGTCGACCGCATCGGCGAATACGTCACCGCAGGTGCCGATCAGGTCAATCTCGCGCTGCGCGCGCCGTTCGATCTCGACGCGCTGCAGCGCTTCGCAACCGCCGTGGAGCTCGGCTGACGGCCGACCTGCCTACCTGCCGAGCAGTCTCTGCTTCTGTTCGTGGAACTCCTCGTCGGTGAGCGTGCCGCGATCGCGAAGCGCCTCGAGCCGTTCAAGCTGCACCGTGACGTCGTGCGGTGGCGCGTCGACACTCCCGGCCGCTCCGGCGGCAGCCCCCGCAGCCGCGACATGGCCGTGATGCATACGCTTCTCGTTGAGCTCCATCTGGGAGTGGATCAGGTTCTGGATCCGATCCGGGTTGTGCACGTCGGTGAAGCGCTGCTGGCCGCCCTCCGAACCCGACTCGATGAGCAGGTCGCCGGCACCGACGATGCGTTCGATGATCGTCTGGTTGAAGTGGACGCTGTTGACCCGCTCGAGGGGAATCTCGATACCGGTCTTGGCGAACACACCGTGGCGGAAGATCACGCGGTCGCTGGTGATCACGAAGTTGGTCGTGGTCCACTTGAGGTAGCGGACGACGACCCACACGGCGCAGGCGATGATCAAGAACAGGGCGATCCACCTGACCTCGTTGGGCGCGTCGATGGCGACGAGGACGACCCCGAGGACGATCGCCGCGACGAGGGCGAGGACGACCTCGACGAAGTACAGCCAGTGCGGGTGCAGATCGACTGCGAGCTCCTCGTAGTCGTTGAGCAGCTTCTTCGGATACGGCATGGGCCACACAGTACCGGTGGTGTCGCTCCGGCCGGAGCCAGCAAGCGATCCCACACCCCTCCCGTACAGTGACGTCATGGACGGGGATGCGCTGCTCGGCGATCTCGACGTGGACCAGCGGACAGCGGTCACGACGCCGTCGACGCTCGTTGCCGTCATCGCCGCGGCCGGCTCGGGCAAGACCAGGGTCTTGGCTCGGCGCATCGCCTATCGCGTCGCGACCGGCACCGCCGAGGCCCGCCACACGTTGGCCCTGACGTTCACTCGCCAGGCCGCCGGTGAGTTGCGCCGCCGGCTCAGATCGTCCGGCGTCCGGGAGTGGATCGAAGCGGGCACGTTCCACTCCGTCGCCCTCGGGGTGATGCGCCAACGGTGGGCCGACGAGGGCCGGCCGGCACCGCACATCACCAGCGATCAGCACCGCCTACTGGCCGGCGTAGCCGGGCGGTGCTCGGTCGACACGATCGCCGCCGAACGCTCCTGGTCCGCCGCTCGTGGTGTCGCCCCGGCCAACTACGTCGCTGCTGCACGGGCCGCCAACCGTCGCTGCGGTGTGCCGCCGACGAAGATCGCCGACATCCTCGCCGACTACGAGCTGGTCAAGCGCCGGCGTGGCGTCGTCGACCTCGACGATCTGCTCCTCGTCCTCACCCGCCAACTCGACGCCGATCCGGAGTTCGCCGACGTCGTGCGCTGGCGCTTCCGTCATGTCCTCGTCGACGAGGCCCAGGACCTCAACCCGGTGCAGTACCGGCTGCTCCACCAGCTGGTTGCCGGGCGCAACGACCTCTTCCTCGTCGGTGACCCGGCCCAGGCGATCTATGGCTTCAACGGCGCCGACCCGTCCTTGCTCCTCGACGTCGATCGTCACCTGCCCGGTATCGAGGTGGTCCGCCTCACGGCGAACCGCCGGTGCACTCCGCAGATCGTCAACGCCAGCATGCACGTGCTGCGCGCCGGCAGTCAGCCTGGCGAGGCGGTCTCGGCGCGCGACGATGGGACGCCCGTCGAGGTCCACAACGCGGCCGACGAACACGCTGAGGCCATGCTCATCACCCGGTTCATCGGGTCCCAACCACCTGCCCTGGTGCGCGCCGGCAACGTCGCCGTGCTCGCCCGGACCCACGAGCAACTCAACGTCCTGCGCTCGGCCCTCACGGAAGCTGGAGTGGCCGTGCAACAGCACGCCATTCCGGCGGGAAGCCCGCTCGCCGCCGCCGTCAGTGAGGCGACAGCGCGGCCTTCGGCTGCCCAGTTGCGGGCGTGGGCGCACGATGTCCTCGAGGTCGCGCCGCCACCGATCAGCGCGTCGATGTCGTCCGCCGAACAGGCCGATCGGCGAGTCGCGGCCGCGGCCCTCGATTTCCTACGTGAGCAGCCGTACGGCGACGGGAACGCCTTCCGGTCGTGGATCAACACGACCGCCGTGTTCGCCGAGCCGGGCAACGAGGTGGGTGTCGAACTACTCACGTTCCACGCCGCCAAAGGACGCGAATGGCGAACCGTCATCGTGGCCGGCGTGGAGACCGGGCTCGTTCCGCACCGATCGGCGACGACACTCGAGGGCAAGGCCGAGGAAGCCCGGCTGCTCCACGTGGCGATGACGAGGGCCAGCGACCAGCTCCTCGTGACGTCTGCCGAACGGCGGCGGGGGTACGCCCGCAAGCCGAGCCCATTCATCGTCGGGTTGCCCACCGAGGCGGTCCCGGTCGTGCCTCGGCCTGCGTACCTCCGGGAGCCCGTGGACGTTGTCGCCCAGCGCACCGACTCGCTGATGTCATGGCGGCGCACCGCAGCGCGGGCTGCCGCGTTGCTGCCGGCCCAGATCTGCTCCGACGCCGACCTCTCGGCGATCGCCGCGACGCCACCGTCGACGCCCGACGAGCTGTCCTCCCTGGCCAGCTTCGGACCCGTGACTGCGGCCCAGGTGTTCGCGCCGATCAAGGCGGCCCTCGACGCCGCCGAACACTCACATTGACAGCCAGGCTGCTCCGTCGCTCGGCAGAACTCCGTCAACGACGGGCACGCTGGCCAGCATCATGCGTCGATGCGCCGGGAGCTCGATCGGGTCAACCCCGAAATTGACGACGCACCGGAAACCCGGCCGACGCTCGAAGCACAGCACGTCAGGGGCGAGGTCAACCCACTCCAGGCGCCCATCGCCGAGTGCCGGGTGCTGGCGGCGGATCTGCAACGCGGCGCGATACAGCGAGAGGTGACTGGCCGGGTCGCCGTCCTGGGCGGCGACGGTGAACTCGGCCCAACTCGTCGGTTGGGGGAGCCACGGCTGCGCGGCACCCGGCCCGAATCCGAACGGCGCCTCGGTACCGGACCACGGCATCGGAACGCGACAGCCGTCGCGCCCGTGGATCTGACGGCCGGAGTGCTCCCAGATCGGGTCGTCGAGAACCTCCGCCGGGAGGTCCTCGACCTCCGGAAGGCCGAGCTCGTCACCCTGGTAGATGTAGGCACCGCCAGGGAGGGCCAGCTCGAGGAGGGCCGCAGCTCGCGCCCGACGCAGGCCCAAGGCCAGATCGGCATCGACGGTTCCAGCCGGGGCACTGGCCTGGCGTTGGTCCCGCCCATACCGTGTGCGATGGCGGATCGTGTCGTGGTTGCTGAGCACCCACGTGGCCGAGGCCCCGACCTCCCAGATCGCTTCGGTTGAGTTGTCGATCACTCGCCGTTGGCTGCGGGCATCCCACGGCGCCTTGAGCGCGTCGAAGTTGAACGCGCAGTGCAACTCGTCAGGGCGCAGATACCGGGCGAGCCGCGCTGGAGGAGTCACCCACGCTTCAGCGACGAACGTCCGCGCCCCACCCGGCTGTTCCGAGTACTCGTCGGCGATCCGCCGCCACCGTCGATGGATGTCATGGACCTCGTCGTGGTCCCAGTGCGGATGGGCCGGATACTTGTTCGCCGGTTGACCGGGCACACGGGGTTCGTCGACCTCCGGCAACGTGCTGTCCTTGGACATCGAGTCGGCGACGTCGATGCGAAAGCCGTCGATCCCGCGGTCGAACCAGAAGCGCAGGATCGAGTCGAACTCCTCGAGCACCGCCGGGTTCTCCCAGTTCCAATCCGGCTGGCTGACGTCGAACAGATGGAGATACCACTGTCCGTCGTCGACACGTTCCCACGCCGAGCCCCCGAACGAACCAGCCCAGCCGTTCGGTGGCGCCGAGCCCTGCGGCCCATCGGCACCCTCGCGGAACCAGAACAGGTCGCGCTCGGGAGCCCCACGCCCCGCCGCCAGGGCGGCCTTGAACCATGGATGGTCCCACGAGCAGTGATTGGGGACGAGGTCGATGAGCACACGCAAGCCGAGGTCGTGCGCCTCGGCGATCATCGCATCGGCATCGTCCAGCGTGCCGAAATCGGGGTTGATGCCGCGGTAGTCGGCCACGTCGTATCCCCCGTCGAGCAGCGGCGACGGGTACCACGGACTGATCCAGATGGCGTCGATCCCCAACGCTGCGAGGTACGGGAGCTTGGAGCGGATGCCGTTGACGTCCCCGATGCCGTCGCCGTCGGCGTCGGCGAACGACCGTGGATAGATCTGGTAGACGACCGCGCTGCGCCACCACTCGGCGGCGTCGCTCACTCCAGGTCCACGATCACCGGGGCGTGATCGCTCGGTTGCTGGCCCTTCCGGGCGTTGCGGTCGATGACACACCACGCCACGCGTTCGGCGACGGGCGCAGTGGCCAGGACGAGGTCGATGCGCATGCCACGGCCTTCGTGGAAGTCGCCGCGCCGATAGTCCCACCACGAGAAGACGCGGTCGATCTCCGGGTAGCGGGTCCGCAGCACGTCGTTCCAGCCGTCGCCGACGAGGCGCTCGACGACGGCCCGCTCCGCGGGGCTGACGTGAGTAGCTCCGGCGAACACCGCCGGGTCGTAGACGTCGATGTCTGTCGGGGCGATGTTGAAGTCACCAGCCAGGATCACCGAATCGTGTTCCTGCCGGGCAGCCTCGAGGAGGTTCTCGAGGCGCGCCAGCCAGCTCAACTTGTACTGGTACTGCTCGTGGTCGATCGACCGTCCGTTCGGCACGTACACGTTGACGACGGTGACGTCCCCGCATCGCGCCGTCATCACCCGCGCTTCCGAATCGGGATCGAGGCCGTCGTCGAAGCCCATCGTGACGTCGCTGAGACCGACCCGAGACAGGATCCCGACGCCGTTCCAGCGGCCCTCGCCGTGGTGCGCCGACTCGTACCCCAGGGCCTCGAACGCCATCGCCGGAAATGCTTCGTCGGCGAGCTTGGTCTCCTGCATGCAGAGGATGTCGGGACCGACGTCGGAGATCCACTGCTCGACTCGACCCAGCCGGGCGTTCAGCGAATTGACGTTCCAGGTCGCGAATCTGGTCACCGCCTGCCAGCCGCCTTCTTCTTCGCCGGTTCGGGCGTGGGACGCTTGGCGCCGGATGGCGGAGTCGCGGTGTCGACGGAAGCCGCCGCCGACTTCTTGGTCGCCCGCTTGGCGGCTGGAGCCTTCTTCGGCGCGGACGCCGACTTCGTTCCCGATGTGGGGGCACTCTTCGTCGGCGTCGATTCGGCTGCCGCCGACTTCGTTGCCACGGCTTTGGTGCTCGATGCCGAGCGCTTCTTGCGCGCCGGCGCCGCCTTGGCCGGCGCCTTCTTGGTGGCCGGCGCCTTCTTCGTGGCCGGCGCCTTCTTGGTGACCGCCTTCTTGGTCGGCGGCGTTTCAGCAGCCGATTCACCAGGCTGGTCGGACAGGGTCGGCGCGGCCGTCTTCTTACGACGGGTGGGGGCGGCCGGTGGGGTCTCGGTGGGGTGCCCGCCGAGGCCCGGCAACGCCAGGTCGACGTTGCGGCGGGAGGGCGCGAAGCTGTCGACGACGAGGGTGACTGCCTCACCCTGTTTCAAGACCTCCCGGGCGCTGCGCGGGGGTGGGTTGCCCATCAGGCGCAGCGGTACGTAGCCACGCACTTCGCCGATCGTCACGTAGGCGCCGTGCGAGGAGTACGACTCGACGACCCCGCTCACGCTGCTCCCGACCGGATGGTGTTGGATGAACTCGAGGAACGGCAGCAGCTCGTTGACCGGTCCGCCGCGTGACGCGACCTTCGTGTCCGGGACCGCCACGGCGATCACGTCGCTGACCTTGGCGGCTTGCTTGGCTGCCGGCTTGGACCTCGCCGAGCGCGCCGGACCGGGCGGTGGAGCGCTGGGCACTGGCATCGGCTGGCTGGCCAGCTTGCTTGCCGAACGCCGTGCGGCGGACTTCTCCGATGCCGAGGCGCGAGCCTTCCTGCTGATCGGACCTTTCACCGGCAGCCGGTTGACGAACACCCAGCCGACATGCGGCACGGGCTTGCCCCCGACGAGGCGTCCCTCGTCGAACAGCCACGGGTACGTGCCGTGGAACTCCTGGAAGGAGTCGTTGCTGAGAACTCGGGCACCGGACTTGTTGGCAATGCTCAGCACGAACGCGTCACCGCGCCCGACGGCTCCCGCCGGCGGGGCGACGAGCTCGTTGTGCGCGACAGCGGCGTCGAACTCGGCAACCTCGCTCTTGGCGATGCGATGGCCGAATGTCGCGTCGACGACGACGGTCACGTTGACGTCCGGGTACTCCTCACGGAAGCTGAGGACTGCGTCGTTGAGTTGGGCGAGGCTGGGCAACGAACGGCCTTCGGTGGCGATGTTCGATCCGTCGACGACGACGAGGTCGCCGTCGTGGGGGGCGGCGATGCCTCGTGGCGGTGCTGTGGTCATGAAGTGCTGGTCTGCTCCGGATTCGGTCGTTCGGACGACCCTCGCGATCGAGCGGGGGCGCCGGCGGACCACGCCATGGCGTCGGCGCCGCGAGCATCATCGTAGAGTCAGCGGACGTGTTCACGGCGGTTCTCTGGGACCTCGGCGGGGTGATCCTGTCCAGCCCGTTCGATGCCTTCACCCGCTACGAGCGCGCGAACGGGCTGCCGGCGGGGTTTCTCCGGTCGGTCAACACCGTCGACTCCGACGGCAACTCCTGGGCCCGGCTGGAGCGCAGCGAGCTCACGACCGTCGACTTCGACGCGGCCTTCGCCGTCGAGTCCCGCGCCCTCGGACACGAGGTGCCGGGTCGTGACGTCCTGCCGCTGCTCGCTGGTCATCCACGACCCCGGATGGTGCTGGCACTCGACACCATCAAGGCGGCCGGCTACGCCCAGGCCTGCCTGACCAACAACGTCGCCGGTGCGGCGATCGGGCCGGCGGCGATCCCCGACGTGATGGCGCGCTTCGACATCGTCGTCGAATCGGCGAAGGTCGGTGTGCGCAAGCCGGAACGTCGCTTCTACGAGATCGCCTGTGAATTGTTGGGCGTCCTGCCGGCCGAGTGCGTTTACCTCGATGACCTCGGCGTCAACCTCAAGCCGGCACGGGCGATGGGCATGGCGACGATCAAGGTCACCGATGCCGACGCGGCCCTTCGCGAGTTGGGAGCACTGCTCGACGTCGACCTGTGACGCGGTCCCGCCTCGTCTGGTTGCTGTGACGACGCCGGCGCTGGTCGCTACGCGAACGTTTCGTCCATCAGGTCGACCAGCTCCTGGTCGTGGATCGCCTTGGAGCCAGTGGCCGGGCTGCCCGACTCGACGCGGGCGACGTGACGCATGTCGTAGCCGAGCTCTTTGACCCGCCACGTGCGGTTCTCGATGAACCGCCACGCACCCATGTTCTCGGGTTCCTCCTGCAGCCAGACGAGTTCTTTGGCGTTCACGTAGCGTCGGCGCAACAGGTCGAGCATCTGTTCGGTCGGCAGCGGGTAGAGCTGCTCGACGCGAATCACCGCCACCTGTGCTTCACGCTTGTCGCGCTCGGCCATCGCGTCCCACGCCACCTTGCCGCTGCAGAACACGACGCGCTCGATCGCTTCGGCATCGCCGACGCCGGGGTCGTCGAGCACCTCGGAGAACGAGCCGGTCGTCAGCTCGTCGAGGTGTGATCGGGTCTGCTTCATGCGCAGCCCTTCCTTGGGCGTGAACACGATCAGCGGCGTGTGCCGCTCGGTGAACACCTGGCGGCGTAGCAGGTGGAAGTACTGCGCCGCCGTCGTGGCGTTGACGAGCTGGATGTTGTCCTCCGCAGCCGCCAGCAAGAAGCGCTCGATGCGCGCCGACGAGTGCTCCGGACCCTGGCCGTGATAGCCGTGCGGAAGCAGCAGGACGAGACCGTTGCGCTGCCCCCACTTGTCCTCGGCGGCGACGAGGTACTGGTCGACGATCACCTGGGCGCAGTTGATGAAGTCACCGAACTGGGCCTCCCAGAGCACCAGCGTCTCGGGCGAGGTCTGGGCGTACCCGTACTCGAACCCGAGGGCGGCGTACTCCGACAACAGCGAGTCGTAGACCCAGAACCGGGCGTCCTCGCTGCCGACAGCATCGAGCGGAACCCACGACTGGCCCGTCTCGTAGTCGATCAGCGCGGCGTGGCGCTGGGAGAAGGTGCCGCGCCGCGTGTCCTCGCCGGCGAGGCGGACACTGTGCCCCTCGGCCAACAGCGACCCGAAGGCCAGTGTCTCGGCGGTCGCCCACTCGACCTCGCCTTCGGCGAACAGCTTGGCCCGCGCCTCGAACTGCTTGGCCAACTTCGGGTGCGCGGTGAACCCCTCGGGGTACGCAGTCAACGCGCCGAAGAGGTCGGTGAGCACCTGACGATCGACCCCGGTAGGGATCGGCGGCAGCACACCGACCGGCTTGGGCGGACGGGCCGCTTTGTGCGCCGGCGGCGCCTGGGCGCGCGTCTCGTCGAGGGCGACCTGCAATCGGTCCTGAAAGTCGCCGAGCGCCTGGTCGGCCTCGTCGGCGGTGATGTCGCCGCGCTTGACGAGCGACTCGACGTACAGCTTGCGCACGCTGCGGTGATCGGCGATCGCCCGGTACATCAACGGCTGGGTGTAGCTGGGGTCGTCGCCCTCGTTGTGCCCGTGCCGGCGATAGCACCACATGTCGATGACGACGTCCTTGTGGAACCGCTGGCGGTACTCGAAGGCGAGCTTGGCGACCCGGGTACAGGCCTCCGGGTCGTCGCCGTTGACGTGGAAGATCGGCGCCTGCACCGTCTTGGCGACGTCGCTGCAGTACAGCGACGACCGTGCGAACTCGGGCGCCGTCGTGAACCCGATCTGGTTGTTGATGATCAGGTGGATCGTGCCGCCGACGCGATAGCCGGTGATGTCGCTCATCGCCAGCGTCTCGGCGACGACTCCCTGGCCGGCGAAGGCCGCGTCACCGTGGATGTTGATCGGCAGGACGGGATACGACCCTGGTGGCTCGGTACGGTCCTGGATTGCGCGCACCATTCCCGAGACGATTGGCGTGACCGTTTCGAGATGGCTGGGGTTGGCGGCCAACTCGAGGCTGATGTCGGCGCCGCTCGGGCTGACGTACTTGCCGGTGGCGCCGAGGTGGTACTTGACGTCGCCGGAACCCTGCACCGAGTTCGGGTCGAGGTAGCCCTCGAACTCCCGGAAGATCGCGTCGTAGCTCTTGCCCATGATGTTCGACAACACGTTCAGCCGACCGCGATGGGCCATCCCGAGCACGCTGGCGGAGAGCCCGGTGTCGGCAGCCGCGGCGAGGATCTCGTCGAGGATCGGGATCACCGACTCGGCACCCTCTAAGCCGAAGCGCTTGGTGCCCACGTACTTCGTGGCGAGGAAGCGCTCGAAGGCCTCGGCGGCGTTGAGCCGCTCGAGAATCCGGAGCTTGGCGTCCTTGTCGAGCGGTTCGACCGGACGCTCGAACTTGGACTGGATCCAGCGCTGCTCGTCGGTCTCCTGGATGTGCATGTACTCGACGCCGATGGTCCGGCAATAGGCGTCACGCAGCACGCCGAGCAACTTGCCGAGCTGCATGCGATCGGTGCCGCCGATGCCTCCGGTGAGGAACTCGCGGTCGAGGTCCCAGATCGTCAACCCGTAGGTGAACGGGTCGAGCTCGACCGGCATCACGGGATCCTTCCAGCGCAGCGGGTCGAGGTCGGCGATCAGGTGGCCGCGAACCCGGTAGACCCGAATCAGCGTGGCGACCTGCATCTGCTTCTGGAGCATCGACTCTTCGCGGTCGATCGGATTGACGTCGGGATGCCACTTGACGGCCTCGTAGGGCATGTCCAGGGACGCGAAGATCTGGTCGTAGAAGCCGTGCTCGCCGAGCAGCAGTTCGTGGACCTGCTTGAGGAACAGCCCACTCTCGGCGCCCTGGATGATCCGATGGTCGTACGTGCTCGTCACCGTGACGACCTTGGAGATGCCCAGCGACGAGAGATTCTTGCGGTCGGCGCCCTCGAACTCGGCCGGGTAATCGATGCTGCCGACGCCGACGATGACCCCCTGCCCGGGCATCAGCCGGGGCACGCTTTGCACCGTCCCGATCGTGCCGGGGTTCGTGAGGGTGACGTTGGCGCCCTGGAAATCGTCGATCGTGAGCTTGTTCGACTTGACCTTGCGAATGATCTCCTCGTAGGCGGCCAAGAACTCGGCGAAGTCCATCGCGCTGGCGTTCTTGACGACCGGAACGACGAGCGAGCGGGTGCCGTCGCCCTTGTCGACATCGACCGCCAGACCCATGTTGACGGTGTCGTTGACGACGAGGCGACCCTTGCCATCGGCACCGGTGATGTAGCTGTTGCGCATCGCCGGCACGGCGTCGGTGACCGCCCGAACGATGGCGTAGCCGACGATGTGCGTGAAGCTCACCTTGCCCTGTCCGGAACGTGTGCGGTAGCCGTTGATGACGTTGCGGTTGACCTCGAGCAGCTTGGCCGGGACGTTACGGAAGCTGGTCGCCGTCGGAACCGTCAGGCTGCGCTCCATGTTGGCGGCGATCGCCGCCGCGGCGCCCTTCAGGACGGTGCCGGGCTCGGCGCCGGCGGCGGACGTGGCGGTGGGTGTGGGGGGCTCGGCGGGCCTGGCGGGCTCGGCGGGCGTGGCGGGCGGCGGCTCGGTGACGGGTTCGGCAGGAATCGGCGTCGCGGCCGGTCGCTCGCGCAGCTGGGGACGAAGTGTCGCGGATGTCGCCAGAGATCTTCCCCGGATCACTCGGAGGTACGCGCGGAGCGGCAGGAGCGGCACCGTTGCCGTTGGCGAAGAACTCGCGCCACGATTCGCTCACCGAATCGGGGTCGTCCTCGTACTGCTCGTGCATCTCTTCGACGAGCCAGGAGTTGGCCCCGAAGCCACTGCCTTCCGGCGGGTCTGGGCGGTGCCCAGGCGTGGACGTCGTTGTCACACCACTCAGGGTAGTGGCCGTCGCAACGTGGCAACTGCGCAGCGCACGAGGCGGAACGGGACTCTCGTGAGCTCACCGATACTCGGGGCCAAATCGAGGCGCCGGTAGCCTCATCGGCGACATGGCCCACGAGTTCATCTACACGACGTACAAGCTCGGGCGGTTCTACCCGCCGGACCGCACGGTGCTGGAGAACATCTCGCTGTCGTTCTATCCCGGCGCCAAGATCGGCGTCATCGGCGCCAACGGGGCGGGTAAGTCGTCGCTGCTCAAGGTGATGGCCGGCCTCGACGACGGGTTCACCGGCGAGGCCCGCCTGACCCCAGGGTTCACGGTCGGCTACCTCGCTCAAGAGCCGCGACTCGATCCGGACAAGGACGTCAAGGGCAACGTGATGGATGGCGTCGTCGCCGTGCAGTCGATCATCGACCAGTACAACGCGGTGATGGCGAAGTGGGCCGACCCCGATGCCGATTACGACAAGATCGGCATCGAGCAGGCTGCCCTCGAGGACAAGATCGCGGCCGCCGATGCGTGGAGCCTCGAGCGCAACGTCGAGATCGCCATGGACGCGTTGCGCTGTCCACCCGACGACGCCGACGTTGCGACACTGTCGGGAGGCGAACGCCGCCGCGTCGCCCTGTGCCGGCTGTTGCTCAGCCGCCCCGATCTGCTGCTCCTCGACGAGCCGACCAACCACCTCGACGCCGAGAGTGTCGACTGGCTGGAGCAGTTCCTCCGGGAGTACGCCGGAACCGTCGTGGCGATCACCCACGACCGCTACTTCCTCGACAACGTGGCCCGCTGGATCCTCGAGCTCGACCGCGGCCGGGGCATCCCGTTCGAGGGCAACTACAGCTCGTGGCTCGAGCAGAAGCAGGAGCGCCTCGCCCGCGACGAGCGCTCCAACGTGGCCCGACGCAAGTCGCTCGAGCGCGAGCTGGAGTGGGTGCGCATGGCGCCGAAGGCTCGTCAGGCGAAAGGCAAGGCCCGCCTCACCGCCTACGAGAAGCTGCAGGCCGAAGCTGAGGCTGCCCGGGGTGACGACCAGCAGCTGGAGATCGCCATTCCCGCCGGGCCGCGGCTCGGCGACACTGTCATCGAGGTCGATGGCTTGCGCAAGGGCTTCGGCGACCGCCTGCTCATCGAGGATCTCTCGTTCTCGCTCCCCCGCGCCGGGATCGTCGGAATCATCGGGCCCAACGGCGCCGGCAAGACGACGCTGTTCAGGATGATCACGGGCAGCGAGAAGCCGGACGCCGGATCGATCACGATCGGCGACACCGTCGAGCTGAGCTATGTCGACCAGGACCGCGACTCGCTCGCCGACGACGCCACCGTGTACGAGGAGATCACCGGGGGCGTCGACCACCTCAAGGTCGGCAACCGCGAGATCCACGGTCGGGCCTATGTCGCCAGCTTCAACTTCAAGGGTGCCGACCAGCAGAAGCGGGTCGGCGATCTGTCCGGCGGTGAGCGCAATCGCGTCCACCTCGCCAAGTTGCTCAAGCGTGGTGGCAACGTGCTGCTCCTCGACGAGCCGACCAACGACCTCGACGTCGACACGCTGCGCGCCCTCGAGGCGGGGCTCGACAACTTCCCCGGATGCGTCGTCGTGATCAGCCACGATCGGTGGTTCCTCGACCGCATCGCCACGCACGTGTTGGCCTTCGAGGGCGACAGCCAGGTGCGCTGGTTCGAGGGCAACTTCACCGAGTACGAGGAGTGGCGCCACAAACAGCTCGGCACGGCTGCCGACCAACCGCACCGCATCAAGTACAAGAAGCTCGCCGGATGACGTTCCGCCCATCCGCCCCCAGCGAACCAAAGGGTGCCAGTGTGACCGTTCCGTCACATCCGCACCCTTCGGTTGACTCGGGCGATCCACCGCCACCAAAGGCGTCGATCCGGGCGGGCGTCGCAGGGCTATCGTCATCGTCATGTGCATGAACTGCCTGTCGACCGCCGAAGCGGCGATCACCGGCGCGGCGTTCGTCGGGTACGCAGCCAAGCCGAGCCTCCATCGTGCCCTGGCGAGATTCGGTGTCGTCAATGAACCCGACCCGGTGGCCCACGACGTCACGACGGTGGCGTTCCTGCGCAGCCTCGACCTCGATCCGGTCGAGGTCCTCGGTTCCGATGTCGTGGCCGCAGCTGCGGCGTGGGTCGCGCCTCAGCCGGCAGCTGGGCTCGCCGGCCTCGCTCGACGCTTCTCGGCGCGACCCATCGGCTCCCAGAGCTTGCTCACGACCCAGTAGGTCGCTCCGAGTAGCGCCAACGTCACCGGAGCGACGATCCACGGGTTGACGTGCGGGAGCGAGCGCGCCCCGATCCAGAACGGACCAGTCCACGACAGGTCGTAGGGGTAGTCCTCGATCAGATGGGCCCAGACACTCCACGAGATCATCCGGCACACGCCATAGAAGAACGTCGCCCGGTACAGCGCGAGCAGCCCGCGCTCGGGGAGGAACCTGGCGAACCACGCCCACACCCGGGCGTCTGCCGGGACGATCTGCGTGCGCCAGTAGTCGCGGGTGAGCACGCGCCAGGACACCAGCACGACTGCCAGCCAGAACAGGTCCATCATCAGCCCGAGGCTCGAGTAGTAGGCGGCCGCGTCGAGGTACTTACCTCCTTCGATCGTCGCCGCGTACGCCCACGTCTGCACGCTCCAGTTGAGCGCCGAGAATGGGAAGAGCAGGATCGTGCCGACCGAGTCGTTGACGTCGGTCAGGGCATGAGCGGCGTAACCGAGCAGATAGCCGACCGTGAACGCGCGGTTGCGCTTCCACAACCAGAACGCACCGGCGAGCAGGGCACCGAGGAACAGCGTGTGCGTCACTCCCATCCCCGGCCACCCACGGTGCCACTTGTGCGGCACCTCGGCGCCGTAGTGGCGACCGTTGATCGTGATCCCGTACACCCAGAACTTGGACAGGAAGTCAGGCGTGAAGTCGCCGAGGAAGATTCCCCAGAAGCTGACTTTGCCGCGCATCTTCTTGGGCAGGTGGGCCTGCACGGCGTAGACCTCGAACTGGTGCGCCGCCCAACTCATCGTCGGCGGCCCCAGCCGCGCAGGCGATCCCAGATCGCTGGGCCGACGATGACGACCGCCACCAGCCAGAACGGACCGACGAACCAGTTGAGCAGGAACTTGTGCCAGATCGACAGGGTGATGTAGCTGACCGCCGCGGCCAGGTACCAGAACCACTCCTCCTTGCCGGCAAGCCGTCGCGACCCTCGGAAATCGAGGTCTGGCGCATCGGGCTCCGGTTCTGGCACGGCGGGCGACAGTACCATCGCGGGGTGCCGGAGCAGCGTCCCCCGTGAACGAGTCCGACGCCGCACTGGCCACCCGACTGGCCACGCAGACCGGGCACCGGCTCGTCGAGTTGCGCACCCATCTGGTCGCCACCGGTGCGCCGAGTTGGTTGCTGATGGACGAGGGAGACGCCGCAGCTCACGCCTTCATCGCCACAGAGTTGACGTCGGCGCGGCCCGGTGATGCCCTGCTCTCCGAAGAGGGCGCCGACGATCCCCGCCGGCACCACCACGACCGGGTGTGGATTGTCGACCCGCTCGACGGGACCCGCGAGTACGGCGATCCGCGCCGCAGCGACTGGGCAGTGCACATCGCGCTGTGGGAACGCGGCGCGCTGACCGCCGGCGCCGTGGCGCTGCCGGCGATGGAGCTGACCCTGGCCACCGACCCCCCGCCGGAGGTGCCCGCCGCCGATCGCTCGAGACCAGTCGTGGTCACGTCGCGCTCGCGACCTTCGTTCGTCACGGCGATCGCCGCCGAGGCGATCGATGCCGACGTGGTCGCGCTCGGGTCGGCAGGCGCCAAGGCGATGGCCGTCGTCACCGGAATCGCCGACGTCTACGTCCACGCCGGCGGCATGTACCAATGGGACTCCGCCGCCCCGGCGGCGGTGGCGATGGCGGCTGGTCTGCACGTCAGCCGCATCGATGGATCGCCGATCGTCTACAACGAACCGGACCTCTGGCTTCCCGACTTCATCGTGTCCCGCGAGGAGTACGCGGCGCCGGTCCTCGCCGCCCTCGACAAGGCCTGGCAGCAGTGGCAACAGCGTCGCGGCTCCGATCTCCGTTGATCGGGCACCATCCAGCGGTGACGTGGTTCCGCCCGATCCGTCCGCCAGCCGGCCTGCGAGGCGTTGTCGAGTGCACGTGGGACGCAAGTCCCGAGGGTCGCCACGACCTGGTGCCCGACGGGTCGGTCGAACTGTTGTGGATCGAAGGTCGGGGAACTTGGGTGTGTGGTCCGGACACGACAGGTTGGTCGTTCAACCTGGCCCCCGGCACGGCGACGACGGGTGTTCGCTTCCATCCCGGCGCCAGCGGCTTGGCCCTCGGCCTCCCCGCCGCCGAGCTGGTCGACCGCCGCGTCCCTCTCGACGCGGTGCTGTCCGACCGGATCGCCCAGGCCCTCGACGACGAGCTGCAGGGAGCCAACCGACCAGCGGCACGCCGCCACTTTCTCGAGACGTTCGTCGGCAACCGCCTGCGGGACGCCGAGGGCGAGCCGATGATCGTCGCCGCCGCACTCCTTGGACGGTCCCGCCATCCGATCGGCACGCTCGATCGAGTAGCTGACGAGTTCGGCGTGTCCTTGCGACAGTTCCGGCGCCGTTTCGCGAACGCCGTGGGCTACAGCCCGGCGTACTACACCCGGATCGCTCGCCTGCAGCGGTTCATTCGGCTCGCTGCCGAGCGCCGCCGCGGTCTTGCCGAGCTCGCCGCCGGCGCCGGATACGCCGACCAGGCCCACCTCACCCGGGACTGCAAGGACATCGCGGCCATGACCCCCGGGCGGCTGCTCTCGACGCTCGATCGCACGTCGGCGGTCGTCCGCCCGTTCGATGACCGATCGGTACAAGACCCACTGGCGTCCTGAGAGCCACGATGGTCAGATGACCGAGATCGGCACACGCATCAGCCACCTGTCCGACCGCTTCGAGGCGGTGATCGAGAACGTCGCCCCGGTGAACTGGCAGAACCAGTCGCCATGCGATGAGTGGACCGCCCGCGACGTCGTCCGCCACGTCGTCGACGTTCACCAGATGATGCTCAAACCGCTCGACCGCTCGCTCAGCCCGGCGCCGTCGGTCGACGACGACCCGCTCGGCGCGTTCCGGGCGGCACGCGCCGATGTCGCCGGCGTTCTCGACGATCCGGAGCTGGCGACGACCGAGTACGACGGCTTGTTCGGCCGCGCCGTCGTGGAGCAGACGATCGACCGGTTCCTCGGTTTCGACCTCGTCGTCCACGGTTGGGACCTCGCCACGGCGACCGGCCAGCAGTTGACGATCGAACCGGATGAGATCGTTCGCATCCGTGCCCAGGTCGACGGACTCGGTGAGGCGCTCCGCAGCCCGGGGGTCTGCAAGGAGCCTGTCGACGTCGCCGCGGACGCCTCGGACCAGGACAAGCTGCTCGCCCTGCTCGGCCGCGATCCTCGCTGAGAAGGGCGCGCCGTTAGCGTGAGCCGGTGCGCCTGGTGATCGCCCGCTGCTCCGTGGACTACGCCGGCCGACTCAGCGCCCACCTGCCCGAAGCGACCCGCCTGATCATGGTGAAGAACGACGGTTGCGTGGCGATCCATGCCGACGGTGGCGCGTACAAGCCGCTGAACTGGATGAATGCGCCGAACCGGCTGGTCGAGAGCGACGACCACTGGGTCGTGACGAACGCCAAGGGCGAGGGCCTGACGATCACGATGCATGAGATCGTCTCCGATACGACGTGGAACCTCGGCTCCGACCCAGGACTCAGCAAGGACGGCGTCGAGGCCCACCTCCAGGCGCTGCTGGCGGCCACACCAGCGGCGATCGAACGCGGTCTCACGTTGATCCGCCGGGAGTATCCGACGGCGATCGGCCCGGTCGACCTCGTGTGCCGCGACGCCGACGGGACGGTCGTCGCCATCGAGGTCAAGCGTCGCGGGGAGATCGACGGGGTCGAGCAGTTGGTCCGCTACATCGAGCGGTTGCGGCTGGACTCCGCGCTCGGCGAGGTCCGCGGCGTGTTCGTGGCCCAGCGCGTCAAGCCCCAAGCGCGGGTGCTCGCCGAGGCGCGCGGCCTGCGGTGGATCGAGGTCGACTACGACGAGCTGCGCGGGATGGAGCCGAGCGACCTACGCCTGTTCTGACCGCGCCCCCACATCTGGGGAAGATCTGTGTCAATTCACCATCTGGGGACGTTCCGTGTCAGGCCCTGACACGGATCTTCCCCAGATGAGCGGCCCGATTAGGTTGACGCCCATGCCGCAGACCGTCCGGGGAGTCGTCGCCAGCGCCAAGGGTGAGCCCGTCAGCATCGAGAGCATCGTCGTTCCCGACCCGGGGCCGGGCGAGGCGATCGTCAAGGTCCAGGCGTGCGGGGTGTGCCACACCGACCTGCACTACCGCGAGGGCGGGATCAACGACGACTTCCCGTTCCTCCTCGGGCACGAGGCCGCAGGGGTCGTCGAGGAGGTCGGCGCCGACGTCACGGACGTGGCCCCGGGTGACTTCGTCATCCTCAACTGGCGGGCGGTGTGCGGCCAGTGCCGCGCCTGCCGGCGCGGTCAGCCGTGGTACTGCTTCGACACGTTCAACGCCCGTCAGAAGATGACCTTGGAGAATGGCCGCGAGCTCTCCCCCGCCCTGGGGATCGGCGCCTTTGCCGACAAGACACTCGTCGCGTCTGGCCAGTGCACGAAGGTCGACGAATCGGCGCCGGCCACCGTTGCCGGGCTACTCGGCTGTGGCGTGATGGCCGGCCTCGGGGCGGCCATCAACACCGGTGGGGTGACACGCGGTCAGTCCGTCGCCGTGTTCGGGTGCGGCGGGGTCGGCAGTGCGGCGGTCGCCGGCGCCTACCTGGCCGGAGCGGCAACGATCGTGGCGGTGGACATCGACGACCGCAAACTGGCCATTGCCGAGAGCTTCGGGGCGACGCACACCTGCAACTCGGCGAACGAGGACCCGGTGGCCTACATCCGATCGGTGACCGGCGGCTTCGGCGCCGACGTCTGCATCGAGGCGATCGGTCTGCCGGCCGTCTACCGCCAAGCGTTCGAGGCTCGCGACCTGGCCGGAACGGTCGTGCTCGTCGGCGTGCCCCGGCCCGACGTCACTCTCGAGCTGCCGTTCATCGAGGTGTTCGGCCGCGGGGGCGCGTTGAAGTCCTCGTGGTACGGCGACTGCCTCCCATCCCGTGACTTTCCGATGCTCATCGAGCTGTATCGACAGGGCCGCCTCGACCTCGATCGGTTCGTGTCCGAAGAGATCGGGCTCGATGGGATCGAGGATGCCTTCCACAAGATGGAACGGGGCGACGTGCTGCGGTCTGTCGTCGTCCTGTAGGCAGACGCGGATCACCGGGGCGCAACGATGCAACCGATCACCGGGGCCGTCCAGCACTACCCGTGGGGCGATGAGCGGTTCATCCCCGAGTTGTTCGGGCGCCAGCCTGACGGCACCCCGTGGGCCGAGCTGTGGCTGGGTACCCATCCGTCGGGGATGTCGCGACTCCCGGACGGGCGCGACCTCTCGGTGCTGACCGGGACCCTTCCCTACCTGCTCAAGGTGCTTGCCGCCGCCCAACCGCTGTCGCTGCAAACCCACCCGACCGCCGAACAGGCGCAAGCGGGTTACCAGGCCGGACGCTACCCGGACCCATACCCGAAGCCCGAGCTGCTGTGTGCGCTGACGGACTTCGAGGCGTTCTGCGGCGTCCGCCCGATCGACGAGACGATCGCCCTCCTCGAGGAGGTGGGGCTCCACCGCTTTGCCGCGGCGTTCGAGAGCACCGGCGTCGCCGCCACGATCGCCGCCCTCCTGCGCGGCAAGGTCGACGTCGGCCCGATCATCGAGGCGTGCGCCGGGAGCAGCCGGCCCGAGGCCCGCTGGGTGATTCGGCTGGCTGACCGGTACCCCGGCGATCCGAGCATCGGCCTCACCCTGTTGCTCAACTACATCCAGCTCGAACCTGGTGAGGCGATCCAACTGGCCCCGGGCAACTTGCACTGCTACCTCGGCGGCGCTGGTGTCGAGCTGATGGGAGCGAGCGACAACGTCGTGCGGGCCGGATTGACGACCAAGTCCGTGGACGTCGACACGGTCCTCGAAGTGATGGACCCGACCCCGCTGCTCGACCCGGTGATGTCGGCGGCGCGGGTCTACCCGCTTGCCGACACGTCGATCCGTCTGCTCCGCCTGGTTGGTCCGGCCGAGCGGCTGGCCAAGACGGACGAACTCGTCATCGTCGTGCCCGGTCGAGTCGGTTACCTCGCGCCTGGCGACCGTCTGGACATCGCCCCCGGCGAGATGGCGTTCGTCGCCACCGCCTGAATCGCATCCGTGGACGATCGTCGACGGACGCGAGCGACCGGGCGCCAGCGAGGGAGTGACCAGCTACGGCTGGCGTGGCCGGGGAACGCGGTTACGGAGCAACCGTCTTGCGGATCTCGACGATCCGTGCTTCGTCGTGGTTGGCGTCGACGCCCCTGGCATCGAGCAACGCGGAGCGGTCCCGCGCCGCCTCGCGCTCGGCCTTGGTGGTGTCGGCCCTGGAGATCGCCGCCTCGATGCCGTGCTCGTTGATGAACTCCGCCCATTCGACGAGGGCGTCGACCATCTCGGTCTCGGGCACCACGGCGATGTTCCGGCCTTTGACGAACAGGTGGCCGCGCTTGTTGCCGGCAGCGATGCCGAGGTCGGCCTCTCGTGCCTCACCGGGACCGTTGACGACGCAGCCCATCACCGCCACCTGCAACGGGAGCTGCCGCTCGCCGAACGCCTCCATCGCCCGCTTGGCGACGTCGATCACGTCGATCTCCGCCCGGCCGCATGACGGACAGGCGATCAGGTCGACGTTCTTGCGTTCACGCAGGCCGAGCGACTCGAGCAGTTGGCGGCCGGCGCGAGCTTCCTCGACCGGGTCGGCAGTGAGCGAGTAGCGGATCGTGTCGCCGATCCCCTCGAGCAACAGGGTGGAAATTCCGGCGGTCGCCTTGATCAGCCCAGCCGGCGGAGGCCCGGCCTCGGTGACGCCGAGATGCAGGGGATGGTCGGTGGCGTCGGCGAGTTGCCGGTAGGCCTCGACCATCAGCGGAACACTCGACGCCTTGACCGAGATCTTGACGAGGTCGAAGTCGACCTCGCGGAACAAGGCGAGCTCCTGCAGCGCCGACTCGACCATCGCCTCGGGGGTCGCGCCGCCGTGGCGCTCGTAGAGGGCGGGGTCGAGGGAACCGGCGTTGACGCCGATGCGGATCGGCACCGCGCGGTCGCGCGCTTCGCTGGCCACCGCCTTGATGTGCTCGGGCTTGCGGATGTTGCCGGGGTTGAGGCGCAAACCCTGGACGCCGGCTTCCAGCGCCGCCAAGGCCATGCGGTACTGATGGTGGATGTCGGCGATCACGGGCACCGGCGAACGGGGCACGATGTGGGCCAGCCCTTCGGCCGCCTCCGCCTCGTTGCACGTGCAGCGCACGATGTCGCAGCCGGCCGCCGCCAAGGCGTAGATCTGCTGGAGGGTGCCCTCGACGTCGGCCGTCTTGGTGATCGTCATCGACTGCACGGTGATCGGCGCGCCACCACCCACCGGCACGGCGCCGACGTGGATCTGCTGCGTCAGACGGCGCTCGGTGCTGTCGGCGACCTTCATCAGAGCGGTTTTGTGATGTCGAGGTACAGGCCCGACATGAACAGGAAGAAGAGTACGGCGATGACACCCATGGTGAATGGCATCAGCCTGGCCACGTCGGCGAAGTAGCGCCGCCCGCCTCTGCCGATCTCCCGGACGCGCTCGTACGTGGCGATCGCCGCATGGCCGCCGTCGAGCGGGAGCAGTGGGAACATGTTGAACACGCCCACGAACACGTTGAGGATGGCCAGGAGATAGAGCACCCCGGCGAGTCCTTGCAATTCGCCGATGTCGTCGCTGACGCCGGTCACCCCGACAATCGTTGTCGGCCTGGTGCGCAAGTCTTCGGACTCGCCGGTCAGGTGGTCGATGATGTTGATCGGGTTGAGCACCTGGACGATGCCCTTCGTCGACTCCCACGTGGCAGGCGCCAGGTCGGTGAACGTCGTCGTCGCCGCCTCGCCCACCGACAGCTCCTCCCACTCCGTCGCCCCACGCGACGTCACCCCGAGCAGTGCCGTCCCGTTCAACTCGCCGGGCGTCGTGTTCTCACCCAGCGTGGCGTCGACCGTGAGCTGCTGACCGTCGCGCTCGAACACCACGGCAACGGTGTCGCCGGGTTCGGCTTGGCGGACTGCCGCCCCGAGGTCACCGTCCTCCACAGGGACTCCACCGACGGACACGACGATGTCGCCCTGACGCAGGCCGGCCACGTCGGCACCGCTGTCGGCCGCGACGTCACCGACCTCTGCTCCGACGCGGTCGACGATCTGGCCGCGAATCGCAAAGACCCCGAACAACAAGACGATGGCGATCAGCAGGTGCATCAACGAGCCCGCCGTGATCACGAGCATCCGCCGGGGGTACGACTTCTGCCGGTACGTGCGCGCCTCGTCGGCCGGCGGCACGTCGTCGAGATTGTTCATCCCGATGATGCGCACGAACGCTCCGAGCGGCAGCAAACGTACGCCGTACTCGGTCTCGCCACGGTGGAAGCTCCACAGGCGCGGACCGAAACCGATGAAGAACTGCGTCGCCTTCATCCCGGTGAGTCGCGCCGTCACGAAGTGGCCGAGCTCGTGGAGGAACACGGAGACGAGGATGCCCACGACGAACAGCAGCATCCACCCGCTGGTGAACCCGAGCCACACGAACAATCCGAGGATCGCCAGCCCGGCGACCGCGCCCGAGGACCCGCCGCCGAATGGCTCCTCGGCCGGATCCCGTTCCGTCACCGCGCCACCGGCCATCACCTCGCCGCGGAAGCGGTCGAACCGCGTACCCGCGATGGGCGGCGGGAGCTGGCGCCCGACGGAGGGCTGTTCGTTCGTCTGCATCGTGGTCTCGCGGTTACTGCCGAGCGTAGGCGACTTGTTCGGCGGCGACTCGGCGGGCAGCCAGGTCAGCCTCGACGACGTCGCCCACCGAGATCGGCACCACTGCATCATGCCGGTCGAGCACCGCTTTGCACACCTCGGCGATCTGCCCCCACGAGATCCGCCCGGCGAGGAACGCATCGACGGCGACTTCGTTGGCCGCGCTCAACCAGGCCGGGGCGGTTCCGCCCATCCGGCCTGCGTCATAGGCGAGGCCGAGGCAGCGAAACGTGTCCAGGTCGGGCAGCTCGAAGTCGAGCCGATGCAGCTCGGCCCAGTCGATGCGCCCGAACGCCGTCGCGGCACGGTCGGGATAGCCGAGGGCGTAGCCGATCGGCAGGCGCATGTCCGGTTTGCTCAGCTGGGCCACCGTCGACCCGTCCGTGAATTCGACCATCGAGTGGATCACCGACTGCGGGTGGACGACGACCTCGATGTCGTCGAACGGCACGTCGAACAGTTCGTGGGCCTCGATCACTTCGAGGCCCTTGTTCATCAGCGTGCTCGAGTCGATCGTGATCTTCGGGCCCATCGACCACGTCGGATGAGCGAGGGCCTCGGCAACGGTGACGGCGGCGAGGTCGGTCGCCCGCCGGCCGCGGAACGGGCCGCCACTGGCTGTCAGGACGATGCGGGCAACCTCGCGGCCCGTGTCGGCGGACGCCCGCAGACACTGGTGCACGGCACAGTGCTCGGAGTCGACGGGTACGAGCTCGGCGCCGTCGACCGAGCGCAACGGCCGCACCACCGGACCGGCGGCGATGAGGCTCTCCTTGTTGGCGAGCGCCAGACGCTTGCCCGCCGTCAACGTGGCGACCGTGACCGGGAGCCCGGCGAACCCGACGACCGCGTTGACCACGACGTCGGCGGTCTCGGCCAGATCCTCGAGGTCGACAACCGTGGCCCACGGCAACGCGGCGGCGACCTCGGCACGCCGCGTCGGGTCGCCGACGGCGACAGCGGCTGGGCGGAACTCGGTGGCCTGGGCCACGAGGGTGGCGACGTCGGAGCCCACGCCGAGGCCGACGACTTCGTAGCGGCCGGTCTCGGCACGCACGACGTCGAGCGTCTGGGTGCCGATCGAACCCGACGACCCGGCGATCGCGACACGAACCGGAGTCACGGCAGCGCTGGATTCGCCGGCCCTAGAAGAGCGTCACGAGTGTGAAGTAGTAGACCGCCGGCAAGGCGAACAGATAGCCGTCGAAGCGATCGAGCACGCCTCCGTGGCCCTGGACGATCGTTCCGAAGTCCTTGATGTCGAGGTTGCGTTTGAACATGCTCTCGGTGAGGTCACCGAGCGGGGCCATGACGGCGATCACGAGCCCGAGCAGGAGTACGTCGGACGCGTCGGTCCAGGTGCCCTCGGTGTTGATCTTGCTGGCGATGAACAGGGCGATGATCGTGACGAGGGCTCCCCCGAGGAGACCCTCGAGCGTCTTGCTCGGGCTCACCCAGGGACGCAACGGCGTGCGCCCGACCGCTGAACCGACCACAAGGGCCCCCACGTCGTTGGCTGCGACCCCGAGGGCGAGCATGAACAACGTGTCGGTGCCGATGTCGTTGGAGACGAACGCTGTCGAGAAGCGCAGGATCAGCGCGGCGTAGCCGCCGAGCAGTCCGATCCAGACGACACCCATCGTCGTCACCGCCATGTTCGGCAGGGGACCCGACTCGACCCCACGGGCGCCGATGAACCCGACAGCACCGGCCATGAAGGCGAAGGCGACGACGAGCGGCAAGGCACCGTCACCGACCCAATAGGCGGCCAGTGGAGCGCACACACAGGCGGCCAGGCCGGGGGCGACGGCCGGGCGGTAGCCCTTCTCGGTGATCTTGCCGAAGTACTCCCACGCCGCCAGGGCGAGGATCACGACGATGATGGCGAGGACGATGACCGGCCGGGTGAGCAGGGCGATGATGAACACCGCGGCGATCACCAGCCCGGCGATGATCGCGTTGCCCATGTTGCGCGGCGGCACGGCTGAGGTCCGGGTGGGACCGACCGGCCGGCCGGATCGCTGCTGTCCCGGCCGACGACGCGTCGGATCGGTCGGGCGCCGCGGCATCAGTGAAGGGTCGGTGCCGATCGTGATCCGTCCCGGCTCCCGTCGCGGCGCGAGCGGGTACCTCACCACTCAGATCACCGGGTTGGGTTCCTCGCGATCTGGCCACTTCCCCGGTCGATGGGCCGTAGCCACTCCCGTAGCGTCCGTAGTCGGACTCCGGGAGGTCGAACTCGCCGCTGCCGGAGCTGTCGACGGGGCGGTCATACCCACCGCTCGGATCGGCGCGTCGCGCCGTGCCACCGCTGCGATCGGACGCCCCACTCGCATCAGGCTCCCTCGCCACCTGATCCATCACCGTGGTCACGGGGTCATCGTCCCGCCACACCGGTGACTCGGTGGTGAACGTCGACCACACATCGACATCGTCGGAATCATCATCTCCGGCGGCCGCACCACTCGCTGGCGTGCCGAGACTCGGGATCTCTCCCGTCGGTGGCGCCGTCCAGTGGGGCAGCGGACCGGTGTCGTCTGGACCGAACCGCAGGCGCGGCTGACCGGTGTCGTCGGGGCGTCCGGTTGCCGGCCGACCGTTCTCCTCGACGGGCTCGTCAGGAAAGAGCGGTCCACCGAACTCGGCGCTGTCGTCCACGTCGCGGGGGTCGCGTCGCTCGCCCTGGCCCTTCGTCCACTGATCGTCGCTCATCGATCCGTCTCCTTGGTCTCCTGCGCGGGCACCCTCGGGGTCATCTCAGACCTCGAGCAGCTCCGCCTCCTTGCGGTGCAGCGCAGCGTCGATCGACTCGGTGTGGTCGTGGGTGATCTTCTCCAACTCCTTCTCGGCGCGGTCGAGCTCGTCGGCCGAGATCGCCCCCTGCTTCTCGGCGCCCTCGAGGTGCTTGCGGGCCTCTCGCCGGACGTTGCGCACCGCGACGCGTCCCTCCTCGGCGAGGTGTTTGACGACCTTGACGTACTCCTTGCGGCGTTCCTCGGTCAACGGCGGGAATGACAAGCGGATCGCCGCTCCGTCGTTGCCCGGGGCGACACCGAGGTCGGAGTCGCGGATCGCCTTCTCGATGGCCGCCAGCGTGCTGCGGTCATGCGGCCGGACCAGCAGCTGCCGAGCCTCCGGCACCTGGATCGTGGCCAGCTGGACGATCGGCACCTGCGTGCCGTAGTAGTCGACCGTGAGCCGTTCGACCAGCGCCGGCGCCGCCCGTCCGGTGCGCACCGTCTGGAACTGCGACTGGACGTGGGCCACGGCCTTATCCATCTTGTCGATGGTTTCGAGCAGTGTCTCGTCGATCACCAGACTCAGCGTAACCACACCGTCATGATCCACCGCGGACAGGGTGGAGCGGCCAGGCAGTCGTTCAATGGATGATCGTCCCGACATGTCCCCCGGCGATGATGTCGCGCAACGCACCCGGTTTGGACATGTCGAAGACCACGATCGGGATCTTGTGGTCACGGCAGAAGGCGATCGCCGTGGCGTCCATCACTTTGAGCCCTTTGGTCATCACGTCGAGGTATCCGATCTCGTCGTACTTGACGGCATCGGGGTTGAGTCGCGGGTCGGCGTCGTACACGCCGTCGACTCCCGAGTGGGTTCCTTTGAGCAATGCTTCGGCATCGATCTCCGCAACACGCAGGGCCGCTGCGGTGTCCGTGGTGAAGAATGGATTGCCCGTGCCAGCTGCGAAGATCACCACCCGGCCCTTCTCCAGGTGGCGAACGGCCCGGCGGCGGATGTACGGCTCGGCGATGCGCGGCATCTCGATCGCCGACTGCACTCGAGTCGGCTGGCCGAGCTGCTCGAGGGCATCTTGCAGGGCGAGGGCGTTCATCACCGTGCCGAGCATGCCGATGTGGTCGGACTGCGTCGCGTCCATCCCGGCGAGCTCGCCCTCCCGTCCACGCCAGAAGTTGCCACCCCCGACGACGACGGCGACGTCGACGTCCTGGATCTGACGCACGTCGATGATCGAGCGCGCCGTGTGGTCCAGGGTCTTGCCGTCGAGTCCGCTGCCCGATGGGCCGGCCAGCGCCTCGCCCGATGGCTTGAAAACGATCCTCCGCCAGCGCACAGACTTGCCGGCTGGATCGCTCACACCTGTGATGTCTAGCCGATGGCGACCTGGGCGAAGGCGACGACCGTGGCGTCGCCGAGGATTTGGGCGATCGACTGTTTGTCGTCGCGGGCGTACGCCTGATCGACGAGCACGGTGTTCTTGAAGAACCCCTGCATGCGACCCTCGACGATCTTCGGCAGCGCGGCCTCGGGCTTGCCTTCGTTGCGGCTGATCGCCTCGAACGTCGCCCGTTCGGCGGCGACGACATCCTCGGGAACCTCGGTCCGGCTGAGATAGGCCGGCCGGGCGAAGGCGATGTGCACCGCGATGTCGTGGGCGAGGTTGGCGTCGCCCCCGGCCACGACGACGAGGACACCGTTCACTCCACGGCCACCTTGGACGTGGAGGTAGCTGTCGAGCACCTGCCCAGCCTCAGCCTCCAAGCGGACGACGCGACCGAGCTCGATGTTCTCCTTGAGGGTGATCTTCAAGTCGTCGAGATTGGTCTGGCGACCGGCGGCAGCTTCCGGGCTTTCGGCGGCGACGAGCTTGGCCAGCGCATCGGCCTCCGACTTGAACTGCTCACTGCCGGCGACGAAGTCCGTCTCACACTTCAGTTCGACGAGCGCGCCGACCTGGCCGTCGATGGCCAGGGCGACAACGCCCTGCGTGTTCTCGCGGTCACTGCGCTTGGCGCTGGCGGCGAGTCCCTGCTCGCGCAACCACTGCTTGGAAGCTTCCATGTCGCCTCCGTTGGCCTCGAGGGCCCGCTTGGCGTCCATCATCCCGGCGCCGGTCGCTTGGCGCAGCGCCTGAACATCCTTGGCGGTGAATGACATCTCGGTTCAGCTCTCCGTCTCTGTCTCGGTCTCGGTCGCTGGGCCGGCGTCGACGTCGCTCGGCGCAACGGTTGGCTCGACCGACGCATCGGCGGTTTCGGCGAGCGGGGCGGGCTCGGCGATTTCGCCGGTCACCGGCTCGGCAGCGGCCTCGTCGGGCGCCGGCTCGGCGGCAGCCTCGGCGGTCGCCGGCTCGGCAAGCTTCGCGGGCGCCGACGCATCGATGTCGGCGATGGCGGCGGCGTCGGCGGTCCCGGCAGGCTCGTCGGCACCCGGCGCTTCGGTCGACACGTCGGCGGACTCGTCGGCGGCTGGTTCGACGGAGGTCTCGAGGCGCCGGTCACGGGCAGCCTGGGCGGCCATCGCCTCGCGGCGGGCGGCGGCCTGCTGGGCGTTGAACTCGACCTCCTGCTCCGCGCTGCGCTCCGGGCGCGGACCCGCGGGATCACGCTTGGCGGCGATGAACCGGCCCTCCTCGACGGCGTCGGCAATGACCCGGGCGAGCAGTGAGTTGGCGCGGATCGCGTCGTCGTTGCCAGGAATCGGATATTGCACGAGCTCGGGGTCGACATTCGTGTCGACGACGGCCACCACCGGGATCCCCAGCTTGTTGGCCTCCGTGACGGCGATGCTCTCCTTCTTCGTGTCGAGCACGAAGATTGCGTCGGGACGACGCGTCATGTCGCGAAGGCCGCCGAGGTTGCGCTGCAACTTGTCCAGCTCCCGGGTCAACAGCAGTGCTTCCTTCTTGGGCATCGCCTCGAACTCGCCGGATCGCTGCATGCGCTCGTACTCGAGCATCTTGTTGATGCGCTTGGCGATCGTGTCGAAGTTGGTGAGCATCCCGCCCAACCAGCGCTCGTTGACGTAGGGCATGCCGCACTTCTCGGCGAAGCTGCGCACGGGATCCTGGGCTTGCTTCTTGGTGCCGACGAACATCAACACGCCGCCGTTGGCGACGAGGTCGCGGACGAACCCGTAGGCCTTCTCGACGCGCGACAGCGTCTGCTCCAGATCGATGATGTAGATCCCGTTGCGCTCGCCGAAGATGAAGCGGCGCATCTTCGGGTTCCACCGGCGGGTCTGGTGACCGAAGTGCACGCCAGCTTCCAGCAGCTGGCGCATCGTGATGACAGCCATCGAGGTTCTCCTTCTGCGGTTGTGCCGCCCACCGGCGCCAACAGGCGACCGCAGAGGTGGACGGTTCAGTGAGCCACGACCCACCGGACGATGGGCCGACGGACGATCATACCGGGCGGCATCGCAACACCGGCTCTGGCGGTGGGCGACGGGCGGTCCCGTCCGTGGGCACGAGGTACGGAGGCACGACCAGCTCCCCGAGCAGGGCGAGGGGGTCGATGTAGGTGTCCGGCCCGGTGCGCAGCCCGAAGTACAGCCCGACTCCGCTGTGTCCGACGAGTTGACCGGTGACGACGGCATCGCCGTGCTGCAACGCCGCCGACGCCAGGCCTCCGTAGGTCGCCAGTAGTCCGTCGCCGTGGCGCACCACGACGTAGCGAACGTCGACGACGACGCCGCTGAACGTCACGACTCCAGCGGCGACGGCCGATACCGGGGTGCCCGGTGCGACGGCGTAGGTCACACCCCGATGCCCTGCGCACCACGGGCACGGCGGGGCGTCGAACGGCCGGCTGATCTGGGCGTCGACCGGGGGCGCCAGACACGTCGCGGCCGTTGCATCGGACCACGGGGCCACAAGCAGGGCCGCCGCCGCGACGCCGACACGCGCAGGAGTTCGCAAGGGTGAGGTGGGCATGTGGCCCTCCTGAGATCGGAGGCGTCAGGCGACGCCGGCAGCTTCGAGGCGCGAGCGGAGGTGGAGCACCGACTTGCTGTGCAGCTGGGGAACCCTGCTTTCGCTGACCCCCAGCACCCGCGCGATCTGGACAAGGGTCAGCCCCTCGTCGTAGTACAGCGAGAGCACGAGCTTCTCGCGATCTGGCAGCTTGCCGATCTCTGATCGCACCAGTTCGCGGACCTCTTGGTCCTCGACGAGCTTGGAAGGCGACTGCGGCACCTCCCCCGACAACGCCACCGGCTCGACGCCCGCATCGAGCGCCCGCTGCAACGGCCCAACCGTCGTCGAGGCGATCGATGTCAGCCACCGGTCGAGCTCCGGGCGCTCCAGTCCGAGCTGCTCGGCGAGCTCGGGATCGGACGGCGACCGGCCGTTGACGACCTCGAACTCGTGGATCGCCCGCTGCACCTCACGGGCACGCGTCCGGATCGACCGCGGCACCCAGTCGAGCTGGCGCAGTCCGTCGTAGATCGCCCCGCGGATCCGTGGGGTGGCGAACGTCTCGAACTTCACGCCCTGGTTCGGGTCGAAGCGTTCGATCGCATCGATCAAGCCAAGTACTCCGCAACTCACCAGATCGCCCGGATCGACGCTTGCCGGCAACCCCGATCCGACGCGACCGGCGATGAACTTCACGAGCGGCGAATAGGACACGATCAAGTGGTCGCGGGCGGCCACGTTGCGCCGCCGCAACCACCGCTGCCACTGCAGTGACAAGTGCGGATCGATGTCGACGATGCTCATGGCTGGACGCTCATGCCCGCGGATGTGCCGAGTTGTACGCCGAGCGCAAACGCTCCCGGCTGATGTGCGTGTAGCGCTGCGTCGTCGCCACGTCTCGGTGACCGAGCAGCTCCTGCACCGCCCGCAGATCGGCGCCGCCGTCGAGGAGGTGCGTGGCGAAGCTGTGGCGCAACGCATGAGGATGCGTCGGCACCGGCGACCGTCGATCGATGATCCGACGCACGTCACGGGGTGTGAGGCGGCGCCCGCGCTCGTTGCCGAACAGTGCCGCCGGCTCCGGGCCGTCGGCCGCCACGACGTCGTGACGGAGCCGCAGCCACTCTCGCAAGGCCCCGACGGACGGCTGTGACAGGGGGACCCGTCGCTGTTTGGACCCCTTGCCCCACACGACAACCGCCGCCGCGTCGAGATCGAGCGACGACGTGTCCAGCGCGCAGAGCTCGCTGACCCGCAGACCCGAGCCGTAGAGCACTTCGAGCACCGCGTCGTCCATCACCCGCCGCCAGACCGCCTCGCCCTCTGGGCCCGGCCGTTCGAGCAACTCGCCGATGTCGCGCTGGTCGAGCACCCGCGGCAATCGCCCTTCGCCGGATCCGGTGTGCACTCCGAGCGTCGGGTCGACCGACACCAGATGCTGCCGGACCAGCCACTGGTAGTAACGGCGCAGCGACGCAGTCTTGCGGGCGATGCTGCGCCGGGCGTACTGGCGAGTCGTCAGGAAGGCGAGATAGCGGCGGATGATCGTGCGCTTCACCGCTGCCGGATCGGTGATGCCGGCCCGCGCCGCCCAGTCGACGAAGCCACGTAGGTCGGCGAGGTACGCCGTCACCGTGTTGGCGGACAGCGAGGTCAACGAGCGCCCGAACGACTCCAGCCGCCACGACGACGACACGTCGGACGGCTCGGCGACAGCAGCGGACATCGAGTCGAGGGTATTCCGTGTGGAGGCATTGCTGGCGGACACGCCGGGGGCGCCCAGTCACAGCCGTCAATCGAGAGCGGCGCACGGCGTCACCTCCTCGAACCACCCTCCGGCCTCGCGCACCCAACCGGACCGCTCCAGGCGGGCGAGGTTCATCGCCGCCTGGCTGAGCGGAAGGCCGACGTCGGCGACGACGTCGTCGAGCGTGCACGGATCGGCGCGACACCTGGCGAGGACCTTCGCCTCGTCGCCCCGCGGCAGCGGACGTGGGTCGTAGCCGGGTCCGACACGCCGGTGGTCGAGACCGAGCGCCAAGAACACGTCGGTGACGTCCGTGACGGGCGTTGCGCCGTCGCGAATCAGCTGGTTGGTGCCGGCGGCAGCCCGGTTGTTCACCGACCCGGGCACGGCCATCACCTCGATCGACCGCTCCAGCGCCTCACGCGCCGTCGTCAGCGAACCGCCGCGCTCGCGGCTCTCGACCACCACAACGAGTTCGCTCAGCGCGGCAAGGATCCGGTTGCGTTGGGGGAACCGGAACTTCTCCGGCTCCGTACCAGGCGGCCACTCCGACAGCAGCAGACCGTGGCCGGCAACCGACTCCCACAGGTCGGCGTTGATCCGCGGGTATGGCGTGTCCAGTCCGTTGGCCACCACGCCGACGACGCGCCGTGATCGGGCCCGCAACGCTCCACGGTGCGCCGCGCCGTCGATCCCCTTGGCCAGGCCGGACACCACCGCCACCTCACTCTCGGCGAGCCGGAAGCCGAGCATCGCGGCAAAGTCGCGACCGGTGCCCGTGGCATTGCGCGTGCCGACGATGCCGACGCGCCGGGTGTCGAGCGCCGACCAGTCGCCCCGCCAGAACAGGACGGCAGGCGGTTGGGGATCGGTCAACAACACGTCGGGGTACTCGGGATCGCCCCGGATCACGGCGCCGATCTGGAAGCTTGCGCACCGCCGAGTCCACTCATCGATGGACCGGTGGGTCGCCGAACGCCCCCACTCAGACCGCAACTGGTCGGTGAGCATCGGCGCCACGGCCGGATGTGGGCGCATCGTTCCGGCGGCCACGGCGAACGCTTCGGCGGGTTCGTGGTGAGCGAGCAGGACGTGCAGCCGGGCCGCCGTGATCTGGGACAGACCAGCAAGGGCGGCCAGCGCCCCGGTGCGCGCTTGATCGGCAGTCATGCGATCCACCGGTCGGCCATCGGACCGACGCTGCGCTGACGCAGCGGCGCCCGCATCTGCAGCGCCAACTCGATGTCGGCGATCGAGATCGGCTCGTCGTGCACTCCGTCGAGGTCGGCGATCGTTCGCGCCACTCTCCTGACCCGGTGATAACCACGACCGGTGAGGCGGTCGGTCTCGACCTCCTCGCGCAGCAGGGCGCGGGCAGGCTCGCTCAACGGCGCCATCGTGTCGAGCTCGTCGGGAGCCAGGGCGGCATTGAGTTTGCCCGCACGGGACAGGGCAACTGCTCGTGCCGCGACGACCCGCTGGCGTACGTCGGTCGACGACTCGCTGGCGTCGATGCCGAGGAGCTCGTCGACGGCGGGGCGGTGGACGACGACCCGCAGGTCGAAGCGGTCGGTGATCGGCCCCGACAACCGGCGGAGGTACCGAAGGCGGGCGCCGTCGTCGCACTCGCAGGCTCCAGGCGGACCTCCGCCGCAGGGGCACGGGTTGGTCGCCGCAACGAGCAGGAAGCGGGCCGGCATCGTGACCCGAATCGCGGCGCGAGCGACGCGGATGACGCCCTCCTCGAGCGGTTCACGAAGTCCCTCCAGCGCCGCCCTCCCGAACTCCCCGAGCTCATCCATGAACAGCACTCCGTTGTTGGCCAGGGATACCTCACCGGGCCTCAGTTGGTGGGATCCTCCACCGACCAATCCGATGACTGATGTGGTGTGGTGCGGCGCCCTGAACGGTGGTTGGCGTACCAACCCGCCGGGGGGCATGGCCAGACCAGCCGCTGAGTGCACCATCGTGGTCTCCAACGCCTGGTCCCGATCGAGTGGCGGGAGCAGACCGGCGAGCCGCTGCGCCAGCATCGTCTTGCCGCTCCCGGGCGATCCGACGAGCAGGAGGTGGTGGCCGCCGGCGGCGGCGATCTCCAGCGCCCGGCGGGCGACCGGCTGGCCGCGAACGTCGCTGAGGTCGGGAAGCGGCGGCGGTTCGCCGGCACTGTCGACCGGATCGAGCGGGTCCCAGGTTCGGGTCCCCGACAGACAAGCCACCGCGGTGGCGAGGTCGGGAGCCGCCAGCACCGGCCCGCGGGCGGCGATTTGTGCCTCGACGACGTTGCCCGCCGGAACCACCACGGCACCGTCGTCGAGCGCATCGACCATCGGTGCGACGCCGGGAACACGCCGGATCGTGCCGTCCAACCCGAGCTCACCGATGAACGCGTGCCGGTGGACCACGTCGCCGGACAGCTGCTCGGAGGCGACGAGCACCCCGATGGCGATCGCCACGTCGAGCCCAGCGCCGGTCTTGCGTTGCGTCGTCGGAGCGAGGTTGACGGTGATACAGCGGTTCGGCCAGCCAAAACCGGTGCTGCTGATGGCGGCGCGGACGCGATCCCGGGATTCTCGGCAGGCGGTGTCGGGCATGCCGACCATGTGGTAACCGGGCAGTCCATCGCCGACGAAGACCTCGACCGTGACGGGACTGCCGCGCACACCGAGCACGGTCGCCGACGGGATGGATGCGAGCATCACGGTTCTCCTCCGGAGCAAGCGCCGCAGGGCGGCGAGCGAATCAACGGTGGAGGACGGTGACCGGTCCAACGACGGTTGCGGATGAGCTTAGCGAGGGGGTGTCACACCGCATCCGACGGATCAGCGCCCGGCTGGTGCCGGGGTCGGACGGCGACCGTCTGCGAGACTCGCCACCCGTGCGCTCCGTCCTGGGTCTCTTCGCCGTCGTCGCGGCCCTCGCCCTCGGGGGGTGCGACGACGACGCCGGGGACACACAGCAGTTCTGCGACGACGTCGCGGCCAACCTCGAGGCGCTACGAGCGGATCCGACGAGTGACGACGCCGTCGATGACCTCATCGATCTGTGGCGTGACATCGGTGGCGAGGCGCCGTTGGCGATCGCCGAGGAGTGGGACGAGCATGCTGACAACCTCGAGTTGGCGCGGACGAGCGACGACCCGCAGGAGGTCGTCGCCAGCGCCTTCGCCGCCGAGCGCTCGGCCGTCGCCATCGCGGAGTGGCTGGCCGCCAATTGCGACATCGATTGGGGCCCGGTGACAACGATCGTGCCCGGCACCATCCCCGCAGCAAGCCTGCCCGGAGCGTCGACAACGACGACGTCGACGGCGCCTGGAGGGTGATCGGAGTGTCACGTGCTGGGTTGGCAGCGGACACTCCGTCAGCAGTGAACCCTCCGATGGGAGGAGGTCAGTGGATCTCGCCGCGGCGGACGATCACGCTGTCGCAGAGGCCGTACTCCTTGGCCTCCTCGGCGGAGAACCAGCGGTCGCGGTCGGCGTCCGCCTCGATCTGGGCGACCGGTCGACCGGAGTGCAGCGAGATCAACTCGAACATCCGCTTCTTCGTGTAGGAGAACTCTTGCGCCTGGATGGCGATGTCGGCGGCCTGCCCGCGCATCCCGGCCAACGGTTGGTGCATCAGGATGCGGGCGTTGGGCAGCGAGTAGCGCTTGCCCGGCGCTCCGGCGGTGAGCAGGAACTGGCCCATCGACGCCGCCAGTCCGATGCACACGGTGGCGACGTCGCAGCTGACGAACTGCATCGTGTCGTAGATCGCCATTCCCGACGTCACGGATCCACCAGGACTGTTGATGTACAGCCAGATGTCGCGGTCCTTGTCCTCACCCTCGAGGTAGAGCAGCTGGGCGCACAGCTGGTTGGCGATGTCGTCGTCGACCGCCGCGCCGAGCATCACGACGCGATCCTTGAGCAGGCGGTTGAAGACGTCGCTGCGCGGGTCGGTAGCGGTGTCGAGCATGCGGGGCGTGAGAGGGAGCGTCGGCTCATTCATGAACCTCCAGGCTAGGCGTCGCCAGGGGGTTCACTCCGCCGGCGATCGACGCCGGAGAAGATCACCGCCACGGTCTCGCCGGCTCCCGGCCGCCCCTCGGCGACGAGTAGGGCGGCGAGCGCTGCCGACCCGGTGGCACTGACGGCGATGCCGGCCGCCCCAGCAACGTCGACCGCGTCGACGACAGCCTCTTCGGGCACGACGATCGGCGATCCGCCGCTCGCTTCCATCACGGCGAAGTCGGCGAGCCAGTCATACGTCTCGTCGTCGAGGATCCCATCGGCGATCGAGTGCGGACGCTCCCACGGTGTCATCAGCTCCGCCCACCGTCCAGGGAGCTGAGTGGTTGCGTAGCCGGCGTCCTTGGCTCGCCACCAGGCCCGGGCGAGCGGTGCGCAACCCTGGGTCTGGACGGTGTCGAGACGGACCGTCGGGCCGAGGCCCCATCCGACGCACGCCGCCAGCGCTCCCCCGCCGACCTGCACGACGACTCGGTCGAGGACCGCCGGCCCGGCGGGTTCACCAACGGTGCCGGCGATCTCCCACCCGAGGGTCCGCCCGGCGTCGAGACAGAGGGCGTTGTCCGGACCCTGAACGGTGAACGGCAGGGCACCGGCGGCAACTGCCTCGCGGAAGCGCCACAGCGCAGGATCCCCCGGTGGGTCGTCGTCGCGCCGTGGGCAGACGGCGATGTCGGCGCCGAGCGATTCGATGAGGGCAAGGACGCCGGCGGTTGCCCAGTCAGGTACGAAGACCCGCAGCGGCCACTCAGCACGCTGCGCCAACGTTGCTGCGGCGATCGCGGCGTTGCCACACGAGGCAATCGCCAGCGGCGGCCGAACGCCCGCCGTCAATCGGCACGCCTCGGCGACCCGGAGGTGCAGCAGGACGCCGGCGAGGTGGCGACTCTTGTGGCTACCGCCGACGTTGCCGGTCTCGTCCTTGACCCATACCGACACCGGCGCTCCACGGCGCAAATCGAGGTCGAACGCACTGAACGGAGTCACGTCGAATCCGGCGCAGACGTCGCCGGCGAGGTCGACGAGCGCCGCCTCGGTCATCCCGTGGGAGGTGCCGAACGCCCACCACGCCATCCACGGGCCGTACGCCACGAACGGATTGGGGTCGTCGAGGACGCCGACCGCGGCACCAGCGGCGACGACCGGATGCAGCACGTGGCGCCGATCGGTGGGCGTCGACCGGGGGCACGTGAACGGGTACGGCGTGGCGACGTCGACCGTCGTGCCGCACACCGCGCATCGCCAGGCAGCGACGGCACCGCCCTGCTGGTCCGTCACCCGGCGGCGACCGCCGCGTTGAAGTCGTCGATCATGTCGTCCCAAACCCCGAGGTAGCGACGCAACCCGATCCAGAACGACTGGTCCCGGCGGGCCTCGAACAGCTCGACGGGGATGCCCTGCTGCTCGACCCATGTGAAGTAGCCGAGGTTGAAGATCCGGTTGCGCACCGCTGCCGTGCATTCCATGGCATTGTCCGTGGTCACATCGGCGAGGTGCTCGCCCCACACCGCCGCGGCATCGAGGTCAGTGAACCCGCCGCCGAAGTCGCGGGCCACGACCTTGGACCGCTCGCTCGGGTACATGGCCGCCCCATCCGTGGCGACGGTGACGATGGCATCCTCGCGACCGAGGCCGAGCAACTTGGCCGAGGCGATCGCCGCGAGCACGTTGCAGATCGACGACAGCCCGAAGTGGCGCAGGGTCTGCAGCACGCGCTGCGGGACGAGACGGCGGTCGGCGAGATACCCCAGACCTTCCTCACTGGCGAACATCACCTGCAGCTGGTCAGTGGCCCGATCGCTGACCGCGACGACGGCATCGGTGTTCATCACGTTGTGGATCAACGGGATGTGCTTGTCGCCGATCCCCTGAATGTTGTGCTCGCCGAATCCGTTGGCCAGCATCGTCGGGCACTCCAGGGCCTCGACGGCGACGATGCGCGTGCCGTACTCGTCCTTGAGCCGGTCGCCGGCGGCGATCGTTCCGGCCGAGCCGGTCGCCGACACGAAGGCGGCGAGGCGCAAGCCTGGACGCTCGCCGGCGATGGCGTCGAACACGCGGCCCAGGGCCCGACCGGTGACGTCGAGATGAGCCAGGTGGTTGCCGAACTCGCAGAACTGGTTGAGCACCACGTTGGTGGGATCCTTCGCCAGTTCATTGCAGGCGTCGTAGATCTCCTTGACGTTGGACTCCGTGCCGACCGTGCGAATGACGTCGTCGGCGGGGTTCTCGCACCAGCGCTCGAGCCAATCGAAGCGCTCCTTGCTCATCCCCTCCGGAAGGATGGCGACGCCCCGGCTGGCCATGATCCGACTGATGGCGATTCCGCCTCGCGCGTAGTTGCCCGTCGACGGCCAGATCGCCCGCTGGGTCGTCGGGTCGAACTGACCGGTGACGATCCGCGGAGCGAGGCAGGCATAGGCGGCGAGCACCTTGTGGGCGGTGATCATCGGGAAACGATCGCCGAAGACCACGATGATCGGGCTGGCGACACCGGTGAACTCGGGCGGCAGCACGACGTGCTCAGGAACGTCGACACGGGTCCCGCTGAGGTCGTTGTACCAGTGGTTGCGCCAGAGGTTCCGCGGGTCAGGGCCCTGCGGGTCGGCGTCGCCGACGTTGCCCGGGTCGATCGAGGTCGGGTCGGCCAGCTCGGCGAACGTCGGCAGGGTGATCCCTCGTTCCCGGAAGCGGCGGACGCTGTTGGCGAGGGCGACGGCGTCGACGACCCGATCGGCGAGCCCGAAGCGCGTCTCGAGGACGTCAGCGCCGTCGCCGGCTGTCGGGGTCATCGCCATGTGTCGGTCATCTCGGTGTGTCGGTCATGCTGGCCGGCACCCGTCGTCCGGAGCCAGATGCGGCCAGATCGGTCCGGTTCGCTCTGCGGATGGTCGGTGTCAGAGGACGACGACTTTGGTGCCGACGTCGGCGAAGGCCCACATGAACTGGGCGTCGGCGTTGGCCTGACGCTGACAGCCACCGGACAACCGCTGGCCGAGTTCGTCCTCGGTCATGTACGGGCTGCCATCGGAGACGTGGATCGGGATGCCGTGGAAGCCGATATGGCCGATGTCCGTCTGCAGCCAGCGGATCATCAGCGGCAGGATCGCTCGCCCGTTCCACGCCGTCGACTGCTCGGAACGGCTGTACACGTAGTGCGTGCCGGGCATCTCGTTGTTGTATTGGCTGCCGGCGACGAGCCACGAGCGAATGATCTCGCCGTCCTCGCTGACCGCCCACACGCGCTGGCTGATCCGCTCGTAGACGACACGACGACCGGTGCCCGAGTTCTCGGGCAGGGGCGGCGCGTCGGCTCCGGTTGACGACACCGACGACAGGGTGTACCCCCAGCTGTCCTGGGCGCCAGGCGCCGGTGGCGGCGTGCGCACGACAAGAAGCTTCTCCTCGGGCCAGATGCCGAGCTCGAGGCCCGTCTCCCGACCGGCGATGCCATCGACGAACAGATCACGCTCTTTTTGCAGGGTCTCGACGGCCGCACTCGTCGCGAAATCGAACTCCCCGCTCAATGCGCCGTTGTAGAAGCCCTCGCGCTGCAGCGCCTGCTGGAGGCATTGGACATCCATGGGCTCGGACTCGTTGGAGATCGTCTTGGGCGGGATCGTGCAATCGGCGGTGAGCTCGGTCGGGGCGCCGGCCAGATCGGGTGCCGAATCGGTCGGCTGCGAACCGTCAGCGGTGGTCGCCTCAGCGACGGTGGTCGTCGGCCCGGCTGCCAAACCGACAGGAGCCGCGTCGTCGGCAGTCGCGGTGTCGGCAGTCACGGTGTCACCGGCGATCTGGTCGATCGCTCCCGGCGCGCCGGTCTCGGCGTCGCGGGCCTGGGCCACGACAGCGAACACACCCACCGACGCGATGACGCCGGCGACGACGGCGGTGCGGAGCAGGCGTTCGCGCTGCTGTCGAGGTGCCGGGACGGATCGACGTTCGCGAAGTTCACGTCGCTCGCGCGGATCACGACCAGTCACGCAGTCTCCTTCGTCACGCAGATTGCCTCCGACTGTCCCGACCCACCGATCAGGCGGCCCGCCGAACAGCGCACCCCGGGAGTCTAGGCAGACGGCAGCCGGTCGCTGCGGCAATCGCCGTCGTGCCGCCCGACTACCGTGGAACGTCGTGGCTGACCTGCACCTCGGCGCCCTGATCGACCCCGCCAAGCACGAGCGCACCGACACCAAGCTGTCCATCGACACTGCTGATCTGACGACCCACGGCGTCATCGTCGGGATGACGGGATCGGGCAAGACCGGCCTCGGCATCGTGCTCATCGAGGAGGTGCTGCGCGCCGGGATCCCGGCGTTACTCGTGGACCCGAAGGGTGATCTGACCAACCTCTGCCTGACGTTCCCCGACCTCGATGCCGCCTCGTTCCGCCCGTGGGTCGACGAGGGCCAGGCCAAAGCGGCCGGACAGTCGCCCGACGACTTCGCCGCGGCCCAGGCCAAGACGTGGACGGACGGCCTCGCCACCTGGGCTTACGGGCCCGATCAGATCAAGGCGTTGCGTGACGCGTGCGACTTCACGATCTACACCCCCGGATCCCGGTCGGGCGTCGAGTTGAACATCGTCGGATCGCTGCAAGTCCCGCCGACCGACGACGCCGAAACGATCGCCGACGAGATCGAGGGCTTCGTTTCCGGCTTGCTCGGCCTCGTCGGGATGACCGCCGACCCGCTGTCGAGCCGGGAGCACATCCTGCTGTCCAACCTCATCCAGAACGCGTGGGCCAATCAGCAGTCGATCGACCTGCCGACGCTCGTCGGCCACGTCCAACGGCCACCTCTCAAGAAGCTGGGCGTGTTCGAGCTCGATGAGTTCTTCCCACCAAAGGAGCGCCAGGACCTGGCCCTCAAGCTCAACGGCCTGCTCGCCTCCCCGGCGTTCGCCGCGTGGGGGGAGGGCATGCCACTCGACATCGACACGATGCTCTTCGCGGCCGACCGCACGCCACGGTGCGCGATCGTCACCACGGCCCATCTCTCCGACGACGAGCGCCAGTTCGTCACGTCGCTGCTTCTCGCCAAGCTCGTCACCTGGATGCGACGCCAGAGCGGCACCACCGACCTCCGGGCCCTGCTGTACATGGACGAAGTGGCCGGCTACCTCCCGCCGACGGCGGCGCCGCCCACGAAGAAGCCGATCATGACCCTGGTGAAACAGGCCCGAGCGTTCGGTGTCGGTGTCGTGCTGTCCACCCAGAACCCTGTCGACATCGATTACAAGGCGATCTCCAACGCCGGGACGTGGATGGTCGGACGGCTGCAAACCGAACGTGACAAGGACCGGTTGCTGGACGGCATGAGTGCGGCCGATGGTGGCGTCGATGTCAAGGCGGTCAGCGCGACGATCGGCGGTCTCGACAAGCGCGAGTTCGTCCTGCGCCGTGCGGGAGCAGACCAGCCCGAAGTGTTCACGACGCGCTGGGCGATGAGCTACCTGCGCGGCCCGCTCACCCGCGACCAGATCAAGCAACTGGTGGGCGATGACGTCGCGGCGGCGGGCGGCGGGCCGACGTCGGCCATCCCCTCCACGGCCGCCGCACCGACCGCTGCCGCACCCGAGCACGGGGCCGACTCGACCCCGCTCATGCCGGCGGTCGCCGACGGGATTCTGGTGCGCTGGGCGACGCCGACGGCGTCGTGGTTGGCCGATGTCGGCGGAGACGCTGCTGGCACCGTCCACGAACCGGCGATCCTCGCCCGGGTGCAGCTGCGCTACGACGAGGTCAAGGCCGACCTCGTCCACGACGCAACTCAGGACGCAGTGCTCTTCCCGATCGATGCGGTCATCGATCCGAGTCGCGCCGCCACCATCACCTTCACCGAGTCCGACCTCGCCGACTCCGCCCCGCCATCGGTGAACTATCGACTGACGAGTGCCCCGATCGGCGACACCAAGACCTGGAAGCAGGTCGAGCGTGGCCTCGTCGACCACCTCGTTCGTACCGGTTCGCTGGAACTGCAGGTCAACAAGGAGCTCAAGCTGTACTCCTTGCCGAACGAGTCCACTGCGGACTTCCTGGCGCGATGCACGAGTGCCGCGCAGGTCGCCGCCGACGCCGACAAGGCCAAGCTGGTGACGAGGCGGGACGACAACGCAACGAAGCTGGGCGACCAGCTGGCGGCGGCCGAGGACCGGGCGAGCATCGTCGCCGAGCAGGCCGAAGACCGCAAGCGCGGCAATCTCCTCCGGGCCGCCGGCGACCTGCTTGGCGGGTTGTTCGGCTCGCGGCGCAGCGCGGCCGCGAAGATCGGTCGCGCCGCTGACCAACTCACACAGAACGCCGACGGAGAGCGCGTCGACGCCGCCCATGGCAAGGTGACGAGGATCGAGCAGCAGCGACGAGAGCTGGACGAGAAGTTCGCCGCCGATTCAGCGGCGATCGACGCCAAATGGGCTGCCGCCGCAACCGCGGTCACGACCGTACCGGTCAGTCTCGAGCGGACCGATGTCAAGGTGACCCAACTCGTCCTGGCCTGGGTTCCCGTGCCGTGACGCTGGTGCCGGCGGAGAGACTCGAACTCTCACTGTCAGGCTCCTAAAACCTGTGCCTCTGCCAATTGGGCTACGCCGGCGCGGGCTCCAGGCTACGACCCACTCTCCAGTGGACAGTTCATGAATCAACCAGGGCGCACGATGCTTTCTCCAGTGAATGAGCGCAGCGCTGCAACTCTGCGGGTGCCCGTTGGACGCCTCCGAGGATAAGACCGCGGTCGCCTCGTTCGAGGTGTTCATCGGCGACGCCCAGGTGCGACTGCGTCGCGCACTGGTCGCCCGCTACGGCGTGCAGCTCGGCGTCGAGGCCTGCGCCGAGGCGACGGCCTGGGCGTGGGCCAATCGCGATCGGCTGCTGACGATGGCCAATCCAGTCGGCTACCTGTATCGGGTGGGGCAGACCGCTGTGCGCCACGAGACGCGATTCCAACATGCCCCGCTGTTCCCCGCCGAGGTCCCCGATGCAGAGTTGCCGGTTGGCGATCCGGGCCTGCACGAGGCATTGTCTCGACTCACGCCCGACCAGCGCGCCGCGGTGATGCTCGTGCACGCTCACGGGTACCGGTACGCCGAGGCCGCCGACCTCCTCGATATCCCGATCTCGACGTTGAAGAACCACCTGCACCGCGGCAGCCGACGGTTGCGCAAGATCGTGGAGCGCCAACGATGAACCCGGAGCTGGAGCGTCGCCTCGAAGCGCTACGGCGCGGTGGTCGATGGCGCCGCGGACGCGGCCGCCGCCGACCACCGGGCGAGTGCCACGGCCGGCAGCGGTTCGGCGGTTGCCGATCTCGACAGCGTCGTGGACCTGACCCCCCGCCCCCACCGCTTGTACCGCGCCCTCGCCGTGGCTGCCGCTGCTCTGGTCCTGGTGGTCGGTGGTATCGCCATTGCGGCTGCCCGTCGATCTCCGTCGACGAGCGTCGGCGACCAGCCGTTCGCCTCGGCTCGCCCGGTCGTCACGGACGGATCGGCCCCTGCCACCACCGAGCGATCTGATGCCGCGCCGTCACCGACGACGTCGGCTGTACCGGCGCCACCGCCGCCCACGAACCAGACGATGCCACCGGTGTGCCAGTCGTACACCGTGCACAACGACTATCACCTCGAGATCTGCGATCGAGGCCCCGCCGTCCGCCTCGTGCAGGAGCGCCTGCGCACGGCCGTCGACTCGTCACTCAACGTCGACGGCTACTTCGGACCCGATACGCGCAACGCCGTGCGCACGTTCCAGCAGATGCACCAGCTGACGGTCGACGGCCAAGTCGGCCCGGCCACTTGGGAGGTGCTTGTCCCCGACGCGCCGGGCACCGACGCCGACGGCAACGGCATCGTCGATCCCGACGAGATCAGCGCCGACTGACCGATCGCGTGCCACACTCCGGCCGTGGCCGTCGTCGAGGTTCTCGCGTGGGTGGCGATCGCCCTGATGGCCATCCTGCTGGTCACCCAGGCGATCGGCTGGTCGGGCGCCAGGCCGATCGTCGGGCTGCAGGCGCTGACCCCGTACGTCCTCGGGCCGGCACTGCCGATCGCCGTCATCGCGGCCTCCACCGGGCGATGGCCGCTGGCCGCTGCCGGCGGTGCCGTGTTTGCCGCCCTGATCGTGCTGGGTGTCCCGCTGCGCCGCCCCGCGGGGCAGTCGACCACCCCGAGCGCTCCCCCGGCGCTGCGGGTCTTCCACGGCAACCTCTTGTACCACAACGGCCGGACGGCTGATCTGGCGCGGGCCGTCGCCGCGGTCGACGCCGACGTGCTGGCGTTCACCGAGTACACCTTCACCCACGCCGGCGGGATGTACGTCAGTCCGCTCGCCAACACGTATCCCTACCGCATCGAGCACCCCGAGGCGACCGCCGGTGGCTCGGCGATCTGGAGTCGCTACCCCATCGCGGAGATCACCGCGCCCCCGGCCCTGTATCGATCGACGGCAGCGGTGATCGATGTTTCCGGCGGTGTCGAGCTCTACGTCGTCCACCCACCGAATCCACTCGACCACCTCAGCGGAGTGGCTGGCTGAGCTCATCGGCCTCGCCGATCTGTACGGGAAACCGCAGCTGCCGACGATCGTCACCGGCGACTTCAACGCCACCTACTGGCACCCACCGTTTCGCCGGATTCAGGCCGCAGGTTGGCGCGACGCCCACCACGTCGCCGGGCGCGCGTTCACGTCGTCATGGCCGAGCGACCGACCACGGCTCCCGCCGGTCATGCGCCTCGATCACGCCCTCGTCGACGGCGCGCTGTCAGTCGACGACGTTGCCGATGTCGACCTGCCCGGGAGCGACCACCGCGGGTTCGTCGTCACCGTGTCGATCAGTCCGCCGGCGGCGGCAAACTGAGCAGGGCGTTCTCGACGACCTCGGGGAGCGATGGGTGGATCCAGTACTGCTTCGTCGCCACGTCGTGGGCGGGTAGGTCGAACGACATCGCCTGGATCAACGGCTGGATCACCGTCGCCGCTTCTGGACCGATCACATGGGCGCCGAGCAACAACCCGCTGCGGCGGTCGGCGAGCACCTTGACGAAGCCCGTCGTGTCCTCCCGCGCCCACCCGGCGGCGATCCCGGCGTAGTCGTAGCGGGCCGCCACGTAGTCGACCTGCTGCTCGACGGCCTGCGACTCGGTCAGCCCGACGGAAGCGATCTGCGGGTCCGTGAAGACCGCCGCCGGGACGAAGCGATGGTCGCTGCGGATCATCGAATGGGGATGGGCGAGGTTGTGGCGGACGACACGCGTCTCGTGGTTGGCGACGTGTTTGAGCTCCCATCGGGACGAGATGTCGCCGAGGGCGAAAATGCCGTCGACAGAGGTCCGTTGGAAGTCGTCGACGACCACCAGCCCAGTGTGTGGGTCGACGTCGACACCCGACCGAGCGACCTCGAGCAGATCGCCATTCGGGATCCGTCCCGTCGCCACGAGCACGACGTCGGTTGCGACCCGGCGATCCCCGATGCGCACCTCGACGCCAGCGCTCGATGCCCGAAACGACGTCGGGGCCATCCCCCTGAGCAGCGTCCAGCGGCGTTGGGCCGCCGCCGTGAAGGCCTCCGAGATGTCGGCGTCGTGACGGCGCAGCAGGCGGTCGTCCCTGATCACCTGGACCACCTCACACCCGAAGGCGTGGAATACGTGGGCGAACTCGGCGGCGATGAACCCGCCGCCGAAGATGACGACGGAGTTCGGCAGCTCGTCGAGCTGCATGATCGAGTCCGAGGTGTGGATGCGCGGACCGAGGTCCAGCCCGGATATCGCCGGCACCCTGGGCCGGCTACCGGCGGCGACGACCCATCGATCGGCGGCGACCACCGTGCCGGTACCCGTGTCGAGCAGCTTGTGCCCGACGAACCGCGCCGTTCCGGTGTACACGGTGACGTTCGGGCACTCCGGTCCCTGGCGATATGCCTTACCGGCGGCGACGACTGGATCGATGCGACCGAACACCCGGTTGCGCAGGGCCGGCCAGTCGACGTGGTCGACCGTCATGCTCACTCCGAGGTCGGCACCGGCGCGGGCTCCGGCGGCGAGGTCAGCCGGGTAGACGAACATCTTTGTCGGGACGCATCCGACGTTGAGGCACGTGCCCCCGAACTTGCCGTGTTCGACGATGGCGACGTCGAGGTCATCGAACTCCGGCCCGGGGATCGAGTTCCCTGAACCGGCACCGATGATCACCAAGTCGTGGTGGCGGGTCGCCGTCATCGATGGCCCTCGGCCCATTCGGCGCGGGCGAGTGCTTCGAACAGCGCGGAGAACGCCTTGCCGCGATGGCTGATCGCCTGCTTCTCGTCGCGCGTCATCTCGGCGAATGTGCGCCCATCGCCTGCCGATGGAACGAACACGCTGTCGTAACCGAAACCGCCAGCGCCGCGTGGCGTTCCGACGATCTCGCCGTCACACGTGCCCTCGGCGAACAGCTCGGTGCCGTCGGGCCACACCACCATCGCGATCGTGCGAAAGCGGGCGCGCCGGTCGACCTCGGTTCCGAGGACGGCGAGCAACTTGGTCCAGTTGTCCTCGTCAGAAGCGTCTGGTCCGGCATAGCTCGCCGTTTCGACACCTGGCTCGCCGCCCAGGGCGGCGACCTCCAGTCCCGTGTCGTCGGCGAGACCCGGCAGGCCGCTTGCCGCGGCGATCGCCGTCGCCTTGAGGCGAGCGTTGCCGACCAGCGAGCCGGCATCCTCGACCACCTCGGGCACGTGGTCCGGCCTCGGCAGTAGGTCGAACTCGGCGCCGACCAGGCGAGCGATCTCGGCGACCTTCGACGGGTTGGCCGTGGCACAGACGAGCTGGCGCGGCCGGCCCCGGTCGGGGGTGGCGGTCACCGCCGGCGTGCGGGGGGTGGTTCGGCGATCATCTCGGCCTGCAGGTCGGCGATCTCGGCGAGGCCGAGCTCGGCCAGGGAGAGCAGCGCCGCCAGTTCCGAGTGGCTGAACGGGGCCCCTTCGGCGGTCCCCTGGACCTCGACGAACCTCGTCTCTCCCCCACCGATCGGTCGGATCGTCACCACGTTCATGTCGACGTCGGCCGTGCTGTCCTCGACGTACGGCAGGTCGAGGACCGGTACGCCGCTGACGATCCCAACACTGACAGCGGCGCAGAACGAGTGCAGCGGGTGGGCCTTGATGGCTCCGGCCGCCACGTGTCGGGCGAGTGCGTCGTGGAGCGCGAGGAAGCCGCCACAGATGCTGGCGGTACGCGTGCCGCCATCGGCCTGGAGAACGTCGCAGTCGACGACGACCTGCCGCTCGCCGAGCATCGTGAGGTCACAGGCGGCGCGCAGCGAACGACCGATGAGCCGCTGGATCTCCACGGTTCGGCCGCTCTGCTTACCCTTGGCCGCCTCTCGGGCGATGCGTTCGGCGGACGATCCGGGCAGCATCGAGTACTCCGCCGTGACCCACCCTTTGCCCGTGCCGCGCATCCAGCGGGGCACGTTGTCGTCGACGCTCGCGGTACAGAGCACCTTGGTCCGGCCGAACGAGACGAGGCAGGACCCGTCGGCCATCTCGGTGTGGTCGCGTTCGAAGGTGACCGGACGCAATTCGGTGTCGGCGCGGCCATCACTTCGAGTCATCGATGAACCTCAACTTCCTGCTCGCCAGCGAGCGCCTGCGAGTGAGCGGCCGCCACCGGCCGGCGTGGCCAGGGAACGTAGTGACCGTCATCTCGTTCCTCCTTCGCTCTCGACGAGCGGTTGCAGGGATGGCGGCGCTGGTGCGCTCGTGGCTGGCCAGGATCCGGCGGCGTCGAGCTCGGGACCGAGCAGACGTCGACCGAGGTCGCGGAACAGTTGCACATCGCCGCTCGACAGGAAGAGGTGTCGTCCGGGTGCACCGTGATGGGGCCGCAAGAGTCCGAGTTCGCCGAGGAGTCGCGCGGCGCTGAATGCTGTCTCGTCGGCCGAGCTCACCAGCGTGACGTGACTTCCGACGACGTCGCCGATCACTCGGCTCAGGAACGGGTAGTGCGTACACCCGAGCAGCAGGGCATCGACGTCGGCGGCTGTGACCGGAGCGAGGAGGCGCTCGGCGAGCACCGTGACCTCGTCGCCCAACGTTTGGCCGCGCTCGACGAACTCGACGAAGCCGGGGCACGCCGCGCTGGTGAGTGTGACGTCGCGGCCCGCCAGGACCCCTGCGTGCTCGACGGCGTGCACGTAGGCGCCCGATGCGATGGTTCCGACCGTGCCGATCACGCCGGCCCGGCCGCTCTCCGTCGCTTCGACGAGGGCGACCGCCCCGGGGGCGACGACGTCGATGATCGGCACGTCGAGCTCATTGCGCAAGGCGTCGATTCCGGATGCGGCGGCGGTGTTGCAGGCGACCACGATGGCCTTCACGTGGTGATCGACGACGAGGCTGGTGGCCAGCTCCCGAGCGAAGCGGCGTACCTCATCGGCCGGGCGCGGTCCATACGGGTAGCGGGCCGTATCCCCGATGTACACAAGGTCCTCGGCCGGCAGCAGGTCGATGATGGCGCGGGCAACAGTCAGCCCTCCGAAACCGGAGTCGAACATCCCGATCGGCCGATCCACGATCAGCAGGCTAGGTCGCGGGCGATCCAGCGCCAGTGGCGGCCGCGGAACGCATCGAAGGCTCACCGGGTGCCGACGTCGGTGGAGATCACTGTGCCGCCGAACTGACCGCATCGTCTCGTCGCGGCGCACTGTCGCTTGGACCCTGTTGATCGGTGGTGGATTCGCCCTCGCCGCGCTCGTCGGCAGCGGGCTGTACCCGGGCTCGATGGTCGGTGTACCCGGGGAGACGTCGAACATGGCGCCACCCACCGTGTGCATCGTCGCCCTCGTGCTGCTCCAGGCCGGGATCCTCGAGATCATCCGTCCGTCAATCGAAGTCCGTCTCGAGCTGCCAGCGTGGGAGCGGGTCAGCGACGTGATCAACCGCTTCGCCCTGCCGCTGTTCCTGTTTCATACGACGGGCCTGGCCCTGTACATGGCGATCAACTACGTGATCTTCGGCAACATCCCCGACCGCCGGACGCCCGGACCTGATGTGGTGGTTGACCCGCCCGCTGGCGTTCATCGGGCCGCTGCTGTGCACCCTGCCGGTGATCTACCTGTTCGGGCGCCGGTGGGTGACTCGCCAGCCGTCGTTCGTGCCGACGAAGGTGCAGTCGGCGAGCTGATCGAGACCTCCAATACCGGGGGTGCTGTCAGCCCGCAGTCGTCGAGGTGGTGCTCGTGGTTGGCGGGGTCACGTCTGGCACGATGAACAGCCCATCGATCGTGTGAACGATGCCGTTCGTTCCCGGCGTGTCGGCACTGACGATCGAGGCCCCGTTGATCGTCTGGTTGACCGGGTCGACGGTGATCGTGTCACCGCCGAGCGTGGTCAACTCGTACGGCTCGGTGCCGGTGAACAGCTGCTCGGCCGTGACGGCGCCGCTGATGAGGTGTGACCGCACGAAGCTGTCGAAGGCGGCGTCGTCGGCGACGATGTCGTCCCAGTTAGCGATCTGGGCCGTCGCCGCATTGGTCGGCGCGAACACCGTCACGACGTTGCTGCCGTCGACCAGCTCGACCAGTTCCGGACGTTCGGCGAACCCCGCCGTGTAGTCACTGAGCTGCGGATCCGTCTGGATCAACTCCCAGTCGGTCTGAGTCGGGGGCGCCGTGGTGGTCGTCGTCGTCGTCGAGGTTGTGGTCGTCGACGTTGTGGTCGTCGACGTCGTGGTCGGCGGCAACGTCGTCGTCGTCGTGGTCGGCGGCAACGTCGTCGTCGTCGTGGTCGGCGGCAACGTCGTCGTCGTCGTGGTCGGCGGCAACGTCGTCGTCGTCGTGGTCGGCGGCAACGTCGTCGTCGTCGTGGTCGGCGGCAACGTCGTCGTCGTCGTGGTCGGCGGCAACGTCGTCGTCGTCGTGGTCGGCGGCAACGTCGTCGTCGTCGTGGTCGGCGGCAACGTCGTCGTCGTCGTGGTCGGCGGCAACGTCGTCGAGTCGTCGTCGTGGTCGACGGCGACGTCGTCGTCGTCGGCGGCAACGTCGTCGAGTGTCGTCGTGGTCGACGGGCGCGTCGTCGTCGGCGGCAACGTCGTCGACGTCGGTCGTGGTCGACGGGCGCGTCGTCGTCGGCGGCAACGTCGTCGACGGTCGTCGTCGTCGACGGGCGCGTCGTCGTCGGCGGCAACGTCGTCGACGTGTCGTCGTGGTCGACGGGCGTCGTCGTCGTCGTCTCCTCAGTCGTCTCCGGCTCCGGCTCCGTCGTCGTCGTGGTCGACGTGGTCGTGGTCGACGGGCGCGTCGTCGTCGTCTCTCCTCAGTCGTCTCCGGCTCCGGCTCCGTCGTCGTCGTCGAGGTCGTCGTGGTCGACGGGCGCGTCGTCGTCGGCGGCAACGTCGTCGACGTGTGTCGTGGTCGACGGGCGCGTCGTCGTCGTCGTCTCCTCAGTCGTCTCCGGCTCCGGCTCCGTCGTCGTCGTCGACGTCGTCGTCGTCGACGGCGCGTCGTCGTCGTCGGCGTCGTCGACGTGGTCGTGGTCGACGGGCGCGTCGTCGTCGTCGTCGTCCTCAGTCGTCTCCGGCTCCGGCACCGTCGTCGACGTGGTCGTGGTCGACGGGCGCGTCGTCGTCGTCTCCTCAGTCGTCTCCGGCTCCGGCTCCGTCGTCGTCGTCGACGCGTCGTCGTCGGCGGCAACGTCGTCGACGTGGTCGTGGTCGACGGGCGCGTCGTCGTCGTCTCCTCCGTCGTCTCCGGCTCCGGCTCCGTCGTCGTCGTCGAGGACGAGGTCGTCGTCTCCGCTTCGGTCGAGTCGGGGACGATCGCCGCGGGCTCGGTGGCTTCCGGAGCGGTCGTCGTGGTCGAGGTCGACGTCGTCGACGTCGAGGTGCTCGTCGAGGTCGAGGTCGTCGGACGTGGACGTGGACGTGGACGTCGAGGTCGAGGTCGAGGTCGCCGCAGCAGTCGTCGTCGAACCGGCGACCGTGGTCGAGGTCAACGAGGTCGGCAGCGGTCCGGTCGTCACGGAGATCGATGGCACCGTCGACGTCGACGCCGGACCGACGGTGGTGCTCGATCCCCCCGTCGTCGTCGAGGTGACCTCGGTTTGCGCCGGCAATGAGTCGTCGGATTGTTCGTCGCCGCCGCCGGTGAAGATCACCAGAGCGACAATGCCGAGGACGACGGCCACGGCGCCGGCGGCCAGGGCAATGAGCGCACCCGGCTGGTTCCACCAGCCACCTGGCGGTGGCTCGTACTCAGGCTCGTACTCCGAGCCGGGTCCGTATCCAGGGCCGCCGATCCCGCCGCCGCCCCCCGGTGGAGGCGGCGGGATGATCTGCGTCGGGTCGGATGGACCTCCAGGTCCCTGGTCGCTCACCAGCGCGCACCTTAGCCGTGGGTCGCGCGCCGCAGGCCTCGGCGCGCGCCGCCGGCGGCGGTCAGGACCCGGGTGCCGAACCCGTCGGTGGCTGGACTGACGTCGAGGTCGTGGGAGGAACGACGACGAACAGTGCTCCGCTGATGCCCTGCACAAGGCCGTTCGACGCCGGCTGGTCGGCCGTCGTGATCGATGCCGTGGTGCCGTCGGACCTCGTCAACGTGCTGCCGTTGACCGTCACGACTTCGCCGTTGCGCATCTGCACCTCTCCGTCGGCAGCAAGCGTGGCGGCGTCAAACACGCCGTTGGCCACGTGGGCGTCCACGAAGTCAGCGGCAACCACCGGGTCGGTGAGCGCCTCGGGCGGGATCGCACTGTCGGGTGGCGCGAACACCGTCACGCTGTCACTCTCGATTTGTGCCTGCATGTCGGCGAGAACGACCACCTCGGCGAACTGCGCGTTGTTGGCGCCGAGGACTTCGAAGGCGTTCTCGCTCGGTGCCGTGGTCGCTGGCTCGGTCGTCGCCGGTTCGGTGGTCGCTGGCTCGGTCGTTTCGACCACGGTGGTGGTGGTCGACGTCGTTGTCGTCGCCTCGGTCGTCGTCGTCGCCACCGTGGTTGTCGTCGCCGGGGGCTGCGTCGTCGCCGGCTGCGTCGTCGGGGGCTGCGTCGTCGCCGGCTGTGTCGGGGCGGCAGTCGTCGGCGCCGGCGCCGGCTGCGTCGTGGCCGGCTGCGTCGTCGCCGGCTGCGTCGTCGCCGGCTGCGTCGGGGCGGCAGTTGTCGGCGCCGCGGTCGTCGCCGGCTGCAACGGCACGGTCGTGGCGTTCGACGGCAGCGGCCCCGTCGTCAACGACGGAGACGTCGCCGGCAGCGTCGTGGTCGACCCCGCTGTGGTCGGTGGCCGGGGCTGAGTCGTGGTGCTCTCACCGCTCACGACCGGCAGGCTGTCGTCGGTGCTGTCATCGTCACCACCGGTGAAGACGATGAGGGCAATGATCCCGAGAACGACCGCGGCGGCGCCAGCGGCGACTGCGACGATGGCCCCCGGCTGCTGCCACCACGGCCCCGGCGGCGGCTCGTATTCCGGCTCGTACTGCCAATCGCCTCCCGGTGGTGGAGCGCCCCCTGCACCACCGCCTCCGGTTTGCGGCTGAATCGCCGTGGGATCTGCGTCGTCGCCCCCAGACATCATCGCCGTGGGCGCGTCGTACGGCGTGATCGAGATCGGCGGAGGATCAGGCGGCGGCGGTGGGCCAGGCGGCGGCGCAGCGCCCGACGGCGGCTCCCAGATGCTCGGGGGATCGTTCGATGGCGGGCCAGCGTCACTCACTGGCAGCGATACTAGAAGTAGATGACCTGCTCAGCGTTCGCAGCAGCCTCGTCGAGGTCGGCGGTATAGGCCCCGGTCGACAAGTACTTCCATCCGCCATCGGCGACGATGATGACGATCGTGCCGCTGTCGATCTCCTCGGCAACCTTGGCGGCACCAGCCATCGCCGCGCCGGCAGACAGTCCGGCGAACACGCCCGCCTCGGTGACGAGACGACGCGTCCACTCGATGGACTCGCGAGGCCGCACGACGCGCTTGCGATCGAGGAGCTCGAACCCGTTCCAGTCGTCGAACACCGGGGGAATGTAGCCGTCGGCCAGGTTGCGCAGTCCCTCGACCCGTTCGCCCTGCGGCGGCTCGATGGCGACGATCTTGACGTCAGGGTTCTGTTCTTTGAGGAACCGCCCGGCACCCATCAAGGTGCCGCTCGTGCCCAGACCGGCCAAGAAGTGAGTGATCTCCGGGCAGTCCCGCCAGATCTCCGGGCCGGTGCCTTCGTAGTGCGCCCGCGGGTTGGCGTCGTTGGCGTATTGGTACAAGAAGCACCACTCCGGGTGTTCGGCGGCGAGCTGTTGAGCTCGTCGGACGGCGCCGTTGGAACCCTCCGCACCCGGGGTCAGGATGATCTCGGCGCCGAACACGGTGAGCATCTGGCGGCGTTCGATCGAGACACTCTCGGGCAGCAAGACCTTGATCGGATAGCCCTTCAATCGAGCGATCGCCGCCAGCGCGATGCCGGTGTTGCCCGACGACGGCTCGATGATCATCTGCCCGGGATGCAGGTGGCCGTGCTTCTCGGCATCGTCGATCATGTACTTGGCGATGCGGTCTTTCACCGACCCGAACGGGTTCTGGTTCTCGAGCTTGGCGAGGATCCGGACATCGGGATTCGGCGACAGCACGGAGACGTCGACCAGCGGCGTATTGCCGATGAGGTCGAGCACGCTCTCGTGCACGCTGGCGATCGTCAGCACCGTCTGCTCCTCGAGTCAAAACCGGAACAAATCCGATCCGATTCATCAACAATCTATCGCATCGGCGCCCTTCGGCACAGCTTCGATCAGACGACGATGACCGGCTCCTCGGTGACCTCCCGGTCGGAGATCCGGTAGCTGCGGAGCTCCGGGCTCTCCCGCTTGACGCCGATGATCACGTAGTGCCACCCGGGGTCGGGCGCCTGGTCGATGTCCGTCGGGCTGGGGTACGGCTCGGTGTGCGTGTGACTGTGCACGACGCCGACGATCTCCCAGCCGGCCTCCTCCGCCGCCCGCTCGGCGCGCAGGTGGTCGAGCGGATCGACCGTGTACACCCGTGCCGACTCCGCGGCGTTGCGGCACACCGTGAACGCCATGACCGCGTCCGCCCCTGGCGGTCCGGCGAGCAGACCACAACCCTCGTAGGGATAGGCGTCGTACGCCATCGCAGCGATCTGATCGACGACCGCTCGGGGGACCGAGAGCACGGCGGGACGGTAGCCTCGGCGCTCCTATGGCCGCCAGGAGACGGGCTCGGACGCTGCCCTCGGCACGCCAGGGCAGCACCAAGCTGATCGCCAGCAACCGCCGCGCGCGGCACGACTACGAACTGCTCGACGTCGTCGAAGCCGGCGTCGTGCTGTCCGGGAGCGAGGTGAAGAGTCTTCGTTTGGGGCAGGTCCAGCTTGCCGACGGCTTCGCCCGTGGCGATGCCGGCGAACTCTGGTTGGAGGGGGTGCACATCTCGCCGTACCAGTTCGCCACGGACGCCGGTGCTCACGACCCGGACCGCCGGCGCAAGCTGCTCCTGCACCGCGACGAGATCGATCGACTGCAGGCCCGCGTCGCCCAGGAGCGTCTGGCGCTCGTGCCCCTGAGCCTGTACTTCCGCGAGGGCCGGGCCAAGGTCGAGCTGGCGCTCGGTCGCGGACGACGCAAGTCCGACCAACGTCAGGCCATCGCCGAGCGGGACTCGAAGCGGGAGATCGAACGGGCCATGGGTCGCGCCGCCAAAGGAACCTGACCGGCGCAACCCACCCGTTCTGGGCGGCCTCCGGTCCATTCTTCGATCCGGGCGGCCTACGGTCCGGAATCCGCTGCAAACGCCGCCCAGAATGGCACTCGCTGAGCGATAGACTGACGTCCTCATTCCACGGGGCTGACAGGTTTCGACGTCAGTGACGAGGGACGAGAACGCGACCCGAGTTGCTCAGACTCGCTAAACGGGGCACCAACAAGAATTGCCAAGACGCAGTTCGCTCTCGCCGCCTGATTAGGTGAGCGAAGAGTCATCGTGAGCAGAAATGCCACACGGGGCCGGTCCGCCGCAGCCCGGCAACAGAAGCGGAGGATGACGGTGGGAAAGACCACTGACGGCCGGAAAGACGGCTGACTCCAGGGAAAGACCAGGCGTTCGGTGACCGCCAGGCCACCAGCCGACCCGCCGGTGGGGCAGCGACAGCCCCGAAGCCGGGAACGGTCGTAGCGGGTTCGTCCACCGGCTGATGGACGGGGGTTCGATTCCCCCCAGCTCCACCATCGCGCCCCAGCTCAGGGGCTATTTCGACTCCCGATCGCGACGCCTCGTCGGCACGGTAGGGCGCCGAGCCGTCGCCTCGGGGCTTGATCAGCACAGGGGTCAATGCTCGGCGGCTCATCGGTGACCCAACTATCGTCGCCCAGCCCACGGTGAGGGAGGCGGCGGCGGTGATAGGCGCCAGAGGCGGCGTCAGCCCGATATCAACGGTTGCGGAGCGGCCACCGACAACGACGTATTACATCAACGCCGTGACGTGTCCAGAGATCAAGCTCCCGAGACTCGAGACCCCTGCGGGATGACTCGCACGGGTGGACCCTGATCGCCGAGGCCCCAGGATGTGTCGCTGCGGCGGTGGTGATGGCCGGCGCCGCCTGGCGGCCGTCCGCCAACCTGGAACCCGCGCTCGCAGGGTCCCCAGAGTCTGTCTCAGAGCGGGGATAGCCCGCCGTCGGGAGTAGTCCGTAGGCATCAACGCATTTTCAGCGCAGCTGCTGGATCATGTAGTACCTGCTGGATCATGTGGTATCAGGTCGCCTGCGACGTGGCGGAACCTCGCAGCACCCCAGACGGCGGACTGGGACCGGGAACCGCGGGTACAGGCGGGAGATCGCTGCCCCCGGAACCCGCCTCCGTCGCGCGGCGATAAGCCGGGGAGGCACGGTCCGTAATTGCGTGCCTCCCGGGCTACCGCTGACCGTCGCCAGTCGTGACGACGGCGATAACCGCCCCGTCGATTGGGTAAGCCGTGGGCGGGCAGCGCCTGTTGTCACTCGCCCACTGCCAGAGCCGGTGCCCGTGAGACCCGAAGCCAACGGGGATACGGGACAGGTCCGCCGCGCACGGCGACGTGGCTGTTGAAGAGTGACTCCGGCGAGGGGACGGCGTGGGGACGCCGGCGTAGTCGACGAATCCGCTCGGCCGTGTCTAGTCGGCGTGGTGCACCGACGAGTTGGTGCCGACGCATCCGAGGATGGCGTCGGCCCCGATGCAGTTGGTGAGCTCGGGACCTTGGTCCCATGTTCGAAGAGCATCGCTCATATAGCTTGCATAATACATAGGATCTGCTTATCATGTGCTTGTCCGCGGACGGTCTCGCTATGGCCGGCGGAAGATCACGGTGCAGCCCATGCCCACAACCCCACCCTGTGCAGCCGATGGACTGCACCAACCCATGAACCAAATCGCATATTCGGTGGCTCCGCCGCAATCGACCACGGCGGACCGGCCACTGCACACAGTCGAAGATGAGCCGGTCGGCGAAACGTCTGACCTTGCGATCGTTTCGCTAGTGCTCGGTCTCTCCTGCGGCTTCTACGTCGGCTCGCTCCTGACCATCACTCTCGGCCACCTGATCAATTGGGGAATCATCGCCTCCTTGTTGTGGCTTGCCGCCTCCTTCATCGTCGCTGTCGTCGTCGGTGTCGTTGTTCTCAGGTCGAGGTTGCGGCACGTCACCTACGACGCTCAAGATCCAATCCTGACGACGAGGAGCAACTCGCCGCGATCACGGAGCGGGATCGCCGCCGTCGCGAAGGATGTACGACTGTCGGCGTGATCGCTCGCTGTGTCGTCACCTCGGCGTGGCGGAGTCTCGAAGTGAGGTTCAGGCGTCGGCACTAGGGCGACCTACGGGTAGAAGCGATGGCTCCCGGGTCTTCGTACCTTGACCTCTACCTCATAGGTTGCAGTCTGCATAGGTGGACGATATGCTCACCTCACCCGCGGCGGACGGGTCCTGCGGAAGGACCGAGCGGGAAGACTCACGTGGAAGAGATTCTTCTCATCCGCCGTGATCCCGGGCGTCGCGGCATGGGCCACGTGACAAAGAGATCCAGCCCTCGGGGTTCGATTGCCGGCACTCCACCAACACCTGGTCGTTTGCGGAATCATCAATGTCGTTCTCCGGAGTTGGGCCGTCGATCCCGGTCGCTCCCGCTCCGCGGAACTGCGGTGGCGCGCCGGACAGCGTGCGGCGTAGACGGTGCTCGGGGCGGGCCGGCACGTGCGTGTACGGCGGCGCCCGGCGGGGAAACCTCAGGTATGGCCGTCGAGACCGTTGCAGCGGACGCCTCACCGTTCGTGCCGAGCACCACTTCGCTGGCGACCCTGGCGCAGGCTGCCCGTAGTTGTCGGGGATGCCCGCTCTGGGAGCCGGCGACGCAAACGGTGTTCGGTGAAGGCCGTCGATCTGCCGCGTTGATGCTCGTGGGCGAACAACCAGGCGACCAGGAGGACCGCGCCGGCCGACCTTTCGTCGGGCCGGCAGGTCGGGTGCTCTGGGAGTGCGTCGAGGAAGCGGGCCTCTCCCCCGACGACGTCTACACCACCAACGCCGTCAAGCACTTCAAGCATGAGGCGCGCGGCAAACGTCGGCTGCACAAGAAGCCCAACAGCGCCGAGATCGAGGCGTGTCATCCGTGGATCGAAGCCGAGCTCCGAGCAGTACGTCCGTCGGTGGTCGTCGTGCTCGGCGCGACGGCGGCCCGCTCGCTGTTGGGTCGCACGACGGCGATCGCCGCCAGCCGCGGGGAGCGGTTCCTCGTCCACGGACGACCAACCCTCGTGACGTACCACCCGTCAGCGGTGCTGCGAGCCGACGACCGCGCGTCCGAGATCCGAGAGGCGCTGGTGGACGACCTGCGAATGGCCCACCGCTGGTCGGCACGATGACTGCAGCGCTGCGGGTCGGCTGTTCGGGCTGGTCCTACAAGGACTGGCGCGGAGTGGTGTACCCGGCCGAACTCCCGCAACGGATGTGGTTCGACCACTACCAGCAGCTGTTCGACACGGTCGAGCTCAACTCGACCTACTACCGGCTGCCCCGGGCAACGACCGTCGAGGGCTGGGCGGCTGCCGCCCGCCCTGGCTTCGTGTTCGCCGTCAAACTCGGCGCATTCGGTTCGCATCGCATGAAGCTGCGCGACGCCGCGACCTGGTTACCGAACCACCTCGACAGAATCGAGCGGTTGGGCGACCATCTCGGTCCCACCCTCGTGCAACTCCCGCCGCGATGGAAGCGCAACGCCGACCGGCTCGACGAGTTCCTCGGCACCGCACCCGCGACACTGCGCTGGGCGGTGGAGCTGCGTGATCCGTCGTGGATCCACGACGACGTCTTCGAGGTCCTGCGTCGCTACGGCGCGGCGCTCTGCATCCACGATCTCCTGGACAACCATCCGTTCGAGCTGACCACCGACTGGACCTACGTCCGGTTCCACGGGCCCGCTGCACTGAGCACGCCGTATCACGGCGCCTACGGTCCCGTCCGGCTCGACGCCTGGGCGACACGACTCGGCGAGGTGCTCGATGCCGGTCACGATGTCTACGCCTACTTCAACAACGACTGGTTCGGACACGCGGTTGGGGACGCCGCCTTCCTGCGTCAAGCGCTGACCGGTCAGCGATCTCAGCGGTTGGTCAGGCGCTCCTGAGTCTCGTTGTAGCGGCCGCCGCGCACCTCGATCGCGGCTGCCGCTGACTCGATTTCGGTGAGCTCCTCGGGCGACAACTGGATGGCCGCAGCGCCCAGGTTCTCGACGAGACGGTGCTCCTTGCGCGTGCCGGGGATCGGGACGATCCACGGTTTCTGGGCCAACAGCCACGCCAGAGCGATCTGGCCGGGAGTCGCACCCTTGCGTCCGGCGACGCTCACCAACAGGTCGACCATCGCCAGGTTGTGCTGCAGCGCCTCGGGCTCGAATCGCGGGATGGTGCCGCGGATGTCGTTACCGGTGTCGAAGCTCGTCGAGGCGTTGATCGTGCCGGTGAGGAAGCCCTTGCCGAGCGGGCTGTAGGGCACGAAGCCGATGCCGAGTTCCTCGCAGACCCCCAACACCTCCTCCTCGGGGCGTCGCCACCACAGCGAGTACTCGCTCTGCACCGCCGTCACCGGGTGGACGGCATGCGCCCGGCGGATCGTGCCGGCGGAGGCCTCGGACAATCCGAAGTGCTTCACCTTTCCGGCCGCGACGAGCTCCCGGACCGCGCCGGCGACGTCTTCGATCGGGACGTCGGGGTTGACGCGGTGCTGGTAGAACACGTCGATCGACTCCACCTGGAGGCGTCCGAGCGACGCGTCGGCGACCTGCTTGATGTGCTCGGGTCGACTCGACAGTCCGATCACCTTGCCGTCGGCGTCGAACTGGTGGCCGAACTTCGTGGCGATCACGACGTCACCGCGGAACGGTGCGAGCGCTTCGCCGACGAGCTCCTCGTTGACGAACGGCCCGTACACCTCGGCCGTGTCGAAGAACGTGACACCACGATCCACTGCGGTACGGATCAGCGAGATCATCGCGTCGCGATCAGGTCGGTCGCTGTAACCACCGGTCATGCTCATGCACCCGAGCCCGATGGCGGAAACCTCCAAACCGTTGGTGCCCAGGGCCCGTACGTCCATCGGTTGATCGTACGAGAACCGGACGAGGGTCTCCGCGCGTGCCGTGGCAGGCTGTAGGCATGTGCCGGAACATCAAGCCCCTCTACAACTTCGAGCCGCCGGCGACCGCCGAGGAGTGCCACGCATCTGCGCTGCAGTACGTGCGCAAGGTCAGCGGGATGAACAAGCCGTCGGCGGCCAACGCCGCCGCGTTCGACCACGCCGTCGCCACCGTCGCCGCGGCAACCGGCGAGCTCGTCGCCGCCCTCGTGACCCACGCACCGCCGCGTGACCGTGAGGTCGAAGCGGCCAAGGCCCGGGCGCGCTCGGCCGAACGCTACGCCGCGATGCGCTGAGCGACGGCTGCGACGAGGTCGCGTTGCCGGCGGCCGGCGCCCGAGTAGGTTCCCGGCATGGCCGCGTCCGTCGCCCGTTCGGGCACGGGGCCGAAGGGTCGGTTGCCCCATCCGGAGCACCACCGGACCCAGCGGGTTGGGTGGCTGCGCGCCGCGGTGCTCGGGGCCAACGATGGCATCGTGTCGACCGCCAGCTTGATCGTCGGCGTCGCCGCCGCCGACACCTCGCGTCAGACGATCGTCACCGCCGGGTTCGCCGGCCTGGCGGCCGGGGCGATGTCGATGGCCGTCGGAGAATTCGTCTCGGTCAGCTCACAGCGCGACGCCGAACGAGCCGACCTTGCCCAGGAGCGTCGGGAGCTGGCCGCCGACCCGGTCAGCGAACTCAGTGAGCTGACTCGCATCTATGAACGTCGTGGGCTCGACCACCCGCTTGCCGCCGAGGTGGCCAGGCAGCTCACCAACCACGATGCGCTCGCCGCCCACGTCCGCGACGAGCTGGGGATCACCGACGCGGCGCGTGCCCGTCCGTTGCAGGCGGCGGGTTCGTCGGCCGCCGCCTTCACCGTCGGCGCCCTGGTCCCGTTGCTCGTGGCGCTGGTCAGTCCGTCGACACCACGAATCGTCGTCGTCGCCGCCGCTGCTCTCTTGGCCCTCGCCGGACTCGGCGCGCTCGGCGCGCAACTCGGTGGCGCCCCGATCGGCGCTGCCGTCGTCCGCATCACCGTGCTCAGCGCACTGGCGATGGCGATCACCGCGGCGATCGGGGCGGTCGTCGGCACGGCGGTCGGCTGATGTCACATTGACGTCACAAATTGGGGGTCTAGACGTTGACATGACATCATTGTGATGTCATACTGACGTCATGGAGCTCGCACCGTACGTCGACAGCCTGCATCGTGAGCTCAGCGCCGCTGCCGAGGTCGGCGGTGAGGACATGCGCCGCGCCGCTGACCGTCTCCTGACGGCCCTCGACGCGGCCGTCCGCCTCATGCTCATCGACGCCCTCGGGGCCGCTGCCGAGCAGATCACCGCGGAGCTCGCCCCGGGCTCCGTCGAGCTGCGCCTGCGCGGCAGGGACCCGGAGTTCGTCGTCAGCGCACCGGCCATTCCCGAGCCGCCGGCTCCGCCGCCGCCGCCACCACCACCGACGTTCGAGGGTGACGAGGCGACGGCGCGGATCTCACTGCGGCTCCCCGATGGTCTCAAGGCGCGGATCGAGGAATCGGCCGGCAGCATCGGAGCGTCGGTCAACTCCTGGCTCGTCCACGCCCTGCAAGACGCCGTAGTACGGGTCGACCAGCAACCGCCAACCGAGCGAACGCACACCGGCCGGCCAGGCAAACGCCTGACCGGCTGGGTCCGCTAACGCACACCGCCGAGGAGCACAACGATGAAAACCTTCACCACCCCTGGACCTGCCGCGCTCATGGTGCGCTTTGCCGCCGGTCGGCTCTACGTCCGCACCGCCGCGGACGACCACGATCAGACCACCACGTTGGTCGACGTGCAACCGGCCAACCCCGACAGCTCGGCAGACGTGGAACACGCCGCCGCCACCACCGTGGAGCAGCGCGGCGAGACGATCGAGCTGATCGCCCCGACGTCCAAGGGTTGGTTCGGCAGGAACCCCCGTCTCGAGGTACGCCTCGTCGTCCCGGCGCACTCCCGGGTCGACGCCGACGTGAAGTCCGCCGACGTCCAGCTCGCCGGGGAGCTCGGCGAGGTGTTCGTGGCCACCGCGTCAGGTGACGTAGCCGTCGAACATGCCGCCGAGCTGCAGGTCCGCACGGCGAGTGGCGATGTGTCGTGTCGGTCCGTCGCCGGCGATGCCTCGGTGAACACGGCATCGGGCGATGCCCGGCTCGACACCGTCGGGCGGTCGGCAGAACTGGCCACGGCCTCCGGCGACGTGACCCTGCTGCACGTCGGCGGTGACACACGAGCACGATCCGCCTCCGGAGATGTCGTCATCCGTGGCGCTGACGGCTCCGTGACGGTGCGTACGGCGTCGGGCGACATCCGCCTCGATTCGGTCCGCCGCGGCACGGTCGAGGTCGACTCGGCGTCAGGTGACGTCGAGATCGGAATCGCCGCCGGGACTGCCGCCTGGCTCGACGTGCAGGCGCTCTCCGGGTCGGTCTCGTCGTCCCTCGACCCTTCCGAGGCGCCTGGTGACGACGCCGAGGCGGTCTCGATCCATGCCCACACCCTGAGCGGCGACGTGCGCGTCCGCCGCGCACCCTGAACGACCGAACCCAAGGAGCTCATGATGAACGACTTCCTCATCGCCCAACTCGCTCGCGAGCACATGAACCGAATCGCCCGCCAAGCCGAGTTCGCCCGCCTGATTCGGGCGGCCGAGCTGGATGACGAACCTGCTGTTCGTCGCCGGAGGCGCAAGCACAGCGATCACCGATGATCGCCACCTCGAAGGAGCGCCGATCAGTCGAGACCGAGCACCTCGCGGAGGAAGCCCGCCACCTCGGCGAGCACTTCGTCCTTGTTGGTCTCGTTGAACACCTCGTGCGCCGCACCGTCGTACGAGCGGTGGCGGAGCGACGTGCCCTTGATCAGCTCCATCGTCGCCGCCGTCACGTCGTACGGAACGAGCTGGTCGTCCACGCCGTGGACCCACAGCGTCGGCACGTCACCGAGCGTGCCGCCCGTGGCGACGACGTCGGCGGACGCCGACGAGGGCACGCAGCGTCTGCTTGTGGAATGGTCCGTGGTACACGAGCGGATCCGCGGCGTACGCCTCGCCCACGGCCGGATCACGGGAGAGGACCGCCGGGTCGATCGGGATCTCGGGGATCGGGTCGAGCTCGAGGAGCATGCCCAGGGCCGGATTGCCGCCGACGATCGGCCCGGACAACACCAGGGCGGTGAGCTCGTCGAGATAGCGCTGGGCGAAACGAGCGGCGATCAGCCCGCCCATCGAGTGGCCGATGAGCACAACCGGGAGGCCGGGATGCTCGGCCCGTGCTCGATCGGCGACGGTATGAAGGTCGTCGACCAGCGTTTCGATGTCGTCGACAAGCGCTCGTTCGCCGGCCGAGCGCCCATGGCCGAGGTGGTCGGGTGCGTAGACGGCGGCGCCGAGTCCGACGAGCATCGCGGCGACGTGGGCGTACCGGCCGGCATGCTCGCCGTAGCCGTGGGCGACCAGGGCGACGAATCGAGGGTCGACGGCGCCGGACCACGTCGTGACGTGGATCTGCCCGGCCACACCATCGAACTGGTAACTCACATTGCTCATGCGCGGAACTCCTTGATCGCTGCGGTGACGCTAGTGACGAGCGATCGAACAAGGGGAATGAGGCGTCGGTAGCGTCTCGGGAATCAGCGCACGAAAGGGGTCGTCGCCCGATGCCTGAGGTCCTGTTCCAGCTCAGCGGTTCGATCGCCGCCTACAAGGCCTGTCACGTGGTGTCCCGGCTCGTGCAGGCCGGCTGCGCGGTGCAGACCGTGGCCACCCGGGCGGCGCTCGAGTTCGTCGGACCGGCGACCCTCGAAGGTCTCACTGGGCGGGCGGTCGCCACGGATACGTTCGCCGCCGGTTCGCACATGGACCACATCCACCTCGTGCGCCGCGCCGATCTCATCGTCCTCTGCCCGGCGACCGCCAACACGATCAACCGCTTGGCGGCGGGAATCGCCGACGACCTGATCGGGACGATGTTCCTGGCATTCGACTTTCGTGTCCCGTACATCGTGGTTCCGGCGATGAACGCGGCGATGTACGAACACCCGGCCACCGCTGCCGCGCTCGATCGCCTCACCGGTTGGGGGGTCGAGGTCATCCAGCCGTCGGCCGGGGCGCTCGCCTGCGGAGAGATCGGTCCCGGTCGGCTCGCCGAACCCGATGACATCGTCGCCAACCTGCTCGGCCGTCTCGGTGTGGCGCCGACCACGTCGTCACGTCCAGAGTCGACGCGGGACGGTCGTCGGGTGCTGATCACGGCGGGTGGCACGACGGTGCCGATCGACGGCGTACGGTCGATCACCAACACGAGCACCGGCCGGACCGGCGCCGCCCTCGCCGCTTACTTCGCGTCCGTCGGGTACGACGTGACGCTCCTCCATGCCGCCGATTCCGCGGTACCCGATCCGGCCGTCGAGTCGATCACCCGTCGGTCCTTCACGACGTTCGACGAGCTGGCCGGCGCCCTCAGCGACTTGCTCAGCGAACACCGGTTCCACGCCGTCATTCATCTCGCCGCCGTGAGCGACTACGACGTGGACCACATCGTCGTCGACGGCGCGTCGATCGCCGTCGACACCAGCACCAAGCTGGACACCGGCGACGTCATGGAGATTCATCTGAAGCGCACCCCCAAGCTCCTCGCCCAGCTCAAGGAGCTCGGTGGCGACAGGCTCGTCGTCGTCGGTTTCAAGCTCACCAACGGCGCGTCCCCGGACGAGCGTCAGGCAGCCGTGCTGAAGGTGGCGGGTCGCGCCGACCTTGTCGTCCACAACGATGTCCAGGGCATGACCGGCGATCGCCACGAAGCGACGATCTACCGATCGGCCGGCGACCGCATCGAGTCGATCGCGACGGTGGCCGACAACGTGGCGCTGGCGATCGCCTTGGAACGGGAGGTCTCCGCCATCGTGTCGTCGTCCTGATCGACGATCTTCAACGACGCAGCAGGGCGAGCCGTTCGGCGATCTCCGGCTCGTGGACGTGAGCCCGTGTCGACTCGATGACTCTGGCGCAGACGATCGACGCCTTCCCCGCGTCCATCGTGTCCCCGAGCATCACAGCGAGGTCATCAGCCGTCGGTTGGAACGTCACGGTGGTCAGTCCCCTGGTCCGCAGCCCAGCGATCTCGGCGGCGACCTGGCGGCGGACGAGTTGACGCAACGAGAGAGTTCGGGTTCGCGGCAACGCGAATGAGACGGCGGACATCGGGGCGACGACGATGACCAGATCGGGCGGTGGGTCGAGTTCGGCGACGAGGTCGGCGTTGGTGGTCGAGTGCACCGCACCGTCGACATACCGGACGCCCTCGATGGTCACCGGCGTGAAGTAGCCGGGGATCGCGCACGATGCCTCGACCGCCGAGCCCACTGTCACCGGCGGCGCGCCGGGTCGTCCGAACACGACACGCGGGCCGGCATCGAGGTCGACCGCGACGATCCACAGGCTGGTGTCGGGCCACGACTCGCCGATCATCGCGTCGTAGGGAACCCGCAGGTGGGCGGTCGGACGACGCCCCGGTGGAAGGACTGCCGACACCAGCGAGCCCGGGGTCACCCGCCAGGGCTCGCGCAGCGCCCGACGAACCCGTTCGGGTGAGGCAATCCGCAGCCGGCGGACAAGCGTTCCGAGCGCCGACTCCTCAGCACGATCGACATCAGCCCCGTTGACGCCCGTGTCGATGCGGCCGAGGGCGGCCACGGCGGCCTCTCCGCGGCCAACCAGCATCGCCCCTTCAGGCGACAAGCGCTCGGAGGCCAGGCGACGACGCATGTCGAGCGGACCAAGCCCGGCTCGCAGCCCTGCTCCGACGACCGAACCGGCCGACGTCCCGATGACGAGCCGAGCCCGGCGGGCATCCCAGCCGAATTCATCGGCGAGGGTGCTGAGCACGCCGACATGGAACGCGTGACCGACCACCCCGCCGGCACCGAGGACCACGGCAATCCGCGGGTCGCGGTCGAACGTCACGCCCTCCAGTCTGCGGCGCCGCGAGCCTCTAGCCTCGCCTGCAATGAGCAGGGACTTCCAATGAGCGTTCTGGTCACCGGCGGTGCCGGCTACATCGGTTCGCACACGGTGCGCCGCCTCCAAGCCGACGGGGTCGACGTCGTTGTCCTCGACTCGCTCGAGTTCGGCTATCGGCAATCGATCCCGGGCGTGCCGCTGGTGGTCGCCGAGATCACCGACCGGGATGCGGTCGCCGGCACCTGCGCCGACCACGGGGTCACCCAGGCGGTGCACTTCGCCGCGTACAAGAGCGTGAGTGAGTCGATGCAACAACCGACGCGGTACTGGATGAACAACGTCGCCGGCACGGTGCAGTTCGTCGATGCCCTGCTGCGCGCCGGCGTCGACCAGATCGTGTTCTCCTCGTCGTGCTCGGTCAACGGGACCCCGGAGACCGTTCCGGTCACCGAGGACATGCCGGTCGTCCCCGAGTCGATCTACGCCGAGTCCAAGGCGATGGTCGAGCGGATTCTCGCTTGGTACGGCGTCAGCCATGCGCTGCGCGCTGTCAACCTGCGCTACTTCAATGCCGCCGGAGCGTCGGACGACGGGCGCTTCGGGGAGGTCTGGGAACGCAGCATCAACCTGATCCCGATGGCGATGAAGGCGACGCTCGGCTACGGACCACCGCTGCAGGTCTTCGGCACCGACTACCCGACACCCGATGGGACCTGCATCCGCGACTACATCCACGTCGACGACCTCGCCGATGCCCACGTCCAAGCGCTCGGCTATCTCGCCCGCGGCGGGGCGACGGCGACGCTCAACGTCGGGACCGGAGTCGGATCGAGTGTGCTCGCGGTGATCGAGACCACGGAACGGGTCACCGGCCGGCAGGTCCCCCATGAGATCGTCGCCCGCCGGCCAGGCGACCCCGTGGCCACCTACGCCGACCCGACCCGTATCGCCTCCACACTCGGGTGGCGGTCGACAAAGACCCTCGACGACATCATCGGCTCGGCGTGGGCGTGGCACAGCACCCACCCCTTGGGCTACGACTCGCCAGAGAGCACGTGATGGCCCGCGTCTGCCGGGTGTGGCCGGGGAACGCAATGCCCGGATGACACTCGCTTCCTGGACGGCGAACGCGGTCCTCGGTGACGGCGAGACCGTGTCGATCCGCCCGATCACTCCTGACGACGCACCTCGCCTGGCGGCCTTTCACGAGCGGCAATCGGACGAAAGCCGCTATCGCCGCTACTTCACCCCCAAGCCGACCCTGAGCAAGCGGGAGCTCGAGCACTTCACGAACGTCGATCTCGTCGATCGGGCCGCCCTGGTCGTCGAATCACACGGCGAGTTGCTCGGCTGGGCCAGCTACGAGCGGTGGCCCGGCCGCGATGATGCCGACACGGCGTTCATGGTCGACGATCGCCATCAGGGAACCGGCATCGCCACCTTGCTCCTCGAACACCTCGCGGCCATCGCCGTGGCGAACGGGATCGTACGGTTCACGGCCGAGGTGCTCGGCGAGAACCGGCCGATGCTGGCGGTCTTCGCCCACGCCGGTTGGCCGCTGCAGCGGCGCTTCGAGAGCGGGGTGATGGAGGTGGACTTCCCCATCGCCCCATCGCCGGAGTTCGTCGACTCGATGAGCCGCCGCGAGCAGCGCGCCGGCAGCCGGGCGATGGCCCGCATGCTGCTGCCGCGGGCCATCGCGGTGATCGGCGCCACGGATCGCCCCGGATCGGTCGGGGCCGCGGTCTGGCGCAATGTGACCAACGCGGCGACGGTGCCGGTCTACGCGGTCAGCCGGTCACACCCCGACCTCGGCGACGCCACGGTGTTCGCCAGCGTCACCGACATCCCGGCAACGATCTCCCTGGCGGTCATCGTCGTGCCCGCCGCGTCCCTCGACCAGGTGATCGACGACTGCATCGCCGCCCACGTCCGCGGGGCTGTGGTCGTGACCTCCGTGGACGACACGGGCGTCGATCTCGATGCGATCGTCCTGCGGGCACGCAACAACGGGATGCGCATCATCGGTCCGTCGAGCATGGGTGTCACCGCGTCCCGACGCGAGGTCGGTCTCAACGCATCACTGGTACCCCAGCAGGTGATCGAGGGCGGTGTGGCGATCGCCATGCAATCTGGGTCGCTCGGTGCCTCGTTCCTCGAGCTCGCCAAGCAGCAGCGCCTCGGTCTGTCCTGGTTCGTGTCACTCGGAGACCGCGCCGACGTCGCGGCCACCGACCTGCTGCAGTTCTTCGAGGACGATGACTCGACGAACGTGATCGGCATGTACACCGAAGACCTCGGCGACCCGCGTCGATTCGCCCGGATCGCCCGACGGGTCTCTCAGCACCGGCCCATCGTCGCCGTGCGCACGAGCGCCGACCTCGGACCGACGAACAGCGCCCTGTACCGCTACTGCGGGCTGATCGAGGTGCCGACCGTCGCCGCCCTGCTCGACACTGTCCGAGTGCTGGCCACCCAACCGGTGCTGCGCGGCGATCGTGTCGCCGTGCTGTCCAACTACCCGAGCCCGCAACGCCTCGCGTCGCGGGCGATCGCGGCGCGTGGGCTGCGGCCGGTCGACGCTCCGCGGCAACTCGACTTCCGCTCGACACCTGCCGACTACGTCGAAGCAATCGACGCGGCATTGCGCTGCGACGACATCGACGGTCTGATGGTGGTCTACGCACCACCGCTCGCCGAGGCCGTCGCGCCGGTCACCGAGATCGATGCCGTCGCCGATGCCGCTGGCAAACCGGTCACGACCGTGCTCCTCGCCACCGCCGATGGTCCGATCACGCCCGGCTCCAAGGTCCCCAACTTCATGTTCCCCGAGCCCGCCGCGGCCGTGCTCAGCCGATCGTGGGCCTACGGCCGGTGGTTGGCCACGGAGGCCGCCTCTCCCCCGGCCGTGGTCTCCGATGTCGACAGCGAGGGCGCCGGCGAGCTGATCGCCGGGGCGCTGCTCGATGGCATCGACCATCTCGATCCGGCGACGACCGCCGACCTGCTCGCGACGTACGGAATCACCGTCCCGCCGACGCGATACGTCGCCATCGGCGAGGCACTCGAAGCGGCGATCGAGGTCGGCTTCCCCGTGGCAGTCAAGGCTCGCCACCGCAACGTCGGACGATCCGTGCGCGCCGGGGTGGCCCTCGATCTCGTCGATGCGCCAGCCATCGCCGCGGCGATCGACGTGATGCGGGCGGAGCTCGGGGACCACGCCGACTACGTCATCGTCCAGGCGATGACACCGCCGGGACTCGACCTGCGCATCCGCGCCACACTCGACGACGAGGCCGGCCCGTTGATGTCGGTCGGCATCGGCGGGTTCCAGGCGGGACTGCTCGACGATCCCGAAGCCGTCCGTCTGGCGCCACTGTCCGCGCCGAGCGCGATGAGCCTCGTCACCGAGTCGCGGGCGGGGCCCGCCTTGAACCAGTCCGGCATCGACCCGGCTGCGCTCGTCGACCTGCTGACGCGGACGGCCCAATTGGCCGCTGACCACGCCGAGATCACGGCACTCGACCTCAACCCGGTGATCGTTGGCCGGCATGGCTGCGCCGTGACGGACGCCGTCGTCAGGCTGGCACCGGTTGGGCGACCGCCTGGTGCGCTGCGCCGCCTGTGACGCTCACCGGACTCACGACAGCAGTTCGCTGCTGACCCCGTAGAAGAAGTCGCCGCACAGCCCCAACGACTCGACGTCGATGCGCTCGTCGTTGCCGTGGAAGCGCTGGCCGAACGACTCGAACGTGACGCCCGACGAGAACAGGGCCGCGCCGTAGGCCACCGTGCCGCGCCGGCGGTAGAACCGGGCGTCCGTTCCGCCGACGATCAGCCCGGGAACGAGCGCAGCTCCCGGGTAGGCAACCTGGGTCTGGGCGCTGATGACGTCCCACAGTTCGTTGTCGGTTGCCGAGCGGGTCGATTCGCTGTGCTGCAGGACGCTGATGTCCACCCTCTCCGCCAACTCGCCGAGGGCCTCCACGAGATAGCTGCGGGCGGTGGCGATCGTGTCGCCGGGAACGGTACGGATGTCGACCTCGATGTCGACGACATCGGGAATCGTGTTCGTCTTCTGCCCGCCGTGAACGACGTTCGGCGAGATCGTCGTGTGCGTACAGGCGTGAGCAATCCGCCCGTGGGCCGCGTCGAGTGACGCGATCGCCTCGTCCACGCGCTGCGGATCGGTCAGCGCCGCGGCCAACTCGGCAGGGATGTCGAGGCTGCCGACGAGCGCCTGCCAAAGATCGCCGAGTTGCGGCTGGGGACGGATCGCCACGAGCCGGCGGACGACCTCGGCCGCGGTGACGAGGGCATTGTCACTGCCGTAGGGCATCGAGCCGTGCCCGGGTGTCCCGGCCACGCGCAGGCGCATCCAGGCGAGCCCCTTCTCGGCGACGTTGACGGTGATCCGTCGACGTCCATCGGTTCCCACCTGCGACCAGCCACCCAGCTCGGTGATCACGAAGTCGGCGCCGACGGCGTCCCAGTGCCGGTCGAGCAGGTACTCGGCGCCCCATGTCCCTCCGGCCTCCTCGTCGGCCACGCCGAAGTAGATCAAGGTCCCTCGCGGCCGGAACCCCTCGGTGGCCAGCCGCCGGAAGGCCACGGCCATCGCTGCCGTGGAGTTGAGCATGTCGATCGCTCCTCGGCCCCACACCTCGGTGGTTCCGTCGTCGGCGCGCACCAGTTCGCCACCGAACGGGTCGCGCGACCAGCCGTCCGGGTTGACCGGCACGACGTCGGTGTGGCCCATCAGGCACAGCGACGGCGCCGCAGGGTCAGACCCCTCGATGCGGGCGACGATCGAAGCTCGTCCCGGCCGGGATTCGTACCGTTCGACATCGACGCCGACGCCCTCCAAGTAACTGGCGAGGAGCTCGGCGTTGCGGAACTCGTCGCCGCTGTCCGGGGTCCCGTCGTTGACGCACTCGTTGCGGATCAGCGACTGCAGCAACTCGGTCGTCGGGCCCACGAACTCTTCAGCCGTCATTGCTCGGCACCGTAGTGGGCAGCCGTTACCGGAACAGATCGCGGTCGGGCGGGCGGATCAGCTGCGCCGCGGTGGCGGTGTCGTCGCGCTCCCACCGGAAGCCCCGAACGACCGCCGCCGGGACGCGTGCGAGATTGCCCTTGACCAGTTCGGCGGCGGCAGCCAGCTCGTCGGCCACGCACAGCTGCTGGACGCGGAACTCGTGACCGTGCGGATCATGCTGGCCGATGTAGTTGGTGATCGGGTTGATCCCGGCGAGGCCGATGGCCACGTCGGTCTGTCCCTCCCGCCACGGACGTCCGAACGTGTCGCTGACGATCACCGCCACGTCGGCGCCCAATTCGCCGAATCTGGCGCGCAGTGCTCTGGCCGAGGAGTCGGGATCGCGCGGTAGCACGACCACCCGCCCCGCCGCCCCGCTCGACGACTCGTCGACGCCGCTGTTGGCGCACACCAGCCCGTGGCGGGTCTCGGTGATCAGCAGCGGTCCGCTCATCCGTACGATGCGGGCAGCCTCGGACAGCACGACCTCGACGAGGCGCGCGTCCTTGGACCAGCGGCGCGCGTAGTCGGCGGCAAATGGCGAGGGGTCGACGGTGGCGAGGTCGACGACGGCGCCCTCGGCCTTCGACACGACCTTCGACGTGATGACCACGACGTCGCCGTCGAGCAGCGTCATGGCGTCGGCGATCAGCTGGGCGAGGTCGTCTCCGGCAGTGATCTCCGGCAACCCGACCACGCCGGCGATCCGCACGTCACCTGTCGGGGGCATCGACACGGCCGCACGGTAGCGGGCGGCCGGGCTGGCGTCAGCCAGATGACTCACCGTGAGTCGTGGATCTGACCCAAACTGTGACATGGCCCGCTCCTGCGCCAATGGCGTCTCCGACCTGTTCGACCCCTCGCGCTGGCAGCCTGTCGCCGGATTCGAGTTCACCGACATCACGTATCACCGTGCCATCGACCAGGGCACAGTTCGCATTGCCTTCGACCGGCCGGACGTGCGCAACGCCTTCCGCCCGCACACTGTCGACGAGCTGTTCGCCGCCCTCGACCACGCCCGGACGTCGGGCGATGTCGGTGTCGTGCTGCTCACCGGCAACGGGCCATCGTCCCGTGACGGCGGATGGGCGTTCTGCTCCGGGGGCGACCAACGGATCCGCGGCAAGGACGGCTATCGCTACGCGAGTGGTGACGATGCCGGGTCGGTCGACCCGGCGCGGACCGGCCGTCTGCACATCCTCGAGTGTCAGCGGCTGATCCGCTTCATGCCCAAGGTCGTGATCTGTGTCGTGCCGGGGTGGGCTGCCGGCGGCGGGCACAGCCTGCACGTCGTGTGCGACCTCACGCTGGCGAGTCGGGAGCACGCCCGGTTCAAGCAGACCGACGCGGCCGTGGCCAGCTTCGACGGCGGATTCGGGTCGGCCTACCTGGCTCGCCAGGTCGGCCAGAAACTTGCCCGGGAGATCTTCTTCCTCGGCCGGGAGTACACCGCCGACGACTACGTGACGATGGGGGCGGCGAACCTTGCGGTGCCCCACGACGACCTCGAGGTGACTGCCCTGGAGTGGGCCGCCGAGATCAATGCCAAGAGCCCGACCGCCAGACGGATGCTCAAGTACGCGTTCAACCTCATCGACGACGGCCTCGTCGGCCAGCAGTTGTTCGCCGGCGAGGCGACCCGGCTGGCGTACGCCTCGGACGAGGCAGCCGAGGGCCGCGACGCGTTCCTCGCCAAGCGCGACCCCGACTGGGCGGACTATCCCTACTTGTTCTGAGGCCGCCGGCCGTGTCCCGAGGGCGACAGATCACGCCTCAGCCGGGGGGTCCCCCACCGGGAACGAGTACCACTGCACCTCGACGTCGGCGAGATCGGCGGCCTCGGGGGTTGGACGCTGCTTCGTGCGCTCGACCCAGGTCGTGATCACCGCGTCGATGTCCGCACCGAGCTCGGCGAATTCGGCGGCGGTCACCCGGAGATGGTTGGAGCTCTCCACGCTGGCGTCAGCCCACACGTGCGGCCAGCGTTCGTACGTGTCCCGCCACTCCTGGATGCGGGCCTGTTTGGCCCGATTGAACTCGTTGAGCACCAACCTCGTTGCGTCGCGCGCGGCGGGGCTCTGTTCGTCGAGGGAGCGGCCTTCGATGGTGATCCGGCCCGGAACCCTCCTCCACCATCGCTCCCGGCCAGACCCACGGCCCGGATCCTCCTCGACAAAGCCGTACTTCTCCAGCTGGCGGAGGTGATAGCTCGTCGCCCCACTCGATTCGTTGAGTCGGGCGGCGAGCTGCGTCGCCGTCGCCGATCCGTGGATGCTCAGTTGGTCGCACAGCTGCACCCGCAGCGGATGGGCGAGACCCTGCAACGCCGAGGCATCGAGAACGCGATTCTGAACCCGGTCGCTCATTGCGCCCGTCGGCTTGCGCCGCATCGCCCGCAACGGTGCGATCTCAACGGTGCGACCGCTCGACGATGGCGGCCGCCCGCTCGGTCAACGCCGCGGCGCGCCGGGTGAGCCGAGCGGCCCGGCGCCGCTGACGGGCGGTGGCCGCGAGGCGCTCCTGGGTGCTGCGCCCGATCATCTCGCGGTGCAACTCGGTGGCCAGTTCGGGACCGAAGTACGTGTTCATGTCGGCCACGATACCTGTCCAAAGAACTCTTTGCAAGGATTTCTTTGCAATCATTCCTTTGCAAGCTGTCAGACTCTCAGGCCCAGCGTGCGGGCGATGACAAGGCGCTGCACTTCGCTCGTCCCCTCGCCGATCTCGAGGATCTTGGCGTCGCGGTAGTGCCGTGACACCGCCGTCTCGTCGATGAACCCATAGCCACCGAACACCTGGGTCGCCGCCCGTGTCGCGTCGATCGCCGCCTCCGTCGCGTACAACTTGGCCGTCGCGGCCTCGGTCTTGAACGGCTTGCCGCGGTCGCGCAGCCACGCCGCGTGATACGTCAGCTGGCGGGCAGCCTGCAGGGCGACGTAGGTGTCGGCGCACCGAAAGGCGATTCCCTGGTTGGAGCCGATCGGCCGCCCGAACGCCTGCCGTTGCCCGGCGTAGGCGACCGCGTCGTCGACACACCGCTGGATCACGCCGACGGCGAGGGCGGCGATCGCCACGCGGCCCTCGTCGAGGATCTCGAGGAACTGGGCGAACCCTCGCCCACGCTCGCCGAGCAGGTGGTCGGCAGGTACGCGACACTCCACGAACGTCAGGCCGTGAGTATCCGAGGCGTGCCACCCCATCTTGCGATACGGCGGTTGCACCTCCAGGCCAGGCGTCCCCGCCGGCACCACGATCGAGGAAATCTCACCCGGCCCGGACAGCGCCGTGACGGTGACGATTGACGTGATCGGCGTGCCCGAGTTGGTGATGAACGACTTCTCGCCGTCGATCACCCACTCCCCCGAGGTCTCGTCGAAGGCCGCCTTCGTCCGTGTCCCGCCCGCATCGCTGCCGGCGTCGGGCTCGGTGAGCCCGAACGCCCCGAGCGCCCGTCCAGCGCACAGATCGGGCAGCCATCGTCGTTGCTGCTCAGGCGTGCCGAACTTGAAGATCGGATTGGCGCCGAGTCCCACCCCGGCCTCCAGCGTGATGGCGATCGACTGGTCGACCCTGGCCAGCTCCTCGATGGCGATGCACAGTGACGTGAAGTCACCACCGCCGCCGCCAACCGACTCGGGGAACGGGATCCCGAACAGTCCGAGGTCACCCATCTTGCGCACGACGTCGAGCGGGAACTCGTGAGTCCTGTCCCACTCCTCGGCGTGCGGCTCGATCTCCGCGACAGCGAACTCGCGAACGACCGAGCGCAATGCCCCGTGATCTTCGCTGAGCTCAGCGAGCACCGGTCACCCGGCCCAGATGCCGAGCAGCTCGCCAGTTGCCGGGCCGACGACTCCATCGACGCCGAGATCGTTGGCCTCCTGGAACTCCCGCACGGCCTCCTCGGTCTGCTCGCCGAACGCCCCGTCAGCGGCGAACTGTTCACCTCCGACCGTGACCTCGTTGAGCCGCTCCTGGAGACACTGGACCTGCGGGCCGGCATCGCCGCGACGCAGCGTCTGGCCGATCTCACACGAGGCCTCGGAATCGAGGTCGTACACGACGGTTCCGGGAGGGCTCGAATCGGTGGCGGTCGTGCCGTCGACGGCCTGCGGATCGGTCTCCTCCGGCGGGTCCGTGCCCTCCGCAGCGACCGTGGTCGCCGGGTCCGCCGATTCGGCCTCGGTGGTCTCGACCGTCGTCGTCTCCGCGCTCGCCTCGGTCGTGGCCGGGGCGTCCGTCGTCGTCGTCTTCGGCACGGTGGTCGCCACGGCGACCAGCGCCTCGCTGGTGACGGGTACGGTCGAATCGGTACCTCCGGCTCCCTCATCGTCATCGCCGAGCAGAGCGACCAGCAGGGCAATGCCACCGCCGACGATGGCCAGAGCGGCGACGGCGACACCGACCCGGCGCATCACGTAACGGCGATGGGAAACCCGCCGACGGTGCTCTCGGGTGTACTCGCCGGTGCCGTCGGCGGCGACGGCGCCGGCCACGAGCACTTCGGTCGGCTCGGTTCCTGTCGGCGGGAGCACTTCGGTCGGTTCGGTCCCCGTCGGCGCGAGCACCTCGGTCAGATCGTCGCCAACCGCCGGAAGGACCGACGTCACCTCCTCGCCAACCAGTTCGATGTCCTCGTCACCGGTCGGTTCCGGAATCACGTCGCCGGGTTCGGTGGGACCGGCATCAGGCTCTGGTTCGTCGATGCTGTCCGATCCCCCAGGATCCGGCGGACCGGACGCGCCGCCCGCCCACGTCGGCTCCTCCGAAGGCTCGTCAGGTGACGGCGGCAGTGGCGGATCGGTGGGACTCACGGCAGTAGAACTATCACGTCGCCCCCACCGTGTCGGTCGCCGAGCGGCCCCGCTGGTGACGAGCCGGCCGGTCGACATCGGCGATCGGCTCCCACTTGAACGTGCGGGCGGCAATGATGACGCCGATGACGCCCCAGGCGGCGACGATCGCCAGATTGCCCCACAAGAATCCGGGTGCATCGACGGTCGGATTGAACGGCGCCTGGATGCCCTCCACGAACGGACGCAGGGGCAGGATGCTGGATACCACGTCGAGCCACGTGGGCATCGCCGATTCGTCGACGGCGATGAACGTGTTGGAGATGAAGGCCATCGGCACGATGATCGCGTTGGTGACCGCCGGTGCAGCTTCCTGGTTGCGAATCAAGCCAGCGATCGCCACACCGAGGGCGGAGAACGCCAGCGTGCCGACGAGCAACGTGACGACGAGCGCCGGGACTTTGGCGACCTCGATCTCCAAACCGTAGAAGACGAACCCGATGCCGACGATCAGGGCGAACCCGGCAAGGGCGATGGTCAGGCCGGCGCCGACGAAGCCGCCGAGATAGATCGATGGCGGCAACGGAGTGCCCCTCCACCGCTTCATCACTCCGTCCTGGCGGCGATCGGGGATCATGTTGGCGAGATTGGTGAACGTCGCCGACACGACTTCGAAGGCGGCGAGGGCGGCGACGTAGAACTGCTCGAGGTGCCAGTCGCCAGTCGCCGTCTCGACCGTCGCTCCGGCGCTCCCGAACACGAGGTTGAACAGCACGACGATGATCAGGGGGAGGGCGACCGTGAAGAACAGGGCCACCGGGATGCGCAAGAACACCCGGAGTTGGGCGATGACCTGCAGGCGAAGGAGGCGGCCCGACAGCGGCCAGTGGCCGGTCGGTTCACTCATCGCTGTCGTCCGCCAGGGTGAGGAACAGATCCTCCAGCGACGGTCGCTGGACGACGAGCTGGTCGAGCTCGTGGCCGCGATCGAGGGCCCAGCTCGTGAGCGCGTGCAGTGTCGCCGTCGGAGCACGCGTCGTGACGACGACTTCGGTCGGCCCGCCGTCGAGACGGTCGCTGGCGTCGAGGAGCGCAGCGATGTCGGCGGCTTCGACGCCGGCCGGCACCGTGAACCGCACCGTCGTATCGCCCAACGCCGCGGTCAATTCCCCCGGCGGGCCCTCGGCAATCAGGCGACCGCGCCGCAGCACGCCGACTCTGTCGGCGAGCTGTTCGACCTCGTCCAGGTAGTGCGAGGTGAGCAGCACGGTTACCCCACCGGCCGACATCGACCGAATCAGCTCCCACGCCCCACGCCGGGCAGCTGGATCGAACCCCGTGGTCGGCTCGTCGAGGAACAGCAGGTCCGGATAGCCGACGACGCCAAGGGCGAGATCGAGGCGGCGGCGCTGGCCACCAGAGAGGCGGTCACAGCGCTTGCCGACGGAGCCCTCGAGGCCGACGAGGGCGACACTCTCCTCGACCGACCGCGATCGTCGATAGCAGGCGCCGTACACCTCGAGTACCTCACCCACCGTCAGCACGCGCTCGATGCCGGAGGACTGCAGGACGATACCGATGCGATCGCGCAGTGATCGATCACGATCACCCGGATCACGGCCGAGTACGGAGACCGACCCTGACGTCCGCGTCCTGAATCCCTCGAGGATTTCTACCGCCGTCGTCTTGCCCGCACCGTTCTCGCCGAGCAGTCCGTAGACCTCGCCGGCGGCGACCGTGAACGTCACCTCGTCGACGGCCGGCACGCCCCCGTACCGCTTGACGAGGCCGGAGACCTCGACGACGGGGGCGGCGCTCACTCCCTGTTCCTGAACGACGGTGAGGTGATCGGCAGGCCGGTGTCGTTGCGCAGATGTTCGGCGGTCGGACGGAAGTAGCCCAACAACTCGGCGGCGAGTTCGGCACCGTCGGGGCGGTCAGCCGTCGTCACCTCGATGGCCGTGGCCATGTGCAGCAACCATCGGTCGCGCTGGGCCGGACCGATCGCGAAGGGGAGGTGCCGCATCCGCAGCGCGGGATGTCCGCGCTCGACCGAATAGTCGGCGGGACCACCCCAGTACTGCACGAGGAACATCGTCAGGCGATGCCGGGCGCCGGTGAAGTCGGGGTGCTCCGGATACAACGGGGCGAGTAGATCGTCACCGGCGACTCGGTCGTAGAACGTGTCGACGAGACGGGCGAAGAACTCCTGTCCACCAGCGCGCTCGTACATCGTCGACTCGCTGCCCATCGGCGGGAACGGTACCGACGATGTCGTCGCAATGCCTCGGTAGCGTCCCGCCATGGCTGCACGACAAGGCGACTGGATCGACAACGACATCGTGGCGTACATCGCCGAGCGGACGAGCCCGCAGCCAGACGCCGCGCTCGATGCGTTGCGCACCGAGACGAGCACGCTCGGCGACGTTGCGATCATGCAGGTGAGCCTCGAGGAAGGCGCCTTGCTGACCATCCTCACACGGCTGGTCGCGGCGTCGTTCGCCGTCGAGGTCGGGACGTTCACCGGCTACTCGTCGATCTGCATCGCCCGCGGCCTGCAACCTGGGGGCCGGCTGCTGTGCTGCGACGTGAGCGAGACGTTCACGGCGATTGCCAGGCGGGCGTGGCAGGCCGCCGGGGTCGCCGAGCAGATCGATCTCCAAGTCGCACCGGCGCTCGAGACGTTGCGGGCGCTGCCCGAGGGCGAGTCGATCGATCTCGCGTTCATCGACGCCGACAAGCCGAACTATCTGAACTACTACACCGAGTTGCTGCCCCGAGTGCGCCGTGGCGGGCTGATCCTCGCCGACAACACGCTGTGGTCCGGCCGGGTCTGCGACCCGGCGGCCGAGGACGACGCCAACCTCACGGCGATCCGCCAGTTCAACGACGCCATCGCCGCCGACGACCGCGTCACCAACTTCATCCTCCCGGTCAGCGACGGCCTGACCGTCATCACCAAGCTCTAGCCGCCCGCCCGGCCTCGATCACCCACATCTGGGGAAGTATCGGGTCAGGGCCTGACACGGAACTTCCCCACAAGCGGAATTGACACAGATCTTCCCCAGATGTGGGGGGTCGTCAGACGTCGAGGAAGCGGCTGGCCGCGATGCCGGATCCGATGGCTCCGGCGCCCATCCCGATGATCAGGATCACGAGCATCCGGCTGGCCTGGAAGTCGCCGTCGACGACCATCGCGGCCAGGCCGCTGTCCGACGGGAAGTCCTCGACGCCGGCGGTCCAGCGGTTGTTGATCAGCCACAGCGCGGCGTTGGCGAACAGTGCCCCGACGAGGCCCTGGATCAGGCCTTCGAGCATGAACGGGACGCGGATGAACCAGTCAGTGGCGCCGACCAGCTTCATCACCTCGATCTCCCTGCGCCTGGCGAACATGGCGGTGCGAATCGTGTTCCAGATGAGCAGGATCGCGGCGATCAGCAGGAGGATCGACAGGATCAGCGTGAACAAGCCGATGAACCCCTTGACCTTGCTGACCACTTCGACCCACTCACCCGGGAACACCACGTTGCGCACGTTGGGAACACTGCGCAGCGTCTCGTCGAGAGAGCGCATGTCGTCGATGTTCGTGCCGTCGTTGGGCACGACCTTGTACGACGGCGGGATGTTCTCCGCCGTCAGCTGCGCCCGTGTCGTCGGGTCACCGGCAAACAGCACGTCTGCTTCGGCGAGCGCGCAATCGACGTCACAGAAGTTGTAGTCCTCGACGAGTGCCGAGTTGTCGGCAAGCGTCTGGGCGATGATCTCGCGCTGGTCAGTGGTTGCCTCGGGATTGACCTGCACGATCATCTCGACGCCGCCCTCCCACAGCGACACCGTGTTGTCGAACCCCTTCTGCACGTACAGCGTGAGGCCGAAGATCAGCAGGGCGACCGCGGACGTGATGATTGCCGCGACGGTGAGGGTGACGTTGCGGCGGAAGCTCGCCCACGTCTCGCGCAGCACATAAGCCAGACGAGCCAACACTTAGTCGTACACCCCACGCGCTTGGTCGCGCACGATCACCCCACGATCGAGCTGGATGACCCGCTTGCGCATCGAGTTGACGATGCGTTGGTCGTGGGTCGCCATCAACACCGTCGTCCCGATCTGGTTGATCCGGTCGAGCAGGCGCATGATCCCCTCGCCGGTCGCCGGGTCGAGGTTCCCGGTCGGCTCGTCAGCGAGCAGGATCAGCGGACGGTTGACGAATGCCCGGGCCACGGACACGCGCTGCTGCTCGCCTCCGGAGAGTTGATCGGGAAAGCGCTCTTCCTTGCCGGCGAGGCCGACGAGGTCGAGCACGGCGGGTACCTGCTGCCGAATGACGTGCTTGGGCTTGCCGATCACTTCTTGGGCAAAGGCGACATTCTCGAACACGGTGCGATTGGGCAACAGCTTGTAGTCCTGAAACACGTTGCCGATGTTGCGGCGCAGCTGCGGCACGCGGCTCGCCGGCATGTCGACGATGTTGCGTCCGGCGACCATCACATCGCCCGCTTCCGGCCGCTCCTGGCGGTTCAAGAGGCGCAGCAGCGTGCTCTTGCCCGAGCCCGAGGGACCGACGAGGAACACGAACTCACCCTTGTTCACGTCGAACGAGGCGTCGCGCAGCGCACAGACGTCGTGAGCGTAGAACTTGGTGACGTTTTCGAGTCGGATCATTGTCGGTTTCGTTACGAGCGAGTGACGGGACAGCCTACCGGCGCACCGCTGGGAGTCAGTTCGCGGTGCGTCGCCGCCACCGCAGGTAGCCCTCCATGAACTCGTCGATGTCACCGTCGAGGATCGCCGCCACGTTGCCGGACTCGACGTCGGTGCGCAGGTCCTTGACCATCTGGTAGGGCTGCAGCACGTAGCTGCGGATCTGACTCCCCCACCCCACCTGGGCCTGCTTGCCACCGATCGCGTCGCGCTCGGCGGCGTGCTCCTCCTCGACCTTGGCGGCGAGCATCGCCTTGAGTCGCGACATCGCCCGCTCCCGGTTCTGCAACTGGCTGCGTTCCTCCTGCGAGCTGGCCACGAGTCCGGTCGGTTCGTGGATCAGGCGGACCGCCGATGACGTCTTGTTGACGTGCTGGCCGCCGGCCCCCGAGGCGCGGAACACCTCCATCTTGACGTCGGCGTCGTTGAGCTCGACGTCCGGGGCATCCATCACCGGCCACACCTGGACGGCGGCGAAGCTCGTCTGGCGGCGCCCCTGGTTGTCGAACGGGCTGATCCGCACGAGGCGGTGCGTTCCTCGTTCGCCGACCAGCAGCCCATACGCGTAGCGCCCTGAGATCGTCGCCTCGGCGGACAGGATGCCGGCTTCGGTGCCTTCGGAGACGCCGTTGACGGTGAGCGTGAAGCCGCGCCGATCCGACCACCGCTCGTACATGCGCAGGAGCATCTCGCTCCAGTCCTGGGCGTCGACCCCGCCGTCCTTGGCGTTGATCTGCACGATCGCATCTGACTCGTCGTGCGGACCGGTGAACAGGCTGCGCAGGTCGAGCTGGTCGAGACGCCGGCTGACGTCGGTGATCGCCGCCTCGATGTCGGGTTCCTGGGACTCGTCGCTCTCCTCGCGGGCCAGCTCATGCAGCACTTCGGCGTCGGACAGGGCCTGCTCGAGCCCGTCGTGGGTGGCCACGTCGTCGCGCAGGTTGGCGTACTCGGCGTTCAGCGTCTTGGCGTAGTCGGCATCGTCCCACAGGTCGGGGCGGGACATCTCCGCCTCGACCTCGGTCATGCGCGTGCGGGCGTGGGCGATGTCCAGGTACCCCGCCGCCTCGTCGAGTCGGCGGCGCTGCTCGCGGAGGTCGTCGGTGAAATCACGCATCGGGTTGCCAATGGTAGGGACTCATCAGCATTGGTGAGCCGTGCGTACAGGATTCCGCACGCTCCGCTCACCAACCGGCCAGCTGGCTCACTTGCCGTGGCAGAGCTTGAACTTCTTACCCGATCCGCATGGGCACAGGGCGTTGCGTGGCGTCTTCGACCACTCGTCCTTGACCACCGTTTCCTGCTTGGGCGCCTGCTGCTGCCGACGGGCCGCCCGTGGCCCGTCGCCCGACGTCGTGGGACGAGCGGCGGCCTCGACCATCTCCCGTTCCACCGCCGGGGCGGCCGCCGCGGCGACTGCGAACCCGGACACATTCTCGGTGTCCGACGAACTCTGCTGGAGGTTGCTGACGGCCGGCGCCACGGCGGGAGCCGCCACCGCCGGGGAGGCGGCTGCGGCGGCTGGCTGAGTCGGCGCTCCGGCCGACACGGGTTGGGCCGGGGCTGCCGCCTGTTGCTGATCCTGGCGGACCACCTGGACGTGCATGACGTAGCGCACGAAGTCCTGGGCGATCGCCTTCATCATCGACCCGAACATCTCGAAGCCCTCGCGCTGCCATTCGGTCAGCGGGTCCTTCTGACCCATCGCCCGTAAGTTGATGCCCTCTTTGAGATAGTCCATCTCCTCGAGATGCTCTCGCCAGCGCTGGTCGATGATCCGCAACATCACCTGGCGCTCGACTTCGCGCATCACCGTCGGGGTGAGCTCGGTCTCCCGGCGTTCGTAGTGGGCCGTGGCGTCCTCGTCGATGAGCGCCGCCATCTCCTTGGTGTTGCGGGAGGTGGCGAGCTGTTCTTCGGTGATCGTCGACGGCCAGAACGTCCGCAGCTCCTTGGACAACCCGTCGACGTCCCACTCGTCAGCAGCCGGGCTGGCGCAGTACGTCTCGAGCAGCGCATCGACGGCCTCATTGAGGTACTCCATCGCCGCCGCCTTGAGGTCGGCGCCCTCGAGGATCTGATCGCGCCGCGCGTAGATCACCTTGCGCTGCTCGTTCATCACCTCGTCGTACTTGAGGACGTTCTTGCGGATCTCGGCGTTACGCGTCTCGACCGTCGTCTGGGCCCGCTCGATCGCCTTGGTGACCATCTTCGCTTCGATCGCCTCATCCTCCGGCAAGGCCTTGTTCATCACGTAGCTCAGCGCCCCGGTGGCGAAGAGGCGCATCAACTCGTCATCGAGGCTGAGATAGAAACGGCTCGCTCCGGGGTCGCCCTGCCGGCCGGACCGGCCGCGCAGCTGGTTGTCGATGCGCCGCGACTCGTGGCGCTCGGAACCGATGACGTAGAGGCCACCGAGCTCGCGGATCTTGTCGCCCTCGGCAGCGCATTCCGAGCGATAGATCTCGACCAGCTCCTGGTAGCGGCCGAGGGCCTTGGCCCGCGCCTCACGAAATTCGTCGGGCATCTGCTCGAGCGGCACCGGCAGCTCGAACGCGTCGACCATCGCCTCGGCGGCGTGGCCCTCCTTGAGCGTCTCGTGTCGAGCGAGACCCTCAGGATTGCCACCGAGGATGATGTCGACGCCTCGGCCGGCCATGTTCGTCGCCACCGTGACGGAGTGCAGCCGGCCTGCTTGGGCGACGACCGCGGCCTCTTGGGTGTGCTGCTTGGCGTTGAGCACGGAGTGCGGGATGCCGAGCTCATTGAGCCGGCGGGACAGGTACTCCGACTTCTCGACGCTCACGGTGCCGACGAGCACGGGCTGGCCGGCGGCGTGGCGCTCGGCGATGTCGCTGGCCACCGCTTCGAACTTGGCGGGCTCGCCCTTGTAGATCAAGTCGCCGCCGTCGTCCCGCCGCACGGGCTTGTTCGTCGGGATCTGCACGACACCGAGCTCGTACGTGTTCATCAGCTCGGCGGCCTCGGTGGCCGCCGTACCGGTCATCCCGGCGAGCTTGTCGTACATGCGGAAGTAGTTCTGCAACGTGATCGTCGCGAGGGTCTGGTTCTCCTCTTTGATCTTCACGCCTTCTTTGGCCTCGACGGCTTGGTGGATGCCTTCACTCCAGCGGCGGCCTTCGAGGATGCGACCGGTGAACTCGTCGACGATCTTCACCTCGCCGCCGGTGACGAGGTAGTCCTTGTCGCGCTTGTAGAGCTCCTTGGCCTTGAGCGCGACCGTCATCTGGTGGACGAGGTTCTGCTGCACCTCGTCGTAGAGGTTCTCGATACCGAGGGCCTTCTCGACCTTCTCGATGCCGGCGTCGAGCGGGACGACGACGCGCTTGTCCTCCTCGACCTCGTAGTCGACATCGCGTTGCAGGGAGCGGACGATCGAGGCGAAGCGGTAGTACAGCTTGGCGGCGTCGGCGACCCGGCCGGAGATGATCAACGGCGTGCGCGCCTCGTCGATGAGGATCGAGTCGACTTCGTCGACGATCGCATAGTTGTGGCCGCGCTGGGTCTTGTCGGTGAGCCGACCGGCCATGTTGTCGCGGAGGTAGTCGAACCCGAACTCGTTGTTCGTGCCATAGGTGATGTCGCAGGCGTACTGCTCGCGCTTCTCCGCCGGTGACGTGCGGAAGCCGGGGATGATCAGACCGATGTTGAGTCCGAGGAACCGATGGATCCGGCCCATCCACTCGGCGTCGCGGCGGGCGAGGTAGTCGTTGACCGTGACGAGGTGGACGCCCTTGCCACTGAGGCCGTTGAGGTAGGCCGGCAGGGTGGAGACGAGGGTCTTGCCCTCGCCGGTCTTCATCTCGGCGACCCAGCCGAAGTGCAGCGCCGCGCCGCCCATCAACTGGACGTCGAAGTGCCGCTGACCGATGACTCGAATGGCGGCTTCACGCGTGACGGCGAAGGCCTCGACGGCGATGTCGTCGAGGTCGGCGCCGTTGTCGAGGCGCTGGCGGAACTCGGCAGTCTTGGCAGCGAGCTGGTCGTCGGAGAGCTTGTGCAGCGCCGGCTCGTGAGCGTTGATCTCCGGCACCATCGCCTGCAGCGCCTTGAGCTTCTTGCCTTCGCCGGCGCGGAGGATGCGGTCGAGGATTCCCATGCGGCAGTCGATGCTACCGGCCGGTCCGTCGGGGTTTCCGGGCGGGGGGTCGGGGGCAGAGGCTCCTGCCGGAGCCCCCGCGCTGGTCGATCCGGCTTGCCGGTCGACCAGCAGAGATGCTTGGTCCGGCCGCAGGCCGGTGCTCCAGCTCGTCCCGGAAAGGCTTCCTTTCCGGGACGAAATCGCTACAGCTTCACGGGGTAGCCGGGGCCCATCGGGATGCCGAGGAGGTACCAGGCGACGAAGAAGATGAGCCAGGCAACCAACACGATGATCGTGTACGGGAGCATCAGCGAGATGATCGTGCCGAGGCCGGCGTCCTTCTTGTAGCGCTGGGCAACGAGCACGATGAACGGTAAGTAGACCATCAACGGCGTGATCACATTGGCCGGCCCGTCCCCGATGCGATAGGCGGCGAGGACGGTCTGCGGGGCGACGTCGAGGCGGAGGAACAGGGGCACGAAGATCGGGGCGAAGATCGCCCACTTGGGCAACGCGCCGGGCATGATCAGGTCGAGGACGACGATCACCAGGATGAAGCCGATCAGCAGCCAGAGTGCACCGATGTCGGCGCTCTCCAACCAGTCGGCCATGTTCACCGCGACAATCGTGGGGATGTTGCTGAAGTTGAAGTAGGCGATGAACTGGCTGATCAGCAACAGCATGAAGACGAGGCCGGCCAGGCCGGCGAACGTCTTGGTGATCGCGTTGATCACGTCAGTGCTGCTGGAGATCGTCTTCGCTCCGATGCCGTAGCAGATGCCCATGATCAGGAACAGCATCGTGATGATGAAGATCAGGCTGTCCATCAACGGAGAGTTGTTGAAGATCGAGCCGGTCTCGGGGTTGCGCAGTGGGGCGTCCGGCAGGGCCGTCAACAACACGACCCCGGCGAGGGCGGCGAGCAGGCCGTAGGTGGCAAAGCGCAGACCGCGGCCCTCGCCATCTGGAACGACTTCCTCCGGACGGTCGATCTCGGCATCGGGGACGTACTTGCCGAGCGCCGGCTCCGTGATCCGCTGGACGATGAACGTGATGACGACGGCGCAGAAGAACGTCGAGGCGATGCTGAACCACAGGTTGGCCGTGAGATCGATCGACTTGGTCGGGTCGGCAAGGGCGATCGCCTCGTTGGTCACCTCGGTGAGCAGGCTGTCGAGCGGCGTGATCAACACGTTGACGGCGAACGCCGCGCTCACCCCGGCATACGCGGCAACGAGGCCGGCGAGCGGGTGGCGGCCGACGCTGTAGAACGCGGCCGCGCCGAGCGGGACGAGGATGAGATAGCCGGCGTCGGTGGCGATGTTCGACAGCCCGCCGACGAACACGATGATGAACGCCAGTGTCGCCGGAGGCGCGGCCTTCACGAGCTTGCGGATCAGCGCCGCCATCATCCCCGCCTCTTCGGCGACGCCCACGCCGATCATCGCCACGAAGACGACGGCGACGACGGTGAAGCTGGCGAAGTTGTTGACGAACGACGAGAACAGGAAACGAATGCCGTCGGCGCTGAGCAGGCTCTCGATCTCCGTCGTCTCTTGGACGATCTCCATCTCGTCGTCGAGGTACTGCTCCGGCGAGATCTCCGGCTCGGGGACCACGGACCCACCGACGTACTCCTGTTCGGCGATCAACGGCGGCTGGACCGCGACGTCGTACGTCACGCTGACGTCGAAGGCGGCCAGGATCGCCGACAACACGATGACGAGCACGCACAAGCCGACGAAGATGATCGCCGGGTGGGGGACCTTGTTGCCCACCTTCTCGATGCCGTCGAGCATCCGCTGCATTCCGCCGCGCTTGGCCGGCTCGTCGCCAACTGTCACGATGACCGCGTTCTCGGCATCGTCGGACATCGTCCCCTCCCGGTCAGTACTGGCCTGCGGACTCAGCCTTTCACGTTCACGGTGCGGTGAAGCGGACTGCCAACTCGGCGAGAAGTCGGGCACCGAACCCCGTACATCCCGCCGTCTGCCAGCCGGCGTCGGCACTGGCTTGGGCGGTGCCGGCGATGTCGATGTGCGCCCAGGGCACGTCGCCGACGAACTCGGCCAGGAACAAGGCGGCGGTGATCGCTCCGGCGTTGGCCCCGCCGAGGTTCTTCAGGTCGGCGACCGTCGAGTCGAGTTCGTTGCGGTAGCGCTTGTCGAGGGGCAGCTGCCACACCGGTTCGTCGGTGGCCTCGGCGGCGGCGCGGACCTGGTCGATGAGGTTCTGGTCGCTGCCGATCACGCCGGCGACTTGCGTGCCGAGGGCGCGCATGCACGCGCCGGTGAGCGTGGCGATGTCGACGATCGCGTCGTTGGGTTCCTCGGTTGCCAGCACGAGGGCGTCGGCCATCACCAGCCGACCCTCGGCATCGGTGTTGATCACCTCGACCGTCGTACCACCGCGCATCGTGACGACGTCGCCGAGGGCGAGTGCCGTCCCCGACGGCATGTTGTCCGTGCACATCAACCAGCCGGTGACCTGTGCCGGGCACCCGAGGTCGGCGAGCTCGGCCATCGCCGCAAGGATCGCCGCGGCGCCGGACATGTCGTTCTTCATCTGGGCATGGACCTCATCGCCGGGCTTGAGGGCGATGCCACCCGAGTCGTACATGATCCCCTTGCCGACGAGCGCCAGCCGTCCCGTCGGCTCACCCGACGACGGTCGGTATGTCACTTTGATCATGCGCGGTTCTTCGGCGCTGCCTTGGTTGACGCCGAGCAACCCACCGCAGCCCATCTCGACGAGGGCATCCTTACCGAACACCTCGACCTCCAGCCCGCGTTCGGCGCCGATTGCGACGGCCACCTCGGCGAGGCGCGTCGCGTTGAGATGACTGTGCGGGGTGTTGGCCAAGTCGCGGGCCAGTTGCGTGGCCGCCGCCAACGCTTTGCCGCGCTCGGCGCCGGAGCGCAACGCCTCGTGGTGGGCAGCGTCGGCGACGAGCGTCAGCTCCGAGAGGTCGGTGCCCTTGGGCTCGCGCCGCAACGGATCGTACGAGTAGCGGGCCAGGAGCACCCCCTCGACGACGGCCTGGGCGGCGACATCCGGGGCCCCGCTGACGAGGTCGTCGAGGTCGACGGTCAGAGCCGCTTGCTTGGCGCACGCCCGGGCGAACGCAGCGGCTGCGTTGCGCACGGCGGCGGCGTCCGGGGCGTCGCGACCGATCCCCACGGCGACGTTCGTCGGACCGTCGGCGTTCGGCACCACCAGCGCCGAGCCCGCTGCGCCATCGAAGCCGGCGGCCTCCAAGGCCGCTCGTCCGAGTCCGAGCGCGGCCGGGACGTCTCCGTCCGGCCCGACGAGATACCCGATGGCACCGGCCGATTGCGGCGCAACCGGTGCGATCCCGATCATCACCGTTTCGACCCGGGCCACCGACGGAGTCGGGTTGAAGGCCTTCTCGTCGCTCATCACTGACTCCTTCTCGAGGTTCTCATGGGCATCGGGAGGTCATGTCAGAAGCTCCAGAACACCGGCACAAGCCCGACGCCAACCACGAAGTACCAGGCGAGCAGGGGCAAGCCGAGCTTGGCATAGTCGCCGAAGCGATAGCCACCCGGACCCATCACCATCAGGTTGGCAGGCGTGGCCACCGGTGTCAGCAGGGCGGCCGATGAGATCACCGTGACGAACATCAGCACTGGCCGCACGGAGACATCGAGCTCCGTTGCCGCGGCGATCGCCACCGGGATGACGATCAGCGCCGTGGCCGTGTTGCTGATCAGCTGACCGAGCGCAGCAATGACGACGAACAGGCCGATCAGCAACGTGTACGGCCCACCGACGACGTCGAGCAAGCCGTCGGCGACCTGGTCGGCGGCGCCGCTGCTTTGCATCGCAGTGGACAGTGGAATCATTCCGGCGACGAGCACGATCGTCGTCCAGTTGATCCCCCGATAGGCGTGTTCGATGCTCATCACCCGGGTCAGGATCAGCGCCCCGGCGGCCAACAGCCCGGCGACCGCCGCTGGAACGGCACCCGTGGCGAGCAACACGACCATCACCGCGACGATGGCCAGTGTCCGTTTGGCGCCGGGGCCGAGTGGGACCGCTTGACGCCGGACGATCCGCGGTTCGTCGACGACGAGGACATCGGGATCTTCGAGGTTGACGGCGAGGGCGTCCCAGGTGCCCTTCAGCAGCATGACGTCACCGGCGGCGAGGCTGACTTCCTTGGGGCCGAGATCCTCCCCGTTGCGGTGGACGGCGAGCACGACGAGGTCGCCGCTCTCGGTGATCATCCCGGGGAACGCCGGCGCCCCGATCAGCCCCGACCGGGGGCGGACGATGACCTCGGCCACGCCCGACTGCCGACTGAACAGCTGGCCATCGAGTTGGTGGTCGAGCTCGTAGTGCGCGAGCAGCACACGGGCTTGTTCGCTGAAGTCGGCAGGCATGGAACGAGCGTTGCGGTGCGGCAACAAGCGGCTGCCGAACATGACGACGATCACGACCGTGCCGGCGAGTAGCGGGACACCAACGAGGGCGAACTCGAAGTAGCCGAACGGACTGGCACCGGCCTCGTCGGCCGCCTCCGACACCAGCACGTTCACCGGCGAGCCGGTGAGGGTCAACATCGATCCGGCATGGGCAGCGAACGCCAGCGGAATCATCAACTGCGACGATGGTGTCTGCAATTTGACCGCCGTGACGACGACCACCGGAACGAGTGCGGCGACGGCCCCGTTGACGCTGATGAACGCGGTCAGCCCCGCACACATCAACATCATCAGCACGAGCAGGCGGCGTCTGCTGTCGCCCGCACGGGCGACGAGTTGTTGCCCGGCCCACGCTGTCACGCCGGTGGCATCGAGGGCTTCGCTGACCACGAACAGTGACGCGATGAACAGCACCGTTGGATCGCCGAACCCGGCGAGTGCCTGGTTCAGATCGAGGACGTCGGTCGCCCACAGCGACAGTGCCGTGCCGATGGCGACGATCTCGACCGGCACCAAGTTGGAGACGAAGAGCACGACGACACCGGCGAGGATGAGGAACACGATGGTGCTGTCGGCCACTCGTCGCAGAGTACGGGCCGACGTGCGACCGATGGGTGTATACGGGACCGACCGGTCCCCGCAGCACCCATCGGTTCCGACTGAGGGGTCAGCGCGGCGGGTCGGTGGCGAAGACCACGCCGCAGAAGTTGAACGTCCCCGCCTCCTGGCGCCCGGCGCACGTGTCGCCATAGGTGCGGTAGGCCGAGCCGATCGGGGCGCTGTTGAACAAGTCGTCACAGGCCTGCATGCCGCCGTCGAAGCACGCTTGGGCGAGCAGATCGAGGGCCGGGTCGTCGCCGAGACCGGTGGGTTGCTCAGTCGCCTCGGGCACACCGGCCGGAACCGTCGTCGCGGCAACGGTCGTCTCCGGGACGGTGCTGGCGGTGGTGGTCGGCGGAACGCCCTCGGCGAACGCATCGACACACCAGATCCCCGTGTCGGCCGGCTGGCGCCCCGCACACGTGTCGGCGAAGTCTTGATAGGCGCTTTCCGGATCGGACGAGTTCCACAGCTCGTCGCAGGCTGCCAGATCCCCGTCATAACACGACTGGGCGAGGGCGTCGAGCGCCGGGTCGGTGCCCAGGTCAGTGGGCTCCAGCGTTGGTGGCGGGACCGGACCGAGGGCGGTCGTCGTCGGCGGCGAGATGACCGGCGGCACGTCGCTGGACGGAGGAGGTTCGGGAATCGTCGAGGTCGTCGAGGTCGTCGAGTCGAGGTCGTCGAGGTCGAGGTCGTCGAGTCGTCGTCGAGGTCGTCGAGGTCGACGTCGGTGCGGTGTCCGTGATCTGCGGCTCGCTGCTGGGCGGCGAACTTGCTGGCGAGCCGAAGGCGTCGATGCACCAGATCCCCGAGCCGGCTTCCTGGCGACCGGCGCAGGTGTCGCCATAGTTGCGGTACGACGTCCCCGGGTCGGCATCCCGGTAGAGGTCATCACAGGCCGTCAGATCGCCGTCGTAACACGACTGGGCGAGGGCGTCGAGCGTCGAGTCACTGCCCAGGCCGGTGGGGTCGAGCGTCGGAGCCGGGATGTCGCCGGGTTCGATCGGCACGCTCGTGTCCGGCGCCGTCGAGGCGGGCACGTCGAACACCGTCGTCGTCGTCAGCTCTGGCGAGGTTGTCGACTCACCAGGAGCGGTGGTCGGCGCGACGGCCGGGCCCGGAACCGGGTCCTCCAGCGCCGTGCAGAAGCTTCCGGTGTCCGGCGGTTGGCGACCGGCGCACGTGTCGCCGTACTCCTGGTACGCCGAATCCGACTCGGCGCTGCCGTACAGCTCGTCACACGCTTCCATGTCGCCGGCGTAACACGATTGGGCGAGGGCATCGAGGGCGGGATCGGTGCCGAGGCCGTCGGGCGGCTGGGGCCCGCCACTACTGCCGGCGCTGCCGAGCCCGCACCACTGACCCGAGCCGGCTTCCTGACGGCCGGCACACGTGTCGCCGTACTCTTCGTACTCCGAGCCGATCGGGGACTGCAGGAAGAGGAGATCGCAGGCGACGTCGTCGCCTGCGGAGCAGGACTCCGTCAGCTCGTTGAGCTCGGCGTCGTCGCCGAGGTCGGCCGGTGGCGCGTCGTCGGTACCGACGTCGCTCGTTGTCGGCGCCGCGGCGGCTTTCACCCCGCCAGCATCCGGCGCGGTGCCACCGGGATCGGCGGATGCTTGAGCCACCGCCCCGCACAGGGCCAGCGCCCCGACCGCGGTGAGGACGGCGACGAGCCGGACCGGCCGCGACGACGGCAGCCCACCCGCAGGGCGGGAGTCGTGGTCCGTCGCTGGTTGTCCACTCATGTGGTTCCGGTCCTCTCGATCGCTCGGCCGCCCACTGGCAACGGCGGCGATACTAGGCCACTCGTGTCGCAGGCAGCAGGCAGTCGGGAGTGGCCGCGACCGCAGCAAGAACGACATCGACCGCCCCGCCATCACGGAGCGACTGCGCCGCGGCAGTGAGCGTCGCGCCCGTGGTGACCACGTCGTCGACGATGAGCACGCGGCGCCCGGCGACGCGCGGATGCGCTCGGAACCGCGGACCGACGAGGCGTTGGCGACGGTTCTGCCCGGTCTGGGCCGGCCCCGTTCCGTCCCGCTCGAGGAGGCGACGGCACGGCAACCCGAGGTGGGCGGCGACGGCTCGGGCGATCATCTCCGCCTGATCGAAGCCACGTTGCCGCCGGCGCGCTGCGCTGGTCGGCGCCCACGTGACCAGGTCGACGTCGGGAGCAGTCGCCAACAGGCGTCGAGTGAGCACCCCGGCGACGTGGCTGGCGACCTGGCGGCGATTCTGGTACTTGAGCCCGAGCAGGACGTCGCGGACCCGACCGGTGTAGGCAGTGGCGACGACGATGCCCTGCGGGGTGCCTGGCGCCGGACGGGCGACGAGGGCGAAGCGACACGTCCGGCACAGCCCCGGACCACGGGTATGGCATCCAGCACAACGACTTGCGAAGATCATTCCCCCACGATGACGGAAGGGTGTCACAGCCGCCGACCGCATCCGGTCGTCGGGCGTGGACAGCGCGGCGAGCGCTACCCGGGGAAGGCGACGAGTGTCAGCCGGCGAAGCGCGACCGGAAGGCGGCGGCTTGTTCCCGCGCCGCTTGCGCTCCGGCGACATCACCGATGGCCACGGACAACTGCTGGCGGCGCTCCCAGCCGTACACGCTCGTCGGGCGCTCGCCGAGTCGCTCGGCGAGCAGCTCCTCGGCGAACGAGTATCGGCCGGCGCGCAACGCTGATTCGAGGAGGGTGCGTTGCAGCACGTCGCGTTGGGCGTGTGAGCCGCCGAAACGGTGCAGCGTGCGGCGGATCGGAGCGAGTGTCTCGACGACGTCGTCGTGGCGATCCTCGGCGAACGCCTGCACCGCCAGCGCCGCCGGGCGACCGATCTCCGCCGTCATCGTCGTGTTGGTGACGGCAGCTTCCGCGGGCACGTCCACACCCATCTTGTCGATCACGGCACCGAGCTCAGCGAACCTGCCCGCCCCAGCGAACGCCATCGCCGCGTGCACGTCGTTGAACACGTACCACGGCTGTTCGGCCGTGCGACTGGCCCACGCGTCGGCGAGCGCAGCGAAGCGATCTCCCGAATCGATGCCGTCGAGCTTCAGCCGCCACAACAGGGCGCTGGCATCGAGCATCTCCAACGGCAGGCCGGACGAGCTCTGGTTGTGGAGGTGCCGGTCGTAGATGTCGAAGACCTCGGCGTGATGCCCGGCCTCCAACTCGAACAGGGACAGGTGCCACCAGTTGTGGACGACGAACAGGTTGCCCGTGCCCCAATCGTCGATGCGGCTGCGCAGGAACGGGATACCGCGATCGACGAGCCCACGCATCTCCAGTGTGTGCCCAACCGCGTGGATCGCCCACACGTCGTCGGGGTGGACGTCGATCGCCTCCATCCCGGCGTCCTCGGCCTTGTCGTACTGACCACACTCCTCGAGTCCGAAGGCATACATCCCGCGGACCGCGGCAGCTCGCGGATCGGTTCGTTCGAACGCCTCGAGGGCGCGGGCCGGGCGGTCGCGCAGACTTCGGGCGTTCCCGAGGAAGAAGTCGAGGAGGTGGCCGACCTGCAGCGCCAACACGTCGGTGGGCCATGCGAAGAGGATCTCATCGAGGATGGCCGCGGCGCGCAGCCAATCACCGCTGAGCCATGCGCCAATCGCCGCCATGTGCATCGTCGAATGGGCGTCCATCGGCGAGCACCCCATCTGTCCGTGAGCTGCTCGCGCCGCGGCGAGCTCCGGCACGTCGGTGGCGGTGAGGCAGAGGTACGCCATCAGCGCATTGCCCATCGCGAAGTCGGGATGTTCGGTGGTCAGCGAGCCGGTCAGCTCGACGACCTCGGGCTTGTAGCGCAGCAGCAGGTCGAGGGCGCGTTCGTACGTGTCGGTCTGGTTCATGTCCGTCGTTCTTCCGAGTTTGCTCCCACATCATGGCGACGCCGCGCCCTTCCGGCACATCGGCGCACCGGACTACCCGGCGTTCATTCCGTCGCGGCGGTACGTTGGTACTGGTGCGTCCACTGATCGTCATGCCTTCGCGTCTCACGGACAGCGCCGACACGTGGCGCGTGCCGGCGACGGCGCTCGGACGGCCGTACCAGGAGGCCATCATTCGGGCCGGCGGCGTCCCGATAGCGGTGCCACCGCTCGTCGACGACAACGAGGTCGATGACATGGCCGCAGAGGTGATGTCCCGGGTCGACGGGCTGTGCCTCCCGGGCGGACCCGACGTCTCGCCCGAAAGGTACGGAGCCGATTGGCACCATCCGCGGCTGATCAAGGTGCGCCACGAACACGACGCCATCGACTTGGCTCTGGCGCGTGCGGCAATCGGCCAGGAGAAGCCGGTGTTGGCGATCTGCCGAGGCCACCAGGTGCTCAACGTCGCCCTCGGCGGCACGCTCCATCAACACCTGCCCGACGTCATCGGCAAGCGCGCCGCGTCGGGGCACTACCACAATCACAACGCCATCGACGTCGTCGCCACCTCCAAGCTGGCCGAGGCGATGGGGACGATGTCGGCGCGGGGGCACTGCGTCCATCACCAGGCGGTCGATCGACTCGGTGCCGGGCTGGTGGTGACGGCCTGGTTGGACGGTGTCATCGAGGCCGTCGAACTGCCCGACCGTTGGGTCGTCGGCGTGCAGTGGCATCCCGAGGACACGGCGGACCGCGATTCCGGGCAGCAGGGACTGTTCGACGCGTTCGTCGCCGCGGCACGCCAACCCGTCGCCAGCAATTGAGCGGTGACACCAGCGTGCGAGCGACGAGGCGCTAGCCGAGGAGCGGCCGGCATCTGCCTGCGCGGCCGGGGAGCGCAATGAACGGCGACGCGTTCGCCGCGCTCGATCCCATCCTCGTTTCCAGTCCGCATCGCTCAGTGCGTGGTCGGGTTGACGATCTGCGGACTGGGGATCGCCCTGATCATCGCCGCTGACATCGGATTGGCCCCCTGGGACGTACTGCACAAGGGAATCAGCCGCCACACGGGGATCTCGGTCGGCACCGTGATCGTCATCGTCGGGTTCGCCGTGCTCGCCTTGTGGATCCCGCTGGGCGTCCGCCCCGGCCTCGGCACCGTCCTCAACGCCGTGCTCATCGGGTTGACCGTCAACGTCGCCTTGCCGCTCATGCCGGAACCCGACGCGGTGGCATGGCAGCTCGTGGAGATGGTCGCCGGCGTCGGCGCCTTCGGCATCGGTACGGCGATGTACATCGGGGCCGGTCTCGGCCCAGGGCCACGCGACGGGTTGATGACCGGCATCGCCGGGCGCGGCCATTCGTTGCGCCTGGTGCGCACGGCCATCGAGATCGCCGTCCTGATCACCGGGTGGCTGCTCGGCGGATCGGTTGGCGTCGGCACCGCCGTGTTCGCCCTGTCGATCGGCCCGCTGGTGCACTACTTCTTGAGCCTCTTCGGAATGCGCACCAGCCGCCTCGACTTCGTCACCGCCGACTGACCCGAGTGTTTCCGCCGATCCGAGTGTTTGCGGCGGCACCTTCCGCCCGGTAGCACTCCGGTGACCGGAAACACTCGGGTGGGGCGGGGTTCAGCGCGTTGGCGGCAGCGTGGTGCCGGTGGCCGGTGTCGTGGTCGGAGTCGGCGCGGGGCTCGGAGTGCCGCTCGGGTCGAGGGCGATGTCGATGACGATGCGGAACGGCTCGCTGAGCGTGCTGACCGTGAAGTCGCGCTGCATGTCGAGCCCGATCGCCCAGGCGTTCTGGCCCTCGAAGTTCTCGATCTGTTGCAGTTCCTTGATGTTCACGACGTTGGTCGGCACGAACTCCAGCGGTCCCTGGTAGCCGTTGCCTTCGGTGTCCGGCATCCAGGCACCGACCGACAGGACCAGCGTCGCTTCGCCGGCGACCTCGACAGGCTCTCCGCGCGGTGAGTCGAGGATCGGGTCGGGCTCGTACTGCACCTGGAAGCCGGGCAGTTCACCGGACCCGCCGAGCTCGAGGACGACCCGTTCGAAGCACTCGTGCCCGCCGGTCCGGATGTCCGTGCCGACGAGCGACGACAGCCGATTGGGGAACCCGTCGTTGACGGGAGCGGTATCGCCGAGGTCGCCGCACGCGGTCGCCGCCGGCTGGCGATCGGACGCGTGGACGGTTGATGCCGAGGCGAACACGACGAGAGCCGCCACGGCCACGAGTCTGGTGGCCTTCATGGACACACAGTGCGCCTTCGCGGGCCGATCCACCAGCACAATTCGATGTCAGTTTCGGTGCAACTGTGGATGTCGCCGCCCACCCGGGACGTCTCAGCTCGCCTCGTAGTCGCCGTGTACCGACACCGTGACGTTGATCCGATCACGGTTGTACGTCGGCTCGGCGATGTCGGTCAGGCCGAGCCAGCCGAGCAAGGCATCCTGGTTCTCCGGGCGCAGCCGAGCACAGCCCTTGCTGGCCGGCTCAGGAGGCACGTTGTTGGCACCGTGGATCGCCTGGCCGCGGTGGAAGTACAACGGCTTGTACATGTTGCCGTTGAGCGGATTGTCCTCCTCGACGGGGAACTTCGAGCTGTTGTGCCACCCGTCGTTGTCCAACGCCGGGTCGTAGCGGAACGCCCGCGCGCTCTCCTGGTTGGTGGTTTCCCACCCCTCCTCGCCGGTCGAAGTCTTGAACACGAACGTGATGCGATCGCTGCCTTCCCCGGCGAACATCACCTGACACGTCTTGCTGATCAGGATCCACCGCGACGAACCGACGGCGGCATTCTGTGGGATGGCGATCGACTGCGCCGACAGCAGGGCCCGCTCCTCGTCGCTACCGGGGGCCATGTCGGCCCGGCTGATCGGCAGGTGCAGGGCCATCCGGGCTGCGCACAGCTGCTGGCGCGTGAACGGCCCGGACACGCCATCGACGGCGAGCGCCGGGAGGCCGTAACCGGCGAACAGCTGGTTGAGCTTGTCCTGTTGGGCGGCGACACCGCTGGAACCGACGGCGACGGCGGGAACGCCGCGCTCCTCACCCGTGATGTCGTCGAGCTGGTTCCCCGGACACACGTCGAGCACGTCGCCGGCATGGATCACGTCGACGTCGGAGACGCCGTTCTCCGCGCGCAGGCTCTCGGCCGTGACGGTCGGGTCGTTGATGCCGTCGGCGATCAGGCTCAACGAGTCGCCCGGCTGCACGACGCGGGCGCACGCCGGATCGTGGACCCCTGGTGGCATCGGGATCGTCGAGGTCGTCGGCGGGATGGTCGTGGTCGGTGCGGCCGTAGTCGTGGGTAACGCAGTGGTCGGTGCCGCGGTGGTCGGTGCCGCGGCCGGGGTTCTGACCATCGCCGCGGCGGCCGATGTCGGCGGCGCGACGGTCGTCGCCGACGGCTGGACTGTCACCGCTGGTGCCGCGGCGGGCACTCGGGAGGTGTCGGCGCGTTCGAAGGCCGCGCAACCGCTACCGGCGACGAGCGCGCCGCCGACGAGGGCGACCGCCCACCTGCGCTTCATCCCGATCACGGTAGTTCCGGCCTGCGGCGAGTAGACGTCGGCCCGGCGGGTCGACGTCGCTCGGCTCAGTACCGATAGTGCTCCGGCTTGTACGGGCCGCCGGGCTCCACGCCGATGTAGTCGGCTTGCTCGTCGGACAGCTTCGTCAGCTTCACCCCGAGGGCATCGAGATGCAGCCGGGCGACCTTCTCGTCGAGACGCTTGGGCAGCACGTAGACGTCGGTCGGGTACTGCGCCGTGTTGGTGAACAGCTCGATCTGGGCGATCACCTGGTTGCTGAACGAGCAGCTCATCACGAAGCTCGGATGACCCGTGGCGCACCCGAGGTTCACCAGCCGACCCTCGGCGAGGACGATGATCTGGTTGCCGCTGTCGAATCGCCACACGTCGGTACCCGGCTTGAGCTCGTCGCGGGTGGCCCCCGAGCGCGCCAGTCCGGCCATGTCGATCTCGTTGTCGAAGTGGCCGATGTTGCAGACGATGGCGTTGTGCTTCATCCGCTGCATGTGCTCGACAGTGATGATGTCGGCGTTGCCCGTCGCCGAGACGAAGATGTCGGCGGTCTCGACGACATCTTCGAGGGGCAGCACCTGGAGCCCCTCCATCGCTGCCTGGAGGGCATTGATCGGGTCGATCTCGTTGACGATGACCCGCGCTCCCTGGCCGCGCAGGCTTTGCACGCACCCCTTGCCGACATCGCCGTAACCACACACGACGGCGGTCTTGCCACCGATCATCACGTCCGTCGCCCGCGAGATCGCATCGACCAGGGAGTGCCGACAGCCGTAGAGGTTGTCGAACTTGGACTTGGTGACCGAGTCGTTGACGTTGATCGCCGGGAACAGCAGCTCGCCGTCGGCGGCCATCTTGTACAGCCGCTTGACCCCGGTGGTCGTCTCCTCGGTCACGCCGCGGATGCCCTTGGCCATGCGCGTCCACTTCGTCGGCTCCGACCGCAGGGAGCGGTGCAACAGCCCGAGCACGATCGCCAGCTCGGGATTCGATGCCGACGTCGGGTCCGGGACCTCGCCGTCGCGCTCGTACTGCACGCCCTTGTGCAACAGCAGTGTGGCGTCACCGCCGTCGTCGAGGATCATGTTCGGACCGTCGTCTCCGGACGCTCCGGCCGGCCACGTCATCATCTGTTCGGTGCACCACCAGTATTCCTCGAGCGTCTCGCCCTTCCAGGCGAACACCGGAACACCCTGGGGGTCATCGGCGGTGCCGTGAGGTCCGACCACGACGGCCGCGGCGGCGTGGTCCTGGGTCGAGAAGATGTTGCAGCTCGCCCAGCGCACCTCGGCGCCGAGAGTTGTCAGCGTCTCGATGAGCACCGCCGTCTGGATCGTCATGTGCAACGAGCCCGAGATGCGCGCTCCGGCGAGCGGCTTGGACTCTCCGAACTCACGGCGCAACGCCATCAGGCCGGGCATCTCGTGCTCGGCCAGGATCATCTCCTTGCGCCCGAACGGCGCCAGGGACAGGTCAGCAACTCTGTAGTCCTTGCGGCTAGCGAGTGTGTCAGTCACGAGAGCTCCTCATCTGGCTCTGAAGGGGTAAACGTTGGCGGGATGCCTTCCGCCTCGACACGGGCGACCAAGCGCTCCGTCTCACTGGGCTCGAGGCTCTGGGCCTCGTCGATGAGCATCACCGGAATGCCCTCGCGGACCCGATAGGCGCGCTGCAGGCGCGGGTTGAAGAGGACGTCGAGGTCCTCGATGTAGTACAGCGGCCCTTTGTCCTCGGGGCAGGCGAGGATCGAGAGCAGTTCGGGGGCAAGCAAGGGTTCGTTCCTCTGTCCTGGTCAAGTGCTGGTGATCAAGGAAAGCAACTCGGCGACATGGCTCTCGCACTCGTCACGAGTCTCGGCTTCGAGGTTCAGCCGCAGCAGCGGCTCGGTGTTCGACGGGCGCAGGTTGAACCACCACGTGTCGAATTCGACGGTCAGCCCATCGAGGCGGTCCTGGCGGCCATCTGCGTAGCGTCCACTGACCCCGGCGAGGACCGCGTCGACGTTCGCCACGTGCGTGTTGATCTCACCGCTCTGGGTGTACCGCTCGTAGGGCACGCGCACCTTGGACAGCACATCCTCGGATCGCGTCAGCTCGGACAACATCTGCACCGTGGCGATCAGGCCGGAGTCGGCGCCGTAGTTCGCCGCGAAGTAGTAGTGCGCCGAATGCTCACCGCCGAACACGGCCCCGGTCTCGGCCATCTGCTGCTTGATGAAGGAGTGGCCGACCCTCGTGCGCACCGGCACACCACCGTTCTCGGCGATCACCTCCGGCACCGCGCGCGAGCAGATCAGGTTGTGCAAGATCGTCGCCCCTGGGTGGGAGCGCAGCGTCACCGCCGACAGGATCGCAGTCGTCGTCGAACCCGACAATCCAGCACCCGTCTCGTCGACCACGAACACCCGGTCGGCGTCGCCGTCGAACGCCAGACCGATGTCGAAGCCACCGGACACCACGCGGGCCCGCAGATCGCGCTGGTTGGCCGGCTGCAAGGGGTCCGCCGGGTGGTTCGGGAACGTGCCGTCGAGCTCGGGATACATGACCTCCAGCTCGAACACCCCGAGGCGGTCGAACACGGCGGGGACGACGAGTCCACCCATCCCGTTGGCCGTGTCGGCGACGACCCGCCGGGGTCGCAAGGCGTCCACGTCGATGAACGACAGGACGTGATCGACGAAGTCGTCGAGCAGGTTCGCCTCGCTGCGCCGCCCCGGCCGATGAGCCGGCGCCGGTCCGCCTCCGTCGAGGATCTCGCCGGTCAGCAGCTTGACCGCGGCGAGGTCGACCGGCAGCGCGCCGGCGTGGCACAGCTTGATGCCGTTGTACTCGGCGGGATTGTGTGACGCGGTGAACATCGCCGCCGGCAGCCGGCGGCTCCCCGAGGCGTAGTAGAGCAGGTCCGACGAGGCCAGCCCGATGTCGAGGACGTCGACGCCCTGGGCGAGCAAGCCGTCGGTGAAGGCGGCGACGAGCTGCGGTCCGGAGGGACGCATGTCGCGGCCGACGACCACCGTGTTCGCCTGGGCATCACCCAAGCTTTCGTGGGCCTTGGTGTAGGTGGCGAACGCCACCCCAAAGGCGCGGGCGACCTCGTCGTTGAGCTGGTCGGGAACCGTTCCTCGGATGTCGTACGCCTTGACGATCTCGTCGAGAACGGACATGGCGGCCGTCAGGTTATCCAGTTACCCGATTGATCGTCCGGCGACGGGCTCGGTGCCGGCAGCGCAGGTGCCAGGGGTGCCGAGTCGGGAGGCGGCGGCGGGTCACCGTCGGTCCCCGGCGGAAGCTGCCGCGAAGCCCACTGAGCCGTCTCGACGTCGGTCCCGGGCACCGGCGATGTCCACGTCGGGGGAAGTGGCGGCTCGGTGAACGTCGGCGCAGCGAGCTTGGGGAACTTCCAATCGCGGAACCTGGCGAACACGGCCAGGGCGAGGCCCAGCACGGTCAGCCCGTAGAAGAACAAATCGGTGTTGGAACGCTCGAACGCCAGCCGCACGTGCGTGTCGGTCGGCACGACGACCATCTGGTTGGGGCCGATGCGGTACGGGCCCTCGGCACCGTGGGCTGTCCAGTTGGGGAAGTAGCTCACCCGCACGAGAACCGGCACGCCCGGCTCGGACACATCGAACTCGACAGACTGTTCGCCCATCTCGACGTTGCTGACCTCGACCTCCGGGAGCTCGACGGCATCGATCTCCTGCACCGGCTGAACGATGTTCACCCGCCGCGACGTCGATGACTGCGGATCGCCGCACTCGTCGGTGCCCTGACCCTGGGGCTCCTGGCGACTCTCGTCGATGGCTACGTCGATCCGCTGCCAGGTGTCCGGGCCATCGACCGCCGGCATCGCCGCCCACTCGTCTTGGTGCTGGAACCACGAGGTGCCCACCTCCAAGAAGCATTCGCGTTGATCGCCGTCGCGGCCGTTGACGACGACCGGCTGGACGTCGAGGGCTTCGACAAAGGCGGCGTCGGTGTATTCGAAGATGCGCCATGGTCCGCTCTCGGCGACCGGGGTCAGCTCCGGCCGGGTCTCCGCCTCGGCGATCGCCTCGGCGGTGGTCACCATCACGTAGCGGATGCCGAGGTCGCGGATGTGCTCGATGCCGACGTCGGCCTCGTTGTCGGTGTAGCGCAGCTGGCGTACCGGGTTGGACGCCCGGTCGGACATCGCCGCGGCCGTGAGGAAGTGGTACGGCGTCGTCCCGGATGCCTCGAAGTACAAGCCCTCCATCGACTGGATGCACCCGTCGGTCCAGAACGGCAGCAGCATCAGCGCCATCGTCGTGCCGTACTTGCCGTTACCAACGCCGTCGCGGTTGTCGATCTCCCACAGTGCACGCCCGCACCCCGCGCCATCATCGCGGGCACCGAGGTCGCTCATCGTCTGGACGAGATCGTGGTACTCGGGGTACAGCGGCTTGGACTCGTATCCCCTGAAGTTGTACGCCGGCCAGCCATCGCTGCGGGCGTCGGGCATGCCGTGGACGGACCGGATCGGGCCCCAGGCGTACTGGTCGCCGATCTTGTTCCCGCCCGGGAGCATCTGGAACACGAAGCCGAAGATGACGAGCACGGTGAGGCCGATGGCGCCGCCGATCAGTGACCGCGCGCCGACACCTGGCACCTCGCGGGCCGGGCGGTTGCGCAGCCAGTTGACCAGTGCGCTGACGATCTCGACAGCGCCGACCATCATCATCAGGTAGCGCATCAGATAGACCCACGGAAGCACGCGCGGGTTCCACAGCAGACCGATGACCGGCAGGCTGTCGCGGGTCAGGTAGACCATCGCCACGGCGATCACCCCGGTGAGGCCGAGGGCCACCCCGTACACATGGCGCCGGGCGATCGCCCCGATCAACCCGACGATCGCCAGCGTGTTGATGAGCACGTCGAGGAACGGCTCCTGGTCGAAGAGCATCGACCAGAACGACTCGCTGCCGCCATCGGGCTTGAACCCGTACTTCATGTCCGTCATGTAGTCGTGGTTGAACAGGAACGGCCCGACCCAGAAGGCCGACAGGAGCAGGGTGAGGCCGCCGATCGACGCGCCGTACAGGAGCCGCTTGACGAACAGTTGGTTGGGCAGCCAGGTCCAACCGGAGCGGATGCAGAGGACGATCGTGGCGACGATCCCGGGGAGCAAGGCCAGGGCCGCCAGTTTGAGCGATTGGTCGAAGACCTGGGTGAGCAGCACGGCCAGGCCGACGAGGGCCGGCGTGGCCAGCACGGTGTACACGAGGCCCTGGTCGCCACCGTCGTCTGAAGGGCGCCGGCTGATGCGGCTGACGAGCAGCCGCCAGAGGTCTGCGCCGCATCGACAGATGACGATCACCAGCGCGCCGATCGCCGTGTAGATCAGCACGATGCCGTGGCTGAGGCACGCCAGGGCAAGGACGATCGACGCCCACATCATCAGCCGGCCCTTGCCGTCGTCGAGTCCCCGGGCGAGCAGGCCGAGTCCGAGCATCATCAGGCTGATGGCGATCGAGAACGAGAACTCGCCGGCCATCGTCGCCAGCACGTTGCCCCCGTAGATCGTCGTGCTCTCGTTGAGGGCGAAGCACAAACCGGCGAAGGCGAACAGTTCCGGCAACGGGTAGCGGAAGCGCGCCAGCCGGCCGAACGCCCAGCACGTGAACGGCAGCGTGACGAGGCCGGAGATGGCCACGAGTTTGAAGGCCACCCCGTAGGGCAGGAACGTGTCGAGGGCGACGATCGCCAGGGCGGGGATGACCATGTAGAAGCGGTAGACGGGCAGCCCGCCGTACCAGGCCATGCTCCACCCGCTGAGCTGGAAGTTCGACAGCAGGTGATCGCGCAGGTAGGCCGGCGCCCAGACGTGCGAGCCCATGTCGCCGCCGGTCGGAGTGACGTCGTCGAAGATCAGGTCGTCCCCGAGGATCGGGCGGAGGTGGACGACGCGCATCATGATGAACGTCGTGACGACGAGCGTCGACACGGTGAGGGCGAGGCGCACGACGCGGTCGTCGGGCCACGGCCGGCGCAGCCATTGGTAGGGCCGGCGGATGATCCGCATCCCGATCCGTGCCGGCAACGAGCGGCCCCGCTCGGCCGGCTGAGGACCGCTCGACGGCTGCGTACCGTCGCCAGCGACGTCAGCACTGGCGTCGGGCGGCGCCGGGGGCGCGTCCGTGGGCGCGGGCGGTGCATCGTCGATGACAGCGGTTGTCGTCGGGGGTCCGAAGGCACGGTCGAACTGGGCGACGAAGTCGTCACCCTCTGGGTCGATCGCCCCGGCATCGTCGTCGCGGTGTCGCAGGTCACTCATGAGCGCGCCCAATCATGCCAGGGAGATTCCTCCGGGACGCAGCACCCGGCGGGTCAATTCACAGCGAGGAGCAGGCCGGTGACGTTGAAGCCGATGTGGCAGGCGATGGCCATACCCAGTCGCCCGGTCACCAGGGCACAGGCGCCGCACACCAGACCGATCACGAGCAGTCCCGGGTACTCCACGGGCCGGAAGTGAACCACGGCGAACAGCGCCGAGGCAGCCAACCACGCCGGCAGCGGATTGACGCGGTCGGCGAGAGACCCCTGCACCAGGCCGCGATAGACGAGCTCCTCGACCAGTGGAGCGCCGACGCACACCATCACCACGAGCAGGACCATCGAGCCACCCGACGCCCGATCGACGAGGTCCTTGGCGTTCTCGGTGAGGCGTTCCTCGGTGAACACGTCCTCCCACAGCCGTTCCAGCGGGAGATACACGAGGGGCACCAAGACGAGCTGGGTGAGCACACCGATCGGCACGCCCAACAGGTCGACCCCGCGCCCGTCGAGCTGGTAGTCGTTACGGAAGTCTCCCGTGCCGCCCCGACGCGATGCCGCAACCATCGCCGCGATGAAGATCCCCCAGACGAGCAACTGGCTGACGAACAGCACGCCGATCGGTACCTCGTCGACGTTCTCGTAGCCGCCCATCGAGTAGACGACGACGGCGACGATCTGGCCGAGCAACCAAGCCGCCAACCAGGTCAGAAGGGCGAGGGGGACGTCGATCCGCCGTCCTGTGTCGCGCATCGCGACGGGACGCAGCGGCGACGACACGACCCGTCACGCTAACGCCGGCCCGTCGGGGTCAACCGGCGAGCAGGTCGCGATCGATGGTGCTCAGCGGCGAGCGACGGTCGGCGAGGTGCCATCCGAGCGGCACCGACAGATCGTCGGCATGACGGCGGCACAGGTCGTAGGCGTGCGGGTCGCGTTCGGCCGAGAGGTTGTCGAGCCACACCTGCGAGCGCCGGTACTCATAGGTGAGCGTGACGACGGCGACGTCCGAGCACGTCGGACGAGAACACTGACGACGGGATCCGGGAAACGAGTGGTTCATCGCTCGATCCGGGGACAGACGGCCTGCGTGGCCGGGGAACGCAATGTCGCGGGAAACGAGTGGTTCATCGCTCGATCCGGGAACAGACGGCCTGCGTGGCCGGGGAACGCAATGTCGTCACAGTGGCGCACGTTACGTGACGCGAGCCGTCCTCGCCGCGGATCAGGCCGTAACATGGATCCATGAGCAACCTGCCGCCACCGCCTCCCCCGCCGCCGCCCGGCCGCGGGCCGGCGCGCGGCGGGCCGCAGCGGCCGTCGGGCGATAAGCGCCCGCCGAACCCCAACGGTGGCGACCCGTCCCAACGCAAGCCAGGAGGATGGCCGCGCTGGGCACTGTACGTCCTCGCCGGCGTTGTCGCCGCGGCGCTCCTGCTCCCCAGCCTGTGGCCTCGTGACGAGGGACAACAGATCACCTACACCGAGTTCATGGAGCACGTCGAGGACGGCGATGTGCAGTCGGTCGAGATCAACAATTCGTCGGGGGCGATCAGCGGCGAGTTCGAAGATGGCACGCAGTTCACGACCACCGGTGGCGGTGAGCGCGGTCTCTCCGAGCAGGACGAAGAGGCGCTGCGCGCGGCCGACGTCGACTACGAGTTCAAGACGCCGAGCAGCAACTGGTTCTTGAGCATTGCCGGGTTGCTACTGCCCGTTCTGCTGATCATCGGCTTCTTCGTCTGGATGCAGCGTCGCGCCGCCGGGCAGATGGGCAACGTGATGTCGATCGGTCGCAGCCGCGCCAAGGCGTACAGCCAGGACCGCCCGTCGACGACCTTCGCCGACATCGCCGGCTACGAAGGCGTCAAGCAGGAGATCACCGAGGTCGTCGACTTCCTGCGCATGCCCGACCGCTTCCGGGAGATCGGCGCCCGTGTGCCCAAGGGCATGCTCCTCGTCGGCCCACCGGGCACCGGCAAGACGCTGTTCGCCAGGGCCGTGGCCGGTGAGGCCGGGGTCGGGTTCCTGTCCGTCACCGGCTCGGACTTCATGGAGATGTTCGTCGGCGTCGGCGCCAGCCGCGTGCGCGACCTGTTCCAGCAGGCTCGCCGGATGGGCCGGGCGATCATCTTCATCGACGAGATCGACTCGATCGGGCGCAAGCGCGGCGCCGGCCTCGGCGGCGGCCACGACGAGCGCGAGCAGACGCTGAACCAGATGCTGTCGGAGATGGACGGCTTCGAGACGGCCGAGGGCATCGTCATCCTCGCCGCCACCAACCGCCCCGACATCCTCGACCCGGCGCTGCTGCGCCCGGGTCGCTTCGACCGCCAGATCGTCGTGCCGCTGCCGGAGTACGAGGAGCGCAAGGCGATCCTCGATGTTCATGCCCGCGACAAGCGCATCGGTGCCGACGTCGACCTGTCGACGATGGCCAAGGCGACCCCCGGGATGTCCGGTGCCGACCTCGCCAACCTCGTCAATGAGGCAGCACTGGTCGCGGTTCGACGCGGCTCGAAGCTGATCGAGCGCATCGACTTCGAGAACGCCCGCGATCGCGTCGTCCTCGGCGCCCTCCGCGAGAGCCTGGTGATGACGGCCGACGAGAAGCGGGCGACCGCCTACCACGAGGGTGGGCACGCCCTGCTCGCCACGGTGCTCCCCCACGGTGACCCGCTGCACAAGGTGACGATCTTGCCGCGGGGCATGGCGCTCGGCGTCACGTGGAGCCTCCCGCAGGAACGCCACACGTACGCCAAGGAGTACTTCGAGGACATCATCTGCAAGGCGATGGGTGGGCGCGTCGCCGAGAAGATCGTCTTCAACCACCTCAATTCCGGCGCCGCCAACGACCTCGAGCAGGCGACGAGCATCGCCCGCCGGATGGTGCGCGAGTGGGGCATGAGCGAGCGCGTCGGCCCGATGGCGTGGAGTTCGCAGCAGCACGTGTTCCTCGGCGAGGACCTGATGTCGGCCGGGCGGGAGTACTCCGACGACACCGCCAAACTGCTCGACGAGGAGATCGCCCGCGTGCTCACCGAGCAGGAGGACCGGGCGACCAAGCTGCTCACCAAGCACCGCCGCGGCCTCGAGTTGGTCGCCGAGGCCTTGCTCGAGAAGGAAACGATCGACGGTCGCGAGGTCGCCCACCTGATCCAGCAGGGTCTCGCCGAGTCCGGTGATGGCGATGGCTCGCCGCTCGAGCTGAACATCTCCCACCACGATGACGACCAGAGCGCACCAACCGCGCCGGTCGCCCCGGTCACCCGGGCGACCCCCCCTCCGCTCTGACCCACCCGGGCGACGGCACCAACGTTCCCGTTCTGGGCGGCCTTCGGTCCAATTCCCGTTCCGGGCGGCGTACGGTCCGATATCCGGCCGGTCGGCCGCCCAGATCCCGGTGCAGCCACGCCGTTACGGCTGATCGCGGGCCGTGGCGACCGCCGCCCACAGATCGGTGGCCGTGACCGGGCCGAAGAAGTGCTGGCGGACAACGCCGGCGGCGTCGGCGATGAGCAGCAGGGGCACGGCGTCGATGCCGTAACGCCGGTGCACGTCACGCCGTGCCGGAAACTCCACGGTGTCGACGGCGACATCGTTGCTCGCCAGCACGTCGGCCTTGGACCGGACTTCGGCGCAGCTGGCGCACGTCGCTGACGTGAACACGACGACGAGCCACGGGGCCTCGGGCCCGGCGAAATCGGCACGGTCGAGCTGGGCGGGAACTGACCCCGTCGCTCGCGTCGGCGCGTCCGGGCGTCGACGGCGACGGATCACGAGCGCCAAGACACCGGCGAGCAGCGCGATGCCGATGGCGATCACCAGCCGATCCATCGGTCCGACGGTAACTGGGCGGCCGAACGCCGGGAATCCGGACCGTGCGCCGCCCAGAACGAGAATTGGACCGAAGGCCGCCCAGAACGGATGGCTAGGCGTTGGCGGGGACGGCCCAGACGGCCACCCGGCCTTGGGCATCGGGTTCGCGGGGCAGGACCCGCTCGACGAACAGCTGGGTCGTCGAGCGCACGATCAACTGGTTGCCGACCGCGGTACCGCTGAGGTCGACGTAGCGGATCGCCCCGGGGGCGACGGCGACGTCGGCGAGCCCGGCCACGTTCTGCACGCCCTGCGGGGTGATTGCTTGCACCGTGACGACGGACTCCCCCGTCGTGTTGTTGTACAGGGCGAGAGCCTGCGGCGTGGCGACCGCCGGACCGAGACCGACGTACCACGTGTTGGCGACGTAGCCGTCGGGCCGTGTTGTCGCTCCGAGCGTGATCGAGGTCGTGGCCACCGTGTCGATCGTGCGGGTCAGCACACGTTCGACGACCACGGGAGTCGTCGGTTCGGTGCCGAACACGACGCTGTGCAGTTGGGCGGGAAGGGCGCCGACGTCGGCCATCCGGAACTCGACGACCTCGCCGTCGGGGACGACGATCGTCTCGGGCGGCTCCATCCCGGCGGGCGGCTGGAACCCGAGCAGCACGGGAGTGACCTCGGCGTCCTCGTCGCCCGGGTTGTAGAGGTAGTAGTTCTCCACGACGTTGTCGGCTTGCTCGCCGTACACGAACCACCACTGGTCGCGGACGTCCGGGGCGCCGAGCGTCATGACGTAGCCGGTGCGGTCAGGCGTGTCGAGGACTTGCGAGCGACCGACGACCACTCGACCGCGAGTGGCGACCACGGTGACGCCGATTCGTGTCTGGTCGCCGATGATCGAGTTGACGTCGATCACGCGGACAGACTGCGCCGGAACGGCGAAGCCCTGATACTGCTCCGGGACGCGGACTCCCCGCTCGGTCGCCAACGTGACGTCGACGACCGCCGGGTAGTCGTGGGGATTGGACAGCACGAGCTGCTCGACACTGCCGTCGAGCGTGTCCCCCGCCGCCAGGTACCAAGCTCTGGAGCTGGCATTGGCACAGGCCGCGACAGACTCGCCCGCCGGATCGACGGCGCGTTGTTCCACGAGGCCGCCGCCGCCGTCGACCTCGACGTAGGCCGCGGCAAACGGGGAATCGACGAGTTGATCGAGGGGGAACTCCTGGGAGGCGAACGGTGGCACGTCGATGTCCTGAGTGATCGGCTCACCGTCGACGCGCAGCACGGTGAGCCGGCCACGTAGGGCGGTCTCCCCCGAGTTGAAGACGGCGACGATCCCGGTACGACCCTCCTCGCCCGCCGCCGGTACGCCGGGGCAGAACCAGGCGCTGGTCAGACCGCCGGGCAGCGGAACAGCAGGCATCCATGGTGCACTGACCGTGGAGAAGATGGCGTTCGTCGGCACGACGGCTGTCCCGGCGCCGAGGACCATGGCGACCAGTGCGGCGATCGTGACCACGAGCATCGGCAAGCGGCGCAGGTTCATGGCCGCCGCCCCTCGTCCTCGGGACCGCTGTCGTCCTCGTGGGCGAACATGTCGTCCACCCACGCCGCACGTTCGGCGGGATCGTCAGCGCGGAACAACGGCCGCGTGCTCGTTGTCGGCGGGCCGGCCACGTTGGACGCCATCGCTTGCCCACTGACGGCGCCAACCGGTTCGCGGGGGACCATCACCGGAACGGCACCGGCGTCGGTGGGCAGCTCGACGTCGTCGGCAAGCTCGATGACCGCGGCGCGGTCACCGCGATCGGTACCCCGACGACTCCATCCCGGGCGCCGCAGCCGGCTGGCCGCGACGAGTGCGGCGAGCCACAGCAGCGCCTGGCCGAACAGCTCGGCGTATCGCCCTGTCGAGGTCTCGTAGTGCAGTTCCGCCGCACCGCCGGTGGCCACGTCGAAGGACGTCAGCGCCCCGAACCCGACCTCGACGGGTGCGTCGGCACCGGCGACGTCCAACGTCCACCGTTCGTCGAAGGGCACCGAGAGCGCCACGACACCGGCGGGGACTTCACCGGACGCCGATCCTTCGTCGAGCGTGCCGCTGAGCACGGACGGTGCGTCGCTCAGGTCACGGCGGATCAACTCGGCCGACCCGGATGCCGCGGTGGCGTCGGCGAGCGGCCCGGTGAACGCCGCCGTACCCGGGAACGCCGCCGTGTTCTCGAACACGTCGAACGTCGGCGATGTGAAGAGGTGGCGCAAGTCGAGCTGCGTCCCGAACGCATCACTGAGTCCGATCGGCGGGTCGATCGGATCGGCGGCCGTCGACTGGCCACCGTCGATTCGCGGCACGACGATGTAGCGGATGGCGTAGGGCGCGAGAAGCCGTCCGCCGCGCTCGAGTCGCCCCGCTCGAGACGTCAGCGAGCGCCTGGGCCAACTCGTCGTCGGCATCCGTGCCCAGCGCCGCCCAGCGATCGGCGATGTGTGGCACGTCGGGCCCGGTGAGCGCATAGGCGACGCCGTCGCCGAGGTCATGGGGGGCGGCGGGGAGCACTCGTGGATCGCCGATGTACAGCACACGGAAGTCGCCGAAGTCGTCGGCGGCGACACGCGGCGCGAGCAACGTCATCATCGTCGTGCGCGTCGTGAACCACGAGCCGTCCGTCAGCGTGAGCAACGCTGGGAAGATCCCGCACAGCACGGCAACGATCGACAGAATTCCGAGTGGTTGACGCCACCCGAACTTCCCGCCGGCGACGTCGGACGTGAACGATGCGACGGCACAAGCCGCCGCCAGGGCCAGGCCGAGAGCGACCGGAACGAGCAGGATGCCGACCTCGGGCGCCCGGAACGGAAGGGCGTCGCGGTCCTGGAGCACGGCGAGGACGCCGAACACGACGACCAGTCCGGCGGCCCGCCCGGCCCACGTCAGCCGCCAGGCGCGCGACATCAAGAGGCCGGTGACGACAGGGAGGTAGAAGGCCAGCGTGAGCGTCCCGAGACGGGCGCGACCGATGTTCATCGAGGCCACGTCGTCGAGACCGCGACCAGGAGCGCCGGCCAGGGGGACGGCGGTGAGGTCCGACCACGACCAGTTCGCCGCCGGCAGGTTGAGCAGCCACCCCATCGCCGTGGCTGCGCCACCAGCGACCAGGATCCAGGCCGCCGTACGCCAGCCTGCGCCGACCAGGAGCGACGAGAGAACGAGAACAACCGTGACTCCGGCGACGATGAGGAGCACCGGTGGCGCCAGGGCGACCGCCAGGGCCACGGCGATGCCGGCGACGGCGATGCGCCGGACCCGCTCGCGGGAGCCGAGCGGTATGACGCCGTCAGCGAGGTCGGCGGCGGCGGCCGCCGGGTCGGCGGTGCCGATGCCCGCTGCGCTGCGCACGAGGTGGACGAACCACGGCAACGCCGCGTAGGCGACGAGGGCGCTCAACCGACCCGTCGAGATAACACCCGGCAACAGGGGCATGGCGATGTAGGCCACGAGGGCGACGATTCGTTCGCGGTTCGACGGAAACAGGTCGGTGAGCCGCCACACGCCGAGTCCACCGAGCAAGATCGCCCCGATCACGGTGACCGTGAGGCCCAGGCCCATGTGGAACAGCCACAGGACGCTGCCGATCGAGAGCACCGCCAAGCCGGTGGGGTTCGGTGACGTCGACCCGAGCTCGCGGCGGTTCCACCCGCTCACGAAGTCACCGAACAGGTCGCGCGGGCTGTCAGGGAATGGAAGGAACTCGCCGATCGTCGGCACCGAGCGATTGATGAACGAACGGCTGGCGAGGAGGACGGCGAGAATCACGGCGGTCCACGTGATGAGCGGCGCCAGCGAGCGTTCGCGCCAGCGCCTGACGACAGCGGTCCCCCCACCACGATCGACGCCTTCCTGCTCGTCCACACCGATGACCAGCTGCGTCTCGCGCGCTCGCCGGAACGACGCGAGGCGGTTGCTGCCGTGGGATTGCAAGACGTGCACCTCGGCGTCGCTGACCTGGCGCAACTTGGCGATCGCTCCGCGGCGAGCGAGCAGCGTCGGGAACCGCGGAATCGCCCCGACGAGCGCCCGCACCGACGCCCACGCCTCGCGGGCGTGGCCGGTGAACACACCGATGACGGCCTCGACGATGGTGAGGGCGACGAGCTCGAACGACCGCAGGGGGAGACGCGAGCCCGCTGTCAGGGTCACCGTCGATCGCAACGCGTGGCGGGCACGCAAGGCGTCGTGGTTGAGGTCCGGCCGGCGCGCCTCGAGCTCTCCGCGGTGCCGAGCTCGGGCGGTTGGCGCAACGATCACCCGGGCCCCGCTGATGTGGGCTCGCCAGCACAGGTCGACGTCGTCGCCATAGAAGCTCATTGCCGAGTCGAAGCCGCCGAGGGCGCGGAACAGGTCGGCGCGCACGAGGAAGCACGCTGACGGGACGGCGAACACGTCGGTCACCGCGTCGTGCTGTTCCTGATCGACTTCCCCGACCTCGACCCGACTTGCCGGCTGGCCGAAACGGTCGACGTCGAGGCCGACATCGTCGAGGACCCGCGGTTGGTCCCACATGACCAACTTCGGACCGATGATGCCGGCGTTGGAGCGATACAGCTCCTCGACCATCACCCGGACCGCGTCGGGATCGAGAGCGACGTCGTCATGACAGAAACAGAAGAAGCCGTTGTCGCCTTCGACGATCTGCGACACGGTGTTCGCCGCCGGGCCGAATCCGGGGTTGCCGCCGAGCACCTCGACGACGGCGTCGGGCACGACATCGCGGATGCGGTCGGCGACGTCGTCGTCCGCCCCGTCGACGAGCAGGAACACCGTGCTCAGCGCCGGGTAGTCCTGCCGCGCCAGCGAATCAAGCGTTTCGTCGAACCATGGTCCAGTGGTGTGGACGACGACGACGGCGACGACTGGCGGCGCGCCAACCGGGCCGGGTCGCTGAGCAAGTTCGCCGTCCACGGTGGTCTGAGGCTAGCGGTGGGGAGGTGCGCGACCCGTCACGGAGTTGACAAGATTCCGCAACACCGCTGTCATGGAATCGCCGTGGCAGTGGAGGGCTGAGCGAGTGCTTGCAAAAGTTAGCAGTCCGCGATATGTTGTATCCATGACGACGATTGACTTCCCCACCATCGACCTTTCCAAGATCAAGCTGCCCTTCGATCTTCCGTTCCAGCTGCCGACCATCGACCTGCCGTCGATCAATGTCCCAGACGTCGATCTGCCCAAGATCGACCTGGACCTCGACGCCCCCAGTGCCGAGCAGGTCATCGAGTGGTGCCGTGACGCCGTGTTCGCCGGCACGGGCCTCGTTGCCCTCACCGCCGAGCGGGTTGCCGACGTCCAGAAGCAGTTCGTCGAACTGGTCAAGGTCCAGCTCAAGCGCTGACGTTTTCTCCGTTCCCCGGCCACGGAGGCCGCGTGTGGCCGCTCCTCGGCTGGCGCCTCGTCGCTCGCACGAGTGATCGACGCGCTCAAGCGCTGACGTCGCCGGCCACGGAGGCGGCGTGCGGCCGAGGGGCGCCGCCCCTTCTGCGTCGACGCGTCGATAGCCTCTGCACGCCGTGTCCGAAGCCAAGCCCGTCTCGAGAGTCACCGCGCTGCGGGCTTCGTTCCCCGAAGGTACGATCCCCGTCGCCGCGGCCCTGCTCGTCGCCGGGGTGGCGACCTACCTGTTCTTCCAGATCGGCACGAATGCGGTCGGCGGGCCAGAGAACTTCACGCCGCTGTCCTCACTGTGGTTCGCCACCTTTGCCCTCGCCCCGGGGTTCTTCCTGCCACTCGAGCAGGAGCTCGGCCGGGGCCTCGGCCATCGGCGGGCGGTCGGCGAAGGTGGCCGTCCGGTCGTCGCCAAGGTCGCCCGCCTGGGGTTCATGCTCGGCGGGCTGGTCGCTCTGGCGATCATCTGCCTGAGCCCGCTGATCACCAGCGCCTACTTCGATGGCGACTGGGTGATGCTCGTCGCCCTCGTCGTGGCGTTCTGCGCCTATGCCCCGGCGCACATCGCCCGGGGCATCTGCTCGGGCAGCGGGCGCTTCCACTCCTACGCCGTCGTGATCGGCTCGGACGGCGTGGTTCGTGTCACGGTCTGCGCGGTGTTCGCCCTCATCGGGATCTCGGCGGTCGGCCCGTACGCCTTCCTCATTGCCCTCTCGCCGCTGGTCGGTATCTGCTACGTGGCATCGAAGGGACAGCTGGCCACCGCCGACGGACCTGAGGCGTCGTGGAAGGAAGTGACCCCCAACCTCGGATGGCTGTTGTTGGGGTCCGTGTGCGCGGCCGCCCTGCTCAATGCCGGCCCGGTCCTCGTCAACATCCTGTCCGAGGACACTCCCGCGGCAGAGGAGCAGGTCACCGAGTTCGCGTACGGGGTGCTCCTCGCCCGAATCCCGCTGTTCATGTTCCAGGCCGTGCAGGCGGCGCTCCTCCCCCGGCTCAGCCGCCTCGCCGCATCCGGCAACTTCACCGAGTTCCGCAGCGGCCTACGGCGCCTGCTCGTCCTCGTCGTCGGGGTCGGCGTCGTCGGCAGCTTGGGCGCCCTGGCGATCGGACCGTTCGTGCTCGAGAAGGTCTACGACGCCGAGCTCGACGGGGTGACCTTGGCCATCCTGGCGGCCGGCAGCGCGTGCTACATGGTCGCCCTTGCTCTCGCTCAGGCGGTGATCGCCCTCAAGGGTCACTCGCTCGTCGCCCTCGGGTGGGTCACCGGTGCGGTCGCCCTGGCGATCGGAGTGTTGTTCGGGAGCGACGACGTGTTCCGCCGGGTCGAGATCGGCGTCCTCGCCTCGTCGATCGCGGCGATGACGTTCTTCGCCTTCGCCCTGCGCTACAAACTGGCCTCCGGGGCCCGCCCCGACGACCAGTCGGTCCTCGAGGCCCTCACCGACATGCCCCTGGAGTCCTGACAACGTTCAGACGAGGGTGATGTTGGCCTTCTTGGCTTCGGCCCGGAGGTCGCTGGCGACCATCATCTCGATCAGCGTGGCGAAGTCGATCTCGGGATTCCAGCCGAGGCGCTCACGGGCCTTGGAGGCGTCACCGATCAGCAGATCGACCTCGGCCGGCCGGAAGAACTTGGGGTCCTGGCGCACGAGGGGCTGCCAGTCGTCGATGCCGACCTCAGCGAACGCCCGCTGCACCAGCTCACGCACCGTGTGCGTCTGGCCCGTGGCGACCACGTAGTCATCCGGCTCGTCCTGCTGCAACATCAGCCACATCGCCCGCACGTAGTCGCCGGCGTACCCCCAGTCACGCTTCGTGTCCAGCGTCCCCATGACCAACTCGTGCTGCAACCCCAGCTTGATCCGCGCCGCCGCGTTGGTCACCTTGCGGGTCACGAACTCGATCCCGCGGCGCGGCCCCTCGTGGTTGAACAGGATCCCCGAACAGGCGAACAGCCCGTAGCTCTCCCGATAGTTGACGGTGATGTCGTGGCCGAACACCTTGGCGCAGCCGTACGGCGAGCGCGGATGGAACGGCGTCATCTCGTTCTGCGGCGTCTCGCGCACCTTGCCGAACATCTCCGACGACGACGCCTGATAGAAGCGGATCGGATTGTTCTGCGTGCCGCCCACCATGCGGATCGCCTCGAGCATCCGCAACACGCCCAACCCCGACGTGTTCGCCGTCAGCTCGGCCTGCGAGAAGCTCAAGGCGACGAACGAGATCGCCCCCAGGTTGTACACCTCGTCGGGCTGGGACAACTCCAAGGCCGCCACCAACGACGGCAGATCAGCGAGATCCCCCGGCACCAACTCGACGAACGGCATCTCGTCGACGACCTGCACCGCCTTCGGGTTGTTCTGCCCCTTGACCATTCCGTACACGTCGTAGCCCCGATCATGCAGGAACTCGGCGAGATGACGGCCATCCTGGCCCGTGATCCCCGTGATGAACGCTCGCGGCACGGTCGGCGAGTCTACGGACGAAGGATCATTGCGCTCGGCCGAGCAGTCGCCCGCGCAGCACTCGCATTCCTGGTGGCAGACCCGGCCAGAGGAGGTGGCGGATGTCCGTGGCGTCGACCCGGCGAGACCGCTGGATCACCCGTCGCCGAGGCAGGCCGCGGGCCACGAGCCCGACCGACTCCGCCACGCCGCGCACGGCCGGCCGGGCCTGGCCGCGACGAAACTGGTAGAGCACCATCAGCGAATAGATCAGGACGAAACGTGGCACGACCGACGGCAGCAGCCGGGCCGGCACGTTCTTCACCAGCAGCAGGGGCAGGTTGCGGAAGAATTGGCGGGTGGCGAACCCCGCCATCGTGCGGCTCGTTGCCCCCTGATCGTGGTAGGCCACGGCGTCAGCGCAGTAGCGGACACGGTGGCCGGCCAGCCGGGCGCGGAAGCTGAGATCGACATCTTCGAAGTAGGCGAAGAACTCCTCGTCGAACAGACCGATGTCGGCGAACAGAGCAGCGCGGTACAGGCTCGCTCCCCCGCTGGCAGCAAAGACCTCACCGGATTCCCGAACCGGATCGGACGGTTGATCGCGGTCACGGGGGAACGCCAGGCCCCACACGGAGTAGAAGTCGCCCGTGCTGTCGACCGTTTGCCCGTCGCCCATCAGCAGACGTCCAGTGACGATCGCCACGTCGGGGTCGGACTCCAGCCCCGCGACGAGTGTCGCCAACCATCGAGTGTCGGCGACGGCATCATTGTTGAACAAGGCGACCGCCGTGGCCCCGGCGGCGAGGGCGTGGCGGATTCCGCGATTCACTCCTCCCGCGAATCCGAGGTTCACGTCGTTGCGCAGCACGGTCAGGCGCACGGGGGCGATCTCCACGGCCAACGCTTCGAGCACCGCCACTGAGTTGTCGGTGGAACCGTTGTCGACGACCACGATGACGAGGTCGGCGTCGTCCTGGGCGGCGAGCGACCTGATGCACGGCCCGAGGTGGGCGGCGCCGTTCCAGTTCGGGACGACGACGTAGGTTCCCGGCACCGCTCCGACCCTCAGATCCCGGGCACCGGCCGGACCCGGGGCGATCATCGCGACCATCCCGCCCGCCAGCCGCGCCACGCCCCCCGCCACAATTCCAGCCGGCGCTGACGGACCGCCGTGGCCGCGTAGTAGCCGAGCATCGGCAACGTCGTCAGCAACGGCGCACGCGAGTGGGTGCGCTGGTAGACCACGAGCCCGGCGGCGTGGTGCTCGAAGCGGGCCGCCGACAACGGTTCGAGGGTGCCTCCCCACCGATGCCAGACGCGGGAGCGCTCGGCGACCGCCAAGCGCCAGCCAGCATCGACCAGGCGGGTGCACAGGTCGACGTCTTCCCAGGTGAAGAAGTACCGGGCGTCGAACAATCCGACCTCACGGAGAGCCGCGGCCCGCAACAGCATCGACGCGGCCGTCAAGTAGTCGACCCGATCGGCGGCACTGTGAGCATCGCTCGTGCGACCGCTCCACCGTCGCAGCGCGCCGCCGCCCCACGTCAGCACGCGACTTGGTCGGGCAAGGTCGTAGAGCACGGAGCCGACGCCACCGATGTGTGGATCGGCTGCGGCGACGTCGAGCAGGGCCCGGAGCGTGGAACGCTCGACCACCGTGTCGTTGTTGAGCACCCAGACGAACTCGATGCCGTCCTCGAGCAGGCGGGAGATGGCCACGTCATTGCCCGCGGCGAAGCCGACGTTGCTGGCGTTGAGGATCACTTCGACGCCGGGGACGGTCGCCAGCCGCTCGGCCGACCCGTCACCAGACCCGTTGTCGACGACCACGACGCGGGCTGGTACGTCGAGGGTGGCGAGCGACTCCAGACAAGCGATCGTGTCGGCAACGCCGCGGTAGTTGAGCACGACGACGCCGACGCGCTGCGGGCCTGGCGACATGCCCGGCGAACCTATCGTCCGGTTGACTGACGTGATGGACTCGCCAACGTCGGTCGCCAACCCCGTCGCCGTGTTGTGCGGAGGGGTCGGGGCGGCCCGCTTCCTGACGGGAGCCGTCCAGGTGCGGCCAGCCGCATCGATCACGGCCGTGGTCAACACCGCCGACGACACCGTGATCAACGGGCTGGCGATCTCCCCCGATCTGGACACGATCGTCTACACGCTCGCCGGGGCCATCGACCCGCAGCGCGGCTGGGGACTACGGGGGGAGACCTGGACGGCCATCGAGGCGCTGCAGCGCTACGTCGCCGTGCGCCCGGACACGTCAACGGCGGCGGTCACCTGGTTCCGGCTCGGTGACCGCGACCTCGCCACCCATCTGTACCGAACTGCACGTCGTGGCGAAGGAGCGACGCTCACCGAGATCACCGCCGAAATCGCCGCCGCGTGGGACGTCGGCGTGCGCGTCCTGCCGATGACCGACGGCGACGTGTCCACCCACCTCATCCTCGCTGACGGGTCGGATCTGCCGTTCCAGGACTACTTCGTCCGTCTCCATCACGATGTCGAAGTCGCCGCTGTGAACATCGAGACATCGGGATCGGAGCCGACGGCGGCCGCCATCAGGGCGATCGCCGACGCCGAGATCGTGGTCGTCGCGCCGTCCAACCCACTCGTGTCGATCCAGCCGCTGCGCGCCCTCCCGGGAATCGACGAGTCGTTGTCCCGCCGACGCGACTCGGTCGTCGCCGTCTCGCCGATCATCGGTGGCCGGGCGTTGAAAGGCCCCGCTGATCGACTGCTGCGCGAACTCGGCCACGAGCCGAGCGTTGTCGGCATCGCTCGGATCTATGCGCCGATCGCCGCCGCGCTGGTGATCGATCCCGTCGACGCCGAGCTCGCCGGTGCTGTCGAGGCGGCGGGTATGCGCCCCGTCGTCGCCCCTTCCGTCATGTCGACGCCGCCGGCGGCGGCCCAACTGGCGCGGGCGACGCTCGACGCCGCAGTCAGTCGCTAACGCTGCTCGCGCACCGCGTCGAGCCCTTCGGCCAAGTTTGTCCACGGGGCCCAGCCGAGGTGGATCCTGGCCCGCACGGTAGACACACAGAAACGGGTCAGCTCGCCCTGCCGCGCCGCGATGAACGACGGTGGCGGTCCACCGCCGATCATCGACACGAGATCACGTAGCGAGGTCTGCACGCCAGTGCCGACGTTGACGACAAGCCCGCTCCCCCGCTGACCACAGCGCGACACGGCGTCGACGACGTCGTCGACGTAGACGAAGTCGCGGGTCTGACGACCGTCTCCGGTGAGCCGAGCCGGTTCGCCACTCGCCGCGGCGTCGAGCAAGCGAGCGACGGCGCCACGTTGAAGTTGCTGACGCGGACCGTAGACCGTGGTGACCGCCAGCGCCGTGAACTCGATGCCATGCTCCTCGCGGTAGGTCGTCAACAGGTCGACAACCGCCTTGGCGACAACCCCGCGGACCCCGCGCGGCGTGATTTCGCCTTCCTTCACAGGCAGCTGCCGCGCCGATGGCACGCCATACAGCACCGTCGCCGGCAAGAGCACGACAACCTTCTCGACCGATGCGGCTCGCGCCGCGTCGAGCACGTTGAGCATCGACGTGAACGAACGAGCGAGCTCGACAACCGAGTTGGTCCCCGGCACGAGCAGGGCGAGGTGCACGATGAGCCTCGGCCGGCGCAACGTGATCAGCGGGGCAAGATCAGGTGTCGACGCGTCGAGCGTGTGGATGTGCAGCTCTGCCCCGCTGCGCGGGGCCAACGCCCTGGCGCCGGCGAGGTTGGCGAGCGACCCCGAGGACAGGTCGTCGACAACCTCGACCGCGGCCTGGTCGGCGACGAGCCGGTCGACAAGGTGCGACCCGATGAACCCAGCGCCACCGATCACGAGGACGTCGGTCGGTCGCCGACCACCACCGCCGCCATCAGTGGGTTCTGTCGCGCCCTCAGCCGGGATCAGGGACGCGCTCCTGCGTGACGTGCTGCCCTGGGTTGAGCCGGGCGCCGGCACCGATGACCGCGGCGCGCAGTTGCGCTCCGTCGGGCACCACGCCCATCACCACGGAATCGTGCACGATGACATCATCGCCGATGCGCGCCCCGGCGAGCAGCACGGATCGCGTCACCTCGGACCGGGCGCCGACTTCGACGTCACCGGCCACGACGCTGCCTGACACGAGGGCGTCGACGGCGACGACGGCCTCCGGGTCGATGCCGTGGCCCCCGCTGACCGGGTGCGCCAACGTCGTGTCGTAGCGGCCGGCGAGACGGTCGAGGTTCGCCTGGATGAGCAGCTCCGCGCGACCGACGTCGATCCAATAGCTATCGGTCGCCAGACCGAACAGCGAACCGCGAGCGGCGAGCAAGGGGAACGTGACCCGCTCGATGTTGACGGCGACGCCGGGAGCGATCGCCTCGAGGACGGAGGGCTCCATCACGTAGGTGCCTCCGTTGATGACCTTGCTGTCGGTCGTCCCCGGCCGCGGCTTTTCGAGGAACCGCTGGACATGATGTCCGGCGTCGACCTCGACGACCCCGAATGCCGACGGGTCGGCGACCGGCGTCAGGTGGATCGTCGCTTCGGCGCCGAGCCGCCGGTGCTCGGTGACGAGGGCCGCGGCGTCGAGGTCCGTGATGATGTCGCCGTTGATCGCCAGGAACGTGTCGTCGACTCCGGCGCTCTCGGCGGCGAAGCGGATCGCTCCGGCGGTGTCGAGCGGCTCGGGCTCGACGGTGTAGCGCAGCTCGACACCTCCGCAACGACCGTGGGGGAACGCAGCGCGGAACGGATCGGGGAGATAACCGAGCGCCAGCGTCATCGTGGTGACGCCGGCGCCTTCGAGCCAGCGGGCCAAGCGGGTGATGATCGGCTCGTTACCGACCGTCAACATCGACTTCGGCACCGTGTCGGTCAGCGGGCGCAGCCGAGTGCCGAAGCCACCGACCAGGACGATGGCGTGCACCGCCGCTAGCCCTCGGTTGTGGCGGTGCTCGCTGTCGTCTCGGCGGTCGAGGCCGGCGCGCTGCCCTCGGTCGGCTCGCTGCTGTCGGTGGGCACGCTGCTTCCGGCTTCGGAGGGCGGCACAGTTTCCCCGGCAGCCGGCGGTGGCGTGTCGAGGGCGCCGAGCTCTTGGAGGTTGGCCGCCGACGGCGGCAGCGCGACGTCGACATCGTTGGGCACGAAGGCGATCGTGATCGCCAGGCCGTCCTTGTCGAACGGGATGTCGTCGAAGCTGCTCGTGTACACCTGACTCGAGCCCGGATCGAGGTGGTTCTCCCACACGACGACCGTCAGCCGAGCATCCTCGCCGTCGCACTCGGTCTCGCCTTCCTCGTAGACGAGGGGGAAGTCCTCGGGTGCCGGACCACCGTCGACGGTGAACCCACCGGCGGGCAGCTCCAGCTTGGTGTCGGAGATCTCGATGCCGTAGTTCTCGAAGAACACTCCGAGCTGCGCGTTGCGCCCGGTCGCTCGCGACCCGGTGGGGTGCCAGTGGATCACGCCGTCGTCGTGGCTGTGCACACCGCTCGTCACGTAGGCCTCCGTGCCGACCAGATTGCCGTTCGCGTCGACCTCTTCGATGTTGCCGGTGAGCTGGACGTTGGGCTGGTCGCTACAGAGCTGGAACCCGTAGGCGCCGTGCCAGTGGTCGGAGGCGTACGGTGCCACGTCCTCGGGGCGCGACGCTCGGGCGTAGACGACGAGACCCAACCCGAGGACCAGAACGATGGCCACGACCAGGGGGAACAGCGTGCCGCCCTGGAAGCGGACGCGCCTCCCCTTGCCCTTCTGGGCGAGGCGGGCAGCCTTCTTGGTCGACGAGGATGATGGAGCCACGGGGGCGGAATGCTACCGGCGAGCTGCCAGTTCCCCGATGAGTGCCTCGTAGGCCGCGGCCACTGCTGAAGGCGAGGCGGCCGATTCGACCCAACGACGTCCCGCGGCACCCATCACGGTGAGGCGCTGCTGATCGGTGACCAGCTCGGCGACCGCGGCGGTGAACCGCTCGGGATCGTCGGGCGCAACGCTGACGCCCGCCCCCGATTCGGCGAGCAGCTGCGGGATGGCGGTCCCGGGGTCGATGGCCGCGAGCACGGGCCGCCCGGCGGCGAGGATCGAGTAGGTCTTCGACGGCACGCTCACTCGGGCGAGGCCGCGCCGCAGCGGGACGACGTGCAGGTCACCGGTGGCGAGGAGTTCCCCGAGCCGGTCCGCCGGCACGAAGCTGCCGAACCGGACGTTGGCGAGGCCCGTGGCGCTGGCTTCGAGATCGGCGCGCCGCGAGCCGTCACCGCTGACCAGGAACGTGACGTGCGGGAGCTGCCGGGCGGCGGCGACGATCAGCTCGAACGACTGCGAGAACCCGATGTTGCCGGCGTACAGCACGACCGGCTCGTCGCCGATCCCCAACTCCTCACGAACGCGGGTCATCCGATCGGCGGGCTGGATCTCCGTGGTGTCGACGAAGTTGGGGATCACACGCACCTTGTCGCGCTGGGGGCTCGGAAGCTTGGCGCCGACATTGGCGGCCAGGTCGTCGGACAGCACGGTGATGGCATCGGCCAGCCGGTAGCTGGTGCGCTCGAGCCATGACGCCGCGGCGACGACGGGTCGATTGGTCAATGCCCCGGTTGCCACGGCGGCATCGGGGAACACGTCCTGGATGTTGAACACGAGCGGGCAGCGGTGCGCCCAGGCGACGAGCCGGCCGGTGACACCCATCGTCAGCGGCGGCGACATGGCGATGACCGCGTCGGCGCGGTGCAACAGCCCTCCGGCGGCGATGCCCCCGCCGAGGGCGAGTGCCGAGAAACCGGCGAACCCGAGCGCCCGCCGGCCGAGATTGCGTCGGTCCTCGCCGGCGAACGGATTGACCCTGGTGATCGATCCCCATGCGCTGGACTCCTGCCGGCCGATCAGCGCCGGCCATCCCGGCTCGACACGGTGGTGGCGATACCACGGGAGGGACGTGACGACGTCGAGATGATGGCCGCGGGCGGCGAGCTCCTCGACGATCCGGGTCATGACCCGCCCAGTCGGTGCCGTGTCGGGGTCGAAGTGCGGGCACAGCACGATGATGCGCATCAGGACTCCCTGCCGGCGGCGAGGCGATACGCAGTGGCCAGCGCCGCGCCCGAGGCGGCGACGGTGAATCGCTCCGCTCGCCGGCGGCCGCGGGCCACCAGTTCGTCACGCCGTGCGACGAGCTCGGCGAGGGCGTCGGCCCAGTCGTCGACGGTTGGCGGGCGCACGACGGCGGCATCGCCGGCGACCTCCGGCAGGGCGCCACGATCGCTGCAGAGCACTGGTGTGCCGAGGGCCATCGCCTCGAGCACCGGAGCGCCGAAGCCTTCGTACTCCGAGGGAAACACCAGCGCATCGGCCAGGGCGATCAACCCATCGCGATCGGCGGCGGTGACCCGGCCGGTGCGGACGATGCGCTCGCCGACGCCACGCGTCGCGATCGCCGTCGAAACAGCGTCGTCGGCCGCCCCCGCGCCGCCGAGGAACACGACCACCAGGTCGGGGTCCGCCCACGGCCCGGCGAGCAAGTCGACGAGCAGCCGATGTCCCTTGTGTGGATGGGTGATCGCGGGGTAGACGACGACCCGTCGGTCACCGAGTCGATAGCGCCGGCGCAGCTCGTCCGTCGGCGGGAGCGACGACGGAGGAGGTGGGTCGTAGCCGTGCGGCACGACCACGACTTGTCGCGGGTCGACCCCGAACGCTTCGCCCAACGTGTCGGCGACGAACTGGCTCGGCACCGCAGTTGCCGTCGCCCCAGCGACAGAACGTGGCAGGCGGTGACCGAGGTAGGCGCGACGGGCGGCCGAGAAGTACTGCGGGTAGGCGAGGTACTGCACGTCGTGGACCGTGAGCAAGGTCGCCACGGAGCTTCGGCGCAGCGGCAACGTGCCCCCGGCGTGGTGCACGACACGGGCGCCGCTGAACGCCCGCGCCCCGGTCAACGACTCGGCGAGCAGGCGGGCCCCCCGATATCGCGTGACGGTCCGACCAGTGACCAGTTCGAAGCGGCCGGCGAGCTCGGGATGGGCCGCGGCGAAGCCCGGCGGCACGAGGAGACGGGCCGTGACTTCCGGAGCGACCGCCGCCAGCCCGACGAGTTGGCGGGCGAGGTACTCCTCCGACCCGCCGACCCGGCCGGGCCGGCACCACAACAGGTTGACCCCGACGCGCAGCGCCACCGCCTCCGATCCTCGTGACACGCCCGCCATGGTTCCAGAGTCTGGGGAAGAATCGTGTCACGCCGCCATCCGGGGAAGATCCGTGTCGACGTCTGACACGAATCCTCCCCACAACGCCGATTGACACGGATCTTCCCCAGATGAGGGGGAGGGGGCGGACTCGTACACTGCTGCCGATGTCCCCGGCGAGCGACTCCTGGACCGATCAACGCGTCGTCGTGACGGGTGGTGCCGGGTTCCTCGGGCGGCGGGTCGTCGACGGGTTGCGCGCGGCCGGAGCCGACCCCGTCGTCATCCGCAGTGCCGATTTCGACCTCACCGAGCCCGCCGCCGCAGCCGACATGATCGCCGACCACCGCCCATCGCAGATCATCCACCTCGCCGCGCGGGTTGGGGGGATCGGCTACAACCGGGCCGAGCCTGCCCCGCTGTACCTCGCCAACCTGCTGATGGGGACGCATGTGATCGAGGCCGCGCGCGCCGCCGGCGTCGGCAAGACCGTGCTGCTCGGCACGGTGTGCTCGTACCCCAAGTTCAGTCCCGTGCCCTTCGCCGAGGACGACCTGTGGAACGGCTACCCGGAGGAGACCAACGCGCCGTACGGGATCGCCAAGAAGGCCTTGCTCGTGCATGCCCAGGTCAACGCCCAGCAATACGGTCAGCGCTTCGCCTTCCTCATCCCGACGAACCTCTACGGCCCCGGTGACAAGTTCCACCCGAACGTGTCCCACGTGATCCCCGCGTTGATCAAGAAATGCGTCGACGCCCGCCAGAACGGCGCCGGCGAGGTCGAGGTGTGGGGCAGCGGGACGGCCAGCCGCGAGTACCTGTACGTCGACGATGCGGCGCGGGCCGTGGTTCTCGCCGCCGAGCGCCACGAAGGCCGCGAGCCGATCAATCTCGGCACGAACCACGAGGTGACGATCCGCGAGACGGTGGAGACGATTGCCCGCCTCGTCGGCTTCGAGGGCGAGTTGCGTTGGGATCCCAGCAAGCCAGACGGACAGCCGCGGCGGCGGGTCGACGCGACGCGGGCCGAGCAGCTGCTCGGATGGCGCGCCGAGGTGCCGTTCGAGGTCGGTTTGCGGGCCACGATCGACTGGTACCTCGCCCATCGTGACGAAGCCGAGCGGGTCGCCGCCTGAGCCGCGGCGGACACCCTCAGCGCAGCAACGTGATTCCTGCGGCGTCGCCGACGGCGCGGTAGTCGGCGGCCAGGGTGGCGACCGTGGCGTGGGCGTTGAGCCCACTGGGATTGGGGACGACCCACAGGTCGGCGTCGGCGATGCACTCGTCCTGACGGCCGAGCGACGCCTTCGGGCGGGCGAATGCATCACGGTAGGCCGTGATCCCCGCCACGGCGACGACCCGCGGTCGACGTTCGACGACCAGGTCGATGAGGCGGTCCGCACCGGCCCGTAGCTCGTCACGGTCCAGTTCGGCGGCCTGGGCCGTCGCCCGGGCGACGAGGTTGGTGATGCCGATCCCCGCGCGACGAGATGCTGACGTTCGGCGTCGGTCATCGCCCGACCGCGGTCGACGACGATGTCGATCAGCCCGGCGTGGTAGAGCGCCGGGTAGAAGCGGTTGCCGGGGTGGTTGAAGTGCGTCTGCGTCGCCGCCGTCCACAGCCCCGGGTTGATGCCGACGAACAGCAGCTGAAGGTCCGGACCGAGGAGGTCGGGCACGGTCGCCCCGCGAAACGACTCCAGTTCGGCTCGCGTCAGGCGCACCGCCCAGAGTCAATCAGCCGTGGCGTCGGCGTGGCTGCTGTCACCGGTCGGGTCCGCCTCCACGACGGACGCGAGCATCGTCGCCGCCGCCATCGCCTCGACAGGCTCCGCAGTCAGCACAACAGGTTCCGGTTCCCGCGGCAGGGCGTCGCCAACGATCGCCGTGAGCCTGGCGCCGGCCGCCCGGCCGAGCGAGACAAGGCTTTGGAACTGATCGTCACGGAGGAACAGGCGCGCCGTCGAGTAGTTCGGGAACGTCGGGTCGACCTTGGCGTAGCGGCGCAGCGTGACGTCGAGGTCGGCGGCCAGCTGGGCCTTGGCGTAGAAGATCGTGCCGGTCAAGCCCGGCTCGGCGGCACCGGTGGTGGCGTCTCGGCGCGGCGCCGTGTACTGCACCCGCAGCGCAGTCACCGAGCACTGCGGCAACGCCCCGTCGACGCCGACGAGTCCCTGCAAGCCGTCGAGGTCGAAGCCGGCGACGATCTCCGGCAGCTCCAAGCCGGCGAGCTCGATGGCCTGGTGCAGCGACGAGAATCGCCCGACGTCGTCGCCGCTGGCGTCGATGCAGATGATCGTCGCGCAGCGCCGTCGGAGCAGCTCGACCAACCCGAGGTTGTCCCAATGCCCGCCGTCGGCGACGAACACGAAGCGGTCGCTGTCGTTGTACCAGCCGAGGATCTCCTTGAAGAGGTAGCCGTACCGCGGTTTGGGGAACTCTGCGGCGGTCGACGTCAGGCGCGGGTTGGGCAGCCAGATGCCGAGGTCGATGTTCAGCGCCGCCATCAACGCGTTCGTCGTGCCGCGCGAGAAGCGTCCCATCGCCGAGGCGAAGGCGGCACCCGACGTGGCCATCCACGACGCCACGGCGCGCTCGGACGCCAGGTCGTCCGGCATCCGCGACAGGTACTTCTCCGTCGATGTGACGAAGCCACCGATGCACACCTCGCTTCGCGAGATCGTGAACGTGTCGGCGGGGAGTCCGCCAGGGGCGATGCCGTCACGCTGGTGGGCGCAGCACACCACCAGTTCGGGGTTGCTCTCGGGCAGCTGATCCCACGTGATCTGGTCGCGTTGGTGCGGCGCGTGCAGCCGGCCGTCATCGCTGCGGCGGACGCCGAACGAGCGGCGCAGACGTTTGCGGTAGATGCGGTGGATCGACAGGTTGGTGATCCCGACGAACAGGTACACGCCGACGAAGGCGGCGACGACGATCGCCCACCGTGTGGGCGTGGACAGCAGGCCGACGCCGGTGGCCGCGTCGGTGGCCACCTTGCCGGCCCAGACGAGGGCGGCGATCGCCAGCAGCAGACCGCCGAGGTACGGCAGCTTGTGGGCGAACCGCGTGAGCACCGGCTTGCGGGCGAGGCGCCACACGACGCCGAGGGCGCCGAACAACGCGGCGAGGCCGGTGGAGGCCGCGCGGAGGTCGTGGTCGCCGCGGCGCAACCAGTTGCCGACGAACGCCATGGCCCACGGGATCACCACGGTGAGCAGCCCGATGGCGACGCCGATCGCGGCGAGCAGGACGGCCGGTCGCCAGAGCCACGACGTGCCCCACGAGGGCAGCGCCGAGACGAGCAGGAGGATCCCGGCGAGGACCAGGAGCACCACGACCGGGAGCCAGTGCTCTTGCTGGATTTCGAGACCGGCAGGCAACGCCCCGTAGATGCGGAAGTCCGGCTGAATCGCCTTGCTCCCGATCATCCGGCCGATCGGCCAGGCGACGGCGGCGACGAGGGCCCCGAGCACGGCGACGTTGAAGGCGATGTACAGCATCGGCGGCGATCAGCGACCGGCCGAGCCCACCTGGGCCGTTGCGCAGGAAGCGATGCTTCGACGACTTCGAGTAGGGGATCGGCGAGTTGAGCCAGTCGATCACGTCCGCCGCGGCGTGGCCCGATCGGTCGTCGACCCGGGCCAGCGTCCACGCCGTCGAGGCATAGTTGCCGCCGGAGACGGCAGCCAGCCAACGCGCCTGCGACATGATCCCGGCCCGTTCGAGTTGGTCGAGGGTGCCGAGGGCGAACGCCGCGGCGCGGATGCCGCCACCCGAGCAGCACACACCGAGATCGGTGGGCGGCGGCAGTTCACGCATGGCGATCGGCTGGTCCTGCCGCGGTATCGGCATCGCCGACTCCTTGCGCCTGGCGATCGCCAGCAGGCACACGGCGGCGACACAGAGCAGGCCGAGGCCGTAGGCGAGCATCTTCAGCCAGGCCATCGTCGACACGAGGGTCGGCGCGAAGAGGTTGTCGGGATACGTGAAGCGTCTGTCGTCGGCCCCCAGGGCGATCCACGTCACCACGTTCTCGACGACGTCGATCGCCGCCGTGATGAACGGCAGGGCGACGACGAGACGCTCCCGGCGCTTCAGTCCCGGCGCCTGGTACAGCGGCCACCAGCGGCGCAGGATCCCGCCGGCGGCGATCGCGTACCCGGCGATCAGCACACCGTCGGCAAGCAGCGTCGCCCGCGCCTCGCCGAGGTCGTTCCCGCAGTCGCCGATCCACTCGTCGAGCCGAGCATTGGAACCCGAGAACTGCGTGCCCTGGTGGAAGTCGGAGCACGGGGCGGTTCGTGACGTGAGATACCAGCCGACGGCGGTCAGTACGAGGCCGACGACGATGACCGGCCACGAGCCGAGTCCGTGGCGCGGCCGGGCGTCGAGCGGCGGCCGCGGCGACCTCGTCGCCGGCACGTCCGCGTCGACCGGGGCCGACGCGCTGTCCTCGGTCTCCATCCGCATCGCCCAATGGTCGCACCGAAGTCCGCGCCGCTCCCCCGATTTACGTTCTGGGCGGCCGGCGGTCCACTTCCCGATCCGGGCGGCCGGCGGTCCGGATTCGGCGGCTAACGCCGCCCAGATCCGGTCGCGCCGGTCAGCGCAGCAACGAGTTCGGCGAGCGGCGCGTGGAAGTCGCGGAGTAGCGGGATCCCGGCCGTGCGCAGGACGGCGTTGTCGAGCACGCTGTTGGCCGGGCGCGGTGCGGGCCGCGGTGGATCGAGGTCGGCCGTGGAGATCGGCCGGACGACGGCCGGGTCGTGCCCGGCAGCCACCGCAACGGCCTGGGCGAACTCGAACCACGTGACCACACCCTGGTTGGTGACGTGGTGGACGCCGCTGCGCCGGTCGAGCCCCAAGCGGCGAAGCATCGGGGCGAGGTCGGCGGTGAACGTCGGACAGCCGCGCTGGTCATCGACGAACGCCAGCCGGCCCGGGGTGTCAGCGCCATCGGCCAGCAGTCGCAGGATCGTGCGCACCATGTTGGCGCCGTGCTCACCGCACACCCATGAGGTACGGACCACCGCCGCCGAGCCGCCGAGGACGAGCGCCTCGCGCTCCCCCGCCAGCTTCGACTCCCCGTAGACACCCAACGGGTTCGGGCGGTCGAACTCGTGATACGGCCGAGCGAGTCGGCCGTCGAAGACATAGTCGGTGGAGACGTGCACGAGGTGGGCGCCGACGGCGTCGCACGCCTCGGCGACCCAGCGCACCGCCCGGCCGTTGATCGCCGCGGCGCGGTCGGGGTCGGACTCGCACGCGTCGACGGCCGTCCACGCGGCGCAGTGGATCACCACCTCAGGACGCCACGACGTCACCGCGGCGATGACGGCTTGGCGATCGGTGACGTCGAGGTCACGATGAGCGAGCCCGACGACGTCGTCACCCTCCGCCGCGGCGGTCGTCACGACGTCGTGACCGAGCTGCCCACCGGCACCGGTGACGAGCAGACGCATCTAGAACGTGGCCCGCGCCTTGAGCGGCTCCCACCAGTCGCGGTTGGCGCGATACCACTCGACGGTGAGGTGCAAGGCCTCGTCGAGATCGTGCTCGGTGCGCCACCCGAGGGCGGCGATCTTGTCGGTGGCGATCGAGTAGCGCCGGTCGTGGCCGAGGCGGTCGGCGACCGGCTCGATGAAGCTTTCGTCCCGGCCGCACAGGGCCAGCAGCTTGTTCGTCAACTCGACGTTGGGCAGTTCGTTGTGCGCTCCGATGTTGTACACAGAACCGATCACCCCGTGACGCAGGACGAGGTCGACGGCCCGCACGTTGTCCTCGACGAACAGCCAGTCGCGCACGTTCATGCCGTCGCCGTACAGCGGCACCTTCTGGCCGTCGAGGAGGTTGGTGACGAACAGCGGGATGACCTTCTCGGGGAACTGGTACGGCCCGAACTGGTTGCTCGACCGGGTGACGACCACCGGCAACTCGTAGGTGCTGTGGTAGGAGAGGGCGATCAGGTCGCTACCGGCCTTCGCCGCGGAGTACGGCGATCGAGGGCCGAGGCGATCCTCTTCGCTGAACGAGCCGACATCGATCGACCCGTAGACCTCGTCCGTCGAGACGTGGACGAAGCGCTCGACGCCAGCCTGGCGGGCGACGTCACACAGCACGTTGGTGCCATCGCAGTTCGTCCGCACGAAGGCATAAGGGTCCTTGATCGAGCGGTCGACGTGCGACTCCGCCGCGAAGTGCACGACCGCGTCGTGTCCCGGCAGCTGGGCGACGACGGCGTCCTGGTCGGTGATGTCGGCGTGGACGAAGCGACAGCGGCGGTCATCGACCAGATCGGCGATGTTCTCGCGGTTGCCGGCGTAGGTCAAAGCATCGAAGATCGTCACGGTGTCGTCGGTGGTCGTGAGGACGTGACGCACGTAGTTCGAGCCGATGAACCCGGCCGCGCAGCCTGAGTGACGAGCGACAGCCGGGCCACACACGCTGCGTGGCCGGGGAACGCAATCACGAAATTTTCATGAGGTCCGTCCTACGAGTTCTGCGAATCGTGGCGCGGCCATGTCCTTGGCCGACACCCGGGAGCGATCGTCGGGGTCGACCGGAACGGGCCAGTCGATCTGCAGCGCCGGGTCCAGCGGATTGCACGCCGTGCCGGCCATGTCCGGCTGCCACTCGCGGTCGAAGCAATAGACGTACTGGGTGCCATCGACGACGGCCTGGAAGCCGTTGGCCACACCTGCCGGTACGAGGACCTGGACTCCTGGGACGAGCGTCAACGTGTCGACGACGCCGTGCGTCGGTGAGCCCGTGCGCAAGTCGACGTAGGCGGCGAACGCCTCGCCGGCAGCGACGGCGACGAGCTTGGTCATCGCCTCTGCGTGCAGCCCGCGTATCGCGCCGCGCCGCGACTCGGTGACGTTGACCTGAACGAATGGCTGCAACTCCGGAAGTCCGGCGGCCTCGAACGCCGAACGCCGGAAGAACTCGCGCACCGTGCCGCGGTCGTCGGTGACCTGCTTCATCGTGATCACGACGAGGCCGTCGATCGCCGCCGGCCGGGTTGTCTGCTCGATGACGTCGACCATCACTCGACGTCGATCTGACAATGGTCGCCGATCATCAGCCGCAGCGCGCGGGGGCGACGCGACGTTCGTTCGACGACGGCTTCTCGACCGATCAAGCTGTCCTCCAGCCGTGGGATCTGGAGGATCTTCGATCCGTCCATCACGACCGAGTGCTCGACCTCGCTCTGCACCACCTCGCACCCGTTGCCGATGGCACTGAACGGACCGACGAAGCTGTCGACGATGCGCGTGTCCCGCCCGATGGCGACCGGCCCGCGGATCGTCGAGTTGACGATCTCGGCACCCTCGGCGATCACCACGCGACCGTCGAGCGAGGAGTCCGCGTCGACCGTACCGTCGATGCGCGTGTCGATCTTCTCCAGCAGCAGGCGGTTGGCCTCGAGCAGCGGGGTCAGCTTGCCGGTGTCGATCCACCAGCCGGTGAGCAGCTCGGTGCGCACCCGCCTGCCGTTGGTGATCAGCCACTGAATGGCGTCGGTGATCTCCAGCTCGCCGCGGGCAGACGGCGAGATCGCCCGCACGGCGTCGTGGATCGACTCGTCGAACAGGTACACGCCGACGAGGGCGAGATCCGAGGGCGGGTCGTCGGGCTTCTCGACGAGCTCGACGACGTGGCCGTGCTCGTCGAGCGTCGCGATGCCGAAACGATGGGGGTCGGGAACCTGCTTGAGAAGGATCTGGGCGGATGGCGGGTCGGCGGACCGCCGGGCCGCTTCGAAGGCGCCGATGAACGCCGAGAGGTCCTGCTCCAGCAAGTTGTCGCCGAGATACATCACGAAGTCGTCCGCCCCGAGGAAGTCGCCGGCGATCAGCACGCAATGAGCCAGGCCGAGCGGCGCCTCCTGGGGCAGGTAGGTGATCTTGGCGCCGAACGCACTGCCGTCGCCGAGAGCGGCGCGGACCTCGGGCCCGGTGGCGCCGGTGATCACGCCGATCTCCTCGATCCCGGCGGCGACCATCGCCTCGATGCCGTAGAACAGGATCGGCTTGTTGGCGACTGGTACCAGCTGCTTGGCGCGGGTGTGGGTGATCGGGCGCAGGCGCGTGCCTTCGCCACCTGCGAGGATCAGGGCTTTCATCGTCGGACGATCGTAACGTCCGATTCAGGCAGGTGGCTCGGTGGTCTCCGGAACCGCCGGGATCGGCCCGATGCCCCGGAAATAGTCGAGGACCACGTCCGCCCCATCGGCGAGCACGAGCGCCGACTGGTCGCCGATCATGTCCCCGTTGACCGGGATCGAGAACGTCTGCATACCGTCTTGCGCTGCGGCGATCATCGCCTCACCGGCCTCGACGAGGTTGACCTGGTCGTCGAGTCGGACGGCTCCGCCGGCCGCGTCGATGAGGTCACCGAGCCGGAACGGGTTGCTGTTGATCTCGTTGAGTACCTCGGTGGCCGCCGTGCGCAGGAAGATCTGCTGGCGGGCGATGCGGTTGAGGTCGGGGGCGCCCGGTTCGTCGTGCCACTCGCCGTCGCGCCACGCCCGGTAGTGCCGTGACCTTGCGAAGGCGAGGGCCATCCGACCATCGAGCGTTTGGCAGCCGGGTTGCAGGACGAGCCCCGAGTTGATGTCCTCGGCGGCGTCCTCGACGCAGATCTCGACACCACCGATCTCGTCGACGAGGCGTTGAAAGCCGGCGAAGTCGACTTCGACGTAGTGGTGGATCGGGATTCCGAGTGCCTGGGTGATCGTCTCGGCGAGGCGTCGCGGCCCGCCGATGTACGCCCAGTTGATCTTGCCGTCGTCGCCGGTGCCGGCGATCGGAACCCACAGGTCACGCGGGATGCTGAGCAGCGAGGCGCCATTGTCGGGATCGCGCCGCAGGATCATGATCGTGTCGCTGCGAGCGCCTTCGCCGGTGGTGCCGTCGAGGAACAGTCCGGCATCCTCGGCGTTCTCGTCGACCACATCACGCGTGTCGGAGCCAACGATGAGATAGTTCTGCGCGGGACTGTCGTTGGCGGCCAGGACGTCGGTGAGCTCAGCGACGCGCTCGATGCCGTGCTCCTCGCGTTCGCCGGCGAAGTACACGCCGGCCCCACCACCTACTCCGACCACGACCGTGAAGAAGGCGGCCACCGCCAACGGGGCGCGATGAATTCGGCCTCGGGTGCTCATGTGAATGGCCAGGCTACCGCGACCGTTGCAGGCACAAGCTGTCACCAACTCGCAATACGGCTATCGCCCCCGCAAATGGACGACATCGCCGACCGCCAGAGAGTGTGCTGTGCCGGCGTCATCGACGACGATGAGGCGACCATCAGCGGCGAGGTCAGTGGCGACGCCGAGCAGTTCACCCGCTGGCAGCTCGATGCGAACGCGACGACCGAGCGTGGCCAGCTCGTGCCGATAGCGATCGCCAAGCTCCTCTGCCGACGCGGGCAGCCGGTCGTAGGCGTCGAGCAACGCGGCGAGCAGATCGAGGAGCGCGACCTGCGGGCCCAGCCGTTGCGCGCCATCCGGCGCCCATCCGACGTTGACGCCGACGCCAACGACCACGCTGCCGCCCGCCGCCCGCTGGGCGAGCACACCGGCGAGCTTGCCGTCGTCAAGCAACACGTCATTGGGCCACTTGAGGGCTACTGCCGCCGACGTGAATCGACGACACGCATCGACCGTCGCCACGGACACTCGACGGGGGAGCTCGTTGGCGTCCGCCGGCACCTCGTGGAACAGGATGGAGGCGAGCAGGTTGGTTCCTGGCATCGCCGTCCACACCCGATCGCGCCGGCCCCGTCCAGCTCGTTGGTAGTCGGCGACGAGCACCGATCGGTCCGGCCGCTCGCTGGCGGATGACAGCAAGTCGTCGTTCGTGCTCCCGGTCGCCGCGACGTGCTCGACGTGCCAGCCGGGTGGCCACGCAACGGGATCAACCATCAGCCCGCGGTCAGTGCCACCTGCAGCCCCATGCTCTCCGGGCATCGCCCGGACTCCGTGTTTGGCACCGCCCGGACCCTACATTGGCAGCCGTGCTGGAGAGGATCCTCATCGCCAACCGAGGTGAGATCGCCGTGCGCGTGGTGCGCGCCGCCCGGCAGCTCGGCATCGCCACGGTGGCCGTGTACTCCGAGCTCGATCGCGAAGCGTTGCACGTGCGACTCGCCGACGAGGCCTATGCCCTCGGTGGCAAGACAGCCGCGGAGAGCTACCTCAACACCGACGCGATCCTCGACGCGGTCACCCGCAGCGGTGCCGACGGTGTGCACCCCGGCTATGGATTCTTCTCCGAGAACGCCGACTTTGCCAGGGCGATCATCGAGCGCGGCGTCACGTTCATCGGACCGTCGCCGGCCGCGATCGAGGCGATGGGCGACAAGGTGTCGAGCCGCAAAGCGGCGATGAGCGGCGGCGCGCCGATCGTTCCAGGCACGACCGAGTTCGCCTCGAACGCCGACGAGATCCGAGCATTCGGCGAGGAGCATGGCTGGCCGGTGGCGATCAAGGCCGCGTTCGGCGGTGGTGGCCGAGGCATGAAGGTCGTCCACAGCGCCAGCGAGGTCGACGAAGCGATGGCCAGCGCGCAGCGCGAAGCTGAGGCGTTCTTCGGCCGCAACGAGGTGTACGTCGAGCGCTATCTCACGTGGCCCCGCCATGTCGAGGTGCAGATCGTCGGCGACGACCACGGCAATCTCGTGTGGATCTCCACACGAGATTGCTCGGCGCAGCGCCGCCACCAGAAGTTGATCGAGGAGGCGCCGGCACCCGATCTGGCGGACGGCGTCGAGGAAGCGATCGGCGCCGCGGCGGTCAAAGCCGGCGCAGCAGTCGGCTACACCAACGCCGGGACCGTCGAGTTCATCTATCAGGATGGTGAGTTCTTCTTCCTCGAAATGAACACCCGCCTGCAGGTCGAGCACCCGGTGACCGAGGCGATCACGGGGATCGACCTCGTCGAGTGGCAAATTCGTGTGGCGTCCGGTGAGTCCCTGCCGATGACCCAGGACGAGATCCTCGCCCAGCGTCGCGGTCACGCCATCGAAGTCCGGATCAACGCAGAAGACCCGGCTGGCGGTGCCTTTCGGCCATCGCCGGGGCGGATCACCCGGCTCGACGAGCCACAGGGATTCGGTATCCGCTTCGATTCGGGCTACCGCGCCGGCGACGAGGTGTCGCAGTACTACGACAACCTCATCGCCAAGCTCGTCGTGTGGGGTAAAGATCGTCCGACGGCGATCGCCCGCACGATCAGCGCCCTCGAGGAGATCACCGTCGAGGGTGTCGCCACGACGATTCCGGCAGACCTGGCGATCCTGCGCCACCCCGACTTCACCAACGTGGAGCATTCCACGAACTGGGTCGAGGAACGCCTCGACCTCACGGCGCTTGGCGCCGCGCCACCGGCGGCACCCGTCAGCGAAGCGGCCGACGAGGCCCAACCGTTGGTTGTGCGGCGGACGACGGTCGAGGTCAACGGCAAGCGCTTCGACGTGTCGCTGTGGGTGCCGGACGCCGAGGCCCCGTCCGGCGTGGCCACCGGCGGGCGGCGTGGCGTCGTTCGCAACATTCGCCGAGCGGCCGCCCACGGACAGGCGGGCCCTGCCGGAAGCGGCACGGTCACCGTGCCGATGCAGGGCACGATCGTCAAGGTGCTCGTCGAAGTGGGACAGCAGGTGGCAGCGGGCCAGGCTGTCGTCGTCCTGGAAGCGATGAAGATGGAGAATCAGATCTCCGCCGAGCGCGACGGCACCGTGCGCGAGATCAGGGTCGCCGCCGGTGACACGGTCGGTGGTGGCGACGTCGTCGTCGTCATCGAGTAGTCCCCGACCTCCGACGTGATCCTCGCCACCGTCCTGGCCCTCACGGCCGCCGGACTTCACGCGGCGTGGAACCTTCTCGCCAAGCGCAGCGACGACCGCTTCCTCGCCCTGTGGGGGCAGTTCGCCGTTGCCGCCGTGATGTCGCTCGTCGTCGTCCTCGCGATGCATGACCTGCCAGCTGCCGCATGGCTGCCGGCCGCGCTCACCGGGCTGATCCACATCCCGTACACGATCTGCCTGGCCCACGCCTACGACCGGGGCGACTTCTCCGTGGCCTACCCGGTCGCTCGGGGCTCAGGCGCCGCGCTGTCGGCCATCGGCGGCATCGCCCTGCTCGGCGACGAGCTCGCCCCGGGGTCGATCGTCGCCATCGGCATCGTTGCCGCCGGCATGGGCCTGCTCGCCGTCGGCGCGGCGCCGTCGCAGATCGCCACGGCGCTGATCGTCGGGCTGTGCATCGGCGCCTACACCGTCAACGACAGCCATGCCGTTCGCCAGTACGGGACGACGTATCCGTTCGCCGTGTTCGCCGTCATCGGCGTGAGCACGACCGGCCTGGGGCTGGTGACCGGGCGGGGCCGGGCGATGGTCGCCACGATGCGGACCGGCTGGAGTCGCTACAGCGTGACCGGTGCGATGGTCGCCGCCAGTTACGCGCTCATTCTCGTCGCCGTCCGTCACGCTCCGGTCGGCTACGTGGCGACACTGCGCGAATCGAGCGTGCTGATTGCCGCGTACTTGGGTCAGCGCTACCTCGATGAGAAACGCGTTCGCCAACGAACGGTCGCCGCCGCCGTGATCCTCGCCGGCCTCGTCCTCCTCGTCGTCACCCGGTGACGTCATCGTCAGGGAGTGGTCGCGAGTCGCGATGGCGGAGTGCGGTCAGCCGGCAACGGGAGGGGCCCGGCTCGGGGCGTGCGAGCTGGAGTGGTCGGTGGTGGCGGTGAGGTTGGCGGTGTGGTGGTCGTCGTAGGGGCACGGGTGCGGAGTGTTGCGTGCCGCGCCCCGCTCGTCGCCAGTGAGTGACCTGTCGTGGGCGGCTTTGACGGTGCGGTTGTGGTGGGCGCACAGCAGCTGACCGTTGCACAGGCAAGTGATGCCGCCGTCGAGGCGGGGGACGATGTGGTCGGCGTCGCAGCGTGATGCGGGTTCGTCGCAGCCCGACGGGTGCTGGCAGTGGCTGTCGCGGATCTCGATGATCCGCCGGAGCGCGCCGGTGAAGCGAGTGCGCCGTGAGGCCGCGATGTTGCGGTTGGCCGGGTCGTAGACGATCCGTTCGATGTCGGCGACGGACAGGTAGGGGATCACCTGCCCGGGGGCAATGACCGTACCGGCGGCGGTTTGGCACAGGTGGTTGAAGGGTTCGATGCCGATCGTCACGCTCAGCAGCGGACGTGGTCGCAACCCGTCGGCAGGGGCGGTGGCGGAGCGCATCGCCATCTCCACCAGAGCGTCGGCGCGACGCTGGGTGGCCGTTCGCACAGCATCGGCACGCAGATCCTGCAGGCGCAGTTGTTCGCCCAGGCGCTCGAGTTCGGTCTTGAACGCCTCGCCGCCGAGCGGATCGAGCACTCCATCGATGGCCACGGTGCCGTTCCAGGTCACCGACGCCGACACATGCCGGCTGGCCCGTACGGTGTCGGCCGCACGGTCGGCGGCGTCTCGGTCGGCGCACTGCTTCCAGTACTCGATGCCACGAGCAGCGGCCCCGAAGAACTGGGTACGGCACAAGTTGACCAACAACTCCTCGGATGCGACGAACTCGGCGTTGCGCCACTCCCGGTTGCACGAGGCGACCAGGTCGGCGTGAGCACCGCAGATCTGCCCCGCCTCATACGCCTGCTCGGTGTGCGGTGCCGAGGCGAGGTCGCGGGCGCGGCGCACCAGACGGTCGGCGTCCTGACGACGCCAGTGCGACTCGCGAGCCAGTCGGGCACCGGCAGCCTTGGAGCCGTTGACAGCCCAGATCTGGCGACCATCCCACCGCCCGATGAGCCGGCACCACTGCGCCTCCAGCCGGGACGACAAACCTCCAAGACCAACCACGGCGTCGTGAATCTCGGCGTCGGCGAGGGTGTCGAGGTCGATCGCGGCGAGCTCATCGATCACCGCCGTCAACCGCTCGAGCAGTTGCCCAACCATGCGAGAATCGTATCGAACATGTGTTCGTTGCAGCAACCCCTACCCAGGGAAAAAGTTGCCGGATCGGTCGATACGTGCCCCGCAGATCAACGCGCGTGTCCTTCACGCACCACCGCCTCTCAGGTCGGCGCGGTCACCACCTGTTCGAGTGCGTAGCGGGCGGCTTGGTCGGTGGTCATTTGTCGGCCTTGGTCCTGCGCCCTTGCGACGGCGTCGGCGGTGAGCGCGGCGCTGGCCTCGGCAATCCAGCGGTCGAGTCGTTGGCGGTCGACCCCGACCGGTGGGATCCCGGCGCGCTCACGCAGCGCGTCGGCGGCGCTGGCCAGCCGTAGCGTCCTCACCACGTCGCCGTTGGCGGCGGCGATACCGGCGAGCGCTTCCAGGCTCTCGGCGACACCGTCGTCATCGCCGTACTCGACGAAGGTGCGCAGCGCGTCGGTGATGAACGGCTCGCCGACCTCGGGATGACCGTCGAGCAGGTGGGCGACGCCAAGGTTGTTCGCGCTGCAGGCGATCGCCCACTTGTCGCCAGCCGTCCGGTCGAGCACTGCGACTTCGGTGAGCAGGTCGAGGGCCCGAGCGATCTCGCCACGATCGATGAGTACCAACGCGAGATTGCTCAAGCGGTTTGCCGTTCCGGGGATGTCCCCAAGTTCTCGGCGCAGGGCGAGGCTCTCGACGAGGTACGCCTCGGCCCCGGGGAGGTCACCGGCAGTCCGTGCGACGACGCCGAGACTGTTCAGGCACTTGGCCTCACCTTCCCGGTCGCCGCGTCGCCGGTACGTGGCGAGCGCTTCCTCGAATCTGGCGCGCGCCGCCGTCGACGTCGCGTCGTGTTTCGAGGAGAGTTCCGAGGTGCCGAAGGGCGGTGGCCCGCCGCAGTTCGTCGACGTCAGAGCACACCTCCAAGGAGCGCTCGAGGTTCGAGATGCCTTCTTGGAGATGACTATGGCGGTACCAGAACTGGCCAAGGGTGTTGGCCAGTCGCAGCCCAAGTTCGGCAGCCTCGCTGTCGCCGCGTCCCGCTTGGTCAAGCAGCGTGTCGAGTGCCGTGCGCAGATTGTCGAGTTCGGCCCCGGTGGTGTCGTCGTCGCCAGCGGTGCTCGCGGCCTCGGCGAGCGCGAGGTAGTAGACGGCATGGCGCTTGCGTAGCTCCGGCGTGTCGGGGCTCGCGTCGAGCAGGTCGCGGGCGTACTCGCCAATGATGTGCAGCATGTCGACCCGCACCTCGCCGTGTTCATCAGCGATCTGTCGTACAAGGCTGTGATCGAGCAGCGCGGCGAGCGTCACGGTCGCTTCGTCGTCAGGTGCGACGACCCGGGCAATGGCATCCACCGTGGCCCCGCCGCGGAACACCGCAAAGTCGCGGAAGAGCGCCAACTCCTGAGGCGTCAACAGCCGGACGCTCCACTCGATCGTGGCGCGCATCGTCTGATGCCGCTCGGGCGCGTCGCCGGGGCCGCCGGAGAGGACCCGCAACCCTCGATCGAGCCGCAGTCGCAGCTGCTCCGCGGTGAACAGCTTGATCCGGGCAGCAGCCAGTTCGATCGCCAGCGGCAGCCCATCGACGAGTTCGCAGACCTCGGCGACGGCTACGGCATTCGCATCGGTCAGCCGAAAGTCAGGACGCGCCGTTCGAGCCCGTTCAACGAACAGGGCGCCAGCATCCGACCGCTCGACGGCGTCACGCGTCGCCGCGGGCGGCAGACTCAGCGGCGCCACTGGGAACACCTCCTCGTCGCGCAGCGACAGCACGACCCGACTCGTCACCAGCACGGTGAGACGCGGGCACCGCTCCACCAGGCGAGCCACTACGTGCGCAGCTGAAATGACCTGTTCGAAGTTGTCGAGCAGCAGGAGCAGACGGCGACGACCGATCGTGTCGACGAGCTGGTCGAGTGGCGGTCGCCCGTACTCGAGTGACGCACCGATGACGGTGGCGATCTCGACGCTCACCTGATGGGGATCTGAGACTGGCGTCAAGTCGACGAACCAGGCGCCGCCGCTGAACTCGACGAGCGCGTCCAAGGCAACGGCGCCAGCGAGCCGGGTCTTGCCCGTGCCGCCCGGGCCTTTCACCGTCACGATCCGCGTCGCCGCATCGCATACCAGCCGGCGAAGCTCGGCGAACTCCCGTCGACGACCCACCAACGTCCCGGCCCGCCGGGGAATGTTCGTCGACGGCTCCAATGACCGCAACGGCGAGAACTCGGTCCGGAGTCCATCGGCGAGCACCTGATGGATGTGTTCGGGCTCGTCAATGTCCTTGAGGACGTGCTCACCCAAGTCGAGAAACTCCACGCCGTCGACGGTGCCGTCGACGGCGCCATGGGTCTCTGCAGACACCACGATCTGCCCACCATGGGCGGCGCTGGCGATTCGTGACGCGCGATGCACGTCGAACCCGACATAGTCGGCATCGACAATCGCCGCGGTACCGGTGTGCAATCCCATACGGACCAACACCGGGCTGCCATGGAGCCACGGGAAGCTGAGCAGCGATCGCTGCGCATCGACCGCCGCCGAGATCGCCTCGCCGGCATCGGTGAAGGTGATGAAGAAGGAGTCGCCGTACGTGTCGACCTCGTAGCCGCCGTGTCTCGCCGCAGCGTCCCGCAACAGCCGAGCGTGCGTGCCAAGTACGTCCGTGTAGCGGTCACCGAGACGCTGAAGCATGCGGGTCGAACCCTCGATGTCCGTGAACAGAAAGGTGATCGTGCCCTCCGGCAGTGATCCCCTCACCAACCCGCCGCCGCCATCGAACCCACCAACACCCTCCCTGCCAACGGAACAGCAGTCGCGTCATCGTTGCAGATCGACACCAGCCGCCGCATCGTCGTCGCCTGCCCGTGCAAGTCAAGTCGACCTCGCATCACAACGAGGGTGTGCGAGCATCGAGGCCCGCAGAGGAGGAGTTGCGATGGTGCATCCCAGTGTCGGGGACGAGTCCACCGGGTCTGCTCATGTCCAAGACCGGCTCGGCGAGCTGGTCGATGGGATCGCCGCCGACGTGGGCCTGTCCGGGGTGATCCGGGTCGACCTCGATGGCCGCCTCGCCGTGCAACGGGCGAACGGCCTGGCGCATCGTGGTCTCGGTGTCCCGACGACGGTCGACACGCAGTTGGCGATCGCCAGCGGCACAAAAGGCCTCACCGCACCCGGAGTTGGCGATCCCGGTGGCCGTTGGTGGCGAGGACGGGAAGATGCCGAGGCTTTCCCCTTCGGTGGGGAATCCGCGAATCATCTCGGCGTAGGTCGTGGCCGGCACCAGCTCGCCGTGAGCCAGGGCGCGGATGAACGTGGCGATGTCTCCGGCCGACGACACGACGGCGCCGGCGGCGCCGGCAGCGGTCTCGAGTGCGTGATACGACGCCCCGTCGGTGTCGACACCGGGCAGCGATCGTGAGAACGCGCCGATCGGCTCCCGGACGCCGTCGGGGGCGAGGTACGTGTGAGTGAGCCTCGAGCAGCTCCTCGCCCACCGCTCGGGAATCGGCGACTACCGCGACGAGGACGAGCTCGCCGACAACAACGACTACGTGATGACCGTGCCGGTCCACGAGCTGGCGACGACCGAGCAATACATCGCAGGCTTGTGGCGATTCATGATTGGCAAGTGTGTCCGGTCGGGAACGCTGACCGTCCCCAGCCTTGCGTCGACGTGAGCCTTGGCCACGCGCTCGGTGGCGGGTACCCTCGCTGGCGGTCGCCATGGCGGGCGGTTCGCGCCAGAGGGAGTGTGAGATGCGGGTATTGGTGTTGGGCGCCGGCTTTGGGGGCTTGGAGTTGTCTGCGACATTGTCCGACGAGCTCGGCGACGATGTCGAGGTCACCTTGATCGATCAGGCCGACAGCTTCGTCTTCGGCTTCTCGAAGCTCGATGTCATGTTCGGGCGCCGGATGGCCGAGAGCGTGGTGCATCCGTACGTCGACATCGTCAAGCCGGGAGTGCGCTTCGTGCAAACGACGATCCGGGCGATCGACCCCGATCTGCGACGGGTCGAGACGGATGCCGGATCGTTCGACGGTGATGTGATGGTGGTAGCGCTCGGCGCCGACCTGGACCCGTCGGCGACGCCCGGGCTGATCGAGGGTGGCCACGAGTTCTACACCGTGGCCGGGGCCTTCGCCGCGCGAGACGTGCTGGAGAATTTCGGCGGTGGACGTGTGGTGGTCGGTGTCACCTCGACGCCGTTCAAGTGTCCACCCGCACCGAGCGAGACGGCGCTGTTGATGCATGACTTCCTCTCCGCACGCGGGTTGCGTGAGGGTTCCGAGATCGCCCTCGTCATGCCCTTGCCGGTCCCGATCCCACCATCCCCAGACGCTTCCAAGGTCATCCTCGAGGCGTTCGCTGATCGGGGCATCGAGTGGTACCCCAGCCACCTCGTGCGCGAGCTCGACCCCGCTCGCAAGGTTGCCCGGTTCGAGGACGGCACGGAGATGCCCTTCGACCTGTTCCTCGGCGTCCCCCACCACCGTGTGCCCGACGTCGTCGCCCAATCAGGGATGTGCGTCGACGGCTGGATCCCGGTCGACCCGGTCACGCTGGCCACCCGCTGGCCGGCGGTGTACGCGGTCGGCGACGTCACCAGCGTCGGGACACCCAAGGCCGGTGTGTTCGCCGAGGGGCAGGCCGCAGTGGTGGCCGGCGAGATCCTCGCCCTGGCCCGTGGTGGCACCGCCAGCGGGTACGCCGGGCGCGGCGTGTGCTACCTGGAGCTTGGAAGCCGCGGGGTCGCCGTCGTCGACGTCACCTTCGTCGCCGGTCAAGCCCCGTTCGGCTTCCTCGATGGACCCTCGATCGAGCTCAGCGCCCAGAAGTCGGAGTTCGGCAGGACACGGATCGCCCGGTGGTTCGGTAAGGACTGGTGACGACGGGCGGCGCGGTGGGTGGTCCGTCCGTCAGCTGCTGGCGATGCAGAACTCGTTGCCGTCGGGATCGGTGAGGGTGACCCAGAAGAAGTCGCCGGCGTTCCGTTTGCCGAGGCTGGTGGCGCCGGCTTCGGTCCATCGCGCCACCTCGGCGTCGAGATCATCGTCGGTATGGACGTCGAGATGGATTCTGTTCTTGCCTGGCGTGGGATCCTCGACTCTCTGGAACGCCAGCTGAGTGGGGAGGCCACCGCCGGCCACGATCACGAAGAACCCGTCCATGTTGGCGATGATCTCGGCGTCGAACCGCTCGGCCCACCAGCGGGCCAGCGGCTCGGGATCGGCGCTGTCGAACGTGATTGAGGCGATGCCCACGGTCATGGCGACAGGATGCCACCTCGGGTGACACCGCCTGGACGAGCGTCAGGCGGAGGGCCCCACTGCCGACGTTCGCGGTCAGTCGCCGCCACGGACGCGGGGCTCCGACCGGCCGCGCAACCGCGTGGGACGGGCTACTCGGCGGCTTCGGCGAGAGCCTCGGCCAGCGCCGGGTGGACGAGCAGGCTCTCGACGATGTCTGTCACCTTGAGGTTGGCCGTCACGGCGAGGGCAATCACCGAGATCAGCTCGGCGGCGTGACGCCCGACGATCGAACCGCCGAGCACGACGCCGGTCGCCGGATCCGACACGATCTTGACGAAGCCCTGCGGGTTGTTGTTGATCAACGCCTTGGCGGTCGCCGAGAACGGCACCTTGGTGACCCGGATCTTGCGGCCGGCGGCGAACGCCTCGGCCTCGGCGAGGCCGACGTCGGCGATCTCCGGCTCGGTGAAGATCGCCGAGGCCGCCTTGTCGTAGTCGAGGTGGCGGTGCGGACCGGTGTGCAGCCCCATCACCCGCTCGGCAACTTTGCGACCCTGCATCGCGGCAACCGAGGACAACGGGAGCTTGCCGCTGACGTCGCCGGCGGCATAGATGTGCGGCGCGCTGGTGACGCAGTTGTGGTCGATCGGGATGTAGCCCCCGGCGTCGACCTCGACGCCGGCGAGATGGAGGTCGAGACCGTCGGAGTTGGGTATCGACCCGATCGCCAGCACGGCATGCGAACTGCGCACGACACGTCCGTCGTCGCAGCGCACGACGACCGTGTCGGCTTCGTGGTCGCGTTCGATCGCCGTCGCCCGCGCCCCCTTGAGCAGCCGGACACCACGGGCGAGGAAGTCCGCCTCGAGGACCGCGGCAACCTCGGGGTCCTTGTTCGGCAGGACCTGCTGACGCGACACGACGAGCGTGACCTCGGCGCCGAACGAGGCGAACATGTGCACGAACTCGACGCCGGTGACACCCGATCCGACGACCGTGACGCTGCGGGGGAATTCCTTGGGCGGATAGCAATCACGCGTCGTCAGGATCCGATCCCCGTCGGGTTGGCACCACTCCGGGATGCGCGGGCGCGAACCCGTCGACACGAGAGCGATGTCGAAGTCGACCAGTTCGACTCCGTCGACGGTCTCGACCTCGACGGAATGCGGAGCGACGAAGCGCGCCGAACCGCTGATCAGCCGCACGCCCTGGCTACGCAACAGTCCGCTGGTGCCCGTCTGCAGATGGGTCTTGATCCCCTCGATGCGCGTCGTCAGCGCCTCGGTATCGACGGTCGCCGACGCTTGTTCGAGGCCCATGCCCGTGGATCGACGCAGGAAGCTCATCGCCCCGCCGGTGGCGATCATCGTCTTCGACGGGATGCAGTCGAGCAGGTGGGCGGCGCCTCCGATGACCTCCCGCTCGACCACGGTGACGCTCGCTCCCAGTCGGGCGGCGAACGACGCCGCCGTGTTGCCCGCCGGTCCACCGCCAATGATGAGGAACCGGGTAGCCATCGACCACCCAGGCTATGGCACAGCCCCAACTGGGCGGCCAGACGGCGGGAATCCGGACCGGTGGCCGCCCAGATCGACGATTGGACCGATGGCCGCCCAGATCGACTGTTGGTACCGTCGCGCACCGTGTCCGACGGCGACCACCACGACCGGGCGAGCGACGCGGCGGCGACGTCGGGAAGCGGCCTCGCCGCCGAGCGCGTTCGACGACAGCGACGAGTCGACGACTTGCGCGCCGCCGGACGTCAGCCCTATCCATACCGCTTCGACCGCATGCACAGCGCGGCGGATGTGCGCGAGCTCGGCGCCGAGCTCGGACCGGGCGCCGAGACCGACATCGCCGTGTCGATCGCCGGGCGCCTGATGCTCAAGCGCGACACCGGCAAGCTCGTGTTCCTCACGGTCGCCGATCGCGGCGTCGACCTCCAGCTGTTCATCTCCAAGGCGGTGGTCGGCGACGAAGAGTTCGCGGACGTCAAGGCCCTCGACCGAGGTGATTGGGTCGGAGCCACCGGGACGGTGATGACAACCCGTGCCGGCGAGATCTCCGTCAAGGTCGAGCACCTCGTGCTGCTCGCCAAAGCGCTTCGCCCGTTTCCCGACAAGTGGCATGGACTCGCCGACCCTGACATTCGCTATCGGCAGCGGTATGCCGACCTCGCCGTCAACGCCCACGCCCGACGGGTCTTCGAGATCCGTCATGCCGTCGTGGCGAGCTTCCGCGCGACATTGCTCGACCGTGGGTTCGTCGAAGTGGAGACACCGATCTTTCACGTCGAGCCCGGCGGCGCCCACGCCCGGCCGTTCGTCACTCACCACAACACCCTCGACCTCCCGCTGTACCTGCGCGTCGCCACCGAGCTCCACCTCAAGCGGCTGATCGTCGGTGGCTTCGACCGAGTTTTCGAGATCGGCAGGACGTTCCGCAACGAGGGGATGGATGCCACCCACAACCCCGAGTTCACGATGATGGAGTCGTACCAGGCGTTCGGCGATGTCTCCGACGTGATGGAGTTGACCGAGGCGCTGGTCGTGAACGCGGCGCGCCACGCGGTCGGTACGACGATGATCGACATCGCCGGCGAGCAGGTCGATCTCGCCGAACGATGGCCGCGGCTGGGGATGTCCGAGACGGTGTCCACGGCCGTCGGCAGCGCCGTGCACCCGTCGTCGTCGCCGGAGTCGATGCGCGAGCTCGCCACGGAGCACGGCGTGCGCTGGGAACCGTCGTGGGGTTCGGGCAAGCTCATCGAGGAGCTGTTCGAGAAGCTGTGCGAGGACGCCATCGTGCGCCCCACGTTCGTCACCGGTCATCCGGTCGAGGTGTCGCCGCTGGCCCGGGTCGATCCTGCCGACCCGGAGGTGTCGGACCGCTTCGAATTGTTCATCGACGGCCGCGAGTACGCCAACGGCTACAGCGAGCTCAACGATCCGGTCGAGCAGCGACAGCGCTTCGAAGACGAACAGAAGGCGAGGGACGCCGGCGACCTCGACCGCGGCAGCCTCGACGAGGACTACCTGCGGGCGTTGGAGTACGGGATGCCCCCGACCGCTGGCCTCGGCGTCGGCATCGACCGCCTCGTGATGCTGCTCGCCGGGGTCCACAACATCAAGGACGTGATCCTCTTTCCAACGCTGCGCCCAGAACCCAGGGAGGATGGGTGATGAGTGATCCGCGCCCGGCCTGGGGTGCTGGGTTCGAAACCCAGGACCGTCGTGGTGACCCGCTCGACGCCTGGTTCCGCTGGCTCGGGTGGGGCGAGTTCGGCGACGCCGCCCCCGACGACGTCGACGTCGCCCTGGCGGGGGGCGATCGACTCGACAGCGTGCGCGGCGTCACGATTCGCCCGCTCAGGCTGACGATCGACGTCGACGTCGCCCCCACGTCGGCAGCCGATGTGTACCTCCGGCTCCATCTCCTCTCGCACCGCCTCGCCCAGCCGAACACGATCAATCTCGACGGCGTGTTCGGGTTGCTCAACAACGTCGCGTGGACGGACCTCGGCCCGGTCGCCGTCGGGGATCTTGGCGACGTGGTGCTCGCCCGCCGGGCAGCTGGTGGATCGGTCACCGTCAGATCGCTCGACAAGTTCCCGGCGATGCTCGACTACGTCGTGCCCAGTGGTGTGCGCATCGCCGACGGCAGCCGCGTGCGCCTCGGCGCTCATCTCGCCGCGGGCACCACGGTGATGCACGAGGGCTTCTGCAATTTCAACGCCGGCACCCTGGGCACGTCGATGGTCGAAGGACGGATCTCCCAAGGCGTCACCGTGGGGGATGGTTCCGACGTCGGTGGCGGCGCATCGATCATGGGCACGCTGTCGGGGGGAGGCACCGATCGGATCACGATCGGTGAGCGTTGCCTGCTTGGCGCCAACTCCGGCATCGGCATCAGCCTCGGCGACGACTGCGTTGTCGAGGCGGGTCTCTACGTCACCGCTGGGACGCTCGTCAAGCTGCCCGACGGGGAGGTCGTCAAAGGGCGCCAGCTGTCGGGGATCTCCGGGATGACATTCATCCGCCACAGCCAGACCGGCGCTGTCGAGCTACGGCCGCGGGAGGGCGGCTCGTGGCAAGGCCTGAACACCGCGCTGCATCACAACTGACGCTCCGTGCGTTCCCCGGCCACGCAGGCCGTTGATAGCCGCATCGGAAGGACGTGCGAACACCCGTCAGACCGTCCCGATAACGGACACCTGTCCGCACAGCGGATTGACAACGCGGTCCCGCCCTGGGATTGTGTGCCGGGGGACGCGGCGTCAGCGGGTCGAAACGGCCACACGGCGATGTCGCTTTCGGAGTTTCCGACTCCCGGCGGCCGAGCCGGCTGGCCGTCGTTCACGGGCACAACAACGGGGGGTTACGACATGATCAGCGGCTACTTCGGCACCCGGCGGTGTTCGCCGCGCGCGCTCTCACCACAGGTGTCACGCAGGCGGCGAGCCTCACGCGCCGTCGGCACGCTCGCCGTGCTCGGCTTGATCGCCGCCGCACCCACCACCCAAGCGTCGGCGACCACCGAGCCGCCCGCGGACGACGGCAAGGTCACCGACTTCCTCGGCTACGTGGGTGGTCCGGGCGGCGCGGCCTCGGGCGATCCGATCCGAATCGGCTACATCAACCAGGATGGCGGGTCGATCGTCGTCAGCTCCACGCACGACGATGGGGTCGACTTCGCCGCCCAGTTCATCAACGAGCAGGCCGGGGGCATCGGCGGTCGACCAATCGAGATCGTCCAGTGCTTCATCGCCAACGCCGAAGAAGAGGGCCAGCAGTGCGGCCAGGAGTTCGCCAACGACGACTCGATCGTCGCCGTCATCAGCGGTCCGACGGTGACCGGCACGCAGTCGTTCTATGCGGCGCTGGCCGAGTCCAAGCCGGTGGTCCACGGCGTGTCGGTGAATCCGGTCGACACCACCCAGCCAAATGCCGCCGTCCTCAATGGCGGTGCGGTCTACATCCTCGCCCCGTTCGCCACGTTCGCCAGCGAGGTGCTCGGCGTCGAATCGGCGGCGCTGATCTACTCGGAGGAGACCCAGTCCGACGCCGCCGCCGGGCAGGCGTCGGCGTTCGAGGCGCTCGGCATTCCGATCAACGTCGTGCCGTACTCGCAGAACACGGCCGATCTCACCGTCCCGTTGCTCGCCGCCGGGGCCCAGGATGCCGACATCGTGATGCCGGTGATCGCCGCGCCCGAGTGCGTCAAGTTCGCCGAGGCCCAACGGGCGCTGCAGATCCCCGACGACAAGGTGCTCGCCAGCCCGGTGTGCTTGACCCCGGCCGTGATCGAGGGGTTGGGTGACTTCCCGGAGTGGTACTACGCGATCACCACGTCGCTCGGCTCCGACGCCAACGACCCGGCGGTGGTGCCGTACCAGGCATTCCTCACCGAGATCGGCCAGGAGCAGTTCATCCCCGACCCGTGGGTGCTGGTGGGCTTCGGCCAGGCGATGACGCTCGCCAAGTGGCTCAATGCAATCGGCCCCGATGCCATCAGCACGGAGGCGATCCTCGAGCAGATGGCTGCCTTCGAGGGTCCGCTGATCCTCGGTTCGCCGGTGGTCGACTGCGGCAAGTACCCCGAGGCCCCCGCAGTGTGCGGCGACCACACGCAGTTCTACCGGTACAGCGGCGGGGCGTTCGAGCAGGTCAGCGACTTCCTGCCGCCGCCCGACGGATGGGAGTCGCCCCTCTGACGTACCTCGCCGTGACCCCCGAGCCTGGGCCCCGCCCAGACCCGCGCCGGCACGCGCTCTGACACAAATGACCCCGAAGGTCGAGTAGCTGATGCAGGACGCCGCCCTGTTCGTGCTGCTCGGCCTCGGGGGCGGGGCCGTGATCGCCGGCATCGCCCTGGCGGTCGTGATCACGTACCGCGGCTCAGGCATCATCAATCTGTCCACCGGCGCCGTGTCGATGGTCGCCGCCTACGGGTTCTGGGCGCTGCGGTCGGGTCACTTCGGCCCGCAGTTCGCCACCGTCGCGGCGCTCGCCATCACGATGGCGGCCGCGGTGCTCGTTGGCGTGCTCGGCGAACTGCTCGTGTTCCGGCCGCTGCGGACGTCGTCGCCCCTCGCCAAGCTCGTCGCGTCCCTCGGCATCCTTCTCGTGCTGCAGGCCACGATGCTCCTGTGGTTCGGCGACGCGCCGCGGCAGATCCCGAGTGTGTTCCCCGTCCGCATCGTCGAGGTGCTCGGCAACACGATCCCTGTCAACCGGTTCTGGATGGCCGGCATCGTGGTGCTGATCACGCTGGCGCTCGGCGCCCTGTTCCGCTGGACTCGATTCGGGCTGGCCACCCGGGCGGCATCGGAGAACGAGGTCACGGCGATGCTGCGGGGGCTGTCGCCGAACCAGCTCTCGATGGCCAACACCGTGCTCGCATCGGCGATCGCCGGGGCGATGGGCGTTGTCGCCGCCCCACTCTCCCAGGCCGACTCCGTCACCCTCGTGTTGTTCATCGTGCCGGCCCTCGCCGCCGCCCTGTTCGCCGGGTTCAGCTCGCTGTGGATCGCCGCCGTCGCCGGGTTCGCCATCGGCATCGGCCAGTCGCTGATGACGTGGGTGGCGACGCTGTCGTGGTTCCCGTCCGACAAGGGCAACCCGATGCCCGGCGTGCAGGCCCTGCTCACGTTCGTGGTGCTGGTGGTCGCCCTGTCGCTGCGGGGCGGACGCCTGCCGTCGCGCGGTGAGCTGGTCGAGAAACGCCTGCCCTTTGCACCGCGGCCGCGGCGCATGGCGGTCCCGACGCTGGCCCTGGCCTCAGTCGGCGCCGTGCTGCTGATCGTGCTGCCGTTCAGCTACCGCCAGGCGCTGATGGTGTCGATGGTCGGGATGGTCGTCTGCCTGTCGCTGGTGGTCATCACCGGGTTCGTCGGCCAGGTGTCCTTGGCCCAGGTCACGCTGGCGGGAGTCGCCGGGTTCGCCGTCTCGCACATGACGTCCAAGGCCGGTATCGGGTTCCCGTGGGGGCCGCTGGTCGGGTCGGCCGCGGCAGTGGTGATCGGCCTGATGGTCGGCGCCTCGGCGCTGCGCGTGCGCGGGGTCAGCCTGGCCGTGGTCACGCTGGCCGGAGTCGTGGCGATCGAGCAGTTCGGGTTCGCCAACCGCAGGTGGGGCGCCGGCAACTCCGGCTCGCCGGTCGAGCAGCCCGAGATGTTCGGCGTCCGCCTCGGCTCCAACGCCGGGTTCCGTGGGCTCGACGGCAAGGTGCCCAGCTCGGTGCTCGGCTTCGTGTTCCTGGGCGTCGTGGTGGCGCTTGGCCTGCTCGTGGCCAGTCTGCGCCGCAGCGTGCTCGGCCAACAGATGCTGTCGGTGCGGGCCAACGAGCGGGCCGCCGCGGCCGCCGGCATCAACGTCACCAAGGTCAAGGTCACGGCGTATGCGATCTCGTCGTTCATCGCCGGCACGGCGGGATGGATGTACGCCTACAACTTCGGCTCGGTCAGTGCCGCCCGGTTCGGCATCCTGATCGCCCTTGGCTTCGTCGCCTTCGCCTACATCGGCGGGATCACGATGGTGTCGGGCGCCGTGGTCGGCGGGCTCGTGGCCACCGAGGGGCTGATCCCGTACACGATCGAGGAGGCGCTCAACATCTCCGGCAACTGGACGCTCTTGGTCGGCGGCGTGATCCTGATCGTGACGCTGATCCAGAACCCCGAGGGCATCGCCGGCACCACCTACCGCAAGCGGATGGCCGCCAAGCGCGCCAAAGCCGCGGCTGCCGGCGCCAAGGCCGGGGCAACCGAGGGCGACGGCGACACGATGTCCGCTGAACCCCAACTCGTTGGTGAGTCATGAACGAGCGTGGAGTTCAGCGAGCGGCAGCGTCCCGAGGTCCACGTACGTAGGCGTGCGGAGCGCCAGCGGAGCACGCCGGCGCGACGGCCTGCGTGGCCGGGGAACGCAGTGAGCGTTCTCGTCGCCCGGGGGATCTCGGTGTCGTTCGGCGGCGTGCACGCGGTGGTCGACGTCGACCTCGACGTCGGTCCCGGGGAACTCGTCGGGCTGATCGGCCCGAACGGGGCCGGCAAGACGACGTTCATCGACGCCATCACCGGGTTCGTGCCCCACCTCGGCACGGTCGCCATCGATGGTGCCGACGTCACCGGCCAACGGGCCCACGCCCGGGCCCGGCGGGGAATGGCGCGTACGTGGCAGGCGATCGAACTGTTCGACGACCTCACCGTACGCGAGAACCTCACGGTGGCCGCCGTGCACCCGTCAGCGTGGACGACGGTCAAAGAGGTGCTCGTCCGGACGGTCCCCCACTCCGACTCGATCGACGAGGCGCTCGCCGTGTTCGACCTCGGCGGGTTCGCCGACGCGACGCCGAGCGAGTTGAGCCAAGGCCAGCGCAAGCTGGTGGCTGTCTCCAGGGCGCTGGCGGCGCGCCCGAAGCTGCTGTGCCTCGACGAGCCCGCCGCCGGGCTCGACGCCCACGAGTCGGTGGCCTTCGGGCGCCAGTTGCGCCAGATCGTCGACCGTGGCACGCCGACCTTGCTCGTCGACCACGACATGGGACTTGTGCTCGGCATTTGCGACCGAATCGTCGTGATCGAGTTCGGCGAGGTGATCGCTACCGGCACACCCGCCGAGGTGCGCGCCGACCCGAACGTGATCACCGCCTACCTCGGATCGGCGGCAGGCGAGCTGGAAGGTGCCGGCTGATGGGCGTCACCACCCCAGTACTCCAGCTCGAAGGACTCTCGGCCGGCTACGACGCAGCCATCGCCGTACGCGACCTCGACCTGCACGTCGCCGCCGGCGAGGTGGTCGCCCTGCTGGGCCCGAACGGGGCCGGCAAGACCACCACCCTGCGAGCGATCTCCGGCCTGATCCACCCGATGGCCGGCGTGATCCGTGTCGATGGCGACGACCTCGCCAAGCACTCGCCGGCCGCCCGCGCCCAGCTCGGCATCGCCCACGTTCCCGAGGGCCGCGGCGTGTTCTTCGGCCTGACCGTGGCCGAGCACTTCCGCCTCGGGTACCGGGGCGAGCGCCTCGACGCAGACATCGCCTACACCTACTTCCCCGCCTTGGCTGCCCTGCGCGACCGTCGGGCAGGGCTGCTGTCGGGCGGCGAGCAGCAGATGCTCACGCTCGGAGCGGCGCTGGCGCGCAAGCCACGGGTCATGCTGGTCGACGAGCTCTCCCTCGGGCTGGCCCCCGTGATCGTCGAACGGCTGATGCCGGTCGTGTCGACGTATGCCAAGCAGAGCGGCTGCGCGGTGCTGCTCGTCGAGCAACACATCCACATCGCCTTGGCCGTCGCCGACCGGGGCTACGTGCTCTCCCACGGCGAGCTGGTGATCCACGCCCCCGCCGAGGAACTGCGCGCCGACCATCAGCTGATCCTGTCCGGCTACCTCGGCGAACAGACCGCGTTGCCGTAACCACCTGACGGACAGGTGTCCGACCAACGGCGGCTACGGTTTGGGCAGTCCGCCAACTCATCAAGGAGCACGACGTGACGAACACGGAGACTTCTGGGCACCGCCCAGACCCGGGCGCCGGACCAGCGCCGAGCGAGGCCCGCAGCCGCTTCGGCGTGAGCAGTTTGTTCCGCCAGGGTGTTGGCCCCCCGGTGCTCGTGCTCCACGCTGCCGGGGGCGCCGGAATGTGGAACCCGTACCTGGATCGGCTGTCCGAGAATTTCGACGTGATCGCTCCCGACCATCCCGGATTCGGCTTGAGCCCGGCGCTCGACGGTGTCGACTCGATCGCCACGCTCGTCGAGCACTACCTGTCGCTGCTCGACTCGCTGGGCCTCGACCGCGTGCACGTCGTCGGCGCCTCGCTCGGTGGATGGCTGGCCGCCGAGATCGCCTGCACGGCGCCGGCACGGATCGACCGCCTCGTGCTGATGGCCCCGCCTGGCATCCTGATCCCGGAAGCGCCCCCGGCGGACCTGTTCACGATGCGACCCGATGAGATCGTGCGCGCCCTGTTCCTCGATCCGGCGAAGGCCGACGCGTTGTTGGCTGCGCCGTTGCCCCCGGAAGCGGCAGCGCAGGCCGAACGTGACGCCGCCTCGTTCGCCCGGTACGCGTCGGACCCGTTCCTGCACAACCCGGAACTTCCCGACCGCTTGTCGCGAATCACCGCCCCGACGCTGGTGATCACGCCGGACATCGATGTGGTGATCCCCCGTGAACACAGCGAGGCGTACGCCGCGGCCATCAACGGCGCCACGCTCGTGGTCCTTCCCCAGTGCGGACACGCCCTCTACTTCGAGGACCCCGACCTCGTCGCCGACGAGGTGATCGCCTTCCTCTCCGACACACCCGCGCCCTCACGATGAAGGTCGCCGTCACGACAGCACCGCGCTGCGTCGAGGTCGATGAACGACCCGATCCGAGCCCGCCGGCGCCGGGCCAGACGGTGGTGCGCGTCGAGACCGTGGGGATCTGCGGCTCCGACCTTCATCTCTACCGCAACGAGCTCGGCGACTCTCATGTCGGGCTCTTGCCGCGGATCATGGGCCACGAATTCTCGGCAGTCGTCGAACACGTCGATCCCGCCGGCTCGGACCTCCGACCCGGCGATCGCGTCGCGATGTGGCCGATGCTCCCCTGCGGGCGGTGCCACACGTGTCGCGATGGACGGCCCAACGTGTGCGCCGCATTGCGGATCATCGGCGTCCATGACGACGGCGCGCTGCAGGAGCACTTCGTCGTGCCGACCGTGAACCTCGTGGCGACCCCTGAGCTCTCGGCGCGGCAAGCCTCGCTCATCGAACCAGTGGCCGTGTCCGTCCATGCCATCAACCGCGGCCGCGTCGCCGCCGGTGAGCATGTCGTTGTGCTCGGCGCCGGCCCGATCGGCGCGGCTGCCGCCCTCGCCGCCGCTGATCGTGGCGCCGACGTGCTCGTACTCGATCCCGTCGCCGCCCGTCGTGACCTGTTGAGCTCGTGGGGATTCGCCGCCGAATGGCCTGGCGACGATGCGTTGCGAGCGCGGGTCGCCGGACACGGCGGGACGGACGGACCACAGGTCGTCGTCGACACCACCGGCCGGGCGGCCATCCTCGACACGGCGATCGCCGCCGTTCGCCACGGTGGGCGCATCGTCGTCGTCGGCCTGACGGGTGAGTCGGCGCCGATCCACCCGGGGGTTCTTCCACTCAAGGAGATCGACGTGCTCGGCACGAGCTGTTGCCGGTTGGACGAGTTCGTCGCCGCCGCCGATCTCGTGCGGCGCAACGCGGCCACCGTCGAGACGTTGATCAGCCACCACCTCCCGTTGCAGCAAGCCGCCGAAGCCTTCCGCCAGCTCGACGAGCATCCCCACGAGACGGTCAAGGTGCTGATCGAGCTGGGCGGCGGATGATCACCGAATCGGAATCTGGGCGGCGCAACGTGTGAAAACCGGACCGCCGGCCGCCCAGATCGGGGATCGGACCGGAGGCCGCCCAGAACGGAAACGGCGTCAGCCGGCGTCGGGGGCGGTGGGGACGAGGTTCATGTACAGCCACTCGTGCTCGGGGGCCAGCCCGGCGAGGTCCCGTCCGCAGTTCTCGATCGCCCCGGGCGCCGAGGTGACGTGCTGGGTGCCGGCATGCATGTCCCGGAAGTACTGCTGCAGGACGCCCGACCGCAGTGCCGTCGTGCCGGCTGCGCGGTACACCGCCACACTGATCTCCTCGGCCGCCCAGGTGGCGTGGTACAGCGCCAGACGGGTCATCGTGCGCTGCTCGTGGCTCAACGTCTCGCCGCCGGCGATCGTGTCGCTGACGTCGCGCCACGTTTCGTAGATGAATGCCCGAGCGGCATGCCACTTGGCCTCGGCCTCGCCGAACAGCGTGTGGAACGCGCTGCTGTCGGCCAGCGTTCCGGGTCGGCCGGCCTTCGCCTGGACGAGGGCGGCCAGTTCGTCGAGCATCCGTCGGGTCACTCCGAGTGCCCACCCCGAGTGGCAGATCATGGCGAAGTGCATGATCCCGAGATTGAACAAGTTGCCCCCGCGCTCCCCCTTCTCCGCCGGCCCGAAGTGGGTGAAGCCGTTCGGCACGTAGACGTCCTCGATGACGTAGTCGATGCTGCCGGTGGCCCGCAGGCCGAGCACGTCCCAATTGTCGATGAGCTGGGCCTTCTCGACCGGCAGCACGAAGATCTTCGGCTGACCGGTGTCCTCGATGATGCCGAGGGTGTGGATCCACTGGGCGTGCTTGATGCCCGAGGCGAAGCTCCACGAACCGGACAGCCGGTAGCCGTCGCCGTCGATCACCGCTGATCCGGGGCGCGTCCCCTGTCCGGCGACGACCGGGAATCGCGGTCCGCCGAACATCTCGGCGACGGCTTCGTCGGACAGATACGCCCCACCAGTTCCCGTGGCGAGCGCCGCCGCCATGACGACCCACGACGCCGACGGGTCGGCCTCGGCGAGCGTCTGGATGACGAGCAGTGACGACAGTGGATCGAGCTCGGCGCCGCCGAGCGGCTCGGGCACCCACATGCCGAACAGGCCATGCTCGTGCAGGGCGTCGACGACCGCATCGCTGAGCTGGCCGGCATCGTCCCCCGCCGGGGCATGCTCGCGCAGCAGCGGCTGCAGCTGTTTGGCGCTGGCGACGAGATCGCCACGCCCGCTCTCTGCGGCCGCTGTGATCGGTGCTGACGTGGTCGTGGTCATCGTGGCTCCTGTCCGGGATGACGAGATTCGAGGAACTGACGCCCCTGTCCGCACAGCGGACATGTGCCCGGAAAGCAGTCTCGCCGGGCACCCCGTGAGCTGTCAAGGATGGCACGCCGGCGTGGCCGGGAATGCGCCCACCGGTCGCGCAGATGTGAGCGCCAGCGAACGAGCGGTCGCATGCGGCCTGCGTGGCCGGGGAACGCAATGCGGCCTGCGTGGCTGGGAACGCAATGATGGTCAGCATGGCCAAGGGTGAGGACTTCGGACCGCCGGTCGAGTTGGCCGCCGCCGGTCACGCCGTGGAGATCAGCAGCCCCCAGAAGCCGATGTTTCCCGAGCCAGGCATCACCAAGCTCGACGTCGCCCACTACTACCTCGCCGTCGAGCAGCCGATCATGCGCACGGTGGGCGATCGCCCGACGCTGTTGCAACGGTTCCCCAATGGTGTGACCGGCTCCAACTTCTTCCAGAAGCGCATCCCCGACAGCGCTCCCGACTGGCTGCAGACGACGATCGTGTCGACACCGAACGGCACCACGTCGCGGGCCATCGTGATGGCCGACATCGCCCATGTCCTGTGGGCCGCCAACCTCGGGTGCCTCGGTTTCCACCCGTGGCCCTACCGCGCCGGCGACCCGGACAACACCGACGAGCTGCGCATCGACCTGGACCCCTCCCCCGGCGTGACGTTCGCCATGGTCCAGGAGGCCGCCGCCGAGGTTCGCCGCTTCCTCGACGACAACGGGATCACCTCGTTCATCAAGACGACCGGGAACCGCGGCCTGCACGTGTACGTGCGCGTCGAACCGGGATGGGACTCGTTCGGCACCCGGCAAGCGGCGGTCTCCGTCGCCCGGGCACTGGCCATGGCGCGACCGGATCTGATCACCGACAAATGGTGGAAGGAGGAGCGCGGGACCCGGGTGTTCATCGACTTCAACCAGAACGCGCCGCACAAGACGGTGTTCGGGGCGTGGTGCGTCCGGGCCCGCCCTGGCGCCCAGGTCTCGACGCCGTTTCCGTGGGAGGAACTGCCCGGCATCACCCCGGACGATCTCACCGTGCGCTCGGTGCCCGGCCGGATCGCCGCCACCGGCGATCCCTGGGCGACCATCGACGACCGGGCGAATTCGATCGCTGCGCTGGTCGAGCGCTACGAGCGTGACCTCGCCAACGGCACCCCTGACGCACCGTGGCCGCCCGTGTACCCGAAGATGCCCGACGAGGCCCGGCGGGTCAATCCGAGCCGCGCCCGCCCAGCCGAGCAGTAGTCATCGGACACGAGTGTTTGCGCAAACCCGAGTGTCTGCGGACGGAAGGTACGGCCGAAAACACTCGGGTCGCCGGAAACACTCGGGTGAGGGGGCGCGGCGTAGCATCGCCGCCATGTCGCCCAACGACCCCTCGCCGTGGCAACCGCCGGCGGTAACCGGCACACCACCTCCGCCGCCACCCGGTCGCCCGTCGGCGCCGCCTCCGCCGCCGGGGTCGCCGCCCGGCGTGCCGGCCGTGGGTTACGGGACGCCACCGGGCTATCCCGCTCCCGGGTACGGCACGCCACCCGTGCTCGTCGGCGCCGCCAAGCCACCACGCCCGGCGTCACCGATCGGCGGTGTGTTGATGATCGCCGGAGCGGTGATCGCCGCCGTCGGCTGCTTCCTGCCGTGGCTGACGATCGCCGATACGACGATCAACGGCTTCGACGAGGGCCCCGACGATGCGGCCCTCGGCGGTGGCGTGATCTTCTTCGCCCTCGTCCTGTTGGGCATGGGGATCACCACGCTGGCGGCCAAGCGGATCCTGCCGATCGCCATCATCGGCATCGTCGCCGCGACGTTGTGCCTGCTCGTCGGCGCCGCCCAGCTCGCCGACTACAGCGACTTCGCCGACGTCCCGTTCTTCGACGCCGAGATCGGCCCCGGCCTGGTCGTCGTCGTGCTCGGCTCACTCGTCGCCCTGGCCGGTGGGATCGTGGCCTGCGCCAAACGCCGCAAGTGGTGAACGTGGAACCGTCGTGATCGTCGCGACGTCCAACGTCGCATGACCCGGACACTCCGATTCGCCGCAGCAGGGCTGGCTCTCGTCGCCGGCCTCGCCACCGCCCAGTCCGCCACGGCCGCCGACAACCCGCCGAAGGGCGAGCCGGTGCCGTTCGAAACGCGTGGCGATCTTGTCCGGCACGACGGGAATCAACCTCTACGACACGCAGATCCTGCGCCTTGCCAGTATCGAGGACGTCGTGTTGGCCGGAGAGTTGCTGGCCGACGGCAGGGACCCGACGATGGCCGACGGGGTCGTCGACTCGATCGAGGAGTTCCCCGACGGCAAGGTGATTCTCGTCGGGATCATCGACATCTCGTGTACCCCGGCGGAGACCGCCGGACTGGTGCGCCTCGACGACGGTCATCTGGCGATGTATGCCCCTGGCCACGTGCCCGAGCCGATCGAGTGCTTCGTCGCCAACACGACCGTCGCCGTGTTGGCCGTCGACGCCGGCGACGCGCCGCTGGGTTCGGCGGACGGCGCCGAACTCGTCCATTTCGGGTTCGCCGGGTTCGACAATCCGGGCACCGAGATGGCCGTCGAGCTCACCGACGACGCCGCCGCCCTGACCGAGATACTTCCCGCCGACGCCGACCCGCCCGTCCTGCCGCCGGCGCCGGCGGACACCCGTCGACTGGCGTTCGTCGGGGTTGGCTGCGTATTCGCCAGCGCCGAGCTGTGGGTGACGGCCACCGAGATCCTCCCACGCTTCGTGCAGGAGGACCCCGACGCCCTCGTCATGTGCGACACCGCCGAGTACTACCTCGCCGTGTTCGACCTCCCCAACGACCAGGCCCCGCCGGACGCCGAGCTGGCCGGCAGTAACGTGAGGTGATGGCCATCACCGAATCTCCCGTCACGCCGGCGGCGTCCAGTGACGAAGTCGCGGCGAAGATCGCCGGCGCCACCCTCGGTGCTGCCGTGCTCGGTCCGCCGACGTTCGACGACATCGCCGACGAGCGGGCTCACCGCAAGGCCAAGCTCGCCGGAGCGCTGCGCATCTTCGGCAAGTTCGGCTTTGCCGAGGGCGTTGCCGGGCACATCACGGTGCGTGATCCGGAGCGTCCCGACCACTTCTGGGTCAACCCCTTCGGCAGGAGCTTCCGCCAGATGCGCGTCAGCGATTTGCTCCTCGTCAACCACCAGGGTGAGGTGGTCGAGGGCGAGGCACCGGTCAACCGAGCCGCGTTCGTGATCCACTCGGCGATCCACCAGGCGCGCCCCGACGTCGTTGCCGCGGCGCACTCGCACTCGGTGCACGGCAAGGCGTTCAGCTCGCTGGGCATCCCCCTCGACCCGCTGACCCAGGACTCGTGCATCTTCTACGAGGATCACACCGTGATCGCCGCGCAGGGCGGGGCGGTGGTGTTCGACGTCGACGCCGGCAAGGAGCTGGCCGCCGCCTTCCCCACCGGCAAGGCGGCGATCCACCAGAACCACGGCCTGTTCACGGTCGGCGAGACGGTCGACGAAGCGGCCTTCTGGTTCATCTCGATGGAGCGCTCGTGCCAGGCCCAGCTGCTGGCGATGGCCGCGGGTGAGCCGAAGAAGATCAGCCACGAGTTCGCCACCTACACCGCGAGCAGATTGCCTTCCCCCTCGCCGGCTGGTTCAGCTTCCAGCCGCTGTGGCAGGACATCTGCGCCTCCGACCCTGAGCTCTTCGAATAACCGGATCACCGCGCTCTTCGCGCTACCTCCGCGTTCCGCGCTACCTCGACACGGCGGCTCCCGAGCCGCTGTTCCTGTTGTCGGCGATCGCTCAGTACGCCGGCGCCACGATCGCCATCCTGCTCTTCGACGAGGTGGCCCCCGAGACGGTTGCCTGGTTGCGAGTCGCCGCCGCCGCCGTCGTGCTGATCCTCGTCTCCCCCGGAGCGCTACGCGGGTGGACCCGGCGCCAGCTGGCCGCCGCCGCCGTCTTCGGGATCGCCACCGCGTTGATGAACACGTTCTTCTTCTTGGGGCTGGCGCGCACCGATCTCGGCAAGAGCGTGGCCATCGAGTTCATCGGCCCGATCGCCGTCGCCGCGGCGATGACCAAGACCGCCCGCAATGGCGCCGCCCTGGCGCTCGCGGCCGCAGGCGTTGTCGTGCTCGGTGGGCTGGAGGTCGGCGACAACACGGTGGGGCTGTTGTGGATCCTCGCCGCCTCGGCGATGTGGGCGCTGTACATCGTCGTCGGCTCGCGGGTCGCCCAGATCGGCCGGGGCGTCGCCGGACTCGGCATCGGACTGGCGATCGGCGCGGTGGTGATCACTCCGATCGGTGCTCCGGGCAGCGCCGACGTGTTCACCACGCCTCGGCTGCTCGCCGGGTGTGTCCTCGTCGGTGTGTTCTCCAACGCCATCGGCTACGGCATCGACCAGCACGTCCTGCGGCGCATCCCGGTGCGGCGCTTCTCGGTCCTCCTCGCCCTGTTGCCGGTCACCGCCGTCGTGTTCGGGTGGCTGGGCCTCGACCAAGTTCCGTCAGCGGTGGAGTTCGCCGGAATCGCCCTCGTCCTCGCCGGCGTCGTCCTCCAAGAGCGCGACGAGCTACCGCTGCCGGCGCAAGCCGACGCCCCCTGACCCCGTCCCTCCATCTG
>CAWBBL010000014.1:0-6687 GCA_963786985.1 Ilumatobacteraceae bacterium | reverse complement strand
TGCGCACTCGCGGGCGCGAGCGCTTGGCCTCCTGACGCGCCGATCAGGCTGCGGCTGCGTTGCGCTCGAGGTGTTCGCGGATGTGGGCGCTCACGTCGACGGCATCGGCGCCGATGCCGTCGAGGAAGCTGGACTTGCGGCGTCTGAGGAGCGGAAGGCCGACGACGTACAGCCCTGGCACCGGCATGACTCCACCGTCGTGGATGATCTGTCCGCGGCGGTCGAGGACGGCACTGTCGAGCCAGGGGTAGGTGGCGCGGTATCCGGTCGCCCAGACGATGGTGCCGACGCCGGCCAGTTCGACAGCGGTCGCCGGCGTTCCGAGCGTGGTGGGAGCCGGGCGTTCGGGTGCGGCGTCGTCGAGGCCGGCCTCGGCGGCGTAGGCGTCGATGCGGTCGAGCAACCGGTTCTGCTTGAGGTCGGCGTTGGCGGTGAGGTTGGCGAGCGAGCCCGAGCACTGCAGTCGACCGCTGGAGACGCCGACGACTCTGCCCACCACGGTGACGCCTGCTGCTCGGAGGGTGTTGAGGTCGCACGATCGTCGGTCGGCGGTGCCGGCGAGCTGCGGTGAGGGCACCCGGCGCGCCCGGGCGAGGTCATCGATCTCGTTCCATCGCTCGTCGGCCAGGCCGATCGCCTCCATCCACCAGTGGATGTCGCGGCCCCGGTAGGTACGCGGAAGCCGGACGTGCTCGCCCACGGCGAGGGCGACGTCACGGCCGCTACGGGTGAGCTCATCGGCGATCTGGACGCCCGAGGCCGATGCGCCCACCACGAGCATCCGGCCCGGACCGAGCTGCTCAGGATTCCGGTAGTCCGTCGGGCTCAACTGCTGGATGGTGGCGGGTAGCTGTGCCGCGACGGCGGGAACGCGGGGTTGGCTGTTGGCCCCCGTGGCGATCACTACCACCCGACACCGCCAGGGCCCGTGGTCGGTCTCGACCCGCCAGCCCTTCGTGTCCGGACCGATCCCGACCACCGTCGTTCCGGTCTTCACCGGGGCGTCGATGTCGTGCGCGTATCGCACGAGGGTGTCGGCGACCTCCGTGGCGGTCATGTATCCGTCCGGGTCGTCTCCCCGGTACGGAAGGCCAGGAAGCCGGTTCATCCAGTTCGGCGTCAGTGTTCGGAGGGAATCCCATCGCTCGTACCGCCACGAAGAGGCCACCTCGGCCCGCTCCAGCAGCACGTGATCGATGGACTCGTCTCGCAGACATCGGCTCATGGCCAGGCCCGCCGGCCCGGCGCCGATGACGACGACCGCGGTGACGTCCACGACTTCGACCCGGACGCGAAGCGTGCGCCGCCTCTCAGGCGACGAGGACGACGACGTTCGTCGGGTTGGTGACGATGTCGTAGACGGCCGAACGCTTCTGCGACTGGGCGACGATGGCCTCGATGTCGGCTCGCGAGGCATCGGCCGCGATCTCGTACCTGACGGTGATCCCATCGAAGCCGTTGCGCACCTCGGGGTCGATCCCGAGGATGCCCTGGATGTCCATGTCACCCTCGATGGTGGCCGTGACCGAGTGCAGCTTCACGCTCCGATTGGTCGCAACGGCGGCGACGCCGGCGGTCAGGCAGCCGGCGAGACCGGCGAGGACCATTTCGACGGGAGTCATCCCGTGGTCCTCGGACGCGAAGATCTCGGGATGGTCGGTGTCGACGGCGAACGAGGTGCGGTGCGACTGCTCGGCGCCCAGGCCCGAGAAGTCCTCGATGGTCGTTCGCGCGTGGGTGCCGTAGACCCACTCGCAGCGGGCCCGCCACTGGAACTGGGCGGCTTCGGGGGCGGCGGTGAGGGCCTCGCGCGCGGCGAGGAGTGCCTCCACGTTCACGCCGTTCTCGACGCTGGGTGCTTCGGTGTTGGTCATGTGGTGCTCCTTTGGTTGGGTCCCGAAGGGCGGGACAGGGTCAGTGCGCCAGCGCGGTGCTGGGCCCGAGGATGACGGGAAGCGAGGCGAGGCCGCGAAGGACGAGTCCGTCGCCGTGCGTCCACGCCAGGTCTGCTCGGGGAACGGCCAGCCGCAGTTGGGCGAAGCGGCCGAGCAGCGTGCGAAACGCGACGCGTGCCTCCAACCGGGCCAGCGGTGCGCCGAGGCAGAAGTGGATGCCGTGCCCGAAGCTGAGATGGGGTCGTCTCGACCGGCGGAGATCGAGGCGATCCGCATCGGGGAACGCGCTGGGATCACGGTTCGCTGCTGCGACGCACACGAGCACCTGACGCCGAGCCGGGATCTCGAACCCATCGACGGTGACCGGCTCCGACGTCATCCGAAACGTCGCGTGGGGAACGGGTGCGGTGAAGCGCATCAGCTCCTCGACGGCTTCAGGGACCCTGCCCAGGTCGGCTTGGAGCAGGCGGAGTTGATCCGGGTGGTCGAGCAGGTCAACGACGCCGTTGCCGATCAGGCTCGTGGTCGTGTCCTGGCCGGCGACGATCAGCTGGAAGAGACTGGAGAGCAACTCCTGTTGTGACAGCCGGTCGCCGTCGTCGCTTGCCGAAAGCAAGACGCTCACCAGATCGTCGCCAGGGGCGCGACGTTTGGCGTCGACGAGATCCTCCAAGTACCCGACGATGCCGTCCGACGCAGCAACCGCCTCAGGGGGCGGCTCCCCGGCCCACGGCGCCAGGAGCGTCCGGAACCATTCATGCAACATGCTCCGATCCACCGCAGGGACGCCGAGCAGTTCGCTGATCACACTGAACGGCAGCGGGTGGGCGAAGCCGGCCACCAGGTCGATGACGGCGTCGGGTCCCTCCGCCTCGAGCCGAGACAGCAGTTCGTCGGCGGTGCGCTGGATCGAGGGTTCCAGTGCAGCCATTCGCGACGGCATGAACGCCGGTGCGACCAGCTTCCGCAGGCGTGTGTGGTCAGGCGGGTCGACGTTCAGCATGTGTCGCGAGAACGCAGGACCGGGAAGGCCCTCCGCGACGACGTCGCGATCGCCGGCGAGCGCGGCGATCATGTCCTTCGACAGCCGAGCGTCGCCGAGCGCTTGGCGCGCCGCATCGTGGCCGACGACGAGCCAGGCCTCGTGCCCATCGGCCAGCCGCACCTGATGCGCAGGGCCCTCGGCCTGCATGTCGGCGAACAGCGGGAACGGATCGTCTCGGACAGCGGGCTCCCACCCTCCCCAGGCGATCGACGCGTCAGCCACGGGCGCGCTCCCGCCAGAAGCCCGAGCAGAGCAAGGAGAGCCGGGAGATCTGGCCGTCAGCGTCGACGTCGGCGTAGACGTGCTGCTCGACGAGCAGCGAGCGATCCGAGATCCTTGCGGTGCGCACACGCAGGCGCCAGGAGAGGTGCAGCCGAGGTCCCACCTCACAGATCTCGGCGTCCACCAGCTCGTACTCGTCGTAGTCGTCGAACCAGCCGGTGAAGGCCGCATTCACGCCGGCACGCCCGTGCCACTCCCTGACGCCGCCGGGCAACAGCGCGAGCAGATGAACGTCGTCGTGCAGCGCAGCGGCCAGGCAGCCGAAGTCGCGTCGGGCGACCGCCTCGACAACGGCGTCGGCACGTGTCGGCGTACCCGTCGGAGCTTCTCGTCTCCCGGGCCTGGTCTCGGCGGGCTGAAGGCGCCCCACAGCGCTGTCTTCGTGTGTCAACGAGGATCGTTCTCCCTCTCGAGGTCGGGTTGGGTGGTGCGTCGCTCGAGCGTCTTCGACGGCGGCTCCGATGCGCAACGGAGCCGAGACTGGCGCGGTCTATAGTGACGACTCACGATCAGGTCAAGCATCCGTGCTCAGTACGGAAATTCCGCCGACGCGCGAGGCGGATCCAGCCCGCAGCTGACCCGACGTGAGACGGACGTGCTCGCGGCGCTGGCTGAACGGCTCACGAACGCCGAGATCGCGGCGCGTCTGTTCGTCTCCGAGCGGACCGTCGAGTCGCACGTCGCAGCACTGCTGCGCAAGCTCGAGGCGACGAATCGCCGCGAGCTCGCTGAGATCGCGGCGCGCGAGCAGGCACGCGATCGCAACAAGCGACTTCCCGCCGTGCTCGAGTTGCTCGTCGAGCCGGCGGGCTTCGTCGGTCGTGTCCGCGAGCGTCGACGGTTGGGGGAGCTGTGGAGGGAGTGTCTCACCGGACCGTCGCGCGTCGCGGTCATCGCCGGTGAAGCCGGGATCGGCAAGAGCCGGCTGGCCGCCGAGTTCTCGGCCGAGGTCGACCAGGCCGGAGGCCACGTCATGCTCGGAATGTGCTTCGAGGATGCCGAGGCACCGTTTCAACCGTTCGTCCAGGCCATCACTGATGACTTGACGGGGCTTTCGGACGTGTCCATTCGACGCCGTGCCGGCACTGACGCCGCCGTCCTTGCCCGGATCGTCCCTCGCCTCGCGCGAGAGGTCGGAGTTGTCGCGACGCCCGCCGAGCTCGACGCGGTGTCGGGTCAGGCGACGATCGCGGCCGCTGTCGGTCGCTACTTCCGGCGAGCCGCCGACGAAGCTCCGCTAGTGCTCGTCGTCGAGGATCTCCACTTCGCCACCGCGACGACACGCGCGACGGTGCGTCACATCGCCCGCTCGTCGACACACGCCCCGATCCTGACGCTGATCACCACCCGCGACACTGCACCTGACGTCGATGACGAGCTCCGGGTGCTGCTCGGCGACCTCGCCCGTATGCCGGCGGTCGACAACATCGACCTCGGCGGTCTGCCGGCCGCCGAGGTCGCCGACCTCCTCGCCCGGCTCGGGTCCACCGCCGACTCCACGACGGTGACCAACGAGACCGGCGGCAACCCGCTGCTCGTCGTCGAGGTCGCCCGCAGCCGTCGCGACAACCCCGCGCCGCTGCACGCCATGCTCGCCCGGCGGTATGCGCTCCTGACGGAAGCCGACCTCCCCGTCGTCGATGTCGCCTCCGTCGTGGGCACCGAGTTCGACCTCGACGTCGTCGCTCGCACCGTGGGCTGCGATGTGGAGGCCGCCCTGGCGAGCCTCGAGCGCATCTCGGCAGCCGGTCTCGTCCACTCCGTGCCGGGTCGACCGGGGCGAGTTTGCGTTCACCCACGCGCTGTTCCGGCGTGCCCGCTACGACAGCCTTCTCCCGCAGGCACGCTTGAGGATCCACCGCGACGTCGCCGCCACCCTCGCGGCGCGGTTGCCGGCCGACGAGGAAGTGCTGCCGGAACTCGCCCGCCACGCTTCGATCGCCGCGCCACTGGGCAACGCGCCCCAGGCTGTGGACTACGCAATGCTGGCCGCGGCCCGCGCCGAGCGCTCGCTGGGGCTGGGAGAGGCGGCGACGCACTATCGCCGGGCGCTCCAGGTCGCGGCGGTGATCGAGGAACCGCGACCGGACCTCGTCCTCACGCTCACCACCAAACTCGGCGAGGTTCTCAACGGCATCGGCGACCCGCAGTCCCGCGAGCTGTTGCTGCGCGCCGCGACCATGGCCCGCAACGCCGACAATCCGGGGGCGCTCGCCGAGGTCGCACTGGCGATGATGCGCTACGGCGGTGTGCCCGTCTACGGCGCCGATCCCGATTTTGTCGTCATCGTCGAAGACGCCCTCCAGGCACTTGGTCGCGAACCCAGCGCGCTCCGGGCCCGGACGCTCGCCGCCCTGTCGGAGTACGTCACGTTCACCGATCCTGACCGAGCGCTCGAGGTCGTGCGCGAAGCACTGACCATCGCCGAGGAGCTCGGCGACCCAGACACACTCGGTCACGTCCTGCTGTCCTACCGTCTCGCCGGCAAGACCCCCGGCAACGCCGACGCCGGGCATCCGACAGCCAACCGGTTGATCACCCTCGGCCGGCGAACCGGCCACACACCGTTCGTCCTTCACGGTTTCGTCCAGCGGGCATGGACGTACCGCGAGGAGGGCGACTTGGCGTCGGCTGACCGAGCGATGTCGGCCGCTCGTTCGTTCCTCGGTGGCGAGCCGGCACCGATCTATGTCGCCCTGTTCATGCTCTACCGGTCGTCGCAACTGCTGCTCGCCGGCGACCTCGCTGGCGCCGAGGAGACGGCGAACGAAGTGCTCGATCTCGAATCGTCCGGGTTCGACACCTCCTTGTGGTACGGACCGGCATTGATCGTCATCCGCGGCCAGCAGGCTCGACTCGGGGAGCTCATCCCGCTGATCGAACCCGGCACCGGCCATCCCGCCTTCGGCGCGTCGTACCGGACAGTCCTCGCCGCCGCCCACGCCTTCGCCGGCCAGCTCGACGAAGCGCGCTCGATCCTCACCGCCTTCTCGAGCAACGGCTTCCGCGAGGTCCGCCGCAACCAGCTCTGGCTCACCGACATGACCTCGCTCGCCGAGACCGCGGACATCCTGGGCCACCAGACGGCCGCCGCGGCGATCGCCGCGCAGCTGCACCCGTTCACCGGACGAATCGCCGCCCTCCCGTCGACCGTCGTCTCCACCGTCGACCTCGTCCTCGCCCAGATGGCGCTCGTCACCGGTGACCACCATCGCGCACGACAGCTCGCCGAGCAGGCCGTCACCGCCAGCCGCGAACGCAAGACCCCGCTCTTCCTCGGCCGCGAACTGCTCCGACTCGCCGTCGCCCGCCAGCATCTCGGTGAATCCCGAGACGCCACCAAGGACCTCGTCCATGAGGCGCTGGCAATCGCCGACCGAACCGGCGCAGCGCTCATCCAATACGACGCTCGACGCCTGGGACTCCTCGACGCCCCCAGGAGATGACCTCGTCCCGCGGCGAGGT
>CAWBBL010000013.1:0-15127 GCA_963786985.1 Ilumatobacteraceae bacterium | reverse complement strand
ACGTACGGTTACCCTACGGGGCCGTGACTTGACGGTGACGGTGCCGTCGGGGTCGTAGGCGAGTGAGATGCCGAGCTGTTCGTATAGTTCGGCCTTGTCGGCTGGTTCGGCGTCGGCGAGCACGCCGACGATGTCCCGGAGCGCCTTGACGAGCGCTTTGACCTGTTTCGAGGTGAGTTGGTCGCCGGGCATGTGCTGGCCGAGCTGGCGTTCGAGGTTCTTGCGCTCCCGTTGGGTGTCGGCGATCCACGAGGCAGCGACCGTCACAGCATCTTCGTAGTCGAGAAGAGCGCGGTAGTTGACGAGCTTGCGGTCGCAGTCTGCAATGGCAGCGCGCAACGCGACTTCTCGTTCTTGGGCGGCGAGGTCGGGTTCCGATACGCCGGCGAGGCGCTCGCAGGTCTCGTCAATGTGTTCATCGTCAAACAACGACGCGAGCCATTCGTCCAGTCCCGGCATGACGGCCTCCTCCCTCACGTAAACGTTGCGGGGGTGCTCCCGGTCGACGTCGGGGTAGTCCTCGGCGAATTTGCAGCGGTAGTACGCACGGCCGTGGCTCCAATGTCCTTGCATCCGCCGACCGCATACACCGCACCGCATCCGACCGGCGAGGAGGTAGTGCCGGTGTTTCGTCGGCGTTCGCGTGCTCGGCCCCTTCCGAACGCCGAACATGCCCTGCACGGTGTCGAACAGCTCTCGGCTGACCAGCGGCTCGTGAACTGGTTCCGCTGAGGTGATCCACTGGTCGGTGACGTTCCAGCGCATCTTGCTGACGTGCCCGAGCGCGACGTCCTCGACGTCGACGAGCACATCGTCCTTGCGCTGTTTGTTCCACACCTCGTAACCGGTGTAGCGAGGGTTGGCGAGGATGGCCCGGATCGCGGACTTCGCCCATTTGCCCCGCCCGGCGACGCGGTGTCCGTTGCGGCCAGGATCGTGCGCAGACGGCGAGGGGATGCCGTCACGGTTCAAACCCGAGGCGATCAGGTGCTGGTCCTCTGTGCCTGAAGTTGGCGGTCCAGCTCGATCCCGGTTCGCGAAGCCCACGACATGGTCATGTCGCTGTATGGCGGGATGAGCAAAGGCGAACGGATGCGAATTAAGACCCGCGTTCTGCATGACAGGTGCTCCGCACTCGATGGCAGGCTGAGGCCATGCCGATGCTCCATGCCGACCGAGATCGCCGACTGCGTGTCGGTGACGCCCGGGTCGCCACTTTGCGCTGGTCGTCCTCGAAGCGGTCCTCGTCGCGGTAGGTCTGCAAACATTCGTTGCTGCCCTCATACTGCCGGCATTCGGACTGCTGGTCGCCTGCTGGGTTGTGCTTCCGCTCGCCGATGACCTGACGCGGTAGGTCGTCGCCAGCGTCGATCCGCCTCGAACAGCGAGGGTTCGACGCTACGAGAGGTCGGCCAGGTCAGATTCGAGCCGATCAAGGAGCGCATTTCGTGTGCCGTGAGGCTCGGCTGCGTCCCCGGTCGCGCTGTGGCGCTCGCCGGCGGGATCGGCCGCTACGGCCATCGCTCGACGCTGATGGGTCCTCGTCTTCCTCTTGGCGCTCGGTCGTGGTTTGCGGCATCTTCGCCATTCGGGCCGCCAAGACCCCGGTCAGTCGCCGCCGCGCCGGAGCGCATCGGCTTCTGCGGCGCCGCCGTCACCGACCGGCTCGAACCCGAAGCAAGAGGCTTGAGCTTCGACAAGGTCGTCGTGTCGTCAGGATCAAGGCCCGGCAGAGACGGTGATCACCATCGCGTTCTCCCAGTCATTGGGAATGTCGGTGGCCTCGCCGCCGTTGAGCGCGACGCGGAGTCGCCGACCGGACGGACGGTACGTTCCGACGGTAGGGGAAAGCGTGACGACGGCTCCTTCCGGTGCTGCTCGGACGTCGTAACTTCGGACGGCGTACTCACCGGAGCGGAACGAGAACGACTCGCCGTCGTCGTCGTAGATCTTCCCCGACCCGGTGCCGGGGAACACGCGGAGGGTGACGATCGAGTCGTCGATTGTTCCGTCGTGCCGCAGCGTGGCCAGCGGGACAGCCGAACCGGCGCGGGCGAACAACGGCAATCGATCGAGGGGCGCATCGACCGACGTCACAGCGGGCCCGTCGAAGATCGCGCCCGACCACCAGTCGTACCAGCGTCCGTCCGGGAAGTAGACGGCTCGCCGACGCGCGTCGGGCTTCATCACGGGAGCAGCCATCAGGGCATCACCGAGCAGTACCTGATCCTCTGTTGCCGCTGCCCGCGGGTCGTCGTGAAACGACCACAGCAACGGGCGCAGCAGCGGTGCTCCGGTCGCGGCCGCATGATGGAACGCGGTGTACAGATAGGGCCGCAGTTGGTAGCGAAGATGCAGCGCCTTGTAAGCCGCGGCTTCGATCTCCGCGCCGAAGGACCACGGTTCGTTCGGCTGGGTGACCTTGTGGGAATGGGCCCGCATCATCGGGTACAGCACCCCGACTTGCATCCATCTGGCGAACAGTTCCGGTGATGCGTCGCCGAAGAATCCGCCGATGTCGGCGCCCACGAACGGAATGCCCGAAAGGCCGAGGTTGCACAGCATCGGCAGCGACATTCGGAGGTGTTCCCACGACGACGCGTTGTCACCGGTCCACAGCGCGGCGAAGCGCTGCACTCCGGTGTGGCCAGAACGGGTGAGTGCGAACGATCTTCGTTCTGGCCGTAGCCGTGCGAGAGCGTCGCTCGCCGCCCGCGCCATCGCCGTGCCGTAGACATTGTGAACAGCGCGGTGGGGCACGGGCCGTCCGTTGCCGTCGTGGACGGCGTCGGCGGGCATCTCGACGACGTTCGCCGTCTGTGCCGCTCCGACAGGCCCGTCATACAGCGCTGGTTCGTTCATGTCGCTCCACACGCCTGCGACGCCTGCGTCGAAGATGACGGCGTGAAGGTCGGCCCACCATCGGCGGACCTCCGGCCGGAGGAAGTCGGGGAACACGCAGACCCCGGGCCAGACGTATCCGGTGACGTGTCGTCCGTCCGAGCCGCGGATGAAGGCGTCGAGTTCTAGTCCGGCGTCGTACACCGGATTGCCGGGTTCGGCGGCGACCCCTGGGTCGACGATGGCGACGGCGTGCAGCCCCCGACGGTCGAGGTCGGACATCGCCTGGGCGGGGTCGGGGAAGCGCTTCGAGTCCCAGGTGAACACGCGGTGACGGCTCATGTAGTCGATGTCGACATGGAGCACGTCGAGCGGAAGCCCGCGGGCGGCGAACTCATCGGCGATCGCCGTGAGCTTGGCCGCTGAGCTGTAGCCCCAGCGTGATTGGTGATAGCCGATCGCCCACCGAGGTGGCAGCTCGATCCGACCGATGACTCCGGTGAGTCGACGGAGCACGTCGGCGGGGCGGTCGCCGGAGGCGACGATGTAGTCGAGGTTGCCTCCGGCGACCTCGGCGGACCACACGTCCGATCCGGGATCTGCATGTATTCGTGCCCAGCCAGGTGTGTTGAGAATGAAGCCGTACGTCACGGATGGACGGTGGGCGAGGAACACCGGGACCGTGCAGTACATCGGATCGCTGTCGGGTCCGTAGTTCTTGGCGTTGACGTTCCAGAACGTCTTCGTCCCGGCCGTCTGGTCGAGGCGTGCGCGTTCGCCGAAGCCGGCATGTCGTTCGTCGGGGTGGCGACGCTTGTGCAGTCGGACTCGGTCCTTCCCCCAGTTCACGGCATCGGGTCGGGCGTCGCAGGCGATCTCGGTTCCAGCCGCCGTGACGAGGCGCACCGCGCCGCTCGCTCGTCCGATCTCCGCGCGAAGAGCACCGTCGCCGATGGTGATGTCGGCGCCCTCGGCGGCGGTCACCGATATGCCCGGCGGTACCGCAGATGGCGGAAGTACTGCGTCCCAGTCGCGAGGTTCGGGCCACTCGGGATCGCGGGTCGCTCGAACCCGGATGGTCCCCTCGGCGATCACTTCGACCCACAGCGCGCCAGCGCGGCACTCGATCTGCGCACCGAACGTGGTCGCGGCCACCGACACGACGCCGCCGAGACCGCTAGATGAGCTCACGAAGCAGCCTCACTGCCTTCTCCACGCCGTCGTCGGGCGGGAGCAAGCGGTCCTCGTGCTCGATCGAGATCGTGCCTTCGTAGCCGGCGAGTCGCAGCGACGACACGATGTCACGCCACACCTGCTCGCTCTGGCCGAACCCGATCGTCCGGAACAGGAACGCCCGTTGCCCGAGGTCGGCGGCCGGACGTGTCTCCAGCACGCCGTTGAGGGCGACGTTCTCGGCGATCAGCTGTGTGTCCTTGGCTGCCACGTGCACCAGGGCGCCGTGCTGAGCGAGGTACCGAATCGCCACCCTTGGGTCGATGCCCTGCCAGAACAGGTGGCTCGGATCGAAGTTGGCGGCGATCGCAGGCCCGCAACTGTCACGGAGTCGGATCAGCGTGGCCGGGTTGTACACGACGAATCCGGGATGCATCTCGATGCCGATGGTGACGCCGTGTTCGGCGGCGAAGGCGGCCTCCGCAGTCCAGTACGGAATCACCTTCTCGTCCCATTGCCACACCAACGTCTGTTGGTAGTCCTCGGGCCACGAACACGTGACCCAGTTGGGTCGCCGCGCGCTGTCGTGATCACCGGGGCAGCCGGAGAACGCGTTGACTACACCGACCCCGAGCTCGGCGGCGAGCTGCACCGTGGATGCGCCATGTTGCGTGGGCGGCGGCAGCGACCGCCGGGTCGGGGTGCAGAGGATTTCCGTGTTGGCTCAGCGCACTGATCGTCAAGCCGCGTCGGTTGACCGCCGTCGCAAAGGCGGCCATCGCGTCCCGGTCAGCCAGCAGGCGCTCGGGCTGGCAGTGGTTGTCGCCTGGATAGTTGCCGGTGGCGATCTCCACCGCATCGAGCCCGAGGGCGACGCAACGGTCGAGCGCGGCGTCGAAGGAGCGATCGTGGAAGATCGAGAGGAACAGCCCGAGTTTCACGCTGTGGCTCGCACCAGCAGCGGCGCCATCACCGCAGAGCCCTCGGTGAGCGCTTCGACCGGCTCGCCGCGCAGGTTGCACTCGAGCGCGAGCCAGCCGTCGAATCCGACGTCGTGCAGGGCGCCGACAGTTGCGGCGAAATCGAAGTGGCCGGTGCCGGGTTGCCAACGTGCGCTGTCACCCAATTGGACGTGGCCGATCAGCGGTCCAGCGGCGCGAACCGCGGCCGGCGGATCGTCCTCCTCGATGTTCATGTGATAGGTGTCGGCGACGAGCTTGACAGCGTCGCTGCCCACGGCGGACACGATGGTCGCGCCCTGGTCGAGTCTGTTGACCATGTGGTCCTCGTAGCGATTGAGGGGCTCGAAGAACACGCACACGCCTTCGGACGAAGCGTGTGCGCCGAGCTCGCCGAGTCCGTCGACGAGCACGGCGAAGTCCTCGGCTTCGCTCCGCGGTGGTGGTTCGAACGGCGGGAGCTTGAACGAGAACTGGCCGTGGGCCGCCGGCGTCACGACACCGGTGCCGCCAAGGTCGGCGATGACGGAGAGCTGGGATTTGATGTTGTCGATCGCGTCGCGTCGCCGTTCGGGGTCGAAATCACCGATGAACGACCGCATCGAGATACATACGCTGGAGAACACGACCCCCGAGGCGGCGGCCGCTCGGAGTTCGGCGAGCCGCTCGCCTAGGCCATAGTTCGCAGGACCGTGGAGTTCGATGCCCTCCCAGCCGCAGCGTCGGGCGTTGTCCCACCTCTCGGCGAGGGTCTCGCCGGGGAGAAGCCGTTCCTGGCACGACAGCCGCATCATTGCGACGGTGCCCCGAAGTCGAGCACGGTTTGCAAGGCGTCCGCCGGTGACTCGGCCAGCATGGCGAACGCCTGACCCACTTCGGATGCCGGGAAGGTGTGCGAGACGAGCGAGGTCACGTCGATGCGGCCAGAGGCGGCCAACGCCAGGACCGTCCGTTCGAGGCGGCGAACGTCCCAGCGGTGGTCGAGCGCCGGGTTCACCCCCGAGATCTGCGAACAGGTCAGCGTGATGCGGTTGTGATGGAACTCCTCCCCGAGGGCCAGCCCGACGCCCTCTCCTTGCGGGAAGCCGGCGACGACGACGTTCGAGTTGTACGCGGCTGCGCGAATCGCCTCGTGCACCGCTCGATACGACCCGCTGATCTCGATGCAGACGTCGGCACCGCGGGACTCGGTGATCTCCTTGATGTACTCGGCAGGCTCAGTGGTCGTGAGGTCGACCACATGGTCGGCGTCGAATCGACGGGCGAGTTCGAGCCGCATCGGGATTCTGTCAACGGCTACGACGGTGACGCCGGCGAGTCTCAGCAGTTGGGTGACGAGCAGGCCGGGGACGCCGAGGCCGAACACGGCGACCACGTCACCGATCCGCGCCGCGGCGTCGTGCACCGCGTTCAAGGCGATGGCGCCGATGCGGGCGAACACACCGATGATCGCTTCGGCACCGGCCGGGAGCTTGCGGGCCGAAGCCCACGCTGCGTCGGCGACGTGCTCGCTGCGATGGCCCCAGATTCCGGTGACCACATCGCCCACGCTGATTCCCTGCGCGTCACCGCCGACGTCGATGACCACGCCGACCTCCTCGTACCCCCACCCGTCGATGGGGTACGGGAACGACACGTCGCCGTCCACGAACAGTCGTCGCTCACGGTCCCATCGTTTGGTGGTGTACGGGTTGGTGCCGGCGTAGGCAGTGAGCTCGGTTCCCGCCGAGATGCCTGAGTACAACGTCGAGATGCGGACGTCGCCTGGCCCCATCTCGGCGTTGGCACACTCGACCAGCGAGATGTCGCCCGGCCCGGCGAGTCTGACCACGGTTGCCACAGGTGGACTACCTGCTGATGGCGTCGCGTCGGGTGGCGACAGTCGGCAGGTCGGCGATGGCGCCGATCAGCTCGGCCGCACGTTGCGCCGCCTGCGTCGGACCGACCTTGCCCGTGAGAACCGCCTCCAGCATCGATTGCAGTTGCGACGACACCCGCGAGTACAGGGGGATCCACGGCCGAGCAGCGGCGTGCTCGAGCAGATCCTTGGTGTCTGCCAAGACCGGCAACTCGTCGGCGACGATCGTCAGCGCCGAGCGCCGGGACGGCACACGGCCGCTGCGCCGAGCGGCAGCGGCAAGCGAGAGGGGAGCCACGACGCGCTCGATCAGGCGCATCGCCGCCTTCGGTTGTGCTGACTGTCGAAAGACGACGAAGACCATCGCTCCAACCACACTCGCCGGTGGCCCCTTCGGTCCCGCGGGGATCGGAACGAATCCATACCGGTCCCAGATGGCCCGTGGCCCGACCCCGGTCTGTTCGGCGAGTGTTTCGGCCTCGTAGGTGCCGCCGATGGTCATCGCCGTTTCGCCCGAAGCGAGGAGGTTGATCGGATGATCCCACGAGTAACCGACGGCGGCCGGCGAGATGCACTCGTCGGTGACAAGTCGGCGCAGGAAACGAAGCGTTTGGACGCTCTCGGCCGAGCCGACATTGACGTGGTCGCCCTCCATGATGGTGACGCCGTTGGAGGCCAGGAAGCCGGTGAGGCAGAACGCCGTCGTCTCGCCTCCGGCCGTCCCGCCGGGGAAGGCCAGCGGGTGACCCGGCTGCGCCGACCGCAGCGCGCGTGCGCAACTGAGCAACTCGTTCCAGGTCGTCGGAGCGTCCAGCTTGAAGTCATGAAACTTTCGCTTGTCGAACCACAAACCGGCGGCCTCGGCGAACGCCGGCACCCCGAACGTGCGCCCTTCGAATCGGTCGGCGGCGACGAGTGACGCGAGGAAGTCGACGTCGTGCTCGCGTCGAACCCATCGCGGGTCGAGGTCCTCGAACGGATGGAGGAAACCCGCGCCGGCGAACTCGGGCGCCCACACGTGATCGAGCACCGCGATGTCGGGTGCATTGCCCTCGGCAACCGCGCGGCGTGACCATGCGATGGTGAACGTCGCGGGCGGCCCGCACGATCTGCACGTCTCCTCCGTCTGCAGCGTCGCGAACGAGTTGCTCCCACGGCCCGTATGCCGGAACCATCACGCGCAGCCGGGTATCCCCGCGAACGCGGCTGAGCCACTCCGGGTTGACGAATGAGCCTCGGCGCCGATGCCGAACGATGACGCCCTCTGCAGCCAGTTCCGAGAGCGCCCGATGGACTGGCGTCCGGCTCAGCCCGTGGACCTCGCACAGCTGCTTTTCGGTTGGCAGGCGCTCGCCGGCCGTGTATCGCCGCTCGAGGATGTCGTCGATGAGCGCTGTGCGGAGCTGCTGATAGATCGGGATCGGCAGTGCCGGGTTGATCTCCACGCGGCAAATGTATCTCAATCGTCCCAGCACTATTTGTCATCCAATTGACATTCAGTCGGCCATGGAGTACGAAAAGGGTGGGAAGCGCACCGCGCGCCGAATCAGGGGGTCCAACATGACGCGTCGACGTCTCACCGTTCTTTGCACCATCGTGCTGGCCGGGGTCATTCCGGTGTCGAATGTCGAAGCGAGCTCGGACGGCTCGATCACGTTCTGGACGTCGGACATCGAACCGGATCGTGTCGCCAATCAGCAAGCGATCATCGACGCCTTCACCGCCGAGACGGGGATCGAGGTCGAGCTCGTGCCTGTGCCGGAGGACGACCTGCCCAACCTGATCGTCACCAACGCCGCATCGGGCGATCTACCCGACGTGGTGGCGACCACCGCTCGATTTCTCGATCGGTTGGGCCGAGCAGGGAATCCTCGACCCGGAGGCCGCGGCCGGAACAGTCGACATGCTCGGCGCCGACACGTTCAACCAGCAGGCACTCGCCCTTGCGAGCATCGACGGAACCCCCGTGGCCGTCCCCTCCGACGGGTGGGGCCAGCTGTTGCTGTATCGCACCGACTTGTTCGAAGCTGCCGGCCTCGAGGCTCCACAGACCTTGGACGACATCGTCGCCGCCGCGGAAGCCCTCCATGGAGACGAGATCAGTGGCATCACGATGTCGACCGATCCGACCGGCGGGTTCACGCAGCAGACCTTCGAGTACCTGGCCCTCGCCAACGGCTGCCAGCTCATCACCGATGACGAGATCTCGCTCGACTCACCGGAATGCGTGGACGCCATCTCGAAGTATCAACAGCTCGTCGAGTACAGCCCGGGCACGGTGCAGGACGTCGACACCACCAGGGCTACCTACTTCGCGGGCGATGCAGCGATGATCGTGTGGTCGCCGTTCATCCTCGACGAGATGGCCGGGCTCCGCAACGACGCGCTGCCGACGTGCGACGAGTGCGCCGACGATCCGCTGTTCCTCGCCAACAACACCGGACTCGTGGCGGCGTTGAGTGGCGGCGAGGGAACCGAGCCTGCGCAGTACGGGTCGCCCTCCTACTTCGGCATCGGCGCTGGCGCCGACGTCGAGGCAGCACAGCAGTTCGTTGGGTACCTACTGGGTGACGGCTACCTCGACTATCTCGGCGTTGCCCCGGAGGGCAGGTTCCCGATGCGGACGGGAACGCCCGAAGCGCCCGACTCCTTCATCGAGGGCTGGACCGAGCTGTCAATCGGCGTCGACGAGCGGGTGCCGTTCGCCGACATCTACGGTCCAGAGGTCGTCGAGACGCTGGTCAATGGAGCCGCGGACTTCCGGCGGTGGGGCTTCGAGGACGGCTATGGCGCACTCGTCGCGTCGCTGTACACGAGCCTCGTCGTCCCCCAGACATTGAGCCGGGTGCTCAACGAGGGCATGTCGCCCGAGGACGCGGCAGCACAGATGCAAGCCGATGCTGAACAGCAGCTGAGCGACCTCGGCTAATGAGCGTCGTCGAAGCCCCGGCCGGCAACGCCGCGCCGGGGCGGCGACGCACCACGCGCTCGCTGGCCCGCCAGGAAGCCCGCATCGCCTACGTCTTCGTCGCCCCGGCGTTGATCATCGTCCTGGCCGTCGTCCTCATCCCGGTCTTCTGGAACATCGCCCTCAGCTTCCAGGACCTCCGCCTCATCGACCTCCAGAACTTCAACTTCTTCAGCACCGACGTCTCCCTCGACAACTACCGATTGGTCACCGGCGGAAACTTTCGGGAGCTGCTGCTGCGGACCTTCATCTACGCCTTGGCCGGCACTACGTGCGCGTTGATCCTCGGAACGTGGGCCGCGCTCGTCGTGCGGTCGGCCTTTCGCGGCCGGCGACTCGTGCGTGGCGTCCTCCTGTTTCCCTACGTCGTGCCTGCCGTCGCTGCGGCGATGTTGTGGCGGACGATGCTCAACCCGCAGTACGGCATCGTCAACTCATGGCTGGATGGCCTCGGCGCCGAACCGGTGAACTTCCTGCTGCAGCGTGACGGCGAGCTGTTCGGGGTCAAGGTGCCGCTCGCCTTCACCGTGGTCGTGCTCTTCGAGGGATGGCGCAGCTTTCCATTCGCCTTCTTGTTCATCCTGGCCAGGTTGCAGGCGATGCCCAAAGAGCTGGAGGAAGCGGCGATCGTCGACGGCGCGACGCCGCTCCAGCGATTCCGCTACATCATCATGCCCGAGCTCAAGGTGGTGTTCGCGACGATCTTCCTGCTGCGGTTCATCTGGACGTTCAACGGGTTCGACGAGGTGTACCTCCTCACCGCCGGCGCCGCCGGCACGGAGCTGGTGAGCATCAACATCGTCAACTGGCTCTTCGGCCGGCTCAACGTGGGAGCGGCCTCAGCGCTGTCGATCGTCCTCGCCGCGACACTGGCGGTCACGCTCGCGGTGTACTTCAAGTGGTTCTACCCGAAGGAACAGGCGGCGTGAACCGCAATCTCATCGAGCAGCGCGTTCTCAAGGTCGGCAAGTGGTTGAGCCTGGCCTTCTTCGTCTTCATCACCGCGTTCCCACTCGTGTACATGATCTCGCTGTCGTTCAAGGACATCAGCGAGATCCTCAGGCACCCGAGTCGGTTCCTGCCCAGCTGGGACGAACTCAACGGTTTCGAGACGTACCGTTCAGTGCTGCGATCGGAGTCCGAGGGTGGATTCGGGTTCGTCAAGTTCATCCGCAACAGCGCGATCGTCGCTTTCGGCACCGTCATCATCACCGTGTCGCTCGGAACGCTGGCCGCGTACGCCGCCGCGCGTCTGAACTTCTTCGGCAAGCGCCAGATCAGCGCGGTGATCGTGCTCATCTACCTGTTCCCTGCGATCGTGCTGGCGATTCCGCTGTTCGTCGTGTTCAGCAGGATCGGGCTGCGCGACTCGCTGGGCGGGCTGTCGGTCGTCTACCTGGCGCAGACGATTCCTGTGGCCCTGTACATGCTGCGGAGCTATTTCGAGACGGTGCCGAGGGAGATCGAGGAGGCGGCGATGGCCGATGGCTGCACCCGGCTGCAGATCATCAGGAAGGTGACGATTCCGCTGTCGGCCCCGGCCATCGCCTCGGTCTCGCTGTACGTGTTCATGATCGCGTGGAACGAGTTCCTGTTCGCCTTCCTGTTCCTGCAATCCGACCGCGGCCGATGGACGTTACCGCTCGGATTGCAGCAACTCGACACTGCCGAGGTGGCCAAGACCGTGCTGATGGCCGGCTCGGTGATCATCTCGGTTCCGATCATCATCCTGTTCTTCGTCGCCGAGCGCTTCCTGACCGAGGGCCTCACGGCCGGCGGAGTCAAAGGCTGAGGTGCTCAATTTGTTACTCATTGGTCGTGATATTTGTAACTGATTTGACTTCAAGTTCGATCACCCGTTAGCTGAAGGACAGTGCACGACGCTCGTGACCTGCGTGACCTGCTCGCCGATGAACTGACCGAACGGCGAAACGATGGCTTCGACGTCACGAGTCTCGAACCTGCGGTCGCCGCCGCACTTGCCGAAGCCTCGGGACCATGCGACCCGCGTCTCGCCGCGCTGCTCGACAGCTTTGAAGCAACGGTCCCGAGCGATCTGGAAACTCGCTGACCGCTCGCTAATGGCCCACCACTACCGTCCCGAGCATCTCCTCACCGTCATCGACACCGACACGATGATGCGCCGCGACACGATCCTCACCGACCGCGAACTCGCCGCCGCAACCGAACAGTCCGCCGCCTAGCCCGCTTCCGTCCAGCTTCGCGAGCGCCGACCGCCGACCCCGACGTGCGCCTTTGGTCGTGGTGCCCTCGCGCTGCCTCGCCGACGGGCCCGCCCGGAGAACATCCAAGAGCGTCGGATCCTGGGGCACGAACATCTGCGCAGCGAGGCGACTCGTGCCGGAGCGCCGTTCTGTGTCAGACGCCGCGGGATCGTAAGCCACCGAGTTCCGCTCACAGCCTTCGACCGGGCCGTAGGTCGCTGGGCGCGACGAGCAGTGCGTTGCCCGCTCCGAGCGCCGGGTATGGAGCGGCGGCTCGGACCCGGTGGAGGCTCGGCCGGCGTCATTCGGTACTCCGTCGTCACTGGGCACGCCGGGTGGGCGCGAGTCGCGTAGGACGCCGGCTCTGGGCGTGATGCTGAGGCTAGGGAGCCCCTCGGCGTCCGTCATTCGGTGCGAATCGTCGGCGAACGCAACGATCCAGCCGTCCGCCACCCACCCAACCGCGCGTCGTCGTTCGCGAGGGGGCGGTTGCCGGCCCCTCGTTCGGAATCAGCCACGGCTGACGCGGCCCATCCCAACGATGATGTCGGGCGGGATGATTGACGTGTTCCTCAGACCTGTTGACGCCGCTGTGACGGAATCGGCCAAAGAACGGTTGCGGTTGCACCGATGACCGCTCCTGCGCATGCGACGCGGCCGCAGCACTTGAGGCGCCTCGCCCGGATGGCACGCTCCGCTCTCGCCGAGTTTTCCGTCGAACCCCTGCGAATTCAGTTCGTCGCCCTCAACACCAACGCCGTGTACCGGGTGTTCACCGCGACCGAGACGTACGCACTCCGACTCGCTCTGCCGGGATGGCGCACGGCCGACGATCTACACCTCGCCGCCGCATGGCAGACCGCGCTCGCGGACGAGACCGACCTCGGCGTTCCCAGGCCAGTCGCTGCTCGATCGGGCGACACGTTGGTCACCGTGTCGGGCGGCGCGACGAACCCGGACCGTTTGGCAACGCTGGAAGCGTGGATGTCCGGTGGTCTGCTCGGCCGCCGCCTGACCACTGGCAACGCGACCCAGTTCGGCGGCCTCCTCGCGGCGATGCACGTCCACGGCCGCGGGTGGCAACCATCGGCCCACCTCTCACCGCGTCGCGTGTTCGAGGGAACTCTGAGCCGCGGCGAACCCGACGTGTGGGCAGAGACCGCCGGCACCGTCGGAAGCTCCGAACGCGATGTCGACGTCATCCGAGAGGCGGCCTACTTGACCCAGCTCGCCTACGCCGCGCTCGATCCGGCCGACCGCCAGATCATCCATTGCGATCTGCATCACGACAACGTGAAGCTTTGGCGCGGCCGACTCTGTCCGTTCGACTTCGAGGACACTGTCGTCGGACATCGTTGCCACGACATCGCGATGGCCATGCTCGACCTCTTCGACGAGGTCGGTCCCGCTGCATACACAACCCTGCTCGACGCGTTCCGGACCGGCTACACGGCCGTCGAGCCATGGCCCGACGCAGACATCCTGCCCTTCCAGGTCGGCCGCCGAATCTGGGTGCTCAACTGGATCGCCCGCCACCATCCCGACGACCTTCGCCGAGCAGTTCCGAAGTTCGCTCGGGCGATCGAAGGAACGCTCCAGCACGGCCGCCTCACGCTTGCTACCTGAGATCCCACGTCGCAGCGCTGGGATCGAGCGTGGGCTGCGGCCGTGTCTGGCTGAGACGGGGTCCTCAGTGGGGGCCACTGAGCGCCGGTCGGCGCGGCGCCCGAACGAAGCACAGAGCGACGATCCGACCCGCCGCGTGGACGCACGCAGAACGGCATGTAGTTGGAGCGGCACCGACGCGACTGTCAGATGGTCCACGACACGCCGGCGATCGGATCGCCGGTGTAGGAGCAGTAGGTGCCAGTGCGCAGGCCGGCCCGGATGTGGTCGGCGGCGAGCCGGTGTTGGACGGCCAATTCGTCGAGCGCGTAGCGCAGCGTCCGGGCGACCGCGGTGCGTGCTCGTTCGGCTGAGCCGCCGGTCTGCCGTTCCCGGCCAGCGATCCCGACGGCACGGGCGAGTTCGTTGACGAGGTACTCACGATCGGCTTCGGCCTTCGCGATGCGGCCGAGATCGTTGAACCTGCTCGCGTCTTCGATGTCGTCGTCGATGTCGGCAAGGCGGCGTCGGTATGCCGCTCGTGAGGCGTCGTCGAGGACGGGCAGCCCGTCGTTGCCGGCGAGACGCACCGTGCCCGCTTCGACGGCGACGAGGTCGAGGACGTGGAACTCGCGGCCCGGCGCGGCCAGCATCCGGTGGAGGTATCGGAGCCCCTTGAGGTCCTTGACCCGGGCGGTGTGCCCGCCGAGCTCGATCGTCCACGTCGGTCCGTCCTTGCGAAACGTGCCGCGGTGCGCCGACACGCTCGCCGCGGGGGCTCGCTCGGCGTTCGACGTGCCGAGCCGCTCGTCGATCTGGGCTACACGGTGATGCGCGCCGTACCGGGCATAGCCGGTGCGCGCCGCGGTGAGCTCGCTTCGGGCGGCGGCACCGTTGCCCGCTGCCGCGTAGGCTTCGGCGAGGACCACCCGCGAACGGGCGAGGTCGAACGGCGCGTCCAGGTCGGCGAAGGTCGTCGTGGCCGCGAGGGCGGCCGCGGTCGCCGCCTGCGGATCGCCGGTCAGCAGTGCGTGTCGAGCTCTCGCCAGATCGGCTGTTGCGTGGAGCACCGGGCTGTAGAACCGGGCAGCCGCACGCATCAGGCCCTCGGCAGCCTCGGCCGCCGTCGCGACGTCACCGGTCTGAGCGGCGATCTCGGACTGAGCGTCGAACAACGGAGCCAGCCGGAGATCGCCGAACGGAGGCAGCTCCTTCGAGGGCGCTTCGACCGGATGAGCGATCGCGGCCGTGATCTGTAACGCCGCGCCCTGCGGATCGCCCTGCTCCAGCCGCAGCAGCGCTAGGCCCGGATGGGTCGGCCAGGCATGCTCACCGGCGGCAGCAAACGCCTCATCGGCGCCGGCGAAGTCGCCGCGGCGGAGTCGCGCCTGACCCAGTTCAACCAGCGGCCAGCCGTACTCCCGACGCATCCACGGGCGCAGTTCCTCGCATGCCTGGAGCGCCTCACGTTCGGCGGCATCGCCGGGACCGCTCAGCC
>CAWBBL010000012.1:0-19238 GCA_963786985.1 Ilumatobacteraceae bacterium | reverse complement strand
GATGAACTCGGCGACCGGGACGTCGTTGTTCAGCCGCAGGCTGGTCAAGAGGGGACGACTCATCGGTCGACGATCGCGTCGATCTCCACCTCGACGAGGAAGCCCTCACCGATGAGGGCATGCACGAACAACATCGTGTTCGCCGGGCTGACGTCGCCGAACACTGCGGCGTGGGCCGTCGACGCGGCCTGCCAGTCGGCGCCGGGAGCCAGGAAGATGCGTGTGCGCACGACGTCGTCGCTCCGGCCGCCGAGTGCTGCGATTGCCGCAAGCGCCTGACCAAGGGCCTCCGTCGTCTGCGCGCCAGTGTCCCCCACGTGTCGCGCGCCTCCGTGGCCGTCATTGGCGGTCGTGCCGCTGACCATGATGGCGGTGCCGCGGCGTACCGCCCGGGCGTACCCGGCCGCCCGCTCGTGACCGCCTCCGTCGAAGAACCGGTCCGGGGTGGGCGAGCGCATGGGCGCACGTTAGGCCCCCGTCACTACAGTGACCGACCGTGAACAATCGCTAGTTCGTCACCGGGGAGGTGAGGTTGATGACGTCCGGCGCGCTGCTCTCGGTGAGCGACCTGTCGGTGACCTTTCCGACCGAGGACGGGGATGTCCACGCCGTCCGCGGCGTGTCGTTCGATGTCGCCGCCGGCGAGACCGTCGGCATCGTCGGCGAGTCGGGATCGGGCAAGTCGGTCTGCACCCAGTCCATCCTCCAGCTCGTGCGCGGCGCCAGGGTCGGCGGGACGGTTCGATTCGACGACCGCGACCTGCTCTCCCTGGCACCCCAGGCAATGCGCAAGATTCGCGGCGCACGCATCGCCATGGTGTTCCAGGATCCGCTCTCGAGCCTGCACCCGCAGTACACCGTCGGCTGGCAGATCGGTGAGGCCATCCGCGCCCACGAGACGGCCGGCCGACAGCCGGTCAGGCGTCGGGCTACCGACCTGCTCGAGGAGGTCGGCATCCCGGATCCGGCTCGCCGGGTCGACGACTACCCGCACCAGTTCTCCGGCGGGATGCGTCAGCGGGTCATGCTGGCGATGGCGTTGGCCCTGCGCCCCGAGCTGCTCATCGCCGACGAGCCGACGACCGCGCTCGACGTCACCGTGCAGGCCCAGCTCCTCGACCTGCTCGCCCGCCTGCAGCGTGAGCACGGCACGGCGATCGTGCTCGTGACCCACGATCTCGGCGTGGTCGCCCAGTTGGCCGACCGGGTGCTGACGATGTATGCCGGTCGGATCGTGGAGGAAGCGACGACGGCTGAGCTGTTCGCCAGACCGCACCATCCCTACTCGCGCGGGCTGCTCAGCTGCATCCCCGGAGCGACGACGAGGGGAACCTCGCTGGTGCCGATCGCCGGACAGCCGCCGAGCATGCTGCGCCTGCCGCCGGGATGCGCGTTCGCGCCGCGCTGCCCGCATGCCGAGGACCGCTGTCGTCTGGAGTTGCCGCCCGTGCGCCAGGTGAGCGGCAGCCACCGCTCGGAGTGTGTGCTGCCGGTCGAAGCCGCTCCGGACCGTCTCGGGGCCATCGTCGAGCGCGCGCGATCACTGTTGCGGCGCAGACCTCCGAACCCACGGATCGACCGCTGCTGCGTGCCGATGGCCTCGTCAAGCACTTCCTCGGGCGACGGAAGGGACTCTTCGGCCGGGCGCCGGTGGTCCGCGCCGTCGACGGCGTCGACCTGGCGATCCGTCCGGGCGAGACGCTCGGACTCGTCGGCGAGTCCGGGTCGGGGAAGTCGACGCTCGCGCGTCTCGTTGCCGGACTGCTGCAACCGACGGCCGGGACCGTCGAGTTCGCCGGCGCCGACCTGGCGCGCCTCGGCCGCCAGGAGATGCGGGCCCTGCGCCGCGACGTGCAAGTCGTGTTCCAGGATCCGTACGGGTCGCTCAACCCGCGTCGGCGTGTGGGGTCGATCATCGCCGACCCGTTGGTCATCCACGGAACGCCGAAGGCGGCGATCGGCGCCCGGGTCCAGGAGCTGATGGAGCTCGTCGGGCTCAACCCCGAGCACCACAACCGCTTTCCAGCCGCCTTCTCGGGCGGCCAGCGCCAGCGCATCGGGGTCGCGCGTGCCCTCGCCCTCTAGCCTCGGCTGATCGTCTGCGACGAGCCGGTCTCGGCACTCGACGTCTCCGTGCAGGCGCAGATCATCAACCTGCTCGAGCGCCTGCAGGACGAGCTCGACCTCACCTACCTCGTCGTGTCCCACGACCTCGGGGTCATCGAGCACATCGCCGACCGCGTCGCGGTGATGTACCTCGGCCGGATCGTCGAGACCGCCACGACCGACGAGCTGTTCACCGCACCACGCCACCCCTACACGCGGGCGCTGCTCGACGCCGTTCCGTTGGCCGACCCGGACGAGCGCCGCCGTGTGGAGCTCGTCGCCGGCGACGTGCCGTCGCCGATCGCCCCACCCAGCGGCTGTCGGTTCCACACCCGGTGCCGCTTCGCCCAGGCCGACTGCAGCGACGAGGACCCGGCGCTGGTGGCCCGCGCCGGCGACGCCGACGACCATCGGACCGCCTGCCTGCATCCCCTCGGAGCCCCGGTGGAGCTGCGCCGGTGATCCCGCTCGAGGCGCCGCTCCACGACGCCGCAGATCCGGAGTTCGCCAGCGAACGGGTCGTCGCCAGGACGCCGACGCAGTTGGCGATGGCCCGGCTGCGCCGCGATCGCGGGGCTGTGGTGTCGGCGATCGTCATCGGCTTGATGGTGCTGCTCGCCCTCGCCGCACCGCTGATCGCCCGCTGGACCGGCCACCCGGTCAACGAGCAGTACCGCGACACCGGGCTCACCGAGTTCGGCCTTCCCGTCGGTCCTCGTGCCGAGTTCTGGCTGGGCACCGACCAGCTCGGTCGTGACCTCCTCGTCCGCCTCGCCTACGGGGCGCGCGTCTCGATCATCGTCGGCGCCGTGTCGACGGTCGTCGCCGTCGGAGTCGGCATGGCGATCGGACTCGCCGCCGGCTTCCTCGGCGGCTGGGTCGACCGCATCCTCTCGTGGCTGATCGACACCACGCTGAGCCTGCCGTTCCTGCTGTTCGCCATCTCCCTGGTGTCGCTGGTCGGCCCAGGGCTCGGCGTGACGATCGTCGTGATCGTGCTGTTCTCGTGGTGTCCGATCGCCAGGGTCGTGCGCGGCCAGGTGATCTCGTTGCGCGAACGTGAGTTCGTCGAGGCGGCCCGCTCGCTCGGCGCGAGCCGGATGCGGATCATGGCCGTCGACGTGCTGCCCAACCTCGTCGTTCCCCTCGTCGTCTACGGAACCCTGCTCGTGCCCTCGGCGATCGTCTTCGAGGCGACGCTGTCGTTCCTCGGCCTGGGGGTCGTCCCGCCGACGGCGACCTGGGGGTCGATGCTCGCCGAGGGGGCTCAGCTCTACCGCGTCGCCTGGTGGATGGTGGTCGTGCCGGCCTGTGCGGTGCTCGCCCTGACCCTCGCCCTCAACGTCCTCGGCGACTCGCTGCGGGATGCGTTCGACGCACGCCGCGTCGACACGGCCGTCAAGGATCTGTCGTGATCCTGCGCTTCATCTTCCGCCGTGCGCTGTCGGGATTGCTGACGATGTTCGCCATCAGCGCCGTGATGTTCGTCCTCTTCTACGTCGCGCCCAACGATCCCGCCCGCGAGCTCGCCGGGCCGCAGGCGACGTCGGACGTCGTCGAGCAGATCCAGCGGCGCCTCGGGCTCGACCAGCCGCTCCTCGACCGCTTCGGCCGGTTCCTCGGTGATCTGCTGCATGGCGATCTCGGCTACTCGTACTACAGCCAGCGGCCGGTGCTCGAGACCATCCTCGATCGTCTGCCGGTGACCGCCTCGGTCGCCATCGGGGCGGCGGTGCTGTGGACGATCACCGGCATCCCGTTGGGGGTGACGTCGGCGCGCCATCCGGGCAGCTGGCGCGACCGAATGGGGACGACGTTCGTACTCGCCGGCCTCAGCTTCCCGACGTTCGTCGTCGGACTCTTGCTGCTCTACTTCTTGTTCTTCCGCCTGACCCTGCTGGGCATCGAGTGGTTCCCGGCGGGGGGCTACGTGCCGCTCACCGAGAACCCGTGGGAGTGGGCCCGCCATCTGATCCTGCCGTGGTTCACCGTCGCCTTCGCCACGGCGGCGACGTACGCCCGGCTCACCCGCGGGCAGATGCTCGAGGTCTTCGGCGAGGACTACATCCGCACGGCCCGCGCCAAGGGGTTGTCGGAGCGACGCGTCGCCTACAAGCACGGACTGCGCAGTGCGGTCACCCCGCTGTTCACGCAGTTCGGCCTCGACGTCGCCTTTCTGATGGGCGGCCTCGTGGTCACTGAGCAGATCTTCGGGCTGCAGGGCATCGGTCGGCTCGCTGTCGAGTCGGTGGTCCGCGGCGACCAGCCGGTCATCATCGGCACGGTGCTCTTCGCCTCGGCGTTCGTCGTCGTCGCCAACATCGTCGTCGATGTCGGGTATGCGCTCCTCGATGCACGGGTGCGGATCAGCTGACGAGTCGGGCGACGCCGTCGGTGACGCGATAGCAACTGACGGCAGCGCCCTGGCGCTCACCGGTGGCCGTGAAGCGAATGTGTCCCGTCTCGCCCGCGAAGCTTCCGGCGCGGATCGCCGCCGGGCCACCCAACCCGGCTGCGAGGAGGACGCGCGTGGCATCGGCAGCTTCGGCGGCATACACCGATCGGCCATCGACCGGGACGCCGGGGTACAGCAGCCAGGCACCCTCGGCGGCCGGACCCGCCAATGCGGCGATCGGCGCGTCGGGGCCACCCTCGGCGGAGAGGAAGTCACCGTGGAACCCACCGGCGCGCAGCTCGGTCATCACCACCGCCTGCTCGACCTCTCCCATGGCCAAGAAGGCGGCGTCCGTGCCCGAGGCATCATCGGAGACGTCGATCCCCAGCGTTCCCGCCGCAGCTCGCACCTGGCCGGCGAGGCCCTGGCCGTAGGCCGTGTCGTCGGGGAGCACGGCGAGCCGACCGATGCCGAGCTCGCGCGCCAGCTCGGCAGCCGCGGCGGCGGTCAGCCGGTCGGGAGCACAGAGGCGGAAGACGACGCCGTCGTCACCGGTCAGCTCGTCGGCGGTGGCACATGGCAGAACGAGAGGAAGTCCGGCTGCCGCGGCCAGCGGGGCGGCAGCGAGCGCACTGCCACTGTTCTTCGGTCCGACCACGCCGATGCAACCGGGCTCGGCGAGGATCGCCGCCACCGCTCGGGCGGCACGGGAGGGTCGCGCCCATCGTCACTGGCGATGATCCTGACGGGCTCGGCGGATGCGCTGACGACCCGCTTGACCGCGTCGAGCAGCGGTCCGGCGACGATCGCTTCCTCTGTCGAGAACGGCGCGACGACACCGATGCACAGTCCGGCCACGCCCATCAGTGTGGCACCCCCGCCGTACTAACGTCCGTTCGCGATGACCTCACTGCGTGAGCGGCTCGGCGACGGTTCCACGGTGTTCGGCACCTGGGTCAACACGGCTTCGCCAGACCTCGTCGAGACGCTCGGTGACCTCGGCTTCGACTGCGTGTTCCTGGACCTCGAGCACGGCGAGTACGGCACCGAAGCGCTCCCCGAGCTGCTGCGGGCCGCGCGTGCCGCCGGGTGCTTCGGCGTCGTGCGCACGTCCGGAGTCGCGCCGCACGAGATTGGTGCGGCCCTCGACGCCGGCGCCCACGGCGTGCTCGTCCCCAACGTGAGTAGCGCCGAGGATGCCGCCGCGGTGGTGTCCTCCGGGCACTACCCGCCGATCGGTTCTCGCGGTGCGGCCCCGATGACGCGGGCGGCCGGTTACGGAACCGTGCCCTTCCTCACCTACCGCGACCGCATCGAGGCGGACGTCGTCATCGGTGTGCAGATCGAGGGTCCGGCGGGCATCGCCGCCCTCGACGCGATCCTCGACACGCCGCACCTCGACCTCGCCTTCATCGGCCCGTTCGACCTGTCCCAGCACCTCGGGGTCGCCGGCGAAACGAGCCACCCTTCCGTCGTCGAGGCGATGAACGGCATCGTCGCGCGGGCGACGGCGCGGGGTATTGCCACGGCGACGTGGGCGCCGAGCGCCGATGCCGCCCGGCCGTGGATCTCGGCGGGCGTCCGCCTCGTCACGGTGTCGAGCTCGACCGCCCTGTTCACCGGCGCGGCGAACGCGCTGATCGCCGAGTTGCGCGGGTGACCGGCGCCGCCGCGATCTGGGCGGCCTCCGATTCATTGGTCGATCACCGGACGCCAACGTCATCACAATGACCAAGGAATCGCGCCGGACCTGGTTTGCCGCCGACGACATTCAGCTCGAAGACTTTCGGGCGGTCGTCGAGCAAGTCACCGATCCCGCCGATCACTGGTATGCCGATTCGGTCGAGCAGAACGTGCCGATCTACGGCGAGGCGCTACGTGAGCGGATCGAGCCAGGGCAGGATCGCCGGAAGGTCCAGGCCGAGTTGGTCCGCGTACTCCTCGACGGTCCCGGCATTGCCGTCTTCAAGGGCGCCTTCGACGTGGCCGTCGTGGATCGGGCGACTGCCGTGTTCGAGGCGATCATCGTCGACCAGAAGGCGCGCGGAGCGGTCGCCGGTGACCACTTCGCCAAGCCGGGCGCCAACGATCGGGTCTGGGGAGCGTTGGACAAGTTGGCACTGCGCGCCCCGGAGGTCTTCGTCGACTACTACGGCAACAGCATCCTGGCGCTGATCTGCGAGGCGTGGCTGGGTCCCGGTTACCAGATGACGTCACAGGTCAATGTCGTCAATCCCGGCGGGCAGGCGCAGGTCGCCCACACCGACTACCACCTGGGGTTCATGTCCGTCGAACAGGCGCAGGCGTACCCGATGCACGTCCACGCGCTGTCACCGGCGTTGACGCTGCAGGGCGCCGTCGCCCACAATGCGATGCCCGTCGAGACCGGGCCGACGATGTACCTGCCGTACTCGCAGCTCTACCAGGGCGGTTACGTCGCCTGCCACAAGCGCGAGTTCGTCGACTACTTCGACGAGCACTACGTGCAGCTCCCTCTCGACAAGGGCGACGCGGTGTTCTTCAATCCGGGCCTGTACCACGGCGCCGGCACCAACCGCTCACGTGATGTGCGCCGGATGGCCAACCTGCTGCAAGTGTCGTCGCCGTTCGGCCGGGCGATGGAGAGCGTCGACCGACTCGCGATCAGCAAGGCGCTCTTCCCAGTACTTCGCGAACGGAGGGCCGCCGGCGCCAGCGACGCGTTCCTGCGCTGCGTCGTGGCTGCGTCTGCCGAAGGGTATGCCTTTCCGACCAACCTCGATCGCGATCAACCGGTCGGCGACCTGGCGCCGGAATCCCAAGCCGGCCTGGTCTGGCGGGCGCTGACCGAAGGGTGGGACGAGAACACCCTCGCCACGGAGCTGGACGCGCACCGCGAACGACACCAAGCGGCCGGCCATCGATCGTCGTTGTGACGACGGTCCGAGGGTGTGTGCCGACGGTTCCCAGCGTCGGGGCGGGTCAACCTCGCAACGCGGCGAGCGCCCGCTCCGGGCCATCGCGATCGGTGTAGTCGACGTCGACCATCACGTCCGTGACGCCCGCCCGGGCGAGGGCGTCGAGCTGCGGAGCGACCTCCGCGGGGTCGGCGGCGTTGTAGACGACGCGGAACGTGACGTCCCCGCGACCCGCCTCCGCAGCCAGTTCCTGCAGTCGTCGTACGCCCTGTTCGATCGTCGCCACCGGATCACGGTTGCCGCGGACGAGCGGGACCCATCCGTCGGCGCGCTGCGCGATCCGGCGCAGCGCGGCGTCGGACATGCCGCCGATGAGGATCGGAATCCGGCGTACCGGACGCGGCTCGGTCACCAGATCGAGGTCGACGGAGAAGTGTTCGCCGGCGACCACCGAGATCCGCCCGGTCCAGACCTGCCGGCAGATGTCGATCCACTCGTCGAGTCGCCGACCTCGGGATTCGAACGACACATCCAGCGCCACGAACTCCTCGCGCATCCATCCGGCGCCGAACCCGGCGATCAGCCGTCCGCCCGACAGGGCATCGATGCTCGCCAGTTGCTTGGCGAGGACGAGCGGATGGCGCAGGTTGGCCAGCATCACGGCCGTGCCGAACTCGACCCGCTCGGTGACGACGGCGATCGCCGCACACCACACGACGGCGTCGTACCACGGTTCGCTGGGGTCCCATCTGATGCTCCCGTCGTCGGAGAACGGGTACAACGAGCGCACGGTGGCTGGCATCACCACGTGGTCGCTGCACCAGATCGAGTCGAACCCGGCCAGCTCGGCCCGCTGGGCCGGCTCGGCGACACCGAGTGTGGCGACGTGTGGGCCGTAGTTGTCGAGCTTCGCTCCGAACCGCATGGTTGAACTCCTCGTGACGTGGTCGTGGTCAATAGGCGGCGGGCGTCTCGAGCTCGCCGGGGTAGTGGCAGGCGACGAAGCGGCCGGGGTACAGCTCGACGAGTGGTGGGTCGTCGGTCGCACAGCGCTCGGGCCTGGCGATCGGGCAGCGCGGATGGAACCGGCACCCGCTCGGTACCGCCAGCGGGCTGGGCGCGTCGCCGGTCAGGACGATCTTGCGGCGGGTCGCCTGGACCTCGGGATCCGGCACGGGGACCGCCGAGAGGAGGGCGACGGTGTACGGGTGCAATGGTTGCCGGTACAGGTCGTCGGTCGGACCGAGCTCCACGATCCGGCCGAGGTACATCACGCCGACACGGTCGGACACGTGGCGGACGACGGCGAGATCATGAGCGATGAACACGAGCGTGAGGTGCAGGCGATCCTGGAGATCGACGAGGAGGTTGATGATCTGCGCCTGGATCGACACGTCGAGCGCCGAGACGGGTTCGTCGGCGAGGATGACAGCGGGCTCGACGGACAGTGCTCTCGCCAGGCCGATGCGCTGGCGCTGGCCGCCGGAGAACTCGTGCGGGTAGCGGTCGGCGGCTTCGGCAGGAAGTCCGACGAGGCCGAGCAGCTCGTTCACCCTCGCGGCGACGTCGTTGCCGCCGACCGAGCCGCCGCTCGCCCGGCGGGCGTACACCAGCGGCTCGGCGATCAGCCGGCGCACGCTGAGTCGCGGATTGAGGCTCGTGTACGGGTCCTGGAAGACGAGCTGGACGCGCCGCCGGTACTTCACGAGCTCGGCCCCGCGCAGGTCCGTGACGTCGTCGCCGTCGAGGCTGATGCGCCCCTCGAAGGGCACGAGACGCACGAGCGCGTGGGCGAACGTGCTCTTGCCGCAACCCGACTCGCCGACGAGACCGACCGTCTCGCGGCGCTGGACGGAGAGGGACACCCCGTCGACCGCGGTCACCTTGGCGCCGCGGAGCGCGCCTCGCCCCTTCACCGTGAACGTGACGCGCAGGTCCTCGACATCGAGCATCCCAGTCACGGCTTCACCGGCCGGACCGTTGCGAGCGACGAGGCGCTAGCCGAGGAGCGGCCAGTCGCGGCCTGCGTGGCCGGGGAACGCAATTCATCAGGTTCACCGGGTTCCAGCAGGCGGCGTGCCCGCCCGCCATCGGCTCGAGGATCGGGGTGTCGGTCCGGCAACGGTCGAGCGACTGCGGACAGCGGGCGACGAACGTGCAGCCGACCGGCTCGGCGCGCAGCACCGGTGGCTGACCCTCGATCGCCGCCAGGCGCACCTTGCGGTCGCCGTCGAGCTTGGGGATGCTGCGCAGCAGGGCGACGGTGTACGGATGAGCCGGCCGACGGAAGAGCTGGCGGGTCGGCGCCGACTCGACGACGCGGCCGCCGTACATCACGTTCGTCGTCTCGCACGTGTCGGCGACGACACCGAGATCGTGGGTGATCAGCAGCAGGCCCATCCGGTGGTCGGCGATCAGCCGGGCGAGGAGGGTGAGGATCTGCGCCTGCACGGTGACGTCGAGGGCGGTCGTCGGCTCGTCGGCGATCAACAAGCGCGGGTTGCAGGCGATGGCGATGGCGATCATCGCCCGTTGGCGCATCCCTCCCGAGAACTGGTGCGGGTACTGCCCGGCGCGGTGGCCGGCGTCGGGGATGCCGACCTCGTCGAGCAGCTCGACGGACCGCCGCTTGATCGCCGCCGCGCCGAGATCGGTGTGCGCTTCGAGGACCTCGCCGACCTGCGCGCCGACCGTCATCACCGGGTTGAGCGACGACATCGGGTCCTGAAAGATCATCGAGATCGCCTGGCCACGCAGTTGGCGGAGCTCGCGCTCGCTGCGGCCGAGTAGATCGTGGCCGTCGAAGACGACACGGCCCCGTGTCACCGACGCCGTGCGAGCGAGGAGTCCGAGGATGGCCAGGGCGGTCACCGACTTGCCGCATCCGGACTCGCCGACGAGGGCCACCGTCTGGCCGGCGTCCACCGAGAGCTCGACGCCGTTGACCGCGTGGACCTCGCCACGCAGCGTTCGGAAGCGCACCGTCAGGTCGTCGACCTCGAGCAGGGCCATGTCAGCGGTGCGACATCTCAGATGAGTCGCGGGTCGATGGCCTCGCGGAGGCCGTCGCCGAAGAGGTTGAACCCGAGCACGGTGATGACGATCGCGGCCCCGGGAAAGAACGCGAGGTGCGGAGCGGTTTGCAGGTAGCGACTCGTGTTGGCGAGCATCGCCCCCCACTCCGGTTGGCTCGGGTCGTTGCTCCCGAGGCCGAGGAAGCCGAGGCCGGCCGTCTCGATGATCGCCGTGGCGAGAGCGAGCGTGGCGGCGACGATCAGCGGTGACACGGCGTTGGGGAGCATGTGCACCGCCAGCACGCGGCGCGACGGCAGCCCGAGGACGCGGGCCGAAGAGACGTACGCGGAGCCGCGCACACCGAGCATGCTGCCGCGCAGGAGGCGGGCGAAGATCGGCACGTTGGCGATGCCGATGGCGACGATCAACTGCCACAGCCCGGGACCGAGGAGGGCGACGAGCCCGATGGCGAAGAGGAAGCTCGGGAAGGCGAGCATCACGTCGGCGACCCGCATGATCGTCGAGTCGGTCGCCCCGCCGAAGTACCCGGCGACGGCGCCGAGCAGCCCGCCCACGACGAACGCCAGGGACACCGAGGCGATGGCGACGACGAGTGAGACGCGGGCGCCGTAGACGATGCGTGAGAAGACGTCGCGTCCGAGGTCGTCGAGCCCGAACCAATAGTCGGCCGACGGCCCAGGACAGCAGCTTCCGCCGAGACGGTCGAGGTAGGCCTGCCCCGAAGGCGTCTCCGGAGCGATCAACGGGGCGAACACGGCGAGCACGACGACCAGCGCGACGATGGCCGCACCGATCAGGGCGCCGGGGTTGCGACGCAGCCGCAGCAAGACGTCGCGACTGCGCACGGTCGGCGGAGCGACAGGAGCGTCAGTTGGCAACCCGACGGCCGTCGGCAGTTCCTGGACAGTGCTCATTGCGTTCCCCGGCCACGCAGGGCGTTCACGGCGTTCTGCCGGCGGCCGCGGCGTTGACCATTCATTGGTAGCGGATTCTCGGATCGATGAGCGAGTAGCCGAGGTCGACGAGCAGGTTGACGACGACGAACACGAAGACGATGAACAGGATCCCGCCCTGCAGGACGGCGTAGTCGCGGGCGCCGACGGCGTCGTAGATCCACGTCCCGAGCCCACCCCAGGCGAACACCGTCTCGGTGAGGATGGCCCCCGACAGCAGCAGGCCGACCTGCAGGCCGATCACCGTCGTGACGGGGAGGAGGGCGTTGCGCAGGATGTGCCGCCGATCGACCACACGCGGTGGCAGGCCCTTGGCGCGGGCCGTGCGGACATGGTCCTCCTGCATCACCTCGAGCACCGCGGTCCTGGTGATCCGGGTGATGATCGCCAGCGGGATCGTGCCGAGAGCGATCGCCGGGAGGATCAGGTGCCGGATCGTGTCCCACAGCGCAGCCCAGTTGGCCGAGATGATCGAGTCGACGACGAACAGGTTGGTGCGCCGGTCGAGGTCGGTCTTGACGTCCAGGCGACCGATGCTCGGCAGCCAGCCAAGGCGCACCGAGAACGCCCACTTGAGGATCAGGGCGAGGAAGAAGATGGGCATGCTGATGCCGATCAGCGAACCGACGAGGCTGACGTGGTCGAGTGGTCGGTGCACGTGCTTGGCGGCCACGATGCCGAGTGGGACGCCGACGACGACGGCGAACAACATCGCCGCGAACGCCAGTTCCAAGGTGGCGGGGAAGCGCTCGCGCAGCTCGTCGAGGACCGGCCGCTGTGTCGCGACGCTCAGCCCGAAGTCACCCGAGGCGATCCGCTCGAGGTACTTCCCGTACTGCACGACGAGCGGCCGGTCGAGGCCGTACTGGCGCTCGATGGCGGCCACGGCCTCTGGCGTCGCTCGTTCGCCGAGGAGCGCTTGGGCCGGGCCGCCCGGAAGCGCTCGGGTCCACGCGAACACGAGGAACGAGACGGCGAGGAGGACCGGTATGGCGAGGAGCAGCCGTCGTGCCGCGTAGCGCGCCATGCGGTGCGCCCGTTACTCCTCGATCGACACGGTGGCGAAGTTCTCCGTGGTCACAGGACTGGCGACGAAGCCCTCGACGTTCGAGCGGAACGCCAGGTTGGACGTCGAATGGGCGAAGGGAACTCCTGGGAGGAAGTCCATGATCGTGCGGTTGATCTCCTCGTAGGCGGCGGTGCGCTCGTCGACATCGGTGATCCGCAGGGCGTCCTCGAGCGCCTGGCGCAGCTCGGGGTTCTCGAATCCCCACTGCGGGCTCTCCGTGCGGAAGAACGTCCCGACGAAGGTCTCCGGGTCACCGAAGTCGCCGGTCTGACCGAGCAGGTGGACGGCTGCCTGGCCCGACAGCGCGGCGTCGAGGTAGTCAGGTGTCCACGGCGCCGACTGCAGGTTGACCTCGAAGCCGACCTCTCCGAGATCGGAGGCGAAGGCCTCGGCGATGCGCCGGGGATCCGGCATGTACGGTCGCGACACGTCGGCCGGGTACCAGAAGTCGATGGCGATCGGCAGCTCGAGGCCGGATGCCTCGAGGATGGCGCGGGCCTCGTCGGGGTCGTAGTCGTAGATCGTGACGTCGTCCGTCCAGCCTTGCACCGACGGCGGCATGAAGACCACCGGCACCTCGCCGGAATCGCCGTAGACGTTGTCGATCACGGCCTGCCGATTGAGGGCGTGGGCGATCGCCCGCCTCACGTCGATGTTCTCGAGCGGCGGGAACGTCTGGTTGAAGGCGACGTAGCCGACGTTGAACGAGGGTCGTTCGATCAGCTGGAGCTCCGAATCGGCGGCGATCGTCTCCCGGTCTTGCGGATCGACGAGGTCGTAGCCGTCGATCTCGCCGGTCTGCAATGCCTGCAGGCGAGCGGCGTTGTCGGGGATCGGCCGGAAGATGACTTCGTCGAGCAGCGACGGCGCGCCCCAGTAGTCGTCGAAGCGGGTGAGTGTCAGGCGGTCGTTGCGGATCCACTCGTCGAACATCAGCGGTCCTGTGCCGATCGGGTGCTCGGTGCCGAAGGTCCCCTGGGGCACCGGGTTGCCCTCCGGGTCGAGGCTCGCCGCGTCGGCGTCGTAGTCGGTCAACGCCTTGGGGCTGGCGATCGAGAACGGGGGCAGCACGAGGCCGCTCAGGAACGCCGCCGACGGTGCGGTGAGGTGGAGGATGACCGTGTCATCGTCGACCACTTCGCAGCTCTCGTAGAGCGATGTCTCGGGAGCGTCGGAGTCGGGCTCGTTGGCGGCGAAGCCGCCGAAGATCACTCGCCAGTAATAGGCGCCGGAGTTGAGCTGGAGAGGGCCGGCGAAGTTGTACCAGCGGTCGAAGTTGAAGCACACCGCCGCGGCGTTGAACGGCTCGCCGTCGTGGAAGGTGACCCCCGACTGCAGCTCGAACGTCCAGGCGAGCCCGTCGTCGCTCGCTGACCACTCGGTGGCGAGCAGCGGCACGACCTCGGTCGACCCTGGCGCCGTCGTGACCAGCGTCTCGAAGATCTGCCCGCTGACGCGCAGCGACTCACCATCCGAGGCGAGCGCCGGGTCGAGGATGCGCGGATCGTTGGAGACGCCGAAGACCAACGTCCCACCGGAGGTCTGGGTGCCTCCGGGCTCCGTCGTGGCGCCGGTGTGGCCGGCGCTCGCCGTGGCGACCGCCGCGAGCACAACGCCCAGGGCGAGAACTCGTCTGCCGAGATGCCGTCGTTCCATGTCTCAGTCCCCCAACTCCCGCACCGATCAGATGCGACGGATACGACCCTTCGCCGGATACGAACGAGTGCTCGTTCGTCTTGCAGAGTAGTGCTGGCCGACGGGCCGGTCAACCAGCACCGAGCCTGCCGCAACTGGCTGTGCTGCCGGTGACCACCTAAACTAGTGAACGCTCGTTCGTCAGGGAGATCTCGATGACATTCTCAATCGTTGCGTTCGATCCGGCGTCGCGTTCGTGGGGCGTCGCCGTGGCCTCGAAGTGCCTGGCGGTCGGCTTCGCCGTGCCGTGGGGTGGCGCCGAGGTCGGGGCGATCGCCACCCAGGCCTTGGCCAATCTCAGCTATGGACCCAACGGGTTGGACTTGCTGCGCAGCGGGCTCGGGGCCACCGAGACGGTCGCCCGGCTGACCGCCGACGACCCGCTGGTCGACCAGCGTCAACTCGCCGTCGTCGATCGCACCGGAGCAACCGCCAACCACACGGGGACGCGATGCATGGACTGGAAGGGTCATCACCCCGGCGAGAACTTCACGACGCAAGGCAACCTGCTGGACGGCCCACAGGTCGTCGACGCGATGGCCGAGGCGTACGACCCGGCGGAGGCGCATTTCGGGCAACGACTGCTGCACTGCCTCCAGGCCGGCGAGGCAGCCGGTGGAGATCGCCGCGGCCTCGAGTCGGCCGCCATGTCGATCTGGCAGGAGGGCGCGGCGTACGGGGGCGGTCTCGACATCGGGACCGATCTGCGCGTCGACGACCACGCCGCGCCGATCACCGAACTCGGCCGTCTCCTCGATCTGCACTTCCTGTACTTCGAACGCCCCGACCCAGCGACACTGCTGGCGCTCGAGGGTGCCTTGGCGGACGAGGTCACCGACGCCCTCGTGGCCGTGGGATATCCGCCCGACGATCACGAAAGCCTCGACCGCGCCTTCGCCGCGTGGTCGGGGGTCAACAACTACGAGGAGCGCACGTTGCCCGGCCAGCTCGATCCGATCGTGTGGGCGATCTTGCGTGAGCAGGCCGCCACTGCGTTCCCCGGCCACGCAGGCCGTGAGTAACCGCTCCGTCAAGGCGTTCAGCCACGCAGGCCTTGCTGGCGCCTCGTCGCTCGCATCGGCGAACGGGTTCTCCTCGTGACGTACTCGATCGTCGCCTTCGATCAGCCGACGACGCAATGGGGTGTCGCCGTGGCCTCCAAGGCGATGTGTGTGGGTGCCCATGTGCCGTGGGGAGCTGGTGGAGTCGGCGCCGTCGCCACCCAGGCGTACCACGATCTGCGCTACGGGTACGAGGGACTGGCTGCGCTCCGTGACGGCGAGAACGCCGACGGAGTGGTCGGCCGGTTGACGACCGGGGACCCCGAGAGCGTCTTCCGGCAACTTGGCGTCGTCGACGCAACCGGGCGGGCGACCACGTTCACCGGCGATCAGTGCACGCCGTGGGCCGGTGGGCTGAGTGGCGAGTCGTGGGCCGTGCAGGGCAACATCCTCGCCGGCCCCCACGTCGTCGCAGCGATGGCCGAGGCCTACGTCGACGCCGACGGGGCCTTCGCCGCGCGGCTGCTGACCGCCCTGCTCGCTGGTGACGAGTCCGGTGGAGACCGCCGCGGAAGGCAGGCGGCGTCGGTCAAGATCTGGCAACGTCCGGTCGAGCAAGGTGGCGACCGGCGCGACGTCGCGTTGTTCCTCCGCATCGACGACGCCGAGCTCCCGGTTCACGACCTGCAGCGGCTCGTGCACCGCGCCCTCGCCGACCCCGACGCACTCTGCGGCACCTAGCCGCTGGTCATCGACCCACGATCTGGGGAAGTTCCGTGCCAATCCACGATCTGGGGAAGAACCGTGTCGACGTCCGCGACAAATCTTCCCCAGATCGTGGATCGAGTTACTGCTCGAGCCAGACGTTGGTGAAGTCGCCGTTGCGTGGCGCCAGGTGGAACACGAAGCCGCCCACTCGGTCGCCGTGCAGGGTCGGCGTCTTGGAGAAGCCGACAGGAATCCAGGCGGCGTCCTCGGTCGCCAGGACGTCGGCCTCGGCCCACAGCGCCGTGGCCTCTTCGGGAGTGCTGGCCGCAAGTGCCTCGTCGATCAGCCCGTTGAGTTCGTCGTTGTTGTAGCCGCCGTAGTTCGGAGTTCCAGACTCGTACCCCCGGCCGTCGAGGAGGATCGGGATGTACGACCGGCCGGCGAGGTAGTCGGCGTACCACGTCACCGGGGAGATGTCCCACCCCCCGGATTCGGTGAACTCGTGGTTGAGCAGGAACTCGCCGTAGAAGGCGTTGCGCGGCTGGAAGACCAACTCGACGTCGAACCCGGAATCGCCGAGGACCTGCTCGAGCACGGCGGCAAGGTTTTCCATCCCCGGCTCATCGTCGTACAGCACCTTGATCGGCAGCCCGTCGGGGTAGCCGGCCTCGGCGAGCAGCTCACGAGCGCGCTCGGGATCACCGCCCGGCGGAATGTTCAGCGGATTGATGTCCTCCGAGCCGGGCACCTCCGGAGGCAGGATGTGAAAGGCCAGCTCGGACAGGTTCGGTCCGCCGAAGATCTGTTGCACGGCCTCCCGGTCGACGGCGAAGTTCAGCGCCTGACGGACGAGCGGGTCGCCGAACGCACCGTCGGCGTTGGGGCTCAGCGTGTTGATCACGATGTACGGAACAAGCCCTCCCGCGCCCTCGATGACAAGGCGCTCGTCGCCGGCTGCGAGCAGCGCCGGGATCTCCTGTGTCGGCACGGTCGTCTCGCCCCACTGCATGTCGACGGTGCCGGCGATGATCTGCTGGAACACGGACTCGTTCTGCTGGCCGAGGGTGATCTCGATGCGGTCGACGTAGGCCTCGCGGAGGTCGTCGGTCTCGGGATCCCAGTTCGGGTTGCGTTCGAGCACGTAGCTCTGGTCGGGCACGTACTCGACCACCTGGTACGGCCCGTTCTCGATGATGTTCTGGCGCAGGTCGGGGCTGTCGGCGAGGTAGTCGAGGTACTCGACGGGCTGGGGGGCCGTGAAGCGGAACAGGGCGAGGAGGTACACGAAGTCGCTCGCCGGTTGAGTCAAGGTGAACTGAACGGTGTGGTCGTCGACGGCGGTGACGCCGGCGATGTCGGTGGACTCGATGTAGTCGCGGATCGGCTCGATCTCGGGCGCCACCTCGGCGAACCCCTCGCAGAACTCGCCCATGCCGGCGATCGTGTCGAGGTAGTAGGCGCGGGCGGCGGAGCCTTGAACAGGGTTGCACATCCGCTTGACGCCGCGCACGACGTCCTCGGCGACGACGGGACGCGGCTCGTCGACGTTCCACACGACGTCGTCGCGTAGCTCGATGGTGTAGGTGAGGCCGTCGGCGGAGACTCCGCCGTTCTCCTCGGTCGGCACCTCGACAGCGAGATCGGGCAGCGGCGTCGCCCGCTCCTCGAGCGTGCCGCTGTTCGGGTAGTCGAACAAGTTGCGTAACGTCATCCGCTGGAACTGGTAGTCGGCGGCGCTGTACGCGGCGGTGGGGTCCATCCACAGGACGTCCGGGTCGCCGGCGACGATCAGCGTGCCGCCGGGCTGCGGCTCGCCTTCGCCGGTTGCCGAGACGCTGGTCGCGCCGAGGCCGGCACTGCCGGCCACCAGTGCGGCACCAGCGATCGCTGCACCAAGCCGAGTCCGACTCCGTCGTTCGGAACGAAGTTCCGTCATCGCCTACCTCCCCACGCGAACGAGCGTTTGCTCTTGGAGATGACGATAGACGGGCCGGCCACGATGAGCAAAGCGAACGCTCGCACGTCGAGAGTCGCCCGTCATACAGTTGCCTCGATGTCCGACGGCGCGCCGCCCGACCCAGCAGCGGAGACCGTCGTCTACGACCTACGCGTCGTCGTCGACCGCATCGAGGGGCGCAGCGTGTGCGGGATGCAGCCCGGTGACTACTTCGACCTCGTCGCCAGCAACGAACTCCGGTTGCCGGCCGGCAAGCACTTCTGCGTGTACGCCCTCGCCGCCGCCCTCCCCCTGCTGTCGGCGAAGCAGCGTCAGAACCCGCCCGGCGACTGGATCGAGCACGACACCGAGGTGTGTTGCCCGGACCCCGACGAACGGCTGGTGATGCGCATCGAGCGCACCCGGATGCGCCGGCTGCGGACGACCGACCTGACGTGAGCGATCCCGAATCGAGGAGCGTCGAACTGGGACTCGGCCTCCAGGGCGACAAGCCCCCCGGTGCGTACGCCCACCTGGCTGCGATCGCCGAGGACCATGGCGTCGACGTGATCAGCGTGTACGCCGACTTGATGTTCCAGCCTCCGTTGCCGGCGCTGCTGGAGATCGCCCGGGCGACGACGTCGGTGCGTCTCGGGCCGGCTTGTTTCAGCCCATTCGCCATTCACCCAGCGGAGATCGCCGGACAGATCGCCGCCCTCGACCTCGCTTCTGACGGTCGTGCGTTCCTCGGACTTGCCCGCGGCACGTGGCTCGACGCCATCGGGATCGATCAGCGCCAGCCGGTGCAAGCGTTGGAGGAGGCCGCCGGCCTGGTGGCCGCGCTGCTGCGCCACGACCGACGCGGCTTCGACGGCGCGGTGTTCCGAATGGCCCCCGGAACGACGCTGCGCTACGACACCGAGCGACCAGCCGTACCGTTGATGATCGGGACCTGGGGGCGGCGTACCGGGGCGCTCGCCGGTCGGATCGCCGACGAGGTGAAGGTCGGCGGCAGCGCCAATCCGGCAATGGTCGCGGTGATGAGGTCGTACATCGCCGCTGGAGCGCATTCGGTGGGCCGCAACCCGGACGAGGTCGGCATCGTCCTCGGCGCGGTCAGCGTCGTCGACGAGGATGGCGAGCGCGCCAGAGCACGGGCGCGCACCGAGGTGGCGATGTACCTCGCCGTCGTCGCTGACCTCGACCCGACGGTCGCCGTGCCGCCCGCGGTGCTCGAACCCGTGCGCCGGCTGACGGCGGTTGGCGACCACGAGGCCGCCGGCAAGTTGATCCCCGACGAGGTGCTCGACCGCTTCGCGTTCAGCGGCACACCCGAACACGTCGCCGACCTTGTCGCCGCCGTACTGGCCGCCGGTGCCTGCCGTGTCGACCTGGGGACGCCGCACGGGCTGACGGACGAGAAGGGCATCGAGCTGATCGGC
>CAWBBL010000011.1:0-42734 GCA_963786985.1 Ilumatobacteraceae bacterium | reverse complement strand
ACGCTTAGTCGGGGACGGACGGAAGAAGGAAGGCCTGCTCGATCAGGCGGCGGATGATCGGGATCGCGGCCGCACCCATGTCGGCCGCCGATACTCCTGCTGCGGCGCTGACCTCGGCAAGCACGTCGCCCAGCGTTCGTTGGCCGTCGCACGCCGCGACGATCGCCGCGACACCCGGATCGACGTCGCCCTGGTGGCACAGCCCGGCCGTCTGGCGCAGCCGGCGTTCGGTGACCAGCCATCCGCCTTCGCCCGGCCGGGCCCGCTCGTCGAGCACGACGTCGGGGGCGACCGCCAACGTGGCGGCGAGCAGTGCGTCGTCGTCGACGACCCGCAGGAAGTCGGCGAGCTCGAACACGGCGCCGAGGTGGTCGCCACACGGCATCACGATGTCCTGTGGAGCTTCTTCGGCGCGGACCATGTCGGGCCGTCGTCGCCACGTTTGCGCATCGTGATCAATCCGAAGCCGACGGACTCGATGCGGTGCGACTTGCAATACGTCAGCCACTCGTCGAAGTCGTCGCCCCAGCTCTCCGGCGCCTCGGTCTGGCGCAACCAGCTCGCCGCATGGGCGGCCGGATCGAGGGCTTCACGCTCGAGCACGTAGGCATCGCAATCAGTCCCGGCGAACCACGACTCCAGCCGGTCGTGCCAGTCCTCGCCCGCCACGTGGGCCCACGACGCGAGCAACTGGCAATGCCCTCCACCAACGAGATGATCCGGCGCAGTTCGCACGATCGATCGGCACAGCTCGTCGACCGGTAGGCCGCCGTCACGGAACAGGTAGCGACGCGACGGGGAGATGACGAACGGCGGGTTGGCGACGATCAGATCGAACCGCTCACCAGCGACTGGATCGAACCGGTCTCCGGAGCGCACCGCGACGTGGGCCAGACCGTTGAGCTGCATCGTCATCTTCGCCAGGGCAACCGCCCGCGGGTTGACGTCGGACGCGACAACGCAACCGCTATGGGCCGCCGCGTAGATGGCCTGGACGCCACACCCCGTCCCGAGGTCGAAGGTCGCGCCGACCGGGCGACGGATCGTCGCTCCCGCCAGCGCGGCAGTCGAGGCGCTGACACCGAGCACGTGGTCGGCCGCGACGGTGCCCGCCGGACCAGGTCGATCGTGAACGACGAGGCGATCGTCGGGGTCTCCGAGCGGCCGGACCACCACTTCGCCACGTACTTCGTCGCCGGCGATCGCCACGACGCCCGAGTGCGCCCACGCCTCGAGCCCCAGCGGAGCGAGCGCCGCGCCCGCGTCGTCGGCGGTGACCGGCGCGCCGACGAGGAACAGGCGCACGAGAACGTCGAACCGGTCGCCCGCACGGGTGGCGCGGACCAGCGGAGCGATCTCGCCGGCGGACAGGTGGGCGAACACGTTCGACCCGAGCCGGTCGGTGACGGCAGCGAGTGTGTAGCCGGCGTCGTCGAATGCCGCCCGGGCGCTCGGCGTTGTCCGCGGGGTCGAACCGCAGCGCTGAATCCATCAGCGGCGGTGCCCGGCCCACAACGTGAAGCGCAGCAGCGGCAGGTAGCCGAGCCGCTCGTACACGGTCCGGCCGTCGTCACTGGAGATCAGCATCGCCGGTCGGTCGGCGGCGGCGCGAGTGGCGGTTGCCGTCGCCGCCCGGCCGATGCCCCGGCCGCGGACCTCGGGCAGCGCCGAGATGAACTCCACGTCGACGTGATGGTCATCGACGAATGCCGACGCCGTGGCGACGGGCGCCCCGTGGAGATAGCCGACCCAGTGCTGCCAACGTGGGACGTCGAGCGCCCGCGCCGGCAGGAGACCGACGTTGCGCGGGTCGACCCCCTCCAGCGGGTAGCCACGGACGAGTGTCGACTCCCAGTCCCGGGCGGTCTCGGCATCGCTCACCCGGCGAAACTCGAGCCCGGTGACCGGCTCGTCGGTGAGCGATGCGGGTGGTCGAAACATCAGCGGCGGATGACCCACGCGTCCGAAACCCCGTTGGCGCAGGTCTGGTGTCGGCCACGCCGAGAACACGATGAATTGGCCACCAGAGTGTCCGCCGAAGTAGGCGTGGATCCGCTCGGTCAGTGCCGGCCATGCCGCGGCGTCGATCGGCCGCCGGAGGCAGACGACGTTGCCGATCATTGACGCCGATCCTCCGTCAGCCATCGCCACGTCCGGGTCGTCGCCGGCGACTCGGTCGCCCCGCCCCTCGGCAAGGTCCAGGAACCCCTCGGCCATCCCGGCCGCGAAGTCGTTGCACAGGTTGTCGCCCGATGGCGTGTCGCGCCCGTAGCCGGTCTCCAGCTCCGCGTCGGTCTCCACGGCGACAGTGTCGCCGACCGTGAAGATCCGGACGGACGATTAGTCGCCGAGCTCGCCGAGCGCTTCGCCCACCAGCTCGATCGAGTGCGACGTGATCGGGTCGAGCACGAGTTGCACGTGCGCCGCACCCGCGTCGGCAAGGGCGGCGAGGTGGCCGGCGAGCTCCGTGGGCGAGCCGGAAACGGGTGCCGGGTTGTCGACGGTGTCGCCCATCACCCGCCCGGTACCACCCGGAAAGCCGACGAGCACGGCCGCCGAGGCGTCAACGCTCGCCGGGTCCCGACCGACCGACTCGGCCAGCTCGTCGACCTTGGCGCGAACCTCGGTGAACCCGGCGACCGTGTTGCCGTAGTGGCGGTACCACACGTTCCAGCTGTCGACGACAGGCAGGGCGAGCGACAGCATGCGGGGACCGGTCGAGCCGATCATCATCGGCGGGCCACCGGGCCGGGTCGCCGGCGGATCGAGCACGCAGTCCTCCAGACGATGGAACTCGCCGTCGAAGTCGATGCGGCCGTCGCGCAGCAGCGAACTGATGATCGTCAGTGCCTCGGCGAAGCGATCCACACGGCGGTCGAACGGGAATCCGAAGGCCCGGTACTCGCGCTCGTTCCACCCGGCACCCAGCCCGAGGATCAGCCGTCCGCCGGAGATGCCGTCGACGGTCGCGGCCTGCTTGGCCAACATCGTCGGGGCGTGAAACCCGATCGAGGCGACGAGTGGTCCAAGTTCGATCCGCTCCGTCACGGCCGCCAGGGCGGCGAGCGTCGTCCACACCTCCCACGGACCACGGGTGATGCCGCCGGGAAGGTCGTAGAGCAGATGATCGCCGCACCAGATCGAGTCCAAGCCAACCGCTTCGGCGGTCTGGGCCATCTCGATCAGCTCGGGCCACGACACTCGCCGCTCGACCTCGGGCAACTGCACACCAACACGGATGGGACGAGACATCCGCGGAGCGTAGGTCGCTTTCTCGAGCTCGTTCACCGAGCGGCGATTGACGGTGACGACCCGATCGCGCTGCCCGTCAACGCCACTTCTCGTTGCTCAGCGGCGCTGACTGGCGGGCTTCGCCCTGGCCGGCGGGCAACCACCGACGACTTGGTTGACGAGGTGTCGGACGTCGGTTGGGGCGAGTGGCTCCGCCGACATCAAGCGGCGCAGGATGATCGGCCCGGCGAGTGCCTCGGCGATCAGCACGGTGTCGAGGTCGGCGGGCAGCTCCCCGGTGCGCACCCCCTCGGCGAGCAGGCCGGCGAGCGATTGGCGTCCCGTCGAGGCGAGCCGGAAGTTGAGCTCCCGGGCGGCCGGATCGTGCTCGGCGGCGTCGATCAGTGCCGGGAGGCACGCTGACCATCGCGAGGCGGCGACGTCCTGGGCGAGGTGCTCGAGGACGACGATCAGGCGCTCGCGGACGTTGCCCTCGGGGGGCACGGGCAACGTCGGCTTGAGTTCCAAGAAGGCATCGTTGATCAGCTCCAGGCGGCTCGGCCAGTGGCGGTAGATCGTGCTCTTGGCCACCCCTGACTCGGCCGCCACCGCCTCGATCGTGACCTCGCCGTAGCCGCGCTCGACGAGCAGGGCGAGCGCGGCATCGAGTACGACCCGGCGGGTCCGCTCGATGCGCGGATCCTGGTGGAGCAACTCGTCAGCGTGTTCCACGTCATCAGTCTGTCGCGGCAGCGGCGGTGACCAACTCCAACTCGGCCGCTTGCTCCTGCGTCACGGTCGAGGTGCGTGCCGCGTTGGCTTCCTTGGTGCGGGTGAACGTGTGGGCGACGATGGCCGCCGAGGCGACAACGATGACGGCCGAGATGATCGACGCCAGGTTGAAGGCATCGGTGAAGGCGCTCGCCGACCGCTCGACGAGGTTCGGGCCGACGTCGCCAGTTGCCGTCGTGGCGGTCGCCGCGGCGCCACCGATCGACTCCTCCGCCTGGGCGGCCTCGGACGACGAGAGTCCGAGGCCACTGAGGTCGATGTTCGCCCGGTAGGCGGAGTTGACGATGCTGCCGAACACGGCGATGCCGAGCGCGCCTCCGAGTTCACGCGTCGTGTCGTTGACGGCCGAGCCGACGCCGGCCTTCGACATCGGCACGGCGTTCATGATCCCGCTCGTCGCCGGTGCGGCAACGATGGCCATACCGGCGGAGAGCAGGACCATCCCGATGACCAGGACGAGATACGGCGTCTCGACGCCGATCATGGCCATCAGGACCATGCCGATGCCCACGATGGCGAACCCGTAGGCGATCGTCCGGCCGCTGCCGATGCGTTCGGCGAGCGCCGCGCTCCGCGGCGACACGATCACGAATGCCACGGCGAACGGCAGTGTCGCCAGTCCGGCGTCGAGCGGTGAGTAGCCGCGGGCGAACTGGAGGTACAGCGAGAAGAGGAAGAAGAAGCCGAACATCACGAAGAACGACACCGTCACCGTGGCGCTGCCGACGCTGAAGCGGCGGTCGCCGAAGTACGACACCGGCAGCATCGGATGCGGAGCGACACGCTCCCAGCGGACGAAGGCGACGGCCACGGCGGCCGTGATGACGAACGTGGCGAGCACGATCGGGCTCGTCCACCCCCGCTCGGGCCCTTCGATGATGCCGAACAGCAGCCCCGTCATGCCGACGAGCGAGAGCACCGCGCCGCGCGGGTCGAGCGGTGTCGCCTCGTCGTCCTGCGAGCGTGGGCTGTAGACGGCGATGGCGACTGCGGTGAGGGCGACGATCGGGATGTTGACGAGGAACGCCGAGCCCCACCAGAAGCTCTCCAACAGGGCGCCCGAGACGATCGGACCGAGGGCCCCGCCAGCGCCGGCGAAGCCGACCCAGATGGCGATCGCCCGCTGCCGCTCCTCGGGCGGGAACACCGCAGCGATCAACGACAGGGTCGCCGGCATGACGAACGCCGCCCCGGCGCCTTGCACAGCCCGGCCGGCGATGACGATCTCCGCGGAGCCGGCCAGCCCGCTGATCAGCGAGCCGGCGGCGAACACCGCCAGGCCGATGAGCAGCGCCCCTTTGCGACCGAAGCGATCGCCGAGCGCCCCCGCTGTCAACAGCAACCCAGCGAACACGAGCGCATACGAGTCGACGATCCACTGCAGCATCGTGGCGCTCGTGTCGAGCTCGGTCTGCAGCGTCGGCATCGCCACGTTCAGTGACGACACCGCCATCACGACCATGATCAGCGAGAGGCACAGCACCCCCAGCAGGAACCAACGACGCTCGTGAACTTCTGGTTGGGCGTAGAGCGGAGTTTCAGACATCGGGAGCCTCTTCATTGCGTTCCCCGGCCACGCAGGCCGTGTGGCCGGGCGGGAGGTGGGTACTTCGACAACGAAACGTAAGCGTTGCACTGCGCTACGCCAACGTTTCATTACGTGACAGACGCCACCCGTGCTCTGTGTCACGTGCTCCCGAGTCGGCCGAGGCGCTGATCGCGAAACAAGCGTGCGCGCTTGATTGTTTCGCCGTTGGCTGGCACGCTTGGCTGGATGGCCGACGTGGCTGCCCTGCTCGCCGACCTGGCCGCCGAGAGCGAGGTGCTCGAGGAGTTGGTCGCCGGGCTCGACGATGACCAGTGGCGCGCCGCGACCCCGGCAGTTGGTTGGACGATCGCCGATCAGATCGCCCATCTCGGCTGGACCGATGAGGTCGCCCATCTCGCCGCCACCGATGCGCCGGCGTTCACCGCCGCCGTGGCGGGGACGCTCGATGGCGCGGCGGCATCCGTCGACGCCGCTGCCGCCGACGCGGCCGCCCGCCCGCCCGCCGATCTGCTGGCGTGGTGGCGGGACCGCCGCCAGCGACTCGCCGCCGCCCTGGTCGCCGTGCCGACGGGGACGAAGCTCCCGTGGTTCGGGCCGCCGATGAGCGTCGCCTCGATGGCGACCGCCCGGCTGATGGAGACCTGGGCGCACGGTCAGGACGTCGCCGACACACTCGGCGCCACACGCCGGCCGACCGACCGCCTGCGCCACGTCGCGCACATCGGCGTGCGCGCCCGCGATTACGCCTTTCACGTCAACGGTCTCCCACCGCCCACCGTCGAGTTCCGCGTCGAGCTCGCCGCTCCGTCGGGTGATCGCTGGACCTGGGGTCCCGACGAGGTTGCCCAGCGGGTGACCGGACCGGCCCTCGACTTCTGCCTGCTCGTCACCCAACGCCGTCATCGCGATGATCTCGCCGTCACCGCCGAGGGGAGCGACGCTGAACGCTGGCTGACCATCGCCCAAGCCTTCGCCGGGCCGCCGGGCGCCGGTCGGGAGCCGGAGCGATCCAGATGACCGAACCGCTGAGGATCGCCAATGCGTCGGGGTTCTATGGCGACCGCTTCGCCGCCGTGGGCGAGATGCTCACCGGTGGCGAGGTCGACGTGCTCACGGGCGACTATCTGGCGGAACTGACGATGCTCATCCTCGGCCGGGACCGGGCCAAGGACCCGTCGCTCGGCTTCGCCAAGACGTTCCTCCGGCAGATGGAGGAATCCCTCGGCCTCGCCGTCGATCGTGGCGTCACGATCGTCACCAATGCCGGTGGCCTCAACCCGGCCGGACTCGCCGAGCGGCTCCGCCAGCTCGCCGCGTCGCTCGGCGTCGAGGTCCGCATCGCCCACGTCGAGGGCGATGACCTGCTGCCGCGCGCCGACGAGCTCGGTCTCGGATCGCCACTCACGGCGAACGCCTACCTCGGGTGCTGGGGGATCGCCGCCTGCCTGGAACGTGGTGCCGATGTCGTCGTCACCGGTCGGGTCACCGATGCCTCGCTCGTCGTCGGTCCGGCGGCCGCGCACTTCGGATGGGCGAACACCGATTTCGACGCCCTCGCCGGCGCCACCGTCGCCGGCCACGTCATCGAGTGCAGTGCCCAGGCGACGGGCGGCAACTACTCGTTCTTCACCGAGCTCGGCGACCTGCGTCACGCTGGGTTTCCGCTCGCCGAGGTGTACGCCGACGGTTCGAGCGTGATCACCAAACATGCCGGCACCGCTGGCGCGGTGACGCGGGAGACCGTCACCGCTCAGCTGCTCTACGAGATCGCCGGACCGCGCTACGCCGGACCCGACGTCACGACCCGCTTCGACACGATCCGTCTCGACGACGAAGGACCCGACCGCGTCCGCATCAGCGGCGTCCGTGGCGAACCGCCACCGCCGACGGTCAAGGTCGGAATCGCCTCGCTCGGCGGGTTCCGCAACGAGGTCGTCTTCGTGCTCACGGGCCTCGACATCGAGGCCAAGGCGGCGCTCGTGCAAGAGCAGCTCGCCGGCTTCGACGCCACGTGGACGCTCGCCCGGACCGACCGTGCCGATGCCGCCACCGAACAGGAGGCCAGCGCCCTCCTGTACTGCGTGGTGCGCGGTGCCGACCAGAAGGCGATCGGCCGAGCATTCAGCGGGGCCGCCATCGAGCTGGCTCTGGCGTCGTACCCCGGCTTCCATGTCACCGCCCCGCCTGGCGATGCCGAGCCATACGGAGTCTTCACCGTCGCCCACGTCGCCGCGGCCGACATCGAGCACACGGCGGTGCTCGCCGACGGCACCCGCCTACTCATCGGCCCGCCGCCGGCGAGCAACGAACTCGTCGATGTCGCCGACCCGCCGCTCCCCGAACCGCTCGCCGGCGCGACCCGCCGCGTGCCGTTGGGGACGATCGCCGGGGCGCGCTCGGGCGACAAGGGCGGCAGCGCCAACGTCGGCGTGTGGGCACGCACGGACGCAGCCTGGCGGTGGCTCGCCAACCAGCTGACCGTCGACGAGTTGCGTCGTCTCCTGCCGGAGACCGCGCCGTTGCCCGTGACCCGTCATGTGCTGCCCAACCTGCGCGCCGTCAACTTCGTCATCGATGGCTTGCTCGGCGAAGGCGTCGCCTCGAATGCCCGCTTCGACCCGCAGGCCAAGGCCCTCGGCGAATGGTTGCGGGCCCGCCATGTCGACATCCCCGAGGTCCTGCTGCCGTGGACGCCGGATTCTTTGGCGCCTGTGATGACGTTGGCGTCCGGGAATCGACCAATGAACCGCAGGCCGCCCAGATCGGTGGTGGGGATGAGCGTGCTGCGCTCCAACCTCGACGCTGGTTCCGCCGAGTTCGCCGCCAACCGCGACGCGATGCTGGCCCGACTCGCCGACATCGACGCACTGCATGCCACGGCGGTCGCCGGCGGCGGCCGGAAGTACACCGAGCGGCACCACCAACGCGGCAAGCTGCTCGCCCGCCAGCGCATCGAGCTGCTCCTCGACGAGGATGCCCCGTTCCTCGAGCTCAGTCCGCTGGCCGGCTATGGCTCGTCGTACACCGTTGGCGCCAGCGTCGTCACCGGCATCGGTGTCGTCAGCGGTGTCGAATGCCTGATCAGCGCCAGCGATCCGACGGTGAAAGGCGGGGCGAGCAACCCGTACACGTTGCGCAAGGCCTTTCGCGCGGCCGACATCGCCTTCCAGAACCGTCTCCCGACGATCCACCTCGTCGAGTCCGGCGGCGCCGACCTGCCCACCCAGAAGGACATCTTCATCCCCGGAGGGCGAACGTTCCGCGACCTCACTCGCGCGTCCGCCCACGGGATCCCGTCGATCTCCATCGTCTTCGGCAACTCGACTGCCGGCGGCGCCTACCTGCCGGGGATGTCCGATCACGTCGTCATGGTCAAGGAGCGGGCCAAGGTGTTCCTGGCCGGTCCGCCGTTGCTGAAGATGGCCACGGGCGAGGAGGCCGACGACGAATCGCTCGGCGGGGCCGAGATGCACTCGCGGATCTCCGGGCTCTCCGACCACCTCGCCGTCGACGAGCCTGACGCGATCCGCCTCGGGCGGCGCATCGTCGCCCGCCTCAACTGGCACAAGCTCGGTCCGCGTCCCGCCGTGGACATCGCCCCGCCGGTGTACGACGAGGAAGACCTCCTCGGCCTCGTCGCTCCCGATCTGCAGTCCCCGTTCGAACCGCGCGAGGTCATCGCGCGCATCGTCGACGGCTCGGAGTTCGACGAGTTCAAGCCGCTGTACGGGTCGTCGCTGGTCACCGGGTGGGCACGTCTACACGGCTATCCGCTGGGCATCCTGGCCAATGCCCGCGGCGTGCTGTTCAGCGAGGAGTCGCAGAAGGCCACGCAGTTCATCCAGCTCGCCAACCGGGCCGACACGCCGCTGCTGTTCCTCCAGAACACCACCGGCTACATGGTTGGCAAGGAGTACGAGCAGGGCGGGATCATCAAGCACGGGGCGATGATGATCAACGCCGTCACCAACTCGACCGTCCCGCATTTCACGGTCACCCTCGGCGCCTCCTACGGGGCGGGCAACTATGGGATGTGCGGGCGGGCCTACGAGCCGCGCTTCCTGTTCACCTGGCCGAGCGCCAAGTCGGCGGTGATGGGTCCCCAGCAGCTCGCCGGTGTGTTGTCGATCGTCGCCCGGCAGGCCGCCGCGAGCCGCGGCGAGGACTACGACGAGGACGCCGACGCGGCGATGCGCGCCGCAGTCGAGGGTCAGATCGAGAGCGAGTCGGACGCCCTGGTGCTGTCCGGGATGGTCTACGACGACGGGATCATCGATCCCCGCGACACCCGCACCGTGCTCGGCATCGCCCTCTCCGCCGCGCACACCGCCCCCGTCCACGGAACCGAGCGCTACGGGGTCTTCCGACCGTGAAAGCTTCGGCCTCACTCGCCTCGCTCGCTGCGCTCGCTCGCTCCGTTCGGCCGAGCTCGAAGCAGGCGGCCTGCGGCCGCTCGAAGAATCTCCGCCCCGAAACGCCGCATCGGTGGTTCAGCGATGATCCGCTCGATTCTCGTCGCCAACCGGGGCGAGATCGCTCGGCGAGTGATGCGCACGTGCCGCGATCTCGGGATCGCCACCGTCGCCGTGCACTCCGACGCCGATGCTCGAGCGCCGCACGTCGCCGAGGCCGATGCCGCCGTGGCACTCCCCGGCAACTCGCCGGCGGAGACGTACCTGCGCGCCGACCTGCTCATCGAGGCGGCGCGACGAGGTGGCGCTGACGCCGTCCATCCCGGCTACGGCTTCCTGTCCGAGAACGCCGCCTTCGCCCGGGCCGTCGTCGACGCCGGCCTGACGTGGATCGGTCCACCACCGGAGGCCATCGCCGCGATGGGCTCGAAGATCGAGGCCAAGCGTCTGATGGCGGCGGCCGGCGTCCCGGTGCTCAGCGAGCTGACTCCTCGAGAGGTCGGCGCGGACGACTTGCCGGTGCTCATCAAGGCCTCGGCGGGCGGTGGCGGGCGGGGCATGCGCATCGTCGAGTCACTTGCCGTGCTCGATCGGGAGATCGCCGCGGCCCAGGCCGAGGCCGCGTCGGCGTTCGGCGACGCGACGGTGTTCTGCGAGCCGTACCTGACGCCCGGGCACCACGTCGAGGTGCAGATCGTGGCCGACGAGCACGGCACGGTGTGGGCACTCGGAGAGCGGGAGTGCTCGATCCAGCGCCGCCACCAGAAGGTGATCGAGGAAGCGCCGTCGCCGCTCGTCGAACGCGTCGCCGGGATGCGCGACGCGCTGTACTCCGCCGCCGTCGCCGCGGCACGGGCGATCAGCTACACGGGTGCCGGCACCGTCGAGTTCCTCGCCGCCGACGACGGCACGTTCTTCTTTCTCGAGATGAACACGCGACTACAGGTCGAGCATCCCGTCACCGAGGGCACGACTGGTGTCGATCTCGTCGCCCTGCAGATCGCCGTCGCCGAAGGACGGCGCCTCGACCCTGCGCCACCGCCGTCGTCTGGTCATGCGATCGAGGCCCGTCTCTACGCCGAGGACCCGTCCAACGGCTGGCAGCCGCACAGCGGGATGCTGCAGACGTTCGACGTGCCGGGCGTCGTGACCGAGTTCGCCAACTCGGGACGGCCAGGGATTCGCCTCGACTCCGGCGTCGTATCCGGCACGGTGGTCGGCATTCACTACGACCCACTGCTCGCCAAAGTGATCAGCTACGCACCGACCCGCGACGCGGCGGTCCGGGCACTGGCCGGGGCGCTCGCCGGGGCGCGGCTCCACGGCGTGATCACCAACCGGGATCTCCTCGTGCGCGTGCTCGGCCATCCGGCATTCCTCGCCGGCGACACCGACACGAGCTTCTTCGACCGCCACGGGCTGGCCACCCTCGCCGCGCCGCTCGCCGGAACCGATGGCGTCCGCTACTCGGTGCTGGCCGCCGCCCTTGCCGACGCCGCCCGCAATCGCGCTGATGCTCCGACGCTGGGCGCGGTGCCGAGTGGGTGGCGCAGCGTGCCGAGCGCCCCGCAACGCAAGGCGTACGAAGGTCCCGCCGGCGAGCTGAACGTCGACTACCGATTCACCCGCGACGGGCTGGTCGCCGACGGATACGACGACGTCGGGCTGATCGAGGCGTCGCCCGGCCATGTGATCCTCGACGTCGGTGGCGTACGGCGGAGGTTCGCCGTCGCCGTCAACGGCACGGATCGATACGTGGACTCGTCGCTGGGAGCCGTCACCCTGCGGCGGATCGAGCGCTTCGCCGACCCCGTGGCTCACGCCGCCACTGGCTCGCTGCTCGCCCCGATGCCCGGTGCCGTGGCCCGAGTCGTCGTCGCCGTCGGTGACCGGGTCGCCCTGGGCCAACCGCTGCTGTGGTTGGAGGCGATGAAGATGCAGCACCAGATCGACGCTCCGGCATCGGGCATCGTCAGCGAGCTGCCCGTGCAGGTTGGTCAACAGGTGGACGTCGGCGCGGTGCTCGCCGTTGTCGACGCCGACGGCGGGCAGCCGGCGTGGCCGGGGAACGCAATGGAGGAGGAGTAGAGATGGAGTTCACCGAGACCAGCGAGCAGCAGGAGCTGCGGCGGGTCGTCGCCGAGCTGTCGGCGAAGTACGGCTGGCAGTACACCCGCGCCAAGTCGGCAACGCACGAGCCGATGGCCGAGCTGTGGGACGAGGCCGGCAAGCTCGGGTTCCTCGGTGTCAACCTGCCGGCCGAGTACGGCGGTGGTGGGGTCGGGATGTACGAGCTGGCCATCGTCGCCGAGGAGCTCAACGCTGGCGGCACGGGGCTGCTGATGATGGTCGTGTCGCCGGCGATCGTCGGCACGATCCTCGCTCGCTTCGGCACCGACGGACAGCGGTCGCGCTGGCTGCCGGGTCTGGCCAGCGGCGAGTCGATCGTCGCCTTCGGGATCACCGAGGCCGACGCCGGGTCGAACTCCCATCGGATCACGACAACGGCTCGTCGTGACGGGCCCGACTGGCTGCTCAGCGGTCGCAAGACGTTCATCTCCGGCGTCGACCAGGCCGAGGCCGTGCTCGTTGTCGGACGCACCGAAGATGCTCGTGACGGCACCCTGCAACCAGCGCTGTTCCTCGTGCCCACGGACGCCCCGGGGTTCGAGTTCACGCCGATCGAGATGGACATCGCGATGGCCGACCGGCAGTTCCAGCTGTTCCTCGACGACGTGCGCCTGCCCGCCGAGGCGCTCGTCGGTGAGGATCCCGACACGGCCCTGTGGCAGCTGTTCGCCGGACTCAACCCGGAACGGATCATGGCCGCCGCGGGGAGCATCGGGAGCACCCGCTACGCCCTCGACAAGGCGGTCAACTACGCCAAGCAGCGCCAGGTGTGGGACGTCCCGATCGGCGCCCACCAGGGAATCTCCCACCCGCTGGCCCAGATCAAAGTGGAGATGGAGCTCGCCAAGCTGATGCTCCAGAAGGCGGCGACGATCTACGACGCCGGCGACGACCGGGGCGCCGGTGAAGCGGCGAACATGGCCAAGTACGCCGCCGCCGAAGTCGCCGTGCGAGCCATCGACCAAGCAGTGCAGACCCACGGTGGCAACGGGTTGGCGAGTGACTACGGGTTGGGCGCACTGCTCGGTTCGATCCGCCTTGGCCGCATCGCCCCGGTCAGCCGGGAGATGCTCCTCAACTTCGTCGCCCAGTCCAGTCTCGGCCTCCCGAAGTCGTACTGAGCGTGAACGTGCGCGAGCCCCAGCAGGAGCGCAGCCGGGCGACGCGCCAGGCACTCCTCGCGGCCGCGGTCGCCTCGCTCGGCGAGCACGGCTGGGGCGGCACGACGGTGGCGGTCGTCGCCGAGCGGGCGGGCGTCTCGCGGGGAGCCGCCCAACACCATTTCCCCACTCGCGAGGCGTTGTTCACGGCGGCCATCGACGAGTTGATGACGGCGTGGATCGATGACATCCGCGGCCACCGGCACGAGTTGCCTGCGGGACCCGGCCGCATCCGCGCTGTCGTCGAGCGGATCGTCGACGTGTACACCGGTCCCCTGTTCCGCGCCGCCCTCGAGCTGTGGGTGGCGGCGGCGTCGGATCCGGCGCTGCACGAGCAGATCGCCCCGTTCGAACAGCGCATCGGACGTGAGGCGCACCGCGTCGTCGTCGAGCTGCTCGGCGCCGATGAGTCGCAGCCAGGCGTGCGCGAGGCGATCCAGGCCACCCTCGATCTCGCCCGCGGACTGGGCCTGGCCACCCTGCTGTCCGACGACCACCGCCGACGCGCCGGCATCGTCGCCTACTGGGTCACCACCCTCGAATCCACGCTCCCCATTGCGGTGATTCGTGATGAACGAGTGCTACGGGCCGGGTTCCCCGGCAGCTGACACTCCATCGGCGGCAAGCACTCCAACCGAGAACGTCAGGGATCGTCGGCGAGGACCTGTTTGGCGATGGCGAAGGCGGCGTTGGCGGCCGGGACCCCGGCATAGACCGCGGTGTGCATGAGCACCTCGGCGATCTCCGCCTCGCTCAGCCCGTTGCGGACGCCCGCCCGGATGTGCATGGCCAGCTCGCGTTCGCGTCCGAGGGCGGCGAGCAAGGCGATGGTCAGGCATGATCGGGTCCGCCGGTCGAGCTGGGCATCGCGGGTCCAGACCGAACCCCAAGCCATCTCCGTGATGAACCGCTGGAAGTCGGAGTCGAACGGGGTGGCCGCCGCATTGGCCCGGTCGACGTGCTCGTCGCCGAGCACCTCGCGACGCACGCGCATGCCGGCGTCGTAGCGATCGTCAGCCATCGTTCGATCCATCGAGGTGGGCTGCGAGCAGCCGGTTGACGTCGTCGGCCACCTCCCAGTTGGCGAAGTGGGCCGCTTCGAGCACCTCCAGGCGACTGCTCGGAACACCCGCGGCGATCGTTTCCTGATAGATCGGCGGAGTCGCCGGATCGAGCCGGCCACCGATGACGAGGGTCGGTGCGGCGATCTCGGACAACACCGGGCGCTGGTCCATGGCCGCGATCGCCTCGCAGCAGCCGGCGTAGCTCTCGCCGTCCGTGGCGCTGATCATCGCCACGAACGCGGCGACCTCGTCGGGGTGCTGCGCCGCGTACTCCGCCGTCAGCCAGCGGCTGACGATCGTGTCGGCGAGGCCGCCCGTTCCACCGGCGCGCACCGTCGCCGCTCGCTCGTGCCATGGATCGGGATCGTCGAAGTGGGCGGTGGTGCACATCAGCGTGAGCCGGTCGACGCGGCCGGGATGTTCGGCCGACAACCACATGGCGACCATCGCGCCGAGCGACAGCCCGACGACGTGGGCGGTGGTCACGTCCGCACGATCGAGGGCGGCGACGACGTCGGCGCCGAGGCCGGCGATCGACAACGATCCCGACGTCGGGGGACTGGCGCCGTGGCCGGGATGGTCGATGAGCACACAGCGATGGGTCGCCCCGAAGACGGCAACTTGCCGCTCCCACATCGCCGTCGAGCTGCCCAGCGATCCGAGCCAGACGATCGGCACGCCGTCGGGCACCCCGGTGTCGACAACAGCGAGATCGGTCATCCGGTGCGCTCCTGTTCCGCCACCACGATGGTGGTGGCCATGCGGTCGGTGTCCACCTCGACGCGTCGCAGGCTCGTCACCAGCCAGTCGGCGGCCGAGCCACCGGCACGCAGCAAGGCGTTGAGCGCCGGCCACTCGGCGTGCCAGGCGCCGGAGGCCCGTTCGAAGTCGTGCCCGCCGGCGGCGTGCAGCAGCGTGGCGACGAGACCGGGTACCTGCAGGGCCGCAGCGCGCGCCGAGATCGCCGCGATCGGGTTGTGCTTGTGGGTCATCGACGACGACCCGCCGGCATCGTCGGCGCGCTCGGCGAGCTCGCCGACATCGCTGGCCATCAGGGCGACGAGCTGCGTGGCGATGTCGCCGACGACCGTGCCGACGACGCCCCAGGCGCCGGCGAGGCGGGCGATCGGCGTGCGCACCGTCGACCAGGGACCGTCGGCGACGGCGAGGCCCAGCCGCTCGGCAACTCCAGCGGCGATCTCGGCACCGTGTGGCCCGTACGACGACCCGTCGCCCACCGGCCCGCCGAGCTGCACCGGGAGCTCGGCCGTCACCGTGCGCAGTACGCCGGTCGATTCGACCAGGCCCCGTCGCCAACGTCCAGTGACGTTGGCAAACGTCGTCGGCAGGGCGAACTGGCCGAGCGTGCGACCGATCATCGGGGCCGTCCCGTCAGCGGCGGACAGCGCGTCCACGAGGGCGCCCGCCTCCTCGAGGCGGTCGGCGGTCAACGTCCCGGCGCGGGTGGCGACGATCATCGCCGCGGTATCGAGGATGTCCTGGCTCGTCGACCCATGATGGACGAACTGGGCGTCGTCGTCGGCCAGCGCGGCGCGCAGCTGCTCGACGATGCCGATCACTGGGACACCGTTGCGTTCGGTCGCCTCGCCGAGGGCGTCGAGGTCGAGCTGGTCGATCCGGCACACCGTGGCAATCGCCGCAGCGGCGTCGGCCGGGATCACGCCGGCCGCAGCCTGGGCGGCAGCTAAGGCCGCTTCGACGTCGAGCTGCGCCTGGAGCCAGGCCGCCGCCGACGTCGCTTCGGCAACCGCGCCGTGGGCGACGAGATGGTCGAACGGACCGGCGTCAGATCGCCAGGAAGACCGACTCTTCACCGTCGCCTTGCAGTCGGATGTCGAAGCGGTACTCCGTAGAACTGTCAGCCGTGGCGATCAGGAGGTGGCGACGTTCGGCGGAGACGGCGCGGAGCGTCGGATCGGCCTCGTTGGCCGCGGTGTCCTCCGGAAAGTAGATGCGCGTCACGACCCGGTCGAGCAGGCCGCGGGAGAACACCGACACCGACACGTGCGGCGCCTGTGGCGTGCCGTCGACGGTTGGCACGGCCGGCGGCTTGCGCGTGAACACTTCGTAGTGACCATCGCCATCGGTCGGGCAGCGGGCGAACAGGCCGTCGGCCTGCCACGTCTCGATCAGCCCGTCGGGGATCGGCGCGCCCCCGCCATCGGTGAGTCTTCCGGTGATGTGGATCGCGTCTGGTGCGTCGGACGCCACGGCGAAGCGCAACGCCGGATCGGCGAGGGCGATGTGCAGGAACGGACCAACCGTCTGCGACGGCGTCAGGGTCAGCGGAGTGGCGGGCATCATTGCGTTCCAGGGCCACGCCGGTCGCCCTGCTCCTCGAACGGCGTGCGATCCGGTCCGCGCAGGACCATGTCGAACCGGAAGCCGAGCGCCCATTCGGCGATCGTCGTGTCGTGGTCGTACGCCGCGATCAACGCCTGGCGGGACCGTTCGGGGACCGCGTCGTAGATCGGATCCTGGAAGAACAGTGGATCGTCGGGGAAGAACATCTGGGTGACCAGTCGCTGGGTGAACGACCGCCCGAACAAGGAGAAGTGCAGATGGGCCGGGCGCCAGGCGTTGGGATGGTTGCCCCACGGATAGGCGCCGGGACGGATCGTCGTGAAGCGATAGGTGCCGTCCGCATCGGTGAGGCAGCGCCCGTTGCCGGTGAAGTTGGGGTCGAGCGTTCCCGGCCACCGGTCGCTGACGTGGCGGTACCTGCCCGACGCGTTGGCCTGCCACAGCTCGACGAGTGAGTTGGCGATCGGTTGCCCGCCGGCGTCGAGCAGCCGCCCGGTCACGATGATCCGCTGGCCGACTGCCTCGCCGTCGGGACCGATCGTCAAGTCGGCATCGGCGTCGGTGACGACACCCTCCCCGAACAGCGGGCCGCCGAGCTCGGCCCGGTCGAGCTTTCCGGGGTCGAGCTGCAGCGGGTCGTGGTTGGGGTGGCGCAGGTGCGTCGAGCGATAGCCGGGGGAGTCGAGCGGTGGATGCGTCCCCGGCGGAGCCGGTGCGAACGTCTCGATCGTTTCCATGGGGTACATCATGTTCTCCGATGCGAGTGACGAGGCGCCAGCCGACGAGCAGTCACCAACGGCGCGGGCGGTATGTGGCGTGGCCGGCGAACGCATGCTTGGGTCATGCGTTGCTCCTGAGGAAGCTCTCTCCCAACGACAATCCGACATAGTTCTCGGCGAGCGCCGTTGCCGCCGCCGTCGACGAGGTGACCTGACGCAGCTCGGAGAGCTGCAGTTGGCGGCGGAACGGGTCGTCGTCGAAGCGGTGGAGCATCGACGTCATCCACCACGAGAAGTGCTGGCAACGCCAGACCCGGCGGAGGCAGGCGGCGGTGTAGTCGTCGAGCCGCTCGTCGCGCCCGCGGTTGATCACGTCGTCGAGGACCTCGGCGAGCACGGCGACGTCGGCGATCGCCAGGTTCATCCCCTTGGCGCCGGTCGGCGGCACGATGTGCGCGGCATCGCCGGCGATCACCAGGCTGCCGTGGCGCATCGGCGTGAACACGAAGCTGCGCATCGCCGTGATGCCCCGCTCGAGGATCGGTCCGGTGTTGAACGAGAAGCCATCGCCCGTCGGCAGGCGGGTCTCCAGCTCCGACCAGATGCGGTCGTCGGACCAGTCCTCGATGCGCTCGTCGGCGGGCACTTGCAGGTACAGCCGGGTGATCGCCGGCGAACGCATGCTGTACAGGGCGAAGCCGTTGTCGTGGCTCGAGTAGATCAACTCGTCGATCGTCGGCGCCGCCTCGGCGAGGATGCCCAGCCAGCCGAACGGGTAGTCGCGATCGAACACCTCGTGGGCCCGAGCCCGGGTGGCGAGGACGTCGCGGCTCACGCCGTGGAATCCGTCGCAGCCGGCGACAACCCGGCAGCGCAGCTCGTGTTGCTCACCGTCGGCCACGTAGCGCACGACGGGGTTGTCGCCGTCGATCTCGTCGATCGCCACGTCCGACGCCTCGAACACGATCGGGTCGCCGGCGGCGAGGCGGGCGGCGATCAGATCCTTGACGATCTCCTGCTGGCCGTACACGGTGATCGAATGGCCGACCAGCTCGTGGAAGTCGAGGCGGTGGCGGCGACCCTCGAAGGCCAGCTCGATGCCGCGGTGGGCGAGCCCCTGGCGGTCGAGCCGATCGGCAAGGCCGAGGTCGCGGAGCAAGGCGACACTCGGGTGTTCGAGCACGCCGGCGCGGACGCGATGCTCGACGTAGTCGCGGTCGTGACGTTCGAGGACCACGCTGTCGATACCGCGCGCCGCGAGGAGGTGGGCGAGGACGAGCCCGGCTGGTCCGGCCCCGATGATCGCGACGGGGACGTTCATGGCGTTGGGCCGCGGGCGGCCGGCACCAACGTGGCCTGCAGTTTGCGCAGGACCGTCAGCTCGTCGACGGTCGGCGGGGGAACGAGCTCGACGTCGTCGGCGACGGCGAGGTCCCAGCCCGTCGCGTCGCGGACGGCGTCGACGGTGGCCCCCGGCTGCAGCGCCGTGAGGGTCAGCTCGCAGGTCGACGGGTCGGGGCGCAGCACCGCCAAGTCGGTGACGACGACCTGCGGACCGCGGCCGCGCAGCCCCCACTTCTCGCGACAGCCGGCGCCGGTACCGAAGCCCACCGACGAGACGAAGTCGACACGCTCCACGAACGTGCGGCGACTGTGGCGCAGGAGCACGACGACCTCGCCGCACGAGGCGGCGATCTCTGGCGCGCCACCCGCTCCTGGCAGACGGACCTTGGGGTCGGCGTAGTTTCCGATCACCGTCGAGTTGATGTTGGCGAAGCGGTCGATCTGCGCGCCGCTGAGGAAGCCGACGTCGATGCGCCCGGGTTGCAGCCAGTAGTTGAAGACCTCCGGCACGCTGATCACGCTGTCGGCGGTGTCGGCCAACTCGCCGTCGCCGATCGACAGCGGGAGGTGCTCCGGCTTCGAGCCGAGTGTGCCGGATTCGTAGACGAGTACGAGGTTCGGGGCGTGGGTGCGCCGGGCGAGGTTGGCAGCCGTGGACGGCAGTCCGATGCCGACGAAGCACACCGCCCCGTCAGCCAAGTACCGCGACGCGGCGACCGTCATCGCGTCGTCAGCACTGAAGTCGGTCACGACCGCCCCTCCATCTGGGGAAGATCCGTGTCAATCCAGCTTGTGGGGAAGATTCGTGTCAGCGTCTGACACGAATCTTCCCCAGAAGGGCGGGCGCAGCTCACGTCGTGACCTCGGCGGCCCCCAGCACGTTGGCGTCCAGCCAGGCGGTGAAGCTGTCGCGGTCCGCCGAGATGCGGTCCCAGTCGCGGTAGTAGGCGTTGTCGCGCGTCGAGTAGCCCTGGGCGTAGCTCGGATGCGCGCCACCGGGGACGGCGACGACGTGCGACACCGCCCACGAGGGGATGACGATCGACCCCGCCCGCGGTTCGAGCACGTCGACGATCTCCTCGACGGTCACGAGGGCCCGGCGGGCTGCGAGGGCGGCCTCCTTCTGTACGCCGATGATCCCCCACAGCATCACGTTGCCCGCGTGGTCGGCCTGCTGGGCGTGGATGATCGACACGTCGGGGTTGATCGCCGGAACGGCCGTCAGCTCCTCGCCGGTGAACGGACAGGTGATCGGCGCCAGCGTTGGCGTCTGCTCGGCGAGGTCGGTGCCGCGGTAGCCGCGCAGCACGGCGAATGGCAGGCCGGCGGCCCCGGCGGCGTAGCGGTTGGCCATCCCGGCGTGGCTGTGCTCTTCGATCTCCAGGGGCTGCGGCCAACCGTTCTCGACGGCGTCGCGGAAGCGGTGCAACGATCCGACGCCCGGGTTGCCGCCCCACGAGAAGATCAGCTTGCGTACGCACCCGGCACCGATCATCTGGTCGTACACGATGTCCGGGGTCATCCGGACCACCGTCAAGTCGCGGCGGCCTTGGCGGATGATCTCCTGCCCGGCGGCCACGGGGATCAGATGGGTGAACCCCTCGAGCGCGAGCGTGGCACCGTCCTCGACGAGCTCGGCGATGGCCGCCGGCAGCGTCGTCAGCGTGGTCACGGAATAGGATACGCATAGCGTACGAGTGTGCGTCAAGTGAACACGGGTGGAGGCAGGCGATGGATCGAACGAGGCACGACATCTTCGTCATCGACTGCTGCCGGACCCCGATCGGCCGTCATCGCGGCGCGCTCAGCGGCGTGCGGCCCGACGACTTGGCGGCCACCGTCCTCGCCGCCCTCCTCGCCCGCAACGACAACCTCGACCCGGCGGAGATCTCCGACGTCGTGTGGGGGGCGGCCAACCAGGCCGGAGAGGACAACCGCAACGTCGCCAGGATGGCCGTGCTGCTCGGCGGACTGCCCCTGTCGATTCCCGGCGCAACGGTGAACCGCCTGTGCGGGTCGGGACTCGACGCCCTCAACCGGGCAGCCGCCGATCTCGCCCTCGGGTTCGGCGACGTCGCCGTTGCCGGCGGCGTCGAGGCGATGAGCAGGGCGCCGTTCGTGCTGCCGCGGGCCACGGACCGCTTGCCGCGGACCCAGGAGCTGGTCGACACCGCCCTCGGCTGGCGCCTGGTCAACCCGCAGATGCCCGAGGAGCACACGATCAGCCTCGGGATGACGGCCGAGGTGCTCGCCGCCGAGTACGCGATCAGTCGTGAGGAACAAGACCGTTTCGCAGTCGCCAGCCACCAGCGGGCCCTCGCCGCCCAGGCGGCTGGAGCGTTCGACGCCGAGTTGATCCCCGTCCGTGACGGCGACCGCGACGTCGTCGCCGACGAGGGACCGCGCCCCGACACGAGCATCGAACGGCTCGCTGCGCTGCGCCCGGTGTTCGCCGCCGACGGAACGGTGACCGCCGGCAACTCGAGCCCGCTCAACGACGGCGCCGCCGCCGTGTTGCTGGCCAGCGATCGCGGCTGCGAGCGTCTCGGTCTCCAGCCGGTCGCCCGCGTCGTCAGTTGGGCGGCCGCCGGCGTCGAGCCGCGGCGGATGGGCATCGGCCCGGCGCCGGCGATGCGTTCAGCGCTCGACCGGGCCGGCTGGAAGCTCGACGACCTCGACGTCGTCGAGCTCAACGAGGCGTTCGCCGCCCAGGCCCTTGCCGTCGTCGCCGAGCTGGGCCTCGACCCGGCACGCACCAACCCCCGCGGCGGGGCGATCGCCCTCGGTCACCCACTGGGCTGCTCCGGGGCCCGGATCGCCACGACGCTCGTCCACCAGCTCCGGGCCCTGGGGCCGGGCAGCAAGGGGGCGGCGACGATGTGCATCGGCGTCGGCCAAGGCATCGCCACCCTCTTCGAAGCCGTCTGACCAGCGAGCAACTCCGCGGCCACTTGTGAGCAAGATCTTGCTCACAATCGGCTCCGGAGACGCGGGTCAGGCGTCGAGGCGCTCTTCGACGACGACGGTGACGTCGTCGCCGGCCTGCTTGGCGATCGCCTTGCGCAGATCCGCCTTGATCGGCAGCTTGTGGCGACCGTCGCCGAGGGCCATGAACGAGCTGCGGAACGGCTGACCGTCGACGGTGCCGCGCACCTTGACGAGGCCGCGGGTGCCGAAGAACTCTGCCGAGCCGGGCATCACGACATAGGTCCAGCCGCCCGCGCTCGGACTCTTCTCCAGGGTGGCGGTGAACTGCTTGTGGACAACGCTCATCGGTCTACCTTTCAGTCCTCGTTCCGTCCGATCAGACGCTGCGGCGCGGCGAGACTCATCGGGCTCCCAGCGAACTGACGTCGGCGCTGATCCGCGAGACGGCGTCGAGCAGCTGGGGCACGATGCGTTGCTCGATGTCGTCGATCGTCGCCCGCGTGGCGTGCACCGACACGTTGACGGCAGCGATCGCCGAGCCGGTGTCGTCGCGCACCGGCGCTGCCGCTGAGCGCAGGCCGTACTCCAGTTCCTGGTCGACGACGGCGTAGCCGCGATCACGGGTGACGTCGAGGATCCGCCGCAACTCGTCGACGTCGTGCACCGTCGCCGCGGTGTACGAATGCAGGTCGAGGTTGGCGAGCAGCTTGTCGAGGTCTGCCGGGCTGAGCCCGGCGAGGAGCACCCGACCCATCGACGTGGCGTAGGCGGGGAACCGGGTGCCGACGGCGATGCTGACCGTCATGATCCGGTGTCGCGTCGGAACGCGGGCGATGTACACGATGCTCTCGCCGTCGAGCACGGACATCGACGACGACTCCTCGACGGTGGCGACGAGCGTTTCCATGTGCGGCATCGCCACCTCGGGCAGGCCCATCGACGACAGGTAGGCGAACCCGAGATCGAGCACCCGCGGCCGCAGCGCGAACTGACGACCGTCGTGGTGTACGTAGCCGAGCTCGACCAGCGTCAACAGGAAGCGGCGCGCCGCGGCGCGGGTCAGACCGGTGCGCCGGCTGACGTCACTGAGGGTGAGTCGCGGATTCTCACCGTCGAAGGCCCGGATCACCGCCAGCCCGCGCTCGAGCGACTGGACGAAATCGTTGCCGCGCTGCTCGGTCACGACGCCGTCTCCTCCCGTCGCTGGTCCGTGCGAGCTACGAACGATAGTACGCAGAGCGCCCAGACCCGATGGGCCGGCTACGCGGTCAGTCGGGGAGGCGGGGCATCTCGATGCCTTGGTCGCGACCCAACAACACGGCCCGAGTGATCGAGGTCGACCCGAACTTGTCCTTGACGTCGTCGAGCACTCCGTCGACGGGGCCACGGTGGTGGAACGGCAGCGTCAGCTGGACCGCCGTGTCGTCGTCGAGGTTGGCGATCGTCAGGCCGACCAGCGTCACCCCGTCCCGGCCGATTCGCGGCAACGACGCGGCAAGCAATCCTCTGGCGATCATCAGGATCGTTGCCGTGTCGTCCGTGGCGTGGTCGAGCGTGTGTGACCGCGTCGCCCGGGTGAAGTCGTCGAACCGCAGCCGCAGCATCACGGTCCGCCCGACCCGGTGCGCGGAGCGCAGCCGTCGCGTCACCCGATCGACGAGCCCGACGAGCACGGTGTCGAGTGCCGGGGCCGTGCGCGGCGACCTTCCGAGCGCGCGTTGCGAACCGATCGAGCGCCGTCGGCGCCCGCCGCGCACTGGTCGAGCGTCGCGGTTCTGGGACAGGGCATGGACGTGGTGGCCCGATGCGCGGCCGAGGATCGCCACGATGGCGTCCTCCGGGAGGGCGGCGATGTCCCCGACTCGGTGGATCCCGCGGGCGTGCAGCTTCGCCGCCGTCTTGGCGCCGATGCCCCACACCCGCTCGATCGGCAGGGGGTGAAGGAATCCGATCTCGTCATCAGGCGGCACGACGAGCAGGCCGTCCGGCTTGGAGACCGCACTGGCAACCTTGGCGAGGAACTTCGTGCGGGCCACGCCGACGCTGATCGGTAGGCCGACTCGAACGTGGACCTCGCGGCGAAGGCGCTCGGCGATCTCGGTCGGTGTGCCGGATACACGACGCAGGCCCCCGACGTCGAGGAACGCCTCGTCGACGGAGATCCCCTCGACGAACGGGGTGGTGTCGTCGAACACCTCGAACACCGCCTTGCTGGCCGCCGTGTACGCCGACAGGCGCGGCGCGACGAAGACGGCGTCAGGGCACAGCCGACGCGCCTCGCCGCCGCCCATCGCGCCGCGCACCCCGCGGGCCCGCGCCTCGTAGCTGGCGCACATCACGACGCCAACGCCGACGATCACCGGCCGGCCGCGCAGCCGCGGGTCGTCGCGCTGCTCGACGGCGGCGAAGAACGCATCGAGGTCGGCGTGCAGGATCGTCGCATCACCGGACACGAACGTATGTTCGCGTAGGTGGGGTTTGCCGGTCAACGCCGGCGGGTCGCCGAAACCGGGGTTTCCCCGGACGCACGAAGCCGGACCTGTCTGCCAAACTCGACGAGTCGTGGAAGCCCCCCTCCTCCGCATCGACGGTGTGTCCAAGCGCTACCCGGGTGTCACCGCCCTCGACGACCTGTCGGTCGACCTGCCACCTGGCCGGATCGGTCTCGTCGGAGCGAACGGTGCCGGCAAGACGACCACGTTCCGGCTGCTCCTCGGTCTCGCCCACCCCAACGAAGGGCGGATCGAAGTGTGCGGCATCAACGTCGCCGACGACCCGATCGGGGTCCGGGCCCGCCTGGGCTACATGCCCGAGCACGACTGCCTTCCGCTCGATCAAACGGCGGCCGACGTCGTGTCGACGTTCGGCGAGCTGAGCGGCCTGCCGGCGCGGGCGGCCCGCCAGCGGGCCTCGGACATCCTCGATCTGGTCGGTCTCGACGAGGCGCGCTTCCGCCCGATCAAGGGGTTCTCCACCGGCATGCGCCAGCGCACCAAGCTGGCCCAGGCGCTGGTCGGCGATCCGGAGTTGGTGCTCCTCGACGAACCGACGGCGGGACTCGATCCGCTCGGCCGGGAGGAGATGCTCGCTCTCGTCTCTCGGCTCGGGACGTTCGGCATCTCCGTGCTGATGGCCACCCACCTGCTCGACGACGTGCAGCAGGTCTGCGACCACGTCGTGATGATCGACGCCGGGCGGCTCGTCGTCTCCGGCGCCACCGACTCGCTCCTCGAACGCAGCGGCGTCCTCACCGTCGATGTCGGACCACGCTCCGCCGAGCTCGTCACCGCGCTGGCCACCCGCTCACTGCCGGCGGTTGCCGACGAGGGTCTCGTCGAGATCACCATCGAGGGCGATTCCGACCTCGACGCCGTGCGTGATGTCGTCGCCGAGCTCGGCCTGCCGCTGTATCGCCTGTCGACGCGTCTGACGACGCTCGACGAGGTGTTCCTGCGCCGGGCGGGGAGCGTCTCATGACCACCTCCGACCTCAGCCATCACGGTGCCGTCTACGACCGGGGGTACCGGCCGTACGAGGGTGAGCGTGGGCGGCGCGGGGCGGCCACCTTCGCGCTGTTCAAGGCGTCGGTCAGGCGCTCGTTGGGGATCCGCCGGTCGTGGCGCCAGAAGGTGGCCCCGTTCGTCCTGCTCGGCGTCGTCACGATTCCGGCGATCGTCAACGTCGGCATCGGCTACGTCACTCGCAATGAGCCGGCCTTCGACCGGATCGAGATCATCGACCTATCACGAGTACGTCGGGGTGTCGTCGGCATTGCTGCTGTTCGTCGCCATCGTCGCCCCCGACGTGATGTGCCCCGATCGACGACAGCACGTGCTCCCGCTGATGTTCGCCCGGCCGATGACCGGCGTCGATTACGTGGTGGCCAAGGTCGGGGCGATCGGCGCGATCCTGTTCGCCTTCTCGTTCCTTCCCCAGGTCGTCCTGTTCGTCGGCAACATGCTGGTCAGCGACAGCGCCCTCGACTACCTCACCGATCACCTCGACATCCTCTGGCAGGTTCCGGTCTCGGTGTTCCTCCTCGCCCTCTACTTCGCCGTGGTCGGCGTGGCGATCGCCTCGCTGACCGACCGCCGGATCGTCGCCGGGTCGGCGATCATCGGGCTGTTCCTCGTCACCTCGATCGCCTCGGGGATCATCGTCGGTGAGGACTTCGAGTTCGAGGGTGGATCGCCGGCCGCCCTGCTCAACCTGTTCGCCCTGCCGCTGTACCTGCGCGACCTCGTGTTCCTCGGCGAGATCGAGCGATGACTCGCCACTCAGCGGGGTCGCCAACGGCGGGCTGCTGGCGGTGGCGACCTACGTCGCCGTGGTCATCGTCGGGCTCGGCGTGCTGCTCCGGCGTTATCGATGGGTCGAGCGGTGAGTAGACGAGTGAGATACCTCCGCCGGTGCGAGCGACGAGGCGCTAGCCGAGGAGCGGCCGCCAACGGCCTGCGTGGCCGGGGAACGCAATGAGCAGTTTCGGGCCGCCGGACCCGGCAACGGCCGCCGATGTTCACGCCCCGCCTGCGTGGGCGGGGAACGCCACGAACGATCCGGCGTTCGCGCCCGACGCCACCGTCGAGGTCGCCGACGTGTCGGTGTGGTTCGGTCCGAAGGTCGCCCTGTCCGAGCTGAGCTGCTCGTTCGGCCCCGGCGTCACCGGCCTGCTCGGACCGAACGGCGCCGGCAAGACGACGCTGATGCGGGCGATCACCGGCCTCGTCGGCGTCAACCAGGGGATGGTGCGCGTCGACGGGCGCGATCCGCGACAGGACCGCCGAGTCCACACCGCGATGGCGTTGGTGCCCGAGGACGAGGCGGTGCCGTCCGGGCTCAGCGCGCGGCGTTTCGTGGAGTACGTCGCCGACCTGCACGGGGTCACCGCCCGCAACGCGCCCGACGAGGCGTTGCGGACCGTCGCCCTCCTCGACGTGGCCGACCGGCGGGTCGACGCCTTCAGCAAGGGGATGCGCCAGCGCTGCAAGATCGCCTCCGCCCTCGTGTCGGATCCCCGGGTCCTCGTGCTCGACGAGCCGCTCAACGGTGCTGACCCGGTGCAGCGGCTCCACCTCATCGCCCTGTTCAAGCGTCTCGGCGCCGAGGGCCGCACGGTCATCGTCAGTTCGCACGTCCTCAACGAGGTCGAGCGCCTGGCCCAGCGGGTGATCGTGCTGATCCATGGGCGGCTCGCCGCCGCTGGCGGGCACCACGCCATCCGCGACGCGATGGACGACCGCCCGCGGCACGTGTTCGTGCGGGCCGACGACCAACGCCGGCTGGCCGCGTCGCTCGTCGGGCTCGAATCGGTCGCCGGCGTGACGTTCGATGCCGCCCGCGCCGGGCTCGTCGTGCAGACGGGCCAAGCGCGTGAGTTGGCGACGGAACTGCCCCGCCTCGCCCGCGACTCGTCGATCCGTCTGCTCGAGGTTCGGGCGCTCGACGACTCGCTGGAGAGCCTGTTCCGGGAGTTGGTGCGTTGACCGCGGAACTGAGCGTCGCGCGGCGGCCGCGGTCGCGGTTCATCGCCATCTTCCTGTACACGCTGCGGTCGTGTGTCCCGCCGAAACGGTGGGCGGCCGTGCTGATGCCGTGCGCCGGCGCGCTGCTGTTCGGGCTGCTGGCCCGCGCCGTCGACGACACCCGCGACGTCGCCTTCGCCAACGTCGCCGCCGAGGGGATCCTCTCGCTGATGATGCCGATCGCCGCCCTGATCATCGGTGATGCGGTGCTCGGCGCCGAGGTGCGCGCCGGAACGTTCCAGTTCACGTGGCTGTCGCCGGCACCAAGGTGGCAGATCGTCATCGGCCGCTGGCTCGGCGGGGCGTTGGTGGTCGTCGTCACGATCGCCCCAGCGACCGCCCTGGCTGGCGTGATCGCCGGATCCTCGTCGAGCGTCGGGCCGGCGTTCATCGCCGCGGCGGTCGGGGGCGTCACCTATGTGGCCCTGTTCATCGCCATCGGGTGCATCACCCAGCGCACCGCCGTCTGGTCGCTGGCCATCGTGTTCCTCATCGAGCGCCTGCTCGGTGCGGCGCTCACCGGCATCGCCCAGATCTCGCCGACGTGGGAGTCGCGGGCGATCTTCGTCGGACTGCTCGACGACCCGCCGGACCGACTCGTGCGCAACGGGATCCCCCAAGGCGGGGCGGCCATCGTCCGTCTCGCCATCGTCACGGCAGTGTCGCTGGCGATTGCCAACTGGCGCCTGCGGCACATCAAGCTCTCCGGCGCCAGCGACTGACTGGTGCGGTGCGCCGCGCTCAAGCCATCGACGGCTCGCCGACCTCCCGGGCGTCGTAGGCGGAGCGGGCCGCGGCGACCTCGGTCTGGTGCGTCTCGGTCCAGGTGACCAGCGCCTGGATCGTTTCGAGCAGCGAAGCGCCCAGGGCGGTGAGTTCGTAGTCGACTCGTGGCGGCACCACGGGATACACGGTGCGGGCGACCAGGCCGTCGCGCTCGAGTTGACGAAGCGTGACCGCCAGCATCCGCTGGCTGATGCCATCGATCAAGCGCTGTAGCTCGGTGAACCGCAACGCACCGCCGTCGAGCAGGGCGATGGTCAGCAGCGACCACTTGCCGGCAATGCGGTCGAGGATCTGGCGCACTTCGCAGTCGTTGCGAGCATCCCACTGGTAGGGGTCGCCCTCGGCCCCGGTTTCACAGACGTAACCGGCTGATTCTGAAGTGCGTTCTTCCATCACCGTCGATGATGACGCATCATGAGGTCACTTACAAGTAGTAACTGACCCGCTCAAGAAGAACCGCTCGGCGAACCCCCAGGAGGAACGATGACTGCGCTGGCGCCCGCCTCGCTGCTGGACGATCTGGAACCCGGTCCACCTCCGGAGTCACCGACCGGCGACCGATTTGACGGCCGCCTCTGGGCGATCCTCCTGGTGCTGTGTGGGACCGTGTTCCTCGAGGGCCTCGACGTGTCGATGATGGGTGTCGCCCTGCCGTCGATCCGCGCTGACCTCGACATGTCGACCGCCGAGTTGCAGTGGGTGGTCAGCTCGTACGTCCTCGGCTACGGCGGGTTCGTCCTCCTCGGTGGTCGAGCTGCCGACCTCCTCGGGCGACGCCGCATGTTCCTCGGCGCCCTCGCCGTGTTCATTGCCTTCTCCGGCCTCGGCGGACTGGCGCCGGACGGATGGGTGTTGATCCTCGCCCGCTTCGCGACCGGGGTCAGCGCCGGATTCCTGACCCCGGCGAGCCTGTCGATCATCACCACCAACTTCGCCGAGGGCGAACGCCGCAATCGGGCGCTCCTGATCTACGGCGGCGCCGGGGCCGCCGGGTTCTCCCTCGGGATGGTCGCCGGCGGACTGCTCACGGCGATCGACTGGCGGTGGGTCTTCTTCGCCCCGGTGCTGGTCGCTTCGGCGTTGCTCGTCGTCGCCGTGCGGCACGTGCCGCATGACGTCGCCCCACCCCGTGATCACCGTCGCGTCGACGTCGCCGGTGCCGTCACGCTGACCGTCGGGATGCTCCTCCTCGTGCTCGGCGTCGTGCGGGCGCCCGACGTCGCATGGCAGCTCACGGCGGCGACGGTGGGGGCGAGCGCCGTGCTGCTCGCCGCGTTCGTCGTGATCGAGCGACGCTCAGCCGCTCCGCTCGTGCGCCTCGGCATCCTTCGTTCCGGGGCCCTGGTGCGGGCCGACCTCGGGGCGATGCTCTTCGTCGGCTCGTTCGTCGGTTTCCAGTTCATCGCCGTGCTCTACCTCCAGGAGCTGCGCGGCTGGTCGGCCCTGCAGACCGGACTGGCCCTCATCGTCGCGGGGATCGACGCCGTGATCGCCCCGACGATCACCCCGACGCTTGTGCGCCGGTTCGGCAACCAGCGCGTGCTGCTCGCCGGGACACTGCTGGCGGTCGCCGCCTACACCGCGTTCCTGCCGCTGGACGTGGACTGGTCGTACGCCATGATGCTGCCGACCCTGATCCTCATCGGTCTCGGCTTCGCCTTCGCCTTCGGGCCACTGACGATTGCCGCCACGGACGGCGTCGACGAGTCGGAACAGGGGCTGGCGAGCGCCTTGTTCAACGCCTCCGTGCAGTTCGGCGCGGCGCTCGTGCTCGCCGTCGTCACTGCGGTCAACGTCGTCGCCACCGGCGACGACGAGTCGCCGGCAGCGCTGCTCCACGGCTACCGGACCGCGCTGATCGTCCCGCTCGTTGGCGTCGCGCTCGCCGCGCTGATCACCGCATCCGGTCTGCGCCGCCGCTGACCAACCGATCGCCCGCGCCCCACCCGAGTGTTTGCGGTTATCGGAGTGCTAGCGGCCGACACGTCCGGCCCCAAACACTCGGGTGGCCGGAAACACTCGGGTGGGGTTAGTTGGAGTGGCGCTTGCGGCGGGTGGTCGGGGCGACCATCGCGTCGGAGCCGGGGTAGATCAGCGCCTCGCTGCCGTCGTCCCAGCGCACGTAGTACGGCGAGCCGCCGTCTGCGCCCCGCACCTCGAGGACCTCGCACTGGCGGTCCGGCTCGCCGACACGGTGGCCCTTGATCACGATGCGGTCACCGGTACTGGCCTGCATCTCGTACCCCCTTGGTCTCACCGCCATTGTGCGCGCGACTGCGGCGGAGTTGCACGGCGGTACGCCTCGGCGTGCAGCACCGTAAGCTCGCCGACTCGTGAGCGACCGAAGCGACCCAGCCGCCAACGTCGCACACGCAGGCGACACGCACCCCGACAGCAGGGCCGGTCTGTTCGGCCTGGCCGTCGGGGCCCTCGGCATCGTCTACGGCGACATCGGCACGAGCCCGTTGTATGCCCTGCGGGAGGCGTTCGACCACAACGACCTCGACGTCGACACGACGAGCACGTACGGCGTGGCGTCGATCGTGTTCTGGGCGCTGGTCATCATCATCTCGATCAAGTACCTCGCCCTCGTCATGCGCGCCGACAACCACGGCGAGGGAGGCATCCTCGCCCTGACCGCGCTGTTGATCCCGCGCCGCGAGTCCGGCTCGGCGTCGTGGCGCGCCGCCCGCCTCACCGGGGTCGCCGCCGCCGCCGTGACGCTCGGCGTGTTCGGCACCGCACTGCTCTACGGCGACGGGTTGATCACTCCGGCGATCTCGGTACTCAGCGCCGTCGAGGGCTTCGAGGTGGCGACGAGCGCCTTCGCCGACTGGGTCATCCCGGTCTCGGTGGTCATCCTCGTCGCCCTGTTCAGCGTGCAGTCCCGGGGTACGGCCGGCATCGCCAGGGTGTTCGGACCGGTCATGGTCGTCTGGTTCGCCGTCGTCGGGGTGCTCGGGCTGCGTCAGGTCATCGAGCATCCCGGGGTGCTCGAGGCGGTGTGGCCGGGCTACGCGGTGGAGTTCTTCGTCGACAACCCGGGCAAGGCGTTCCTCTCGCTCGGCTCGATCTTCCTCGTCGTCACCGGTGGTGAGGCGTTGTATGCCGACATGGGTCACTTCGGGCGCCGGCCGATCGTGTGGTCGTGGTATTGCTGGGTGTTCCCCGCCCTGGTGCTCAACTACTTCGGTCAAGCGGCGCTGTTGCGGTCGGATCCGGAAGCGATCGAGAACCCGTTCTACCGGCTTGCTCCGTCGTGGGCGGTCACGCCGCTGGCGATTCTGGCGACGATGGCCACGGTGATCGCCTCCCAGGCGTTGATCTCCGGGGCCTTCTCGATGACGGCGCAGGCGATCCAGCTCGACTACATCCCGCGCCTCGCCGTGCGCCACACGTCGGGACAGCACGCCGGGCAGATCTATGTGCCGCTCGTCAACTGGCTGCTGATGCTCGGCTGTGTCGGTCTGGTGGTCGGGTTCCGTTCGTCGAGCTCGCTCGCCTCGGCCTACGGGATCGCGGTCACGGCGACGATGGCGATCACCACGCTGCTGTTCTTCAAGGTCGTCCAATCACGGTTCGGCTGGTCGTCGACGAAGGCGGCGGTCATCCTGCTACCGCTGCTCGTTGTCGACTTGGCGTTCCTCGCCGCCAACATTCCGAAGATCCCCCACGGCGGTTGGTTCCCGTTGCTCATCGCCTTCGTCCTCGTGGTCCAGATGACGACCTGGCGCCGCGGCCGCGACCTCGTCGCGGCGCGGCTGCGGCGAGCCGAGGTGCCGATGACCGACACGATGGCCAACCTCGGCCCGAACGTCTTGCGAGTGGCGGGGACCGCCGTGTACCTGTTCAAGGATGCCGGGGCGACGCCGCCCGCACTCCTCGCCAACCTCGAGCACCACACCGTGCTCCACGACAACGTGCTCCTCGTGGCGATCGAGGTGAGCGAAGCGGCCTACCTCGACGCCGCCCGACGCGTGACGGTCAGCGATCTCGGCGCCGGGGTCCGTCAGGTCGTCATCCGCCACGGGTTCATGGAAGAGCCGAACGTGGTCGCCGCAATCGGCAGCGTCGAGGTGGGGGGCCGCCCCGTCGATCCGCGGGCCGTCACGTACTTCCTCGGCGACGAGATGGTCATTGCCAGCGACATCGCCGGGATGCACCCATGGCGGGAGCATCTGTTCGTACTCCTCGATCGCGGCGCCGACAGTGCAGCCCGTTTCTTCGACCTGCCCGTCGACCGCGTCGTGACGATTGGCACGCACGTCGAGATCTAGGAACCCTTGACAACAAAGTTTGTCAAGGGTGATACTGGGCGGCGTGTACGACGTCGAGGTCATCGAGGATCCCACCGCAGCAGCGGTCGCCCTCGATCCCGTGCGGGCCCGCCTGCTCGCTGAGCTCGCCGAGCCGGCATCGGCCGCGTCGCTCGCCGCACGCGTCGGCATCTCCCGCCAGAAGGTCAACTACCACTTGCGGGCTCTCGAGGCTCATGGCCTCGTCGTCCTGGCCGCCGAGCGGCAGCACGGCGGCATCACCGAGCGCCTCCTGCAGGCGACCGCGGCCAGCTACGTCGTGTCTCCCGGGGCAGTGAGCGAGGCCGCTGTGGACCCTGACTCCGCCGCCGACCACCTGTCGGCGCGCTACCTCGTCGCCCTTGCTGGGCGGGCGGTGCGGGAGGTCGGCAACCTCGCCCGCCGGGCGGCCGTTGCCGGAAAGCGACTGCCGACGATGTCGATCGACACGGAGATCCGCTTCCGCAACGCAGCCGACCGCGCGGCCTTCGCCGACGACCTCACTGCCGCCGTCGTCGATCTCGCCGCCCGCTATCACCACGACGACGGCCGGGCGCACCGTCTCGTCGTCGCCGCCTATCCGAAACCCAAGGAGCAAGAACCATCATGACCACCCCCAACGTCCCTGTCCGCTTCGAGTTCAGCATCGAGCTGCCATTCACGCCCGAGCAGATTTGGCAGGCGATCGCCACCGGTCCGGGAATGACCGCGTGGTCGATGCCGACCGAGCTCGAGGAGCGAGTCGGCGGCGAGTACCTCGTCGACATGGGCGAGACCAGCGCGCGTGGTGTCGTCGCCGCGTGGGAGCCGCCGCACCGCTTCGTGTTGGAGGAGCCGGACTGGGCGGCTCTCGCCGGGCACGAGGGTGCCGACGTCACGCCGCTGGTGACCGAATTCCTCGTCGCGGCCACCTCGGGGGGTTCGTGCGTGCTGCGCGTCGTCTCCAGCGCCTTCGGGACCGGCGCCGATTGGGAACGCGAGTTCATGGACGAAGCCGCCAAGTACTGGGAGCCACAGTTCCAGAACCTGCGCCTGTACCTCACGTCGTTTCCTGGGCAGCGGGCGACGGTGGTCGAGTCGGGAACGGAGCTCACCAGCAGCCCGGGTGACGTCGTCACGGCGATGTGCGACCGCTTCGGCGCTACCGGGCCCGGCGACTCGATCGACGTCCATGGCATCGCCGGGCGCGTCGAGAAGGTCTCCGACCTCGGGCTGCTCGTCCGCTACACCGAACCAGAGTGTGGGTTCCTCAACCTGATGGCGTACCCGAACGGCGAGCACACCTCCTACGCCCTCGCCCGTGTGTACCTGTTCGGCGACAGTGCTCCCGAGCTCGCCGCCAACCAGGAGGCGGGGTGGAAAGAATGGTTCGCCGAGCTGCCCGCCGCCGTGGCCTGAGGATCACCGATGCTGCTGGAGCACAAGAACGCGGTTGTCTACGGCGCCGGCGGACCGATCGGTGGTGCCGTCGCCCGGGCCTTCGCCCGTGAGGGCGCCCGGGTCCATCTCGTCGGGCGCACGCTCGACAAGCTCGAGGCAGTCGCCGCGTCGATCCGCGAGGCCGGTGGCGATGCCGAGACGGCGGTGGTCGACGCCCTCGACGAGGGCGCCGTCGACGCCCATGCCGACACGCTCGTCGAGCGCTTCGGCAGCCTCGACGTGTCGCTCTGCGTGATCAACGCTGGCGAGGTGTTCTTCACGCCGCTGGCGGAGATGTCACTGGCCGACTTCGAGCAGCCCGTGACCACACTGCTGCGCTCGGCGTTCATCACCGCCCGGGCCGCGGCGCGGCACATGATCCGCCAGCGCTCCGGCGTGATCCTCTCGTTCGGCGGGTCCGGTGCCCCTCTGCGCGACTTCTTCCTCGGCGGCTTCCAGGTCGGTATGGCGGCGGTCGAGGTGTTCGGCCGCCAGCTGGCGGCCGAGCTCGGCCCCCACGGGATCCGCGTCGTCACGTTGCAATCGAGTGGAGTCGTGGACGCCTTCGCCGCCGATTTCGCGGCCGCTTCCGAGATCGCCGACGACATCTCGTCGAAGGCGATCCTCGGCCGCGGGGCCACGCTCGCCGACGTCGGCAACGTCGCCGTCTTCGCCGCCTCCGATCACGCGTGCACGATCACGGCCACGGCGATCAACATCACCGCCGGTACCGAAGTGCCGTGATCGCACGGTGTCATCCGCCACTCGTGGCGGATGACACAGCCATTCCCCATTCGCCTCGGCACGCCCGCCAATAGGTTGGTCTGGCTCGCCACGCTCCCATCCGGAGGACTCCCGTGACCGATCTCATCGACGAACGAACCACTCACCGCGGCGCCCCGGCGGCGTCCGATCTCGACGTCGGCTACGCCATCGTCGCCCGCGACCTCGTCAAGCTGTACGGCGACAACGCCGCCCTCGCCGGCATCGACATCGAGGTCCACGCCGGCACCGTCACCGCCGTGCTCGGGCCGAACGGGGCCGGCAAGACGACGGCGGTGCGCATTCTGACGACGCTCACCGATGCCACGTCCGGGACGGCCACGGTGGCCGGTTTCGACGTCGCCACCGAGGGCGGCGAGGTGCGCCGGCGCATCGGCCTCGCCGCCCAGGACGCGACCGTCGACCCCCTGCTCACCGGGCGGGAGAATCTCGTGATGCTCGGCGAGCTGCATCAGCTGCGCCGCAAGGACGCCGGCGCCCGCGCTGTCGAGCTGCTCGAGCAGTTCTCGCTCACCGAGGCCGCCGACCGCGTGGTGTCGGGGTACTCGGGCGGGATGCGCCGCCGGCTCGACCTCGCCGCCACGCTCGTCGCCCGGCCGCAAGTGCTGTTCCTCGACGAGCCGACGACGGGACTCGACCCGCGGGCGCGTACCGAGCTGTGGGAGGTCCTCGACACGCTCGTCGACAGCGGCACCACGCTGCTGCTGACCACGCAGTACCTCGACGAAGCCGAGCGCCTCGCCGACGACATCATCGTCATCGACCGCGGACGCGTCATTGCCCGCGGCAACTCCCGCTCGCTCAAGCGGGAGGTCGGTGGCGACCACATCCATGCCGTCGTCGCCACTGCCGACCACCTCGCCGAGGCGGTGGCGATCGTCGGCGAAGCGACCGGCGCCGAGCCGGTCGTCGACGCCGAGACCCGCTCGATCACTGCCCCGACGACCGGCGGGGTCGACGCCCTCGTCGCCGTGGCGACCCACCTGCGCGACGCCGGGATCGCCATCGAAGACCTCAGCATCCGCCAGCCGACGCTCGACGACGTGTTCCTGAAGCTCACCGGCGAGGTTCGTCACGACGACATCGAGAGCAACGAGGAGGCCCACAAGTGACCGCCGCCACCATCGACCTCAGCACAATTGCCCCGGCAGCGACGCCGGAGGTGCACACGTCGCGTGGCGTGTTCCACGACGCCTGGGTGATCGCCCGCCGCGGGCTCACCCACATGAAGCGTCAGCCCGAACAGCTCAGCGACGCGACGATCAACCCGATCATGTTCGTGCTGCTGTTCGCCTACGTGTTCGGCGGGGCGATCCCCATTCCCGGCGGCAACTACCGCGAGTACCTGATGGGTGGCATCTTCGCCCAGACGATCGTGTTCACCTGCTTCGGCGTCGCCCTCGCCCTCACCAACGACCGCAAGAACAACGCCGTCGACCGATTCCGCTCACTGCCGATCGCCAAGGGCGCGGTGCTCGGCGGTCACGCCATCGCCAACATGATCAAGTCGCTGCTGCCGCTCGTGATCATGTCGCTGTGCGGGCTGCTCGTCGGGTGGCGGATCCGCGGCGGGGTCGTCGATGCCGCCGGCGGCTACCTCCTGCTGATCGCCTTTGCCTTCGCGATGATCTGGGTCGGGGTGCTGTTCGGCAGCCTCGTCAAGACACCCGAGGGGGTGACCGGGATCGCCTTCGCCGTGCTCTTCCCGCTGACGTTCGCCGCCAGCACGTTCGTGCCGCTGACCCGGGTCAACGAGAACGGTGAGTACGAGGACACGATGCCCGGCGTGTTGCAGACGGTGGCCGAGTGGAACCCGGTCACGACGCTCGCCAACGCCGTGCGCATCCAGTTCGGCAACCCGGTCGCCGACCAGGGACCCGGTCAGGCGTGGTCGATCGAGCACCCGGCGCTGTACACGATGCTCTGGGCGATCGCCATCGTCGCCATCTGCGCTCCGCTCGCCGTGCGCTCGTACGACCGCTCGATCAAGAAGTAGCCGTAGCGTCGGCGGGATGGGACACCCGCGCTTCCACCTCGCCGTGGCGGTTGACGACCTCGATGCCGCCCGCCGGTTCTACGGCGGCGTGCTGCAGTGCCCGCAGGGCAGGGAGGCCGACACGTGGGTCGACTGGGACCTCTACGGCCACCAACTGGTCACCCATCTCGCCGGCGGGGCCGGGGACGCGGCGGCCAACCCGGTGGACGGTCACGACGTGCCGGTGCCGCACTTCGGCGTGCTGCTCGACGTCGACTCGTTCCACGAACTGGCCGAGCGGGTGCGTGCCGCCGGGGTCGACGTGGAGATCGAGCCGTACCTCCGTTTCGAGGGGCTGCCCGGCGAGCAGTGGACGATGTTCTTCCGCGATCCGGCTGGCAACGCCCTCGAGTTCAAGGCCTTCGCCGACGACGCCGCCGTCTTCGCCCGCTGACCCCCTTCTGGGGAAGATCCGTGCCAATCCGCCTTCTGGGGAAGATTCGCGTCAGACCCTGACTCGGTTCTTCCCCAGAAGGGCTTCAGAACGCGGGCAGGAGTCACTGCGGAAGCTGGTCGACGGAGCCGGCGTCAGGGTGGACGCGCAGCTTCGGTGAGTTGAGGGCCAGGCTCGACGTCGTCCGCCGCACGCCTGGGGCGGCGAGCATCTTCTCGAGCACGAGATGGAGGTGCTCGTTGGTGCGCGCCACGACCCGGCAGATCAGGTCGCCGGGGCCAGTCGTCTTGTGGATCTCCAACACCTCGGGGATCGCCGCCAACTCACTGAGTGCTGCTGCCTCCTGGCCCTGGGCGATCTCCAACGTCGTGAACGCCAGCACGTCGTAGCCCAACGCCTTGAGGTCGACCACCGGGCCCCACCCGGCGATGACGCCGGACTCCTGCAGTCGATCGATACGCGCCTGCACCGTGTTGCGGGCGATGCCGAGCCGGCGGGAGAGTTCGAGAACGTTCGGCCGGGTCAGCTCACCGAGCGAGGCGACGAGCGATTCCATGCCAGAGAGACTACAGAGTGCTCAAAGAGACTGCCCATCAGTAAGCAAATTGGTCAGCATCGTCCGGGGATGTTGACCACACGGCGACGGTCGGGTTTGCTTCGCGGATGAGCGCCACTGACACCCTCGCCACGCCGGACGCCCGCGACACGCCGGCGCGGCACCTTCTCGGCTGGGACTGCATCGAGTTCTGGGTCGGGAACGCACGTACAACCGCTGGCTTCCTCATGTCCCACTTCGGCTTCCACTGCACCGGCTACGCCGGTCCGGAGACCGGTCGGCGCGACAAGGCGAGCTACGTCCTCGAACAGGGCGACATCCGCTGGGTCGTGTCCGGCGCCCTGGCGGCAGACTCCCCGATCGCCGATCACGTGCGCCGCCACGGCGACGGCGTTCACGATCTCGCCTGGCTCGTCGACGATGCCGCCGCTACCTATGCGGCCGCCCTCACCCGCGGGGCGCGCAGCGTGCGCGAGCCGTGGGTCGAGCGTGACGAGCATGGTGACCTCGAACTGGCCCAGGTGGCCGCATACGGCGAGACGGTGCACACGTTCGTCAACCGCCTGCGCTACCGCGGTTCGACACTCGAGCCGGGGTACACCGACACCAAGCTCCCCAACCCGAACGTCGGCCCCGACGTCGGCCTCGTCGCCATCGACCATGTCGTCGGCAACGTCGCCCAAGGCGAGCTCGACACGTGGGTCGACTTCTACTCCGACGTGATGGGCTTCGCCCAGCTGCTGCACTTCGACGACGAGCAGATCCGCACCGAGTACTCGGCGCTGATGTCGACGGTGGTGTGGGACGGCAGCAAGATCGTGATGCCGATCAACGAACCGGCCGAGGGTCTCAAGAAGAGCCAGATCCAGGAGTACATCGAGCACTACGACGGCCCCGGCGTGCAGCACATCGCCCTGCGCACCGAGAACATCGTCGCCACCGTGCGAGCGATGCGCGACCGCGGCGTGCGCTTCATGACCGTGCCCGACACGTACTACGACGAGGCCAAGTCGCGCCTCGCCGAGTTCGACCTGCCGTGGGACGAGCTCCAGCGCCTCAACATCCTCGCCGACAAGGACCACGACGGGTACCTCTTGCAGATTTTCACGGAGACGATCACCGACCGCCCGGCCGTGTTCATCGAGATCATCGAGCGCCACGGTGCCAGGGGCTTCGGCGAGGGCAACTTCAAGGCGCTGTTCGAAGCGATCGAACGCGACCAGGCTGCCAGGGGAAATCTCTGAGCAAGCCGCCCGCGCCTGTCGCTCGTCTGGCCGAGCTGCCGCGCTACCAACCGGGGCGGTCCTCCGAGGCGGCGATGGCCGAGCACGGCCTGACGTCGGCGATCAAGCTGGCGTCCAACGAGTCGCCGTTCGGGCCGCTGCCCGGCGTCGTCGATGCCGTGGCCGCCGCGCTGCGTGACGTCAACCGCTACCCGGACCACACCTCCGAGGAGCTGCGCGCCCGCTTCGCCGCCAAGCTGGGCGTCGAGCCGGCGCGCGTCACCGCCGGGCCGGGCTCCGTTGGGCTGCTCGAACAGCTCGCCCTCGCGTACGTCGACCACGGCGACGAAGTCGTCTACCCGTGGCCGAGCTTCGTCGCCTACCCGCAGTTCACCCGGCTGGTCGGCGGCCGCGAGTCGACCGTGCCGCTCAGGCGCCAGGCGTTCGACGCCGAGGAAATCGTCGCCGCCATCTCCGAGCGCACGCGCGTCGTGTTGATCGCCAACCCCAACAACCCGACGTCGACGGCGCTGCGCACTGCCGACCTCACACGCATCGTCGACGCGGCCCCACCCGACTGCCTCGTCGTCATCGACGAGGCCTACCGTGAGTTCGTCACCGGTGCCGACATCCCCGACGCCATCGAGCTGTTCGCCGACCGTCCCAACGTCGCCGTGCTCCGCACGCTGTCGAAGGCCTACGGGCTGGCCGGCTTGCGCGTTGGCGTCGTTGTCGCCGACCCAGCTGTGGTCGACGCCGTGGACGTGTGCGCGATCCCGTTCGGGGTCAACGCCGCGGCGCAAGCCGCCGCCCTCGCCGCCCTCGACCAAGGCGCCGAGGTCGCCCGCCGTTGCGCCGTCGTGACCGCCGAGCGGACCCGCATCGCCCAGGCGCTGCGCCGGCGGGGCCTCGGCGTGCCGGCCAGCGAGGCCAACTTCTGGTGGCTTCCGGCCGGCGACGCCTCGGGAGCGCTCGGTCTCGCGTTGGAGCGCCGCGGTGTCGTGACTCGGCCGCTCGGGGTTGGCGTGCGCGTCACCGTCGGCCAGCCGGAGGACAACGATCGCTTCCTCGCAGCCCTCGACGACGCGGTGGTCGCCGAACCGGCGCTGACCGCCGACTGGGGGACCTCGACAGGGGCCAACGCCGTCGCCGCCGCCGACTGGCTCGACCGCCTGGACGCCGCGATCGGTCGCTTCGCCGCCCATCTCGGTGGCGAACATCCCGGGCGCACCGAGCCGGTTCCCGGTGAGGACGAGACGTGGGACCACACCCAGGTCTGGGCGCACGTTGCCGAGTTCGGCGACTACTGGCTCGCCGAACTGACCGCCCTGCTCGACATCCCCGGCGGTGAGCCGGCGCCGTTCGGGCGCACGCGCCGCGACGCTGGTCGCATCGCAGCCATCGAGGCGGGCCGGCACACGGTGCCGGCGGAGCACTTCGCCGCGATCCGGCGCTCCGCCGATCGTCTCGCCGCCCTGCTCGCCGGAATGACCGACGAAGACTGGGATCGCTGCGGCCGGCATGAGACACTCGGGGTGATGGACCTCGACGCCCAGCTCCGCCATTTCCACGTCGGTCACTACGAGGAACACGCCGACCAGCTCGACCTCACGGCGGTCCCCCGATGACCCCCTCCCAACCCGAGTGTTTCCGGTCAACCGAGTGTCTCCGGCCGGAAGGCCCGGCCGGTAACACTCCGATGGGGACCGGTCGCCGATGAGCGAGACCTGGGCGCCGGTGCCGGAGGGGTCGGACTTCCCGCTGGAGAACCTGCCGTTCGGGATCTTCCGTCCGCGTGATGAGGAACCGCGCGTCGGCGTGCGCATCGGTGACCACGTCGTCGACCTCGTCCTCGCCGGGATCGACCTCGACCTCACGGCCCGGCCGTCGCTCAACCTGCTGATGGCCAGCGGACGAGGTGGCGCGTTGCGGGATCGAGTCGCCGAACTGCTCATCGGACCCGAGCGCCCCGACGTCTTGGTGCCGATCGACGAAGTCTTCGTGTTGATGCCCGTCGAACTCGTCGACTACATCGACTTCTACTCGTCGATCCACCACGCCACGAACATGGGTCGGATGATGCGCCCGGACGGCGAGCCGCTGCTCGCCAACTGGCGCCAACTTCCTGTCGCCTACCACGGCCGCGCCCGCACCGTCGTCCCGAGCGGCACGCCGGTCGTCCGCCCCGAAGGGCTGATCCCCGACGGCGACGGGCCCGCCAAGCTGGCTCCGACACGTGCGCTCGACATCGAACTCGAAGTCGGATTCCTGGTCGGCGGCCCCCCGGCTTCGCGCATCGAGCCCGATCACGCCGACCGCCACCTCTTCGGCGTCGTGCTGTTGAACGATTGGTCGGCACGCGACGTCCAGGCCTTCGAGAACCAGCCGCTCGGCCCGCACCTGGCGAAGAGCTTCGCGACGACGATCTCGCCGTGGGTCGTGACCGTCGATGCGCTGCGGCCATTTTTCGTCGAGCCACCCGAACAGGATCCTCCACCCGATCCCTACCTGCGCGCCGCTCTGCCGTGGGGTCTCGACCTCAACCTCGCCGTCGAGCTCAACGGCGAGCAGATCGCGGCCACCAACTTCAGGCAGATGTATTGGACGTTCGCCCAGCAGCTCGCCCACCTGACGGTCAACGGCGCCCCCGCCGGTGCGGGCGACCTGTTCGCATCGGGCACAGCGAGCGGGCCGACGCCGGGCGAACGCGGCAGCCTGATCGAGTTGACCTGGCGCGGCGCCGAGCCGCTGACGCTGGCGGACGGCTCGACTCGCACGTTCCTCGAGGACGATGACACGGTGACGTTGCGCGGCTGGTGCGGTGGCGATGATCAGCCGCGGATCGGCTTCGGTGAGGCGACCGGGACGATTGTCGCTACCCCGGAACGGGAATAGCACCCACGGAGGTCATGTCGTGACGTACTACCGAAGGGTCGGTGACATCCCCCGCAAGCGCCATTCGCTGCACCGCGTCGAGGGCCAGGTCGTCGCCGAGGAGATGGTCGGCGAGGAGGGCTTCTCCGGACCGTCGAGCTTGCTCTATCACCGCCACTCGCCGAGCGCCATCGTGGGCATCGACGTCGCTGACGTCACGCTGCCAACGTTCACGCCGAACCAACCGGTCGCCCCCTACCACCTCCGTACCACCAAGCTGCCGGCGGGGCCGGCCGACGCGGTCACGGCGCGGACTGCGTTGCTCGGCAACGACGACGTTCAGCTGCTGTACGTCACCGCCACGACGACGAGCCCGCTGTACCGCAACGCCGTGGGCGACGAGCTGATCTACGTGCAGTCGGGCAGCGCCACGGTGGAGAGTGTGTTCGGCAGCCTGGCGGTGACGACCGGCGATTACGTCGTCGTGCCGACCGGCGTGACGCATCGCTGGGTCATCGGAGCGGACGCCGAGGCTGTCGAGCTGCTCGTCCTCCAATCGCGCAGCCACATCCACATTCCGCAGAAGTACCTCACCCCAACGGGCCAGCTCGCCGACGGCGCGCCCGTATTCGGAGCGCGACCTGCGCGGTCCGGACGGCCCGCTGCTCGTCGACGGCGAGAACGTCGAAGTGCTCGTGCGCACACGTGCGGGGTTCGCACGGCATGTCCACCGCGACCACCCCTTCGACGTCGTCGGCTGGGACGGCTACGTCTATCCATGGGCGCTGAGCATCCACGACTTCGCCCCGATCGTCGGGGCGTTCCACCAGCCGCCGCCCGTGCACCAGACGTTCGCCGGCGCCGGGTTCGTCGTCTGCTCGTTCGTGCCGCGCCCCTACGACTTCGGCCCCGATGCGGTGAAGGTGCCGTACCACCACTCCAACGTCGACTCCGACGAGGTGCTGTTCTATTCCGACGGCGACTTCATGAGCCGCGCCGGGTCGGGCATCGGCGTCGGTTCGATCAGCCTGCATCCTGCCGGCTTCGTCCACGGTCCGCAGCCCGGCAGCCGCGAGCGCAGCGACGCCGAGGACCGCACGAACGAGGTGGCGGTGATGCTCGACACGTTCGCTCCGCTCGGTTTGAGCGATGCCGCCCGCGACGTCAGCGACCCCGACTACCCGTGGTCGTGG
>CAWBBL010000010.1:0-25579 GCA_963786985.1 Ilumatobacteraceae bacterium | reverse complement strand
GACGAGCTCGCCCGCCTTCAGATGCCCGTGGTCCTCGTCGACCCGGTGGGCACCGGGGACCAGGGGCTCGCCACCGTCGTGGCGACTGACTGGGCGGGAGCCCGCGATGCCACCGAACACCTGCTCGTGTTGGGGCATCGCCGGATCGCCATGGTGACTGGCTGATCGACGAGGGCTGCCACCAGGACCGGCTCGACGGCTACCGCACCGTGCTCCATCGTGCCGGCGTGCCCTACGACGAACGCCTCGTCCGCTTGGGCGACTCGCTGGTCGGCGGCGGTTGGACCCATGGCCTCGACCTGCTGCGCTCCGCCGACCCGCCGACGGCGATCATCAGCGGCTCCGATGAGCAGGCCTACGGCCTCTACAAGGCGGCGCGCGAGGTCGGCCTGCGCATCCCCGACGACCTGTCCGTGGTCGGGTTCGACGACGTCGACCTGTGCGAGTGGGTGTCGCCGCAGCTCACCACGGTGCGACAGCCGCTGATCGAGATGGCCCGCGAGGCGACCCGCATGGTCTTGATCTCGGCCGCGTCCCTCGCGCTCGCCGAGGCGCGTGGAGCTGGCGACGTCGGTGATCGTACGGGAGTCCACCGCCGTGCCACGGCGCTGACGCCGCCCGCGGGCGTCGGTACATGGCCCTTGTCCCCCGCCTCGGCGTCAAGTAGCGTCGCCGTGTAGAAAGTTTATGGAAAACTTTCTGTCGACGAGTTCGATTAGGCAGAGGGGGTCGACGAAATGTCGCTTCGAACGGCAGCTGGCAGGACGAAATCGGTGGCGCTCGGTTCAACGCTGGTGCTGGCCATGGCGACCTCTGGTGGTCTCGTGGCCACGGCTGGGGACGAGCCGGAGGCGGCGACTAGTCCCTCGAGCGGTTCCGAGCCGGCGACGTCCGGCGAGGTCGTGTGGTGGGGCTGGACGCCCGGGTCACCGGTAAACGAGGAGTACATCGCCGCCTTCAACGAGGAGTACCCGGACATCGAGGTCACGTGGAGGCAGGTGCCAATCGACCAATACGACGCGGCGGTACGGCCGGCGCTCGCGACCGGCAGCGGTCTGGACGTCTACCAGATGTCGGCCGGCTCGGCGAACGGCGGCGTTGCGGTGTTCGGCCCCAGCGCGATCGACCTCACGCCAGCGGTCGAGCAAGCGCTCGGCCCGGACTGGAAGGACCTGCTGTCGCCGACCGGTGTCGACGCGCTGACCGTGGACGGCGAGCTCAAGGCGTTGGCGTCGGGTGCCGTGTTCTCCGGCATCGTTTGGATCAACCAAGACCTGTTCGACGAGTACGGGCTCGAGGCCCCGACCGACTGGGACTCATGGAAGAGCGTGTGCGAGACGTTCGAGGCCAACGACGTGACGTGTTTCGTCCAGGGCGCCGCCCAGGCGGGGTTCAACATCGACACGATCCACGCGATCGCCGACAACGTCGAACCCGGAAAGTTCGTCGCCGCCACCCGTGGTGAGGTGCCATGGACCGACGACAGCATCGTCCAGACCTTCAGCCTGTGGAAGCAGCTGTTCGACGAGGGGATCATGCAGGACGGCGCCATCGGCCAGATGCAGTACCCCGACGCCAACAACGCGTTCATGGCGCAGGACGCGGCGATGGTGATGATGGGCACGTGGTACACCACGAACCTCGTGCCGACGTCATGCGCGCCGCGATGGAGGCCGCCGGCTCCACCGACGAGCCGTTCACGATGCTGCCGATCGACTTCCCGGACATTGCCGGCACTGGCAACACCGGCAGCCTGTTCGGTGACGTCGACTACGGGCAGGGCGTGAGCGCCAACTCGTCAACCAGGATGCGGCCACCACCTTCGCCTTGTGGATGGGCACGTCCGAGGTCGGACAGCAAGTCATCGCCGACTCGCTCAACCTGATCCCGGCGCTGAAGTCGGTCACGCCCAATTGGGACAACATCGAGCTGGTCAACCCGGACGTCCAGGCCGACCCGGTGAAGTCGCTGATCGAGCGCAGCTCGGCGGTCACGGACTCACCGCGGTTCGCCACGATCAACGCCGACATGAACGTGGCGTTGCAGGATGCCCTGACGCGGGTGGCAGACGGCACCGCCACGCCAGAGGAGGCCACCGCCGACCTCCAGGATGCCCAGGAGTCCGTCGGCTGACCACGCTCACGGAGCCGCTCGGGGCGCGCCGGTCGCCGGGATCAACCGGCGCACCCGGAACACGCTTCGCCCCAACGGCCTGCCGTGGGTCCTGCCGGCCTTCGTGTTCGTCGTCGGATTCCTCTACTACGCGGTGGGCTACACCGGCTACATCTCGACCCTCGACTGGGACGGGCTCAGCCCCACGGCCGAATCGGTCGGGCTCGGCAACTACACCGAGATGTGGGCCGACCCGGTCTTCTGGGCTGCGTTGCGACACACCGCTGTGTTCTGGGTGGGCACGTTCGCCGTGCAGACCGTTCTCGGCTTCACCTTGGCCGCGATCCTGCACTCGGGGGTCAAGTTCCCAACGTTGCACAAGGTCATCATCTTCATCCCGACCGTGCTGGCCCCGGCGACGATGGCCCCTGTCTTCCGTCTGTACTTCGCCGAGGACGGGATGATCAACGACATCCTGCGCGGCGTCGGGCTCGACAGCCTCGCCAGGCCGTGGCTGGCGGAGGCCGACTTCGCGTTGCCGGCACTCATGCTCATCACGATCTGGCAGTGGACCGGCCTGTGGTTCATCCTCTACTACGCGGCGATGACCCAGATCGAGCCGGAACTGATCGAGGCCGCCCGCCTCGACCGCGCCGGCAACATCCGCACGCTGTGGTACATCGTCTGGCCCGGCTGCCGCCTCACCACAGTGTCGCTTGCGATGCTCAGCTTCATCGGCGCACTCAAGACATTCGACATCCCGTACCTCGTGACGGACGGCGGTCCGCACCGCGCGACGGAGTTCCTGGGCACGTACATCTATCGGGTCGGCATCCGCCAAGCCCACATCGGCTACGCCGCCGCGCTCTCGGTGGTGCTGCTCGTCCTGGCCATCGCCGGCGCCATCACCATCGGCCGGACCAACCGCATGAGGGCGGGAGCGTAAGTGTTCGAGGTCCGACGCCGCAGCTCGAGGATCATCCTCCAACTCGTCCTCGCGCTCCTGACGATCCCGTTCTTGCTGCCCCTGGTCGAGATGGTCCGCGGCGCCTTCGCCGGACTCGGATTCGAGAACTTCGTCGTCGTGTGGCAGACGGGTGTGATCCCCACGTTCTTCAAGAACTCCTTCCTCGTGTCGCTCGGCGTCATCGTCCTCGTCTACGCCGGGTCGATGACCGCCGCCTTCGGATTCGCCAAGCTGCGGGTGCCCTTCAAGGAGCTGTACTTCTGGATGATGCTCGTAGCGCTGACGCTGCCCGAGGTCGTCTTGCTGTCACCGCTGTTCGTCACGTTCATCAACCTCCAGCTCTACAACACGCTCTTCGCTGTGATCCTGCCGCTGGCCGCGCTCCAGCTGCCGTTCGCGATCCTTCTCGGTCGCAACTACGTCGCCGGCGTGCCGTCGGACCTGGTGGACGCCAGCCGGATCGACGGGGCGAACCTCATCCAGGTGTTCCGCTACGTGATCATGCCGCTGACCAAGCCGATCGCGTCGGCGATCATCGTCCTGTCGCTCATCAACTCGTGGAACAGCTACCTGCTCCCGCTGATCTTCCTCCAAGACCGCTCGCGCCAGGTCGTGACGCTGCTGCCCCAGTTCTTCAGCGGCGAGTACACCAACGACCAGACGAAGATCCTCGCCGCCGCTGTCATGGCCGCCATCCCGACGGTCCTCGCCTACGTCCTCGTGCAGAAGCACTTCGAGCGCGGTCTGTCCGCTGGCGCCCTCAAATAAGGAGTCACCCTCATGCCAATGGTCCAAGTCGACCTGCGTCGCGACGTCTTCCAGGAAAATGGAAAGGCGATCTCACAGGCGATCCACGCCGGCCTCGTCGAGGGACTCGACATGCCCGCGGACGACCTGTTCCAGGTTTTCCGGCCCCACGACGACGGCGAGCTCGTCTTCTCGTCCGACTACGGCGGCGCCGACCGCAAAGACCTGATCCTCCTCCGCATCACGATGGCCCACATGTTCCCCGTCGACACCAAGCGGCGGATGTACAGGGCGCTGGTACAGCACCTGGAACAGGCCGGGGTGCGCCACGACGACATCCTCGTATGCGTCGTCGACGTCGGGTTCGACGACTGGTACGCCGGCACCCCCGTGAACGAGTGAGCCAGACGATGAGCGACTACTTCCGCGTCCTCGTGGTCGGCGGCACCGGGGCGATCAGCCACTCCTGCGTCACCGAAGCCGTGGCCCAGGGGATGCGCGTCACCGCGCTGAACCGCGGCCGCTCCTCGACCGTGCGCCGCCTGCCGGAGTCGGTCGAGTTGCTCACCGCGGACATCACCGATCCACGCGGCGTCGAGACGGCGCTCGGCGACCGGCGCTTCGACGCCGTGGTGAACTTCCTGTGTTTCGGCGCCGACGACGCGGCGAAGAGTATCGAGCTGTTCAGCGACCGCACCAGCCACTACGTGCACATCTCGTCGGCGTCGGTGTACCACCGTCCACTGCCGAAGGGCCCGGTGAGCGAGTCGACGTTCGCGCACAACCCCGACCACGCATACATGCGCAACAAGGTCGAAGCGGAGGGCGTGTTCCTCGCCTCGTTCGCCGAGCGCAGCTTTCCGGTGACGATCGTCCGTCCGGCCCACACGTACGACGAAGCGATCGCACCGCTGCCGGGTGGCTGGGCCGTGATCGACCGCATCGAACGCGGCGAGCCGGTGGTCGTCCACGGCGACGGCACCTCGATGTGGACGTACACGCACGCGGCAGACCTGGCCGTAGGACTGATCGGTCTCCTCGGTCGCCCGAGCGCGTTCGGGGAGGCATTCCACATCACCAGCGACGATGTGCTCAGCTGGAACCAGATCTACCTGGCGATCGGCCACGCCATGGGCGTTGAGCCGAAGATCCTCCACATTCCCACCGACTTCATCATCGTCGCTGAGCCCGACTGGTTCTGGTCGGGGCTACTCGACGGCGACCTGTCCCACACCGAGATCTACGACAACACGAAGATCAGAAGCTACGTACCGGGGTTCCACCCGACACGCGTCTTCGAGCGCGAGATCTACAGGATTCTCGCCTGGCGCAAAGCCCACCCCAACCTCGCCAAGGGACAACCCGAAGAAGAGTCCGTCTACACACGGCTAGCGGCAAAGTACGAGCAGGCCCGCGCCATCTTCGCCAGCCGGTGAGGACCGCTTCATCTTCCCGGAGGCGACGAGTGGGTTCGAACGCCCGTAGCAGGTCTCTTGCGGGCCGAGTACGCCGCCTGCGGCAGCCCCGGGCTGGTCACGCCGAGGACGCTGCTGATGTTTGCCGAAGCGCTGAGCGAGCGACGGGGAGCCGGAGGAACGGCCAAACGGCGCCGTGAGCGTGGGGATACTGAGCATTTGAAGGCGCTGGTCCCGTCCTGAGCGCTTCGCGTCGCTCCGATCATCTTGACCCGGCGATCGCCGACGATGTCGCCCGCCGATTGGTCGACGTGCTCGGGGATTCGTGTGCTGAACGTCCGGCAAGAAGTCGATATTCCCTTGCCGGCGCCGTCGACGCTGCGAAGACTGGCCGCCGGCTCGGTCCCGAATCTCGGAACTGACCGATCGGCGAGAGGGGGACTCAAATGCGCCGACCCAGATTTTTCAGTGGCTCATCGCTTGCTGCCACGGCGGCCGTTGCTTCGCCGGCGGTCGCACAGGCCGGCACGTCCGAGGTACTCACGGCACCTTCGACGAGACGCTCTCGAACGAGAGGGTCTGCGGGATCAAGGTCAGCATCCACACCCAGGGCGTCTTCACCGACCACCTATTCCTCGACAGCGAAGGCAACTTCGAGCGGTTCATGTCGACGGTGTCCGGCACGACACCTTCACCGCCAAGAACGGCAAGTCGGTCGTCGTCCAGTATGCGCAACAGTTCACCGAGACCGAAGGAACCATCGACGAGGCGGCTGGGACGATCACCTTCGTCACCAGCTTCAGGGGTCTGCCGGAGAAGATCAGTACGCCGCAGGGACCGGTGATCGTCCGCGACGCCGGACTGGTCACGTTCGTCAACACCTACGATCTGGAGACCGAGGTTTTCGATCTCGCAAGATGTTCTCGTCAACAGAGGTCCACACCCCGATACTTGACAGCGACTTCGAACTGTTCTGCGAGGTGATCATCGCCGCGCTTGTCCTGAGCAGGCCTCATGGTGATGGCGGGGTGTGCAGCTCGGCGGGGAGCGCGATGTTGACACCGACCACTTCTGCGACGTCGTCGTGGCTCCGACTCGTCCGACGACTCCGGCTGATCTTCCTCGTCTCTCTAGGCACGCTTAGGAAGGGTTCGAAGTGTCCTTTGCCCGTGTGTCTGACAACACCAGCTGGCCGCGCCGGGGGCGGGGCATCGACGACTACTGCGTCGTGGGTGCGGTCTGGCGGTGCATCGCAGGGGTTGAGGGTCTCATTGGTGGCGGGCGGCTGTCGTTCGGCTGGTGAGGTGGTCGGCGATGAAGATGGCGTCGCGGCCGACGCCGTCGATGAAGTTTGAGCTGCGGAAGTGCTGGAACAGTTGCCCAAGCACAGGCCGGGCGCGGGAGTGACGCCGCGTCGCTGGCGGATCTCGCCCGTTTCGTCGAGCACCGGCACGCTCAGCCAGGGTAGCTGCGTCGGTGGCCGGTCGCCCACACGACACTGCCGATGCCGGCGGCATGCAGGTCGAGCCGGTCCGGTGACCGTCCTGGCCGGAGCGGTGGGACGGGTTCGGGTGGGAGGACCTCGTCCGAGAGGCCGCTGGCGTCGATGTGGCGGTCGATCTCGGCCAGCACACGACGCATCCGCCGGTCGGCGGTGGCCGAGCTGCCGGCGAGATCATCGGCGAACTCGACGTGGTGCCCGTCGGCGCCGGTGACGCGGCCGGCAAGGTGCACGCCGGCGGCCTGCAGGGTGGTGAGGTCCAGGGGGCGGCCATCGGGGCGGCCGACGAGCTGTAACGATGGTTGACGGCGGGCGGCGGTCGGGTCGGGCATCTGGTCGATGGTCTTGTCGAAGTTCCCGATCCGCTCTAGCCACCAGTAGATGTCCATTCCCCGGTAGCGGCGTGGGAGGCGGCTGTGCCCGCCGACGGCCAAGACGACTCGGCGGCCGGCGACGTGCAGCTCATCGGCGAGCTGGATCCCGGTGGCCGAGGCGCCGACGACCAGTACCCCACCGTCGGGCAGATCGGCCGGGTTGCGGTACGAGCTCGGTGCGAGCTGGTGGATGTCACTTGCCAGGTGACGGGCCATCGGCGGGATCGCCGGGCGGTCACACCAGCCAGTGGCGATAACAACGTTGGGCGCCTGCCAGCGTGTGTCGGCGGCGACGAGCTGATAGGTGTCGCCGTCGAAGCGGAGCTGCTCCACGGCGCAATCGTCCTCGATCGGGGCGTCGTAGGACCGGGCGTAGTGCTCGAGGTAGGTGACGAACTCGGCCGCGGTCATGAAGCCGTCGGGTTCGGGACCGTCGTAGGACCAGACCGGGAGCCGGCTCATCCAGTTGGGGGTCAGCAGCCGCAGCGAGTCCCAGCGCTCGCTTCGCCAGCGCTCGGCGAGCAGACCCCGTTCGAGCACGACGTGGTCGACGCCACGGTCGGTGAGGCAGCGGCTCATCGCCAGACCGGCCTGTCCGGCGCCGATGATGATGGTGTCGGTAGTGCGCATGGGTGGCTCCGCGTACGGCTGGCCGGCCGGGGCGACGTTGACCCGGCCGGCGAGGCACGGGTCAGGCGGCGTCGACCTCGATGGCGACAGGCACACCGTTGGTGATGATGTCGAACACGGCCGAGCGCTGGCGGGACTGCTCGACGATCCGGCGCAGCTTGTCTGGGTCGTCGCCGCGGAGCACGAAAGCTGATCTTGATCTGCTGGTAGCCGTTGCGGACTTCGTCGGACAGGCCGAGGATGCCGAGCAGGTCGATGTCGCCTTCCACGGTCGAGGACACCTCGGTGAGGTTGACACCGCGGGCAGCGGCGACGTTGACCAATCCCGCAGTGAGGCAGGCGGCGAGGGCGTGCAGCACGTACTCGACCGGTGTCGGGGCGTTGTCGGCGCCGACCAGGACGGCCGGGTGGTCGGCGTCGAGCACGAATGGCTGCTGGTGGGTCATCTCTTGCATGGCGCCGTAGAAGCCGTGGATCGTGGACTGGTTGTGGGTGCCGCTGATCCAGCGGTTGGTGGCGCGGAATTGGAACTTGGCGATGTCGTTGTTGCCCTTGACGGCATCGAGAGTGGCGAACAGGGTCGCCGTGTCGACGCCGTTGCGGACCGGGTTGTCCATCGTGGTCATTGGATTTGCTCCTTGTTGTTGGTTGATGAGGGCCGGTTGCTCCGGACCGTGCACGGCGGTGTCGAGCGACACCGGTCCGTTCGGGAGGCTCCGCCTGCCCGTCAGGGCGCGCTGAGCCGAGGTCGTGTGAAGTCGTGTGGGTGACGACGTGTCAGGTGTCGGTCACCGGATGGCGACGTCGCCGCCGCACTTGTCGCCACATCGAGTTGGGCACGCCACGGGAGTAGGCCGGTCGACGTCGCCGCTCCCGGCACGTGCGGTTGGATTCGACGGTGGCGAACGGGGTCGCTGGTGTGATCATCGGATGGCTCCTTCGTTCGTTTGACCGTTCGGACCACGGCTTTCCCAGACGTTCCCGGTGGGTGCCGCTCGCACGGTCGCTTCCCCGAGCACCGTACGGATTCGCGCCGGTCAGGTCTTGGAGCCAACGTGGACCAAACGTGGAGCCGTTGTGGACATCGAGAGCACTCGCATTCACCGGGTCGCTGCCGCCGCCATCGGGCGTGTTCGTCGGACCGGTTGGACGTGACGCCCCTACGTCCGTCGTTCGTCGAGCCTCGGTCTACGCCGTCGACGGGACGGGCGACGAGGGTTCGTCGGGCGATGATCTCAGTGTTCGAGGGCTACGAGGTCGACAGCGCACGCGTCGAGCTTCAGCCGGATCAAGACCGCCCGCCGCTTGATCGGTGACGACGGGAGCTGGCAACGCTGATTCGCACCATCCACGGTCGCGTCTACCCGTTCATCGCCACGGTCGAGGACCGCGACACGGAGTCGACGATCAACCGTGGCGCCTGACCGTCGTCACCGATCTCCCGGCGAGCCGACTTGACACCGGCCGGCAACCGGGGGCAGCGAACCTCGTGGATCGTGCCGGTCGCCGAGAGCGCTCTCGCGCGGCGACGGCCCCCGCGTTGCACAACGCGGCGGCCGTCCCCTTCGGGGTTGGGTCATTCACAACTGGGGCGCCCAGGCACTGTCGGTCGGCCACAAGCGTCACGGCTCGAGGGGATCCACGGCGGCTGGTTCGCCGGACCACCACGTCGGGATGCCGTGCACGTCGAGTTCGGTCGGCCCGATCGCAGTCGGCGCGGTCGATCCGATCGGTGGGTTGCGGGGCGGGGCTGGTTCGCCGGACCACCACGTCGGGATGCCGTGCACGTCGAGTTCGGTCGGCCCGATCGCAGTCGGCGCGGTCGATCCGATCGGTGGGTTCGTGAGGTGCTGGGCGGCTGGTTCGCCGGACCACCACGTCGGAATGCCATGCACGTCGATCTCGGTCGGCCCGATTTCCCCGTGGGTTGGCTCTCCCACCTGCGCGCCTCCGCTTGCGCGGTTCGCCGGAGTGCTGGTGTCATCCTCGTTGAGGCCAACCGCGGCGGCTATGCCGGCTGTGGCGAGGGCGACGACGGCGGTGACCCAGATGATGCGAGCTGGTAACGGGTGCTTGCGGGTTCGTCGGTGTTCAGGTTGGTTGTCGCGGGGTGGCTGGGCGAGTTGAGTTGGTCGATCCTCTTCGTCGAGATCGAGGACGGGTTGGTCGGTGGTGATGCTCACGGGAGTTGCTCCTATTTGTTCGTTGGTGGTGTCGGACGGGGTTGGCTGGATGTGGGTTGTTGATGGTGAGGTTTTAGGCAACTTCGACGTCGATCTCGACAGGAATGCCGTTGGTGATGACGTCGCCGCCGACGACCCCGTCGGCCGAAGCGAGCTCGCTTGCAGCATCCGGCCGACTCAGAATCGGGCGGATCGCATCGATGTACTCGTCCATGGCGACGACGATGCAGGATCGCGCCCGGCGCGTGCTTGGACCCGGCGTGGACAGATCATGGAGAGATGGTGGAGCGCCACAGGCGCGCGACGCGGTCCGCCAAGCGCCGGGAGTCGAGCGCGCCGTTGACGCCGGCGGGCGCGAAGATGCTCGGCGTGCGCTTCTTGTTCGGTGACTTTGTCCTCGACACCGAGCGCTACCTGATCGAACGTGATGGTCTTCCAGTTGACGTGCAGCCGCAGGTGTTCAACGTGCTGGCGTACCTGCTCGAGCACCGGGACCGGGTCGTGGCGAAAGAGGAGTTGCTCGACGAGATCTGGGGTGACCGGTTCGTGAGCGAGTCGACGTTGACCAGCCGCATCAAGTCGGCGCGTCAGCTCGTCGGCGACGACGGTGTGACGCAGGCGTGCATCAAGACCGCTCACGGGCGCGGCTATCGCTGGGTCGCCGAGGTGCATGTTGACCTGTCCGCCAGGGGATCGGAGAGCGAGGCGGGCGTTGGCGGGTCGGCGCTAATGGCACCCCCGGTACCGCTCACCTCGCTCATCGGGCGCGAGTCGGAGATCGCGGCGGTGGTGGCATCCATCGAGGACCACCGGTTGACGACCACGGTCGGGCCGCCGGGCGTCGGCAAGTCGCGACTGGTCACCGAGGTCGCGCTGGGCGCTCACCCAGGCCGGATGCGACGTCGCCTTCGTCGATCTCCGGCTGGCGAACGAGGGCCAGGACGTCGCCCAACTTGTGCAACGGGCGATCGGTATCGCTGGGAGCGCGACGCCACGCGAGCTGCGCCCCACCGAGGCCGACGACTCCGACCTATTCGATCAGCTCGTCGAGCAGCTGGGCACGATGGTGCTGGTGCTCGTGCTCGACAACTGCGAGCACGTCGCGGCCACCGTCGCCGGATTGAGCTTCGATCTGCTCACTCGGTGTCCAGAGCTCGGCATTGTCGCGACGAGCCAACGGCGACTGGGCGTCGTCGGCGAGGCTGTCGTGCTGGTCGAACCGCTCGCCGCGCCGGACGACTCGACCACGTCGTGGGAGGCACTGATCGCGACCGATGCGGGACGATTGTTCGTCGAGCGCTCAGTCGCAGCCGGGTCGCGCTGGACCGGATCGGCCACCGAGGTCCCGCTCGTCGCCGACATTTGCCGCCGTCTCGACGGACTCCCGCTGGCAATTGAGCTCGCTGCAGCCAAAACGCCATGGCTCGCGATGCCCGACCTCCTCCGTCACCTCGATCGCGAAATGGGCCAGGCCGGCGGGGACCCACTGGATGCTGCGCTGCGGATGAGTCGGGCCCTGCTCGGCGCCGCCGAGGCCCGGGGGTTCGATGCGCTGTCGGTCTTCGCTGGCTCGTTCACCATCGACGCCGCGCTGGCGATCATCGAGGTCGTGTGCCCAAAGCACGACGCGCTGTCGGTGTTCGCGCTGGCTCGTTGATCATTCGTTGATCAACGTCAGTGACGGTGCGCCGCGCCGATACCGACTGCTCGAGACGATCCAGCGCTACGCCGACGTGTGTCGTCGCCGTTCCGATGCGCCGGATGTGCCGGTCCGCGCCCACGCTCGGTTTTACCTCGATTTCGTCGAACGTGGCTGGCCGGCCGGGCGCATCATCACCGACACTCGCTGGGAGCTGCTCGGCGCCGAGATGACCGAGGTGCTGGCAGCGATCGAGCGCGCCGGCGATTACGACCCTGGCCTCGCCCGCCGGCTCGTCGGTGCGGTCGGGTGGTACTGGTCGATCGGGGGCTACGCCGAGCAGTGCGAGGAGTACGCAGAGCGATCATCGGCTGCGGACGCGGACGACCCGCCGGAGGTCGAGGCTGCGTACTTGTGGGTGCGCGCCAACGCGCGCCTGTTGCTCGGTCGCGATCCCGTCGAGCCAGCGACGCGTGCCCATGCGCTGGCCATCGAAGCCGGGTCGTGGTCAGTCGCCGCGTGGTCGCTTGCCCACGTCATCGTTCCCGACATGAATTGGGCCGACCTCGCCGTGGTCGAGCCGCGGTGGGGTGACGTCGTCGACCTGTTCCGGCGGGCGGACGATCCGCTCGGCGAGGCATGGGCGATGGTGTTCGTGCTCGGATGGGCCGAAGCATGCGCCCAGCTCCACGTGCGGGCGACGCACACATACGAGGAGGCGGCGGCCCTGTTGGAACGTCACGGCGACGCGATGGGGGCGGGACGTGCGCTCCTCGAAGTCATCGAGCTCGATATCTGGAGCGACGACCTCGAGGGTGCGCGGTCGGCCTTCGAGCGGGTGCCGGCGTTGGACGACGCTCCGCTGGAGTACCGCGTGAAGCGCTTGATGCTCGGAGGACAGCTGGCGGGCGCCGAGGGGAACTGGGATCGGGCAATCGAGTGGCACACTCTCGCCGTCGAGCTCTGCGAGCGGTCGATGCCAGGATCGATCATGGCCAACACGCAACGCTGCCTGCTCGGGTGGACGATGCGGTGGTCGGGCCGGAAAGGCGAGGCGGCCGCCCGCTTCGAACGGGCGCTGACCTTCCTGCCCAGGACCCACGCCCCGCGGCGGTGGGCCGGTCACTCCACCTGGGTCGTCGAATCGGTCGCCGGGTTGCTCGCCGAGGTCGGTGCAGTCGAACCCGCGGCCCGGTTGATGGCGGCGGCCCACCGTGGGCGACGCGAACTGGATTACCCCATGCCGTACTGGGACCGACCACGATACGAGCCGGACCTGCTGCGGATTCGCGGGCAGCTCGATGACGCCAAGTTCGACGCGGCGTGGTCGAGGGGTCTCGAGCTTGAACTCCCCACCGCCTTCCGTCTCGCCCAGGACGAGCTGTCCGGGTTGATCGGTCGCGAGTCGACCTGAACTCGTCGCCACGGTCGGACAAGTGGGGCTGATCAGGTTGTCGAGACCGTGCGGCCGTCGCCGAGAAACCGGTCGATCTCGTGGAGCAGGCGGCCCCAGGCCGGCTCGTCGGGCCGCAGCAGATGGTTGCGGCTATCGAGCGTGACGAGCCGGCTGCCGGGGATCAGGGTGGTGGCGTATTCGAGCACATGCTCGTACGGCACGACGCACGTCGTCACGCATTGGCTGTCCGCCCGCTATGGCGCCGTAAAGATCTCTACTTGTGTTGCCGAGCCCGGCAATGTCTGGACGGTGAACGAGATCAGGATTGGATCGCCGACCAGTTCGAGCAGATCGCAGCCGTAGATCCCGGGCAGCACCCACACCCAGTCGCCCTGTTCGATCTGGTCCTGCCAGATCACCGTGCCGTCTTGAGCTTTGAGGGTGTAGATCTCTCCTGCGCCTTGTGGGAACTTGATCAGCGAGCCGCGCACGAAGGTCGTTCGGTCTGCTTCGATGTTGACCTGGATCGTGGTCTCGTTGCCGCTCGGGTTCGTCCAGACCAAGTCGCAAACGCCGATCGGCACCTCGACCTTGTTCGTGTCCTCGGTGAACGTGTACGTGAACGGTTCCCCGCCCTGCGGGTTGCTGTCGGTCGCCGGCTGCTCGGCACAGGTCAGTGTGGCCAGTGGATAGAGCCCGCCGATCGACTCGATTTCGAGGAACCCGGTCGTGATGACGACTTCCAGCTCTTCGAGGAACGTGAACAGCGCCACCGAGAGCTCATCGGCATTCTGCGCGCCGACGATCTGACCACCGGTGTTCTCGGCGATGCAGCTGGTGATCCGCAGCTCTTCCTCGTCGAGACCCAGACCGACCACGTAGACCGTGATCGCCGCTTCGCTCTCCTTCAACGAGGTGGCGATTGCACAGGGATCGGCGTCGCAGGTCTCCAGACCATCGGTGACGAGAATGATCGCGTTGCTGACCGAGTCCGAGGCGGCTGGGAAATCGGCCGCGGCACGCTCGAGAGAGAGCCCGATCGGCGTCCACCCGACCGGCTGATAGTTGGCGACCTGCTCGCGCAGGGCCTCCGGATCGACGCCGTCGACCGGCACTGTCAGTTCGGACGACTGACAACTCTCGGCCCTGCCCGCCTCGGTGTTGTCACCGAGGTGTCCGAACACCCGGAAGCCGACATTGAGTCCCGGCCGATCGATCGGAATCGCGTCGATCACCTGGTTGAGCACGCGCTTGGCAGCGTCAATCCGTGGCTCACCGGTGTCCGTCTCCGCCGCCATCGATCCAGACGAGTCCATGACCAGCTCGACGTTGACCTCCGTCCCAGGTTCCGCTTGGGCGAGGGCCTTCTTCGGCGCCTGGACCACCAGGTTCGCCGCGCAGAGGACGAGCAACGCCCCGAGAATCATCGTCCGGGTGATCCAGGTCTGGATTGTTGTCGTCACCGCATCCACCTCTCTGTTGACCGCCAGGCGTGCATCGCCTGCCCCCGGCGCCCCGTACCCATAGCGCGTGGTTTTGATTCGTGTAAGCGCGCGATGTCTGGCGTGACCGTCGACGGGTAACCAAGGGGACACAGACGGTGGGGGTCACTAAGAGGGGGATCCGTGAGCACACGCTCCATCAAGACTGCGGTCGTAGGCACGCTCGTTGGCAGCGTGTTGACCCTGTTGGTCGGCCAGCTTGCTGCGGCGGGCACGGGCGTGGTGGCCGGGCCGCCGAGTTCGCCGCCCGGGCAGGTCGACCGAGGCATCGAGCTCGTCGACGGGCTCGGCAGTGGCGGGCAACCCGAGGGTGTGCCTCGCGAGCTTGTGATCGCCGACGCCCGGTTCCTGTTCGATCGGGTCGTCCCACTCAGCCGACAGGAGCTGTTCAGAGTGGCCCAGGAGCAGGAAACCATCGCCTACGCCAGAACCGAGGAAGGCCCGTTCGCGGCGATCTATCTGTCGGTGCCGAATCGCAGTGAGGACGAGCTGGTCAGGTACCTTCCAGAAGGGGTCGGATCGGCGGAAGTCGCCTGCCCCGCCGAGGTCGGTGACTACGAGCGCGTCGATGCCAGCGGTTCCTTGTACGCGTTCGCTGGAATCGAGACCGACCTCACCGCCGACTCACTCCAGCAAGTCGGCGACAACAACGGAGAGCCGGTCTTTGCGGATCCGGACGGCGCCCAGCCGTTCCCCGAACTGTTCTTCTCATCCAGTGACGGACTGCTTCGCTTCGTCCTGGTCGGCGACGATGGCCGACCGGCGTCGATCGCCGAGTCGCTCGCCTTTGACGGGACCGCGTTCGCCTTCGAATCCGATGCCACCGACACCGTTGACCGCGCTTCGCTCACGAAGGTCGGGTGCTCGACTGCGTTCCCGGTCTTTGCCCCGACCGAAACGGTCGACGCCGGCTTCACCCAGCTCTACGTACTCGCCGGTACGCGCTTGTTCAGCTTCACCAACGCAGGAGCCGCGCCGGCACAGGAGACCGACCCGCCGACCACGAGCACGACCTCGACGACCACCACGACAACGCCGTCGACCACCGCGCCACCGACAACGGAGCTGCCGGCAACGGAGCCGCCGACGACGGAGCCGTCCACGACAACCACCACATCCACGACGACGACGGAACCGCCGACAACCACGACGACGTCGACGACAACAACGACGACGGAACCGCCGACGACCACCTCGACGTCGACGTCAACAACGACGACGGAACCGCCGACGACCACCTCGACGTCGACGTCAACAACGACAACGGAACCGCCGACAACCACCTCGACGTCAACGACCACGTCGACCTCCACGACGACGACGGCACCAGCGTCGACCACCTCGACGTCGACGACATCGACGTCGACCAGCTCAACGTCCACGACACCGGCGACTACGTCGACCACCACGACGACGGAGCCGTCGGACACCACGACAACGCCGTGCCGCGGCAACCCCGGCGAGCTCAACGCGCAGGGGATCCCGGAGCACCTGCCGACCCTGATCCAGTTCGGTGGCGTCGCCTATGTCTTTGCCGAGTCTGAGGCGCCTGAGGACGCCGGAACACTGACTCGAATCGGCTGCATCGGACCGTTCGAGGTGGCAAGCACCGACCAGGACGATGCCGAAGCGGTCCTCTACCTGCTGACCACCGGCGCTGACAGCGACGACCAGGTCTACCGCTTCGAGGCCGCCCTGACGTTCGAGATCGAGTTCCAGGTCACGGAACGGCCGCAAGTCGTCACGACGGGCGACCAGCGCTATCGAGTGGAACAGGTTTGGCAGCCGTCGGTCTACTCCAGCACAACCGTCATCCTCTTCGTCGACGACCCTGCGGATCCTGCTCCGGAGGTCATCTACGGACTCGACGTCTCGGACTCAGTCGTCGGCGACGCCATCGGCGAGTATCGGCTGCCGGACGACTCGGCGCCACCCGAGGAGCTGACCGCCGCCGCAGAAGCGGCCGGTCTCAACCCGGATCTCACGATCAACGGGCTGTTGTACGTCCTGGCCGAGATCTACACGCCGAGCGGTACGACGAGCAATGGCTTCGTGACCCTCTTCGCAACAACCACCGAGGGGACGCCGGAGGTGCTGCTCGGTCGAGACCCGCGTCAGGATGAGCTGCTCATCTTCGTCGGGGAGTCCCCCCAGACCCCCAGGTGATCGGCACCACCGCGCCGGACGCGACGTGGATCGCCGGGAGTCCGCCCCTCCAGCGGGGAGGCGTTCCTAGCTGTCGACGCGCGGGACATATGCGGGGAGGACGGGACTGCACGGAGGGCCGGAAGGCTTCATGAGCGGGGCGAAGGGGTCGCGGCGATACTTTCCCGAGGCGCCGCGCAAGGGTCGTGAGCGGGATCGCGCGCAGACCGTCGTCGATGAACCGATCGTCGAGGAGCTGTTCAGCGTCGAGCGGCTGGAGGAGCATGCGCGGACTCTTGCCGCCGCCCAAACTGTCGCGCCCTCCTCGAGCCGTGAGGTACCGATCCGGCCTCGCGTCGTCGAGAACGCTCGCGTCTTGGTGGAGTCATACCGAGTGTTGGCGCGGGCGATCGAGGAGGAGCGTGCGATCACGCCGGCGGCCGAATGGCTCGTCGACAACTTCACGATCGTCGATGAACAAGTTCGCGAGATCCGCGACGACTTGCCGGCGGACTATTACCGCGAGCTCCCCAAGGTCGCCGAGGGCCATTTGGCGGGCTACCCACGCGTCCTTGGGGTTGGCGTGGGCCTATGTCGCCCACACCGACAGCCGCTTCGATCCCGAGACGCTGCGGCGAATGGTGCGGGCGTATCAACAGGTCGAGCCGTTGACGATCGGGGAGCTGTGGGCGATTGCGATCAGCCTGCGCATCCTGCTCGTCGAGAACCTCCGCCGCCTCGCTGAGCGGATCGTGCGCGGCCGGGCGGAGCGCCAATTCGCCGATGAATTGGCCGACATCTTGCTCGGATTGGGCACGGACGGTCCTGCCGACGCTTCGATGTCGGTGCGCCTGCTGGAGCGAGCACAGTTGACAACGTCGGCGCAGGTCCAGCTGTTCCAACGGCTCCGTGATCAGGACCCGGCGGTCACACCGGCGCTGCCCTGGCTCGAGCGGTTCGTGGAATCACAGGGTGTCACGACCGAGGAGCTCGTCCAGCGACAGCACCAGCGCATGGCCACCATGAATGTCACCGTGCGCAACGTGATCACCAGCATGAGGCTGATCTCGTGGTTCGACTGGGCTGAGTTCGTCGAGAGCGTCAGTGTGGTCGACGAAGTGCTTCGTGACGGGAGCGTGTTCGCCGAGATGGACTTCGCCACGCGCGACCACTATCGGAAGGCCGTGGAAGAACTGGCCCGGGGGTCGGGCCGCACGGAGGTCGACGTTGCCCGCGCGGCGATCGCCCTGACCGCGAACGTCCAGTCCGATGACGACGGCGACACATCGATGCTGTCTCGGCTCCACGATCCCGGCTACTACCTGGTCGCCGACGGACGCTCCGTTCTGGAACGTTCCCTCCACGTACGGGTGAGCCGGCTGAAACGGTTACGGCGCGCCGCGCTACGAGCGGGCGCCGGTTTCTATCTCGGGTCTCTGACACTGCTGACGGGACTCATCGTCGCCGGTCCCCTGGCGCTCGTCGGCCATGACGCCGGTGCCGCGATCGCGGTCGGCATCCTCGCCCTCGGCCCGGCATCCGAGCTGGCGACAGCCCTCGTCAACTGGACCGTCACCCACGTGCTAGGTCCCCGGCCACTGCCGCGACTCGATCTCGACGACGGCGTGCCGACCAACCTGCGAACGCTCGTGGTCGTTCCGATGCTGCTCACGACATCAGCAGGCGTCGAGGCCCAGATCGCCCAGTTAGAAGTCCACCATCTGAGCAACCGCGAGGGAGACCTGCGGTTCGCCCTGCTCTCGGACTGGCTCGACGCAGAGAGCGAACGCGTCGCGGGCGATGACGAGTTGCTCTCCGCCGCGGCGGCAGGAATTGACCAACTCAACAAACGCTACGGCGAAGCGCCCGGCGGCGGAGCCCGATTTCTGCTCTTCCATCGGCAGCGACAATGGAATGACCGCGAGGGCTGCTGGATGGGCTGGGAGCGCAAGCGCGGCAAGCTCGAAGAGCTCAATGCCCTGCTGCGGGGCTCGACGACGACGAGCTTTCTGACCAGCAGCACACGCGCCGCCTCGATCCCGCCGCCCGACGTGCGCTATGTCGTCACGCTCGACGCTGACACCCGGCTCCCGAGGGGTTCGGTGGCACAACTCGTCGGAACGATGGCGCATCCGCTCAATCAGGCGCGCTTCGACAGTCGGGTCGGACGGGTGACACTCGGCTACGGCTTGCTCCAGCCACGGATCGCGCCGACGCTGCCAGCGGAGCACGAGGGTTCGACGTTTCAACGCATCTTCGGCGGACCGGCCGGCATCGATCCCTATTCGTCGGCGGTCTCCGACGTCTACCAGGACCTCTTTCAGGAGGGCAGCTTCACCGGCAAGGGGATCTACGACGTGGATGCCTTCGCGGCGGCGCTGGACGGGCGCGTGCCGGAGAACGCCCTGCTGAGTCACGACCTGTTCGAAGGAGTCTTTGCCCGAGCCGGCCTCGTGACCGATGTCGCGTTGCTCGACGAATACCCGTCGAACTACTTGGTCAGCGCCTCCCGTCAACACCGCTGGGCGCGGGGGGACTGGCAGTTGCTGCCGTGGATCCTGGGCCGAGCGGGCCGCAGCAGCGAGCCCCGCAGTCGTCGCCGTATCGGCGGCGTCGCCCGATGGAAGATGGTCGACAACCTGCGACGAACGATGTCCGCCCCCCTCGCCGTCGGCACTCTGGTCGCCGCCTGGACGTCGTCCGGGGCGTCGTCCGGGTGGTGGACGGCGTTCGTGGTTGCGTCGTTCATGGTGCCTGCGGCACTGCCGGTGGCCGCGGGGGTCGTGCCGCGTCGCTCCGGGATCTCGATGCGCGGCCATCTGCGCGCCGTTCGCAGCGACGTCGTTGTCGCCGCGGCTCACGTCGTCCTCGGCATCACGTTCCTCGCCCACCAGGCGTGGCTGATGGTGGACGCGATCGTGCGGACGCTGGCGCGGGTGTACGTCACTCGGCGACACCTGCTCGAGTGGGAGACTGCCGCGCAAGTCAAGGCCGAACACAATCTCGCGTTGGGCAGTTTCTACCGCCAGATGGCCGGTGGAGTCGTGATCGCCGTCGTTTCTGCACTGCTTGTCCTCGCCATCGATCCGGACGCCATGTGGATCGCCGCGCCCTTCGTCGTTCTGTGGCTCTCGGCGCCGGCCATCGCCCGCTGGGTCAGCATGCCCGCCGCGGAATCCGCTCCCGAGCAACTCGCCGATGGCGACATCGAACGACTGCGCCTCCTCGCCCGTCGGACGTGGCTGTTCTTCGAGACGTTCGTCGGCCCGGACGACCATGGCCTTCCGCCGGACAACTTTCAAGATGACCCCCACCCGGCGATCGAGCATCGCACGTCGCCGACGAACATCGGGATGTATCTGCTGGCCACCGTGAGTGCCCGTGACTTCGGTTGGATCGGGACGGTGGAGACGGTCGAACGCCTCGAGGCGACGCTTTCGACCGTTGCTTCACTCGAGCGGTTTCGCGGCCATCTGTACAACTGGTACGACACGCGGACCCTCGAGCCGCTGGAGCCGCGGTACGTGTCCACGGTCGACAGCGGCAACCTCGCCGGCCACCTCATCGCCGTCTCCAACGCCTGTCGCCAGATGATCGACCGGCCACTGCCGGTCGGCGCGGCGATCGCCGGCATCGGTGACGCCATCGCGCTCGTGCGTCGGGCAGCCGGCACGATCGACGATGAGCAGCGGAGCCAGGTGCAGGTTCGGCGGCGTCTTGACGACGCCTTCGCATCGCTGGCAGCAACCGCCGATGTGCCGGCGACGGTGGACACCTGGGCGAACGATCTCGAGAAGCTGTCGATGGCCGGTCGCATGTTGCCGGATGCCGCCGGCGACTCGCGTGACGAAGGTGCTGATCGCCGTGACAGCGAACTGGTGACATGGGTCGAAGCAGTGCAGTCAGCGGTGAGGAGCCACGTTCGCGACGTCTCAGTTCTCCAGCACGGGGGGCGCTGGACCGAGTTCCCGACACTCGCCGAAGCATCCGATCCGCCGGCCGACGTGACCGGCGAGGGACCACCTCCGGCGGCCCTGCTGGTTCGCCGGCTCCAGGCGATCGCCGACCTGGCGCAACGACTCGCCTGGGAGATGGAGTTCGACTTCCTGTTCGATCCCGTCCGCAAGCTGTTCGCGATCGGGTTTCGCATCAACGACGGTGCGTTGGATCCGAGCTACTACGACCTTCTCGCCTCGGAGGCCCGTCTCGCCAGCTTCGTGGCGATCGCCAAGGGCGACGTCGATGCCGAACATTGGTTCCGCCTCGGTCGCCCGCTGACGCCCGTCGGTCGTGGCTCCGCCCTGCTCTCGTGGTCCGGGTCGATGTTCGAATACTTGATGCCGGCCCTGGTGATGCGATCCCCCGTCGGCAGCATGCTGGAACACACCTGTCGGCTCGTCGTTGACCGCCAGATCGGTTACGCCAACGAGTACGGAGTGCCGTGGGGAATCTCCGAGTCCGGATTCAACGCTCGTGACCTCGCTCAGAAATACCAGTACTCCGGGTTCGGCGTGCCCGGCCTGGGGATCAGACGAGGGTTGAGCGACGCCCTCGTGATCGCCCCCTATGCGACCGCTCTCGCAGCAATGATCCGACCCGACGCCGCGGTACGCAACTTCGCCCGATTGACCGCCAGCGGGGCCGCCGGGCGATACGGACTCCGCGAAGCGCTCGACTACACCGCTCGTCGCGTTCCTCGAGGGAGGTCGGTCGCCGTCGTCAACAGTTACATGGCGCATCACCAGGGCATGGTTGTCGCGGCCATCGGAAACGTCGTCAACAACCGCGCGATGGTCGAGCGCTTTCACGCCGAACCGGCCGTCGAGGCAACCGAACTGCTGCTCCAAGAGCGCATGCCCCGTGACTCGCTCGCGGTCCGATCCGGTCCCGATGTGACGAGTGCAGCCGATGTGCGCGACATGGTGCCGCCGATCTCCCGCCGGTTCACGTCTCCCCACGACACCGTTCCGAGGACACACCTCCTGTCGAACGGGCGCTACGCCGTGATGGTGACGACTGCCGGGTCCGGCTACAGCCGCCGGGGCGACGTCGCGGTGAGCCGCTGGCGTGAAGACGTCACCCGCGATCCGTGGGGCAGCTTCGTCTATCTGCGTGACATGGACAGCGGGGCGGTGTGGTCACCCGTTCACCAGCCGAGTGGCGTCGACGCCGACACCTACGAGGTCACCTATTACGAAGACCACGCCGAGTTCATTCGCCGCGACGGGTCGATCGTGTCCGGCTTGACCGTCGTCGTGTCGGCGGAGGATGACGCCGAAATCCGTCGTGTATCGCTCACCAACCTGGGCTCGCGCACTCGCGAGATCGAGCTGACGTCGTACCAAGAGCTCGCCCTCTCACCGCAGGCGGCGGACACCGCTCACCCAGCGTTTCAAAACCTGTTCGTCCAAACCGAATTCGTTCCAGACCTCGGCGCCCTGCTGGCAACCCGCCGTCCCCGGTCCGCGGAGGAACAGCCGGTGTGGGCCGCCCATGTCGTCACGATGGAGGAGCAGACGGTCGAGTTCATCCAATACGAGACTGATCGCGCTCGATTCCTCGGACGCGGCCAATCGTTCCGTTCGCCCATCTCGGTCCTCGGCGGGCGCCCGCTGTCGAACACGGTAGGTCCGGTGTTGGATCCGATCTTCAGCCTTCGGACCAGAGTGAAAATCGAGCCCGGCGACACGGTTCACTCGATCTTCTCCACGGTCGTCGCCGACTCCCGTGAGCACGTCCTCGAACTCGCCGATAAGCACCGCACGCCGACGACGTTCGAACGGGCGGCCACGCTGGCCTGGACACATGCCCAGGTCCAGCTCCATCACCTCGGCGTGGAGCCCGACGAAGCCCAGCTGTTCCAACGGCTGGCCAACAGGATCGTCTACTCGGACCCGTCCCTGCGTCCCGCAGACACCGTCATCGCCCGTAACGAACGGGGGGCGCCTGCGCTCTGGGGCTTTGGTATCTCTGGCGATCTCCCGATCGTGGTGGTGCGCATCGACACGGCCGAGGATCTCGGCATGGTCAGACAATTGCTGCGCGCCCACGAGTACTGGCGGCTCAAGCTGCTCGCCGTCGATCTCATCATCATCAACGAACAAGGCGCGACCTACGCCGACGACCTTCAGGGCGGACTGGAGGCCCTCGTTCGCAAGAGTCAGTCGAGCCTGGGACACGATGCCCATGGCAGTCACGGAGGTGTGTTCGTCCTGCGCGGCGCCCAGATCACCGAGGAGGACCGCATCCTGCTCCAGGCCGTCGCTCGGGTCGTGTTGCTCGCCCGCCGTGGACAACTCGCCGATCAGGTCACGCGCCTCGAGCGTCCCAACCGCCCGCTGGCGCGGTCGACAGTTCACACCGTCGCCAGCCAGCCCGTGGGGGACAGCGCCGTCGGAGCGCCGCCGGAGCTGGAGTTCTTCAATGGCCTCGGCGGCTTCGGTGATGATGGCCGTGAGTACGTGACGGTTCTCGGGCCCGGTCAATCGACCCCAGCTCCTTGGCTCAACGTGATCGCCAACCAGTCGTTCGGGTTCCAGGTGTCCGAGTCCGGCTGTGGCTACACCTGGGCCGAGAACAGTCGAGAAAACAAGCTGACGGCGTGGTCGAACGACCCCGTCAGCGACCCAGCAAGCGAAGCCCTCTACCTCCGTGATGACGTCACCGGCGACGTCTGGTGCCCGACGGCGCAGCCGATCCGGTGTGAGGGGTCGACCTACATCGCCCACCATGGTCCCGGATACAGCCGCTTCGAGCACGTGCGGGACGGCATCCTTCTCGACCTCGTGCAGTTCGTCCCACTCGACGAGCCGCTGAAGGTCTCGGTGCTCACGATCGAGAACCAATCCGGTCGGTCGAGAAGCCTGTCTGTCACGGCGTACGCCGAGTGGGTGCTCGGCACGACGCGTGATACCAACGCACCGCACATCATCACCGAGCAGGAGCCGGAAACACAGGCGCTGCTGGCCAGGAACCCGTGGAACACCGACTTCGCCGGTCAGGTCGCCTTCCTCGATCTGAGCGGTCGGCAAACCAGTTGGACGGCCGATCGGACGGAGTTCCTCGGACGCAATGGTGGTCCCGAGCGCCCCGCTGCGCTCGCCGGCGGTTCACGCCTCCAGGGAGCCTCTGGCGCCGGGTTGGATCCGTGCGCAGCCCTCCAGACGACCTTCGAGCTGGCCGATGGATCGCGCACTGAGGTCGTCGTACTCCTCGGCCAAGCCGACGGGACCACCGCCGCCGTCGAGCTCATCCGACGCGGGCGCACTGCCGACCATCGGGTGACGCGAGCGGCGGTGGCGGGGTTCTGGGACGACACGCAGGGCACCATCCAGGTGCGGACACCCGACCGCTCGATGGACATCATGCTCAATCGCTGGCTGATCTACCAGGCGCTCGCCTGCCGGCTCTGGGCGCGGACGGCGCTCTACCAAGCTGGTGGCGCCTACGGTTTCCGCGACCAGTTACAGGACGTGATCGCGTTGGTCACCGCCACGCGCGAGCTGACCCGCGAGCATCTGCTCAGAGCGGCCGCGCGACAGTTCGTCGAAGGTGACGTCCAGCACTGGTGGCACCCGCCGTCGGGTCGCGGCGTTCGCACTCAAATCTCCGACGACCGAGTCTGGCTCCCGTACGCCGTCCATCGATACCTCGAGGTGACGGGCGACGTCGGGGTGCTCGACGAGATGATTCCGTACCTGGACGGACCGCCGCTGGCCAAGGGTGAGACGGACTCCTACTTCCAGCCCGAACGAGCACCGACGGAGGCGACGCTGTTCGATCACTGCGCCGCAGCACTCGACCGCAGCCTCGCAGTCGGCGCCCACGGGTTGCCGCTCATCGGATCCGGCGACTGGAACGACGGCATGAATCGCGTCGGCCACCAGGGCCGGGGTGAAAGCATTTGGCTGGGGTGGTTCTTGTACGTGGCTTTGGCTGCGTTCGCCCCGATCGCCGAATCCCGCCAAGACGACACGTCGGCCGAGCGTTGGCGAACACACATGCGAGCACTGCGTCGAGCGCTCGAGCAACATGGTTGGGACGGTGACTGGTACCGCCGAGCCTTCTTCGACGATGGCACCCCGCTCGGATCGACGTCGAACGTCGAATGCCGCATCGACTCGATCGCCCAGTCCTGGAGCGTGTTGTCGGGCGGCGCCGCCCCTGAGCGCGCAGCCCGGGCGATGGCCGCTGTCGACGAGTACCTCATCCGTCGCGGTGACGGACTCGTCCTTCTCTTCACCCCGCCCTTCGACAAATCCGACGCCGATCCCGGCTACATCAAGGGCTATCTGCCGGGCGTCCGCGAGAACGGTGGTCAGTACACCCACGGCGCGATCTGGTCAGTTCTTGCCTTCGCCGCCCTCGGCGACGGCGACAAGGCGGGCGAACTGTTTGCCATCCTCAATCCACTCAACCACTCGAGCACCCGCGCCGGTGTCTACCGCTACACGGTCGAGCCGTACGTGATGGCAGCTGACGTCTACGCTGAACCACCACACACCGGCCGCGGCGGCTGGACGTGGTACACGGGTGCAGCGGGGTGGATGTACCAGGCCGGACTCGAGTGGATACTTGGATTCCGCTTGCGGGGCACGTCGCTCGTACTCGATCCGTGCATCCCAAAACGATGGCCGGGATACCAGATCAACTTTCGCTATCACAGCTCGACGTACGAGATCACCGTCGAGAACCCGCACGCCGTTAGCCGCGGAATTGCGTCCGCCGAGCTCGACGGACAGGACTTGCCGGATGTTCACACGATCCCACTCGCAGATGACGGCGTCAGTCACCGAGTGCGAATCGTCCTCGGCAACCCACGCTGACCGGGTACGCCCCCGGACGTCACTGAGCGGTGGCCAGAAAGTTCGCGGCAACCCGATTCTTCCAACGCACGCGAGCAGTCGACCCAACAGTCAGCCTGCGATCAGCCGTCCAATGTGGAGGAGGCACCCGAGCGGTGCCTCCT
>CAWBBL010000009.1:0-418456 GCA_963786985.1 Ilumatobacteraceae bacterium | reverse complement strand
GACGTCGGTCCAGATCGCCGGGAGCATGAAGCCGAAGGCGCCGAAGTTGGCGAGGTTGGCGTTCGTCGCCCACAGGTCCGGGCGCTGGTAGAGCGGCACCGTGTGGGCGTAGTCCCACAGGATGACGTCGATCTGGTTGGCGATCGCCGCCCGCTCCGTGTCGTCGGCGGTGGCCGGCAGCGCGGCGAGCAACGGGTCGAGCTCGGGGATGTTGGAGAACCCGAAATTGCTGTCCGAGCCGTTGCCGAACAGCTGGTCGAGGCCACGGAACGGGAACGGTGTACCGACCCACGTGAAGGCGATCATCTCAAAGTCACCGGCGACGAGGATGTTCCCCCACTCCTGCAACGACATGTCGACGATCTCGACCTCGATACCGACCTCGGCGAGCTGCGCCTGGACGAGTTGGGCCTCGTTCTCCGACACCGGCGTGCCGACGATCTGCGAGTGACGGACGTGCAGGCGTTGCCCGTCCTTCTCGCGCACGCCGTCGGACCCGACGACCCACCCGTTCTCGTCGAGCAGCGCCATCGCCGCCTCGGGGTCGTACGTCCCGAACTCGCCGGAGTTGTCGACGTAGAACTCCGAGTTCTCGACGAACACGTGGCTGCCCAGCGGCTTCGCCGGCCACGGGATGCCGGCGAGGTCGGACACGCCGATGGCGGCCCGGTCCAGCGACATCTGGATCGCCCGACGCACGACCTGGTCCTGGATCAGGCCGCCCTTGGGCCCGGAGTTGAGCGTCACGTGACGCCAGTTGGGACCGGCGGCGGCGCGGATCTCGGCCCCCGGCGTGTTGAACGCCAAGGCATAGCCGTTCGGATCGGGACCGACGTCGAAGGAGTCGATCTCGTTGTTGGCAAAGGCTTGCGGCGCGGCGTCGTCGCTGATCACCGTGAACGGTGATCGAGTCGAGCAACGGCGCGGCGCCCCACCACGTGTCGCTCGGGACGAGCTCGACGACCTGCGCCGCTTCGTCGTACGAGTCCCGACCTCGAACGGGCCGGTCATCCAGTCGTTGTTGATCGGTCCGATCCATCCGCTGTTGTACGTCTCCGGATCGGCGTACGACGCCGCCGGGGCCAGCGACGAGAACAGTGCCTCGTGATCGGGGTACGGCTGGCAGAACGTGACGACGACCTCGAACTCGTCGGCGCCCTGCTCGACGGCGGTGATCAGCTCGTAGCCCTCGCGGGACACGACCTGGAACTCCGGGTTCAACCCGCTGAGGGCGTTCCACGTCGCCTGCCAATCGGCGGCGGTGATCGGCGTGCCGTCGTGCCACACCGCGTCGGGGTTGAGGGTGTAGGTCAGCGTGAGGTGGTCGTCGGACTCGGCGAACTCGGCGACATAGTCGGTGTTCAACGTGGCGACGCCCTCGTTGTCGATCAACCACGGAAAGTACGTCATCGGCTGTAGCACGTAGGAGAAGTCACTTTCGTTGCCGTCGGGATGGTTGGGGTTCCAGTTCTCGGCCAGTGAGGCGACCTGCAGGCGCAGCGAGCCGCCCTGCTGCAGGCTGTCGCGGGGCTGCGGGTTGATGTCGATGGTCGCGCCGGCGTCGAGCTCGCTGACGTTCGCCGGCAGGGTCGGCGGCGGGGCGGTGTCGACCGGTGCGGCCTCGGTCGTCGCCGTGGCTGCGGCCACGGTGGTCGCCGGCACGTCGGCTGGGGCGGTCGTCTCGACGGCCGCCGGTGCCTCGGTGGCCGCCGGCGCAGTAGTTGCCGCGGCAGCTGCGGCGGCGATGTCGCGCGGACATTCCCCGGCGGTTGATCCGCCCGGTTCGGTGGTCGCCCCGATGGCGGTGGTGCCGATCATCAACGTCGCCGTCACCGCCAGCACCGTCGCCGCGGCGCCCTTCGTCCGTCTCATTGCGCGCCTCCCAAAGGCCAGTCGTGTGGTGCTCGCAACCTAAGACGGCCGCGACGACGACGGCTTGAACCGAGTTGCGTGCTCGTCGGATAGAGGGAATCGGTCCAGCGCCCCGCGGATCGACTCTGTGACCGGCATCCGAGTGTTCCGGTCGCAAGGTGCGCCCGGTGGCACTCGGGTGGCCGCAAACACTCGGGTCGGGACGCGGGAGGGCCCCGGCAGCGGATGCTGCCGGGGCCCTCTCAGTGATTGCGGGTGAGCGTCAGCTCACATGTAGCCGACGTCGGTCCAGATGACCGGCGTCTGGAAGCCGAACGCACCGAAGTTGGCGAGATCGGCCCGAGCTGCCACGAGCTCAGGGCGCTGATACAAGCGGAATAGTGTGACCGAACTCCCACAAGATCATGTCGATCTCGTTGGCGATCACGGCACGATCAGCGTCGTCGATTGTGGTGGCCAGTTGTGCGATCATCGGATCGATCTCGGGGATCGTCGAGTAGGCGAAGTTGCTCTCCGATCCAGTGCCGTACAGCTGGTCGACGCCGCGGAACGGAAACGGCGTCCCGATCCACGAAAAGGCGATCAGCTCGTACTCCCCGGACGTCAGCGTGGCGCTGAAGTCCTGCACCGGCACGTCGATGATCTCCACCTCGATGCCCACCTCGGCCAGCTGGCTCTGCAAGAGCTGAGCTTCGTTCTCCGACACCGGCACACCGACGAGCTGGGAGAAGCGGACGGTCAACCGTTGGCCGTCCTTCTCCCGAACGCCGTCGGCACCGGCGACCCAGCCGTTCTCCTCGAGCAGGGCCATCGCCCCATCGGGGTTGTAGGTACCGAACTCTCCGGCGTTGTCAGCGTAGAACGGCGAGTTCTCGACGAAGAGATGGTTGTTCAACGGCTTTGCCGGCCAAGGGATGCCGGCGAGGTCGGACACGCCGATGGCGGCACGGTCGACGGACATCTGGATCGCCTGACGAATCACCTGATCCTGGATCAGGCCGCCGTTCGGTCCTGAGTTCATCGTTACGTGACGCCAGTTCGGGCCGGCAGCGGCGCGGATCTCTGAACCCGGTGTGTTGAACGACAGGGCATAGCCGTTGGGATCGGGACCGATGTCGAACGTGTCGAGCTCGTTGTTGGCGAACGCCTGTGGAGCGGCGGACGGATCGAGGGCAACGGGTGAGCGAGTCGAGCAACGGCTCGGTCCCCCACCACGAGTCGCTCGGCACCAGCTCGACGAATCCCGCGCCGGCGTCGTAGGTGCCGAGCTCGAACGGACCGGTGAACCAGTCGTTGTTGATGTCGGCCCGACCCATCCGCTGTTGAACGTCTCGGGGTCGGCGATGGCCTCCAGCGGGGCGGTCTCGCGAGAACAACGCCTCGTAATCCGGATAGGGCTCGCAGAATGTGACGATCACCTCGAACTCGTCGGCGCCCTGCTCCACGGACGTGATCAGGTCATAGCCCTCGCCGCACACGATCTGGAACTCCGGGTTGAGCCCGTTGAGGGCGTTCCACAGGGCGTTCCAGTCGCTCGCCAAGTGATGCTCTCACCGTTGTGGAACACCGCCTCCGGGTTCAGTTGTACGTGAGTGTCAAGAGGTCCTCGGACGCTTCGAAGCCCGACACGAAGTCAGGGTTGACGGTCGCGGTCGCCTCGGCGTCAAAGATGAACGGGAAGTAGCTCATCGGCTGGCGCACCTGCGTGAAGTCGAGCTGATTGCCGTCGGGATGGTTGGGGTTCCAGTTGTCGGCTAGCGAGCCGACGTACTGACGCAACGTGCCGCCCTGCTGCAGGCTGTCACGCGGCTGCGGATTGATGTTGCTGGTCGCCTCAGCGTCGAGCTGGCTGACGTCCGCCGGCAAGGTCGGAGGAGGTGTCGTCTCCGTTGCCGGGGCAGTGGTCACCGGGGCGGCCGCAGCGGTGGTCGCCGGGGCGGCTGCCGCAGCGGTCGTCGCCGGCGCAGCCGTGGTCTCCGGGACGGTCGTCGCCGCCGCCGCAGCGGCGGCGATGTCGCGTGGGCATTCGCCCCCACCACCACCGGCAGGCTCGCTCGGCGGCGTCGTTGCCAGCGCGTTGCTCCCGACGCCGAAAGCGACGGTGAGGGAAGCGATGAGCGCCGCCCGGAAGGCGGTGCCTCTCTTTCGTGTCATTCAAATCCTCCAAGTTGGTCCGGTGGCAGATCGACAACGTAGCCGACCGTTTGGCAGGAAGAAGCCCGGCGGTCGTGACCGCCGGGCTTCTTCCGTAATGGTTTGACTAAGCGTCAGCTCACATGTAGCCGACGTCGGTGTAGATGATCGGGTCCTGCAGCCCCAATGCGCCGTAGTTGGCAAGGGCTGCGTTCGTGGCGACGAGCTCGGGACGCTGGTACAGCGGGATCGTGTGCCCGTACTCCCACAGGATCACGTCGATCTCGTTGGCGATCCTCGCCCGCTCGGCCTCGTCGACCGTCGTTGCCAACTGGTCGATCATCGGGTCGATCTCGGGAATGTTCGAGTACGCGAAGTTGCTGTCCGAACCCGTGCCGTAGATCTGCTGGACCCCTGAGTACGGGAACGGTGTGCCGATCCAGGAGAACGCCATCATCTCGAACTCACCGGCGACGAGCACGTTGCTGAACTCCTGGGCGGTGGTGTCGACGACCTCGACCTCGATGCCGACCTCGGCAAGTTGGCTCTGGACCAACTGAGCTTCGTTCTCCGACACTGGTACGGCGACGATCTGCGTGTGGCGGACGGTCAACGGTTGACCGTCCTTCTCGCGCACGCCGTCGCCGTCGGAGTCGACCCAGCCGTTCTCCTCGAGCAGGGCCATCGCCGCTTCGGGGTTGTAGGTGCCCCACGGGTCGGAGTTGTCGACATACGCCGCGTTGTTCTCGACGAGGATGTGGTTGCCGAGCGGCTTCGCCGGCCACGGGATGCCAGCCAGGTCGGACACGCCGATGGCGGCCCGGTCGAGCGACATCTGGATCGCCTGACGCACCACTTGGTCCTGGATCAGACCTCCGTTGGGACCCGAGTTGAGCGTGACCTGGCGCCACTGCGGACCGGCGGCGGCGCGGATCTCGGCGCCCGGTGTGTTGAAGGCCAGGGCGTAGCCGTTGGGATCGGGACCGATGTCGAACGAGTCGAGCTCGTTGTTGGCGAAGGCCTGCGGCACGGCGTCGGTGCTGATCACCGTGAACGTGATCGAGTCGAGCAGCGGCGGGGCACCCCACCACGTGTCGCTCGGCACCAGCTCAACGAATCCTGCTGCGTCATCGTACGTGCCGACCTCGTACGGACCGGTCATCCAGTCATTGTTGATCGGCCCGATCCAGCCGGTGTTGAACGTCTCTGCATCGGCGACCGACTCGGCGGGACCGAACTCCTGGAACAGGCCCTCGAAGTCGGGATACGGCATGCAGTAGGAGACGATGACCTCGAACTCGTCGACTCCCTGTTCGACCGACGTGATCAGCTCATAGCCCTCCGAGCTGATGGATCTGGAAGTCCGGGTTCAAGCCGTTGTTCGCCGCCCACTCCGCTTGCCAGTCGGCAGCGGTGATCGGCTCACCACTGTGCCAGACCGCCTCCGGGTTCAACGTGTACGTCTGCGACGAGGCTGTCCTCGGACTCGGTGAACTCGAGCACGTAGTCGGGATTGAGCGTGGGAACGCCCTCGCTGTCGACGAGCCATGCGTAGTACGCCATCGGCTCGAGGACCTCGTCGAAGTCGAGCTCGTTGCCCTCCGGGGTGACTGGGATTCCAGTTCTCGGCGAGCGATCCCACCGACAGCCGGAGCGTGCCACCCTGCTGCAGGGAGTCGCGGGGCTGCGGGTTGATGCTGATCGTGCTCTCGGCGTCGAGCTCGCTGACATTCGCTGGCAGCGTGGGCGGCGGAGCCGTCTCCACCGGTGCCGCGGCGGTCGTCTCCGGGGCGGCTGCCGCAGTGGTCGCCGGGGCGGCGGCTGCCGCAGTGGTCGCCGGCGCAGCCGTGGTCTCCGGGACGGTCGTCGCCGCTGCCGCGGCAGCGGCGATGTCGCGTGGGCATTCGCCCCCACCACCACCGGCAGGCTCGCTCGGCGGCGTCGTTGCCAGCGCGCTGCTCCCGACGCCGAAAGCGACGGTGAGCGAAGCGATGAGCGCCGCCCGGAAGGCGGTGCCTCTCTTTCGTGTCATTCAAATCCTCCAAGTTGGTCCGGTGGCAGATCGACAACGTCGTCGACCGACCCTTGTTGCTTTCACTCCCCCGGCGGCCGACGGCTCGTCGCGGCGGAACGAAACCTGTGTCAGAACACGCTGACCACTTCCTGGTAGTGGCAGGCGGCCTGGTGATCTGTTGCCGACGCCCGCAGGCTCGGATCCTCCTCGATGCAGCGCACTTGCTCGTCATCGGTGAGGGTGAGGAACTTCGGGCAGCGAGTACGGAAGCGGCATCCCGATGGACGCTCCAGGGGACTGGGCAGGTCGCCCTTGAGCAGGATCCGCGCCCTCGTCCGCTCCTTCTCCGGGTCGGGGATCGGCACCGCCGACAGCAACGCCTGGGTGTACGGGTGGGTGGGTGTGTCGAACACCGAGTCGACGTCGCCGATCTCGACGATTCGCCCGAGGTACATCACGGCGACGCGGTCGGCGATGTGGCGGACGACTGCGAGGTCGTGGGCGACGAACAAGTAGGAGAGGTTGAGCTCGGCGCGCAGCTGGTCGAGGAGGTTGATGACCCCCGCCTGGATCGACACGTCGAGGGCGGCGACGGGCTCGTCGAGGACGATCAGCCTGGGTTGCAGGGCGAGCGCCCTGGCGATGCAGATGCGCTGGCGCTGTCCGCCGGAGAAGTGTTGCGGGTAGCGGTTGGCGTGACTCGGCTCGAGGCCGACGAGCTTCAACAACTCGTCGACGCGCTTGCCGATCGCTTCCTTGTCGACACCGTGGGCGCGCATCGGTTCGGCGAGGACGTCGAACACGGGCAATCGCGGGTCGAGCGATGCCATCGGGTCCTGGAACACGACCTGCAGATCGCGACGGATCGCCTTGCGTTGGGCGCGTGACTGCAACTCCTCGGTCGTCTTGCCGAGTACGACGATCTGTCCCTGCTGCGGTTTGACGAGGTCGAGGATCTGCAGCAGCGTCGTCGTCTTGCCGCAGCCGGACTCGCCGACGAGGCCGAGCGTCTCGCCTTCGCGGATGTCGATGTCGACGCCGTCGACAGCGTGCACGGTGCCGATGCGCTTCTTGAACACGGCACCCTTGGTCAGCGGGAACTCCTTGACGAGCCCGTCGAGGCGCAGGACCTCGATACGTTGCTCCCGCGGCAGCTTGGCCACCGGAGGCTCGCCGAGCTCGGGAAGGTGGTAGATGTCGCGGAAGCCGAGGGAGCCGGCGGCCACGTCACCGCTGCGGATGCACGCGGCGCGGTGACCGGGCGTGTCGACTTCCAGCAGCTCCGGTTCGGCGGCGTTGCACGCCTCGATCGCCATCGGGCAACGGGGCACGAACTTGCAGCCCGGCGGCAGGTTCAGGGGCGATGGCGGGTTGCCCTCGATCGGCACCAGGGCCCGCTTCTCCGCCTCGTCGAGGCGCGGCACGGACCCGAGCAGGCCGATCGTGTACGGCATGCGCGGGCGGTAGTAGACGTCGTCGATCGTTCCCGTCTCGACCGAACGCCCGGCGTACATCACCTGGACCCGATCAGCGATCCCGGCGACCACCCCGAGGTCGTGGGTGATCATGATCACCGCCGCGCCGGTCTCCTTCTGGGCCAGCTTGAGGACGTCGAGGACCTGCGCCTGGATCGTCACGTCGAGAGCCGTCGTCGGCTCGTCGGCGATGATCACGTCGGGATCGTTGGCGATCGCCATGGCGATCATCACCCGCTGGCGCATCCCACCGGAGAACTCGTGGGGGAACGACTTGACGCGCAGCTTGGCGTTGGGGATTCCGACGACCTCGAGCAGTTCGACGGCCCGCTTCTCCGCCGCCGACCTGGACAGGTTCTGATGCACCTGCAGCGCTTCGATGAGTTGGAACCCGATCGTGTAGATCGGCGTGAGTGCCGACAGCGGGTCCTGGAACACCATCGCCAGTTCGTGCCCACGGATCTTCGTCATTCCCCCGTCGCTCTTGCCGAGCAGCTCGTTGCCGTGCAGGGTGATCGAGCCGGTGACCTTGGCGCCGGGTGGCAACAGCCCCATGATCGCCAGTGACGTGACCGACTTGCCCGAGCCGGACTCCCCGACGATGCCGAGCACCTCGCCGGTGGCCAGCTCGAAGTCGATGCCGCGGACCGCCTTGACGACGCCGTCCTCGGACGGGAACTCGACGTGCAGGTCCTGGACGCTGAGGACCGTACCGGTCGTTGTCTTGCGCTGCTTCGGCGCTACGGCGAGCTCGCTCAAGCGCTAGGCCTTCCCGCCCGACTGCGAGCTCGGGTCGAAGGCGTCACGCAGACCGTCGCCGATGAAGTTGATGGCCAGCACCATGAACACGAGGAATCCAGCGCCTCCGGCGAAGACCCACGGGAATGTGGTCGCCATCCGCGCGCCCTCGGCGATGACGGTGCCGAGGGAGACCTCCGGAGAACGGATGCCGAAGCCGAAGAACGACAGGCTCGTCTCGGCGATGACGGCGGCGGCGATCGCCAGCGTGGCGTCGATGATCAACAGCGACGCGACGTTGGGAAGGATGTGGCGGACGATGATCGTCGGGCCGCGCACTCCCATGTACTTGGCCGCCGTGACGTACTCGCGGTCGCGCACCGACATCGTCAAGCTGCGCACGATCCGTGCCGACAGCATCCAGCTGAGGAACATCAGCCAGAACGCCAGCCAGATGGCCAGGTTGGAGTTGATGTTGCGCATGAACAAGGCGATGATCAGGAACGCCGGCAGCACGAGCAGCAGGTCGATGGTCCAGAGCGAAACGCGCTCCAACCATCCGCCGAAGTACGCCGCGAACGACCCGACGATCGCCGCGACCGTCGTCGCCCCGAGGCCGACGACGAGGCTGATCAGCATCGACACGCGCAGACCCTGCAGGCTCATCGCCAGCACATCGCGGCCCGCCTGGGTGGTCCCTAGCTTGTGGCTCCAACTCGGGCCCTGGAGGAACGCCGTCTGATCCAACTCGGTGTAGTTCCACTCGGTGAGCACCTTGGGGCCGAAGATCGCCAGGACGATCAGGAACAGGTACATGAACACGCCGACGACGGCGGTCTTGTTGCGCAGGAAACGGCGCAGCAGCAAGGCCCGGCGGCTGAGGTGTTTGGTCCTCGCCGCGTCGTCGATCTCGGTAGGGAATTCGGCGAGGTGCTCGGCGGCGCCGGCCTCGGTGGCGAGCACATCGATGGTCATTGCGCCTCCTCAGCCCACCCGCACGCGTGGGTCGAGCATCACCACGAAGACCTCGGACAGGATCGCGCCGAGGAAGAACGCCACCGCGCCGAATGCGGCAACAGCTACGGCCCCGTTGACGTCCTGACCGCTGATCGAGGTCACGAGGTACTCACCCATCCCGTGCCATCCGAACAACGTCTCGGTGAACGTCGCTCCCGTGAACACGGCGGCGAGGGAGAAGGCGAACAGCGTGCCGACTGGGATGAGGGCGGTGCGCAGGGCGTGTTTGAAAACGGCCTGCCGCTTCGTGAGTCCCTTCGCTCGGGCCGTGCGCACGTAGTCGGCATGCAACGTGTCGAGCATCAGGTTGCGCTGATACCTGCTGTAGATCGCGAACAAGGGGAGCGCCAAGGTCAGCGTCGGGAGCAACAGGTGCTCGCCACGATCGAGCATGCGCGGTATGAACGGAGCATCGCGCACACCGGTCTCGCCGAGGAACTCCCACTGGAAGTCGAACGCCCGACCAAGGCGAATCGTCACAATCTGCAGAACGACCGCGATGACGAACGTGGGCGTGGAAATGATGATCAGCGACCACAGCGTCACGAGCCGGTCGGACGGCTTGTACTGCTTCGTCGCCGACCAGGCGCCGAGCACGATGCCACCGATCGAGCCGATCAAGAAGCCGCCGATGACGAGACGGAAGCTCACCGGGACACGGTTCATGATCTCGTCGTTGACCGAACCGGACTTCGGCTTCTGTCCCCAGTCGCCGTGAATGACGCCTCCGAGCCAGTCGAAGTAGCGGCTGAGGATCGGCTCGTCCGGGTTGAGGTTCTTGTCCGACAGCGACGCGTTGATGCTGTCCCAGTCGAGGTTCGGGTTGGTGATGTCGTAGAGCAGCCGCGGGTTGAGTCGGCTGGCGGCGAGGAAGTAGGCCAGGGACACGGCGACGAAGAACATGATCATGTAATTGATCAACCGTTTGAACAGGTACCTCCCCAAACCGACCTCCCTCCAGAACGCCTGACACAGTTTCCCAAACTGTGGGCAATGTCAGACTAGTACCGGGCGGCAATGTTAGGCGTCGGCCACCCGATCCCCGACCGTTGCTGGTGGAAGTCCCGACACGGCGCGCCGATGTGAGCGCGATTTGTCGGGACTTCGTGCTTTCGGCATCCGCAAATCGTCCGAAGAGTCAGTCGGTGATCACGACGTCGACGGCGACGTCGTGGCCATCGGTCGGCAACTCGTCGACGAGCTGTTCGTGAAAGGCCACACCGATGCGCAGGCAGTCGCTGTGCAGTCGGGGGAGAAATCGATCGAAGTGGCCGCCGCCCTGGCCGAGCCGGTCGCCACGGGCGGTGAAGGCCAGGCCGGGGACGACGACCACATCGAGCACCACCGGGTCGACGTCGCCAGGTTCGACGCGTAGCGCGTCCCCATCGACGACCGGCACGTAGGTCACGACGTGGTTGGCGGTACACCACTCGGCGAGGACGGCCAGGTCGGGCTCGCCGGAGAGAGCCTCGAAGAGCAACAACGAAAGCCGCCCCACTGACGACAACCGTGGCTCGATCGAGGCGATCAGCTGGTCGCAGATCGACGCCGAGCGCCGCGCCCGATCCACCGGATCAGCGGCGACGGCGGCACGGACTTCGCGCATCCGTGCTCGGACCACTCGCTTGGCATCGGCGCCGGCCGCGCCCTCGGTCATCCTGCTCTCCTACCATGACCGCCAATGGCCGACGAACTGTCCGATTTCGACAGCGCCCACTTCCGCGCCGTGCTCGGCCACTTCCCGACCGGCGTCACGATCGTCACCGGCCTCGCCGACGGGCAGCCGATCGGGTTCACGGTCGGTTCCTTCATGTCGATCTCCCTCGATCCACCCCTCGTCGGGTTCCTGGCGATGCACGACAGCGAAACCTGGATGGCGATGGCGCAGACCTCTGGTTTCTGCGTCAACGTCCTCTGCAACACCCAGGCGGCGCTGTGCTGGCGCTTCGCCCGGCGGGGCAACGAGGGCACACGCTTCGATGGGTTGGTCTGGCAGCCGGCGTCGGTCACGGGGAGCCCGGTCATCGACGGTGTCACCGCCTGGATCGACTGCGTCATCGAGCGAACCATCGTGCTCGGCGACCATCAGCTGGTCGTCGGCGCCGTGCGGGCCCTCGATCACCACACCGAAGCCCACGTCCCGCTCGTGTTCTACAAGGGTGCGCTCGGCGGGTTCGCGGCCGACGGCTGAACAGGCTCGTCCGATCCGTGCGCCGGTGCGCTACCGTGCTGGCAGCCGCCAGGTTTGAGGCGGGGAACGAGAGGGCAACTGCCATCAATCTGTACGTGGGCAACTTGCCCTTTTCAACGACATCGGACGACCTTGCCAACCTCTTCGCGAAGGTTGGCGCGGTGACCTCGGCACAGGTCGTGACCGATCGCGAGACTGGCCGTTCGCGAGGCTTTGGTTTCGTCGAGATGGGCGACGACGACGCCCGCAAAGCAATCGACGAGCTCACCGGTACGCAGCTCGGCGGCCGGCCGATCACCGTCAACGAAGCACGCCCCCGAGCCCCGCGGCCGCCGCGCAACGACCGCCGCTACTGATCCGTACTAGTTGGTCACGGCGCCGGTCTCGGCGCCGTTGACCAGCTTGGCGTACTTGCCGAGCACGCCGGTCGTATAACGCGGCGGGTTCGGCGTCCAATCCTGTCGACGGGCGGCCAGTTCGTCGTCGTCGACGAGCAGATCGAGCGTCTTGCTCGAGACATCGATGAGGATCCGATCGCCGTCGGCCACGAAGGCGATCGGTCCCCCGTCGGTTGCCTCGGGCGCGACGTGGCCGATGCAGAACCCCCACGTCCCGCCGGAGAATCGCCCGTCGGTGACCAGGGCGCAGTCAGCTCCTCGGCCGATGCCCTTGAGGGCGCCCGTGATCGCCAGCATCTCGCGCATCCCGGGGCCCCCCTTGGGACCCTCGTAGCGGATCACCAGCACCGTTCCCGGGGTGATCGACCCGTTGACGATCGCCGCCATGGCCGCCTCTTCGCCGTCGAACACGCGGGCCTCCCCATCGAACCGCAGTTGCTCGGGACTCAGCCCAGCGACCTTGACGACTGCCCCGAGGGGCGCCAGCGACCCCGTGAGGATGTTGATCCCACCTTCGGTGTGGATCGGGGCGTCCAGCGGATGGACGACAACGCCGTCGGGGCGCGGCGGGTCGAGGTCGGCGAGATTCTCGGCCATCGTCTTGCCCGTCACGGTCATCGTGTCGCCGTCGAGCAGCCCCGCCTCGAGGAGGTGACGTAACACGACCGGCACTCCGCCGACCCGGTCCAGCTCGATCATGTGGAACTTGCCGCCGGGCTTCATGTCGGCGATGTGCGGCACCCGGGCGGCGATCCGGTTGAAATCATCGAGGGTCAACGCCACCTTGGCCTCGTTGGCAATGGCGAGGAGGTGGAGCACGGCGTTCGTCGATCCGCCGACGGCGCTCGTCAGGGCGATGGCGTTCTCGAAGGCGGCCCTCGTGAGGATCTGCCGCGGCCTGATGCCGGCGCGCAGCATCCCGATGACGGCACGGCCCGCCTCGTAGGCGTCGGTGTGACGACGAGCGTCGATCGCCGGTGGTGATGCCGAGCCGGGGATGCTCATCCCGAGTGCCTCGCCGATCGAGCTCATCGTGTTCGCCGTGAACATCCCCCCGCATGCGCCCTCTCCCGGGCAGGCGTGGCGCTCGATGGCCAGCAGCTCCTCGTCGTCGATGGCGCCGACGGTGTGCGCGCCGACGGCCTCGAAGACGCTGGTGATGTCGATCGGATTGCCGTTATGTTCGCCCGGCAGGATCGAGCCGTTGTACACGAGCACGCTGGGCAGGTCGAGCCGGGCGGCGGCCATCAGCATCGCCGGAATCGACTTGTCACACCCACACAACCCGACGAAGCCGTCGAGGCGCTCGGCGAACACGACGGTCTCCACCGAGTCAGTGATCACCTCGCGGCTGACGAGCGATGCCCGCATCCCCTCGTGGCCCATCGAGATGCCGTCGGACACGGTGATCGTGCCGAACTCCATCGGGAATCCGCCGGCGTCGCGGATCCCTCGCTTGACGTGCTCGGCCAACGTGCGCAGCGTCATGTTGCAGGGTGTGATCTCGTTCCACGATGAGGCCACGCCGACCTGCGGTTTGTCCCAGTCGTCGTCGGTCATCCCGACGGCCCGCAGCATCGCCCGCGAGGGCGCCTTGCGGAGTCCATCGGTGACGTCTCGGGACCGCGGCTTGACGTCGACAGGCTTGCTCTCAGCTGCATTCACCTGCCGGACAGTACCGGGTGGACCGCCGGCCAGCCGGGTGCGGCGACTACCCGCCGGGACGCGCAGCGGGCCCCGGGTCTGCCATCCGGGGCCCACTGACTAGCACCACCAGGTGGCCGGCCGCAGGAGGCCTGAGCCTCGCCGCCAACCGCAATGGTGACGCCACCTCAACGATACTCACTTGGTTGCGTCGGCAACAGTTCTTTTGCACGGTTCAGCGGCCGGCGCGGGCCCGCAACAACGCCGTCACTGCCCCCCCGTCGGCCTGCCCGCGTGACGATTTCATCACGAATCCGACCAGCGCTCCGACGGCCTTGTCCTCGCCGGCGCGGAACTTCTCCCACGCCGCAGTGTTGGCGGAGATCGCCTCGTCGACCAACGACTCCAGCGCCGACGTGTCCATCGCTTCGAAGCCGCGCTGCTTGGCGATCGCCGCCGGGTCACCACCCCCATTGGCGACGAGTTCGGCGAGCACCGCTTTGGCCTGCGTCGCCGTCAGCGATCCGTCGACCTCCAGCCGGGTGAGCGCGGCAAGATCGGCCGCCGGTACGGCCGGCTCGGGCCCTTGCTCGGCGAACGCCTCCTTGACGTGGACCAGAGCGCGCGCCGCGTTGCCGCCGGCAGTGGCGACGGCGAGCACGTAGCCGTCTTGGCGGCGATCGACCACGACCGACACCGACTCGCTCGCCGGGTCCGCACCCGTCGCCGCCGCCAGGGCGCCGCGGCGGGCGGCCGGCAGGGCGGGCATCGCGGCGCGCACCGACTCGATCCATGCGGCATCGGGGACGAGCGGCACGAGGTCGGGCTCCGGGAAGTAGCGGTAGTCGTCCGCATCCTCTTTGGTGCGCAACGTGTGCGTCCTGCCGTCACCCTCGTCCCAGTGGCGAGTCTCCTGGCGCACGGTGTCGCCCGCCTCGACAAGGTGGGCCTGGCGCCGGGCCTCGTAGTCGATCGCCCGGCCCAGCGAGCGCACCGAGTTGAGGTTCTTGATCTCGCAGCGTGTGCCCAACGGCTCGCCGGGTCGGCGCACGCTGACGTTGGCGTCGACGCGCATCGATCCTTCCTCCATCTTGGCGTCGGAGGCGCCGATCGCTTCGAGCAGTTGACGCAACTCCTGGACGTACAGCCGGGCCTGCTCGGCCGAGTGCAGGTCGGGACGGCTGACGATCTCGACCAGCGGGACGCCGGCGCGGTTGAAGTCGATGAGCGAGGCGGCGCTGCCGTGGATCCGCCCATCGGCGCCACCGACATGGGTCGACTTGCCGGTGTCCTCTTCGACGTGAGCCCGCTCGATGCCGACGCGGGATCCGTCGGGCAGGTCGAGCCAGCCGTCGACGTTGAGCGGCACGTCGTATTGGCTGATCTGGTAGGCCTTGGGCATGTCCGGGTAGAAGTAGTTCTTGCGGTGGAAGATGCACGGCTGCACCGTGCAGTTGAGGGCCAGGCCGATGCGCATCGCCAGCTCGACGGCGTTGCGGTTGAGCACGGGAAGGGCGCCCGGTAGTCCGAGGGTGACGGGGTCGATGTTCGTGTTCGGCTCGTCACCGAAGCGGTTCGGGCTCCCCGAGAACAGTTTGGTGGCCGTCGCCAGCTCGACGTGGACCTCCAGCCCGATGACCAGTTCGAAGTCGCTCATTGCGTTCCCCGGCCACGCAGGCCGTTGGTGACTGCTCCTCGGCTGGCGCATCGGTTCATGCCGCCCTCCGCTCCAGCTCGGCCGCGACTCGGAACATCATCGCTTCGCCGAGTGCCGGGGCGAGCACCTGCACGCCGACGGGCAGCCCCTCGGCACCGGTGCCGAACGGGACGCTCATCCCGGGATCGCCGGACAGGTTCGACGGGATCGTGTAGGTGTCGCAGAGGTACATCGCCAACGGGTTGTCGGTCTTGTCGCCGAACTTGAAGGCGACGCTCGGCGACGCTGGCGTGAGCAGCACGTCGGCGTGCTGGTAGGCCCGCCCGAAGTCGTCGGCGATGCGCCGGCGGACCTTCAGGGCCTTGCCGTAGTAGGCGTCGTAGTAGCCGGCCGACAGGGCGTAGGTGCCGAGCATGATCCGCCGTTTGACTTCGTCGCCGAACCCGGCGGCGCGGGTGGCCATGTACATCGCGTTGGTGTCGGCCGCCGGCACCCGCAGGCCGTAGCGCACGCCGTCATAGCGAGCCAGGTTGCTCGACGCCTCCGACGGGGCGACGAGGTAGTAGGCCGTCAAGCCGTACGTGAACGCCGGCACCTCGACGTCGACGATCTTCGCTCCGGCGTCGGTGAGCGCGTCGAAGGCGGCGTCCACCCGTTCGACCACGTCAGGGTCGGCGCCGGCGGGCAGGTCGGTGATCCGCCCGACGCGCAGGCCCTCGGCTCCGTCGTCGAGGACGGAGCGCAGCTCCGGTGCCGGCCGCGCAATCGACGTCGAGTCACCGGGATCGTGGCCACCGATCACCTCCAGGGCGAGCGCGGCGTCGGCGACGGTGGTGGCGAACGGCCCGATCTGGTCGAGGCTCGACGCGAAGGCGACGAGGCCGAGCCGGCTGACGACGCCATACGTCGGCTTGACCCCGACGACGCCGCACAGGGCGGCCGGCTGGCGGATCGACCCGCCGGTGTCGCTGCCGAAGCCCAGCGTGGTGAAGCCGGCGGCGACCGCCGCGGCGCTCCCACCGCTGGAACCACCAGGAACGCGAGAGGTGTCGTGTGGGTTGCGCGTTGGTCCGAACGCCGAGTTCTCGGTGCTCGAGCCCATCGCGAACTCGTCGAGGTTGGTCTTGCCGACGATCACCGCCCCAGCGTCCTTCAGCCGGGTCACGACCGTGGCGTCGTACGGCGGCTTCCATCCCTCGAGGATCCGCGACGAACAGGTCGTGGCGATTCCCCGAGTGCACATGTTGTCCTTCAGGGCCACCGGGACACCGGCCAGCGGGCCGGGGTCGTCGCCGGCGACGACGGCGGCGTCGACGGCGGCGGCGGCGAGCCGCGCCTCTTCGACGAGTACGAGGTTGAAGGCGTGAATGTCCTCGTCGCGGCTGGCGATGGCGGCGAGGTGTTCTTCGAGCACGTCGACCGCGCTGCGCTCGCCGGCGCGTACCGCTGCAGCGATGTCCAGGGCGGTCATCGGACCGCCGTCCACGAAGGCGAGCGACGAGGCGCCAGCCGAGGAGCGTCCAGGAACTGCGCGGGCGGATTGTGGCGTGGCCGGGGAACGCAATTGACGGTCATTCGGCGATCCCGAGAATCGGGGGGACCTTGAAGCGGCCGTCCTCGACCTCGGGGGCCGCGGCGAGGACCTCGTCACGGTCGAGCGTCGGCTGGGCCACGTCGTCGCGCAAGACGTTGGCCAACGGGAACGGCTGAGTCATCGGCTCGACGCCTTCGAGATCGAGCTCGTCGATGTCGGCGAAGTGGTCGACGATGTCGCCGAGCTGCACGGTTGCCAGGGCCAGCTCTTCGTCGGTCAGCGCCAGGCGAGCGAGCCTGGCGACCTTGGCCACCTCGTCTGCAGAGATGCGGTCGGACACAGCCCGGAGCCTACGGAGCAGATGAGGCGAACTGGGCGGCCCAACGCCCGGGAACCCGGACCGCGGGCCGCCCAGAACGGGGAATGGACCGCAGGCCGCCCAGAACGAAAACCGGTGGGCGTCAGGTCGGCGACTCGCGATCGGTCATTCGTCTGACGCAAACCGTGGCGATGTCGGGGACTGGCGGGTGACACCATCGCGGCGGATCGCCCACACCGTGTAGGAGACGCCACCGATGATGGCGAGGATCGCCATCCACTGGTTGATGCGCAGCCCGGCGATCTCGTTGGCGTCGTCGATCCGCAGGCTCTCGACCCACAACCGTCCGACGCCGTAGCCGGCGACGTAGACCGCCATCAGGCTGCCGCGGGGCAACTGCCACCGGCGGTCGATCCACAGCAATCCGCCACACAGAGCGAGGTTCCACAGCGACTCGTAGAGGAACGTCGGGTGGAACGTGGTCCCCGACGCGTAACCGGCGGGCAGGTGCTCGTCGTCGATCTCCAGCGCCCACGGCAGGTCGGTGGGCCGGCCAAAGAGCTCCTGGTTGAACCAGTTCCCCCACCGTCCGATTGCTTGGGCGAGGGGAATGCATGGGGCGGCGCACGTCGCCGCGTCGGCGGGTCCGATGCCGTGCCGGCGGGCCACCCACATACCGACCGGGATGCCGACGATCAGCCCGCCGGGAATCCCCAACCCGCCCTCCCAGATCTTGGGGATGTCGCCGAGGTCGTTCTCGAACAGCTGCCAATCGGTGATGACGTGGTAGAGCCGCGCCCCGATCACCCCGGCGAGCACGGCCCACAGCCCGACCTGCCCGGCGACGTCGCGTGACGCCAGGCCGCGCGCCTCGACGCGGCGGCCGAACAGCCAGACGGCGGCGAGGACGCCGAGGGCGATCATCAGGCCGTAGGCGTTGAGCGAGAGAGGGCCGATGTCGAGCGAGTTCCCGCCAGGGCTGGGCAGCGAGGCGAGCAGGTTCACCGCGGGGCCCCGCCCGGACCCTCGCACCAACTGTCTGCCGGTTCGACGAGGGCGGTGTGGCGGCTGGCGAACTCGACGGCCGCCGCGGTGATCTCGTGGCGGTCGTAGTCCTGGGTGGCGACGTGGTAGCTGCGCTCCAACCAGCGGTGGTCAACGTCGCCTCCATAGGTGCGGGCGAGGTGCTCACTCTGCGCGGGGTCGACGACGTGGTCCTGGCGCGACGTGAACAGCAGGAGGGGCATCGTCAGCTCGCCGTACCGGCCGGTCAGCGACACAAGGCCGTCGTCGAGGAGGGAGATGAGCGGCGCCAGCGGCGTACCCCCATAGGCAACCTCGGTGACGCCGGGTTCGGCAATGTCGCTGCCGATTCCCGGGGCGATGTCGGTCCCGGTGGCGAGCAGCTCGGCGATCATCTCGCGGACGTCGGCCGGCTGCGGCTCGGTGAGCGGGTTGATGAGGACAAGACCGCGAATACCCGGATGCTGCAGGGCCGTCCACAACGCCAGCGAGCCGCCCATCGACTGACCGACGACGACGACCCGCGGGGTGCGGACAGCCAGCCGTTCGTAGGCGGCGGCAACTTCGCCATTCCAGTCCGCCCATCGGGTCGGCACCATGTCGGCGATGTCGGTGCCGTGGCCGGGGAGGCGCGGGACCTCGACATGAAGGCCGGCGTCGGCGATCGCTGACGCGATGGCGCGCATCGACGACGGGCTCCCGGTGAATCCGTGCAGGGCCAGGACCCCTCCTGCGTCCCCGGCTGCGACGATCGACACCGGCTCGGCGCCAGCCACGACGGGATGCTCGGTGCGCTCGGTCACGGCCGGCGATTCTCACAGCGATCACCGCCAATCACTCCCCCGTGCGCCGGTTCACACATCGGGAGGCACCGACCCGCGAGCAGTGCGCTGCGCAGACCGGGCAAACCCCTAGCCTCGCATCGATGCCGGCGCGCACCCAGAAGCGGTCGTCGCGGCACGTCGACGCAGCGGCGGTCTCGGCGTTCGGACCGGCAGTGGTCGTCCTGCCGTTCTGCCTGCTCGCTCTGTTCCTCATCTGGTTGCTCGTCCGGCTCGCCTGGGACATCCCGTTCTGGTTGTTCGCCACCGGCTACTGCGTCGCTGCCGTGCTCCTGTTCGTCCGCCCGATCCAGGCCGTCGTGCTCACACCGCTGTTCGGAGCGCGCAAGCCGACGCGTGACGAGCTGCGCATCATCGCTCCGCACTGGCGCAGCCTCGCCCGGATGAACGACCTTCCGCCGGATCGCTACATGCTCCGCGTTCTCCCCCTCGACGAGGTCAACGCCTTCGCGTGTGGCGGTCATCTCGTCGTCGTCACGACGTTCGCCATCGAGGAACTCCCCGAGCATGAGCTCGCCGGAGTACTCGCCCATGAGCTCAGCCACCATCTCGGCCTGCACACGGTGGCCCTGACGATTCGCCACTGGCTGTCGCTCCCCGTCGTCGTCCTGGCCCGCATCGGCTTCTGGCTGGAAAACGTCGCCACCGCGGCGACGAACGCCTTTGCGTCCAACTCGCCGGTGTTGACCGCCGTCGGCCGGGTCACCGCCGCACTGCTCACGGTGCTGTCGTGGCCGTTCCTCGCCGCCCTCTACGCCGCGGACTCCGTGGGCAACGTGGTCGGCCAGAACAGCGAGTTCCAGGCCGACCGGCGCGCGGTCCGGATGGGCTACGGGCGCAACCTCGCCGCTGCCCTACGCCGGGTGATCGCCCTCGGTGGCGGTCAGCGCTCGGTGGGCTGGCGTCAGCGACTCGCCGCCAGCCACCCGCCGGCCCGGACGCGGGTCGCCCGCATCGAGGCGATGCTCCGCCACCCGGCGCGCTGACAGACTCGACGGCGCGCCATCACGCCGTGATCCTCGCGACGATTGCTCCGGTGACCGCGACGAGATCACCCGGCGCAACTCCGAGATCGAGACCGCGCCGGCCTCCGCTGACGTAGATCGTGTCGAACAGCTCGCACGTATCGTCGATCACCGTGGGCAGGCGCCGGCGTTGCCCGAACGGGCTGATCCCGCCGACCACGTAGCCGGTGATGCGCTCGACAGTGGACGGCTCGCCCAGCTCGGCGCGCTTGGCGCCGAGGGCCGTGGCCATCGCCTTCAGCGAGAGCTGACGACTCACCGGCGCGACGGCGACAGCAAGCGCTCCGTCGGCGGCGACGACGAGCGTCTTGAAGACCTGATCGGGATCGAGTGCGAGAGCGGCGGCGGCAACCCGCCCGAAGTCACGCGTCGCCCCGTCGTGATCGAACTCGTGAACGGTGAAGGCCACACCCGCGGCTTCCAGGGCGCGCACAGCCGGCGTCACGTCACGGTCTCGCCACGAAGGGCGTCGGCCAGGCCGGTCACCCGTCGAGTGGGTGTCAGCACCGCCCGCCGGATCGACTCGACCGAACCCACCACGACAAGCCGGCCGGCGGCGCGAGTGACGGCGGTGTACAGCAGCTCCCGGCTGACCAATGGCGAATCGGCGGGCGGGTGGACGGCGGCGACCGTGTCGTATTCCGACCCCTGGCTCTTGTGCACCGTGAGGGCATAGGCGGTGTCGACGGCGTCGAGCTCGGCGAGATCGAACGTGACCAGCGCACCGCCGCGGCGGAAGACCGCCCGCGGTGCATGATCGGCCCGCACGAGCACGCCCGGGTCGCCGTTCGACAGTCCGGTGCGCGGATCATTGCGCGTCGCCAACAGCGGACGCCCGGCGAGTGGTCGCAGGTCGCCGGCGGCATCGTGGCCGGCAACTCGTGACTCGACCCACTCGTTCCACCGCGCGACGCCGAACGGCCCACGCCGATGCCCGCACAGGATGCGCGCCGACCCGGCGGCCGCGAAGGCGAGGGGCCGGTCGTCGGCGGCGGCGGCCTCCCGGGCTGCGAGATAGGCCGGTCCGACCGCGCCGAGCACCGCGTCGATCGCCCTCTGCGGCAGGGCACCGTCAACCACTTCGACGAACTGCAGTCGATCGTCATCCTCGGCGCGCAGCAGATCGACCACGGTGGCGGCGTCGCCTCGGCGGATCGAGTCGGCGAGCGGCCCGATCGGCGAGCCCACCCCGGTGCGGTGTTGGCTGACCAGCCGGACGACGTCGCCGGTGAGCAACCCACCTGGTTGACCAGCGGCCACGAGGTCAGCGAGCACCGTGCCGACCTCGATGCTGCGCAACTGATCGGGATCGCCGACGAGGACGAGCCGGCAGGTCTCGGGCAGGGCGGCGAGCATCCGGGCGATCAGCGGCAGGGCGATCATCGACGTCTCGTCGACGACGATGAGATCGGCGTCGAGAAGGTTGTCGGCGTCATGACGGAAGCGCGTCCGGACGTCCCGGCGGCCACCGAGCAGGCGGTGCACCGTTGTCGCCTGCAGCCCGGCCAACCGGGTCGCCACGCCAGCGTCGAGATCGCCCGTCGACACACCACGCGCGGCCGTGGCGACAACAGCCTCGGTGAGGCGCCCGGCGGCCTTGCCCGTGGGCGCCGCCAGGCAGATCCGGACATCGGTCGATCCGGCCAGCTCGGCGGCGAGGAGGTTGGCGAGGGTATGCGTCTTGCCGGTCCCCGGCCCGCCCACGATGATCGTCAGCAAACCCTCCGCCACCATGTTCGCCGCGATGTTCTGAGGGTTGGCGACACCGTCGACGATCGGGGGCAGCAGGCAGTCGAGCACCGTTGTCGACATCGTCGGCGCCACCCGTCGCCGAGCACGGCGGCGGATGGTGACGGCGACGGCGCACTCGTCGACCCAGTGGCGTTGGGTATACACCCGATGTCCGAACAGCACGAGTGGTCGTTCGTCGAGCACGGCGACCTCGTCGACCGCCGACACCTCGCGTACCGCCGCGCTGACGCGCAACGCGGTCAGCCACCGAGACAGAGGCGGCCACGGCAATGGTGCCGACACGATCGACGCCGCGACCTCGTCGCGGTCGGCGAGGTCGGTCGCCAGCTCGGCGGCGACGAGTTCGGCGATCGTGTCGAGGTCGATGCACGAGTGGCCGTGTTGCGGGGCCCACAGGGCGAGGGCGAAGGCGAGCACCACGAGATCGGTGTCGGGGTCCGGTTCGAGCAGTTCGGACACCACCGCCGCGGCGTGCACCTCGGTCGGTCCGAACACCCCGGCGTCGAACCACGGCTGGACGACGGCGACGCTCGTCGGCACGGTGAGCATCAGCGGCGACTCCCGCCACGGAACAGGGCGTCGAGCTCGAGCACGGTGCGTGCCGGTGGCTGCCACGAAAACACCCCGAACGGCCGGTCGTCGACCGTCGGAGTTTCGGTGCCGATCATGCCGCGCACGAACAGATAGGCGATGCCACCGAGCTGGCGAACGGGGTCGTACCCAGATCCGAGCCGCCAACTCAGATAGCGGTGGAGGGCGACGGAGTAGAGCATTGCCTGCAGCGGGTAATGGCTGTGGGTCATCGCCTCGACGAGCACGTCGGGGTGGTACGCCGCCAGCGGATCGACGGCGTCGCGCCGATGCAGGCGGTTCGACTTGTAGTCGACGACGACAAACCGATGATCAGCGGTGCCGACGCGGAACACGGCGTCGATCGACCCGGTGAGCCACCCGGCGAGTTCGGTGACGGCCAGCGCCGAGGCGAGGTCGTGGCCGTACTCGAGCAGCGGGTCGGCGGGGTCGAGGGTCGTCGCCAGCACCTTGCCGATGTCCGCTGCGGCGACCCGGTTGGACTCGAACGAGAGGTCGAACGCCAGCTCGGCAAGGCGGTCGGCCGCCGCGAAGGAGCGCAGCGGGCGATGGTCGAACTGCTCGCCGAGCGGTGTGTCGACGACGGCCAAGAGACCGGTGGTCGTCGTCGGCACGTCGAGCATCAGACCGGACCGCCGCGACACCTCGCCGACACGCTCGGCCATGTCGTCGGCAAGCGTCGGCGAGGTGAGGTCGACCATCTCGAGGACCTGGTGGACAGCGATGCCGAACGTCGTACCGCCTGGTGCGCTGCCCAGCGGCAGGACCCCCGGAGGTGCAACAACGAGTGGCACGCTCGAGTCGGCCCCGGACCCTGGCTCGCCCGCCGCGTCGCTCGGCGGCAGCTCGTCGTACCCGCCGGCCACGGGCGCGACGGTCGCCCGATCCGGCGGTGAACTGGCCAGTCGGGACGTGATTGCCGTGAACGACCACGTGCGCCGAGCTGGATCGGCCAGTGGATGGCGACACCCGGAGTCGGCCACGGCGAGCAGGCTCGCCGGCGCGGCGAGCAACGGCAGCGGTGTGCGCACGGGCTGCTCGAGCGGGACGTCGAAGCGGGCGATCGTGCCATTCGACGCAGCCACCAGGGCATCGACCTGCTTGCTCGTGGTGGCCGTGTCGGCGCGCTCGTAGGCGTCGCCGAGCGGCGAGTTGAACACGGGACCGGCACCCCAGCGATCGAGCAGCAGTCGACCGAGGGCCGACGTCCCGGCGCCACGCGTCGGCGCCCACCAGATCTCCAGATGGTGCATGGCGCGGGTGAGGGCGACATAGAGCAGACGTAACGCATCGCCGTCGACTTCGACCTTGGCGAGCCGCTTACGTTCGGCGAGGGCGGCCAGCGCCTCCTTGCCGCCCTCGTCGGCACCGTCGCCCCACGCCACCCACGAGGCGACGTCGACCACCCGACCGTCGGCCTCGTTGTACACGTAGGGTCGGCTCGCCGCCGGGCGTTCCGTGTAGGCGAACGGGACGAGGACCACCGGATACTCGAGCCCCTTGGCCGAATGCACGGTGGTGATGCGCACGGCGTCGCCATCCGACTCGACCCTGCGCATCGACGTCTCGAAGAGGTCGTCGGCGTGGGCGATCATCCGGTCGAATGCATCGGCGACCGCCGACGGCTCCGCCGGCTTTCCGCCGAATTCGGCGACGAGCAGTTCGCCAAGGTGGTCGAGGTCGGTGAGGTCACGATCGCCGTTGGGCCGGCCGAGCACGGCGTCGAGCAGCGCCTGGCTGGCCCGCACCTCCTCGTAGAGGGCGCCAACACCATCGCTGCGCAGTCGCTCGGCGAGTGCCGCCAAACGGCGCTGGAGCTGGGCGAGCCGGGTGTCGGTGTCACCGTCGGCCGCGGCACCACCAGGCCGTTCGACGAGCTCGGCCGGGGCAACGTCGAAGAACCACGAGAGTCCGACGGCCCGGGCCACGGGTGCAGAGGCAGGCGTCGCCAGTCCGGCGAGCAGCAGGCGCCACTGCACTGCGGCATCGGACTGCAGGACCGACCCGGTCCGGGCACGGACGGTGGGGATACCCCATTCGCGCAACACGTTGGCCGTTTCCGCAGCACGGCGCTGCGACGGGACGAGGATGCCGATGTCGGACGGCTGCACGCGGCGCGAGTCCCGGCCCCTTCCGATCACCGCGGTGTCGAGCATGGTGCGGACGCGCGAGGCGACGTCGGCCACGACGAGGGCGGCGGCAGCACCGGCCTCCATGCCCTGCGACGTGTGGGCTACAGCAGGGTCATCGGGTACGACGCGCAGGTGGATCGGCACCTCGCCGAGGGCATTGTGCGGGGCGGTCGGGCTGGCGTCGACGCGGGCGAACTCGATGTCGGCGTGACCGAGCCGAGCGCCGTCGAACAACAGGCCGAGGGCGTCGAGGAGCTGTCGATCGGAGCGATGGTTGGTGCGCAGCGTTGTCCGCTGGGCGCTGCGCACGGCGTCGAGATAGGCGTGCACGTCGGCGCCGCGGAACCGGAAGATCGCCTGTTTCGGATCTCCGACGGTGATCAGTCGGTGGCCGGAGAAGGCGCGGTCGAAGATCTCCCACTGCAACCGATCGGTGTCCTGGAATTCGTCGACGAGGACGAGCCGATAGCGGGCGGCCAGCTGGGCGGCGAGCTGCGGACCCTCGCGCGGCTCGGCAAGCGCAGCTGCGAGGTCGCTGACGAGTCGGTCGTAGCCGATCTGCCGACGGACTCGCTGGCGTCGCTCGACCTCGGCGACTGCCTCGGCGACGCACGTCGACCATCCACCTGCCAGTCCGCCGATCGCCGGATCGGGAGCGCGGCGCGCCCCTCGATTCATGAGCACGGCGCGTACGGTGGCGACGAGATGCCGCTCGACCTCGCCCGGCGACAACGGACGTCGGGCGTGCACGGCGTTGGGGCCGAACGACCGGTGGTCGGTGGGCCGGCCGTGCCGATCGGGGGACAAGGCCAGCGGGGCGTCGGCCAGGCGGGCGAGCAGGAGGTCGCGCACAACCTCGGCGACGAGCTGGGCGTCGTTCTCGATGAGTTCGACGGCGTCTCCCGCGCCCGCGCGCAGACCACTCTGGGCCAAGGCCTGCTGACAGAAGCCGTGGATCGTCGTGATCGTCGCCTCGTCGAAGCGGGCCAGGGCCCCCCGGATCCGCGCACTGCGCCGTTGGCGAACCCGTGGCGACCCGGCGTCGAACACGACGAGCCACTCGTCACCGGACGGCAGCGCGGCGCCTTCGAGGTACTCAGCGGCGACCTTCAACTTGGCCCGGATGCGGTCGCGAAGTTCGGCGGCTGCAGCTCGGGTGTACGTGACGACGAGGACCTCGTCGATGTCGACGCCTTCGGTCAGATCGTGGTGGGCGAGGTCGCCAGCGACGAACCGAGTGACGAGGGCCGCGATCGAGAAGGTCTTACCGGTGCCCGCGCTCGCCTCGATGAGCGTCCGGCCGCTGGGCAGCGGGCCGGTCAGGTCGAAGGCAGTGGCCGCCATCAGCCGTCGACCTTGTCGACGGACGCCAAGGCGTGGATCGAGCCCCAGATCGCCTGGGCCAGCTCGGCTGGCGATGGCGACAGCGCCATCAGCTCGCCAACCGTGATGTTGCCCCACACGAACGAGTTGGGCGCATCGTCGAGGTCTCCTCGGCGGTAGTCCGTGCCGTCGAGCTCGTCCTCGTCGACGAAGCCATCGTCGTACAGCCGCCGGGTCGTCGTCTCGAACACCGGCACGGCGCCGCGTAGGGCGGCACGGTGCAACGCGGCGGCCGTCTCCAGCACCGCTCGGGCGGCGACCGGCGGATCGGCGGCGGTGACCGCCAACAGATGTGCTTCGGCGCTGCCATTTCCTTGCGCCGCTCGAGTGACGGTCAGGGCGCGCCACCCTGCGTCCCCAGTTACCAGCACGGCGGCGGCGAGATCGATGGCCGCCGCGATCAGCAGACCGGATCGTGGCCGGCGGTAGCCGAGCCGGCAGATCACCCCGTCGGCGATCCGGTCGACCTGGTCGACGAGCCGAACGAAATCGGGCGGGTCGGGGCCGTCGTGATCGGCCAGCGCCCACGGCACGCTGAGCTCGACGTCGACATCGATCAGCTCGCCGGCGCACAGCACGGCGAGCCGATCGAGTCCACAACGCCCGGCGGCTTCGGTGATGACGTCGATGTCGTCGGCGACCTGGACCAATGTGTCGTCGATCAGTCGCCCGGGCGGGGCTTCGCCGGACAGACGCTCGACGGCGGCCCATTCCTCGAACGCCACTCGGGCGGCGATCTCCCACTCACGGTCGCCGGCCGCTCGGGAGGCGACGCGCCCAGCCTCGCGGCAGTAGCGCTCGAGCAACCGTCGGCCGACAGCCGCAGCTTCCAGCTTGCCGAGACTCAAGGGGATCTCGTGGTCGACGCGCTCGACCTCGTCGGGCAAGCGCACGTCGAGGCCATGGCGCAAGAGTGTGTGGGCGGGGCGAACGCACGCGTCGACGAGCTGCTCCAGTGTGACGACCGCCGGAATCGGCGTGGCGACGTCGAAACGTCGCCACGGAGCCGCCCTGTCCGAGCGATGCCGGCGGGTCTCGGCGGCCTTGCACATCACGTCGTCGAAGCTGAAGACTCCCGCCGCCGACACGCCGGCCAGATCGAAGTTGCGCTCGTCGTAGGCGTGCAGCGGGTGACGGGTCAGCACGGGTGAGTCACCGGAGGGGTCGACGCCCCCCGCTGGTTCGATGGTTGCGGTCACGACGTCGAGCAGTTCACTGAGCTGAACGGCGAAGCGGATCGGCCGATTGGTCGTGACGTCGCTGCCGTCGCACGTGATGACCAGGGCCTCGTCGGCGGCGAGGATTGCATCGAGGAGCAGATTGCGTCGTTCGGCGTAACGGTCGCGCTCGCCGACACACGGCCGCACGGCGAGCAGGTCGTCGCCGTCGACGCTCGCTCGGCGGAGGCTGATGTCGTCGAACCCGAGCACGGCGATGACCCGAGCCGGGACGTTGCGCATCGGTGTCGTACCAGTGATCGTCACTCGACCGGTCCGCAGTTGAACGCGGCCCCGGGGATGGGCGACGACGCTGTCGACGAGAGCCAGTACGTCGTCGACGGCGAGCAGTGCCATGCTGTCCCGCCCGCCATCCGCCGCCGAACGGCGGATGTCGTCGATTGCCTCGACCACGGTGGCCGGTTGCCAGGCGTCGACCGGCGGCACTGCGCAGAACTGGGTCACCGTGTCGACGAGAATTTCGCACCACTCGCCGACCGTGCGCTGCTCGATCGCCAGCGTCCGGAGGCGGCGCAGGCGGGCGACGAGCTCGGCAAGCCGGCCGACGCTCGGCAGGTCGTCGCCGCCGAGGTCGTCGAAGGGGGCGATACCGCCGAAGCCCAGCCGGGGTTGTGGTGCCGGCATCGCCGCCCCGAGCAGCAATGAGCGCAGCGACCACTCCCACGTGCCGAGCTCGATGTCTCCGCCGAGCCAGGCCCGGCGATGGTCGATGTCGAGTCCCCACCTCGTGCCGAGCCGCTCGGTCCATCCGGCGTACCGGTCGAGGTCGTCAACCGTGATGTTCAGGCGGCGGCGGACTGGGTCGAGGGCGGCGACGGCGAGAACGTCGCTGACCGTGCAACGCCCGGCGATCGTGTGCAGGATCCGCGCCAGCGCTGCGGCGACCGGGTTTTCGGTGCCCAGCGACAGGTCGCTGACCATCACCGGGATCGGCAGCGTGCCGCGTCCGAACACCGCCGCGGCGAACGGTGCGAAGCGATCGAGGTCCGGACAGATGACGATGACGTCGTCGGGTCGCAGCGACGGGTCGGCGACGAACAGGTGGCCGAGGGCGTCGCGCAACACCTCCAACTGGCGGATCGTGCCATGGCAGGCGTGGACCTGGATGCTGGTGTCCGATGACGGTCTGACGAACGGGGTGGACGGACGATCGACCTGGAGATCGGCGCGCACATGGGCGAGCAACGATGCCGTTCGGCCCGGCGCGGCAGCGTCGACGACGGCATCGGCGACAACGGCGGCGGGAAGTCCGCGCACGAGCGCCGCGGTCTCAGCGTGTTGGCGTCCCCACGAGCGCAGCAGCGGATGTGTGTCGACCGGCGATTCTTTGTCGACGCGCCGGCTGCGCACAGTTGGCTGGGTCACCTCGATGGGTGGCGTACGCAGCCAGGCGACCGCTGAGGGATGGAGTAGGGACACGTGCACGTCGCGGCCGTGGCCCAGGCCGACGAGCACGTCGAGCTGGCCCCGCGACAACGCGCTCACGCCGAACAGCTCGACGGTCGCCGGAAGCGAAGGCCTCAGCTCGTTGCGTCGCAACTCCTCGATCCGTTGCGGGATCTCCTCGGACGTGCTCGGGGTGCCGATCCGCTCGCCAACCCGGCACCACAGCTCGTACTGCCACTGCATGGACAGCGGCAGCGTGCCGACGGTGTGCTCGTCGCCCGCGGCCTCGGCGCCGCCGACAGAGGTAGCGCGTGTCGTGCCATCACCACGCACCCCGCGTTGCCACTGGCGGAGGATCTCGGGACGTGTCGTGGCGTAGCGGTCGAACAGGTCGGCGATCCGCCGCGCGATCGTGAACCGCCGCGACGGGCCGTCGCCACCGACGACACGCGGTACCCACCCGGGCACGTCGACGCCGCCGTCGTCGAGGACATCGAGGACGGCCCAGGTCAGCCGTTCGACGCGCCAGGGATCCTCGTCGTCGTCGAGACCGACAGCGGCGGCGAAGAAGCGGCCGGGATAGGGCATCCAGATGTTGGCGGCGACACCGACGTCGCTGGCGATCCGACGGGTGAGCCAGTCACGTACCCCGGCGGTCGGCACGGCCACCACGCGGCGTTCGAACGGGTCGCTGCCGATCGCCGTGAGGCGATCCACCACACCGGTCGCCAGCGGCGCCAACTGCGGTCCGTGGTGGATGTACAACGCCACTCGTGCCTTGATAGCAAACGGGTGTCAGCCTGCGTTTCGTTCTGGGCGGCCTGCGGTCCAAATCCCGATCTGGGCGGCCGGCGATCCGGTTTCCCCGGCGGTCGGCCGCCCAGATCGAACTGGTGCGGCGAGCGACCGCAGCAGGGAGTCGCACGGACTCAGGCGGAGCCGAGTTCCGGCGGCGGAGCGTAGGTACCAGGGGGCGGTGGCCCGCCACCCGAGACCGGCACGATCTGCTTGCCGAAGGGCGCCAGTGCCAGACCGGCGAGCTTGAAGTCGGCGATCCCCAGCGGGATGCCGATGATCGTGAGACAGAGCAACACCCCGGTGAGCAGGTGGGCGAGCGCCAGCCAGAATCCACCGAGGACGAACCAGATCACGTTGCCGAGACACCCGAGGGCGACGGCGCGGTCGGGCCGGTGCACGACCATCCGGCCGAACGGCCAGAGCGCAAAGCCGGCCAGCTTGAACGCCTGGATACCGAACGGGATGCCGATGACCGTGATGCAGTTGAGCACCCCGGCGATGACATAGGCGATCGCCAACCACAGCCCGGCGAGCAGCAGCCAGATGATGTTGCCGAGCGTCTTCACGCCGTGGCGTCCGGCACATTCGCGGGAATCGTAACGAGGGCCTGATAGAGACGGATCATGTCGCCAGTGCCTGCAATTGACCTGACCCTCGCCGCTGAACGGGCCGGAACGTTCGCCGCCCTGCATCAGCGTGGCTCGCCGTTGCTGATGGCCAACGCCTGGGATCCAGGTAGCGCCAAGATCCTCGCCCACCTCGGTTACTCCGCGTTGGCCACGACGAGCGCCGGATTCGCCAACGCGCTCGGCCGCCACGACGGTCAGGTGACTCGTGAGGAGGCGATCGCCCACGGTGCCGACCTCGCCGCGACGACGCCGCTGCCGGTCAGTGCCGATCTCGAGCATGGCTTCGCGACGGATCCCGACGGCGTTGCCGAGACCGTCGCCGCCGCCGCATCCTCCGGACTCGCCGGATGCTCGATCGAGGACTGGGACCCCGACGGCGAGACCATCTACGACCACCAGCTGGCCATCGACCGGATCGCCGCGGCGGCCGAGGCCGCCCACCGAGGTCCGGTGCGACTCGTGCTCACTGCCCGTGCCGAGAACCACTTCCGGCGCGTCGACGACTTCGACGACACGCTCGCCCGATTGCAGGCGTACGCCGCAGCCGGGGCCGACGTCGCGTACGCCCCCGGGATCTCGTCCGCCGACCAGATCAAGACGATTGTCGACAACGTCGCGGTGCCGGTCAACGTGTTGGTGTTTCCTGGTGTTCCGCCGATCAGCGAACTTGCCGAGCTCGGTGTGGCCCGCGTGTCGGTCGGCAGTGGGTTCGCGTTGGTCGCCCACGGAGCACTCGCCGCGGCGGCAAGAGAGCTCCTCGAACAGGGCACCTACCGGTTCTGGGACGGTGCGGGCGCGGCGCGCGAACTGCGCGCCGCGTTCGACTGACGGCCTGTCGCCGAGTCGCGGTTGGGATAGACCGTCGGGGTGACCGAGGTACCCGTGGCCGGCGATGTGCGCCTGGACACGGCCGCCGGCCGGTGGGTGCTGACGGCAACCGTGCTCGGCTCGGGCATGGCGATGCTCGACGGCACCGTCGTCAACCTCGCCCTGCCGAGGATCGCTGAGGATCTCGACGCCAGCTTCAGCCAGCTGCAATGGATCGTCAACGGCTACACGCTGAGCCTCGCCGCCCTGATCCTCCTCGGTGGGTCGCTCGGGGATCGCATCGGCCGGCGACGCGTCTTCACCGTCGGCACGGTCTGGTTCTCGCTGGCCTCGATACTCTGCGCGGTCGCCCCATCCGCCGAGTTGCTGATCGGTGCCAGGGTGCTCCAGGGCGTCGGCGGCGCACTGCTCACGCCCGGGAGCCTGGCGCTGATCCAGGCGTCATTCGTCGCGTCCGACCGTCCACGAGCGATCGGCGCCTGGTCGGGTCTCGGCGGTGTCGCCGCCGGGATCGGTCCGTTTCTCGGCGGTTGGCTCGTCGACGTGGCGACGTGGCGGTCGATCTTCCTGATCAACGTTCCAGTGGGCATCGCCGTAGTGATGATCGCTTCGCGCCACGTTCCCGAGAGCCGGGACACCTCGAGCTCGGGTCGCCTCGACGTTCCGGGCGCCGTGCTCGGCGCCGCCGCTCTCGCCGCGATCACCTACGGGCTGACGGCCCAGGAGTGGCTGATCTGCGTCGTTGGTGCGGTGCTTGCTGTCACCTTCGTGATCTTCGAACTACGCGGCCGAGCCCCGATGGTGCCGATGCACATCTTCCGGTCGGCCCAGTTCAGTGCCACCAACGTCGTGACGTTCCTGCTCTACGGGGCATTCGCCGCGGCGCTGTTCATGCTCGGCCTGGTGCTGCAGGGTCCGCTCGACTACTCCCCGCTGCTCGCCGGGGCCGCCACGGTGCCGCTGACGATCATGATGCTGCTGTTCTCGGCGCGCGCCGGAGCGCTCGCCCAGCGCATCGGGCCACGGATACCGATGACCGTCGGACCGCTGTTGTGCGCCGTCGGGTTCGTTCTGCTCACCCTCGTCGAGCCCGGGCGTAGCTACGTCGAGGCCGTCCTGCCGGGCATCCTCGTGTTCGCCGCCGGGCTGACGTTGACCGTCGCCCCGCTGACGACGACCGCCCTGAGCTCGGTGACGTCTCAACTCGCCGGGATCGCCTCGGGGGTCAACAACGCCGTGGCCCGCACCGGCAGCCTCGTCGCCGTCGCCGGCATCCCGGTGATCGCCGGGTTCACCGCCGGTGAGGCGGTCGACGACGCCACGCTCCTCGACGGGTACCAAAACGTCCTGTGGGCGAGTGCCGGGGTCGCCCTGGCCGCGGCGATCGTGGCAGCAGCGTGGATCCGCACGATCGCGCCCGAGGCCGAGCCGCCGTTCCATTGCGCGTCGACCGGCCCGCCAGTGTCCGTTACCGCCGACTGACAACACGCCACACTTGCCCGATGCGCATCAGTGTCGAACCCTCGACCGATCCGGCCGACTACCCGTTCCGGCACCGCATCCGCGTGCGCTTCGCCGAGACCGACGCGATGCAGATCGTCCATCATGGGCGCTACCTCCCGTACCTCGAGGAGGGCCGGGTTGCCTTCCTGCGGCACATCGGGCACCCGTACACCGAGTGGCGCCGGCAAGGCACCGACTCCGCAGTCCTCGAGGCCTACGTCCGCTACGTCAAGCCACTGCGTTTCGACGACGAGTTCGACGTGCACATCGACCTCGCCGAGGTCACCCGCACGACCTTCCAGATGTCGTACTTGCTGACCCGCGGCACCGACGTGTGCGCCACCGCAGTAACGGCGCACGGCCTGCTCAACGACGCCGGCCGGCCGATCCGCCTGCCCGCCTGGCTGGCCGCGCTGGCTGAAGGAACGTAGCCAGAATTCCGCCACGTGCCTGTCGGTAACATCCGAGGGTGCACCAATCGGGGTCGGGCCGGAACAGCGACGCGGCCTGGAATCCACGCATCGGCGTGTTGGTCGTGGCCTACAACGCCGAGGACACGTTGGTGGCTGTCCTCGACCGGCTCCCTGAGTCGTTCCGTCGGCGGGTCGCCCAGGTGCTGGTGTCCGACGATGCGAGCGACGACTCGACCCACGCGGTCGGCCTCGCCTACCAGGCCGGCAGCGAGCTGCCGCTGACGATCATTCGTCACGACCGCAATCTCGGCTACGGCGGCAACCAGAAGAGCGGCTATCGGTGGGCGATCGACCATGGCCTGGACATCGTCGTCCTGCTCCATGGTGATGGTCAGTACGCCCCAGAGGTGATCGAGGACATCATCGCCCCGTTGACCGACGGGCACGCCGACGCCGTGTTCGGTTCGCGAATGCTCACCCGTGGCGCCGCTCGCGCTGGGGGGATGCCGCTGTACAAGTTCGCCGGCAACCGGATCCTGACGTTTGTCGAGAACACCCTCGCCGGACTCGACCTGTCGGAGTGGCACAGCGGGTATCGCGCCTACCGCGTCGACGCCCTTGCCGACATCCCGTTCGAGTCGTACTCGGATGGTTTCGACTTCGACACGGAGATCATCCTCGGCCTGCACGCCGCCGGGAAGTCGATCGACGAGGTGCCGATCCCCACCTACTACGGCGACGAGATCTGCTACGTCAACGGGATGCGCTACGCCAAGGATGTCACCGCCGACGTCGTCCGCTACCGGTTGCAGCGCATGGGGTTCGGTCGGGCGCAGCCCACCGGCGACGATGCCTACGAGCTCAAGCTCTCGGCGCACACGTCGCACGCCGTGCTGCTGCAGTGGATCGCCGAGCGTCAGCCTCGCCGCCTCCTCGACGTCGGGTGCTCGGACGGCCAGTTCGGAGCCATCGCTCGACGCGGCGGTCCGCACGTCACGGGTGTCGACGTGGTCAAGCACGAAGGCGTCGGCGAGCGCCTCGATGCGTTCGTCGAGGCGGACCTCAACAAGGGGCTGCCGCCGGAGACTGGCACCGGCTTCGACTGCATCGTCGCCGCCGACGTCCTCGAGCACACGATCGCGCCCGAGCATCTGCTCGCCGACATCGCCGAGCGGCTCGCCCCTGGCGGCGCGATCCTCGTCAGCGTCCCCAACTTCGCCCATTGGTATCCGCGGGTCAGGGTGGCCACCGGGCGCTTCGACTATGACCAACGCGGATTGCTGGACCGAGGTCATGTCCGGTTCTTCACTCGCCGCAGCTTCCAACGTCTCATCGACGACGCCAACTTGGAAGTGATACGGCGGGCCGTCGTCGGCACACCGATCGAAGACGTCCTCGATCGCGGCGGAAAGTCGCCGGCGCGCGGCGCGGTTCGACTGGCCGGGGCCATCGACCGGGCAGCGGTGAAGATCTGGCCGACGATGTTCGGCTACCAGTTCCTGTACGAGTTGCGCCGGCGCTGACGATGGCGGCAGGGGACGCGCGGTATCACCTCGGGTTTGGAACCGCCGATCTCGACGAGGGCACGACGATCGCCCTGCTCAGCGGCGACCCGTCGCGATCGGAACGCATCGCCAACGAGCACCTCGGCGCGGCGCGCGTGCTGTCACGACACCGGGGGCTCGACGCCTTTGCCGCCACGCTGCCCGGCGGGGCGCCGGTCGTGTGTGCGACGAGCGGGATGGGTGCCCCGTCGATGAGCATCGTCGTCAACGAACTCGTCCAGGTCGGCATCCGCACGATCATCCGCATCGGGACGAGTGGGTCGATCCAGGACGACGTCGGCATCGGATCTGTCGTCATCGGCTCCGGCGCCCTGACCAACCAGGGAGCCGCCCTCGACATCGCCCCGGTCGAGTTCCCGGCGGTCGCCGACCCGTTCCTCACGGTGGCCTTGGCCACGGCTGCCGAGCGCTTGGGCATCGACCACCACGTCGGCGTGATGGCGTCCACCGACACGTTCTACGAAGGTCAGGAGCGGTCGGTCTCCTCGGCCAACCCGCACCTCCTGCGCCGGCTGCGCGGGATGATCGACGAGTATCACGACCTCGGCATCGTCAACTTCGAGATGGAGGCGGGGACGCTGTTCAAGATGGGCGCGGTCTACGGCTTCGCGGCCGGTGCCGTCGTGGCCATCATCGCCCAGCGCAACGCCGCCGAGGACCCCGATGTCGAGGCGATCGAATCGGCGGTGGGCAACGCCATCGCTGTGGCCATCGCGGCCGCCGATGCCTGGTCGATCGCGAATCTGGGGAAGATTCGTCGCGACGTCTGACACGGAATCGCCCCAGATGGCCGTGTGACACGAATCTTCCCCAGATGTCAGGGGACGCGGGGGACTTGCTGGGTGATGCAGTGGATACCGCCGCCGCCGTAGGCGAGCACGGCGCCGACGTCGAGGCCGATGACTTCGCGGTCGGGATATTGCTCGGCGATGATCGCCAGCATGTCGTCGTCAGCACGGTGGCCGCAGGTCGGCACGACCACGACCCCGTTGGCGACGTAGAAGTTGAGGTACGGCACGACGACACGCTCCCCGCCGATCTCGGTGAACGGCAGCACCGGGACCTCGATGACCTCGATCGGCTCGCCGATGGCGTCGATCGCCCCCCGGGCGCAGCGCACATTGACGTTGGTGCGCAGCCAGTCGTCCTCCGATTCGTCGGCGCATCCCTGCATCAGCAACACACCCGGGCGGACAAAGGCGGCGACATTGTCGACGTGGCCGTCGGTGTCGTCATCGAGCGCCAAGCCATACGGCAGCCAGACGATCGCCGTGACACCGAGCTCGGCGCGGAGCACCGCCTCGATCTCGACCCGATCGAGCTGCGGATTGCGGTTGGGGTGCAGCAGGCATTGCTGGGTGGTCACGAGCGTGCCGACCCCGTCGACCGCGATCGCCCCGCCTTCGAGCACGACCGGGATCGTGCGCACATCGTCACCGATCAGCTCGGCGTAGCGTCGGGCCACCGCGTCGTCGTCAGCAGCCGGGTGGAACTTGCCGCCCCACGCGTTGAACTTCCAGTCGAGGGCGATCCGTGCGTCGCCGTCGGTGATGAAGATCGGTCCGGAGTCGCGGAACCACGAGTCGTCGATCGGCAGCTCGATGACGTTCACGCCGCCGCCGCACAGCTCGGCAGCCCGCTCGCCGGCGCCGATGTCGGCGATCATCGTCACGGGCTCGAAACGGGCGATCGTGCGAGCCACGAGGGCATGGGCGTCGGCGGCGGCCCCGAGCAACTCGCCGTACAGCGACTCGCGGGCCGGCCAGCACATCACCGTTCGCTCGTGCGGTGCCGACTCCGCCGGCATCCGCATCATGGCGCCGTCGTACCGTCGAGCGTGAGCAACGGGCCGTAGAGATCGGGACGGCGATCGCGGAACATCCCCCACGAGTGCCGCATGCGCTGCGCCTCGTCGAGCTCGAACGTGGCCGTCAACACGGCCTCGCCGTCGCGGCCGGCCTCGGCGATCTTGGCGCCGGTGGCATCGGCGATGAACGACGAGCCGTAGAACGTGATCTCCGTCGTCGCGCCGCGCTCGTGGCCGGTCCGGTTGGCGGCGATCAGCGGGGTCAGGTTGGCACCGGCGTGGCCCTGCATCACTCGCTGCCAATGCCCGCTGGAGTCCCACTGCGGGTCCGGCGGCTCCGAACCGATCGCCGTGGGATAGCACAGCACCTCGGCACCGAGCAGCGCCATGCACCGCGCCGACTCCGGAAACCACTGGTCCCAGCAGATGCCCACGCCGACGGTGGCGTGCTGGGTCCGCCAGACCTGGAATCCCGTGTCACCCGGGTTGAAGTAGTACTTCTCGGTGTAGCCCGGCCCGTCGGGGATGTGGCTCTTGCGATAGGTGCCAAGGACCGCGCCGTCGGCGTCGACGACGACGACGCTGTTGTAGGTGGCGTGGTTGGCCCGCTCGTAGATGCTCAACGGGAGGACGACGGCGAGCTCGGCGGCGACACCACGGAAGTGCTCGACGGTCGGATGCCCCTCCACCGGGAGGGCTCGGTCGAAGTGCTCGGGGAGCATGTCCTTGCAGAAGTACGGCCCTTCGAACAGCTCGGGGATCAGCACCAGCTGGGCACCCTGGGCGGCAGCGTCACGTACCAACCGCTCGGCCGTGGCGACGTTGGCATCGACGTCGTCGACCATCGCCATTTGGATCGCCGCGACGGTCAGTGACATGCGACCAACTGTAGAGAACGGCTACAACTTGGTGATCGTGTCGCCGCGGCGGATCGTGCCGGCGACGACGACCCTGGCGTTGAGACCGCGTAGGCGGAGCGGCTTTCCGGCGCCGACGTTGACGAAGCGCAGCGCTTCCTTGCCGAAACGCGCCGCGAACTTGGCGCAGCCGGTGTGCGGCTGCTCGGTGATCTCGATGACGGCCTCGCCGATGGACAGTTGTGTGCCCGCCGGAAGGTTGTCGTGACTGATGTCGAGGTCGACGTGGAGCTGGTCGCCCGCCAGGGCACGAACGTCGTCGTCGTCACCGCCGACCAATCGGGACAGACGGGCGTTGATGATGTTCAGCTGCATGTCGGGGTGCGAGCTGCCGTCGTCGGTCCGTCCACTGCCACGCACGTTCCACGTGTCGCCGACGACACCCTCGGCGATCGACAGCTCGGCCTGGTCGAGGATCTCCCGGCCATCGATCTCCGGGCGGCGGACGATGAGGTCCAGCGTGCCGGCGTCGCGGGGCGAGTTGCGGATCTCGGCGAGCCCCGCTTCGAGCGCGGCGGTGGAGAGGTGGACAGGGGCGACGGCGGGGACGATCACGTCGGTCATTGTTCGATTGTGGCAGCTCGCGGATCAGAACGGCTGACCGTTTCGGTCACACCGTCAGCGCTCGTCCTGATCGGCCCATCGCGCGATGGGCACGAAGCCGTCCGTGGCGTGGGCGTGGTGGTACGCCCATGCCCGCGCGCCGTCGAGCGTCGTGACGATGATGCGCCGCAGCGTGTCGGTCGCCGTGTCCTCGACCGCGTCGAGAATCGGCAGCGCCTCGTCGAGTCGCTCGGGCAGCAAGTCGACGAGGACACCCGGGACCACTCCCCCGGTGCCGAACACGGCAACCGGCCAGCCGTTGCCTGAGTCGTAGAGCCGGCCATCGACGTCAGCCGGGCGATGCCCCTGGGCGAACGGAGCGAGAATCGGCCAGCGCAGCCGGCCCGGCATCAGCGTGCCGTACACGAACAACGACGTCACCCGCTCCTCGATCACCGGTCGACCTGCCGTCCATCGAGCTCGGCGACCAGCCGCTTCGCGGCGACTGTCCGGTAGGCGTCCTCGACGATCTCGTCGATCTCGTCCCAGTCGACTGCACCGACATCCAACCGGACACCGACCCAGCCACGTCCACCGACGTACGGCGGGACGAAGAACCGTTGCGGGTCGGCAGCGACCAGTTCACCCTGGGCACCAACTGGCGCCGCGCACCAGAATCCGAGGCGGTCGTCGTGGTGGTGGTCGGCGAACGTCACGAACACCTTCTTGCCCCCGGCGAACCACGTCGGTTCGCCGTGACTGAGCCGCTCGGTCACGTCCGGCAGGGCCATGCACAACGCCCGTAGCCGTTCGAGTGGACCGTCAGCCATCGCCCACCGATCCGCCGATGCCGACCCACACGAGGTCGGTCAGCGCTCCGACGACGTCGTCGCGCGAGATGCCGGCGTCGCCGATCCACCAAGCCGCTGTGTTCTGAACCATTCCGACGATCGCCCGACCCCATACCGCCGCCGGGGACGGGTCGAGCCCACGCTCGACGAGCCTGTCGGCCAGTGACTCAGCGATCCGCTCGGCCATGCGGTCGTTGAATGCCGTCGTCACCTCGTTGCCGCGGCTGGAGTTGGCGTTGACGATGAAGCGGTACAGCTGTGGATCAGCGTCGATGTAGTCGAAGCAGGCGTCGATCGTCGCCCGGATCGAGTGCGGCGGCTGGTCCGACCTCGCGGCACGGAGCTTCGTGTCGAGCATCTCACCAATCTCCACGAGGGCCTTCTCGGTGATCGCTGCGACGAGACCATCGCGGTCGACGAAGTGTCGGTAGAGGATCGGCTTGCTGATCCCGCCGGCCGTGGCCATCTCCTCCATCGTCACATCGGCACCTTCCCGCCTGATCACGTCGATCGCCGCGTCGAGCAGTTCGCGACGGCGCAGTTGCCGTCGCTCGCTCAACGACGGCCGGGACCCGTGGACCGGCGGGCGTCCGATCATGGGAGGAAGTGAACCACGGGACTACCGTTGTCGGCATGATCGCACCTGTGGCCACTGACCCCAGTGCCGCTCCCGAGCGTGCCGCGTTCAAGGCGATGACGGAGGGCACCCAGGAGGACTGGAACCACATCATCACGTCGGCGTTCGAGTTCTATCCGCAGCTCGCCGATCGTGTCATCACCCACCTTCGCCTGCTCGACGGAGACTTCGGCGGCTTCCGCGTCGATCGCCTGACTCATTCGTTGCAGACGGCAACCCGCGCCTATCGGGCGAACCGCGGCGACGACTACATCGCCTGCGCCCTGATCCACGACATCGGCGACACGCTCGGTTCGTTCAACCACGCGGATATCGGCGCGGCAATCGTCAAGCCGTTCGTCAGCGACGAGTTGCATTGGATGGTCGAAAAGCACGCCATCTTCCAGGGCTACTACTTCTTCCACTTCCTCGGCCTCGACCGCGACATGCGCGATCAGTTCGCCGACCACCCGTACTACGACATCACCGCCGAGTTCACCGCCGAGTTCGACCAACCGGCGTTCGACCCGGACTACCCGACGATGACGCTCGACGAGTTCACTCCGCTGCTGCGCCAGTTCTTCAGCGCACCGAAGCGCTCGATCTACCTCCGCGAGGATTCGTCCGCATAGGTCCAGTCAGGCAGCTTGAGACGGTGCCGTTCGTCGTACACCACGGCGCCGTCGGGGTCGATCTCGACGATCTTGGGGACGACCACGTCGCGCTCCAGTGGAGGTCGACCCTCCAGATGGGCGGCGACGTCGTCGGGAAACTCGCGTAGCACACTGCTGACGAGACGTTGCACCTCGGTGCCGAGGTAGCAGCGGTTGGAGTCGGTCACCGTCGCGAGGAGGCTTTCGATCGTGGCCAGGTCGGCGTCCGTGCCGCCACCGTGAGCGATGCGCGTGAGGACCTCGGTGAGCTCCATCGAGCCGCGCTTGCACGGTGGGCACTGCCCGCACGACTCGACAGCGAGGAAGCGGGTCAACTCGGCAGCGACAGCGACCATGTCGGCGGTGTCGTCGTAGACCACGAATCCGGCGGCCCCGAGCCCGCTGCCGAGGCCCTCGAAGGCTTCGTAGGTGAGCGGGATGTCGAAGCTGCGGGCCGGCACGACCGGGTTGGAGACTCCAGAGAATGCCGCCTTCAACGTGCGGTTCGGCTCGGCGCCACCACACCACGAGATGACCTCGGCGAGTGTGGTTCCGAGCTCCACCTCGTGGACGCCGGGAACGCGAACGTCGCCGACGATCGTGACGATCGCCGTGCCCGCCGAGTCCGCGGTCCCCAACGAGCGATACCACGTGGCGCCGCGGGCGAGAACGTGCGCCGCCGACGCCAGCGTCTCGACGTTGTTCACGAGGGTCGGATTGCTCGCTTGGCCACGGCCCGCCGGCGTGCCGGCTTCCCAGCCCATCGTCACCGTGGCGAACAGGCCGTGCTGCCACGGCGGAAGCAGGCGGGGCAGCGGGTCACGACCCTCGATCACCTCGAGCAGCGCCTTCTCCTCGCCGAACAGGTACTCGTCCGGGCCCTCGACGATGGAGATCGACAAGTCACCGAGCAACCCGGCGCCGCCGAGTTCGAGGGCGGCACGACGCAGGTTGGCGAGCCTCGACGCCGAACGAGCGCTTGACACCGACAAAGGCCATCGAGGCGTCGACGCAGAAGGCGGCGATGGCCAGGCCCTCGACGATGCGATAGGGATCGCGCCGCATGAGCGTGCGGTCCTTGAACGTCGCCGGTTCGCCCTCGGCGCCGTTGGCGACGGCGTAGTGCGTCCCGCCGGCGGCGGCGCGGACCGACGCCCACTTGGCGCCGGTCGGGAAGCCGGCTCCGCCGCGACCGCGCAGGCCGCTCGCGGTGATCTCCTCGATCGTCGCCTCCGGCCCGAGGGACCGGGCGGCACGCAGCGCCTCGCCCCCACCGGCCTCGAGGTAGTCGTCGATCGTCGTGATCGGCGTCGCCGGGAGGACCACGCTGACCTTGCCCATCAGCGCTCGACCGTACCAACACGCTGACCGAAGGGTGCCAGTAGGACGTCTCATTGCGTTCCCCGGCCACGCGGCCGGTAGTCGCTCCGGCTGGCGCCTCGTCGCTCGCACCGGGGACGTGTCAGCGCCCGATCGTCACATTGGCACCCTTTGGTTCGTACGATCGTCGGTGATGGGCGCCACCAGCGGGCCGACCGCGTCCCTGCGAACAGCCCTTGCCGGCGCGGTTCGGTCGCGGGTGGCCGGTGACGCACCCGATACGAGCATCTTCACAGCACGGGGCCCGCGATGGTTCCCCGAAGGTGCGGCGATCCGCACCGTCCACGCCGACGCCGCGATGTTCGTCGGTGGGCTCCGTGCGCTCGTCTTGCAGTCCCTTCATCCGCTGGCGATGGCCGGGGTCGCCGGGCACTCCGGCTACCGCGGTGACCCGTGGGGCCGCCTCCAACGGACCAGCCAGTACCTTGCCGCCACCACGTTCGGATCCGTCGACGTCGCCGAACGCGCCGTCACCCGTGTCCGGACGATCCACGACAACGTGCGGGGGACCGCCCCTGATGGCAGGGCCTATCGGGCGAGCGACCCGCACCTGCTGCGCTGGGTCCACATCTCCGAGGTCGACAGCTTCCTGCGAGCCCACCGCCGGTTCGGCGCCCGACCACTGACGCCCGAGCAACGGAATGAGTACGTGGCTGAGGTCGGCTTCGTCGCGGCGAAGCTCGGCGTGCTCGACCCGCCGCAATCGGTCACCGAGCTCGGCGAGGCCTTGGCGGTCTATCGACCGGAGCTGCGAGGGACGCGGGAGGCCCGCGACACCGCCCGCTTCCTGCTGTTCAACCCGCCGATTCCTCTCCTCGCCCGGCCGGCCTATGGGCTGATCGCCACGGCAGCCGTGTCGATGCTGCCTCCGTGGGCGCGAGGCATGCTGCACCTGCCTCCCCCGCTGCCGATCGCCGACGACCTGGTCGGCCAGCTCGCCGGAGAGCTGGCGACGAGGGCGTTCCGCTGGACGTTGACCGCCTCGTAGAAGATCCGGTGACGGCGCCGACTGATCTCACGCGCTGGAAACATTGCGGGAACCGTCGCGAAACGGGGCCTCCGTACGGTGCCAGTTGTGCAGCCGAACCCCCGCAGACCCGCCCACCTCCACGCCCGTAGCGTGAAGGTCCGTCGGGTCCGTCCACACTCCCGGGCGGAGTGGCGCCGTCACCTCCACAACGAGCCACCGGGCCTGCTGCGCCGCCTCCACCTCGCCCCCCGCCGCGATGACGCGAGACGGGAGCGATCCGGGGGCCCCGCCGAAGACTGATACCCCCTCGGCTCGGCGGAGGCCCCCGGCAGGTCGTGCTGACCGCCGATCCCGGGGAAGCGCCGCGACATCGCCGCTCCCACGAGGGCAACGGCGATCGGCCCGGTCAGGGCCAAGGCGACCGTCCGCCCGGGATCCCACCCGAGGTCGTCTCCCGTCGTCACGACCACTCCGACGGCACCGGTCCCGAGAGCGACGCCGAGATTGTCGAACAACTGCATCGAGGCCGTCGCCGCTCCGTATCGCTCGGCCGGTGAACAGCGCAGCACGGCCTGGGCGTGGGCCGAATAGGCGAGGCCCATTCCGAGCCCGGCCACGGCCCAGCCGAGATGGATCACCCAGAACGGCACGATGTCGGGCATCGCCGCCACGGCGACGACCGCGATTCCGGGGGCCAGCACGAGGTAACCGGTGCGAACGAAGAACGCTTCACCAGTTCGGACGATCCAGCGTTCCTGCACCCAGGCGCCCGACGTCCAGGCCAGCGTGGCCACCGTCACGGCAATGCTGCCGGCAAATGTCGAACGGTCCCTCCCGTCCGTGAGGGCGTGGGGGACGAACGTGTCGGCGCCGAAGAAGGCGAACGTCAGCATCCCGCGTGACAGGACGACCGCCGGCAGTCCGGCGGCGCCGCGCAACGTGCCCGGAGGCGTCAGGCGGCGCAGCGGCCCGATGCCGACGAGGACACCGACGACGAGCGCGGGGACCAGTAACCAGCGTGAGGTCGTGAAGCCGGCGACGACCAACGCCGCGCCACCGGCGACTCTGAACGCCTCGACGAGCCGGCGACGGAGAAAGCGTTCCGCCGGCGGCTGCCCGGAGCCCAGGGCGGTCAGGCGCATCATCTCCGGCACGATCAGCGATCCGGCGACGGCGACGAACGGCAGCAGCCCGAGGAATACCCACCGCCAGCCGACCCATGACGAGATCCGCTCGGCGAGGGCCGGGCCGATCACGCCGGGAACGACCCACGCCGTCGACAGCACGGCGAACATCCGGGCCCGCTTGTCGACGCTGTACACCCGACCGATCGCCACATAACCGATCGCCGGAACGACCCCCGCGCCGAGCCCTTGGACGAACCGGCCGACGACCAGCACCGGCATCGACGGCGCCAAGCCGCCGACCAGCAACCCAACCGCGAAGAGCACGAGCCCGACGACGTACGGACGGCCGGCACCATGCCGATCGGCCTGCTCGCCGGCAAAGACGATGCCGACCATCGTCCCCAGGAAGAACGCCGTCGACACCCAGCCGTACCATGCGATCCCGCCGAGGTCGTCGGAGATGTCCGGCAGGATGGTGATCACCGCCAGCGACTCGAACGCGACGAGGGTGACCATCGCGACGAGCCCAACGGTCAGCGCACGATGACCGTCGTCGGATGGACTCACGAGGTTGCATTCAACTACCGCTACCGTCGATGGAATCGACGACGTGGATCGGGCGGCACTTCAGCGGCGTGTGCTCCGCGTCCTCACTGGCGGCCAGATCGTGGGAGCCGCGGCGCTGGGGGCGGCCGTCACGGTCGGGGCGTTCGTCGTTCAAGACATCCTCGGCGACGACACGCCGTTGGGGGGCATTGCCACCGCGACGGTGACGACCGGCACCGCGGTGATGGCCCAACTGTTGTCGCGTTTGATGTGGCATCGCGGCCGGCGGCCGGGGCTGCAACTGGGCTACGGACTTGCCGCCGTGGGTGGTGTGATCGCGGCCATCGGCGCCGAGCGCAAGGTGCTCGCCGTGTTCGTCGCCGGATTGTTCCTCTTCGGCAGCGGGCAGGCATCCAACCTGCTCGCCCGCTACGCCGCTACCGACCTCGCCGATCCGGACCACCGCGGCCGGGCGATGAGCCGTGTCGTCTTCGCGTCGACGTTCGGGGCCGTGTTCGGACCGTTGCTCATCGCCCCAGCCGAGCGCGCCGGCGAGGAGTGGTTCGGCTTCGACCGCTATACCGGGCCGTGGCTGTTCAGTGCTGTGTGCTTCGCCGTGGCGATGGTCAACACGGCCGTGCGGTTGCGTCCCGACCCGCTCGTCGTGGCCGGCGGCGGGGCGATGGCTGCGGGAGCGGCGAGCCCGCCGATCCGTCACGCCGTGCGCGTGATCGGCGCGGCACCTCGCGCCAAATTGGCCCTCGGCTCGATGGCGGTGTCGCAGGCGGCAATGGTCGCCGTGATGACGATGACCCCGGTGCACATGAGGCTGCACGGCCACGAGGCGATGAGCCCATACGTGATCTCGGCGCACATCGGCGGGATGTTCGCCTTCAGCCCGCTGGTCGGGCGGTACGTCGACCGGCGCGGGTCGCTGTCCGCGGTGCAGGTCGGGGCGGCGATCCTCGTCGCAGCGACGTTGCTGGCCTCGACCGCGGGCATCACCGAGTGGCTGCTGTTCCCGGCCCTGTGGGCACTCGGGCTGGGCTGGAACTTCGGGCTGCTCGGCGGGTCGGCCTTGCTCATCGAGTCGGTCGTCCCGGCCGAGCGCGTCGCCGTGCAGGGGACGGCTGACTTGACGATGAGCCTGTGCGGAGCCATCGCCGGCTTCTCGTCAGGGTTTATCCGTCGCGCCGCCGGCTATCACGTGCTCGCCGACATCGCCGCCGCGGCCTCCCTCGGGCTGCTCATCGCGGCGTACTTGTCGGCCCGCCGGGCAGCACCACCGGATCGCCCGGCGGCCGTGCCCGAGCCGGCGGTCACCGGCGTCGGGCTGGACTGACGCAATCGGGAGGAGTGTTACCGTCGCAGGGTTCTGATTGAAAGGAGGCACCGCCGTGCCGAAGGGCAAGCCGAACATCCTCGTCATCTGGGGCGACGACATCGGTATCACCAACCTCAGCTGCTACAGCGACGGGTTGATGGGCTACCGCACGCCGAACATCGATCGCATCGCCAACGAGGGGATGCGCTTCACCGATGCCTACGGTGAGCAGAGCTGCACGGCGGGACGCTCGTCGTTCATCACCGGCCAGAGTGTGTTCCGCACCGGACTGAGCAAGGTCGGTCTGCCGGCGGCCCCGATCGGTCTGCAAGCGGAGGACCCGACGATCGCCGAACTGCTCAAGAACCACGGGTACGCCACCGGGCAATTCGGCAAGAACCACCTCGGCGACCTCAACGAGTTCCTACCGACGGTGCATGGCTTCGACGAGTTCTTCGGCAACCTCTACCACCTCAATGCCGAGGAGGATCCCGAGGATCCCGACTACCCAAGCAACTACGGGTTCGACAGGTTCAAGGAGCGCTTCGGACCGCGTGGCGTGCTGCACTGCTACGCCACGAAGCGGGACGACAAGACCGAGCAGCCACGGTGGGGACGGGTCGGCAGGCAGAAGATCGAGGACACCGGTCCGCTCACCCGCAAGCGGATGGAGACGTGCGACGACGACTTCGTCGCCGCCGCCAGCGACTTCGTCAAGCGCCAGCACGAGTCGAACAAGCCGTTCTTCTGCTGGGTGAACATGACGCACATGCACCTGCGCACGCACACCAAGAAGCGCAGTCTCGGACAGGCCGGGCGCTGGCAGTCGCCGTACCACGACACGATGATCGACCACGACAAGAACGTCGGCCAGCTGCTCGCGCTGCTCGACAAACTGGAGATCGCCGACGACACGATTGTCATGTACGGCACCGACAACGGCCCGCACATGAACACGTGGCCGGACGGGGCGATGACCCCATTCCGCAGCGAGAAGAACACCAACTGGGAGGGCGCCTTCCGCGTCCCGCTGATGGTCCGCTGGCCCGGCAAGATCCCCGCCGGCGTCGTCTCCAACGAGATCGTCCAGCACCACGACTGGCTGCCGACGTTCCTCGCCGCCGCAGGTGAGCCCGACATCGTCGACAAGCTGAAGGTGGGCCACGAGGCGGCCGGCAAGACCTTCCAGGTGCACATCGACGGCTACAACCTGCTGCCCTACCTCACCGGGGAAGTCGACGAGAGCCCGCGCAAGGGCTTCATCTACTTCAGCGACGACGGCGATCTCGTGGCGCTCCGCTTCGACAACTGGAAGATGGTCTTCATGGAGCAGCGCCGCCAGGGGACGCTGGAATTGTGGGCCGAGCCGTTCACCGTGTTGCGCGTGCCGAAGCTGTTCAACCTGCGCACAGATCCGTTCGAGCGGGCCGACGTGACCTCGAACACCTACTGGGACTGGTACATGAACAAGGCCTACATGATCCTCGCCGCCCAGGCTCTCGTCGCTGAGTTCCTCGTGACGTTCAAGGACTTCCCGCCGCGGCAGAAGGCGGCGAGCTTCACCATCGACCAAGCACTCGCGAAGATGGCCGACGCGACCAGCGGAGCCCGCGGCTGACTGATCCCTCGCCCATGGTCGCAGGTGCCGGACGGCACCTTCCGGATGGGCTCAGACGACCACTACGCGAGGAGGCCCCGGCGCATACCGTCGATGTCCACGGGTTCTGGATCGACCGCTTCCAGGTCACCAACCGCCAGTTCGACGAGTTCGTTGGCGACGACCGGGTACGTGACGGTCGCCGAGCGGCCGCTCGATCCGGCCGACTTCCCCGGCGCGCCACCGGAGAACCTCGTGCCCGGGTCGATGGTGTTCACGATGACCGCCGGTCCTGTCGACCTGCGCCACCTCGATCAGTGGTGGAGGTGGACGCCAGGCGCCTCGTGGCGCTCTCCGGAAGGTCCCGGCAGTTCACTCGATGGCCACGCCGACCACCCCGTCGTGCACGTCGCCTACGAGGACGCTGAGGCCTACGCCGCATGGGCGGGCAAGGCATTGCCGACCGAGATGGAGTGGGAACGGGCGGCTCGCGGCGGCCTCGACGGTGCCGCCTTCGTGTGGGGCGACGAACCGGAGCGTCCGGGGCAGCGGTTGGCGAACTACTGGCACGGCGATTTCCCCTGGCGTCACGACGACGGCTACGGCTCGACGGCGCCGGTCGGCTCGTTCCCGGCCAACGGATTCGGCCTGCACGACATGGCCGGCAACGTGTGGGAGTGGACGGCGGACTGGTGGTCGCCGCAGCACGCGGCGGCCTCCGCGACGTCCTGCTGCCTGCCGACGCAGCGCGAGGTACCGACCCAAGCGGGCAGTTACGACCCCGCCCAGCCGCAGTTCCCGATCCCCCGCAAAGTCGTCAAGGGCGGCTCCTACCTGTGCGCCGACAGTTACTGCCAGCGCTACCGCCCGGCAGCCCGTCGACCGCAGATGATCGACACCGGGATGAGCCACGTCGGCTTTCGGTGCATCCGCCGCAACTGAAGCAGGGGCAATCCGCGATGTGCGTACCGAAAGGCGCTACGCCGTTGCCACCGTGTGTTCCGGGATGGGGCTCGGCCGGAAGCCCTTCCACGCGCAGTAGATGGCGAGCGACAACTCCCAGGCGATCTCCGGCAGTGCCAACAGGAACGAAGGTCCTGACCCATTGTCGTAGGCCCCGAACAGGATGAGCACGAACGAAAGGATCAGCAGCGGGCCACCGATCAGGCCGAGGATCGCCATCCGCGGAGGCACGAGGCCCGAGCGGTACATCAGGTAGCCCAGCATCAACCCGTTGCCGATGCCGACAACGAGTCCGGGCCCGAACTGGAAGGCCCAGTCATAGACAGACACCAGGGTGTTGCCTTGCACTTCGAGCGCAGTGGCCTCGGCCCCGCTCGCGGCGATCCAAGCCTCGACGACAAACAAACCGAGCGATGATCTGGTTGTCCAGGGTCACGCAGTCGAGACTGACAACGCCCAGATCGTGGCTACGTCGATGACATCGGCTGCCAGAGCTCGATGGGGTTGCCGTCGGGATCGGCGAGCCGAGCGAACCGGCCGTTGGGATATTCCTCGGCGTCGACCTCGACCGCGACGTTCGCTGCTCGAAGCTGGCTCACCATGGCGTCGAGGTCGCCGACCCGGAAGTTGATCATCCATTGCTGCTCGGGGCGACCGAGCATGTCGGAGTCCTTGCCGAAAATGGCCCACACCGTTGGTCCGGCCTCTTGTGTCCAGACCGGTTCGTCGTAGGCGGCTGGTGGTAGGTCGACGCCCAGCTGTTCCGCATACCATCGGCCAAGCCGATCGGGATCGGTGCTGCGTAGGAACACGCCCCCGATGCCCGTCACGCGTTCCACACCACGAGACTACGCGCGGCGTGGTGTCGCCACGGGGCGTACGTTTCTCGGCATGGACTATCGATTGCTGGGCCGCACCGGGCTGCGGGTGAGTCCGCTGTGCCTCGGCACCATGAACTTTGGCGGCGAGGCCGTCGAGGCTGAGGGTCATCGGATCATGGACCGGGCGCTGGAGCTCGGCATCAACTTCTTCGACACGGCCAACGTGTACGGCGCGCCGGGCCTACCGACCGAAGAGATCATCGGCCGCTGGCTGATCCAGGGCGATCGCCGCCGGGAGCGGACGGTCATCGCGACCAAGGTGTACGGGGGTCGCGATTCGTGGCCGAACACCAGCAGGCTGTCGGCTCGACACATCCGCGAGTCGTGCGAGCGCAGCCTGCGGCGGATGCAGACCGACTACATCGACCTCTACCAGATGCACCACGTCGACCGCGACACACCGTGGGAAGAGATCTGGCAGGCGATGGAGCTACTGGTGCAGCAGGGCAAGGTCCTGTACGTCGGCAGCAGCAACTTCGCCGGATGGCACATCGTCAAGGCCAATGAGCGGGCCGCGCGCCGGAACTTCCTGGGGTTGGTGTCAGAGCAGAGCCTGTACAACCTGAACGCCCGCATGGTCGAGCTCGAGGTGCTGCCTGCGTGCATCGACTACGGCATCGGCGTCATTCCGTGGAGCCCACTCGGCGGCGGCATCCTCGGCGGCGCCCTGCAGAAGCTCACCGAGGGTCGCCGCGGCGCCGAGCGGACTAGACAGCAGGTCGAGCGCATGCGACCGACGCTGGAAGCATGGGAGAAGTTGTGTGCCGACCACGGCGCGCCGCCCGCCAACGTGGCGCTGGCGTGGCTGCTGCGCAACCCGGCGGTGACGGCGCCGATCATCGGCCCGCGCACCGTCGAGCAACTCGATGGCGCCATCGCCGCACTCGACGTGCAACTCGACGACGAGACAGTCACCGAACTCGACCGCATCTTCCCCGGCCCGGGTGGCGCCGCTCCCGAGGCCTACGCATGGTGACTCACTGCGCCGCCAACGGCGGTGACCGAGGTCCTCGCCCGGCCCTCGACAAGCTGAGGGCAGTCGAGCGCATTTCGCGACGCGATGCGCCGGTCGACTGCTGAGTACCGTTCACCACGTCCGGTCGTCGAGGGAGGGTCCATGGAGCTGGAACTCGAGTTCACCTACCAAGCCTCGCTGGCTCCGCCGTTGATGATCGGCGCCGGCCCATACGGGACCAGAGCCTTCTTCGAGGTCACCGAAGGGCAGGTGAAGGGTGACCGCATCAACGGCACGTTCGTGGGCGGCGGTGGTGACTGGTTCCTCATCGGCCCCGACGGCTGGGGCCGCCTCGACGTCCGCGGCCAGATCCAGACCGACGACGGGGCTGTGCTGTACATCTCCTACCACGGGGTACTCGAGCTGACCGAGACGGTGATGACTGCCACTCGGACAATGGCCGAGGAAACCGACTTCGGGGACCAGTACTTCAGAACGCTGCCCCGACTGGAGACCGGCGACGATCGGTACGGCTGGGTCAACCAAACGGTCATGGTCGGACGGGGCCGGCTCATACCCGGCGGTGTTGCCTACGAGGTGTACCGGGTCACCTAGCGGCGACGGCGAACCAGTCGCACGGGGGCGCGAGCAATTCACCACGCGGTCGCGTCACGCCAGGGGACCCGCCCTCGCGGGGTAACGGTGACGGTAGACGACGGCCGCCGCGACTCCCGCGATGAGCGGCAACCAGTAGGACACCAGCCGGTACGCAAGCGTGGCCAGTGTGGCGTTGGCTGCGGAGAGCCCGGCCCAAACGAGCGTCACCGCCAAACCGGCCTCGACGAACCCGAGTCCGCCTGGCGTGATCGGGATCATCTTCAGCACGCTGGCGGCCAGGTACGCGAGCATCAACGGAACCGACTCGACCCGGGCGCCGCTCGCCGCGACAGCGGCCACGAGGGCGAAGTAGTCGAACGCCCACTTGCTCACGACGGCGACGACCGCCCACGGCCAACGGGCACCGAGCGCACGGCGAACCCGGTCGCGCTCCTCGAGCACACGCTCGGGAAGGTCGACGGTCGGCGGCCGGCGCCGACGGACACGGTTGAGCACCCACTCGGTTCCCCGCGCCACGGTGCGCAGCAGACCGTCCCACGCGAACGCCGCGAATCCCAGGAGCAGCAGAACGACGAACGCACCGGTGCCGATCCAAGCCGCGCGCTCGAGACGAGCATCGAGGTTCCCGACACGGAACGTCAGTGGAACACAGAGCGCCGCCAACCCGAACAGCGCGGTGGTCGTCAGCATTGAAGCCGCTGCCAGACCCGATGCCGTTCGGGCCGGTTCCTCCCCACCGCGGACCATGTACGAGTACTGCAACGGCCCTCCGGCAGCCGGGCCGCCCGGGACGATCGAGCCCACTGCGTTGCCCACAAGTTGTGATGTCGCGATCAGCAGCCACTGAGAACTCGACGTGGAGATCCCGACGAGCAGCCAGACGCACACAAAACTCGCCATCTCCAGCATCGCCATCACGACGAACCACCACGGCCGGATCACCGCCAGCTCGTCGTACGACCCGAATACCTCGACCAGCGAGGGCCAGACGAAATAGAGACCGACCGCGGCGAGCGCCAAGCGCACGATGCGGCCGAGCATCACGACCGCCTGACGAGATTTGCCGCGGCACTCAACTCGCCGGCCTCCCACCGCGGGCCGGCGCGCCCACCGAGTCGGCGGATCGAGACCGCGGTACCCAACGCGCCGTCGACTGCTCGACGCTGTACGAGCAACGCGGATGTCATGCCGTCACTGTGCCCGTCGACGTCTCCCCTGTCGACAGCAAACCGGGATCGGGCGACCCTGCACGATGAACTCTCCACGATCGACCTCGGCGGGTTCAATTGATTGGGGTGAGATCGAACATCAACACCGAAATGGAGTCGAAGATGCTGCGGCGCCGCTTTCTGGGGTTGCTGGCGCTGCGCTGGTTCCAGGTCGGTCTCCAGGTCCCGGTGCTGATCTTGTTGCTCCAGGCACGCGGCTTGGATCTCACGAGCGTCGGCGTCGTGTTCGCCGTCTACAGCCTGACAACCGCGCTCTTCGAATTGCCGACGGGTGGCCTCGCCGACGTTCTCGGGCGACGGCAGGTGCTGATCACGGCGTCTCTGGTGTTGATGGTCGAGAGCTTGGTCTTCGCCCTTGGCGAGGGTTTCGCCGTGCTCGTGTCGGCCGCTGCGCTCGGCGGGCTCGGCCGAGCTCTGGATTCCGGTCCACTCGAAGCCTGGTTCGTCGACTCGGCTCGTCAAGGTGCCCCAGAACTCGATCTCAAACGCGATCTCGCCCATGCCAAGGCGGTCGAGGCGACTGCGATCGGCATCGGCGCGCTGTGTGGAGGTGGCCTGGTCGCCCTCGTCCCGCCGCCGGCCCGTGGTGCCACGGTCATCGATCTGTCCGTGCCGTTCTTGGTCAGCGCCGGGATCTGCCTCGTCATCGTCGCCGCCATCGTCGCCTGGGTGCACGAGACCGAGCGCCCCGAGCGGCCCTCGTTGAGCGGGGTGGTCCATGGAGTACCCGGCACGGTCTGGTCCGGCCTGCAGTTGGCGGTTGGGCACGGCCCGCTACGGCGCATCACGATCCTGATGGCGAGCATGGGCGTCGCGCTGGCAGTCGTGGAACTGCTGGCCCCAGCGTCGTTCGCTCGCCTTCTCGGCGGTGAGGCGGAGGCCGCCGGTCCCTACGCCGTGTTGTTGACGGCCGGATTCTTCGGCTCGGCGGCCGGCTCGACCCAAGCGGTGGTGGCCGTGCGGCTGCTGCAATCGCCGTCCCGCGCGATCATGGTCGCTCGGCTCCTCGGCGCGTTCGCCCTGCTGGGCGTGGCGACGTCGTCCGTGGCCTTCGCAGCAGTCGCCCTCGTCGGGTTCTACGCGCTGAACGGGATCGCCCGGCCGCTGATCAGCGACATCATCCACCGCTCCGTGCCGTCGACCGAGCGGGCAACGGTGCTGTCGGTGCAGTCGCTGACCCTGCAGTTGTCCGGCGTCGTCGCCGCCCTGGTGATCGGCCCCGTGGCCCAGCACGTGTCCCTGGGGGTCGGCTTTGCGATTGGCGCCGCCGTGCTCGCCCTTGGAGCGACCGCCTGCATCTCGATGCCAACACCGACGGCGCAGGTCACAGCGCCCGAACCCTCCCGAGCAAGCTGACGGTCGATTGATCCGCGGCGACCGGCGGTGTCGGGAACTCTCGACGGCTGGCCACGAACTCGTCGCGATGGCAGAGTGGGCACGTAGGACTCAATCCCAGGAGGAGACATCATGAGTTTCAACCCGTACCTCTTCTTCAGCGGCGACTGTGCGGAGGCGTTCCAGCACTACCAGACGGTCTTCGGCGGCGAATTGAACGTGATGAGGCAGTCTGACGTTCCCGAGGACTCTCGGATGCCGGGTGCGTCAGCGGACAGCGTGATGCATGCGTCGATCAAGCTCGGCGACTCGTTCCTGATGGGCTCCGACGACCCGGAGGCAACGGGCGGCCCGATGGCCGGCTTGGCGGTGGCCTACACGTCGGCGGACGAGGCCGAGGGCAAGCGGGTGTTCGACGGACTCGCAGACGGCGGTGAGGTGACGGCGCCGTTCGGCCCGACGTTTTGGTCGAAGGGCTTCGGCATGTGCACCGACCGCTTCGGTGTGCCATGGATGGTGGACACCGCCGGCGAGCCGGCCGCCAGCTGACACCGGCGACCCCACGCCATCGGTGTTGTCGGCGCCAACGGGAGTCAGTCGTCGTCGGCGCGGCCGTCGGTCTCGTCGCCGACGACGTTGAACTGCTCGTCGAGCTGGACATCGACCTGGTCGCCGTTATCGAGCGTGACCTCGATCTCGTACTTGCTCTCCTCGTCGTCGACCTCCGAGCCGGTGACCCGGCCTTGTCCCGTATGGGCCAGGGCTGCCGCGCTTGCGAGTTGCAAGGCTTCGCCGGAGATGGCGGTGTCAGCTCCGTCGTCCTCTGGTCCGTCGTCGCCCGATGAGGCATTGGCCACGGTCAGTCCTGCTGCGGCGACGACGCCAACCCCGATGGCCCCGACGGACGCGAGCTTGGTTGCACGCTTCATCTCGTTCCTCCAACGTGTGATCGAGCTCTTGACGACATCGTGCGCAGGGGCAGCTGAACCCAGCCTGACCCGCTGACAGCCGTGTCAGCTGCCTGGTGTGAAGTCGACGAGTTCGACGGTCTCGTCTCCTCCGGCGACGTCCGTCTCGTGAATGACCCCAATTCCGGGTGCATACGACTTGTTCTCGATGACGTCGGGTTCCAGCGGCGTCCAGTCCTCGGTGACGACGACGTCGGTGTACTCGCCGAGACCGATCGTCACGGTCGCTCCGACTTCGATGACCTCGCCCATGTCCTCGGCCTCGCCGGCGTAGTACTCCTGCCGGTAGGCGTCACCGATCGTGGGACTCGCGAGCATGACGATTCCAGGGAGTGCTCCATCGACGCCGTACTCCCACGACCCGGCGTCGCTCACCTCACCGTCGTCGAATTCCTGGGTTGCCTCGCCGAGGTACCACACGTTGCCGTCGGTGTCCTGGGCATACCAGTCGTAGGTGTCCTCGGCGAGCTCACCGGCGACGTAGACCGTGTCATGGACGACGACCGCGGAGATGCCCATGATGTCGCGTCGCTCGTCGAGCACCTCGACCTCGATGCGTTCGGCGACGCCGTCACTCTCGCCTTCGTACACCCAGCGCGACCCGGGAGACAGCGGGAAGTAGACGTTGTCGACGACCTCCACGAAATTTGCGGGATCGATGGACGGCTCGTAGTCGCCGCCGTCACCTGGGTCGATCACCGGCGGCTCTGGGCTGGTCGAATCGTCGGTCGCGATCGTCGACACGGGGTTGGTGCCCTCAGTCTCGGTCGATGCGGGCGGGTCGGTCGCGTCGGAGTTGGCGGTTGCGATACCTGCAGACGCGAGCAACGCGAGCCCAGCGACGACCACGCTGACTCTCCGGTTCCTGTGCATGGCTGCTCCTTCAAGATGTCGGTGAGACCACCCTGTTACCGGAGAGCTGACGTTGCGCTGAACGGGTCGGCTGCGGCGTTCAGCATGGATTCAGACGCACCGGCAAGAATCGGGGTTGGAGGTCGTCGTGAAGGTGCTGCTGGTCGAAGATGACCACAAGATCGCCAACGCGGTGAGGCGCGGGCTGCATGCTGAAGGGTTCACGGTCGAGGTGGCATCCGACGGGCTGGAGGGTCGTTGGCTGGCCACCGAAGGCTCCCACGACCTGATCGTGCTCGACATCATGTTGCCGGGGCGCAACGGGTTCCAGGTATGTGCCGACCTGCGAGACGCAGGGATCTGGACCCCGATCCTGATGCTGACGGCGAAGGACGGTGACCTCGATGAGGCCGAGGCGCTCGATACCGGCGCGGACGACTACCTCACCAAGCCATTCTCGTTTCCTGTGCTTGTCGCCAGGGTCCGGGCGCTGCTACGGCGCAGCGGTGGCGGCGCGCCGTCGCCTGTCGCCGTCGGAGACCTGCGCATCGATCCCGGCGGGCATCGCGTCTGGCGTGGAGAAACGGAGATCCAGTTGACAGCCCGCGAGTTCGACGTCCTGGAGTACTTGATGCGCCGGCGCGGCATCGTTCTGTCCAAGGACGAGATCCTCGCCGGAGTGTGGGACTACGAGTTCGACGGTCCGGCGAACATCGTCGAGGTGTACATCGGGCGGCTGCGGCGCAAGGTCGACGAGCCATTCGGATGCGACTCGATCACGACCATCCGCGGCGCCGGCTACCGGCTGGACGGCTCGTGACCCGACTCAGAATCCCGTCGACGGTCCGCTTCCGTGTCACCGCGCTGGCGACCGGCGTCGTCATCGTCATGCTCGTCGGCATCGGATATGGCCTCGTGACGATCCAACGGCGCGTCCTCACCGAGACGCTCGAGGAAGCCATGACCGCTCGCGTCGACGAGCTCGAACCATCCATCGCCAACGGCGAGTTGCCGCCACTGACAAATCTCGGTGAGGACGACACCGTCGCCCAAATCGTCTCCGTTGACGGTGACGTCTTGGCGTCGAGCCCGCTGATCGACGGGTTCCCTCCGATCGGCAACGCGATCACCGCCGGCCAGACGATCGGCGACGGTGAATCGTTGCCTGGCATCGACGGCGACGTCCGGCTGCTCAGCCGGATCGTCGAACGGCGCGACGGCGATGTCATCGTGTACCTCGCCGCGTCGACGGACGACATCAGTGACAGCGTGACGACACTGATCACGTCACTGTCCATCGCCGTACCGCTCGTCGCCGGGGTGCTCGCCGCGTTGATCTGGTTCGTCGTCGGCCGCACGTTGCGCCCGGTTGAACAAATCCGTGCCGAGGTCGCCGCGATCGGCGGCTCCGAACTTCATCGGCGTGTCCCCGTTCCCGCAGGCGACGACGAAATCGTGCGACTCGCCCGCACGATGAACGACATGCTCGAGCGAGTCGAAGAGGCGAGCCGGCGCCAACGACGGTTCGTCGCCGACGCATCCCACGAGTTGCGCAGTCCACTGACCCGCATGCGAACCGAGCTGGAGGTCGACCTCGCCCACCCCGACGGCGCCGATCCGACCGCGACACTCGACAGCGTGCTCGAGGAGGTGGTCGGCCTCCAGCGGCTCGCCGACGACCTCTTGCTGCTCGCCCGCAACACGGCACTCGCCGCACCGGCGGCTCATCGACAAGTTCTCGTCGACCTCGCCACGATCGCCGATCGAGTCGGACAACGGATCGTCGTGCGCGACGATGTGCAGGTCGAAGTCCGACATGACGGTGCAGCACCCGTGCTGGGTAACGCCACCGAGCTGGCCAGAGCGATCGGCAACCTGACCGACAACGCGACACGACATGCCCGTTCCGTCGTCCGGATTGTCGTCTCATCGGCACCTGGGGCAGTAACCGTCGCCGTCGAGGACGATGGCCCCGGCATTCCGACTGGCGAGCACGAGCACATCTTCGAGCGGTTCGCCCGCCTCGACGAGGGCCGCTCGGCGACCGAGGGCGGTACCGGCCTCGGATTGGCGATCGCCCGCGAACTCATCGAGCATCACGGTGGCCGCCTGACCGTCGACACCGCCTACCGCAGTGGCGCCAGATTCGTGATCAACCTTCCGGCCGCCAACGACTCATCCACTGCCGTCAATACGACGCCGACACTCAGCACCAACTCGTGATCGGAGCAGCCGCGGCGAGGCTGACGTGACGACGTGACTACGAGACCGTGCGGTCGTTGGGCCCTCCAACGTTGGGGTGATCGTTGGAAGGGGTCGACGCGAGATCGCCGAGATGAGTGCGGATGACCGATCTGACGAGGTCGGAATCGAGGCGCCCCGGCTCGAGTGTCAGGTGGATGGCGAGACCGTCGAGTAGGGCGTGGATCCGCTCGATCTCGATACGACGATCACGATCGGCATGGAGCCGACCGAACTGTTGCAGTGCATCGAGGGCGTTGCGGCACAGCTCCCGCACACCGTCGTCGACCTGTTCGCGAATCGTTGCGACCTCGGGGCTCGTCGCTGGCGGTGTCGTGAAGGCGGCCCACACCTTGGCCTCGGTCTGCCGCTCGGCGTCGAGCGGCACGACCTCTTCGAGCAGGGCGGCGACCGCGGCGAGCGGCCGACCCGCGGCGAGCAGGGCCATGCGTGCCGGCGTCCCCGCTTCGATTCGCCGGCGGGCTTGCTCGACGAGCGCCTCGACGGCGAAGAGCAGAAGCTGATCGTGGCTGGCAAAGAAGTGGCGGACCGACCCCATCGACAACCCCGCCTCTCTGGCGACGGCGCGCACCGATGCGGCGGTGACGCCGTCGCGCACGACGATCCGCCAGACGGCCTGGGCAAGTTGCAGTCGTCGGATCTCGTGGTCGACGTGGATGGGCACGGGAATACGTTCTAGCACAACTGTGTTAGAACGGTCATGACTTCCCACCTTCGTCAACTCCTGCACGCCTACTCGAGCCGCCGATCACCATGGGGTCCACCGTGGTGGATCTACGGCGTGGCGTTCGCCGCGGCCAACCTCGTCCGTCAAGCCGTCATCATCGTGACCACGGCGGAGATCCCACAAGCGATCCGCGTCGCCTCGTGGGTAGCCACAGCCCTCGTCGTGATCATCGCCATCAACAGCATTGCCGTCGCCCTCCGACGGGGCGACGCCGCGCCGCTGGGAAAGGCATCGACGCTCGCCCCGATCTGGCCGCTCCGCCGCCGCGATGAACGCGGTCACGAGTCAGACGGCTCGCCACCCAACCCCGACCGAACGGACAACCCGACCCAACCGATCGGGCGCTCCACCACTGGGACATCCAAGGAGAAGACCGTGATGAATCAGCAGCTGCAAGAACAACCGACGACGTCAGCCAAGTGGGCGCCCTGGTGGGTCTACCTCGCGGTCATCGTTGGTGCCAACTATCTGCGGCGAGCCGTCGTCGCGGACGGAAGTGTCCCCGCAGTGCGAGTCGTCGTGGCGCTGGCGACTTCCGCCGCTCTGTTCACGATCATCACCGTCGTCTACCGCGCCAACGTCCGACGCGACGGTTCACACAGGGGTCGTTAGTGTCGATCCGATGACCCAGGGACTTCGAACCTTCCTGACGTTCCAAGATGGCGCCGCTACTGCAGCACTCGATCTCTACCGCGAGGTCTTCGACGACTTCGACCTCATCGAGATCGACCACTACGGCCCGGGCGAGGGCGGACCGGAGGGCACCGTCAAAGTCGCCAAGTTCCGTCTCGCCGGAAGCGACTTCAGTTGTGCCGACAGTCCCGTCCGTCATGAATGGGGGTTCACCCCGGCAGTGTCACTGTGGATCGACTGCGACGACAACGACGAACTCCAGCGGTTGTTCGATCGGCTCAGCCACGGGGGCAGGGTGTATATGCCGCTCGACGACTACGGGTTCAGCTCCCGTTTCGGCTGGGTCGGTGATCGTTACGGGGTGACTTGGCAGCTCAACGTGCCGTGACGACGGCCACTCGATGGCGCGGCGCTTGATCTCAAGTGGACTTGAGGTCGTATGGTTCGGCCGTGGACGTTGTAACGGGGGTGTCGATCGGGTCGGCGACCGAGCTGCGCAAGGCCGGCTGCCTGGTTGGGAAGGCCGGCGAGTCGCCGGTGGTGGTCTTTTGGGACGGTGGGCGGGTGTGGGCGATCGAGGATCGCTGCCCGCACATGGGGTTTCCGCTGCATCGCGGCACCGTGCACGACGGATTGCTGACCTGCCACTGGCACCATGCCCGGTTTGATCTGTCATCGGGATCGACGCTTGATCTGTGGGCCGATGATGCCGTGGCCTTCGAGGTGGCGATCGAGGGTGATGAAGTGCGGGTCTCACCTCGACCGACAAGCGGCGACGTCGAGCGGCTCGAACGCCGCCTCGTCGAAGGTCTCGAGGAAGGGCTCACGTTGGTGGTCGCCAAGGCGGTGCATGCGTTGCTCGCATCTGGTGTGCCCCCGGTTCGGATCGTGGAGATCGGGCTGCGCTTCGCTGCCGCCAACCGGGTCGAGGGGTGGGGCCCGGGCATGACCGTGGCGCAGATCGTGCTCAACTTGCTGTCGCATCTGCCGTCGAGCGAGCAGGGCCGCGCCCTGACGCAAGGCCTGGCGTTCCTCGGCCGCGACACGCAAGGTCATCGTCCTCGCTTCCCGGTGGCGCCGCTGGACGGGGAAGCCGAGCCGATGCAACTGGCCCGCTGGTATCGCCGCTTCATCGACAACCGTCTCGGCCAATCGGCCGAGCGCGTTGCGGCGACCGGCAGTCGCATCGATCCGACGGCGACGGAGCAGTTCATGTTTGCGGCGTGCACCGACCACGTCTTCATCGACGACGGGCACGTCATCGACTACCTCAACAAGGCGTGTGAGGCGGCGGCCGCAATCGGCGACGACGGCTGGGCCTTGCTCCTACCGACCGTCGTGCGCGCCACAGCCTCGGCCACCCGTCACGAGGAGGTCAGCGAATGGCGCGAACCGGTCGACCTCATCCCAATCATTGACCAGACCGCCTCCCGCATCAACGAGACGCGAGGCCCCGGGATGCCTGACGACGAGCTCGGAGCTGTCGGCTGGGCGCTGCTCGTCGACGACCCCCACGACGTCGCCAATGCGCTCGTGGATGCGGCGGCGCGGGGCGCCTCGATGGAGCAGCTCGCCCGCGCCGTGGCGCTGGCCGCTGCTCTGCGCCTCGTCCGCTTCCACATTCAGAACGACGTTGGCGACTGGGACACCGTGCACCACACCTTCACGACGGCGAACGCAGTGCACCAAGCGATCGGCCGCCACCCCACCGCGGAACTGGCACGTGGCATCGTCCACGGGGCGCTACGCGTGTACCTCGACCGCTTCCTCAACGTGCCTGCCGCCCGACTTCCGGCCGATGAGCCACGGCGGCTCGAGGAGATGGAGCAATGCTGGGAACGCCGCGGCGGCGTCGATCAGGCCGGCCAAATCGTCGCCGGACACCTCGCCGCCGGCGGCACCGGCGAAGCCGTCCTCGCCGAGCTCTGCCGAGCTCTCTACCGAGAGGACGCCGGCTTCCACTGGTTCCAGTCCATCGACGCGGCTGCCGCCCAACACCGTGCCTGGCCGGCCGGTTCACCAGAAGCCGGCCTCGTACTCATCGGCGCATCGCGGTGGCTGGCCGCCCACACACCGACGGTGCGGGCAACCGATCAGGTCGTCACGATCACCCGCCGGCTCCTCCGCGGCGAACACGTCTACGAGGACCAGTAGCACCGACGACGCGGCGACGCAGCCCAGTTGACGCTACCGAACGTTCTGACGGCGCGATTCGGCAGCTGGCTACCGGTTTGCGGCCGGAGAACGATGCGATGCCGACACCCGGGTCCGCTATTGGCGGGCCATGGCGACGCGGAGGCGTTCCTCGGGGGTGATGAGGTGGTCGAGGTTTTCGGCGCTGTCGTCGATGTCGATCTGCACCCAGTGGACTCGTCCGGTGAAGCTGTTGTCGCCGGTGGTGTAGTCGGGGGTGACGCCGGTGCCGGTGTCTTTGCCGACGTCGGTGGTTTCGTCACCGGAGAACACCATGGGGACGGTGGCCTCCACTCGACCTTCGCCGACTTTGTCGCCGTCGAGGTACAGGGTGACGGTGCCGCCCTTGGCGAGGCCGCCGCCGTCGTAGGCGAACTCCATTCGTACTTGGTGATCTCCGGGTGTCAACGCTCGGTCGCCTTCGATCGTGGACAGCGTGAGTCCCAACGTGTTGTAGCAGTACTTGGGTTTGCTGTCCTTGACGTACAGGCTCCACCCTGCGAAGGCGCCGCCTTGGGAGACGATCACACCCTCGGCGCCACGGTCGGGCACGGTGATGTTGGCGGTCACGGCGTGCGACTTGTTCTTGATCACGATGACTGAGTTCTCCGACAGACGACCCATGCCCCCGAACAGCAGCTGCGAGCTTCCCTTGACGAGCTGTGGCCTGCCCGCCAGGTCGGCGTTGAACCGCTCGATGCGGCGATCGTCGAGCGGCAGGACGTTGTACTTCGCGGCCTCGATGAGAAAGAGCCGTTGCAGTTCGGCCAGCTTCGTCGGGTTGTCGTTGGCGATGTTGCGGGCCTGAGTCCAGTCGTCGGGACCGTACAGTTCCCACTCGTCGTCGTCGATCGGTGGGGTCGGCTCGATCACCCATGGCGTCGAGTGCCGAGTGCAGGCGGTCCAGCCCTGGTGGTAGATCCCCCGGTTGACGAACATCTCGAAGTACTGGAGGTCGTGGCGTTCCGGAGCGTCGACGGCGTCGAACGAGTAGACCATGCTCGTGCCCTGGAGTGGCATTTGCTGCACGCCGTGCACGAACGTCGGCGCGGGCAGGGTGGCAGCTTCGAGAACGGTGGGGGCGACATCGATCACGTGGCAGAACTGGGAACGGATCTCGCCACGCGCGGCGAAGCCGTTGGGCCAATGGATGATGGTCCCGTTGCGGGTCCCACCCCAGTGCGAGGCGACCTGCTTGGTCCATTGGTAGGGCGTGTCCATGGCGTGCGCCCAACCGACGGCGTAGTGGTTGTAGGCCTCCGGGCCGCCGAACATGTCGACCTTCGACGCCATGAACTCGACGGTTTCCAACGCCGACGCGCCGTTGAAGATCAGCGTCTCGTTGAAGGTGCCATTGATCGTGCCCTCAGCCGACGCGCCGTTGTCGCCGACGATGTAGTACACGAGGGTGTCATCGAGCACGCCCAGGTCCCCGATGGCGTCAATCAGGCGACCGATGTGATGGTCAGTGTGCGACAGGTAAGCCGCGTACACCTCCATCTGACGCGCCAGCACCGGCTTCAAGTCGTCGGCCACGTCGTCCCACGCCGGGATCTCCTCCGGCCGGGCGGTGAGTTCGGCGTCCCCGGGGATGACCCCCACCGCCTTCTGCTGCTCGAAGATCTCCGCCCGCAACGCGTCCCACCCGCCGTCGAAGCGACCCCGGTAGCGCTCGATCCAGTCCTTCGATACGTGATGCGGCGCGTGTGTCGCGCCCGGCGCGAAGTACATGAAGAACGGTTTGTCCGGAACCAGCGCCTTCTGCTGACGCACCCACGCGACGGCGTGGTCGGTCAGGTCCTCGGTGAAGTGGTAGCCCTCCTCCGGTCGACCCCACGGCTCCACCGGGGTCGTGCCCTCATACAGCGCTGGATGCCATTGGTTGGTTTCGCCGCCGATGAACCCGAAGAAGTACTCGAACCCGCCGCCGCCGGTGGGCCAGGCGTCGAACGGTCCCATAGGGCTGGTCTCATACACCGGCACCTCATGGCACTTGCCGAACTGCGCGGTCGAATAGCCGTTCAGCTTGAGCGTCTCGGCCAACGGCGCCGCTGTGTTCGGTCGGACGCCGGTGTAGCCCGGGGCCGACGTGGCGATTTCCGTGATGCCACCCATGCCGACCGAGTGGTGGTTGCGGCCGGTGAGTAGCGCCTGCCGCGTCGGGGAGCACAACGCCGTGGTGTGGAACCTGCTGTAACGCAGCCCCCCCGCCGCCAACCGATCCGCCGTTGGCGTCTCGATCACGCCACCGAACGCGCTCGACGCGGCGAACCCCGCGTCATCGACCAGCACCACGAGCACATTGGGCGCCCCCTCTGGCGGCCGGACCTGACGGATCGGCGGAAACGACGTCGCCGGATCCTTGGCGTCATAGGTGACCAGACCGGGATACGGCTGGTGCGCATCCGGGATCGGAAGAACCGCCCGACTCGTGCTGCTCGTCGTCACTCTGGGGACCTCCTCGTTGCCCGACCGATCGAGTGTAGGCAGCCCCCCGGACGACCCGCCTGACGAGCGAACCGCACGGCGGCGGTCGCCGAACTGATCTCCGGCGCGAGACACAGTTCAGCCGATCGGCAGCGTCGTGGCGGGCTGGTTGGCGCGCACGATGCGACGATCGGATCTGGGCCAAGCGCTCCCGTCGATCGCCGCCGACAGCGCATTAGCCCTGGTAGATGTGCGTGCCCCCGGCAGGATTCGAACCTGCGACACACGGTTTAGGAAACCGATGCTCTATCCCCTGAGCTACGAGGGCGGGCTCGACAGCCTAGGCTGCCGGTTGCCCGCGCCGTCAGCGGACATCGCTGGCTTGCAGGGGTACTCCCTCCTCAGAGGTTCTCGATCTTGACGATCGTGCCCGTCAGGCCGACCACGTAGGCCGTGTTGCCAGTCAGCTCCAACGAGGTAGGGCGATCGAGGACCAGCTCGTCGCCGGCGCCATCGACGACCGGCACGAACGCGCCACTCGAGTCGATCCTGACCAGACGTCCGGTGTCTGGGGCGGCGGGAGATCCTTCGGCGACGCCGTCCCATTCGCCCTGCGACAGGGCGTAGAGCGAGCCGTCACCGAACTCGACGTCAACGATGAGGCTGGCGCCGCTCGCCACCTCGACAGCCGCCGCCGGTGACGGCCCAAAGGCCACCACCTTCCCCGCTTCGGGAGGATGCGGGAGTGCCCCGGCCTGCGCCATCAGCACCACGGGACCGAACGCCTCGAGCCCGGTCGGGACGATGTTGTCGAACGTGATCAGTTCGTCGATGCGACCGTCGGGCGCGACTCGCAGCACCCGATTGTGATGCCCGTCGGTCACGAGGAATCCTTCGCCGTACGGCTCGAGCGCATACTGCACCCCGGTCGTGACGAAGTAGTCCGTCTCCGGCGGATGCTCGACCGACCACTTACCGATGTCGGCGAACGTCGTGAATTGGCCGTCGGCATCGAGCCGGTAGATCCCGACGGTGGCATCACCGATGTGGTCGCCGCCGACGATGTCGCCCCCGACCATGGTCGCCAGGACGTACGCAGTGCCTTCGAGGAAGGCGACATCCATCGCCCCACCGACACCCAGCACCTGCGGTGGCAGGCCGCCGGCGAAGGTGCTGACCTCCCCGGTTCGCGTGTCGACGCGCAGCACGCTCCCCGCGTTGGGATCGGTCACGTAGAGCGCCCCGTCGGGGCCGATCGTGCTACCTGCTGCCAACCCGTTCCCGAAGGTCGCCAGGGTCGTCACCTCCGGTGCCGTCGATCCCGAGCTGGCGTTGCCGACGGGCGATGTCGCCAGGGCGATGAGCGTGGCCGCTGCGGCGATCGTCATCCGTGTAGTGCTCATGGGTGCTCTCCTTGAACGGTGCACGTCAGCCCCAGCGTTGGGTCGCGTCGGGATCGATGCCCAGGCAGAGCTTGGCGATCAGCTCGTGGGCGAGCAGTGTGTTGCCCGGATGGAAACGACCCATGCGGACGTCGCGGAACAGCTGCTCGATGCGGTTGCGCTTGAACGCACCGGCACCTCCGCTCAGGTCGAGAGCCCGATCGACGATGTCGTACGCGTTGTTGATGACGGTCTGGCGAGCACTGATCAGTCGCACTGGCCAGTCGGCGTGGTCGGCGCCCGCGGCCCAGTCGGCGGTCGTGCGGTCGAGCAATGCTTCGGCGGCGTCGTACGACATGCGCATCTCGGAGACGTTGTGCTGGACCTCCGGGTGGTGGGCCATCGAGTTCGTCAGGGCGATGGACGTCCGCCGCGGCAGCTGCTCGAGCGTCATGTCGAACGCCCGCTGCGCCGCACCGAGATAGACCGAGGCGAATCCGAGCAAGGCCCAGGCGAAGAGCGATACGTGGAACAGACTGGCGCCGGCGAACCCGGTCGGGCACACGAGAGCCACCAGCTCGTCGGGAACGAACGCCGCGTGGAGCACCGTGTCCTGGCTCTGCGTCGCCCGCATGCCGAGGGTGTCCCACGTGTCCACGATCTCTACGCCGGAAGTGCTGCGGGGGACGAAGCCGTGGACGATCTGTGGCGCCGCCGGATCCGACACGTCCATGGCGTGGAACCCGCCCAACGTCCACACGGGCGTGAGGCTGCCGAAGAACTTGTGACCGCTGATCAACCAGCCGCCGTCGGTTCGCGCGGCGGTGGACGTCGACAGCACCAAGGGCATGTCGTTGCCCGGCTCGCCGTGGAGGGCACAGAACACCTCCCCAGCGGCGGCCCTGTCGAGGACGAACCGACACGACTCGTCGCCGGCACGCAACAGGTCGGCGGCGACGCCGGTCCAATAGACGTGCATGTTGACGGCGAGGGCGGTGGCCGGTGCGCAATAACTCAGTCGGCGCAGCAGCTGCGAGTACTCGTCGAGGCCGGCACCGCCGCCGCCGAACTCGGTCGGGATGGCGATGTCGAGGAACCCGGACGCTCGTAGTTCGGCGAAGTCCTCGTCGAAGAACTGGTTGTGGCGGTCATAGATCGGGGCCCGCTCGTCGAAGCGGGCGAGCATCTCGTCAGTGAGCACGCTGGTCGGGTTCGAGGCGCGCTCGACCGGGGCGGTGGTGGTCATCGGTCCTGTGATCCTTCCTGGTCGCCGCCGAAGGCGGCGTTCGGGGGGTTGATGGTTGAGGGTCAGACGACGGCTGTCGGTGGAATGAACTGCTCGACGGGGACGATCACGTCAGCTGGCAGCCCGGCACGGGCTGCGGCTTCCCTGATCGCCTCGGCGCTCGGCGCCTCATAGAGGCAGTACGACTTCTTGCGGTCCGCGGACAGGAACGAGTAGATCCAATGCACACCGAGGTCCTCGTTGACGAGCCTGATCCCTTCGTGGTTGAGCTCGTCGAGATCCAGCTGCTCGGCAAAGTTTCGTTCGATGAGGTAGAGGGCCACGGTGCTTCCTAGTGTCGACGACGTCGCTGTCTGATCACACCGTAGGAAACGTCGGCGGCGTTGTCATGACCCGGTCTGGTCGTTCGCCGAATCCCCCGCCGGCGTCACCGGACGACACCGTATAGTCAGATCTGACCATGCCCGGGCGGAGAAGGGTGCGACGTGACGAGCCCGGACACGACCCGATCGACAGCGACAGCAACAGTGCTTGCGGTGGGCACGGCCGCACCGGCCCCACGCGATGCCCCCCGGCTGGCGCGCCGGCTCACGGCGATCGCTCGACGCCACGGAGGCCGGGTCGTCAGGTCATCTGGCGATGGCTTGATCGTCGCGTTCCATGCTGCCGCGCCAGCCCTCGATGCTGCCGTCGACATGCAGTTGGTCGCCGCCACATCTGCCGCGGGGATGCGCATCGGCATCGCCGCTGGCGACATCTCGTGGGACGACACCGCCGATGGCCCGCCCATCAGCGCCGCCGGACGGTTGCAGGCTGCGGCGAGAAGTGGCCAGATCCTCATCACCGACGTCGTCCGCCTGCTGGCGAACGGCGACCGCGCCGGACGCTGCGAGCTGATCGGGACGCTGGCCATCGGGGGGCTGCCTCATCCGACACCGACCTACCAGTTGCAGTGGGCGCCGCCGGTGACCGCCGACGCGGGTCGGCCGCCGCCGCTCCCACTGTCGCTCCAGACGCCAGCCGCGCACCCCTTCGTCGGCCGGGAGGCGGCGTTGGCGTCGCTCGAGCGAACCTGGCCGGTTGCCGGTTCCGGGGGTCAGATTGTCCTCATCGGGGGTGAAGCCGGATCGGGCAAGACGCGCCTGGCGGCGGAGTTCGCCCGGCTCGTCCACCGATCTGGGGCGGCCGTGCTCCTGGGCAGTTGTGACGACGACCTCGCTGTCCCGTATCAACCGTGGGTGCAGGCCGTGGAGCAGCTGCTGGCGGTGCTTCCGACACGGGCCATGACCGGCGAGTTGGCTCCGCTCAGCCCGTTGCTCGCCCATGGCGAGCGAGTGGCCCACGACCGTGACGTGCTGCCGGGGGATCCTGACGCAGCTCGTTACCGGCTCTACGAGGCGTTTGGCGTCGCCTTTCGTGAGGCGGCGACCCGTTGGCCGACGGTCGTCGTCCTCGAGGATCTGCACTGGGCGGGTGTGCAGACCCTGGCCCTCCTGCGCCACGTCGCCCGGTCCGGGCTGCCGTCTGGCCTGCTCGTGCTGGGCACGTTCCGTGACACCAGCGACGAGATCACCGAGCCGCTCGCCGCCAGTCTCGCCGATCTCCGTCGCACCGATGCCGTGACCCGGCTACGTCTGGGTGGGCTTGACGGGGAAGCCGTCGAACGCTTCGTCGCCGAAGCGATCGGCCACCCGCTGGATGACCGCTTCAAAGAGCTCGCCACAGATCTCGCGACACGCAGCCGGGGGAACGCCTTCTACCTCGTCGAGCTGTGGCGGCACCTCGTCGCCTGTGGAGCGATCGTGGCCTCGGCGGCTGGAGGCTGGGTGGTCAACGATCGCCGGGCGACCGCGTCGATCGTGCCCGACAGCATCCGCGAGGTGGTTGCCGCCCGCCTGGCCAAACTGACGCCAGCGGCGCGGACGATGATCGAGATGGCCGCGGTCGCCGGCCAGCGGACCGACCTCGGGATCCTCGCGGCGGCGCTCGCCGTGGCCCCCGACTCCCTCGACCCTCCGCTCAACGAACTGGTCTCGGCGGGCCTGCTCGCGTCGACGACGTCGCCGAGCCTCGTGTTCGAACACGCCCTCGTGCGCGACACCGTGGAGGCGACGGTGTCACACGTTGTGCGCCGACGCGCCCATCTCGCGGTTGCCGAAGCCATCGAGCAGTCCCATGCAGCTGATCCCCGCCCGGTGCTTGCCGAGCTGGCCCGGCACTTCGCCGCGGCAGTACCACTGGCGTCGGTCGACAAGGCGCTCGACTACGGCCGGCGGGCCGCTGCCCAGGCTGTCAGCTCGGCGGCCTACGACGAGGCGGGGTCGCACCTCGACGCCGTGCTCACCCTCGGACTCGCGGATCGCCAGCGCGCCGAGGCGCTTGTCGAACTGGCGACGGTGCGGCTGCGAGTCGGCTTGTACGGGCCGAGCCGCGAGTGCAGCCGGGACGCGTTCGCGTTGGCGACCGGGGTCGGTGCGGCCGATGTTGCCGCCGAGGCGGCCCTGCTGTTCGAACTGGCCACCCACGTCCCCGGCCTCCCCGGCGGGCCGGCCGTCGAACTGCTCAGTCAGGCGGTCTCCCAGGTCGGCGACAGCATGACACCGCTGCGGGTGCGCCTGCTCGCGTCGCTCGGAAGAGCGCTCGTCATCGAGGGTCAGCCCGGGCTGGCCAACGAGGTCATCGACGTCGCCGTCGCCCAGGCACGACAGATCGGTGCCGCGGAGGCGCTGCTCGTCGGACTGGAAGCCGTCATCACGTCGGCGGATGATCCGATCCGCATCCTCGACGCCGCCCGTGAACTCGAAGCACTCGGGCGGCGCAGCGAAGACCTCTGGGGGATCTCCTATGGCAGCGCCAACCAGTGCCGCGCCCAGATTGCCCTCGGGGATCTCGACGACGCGTCGCTCGCCCTCGATCGGTTCCGCCGGGCGACCGCCACGGGGCGCTTCCCGCTGTTCCAGTTGATGGCGATCCACTTGGAGACGATCCTCGCCATCGCCGCCGGCGACCTGGTCGCTGCCGAGGCGCTCGCCCAGCGCGGCTTGACCCTCGACGCGGCGGACGAGAGCCCGGCCATCGTCGGCATCTACGGCGTGCAGATGTTCGCCATCCGACGCGCTCAAGGCAGGCTCGACGAAGTCACCCCGGTGCTCCGATCGCTTGCCGCATCCAACGACCCACCGCCGGTGTGGCGACCGGGTCTTGCCGCGCTGTACGCCGAGCTGGGAATGCTCGACGACGCGAGATCGCAGTTCGACGCCTTGGCACCAGACGCCTTTGCCGCGGTTCCCCGCGATGCGGTGTGGCCGGCCTGCCTCACGTTCCTCGCCGAGACCTGCCTCGCGCTCGGTGACCCGGACCGCGCCCGCACTCTCGCTGCCGAACTCCTCCCGTTCAGTGGGCGCAATCTGATGGCCGCGTTCACGATCTGCTTCGGCCCGGCCGACCGGCTGCTCGCCGGACTCACCGAGCTGTGCGGCCAGCACGACGTGGCGGATCGCCACTTCGTGTCCGCCCTCCAGCTGGCCGAGCGCAGTGGGTCACCGCTCTGGACCGTCGAGGTCCTGTTCGACTGGGAAGCCACGATGACCATCCGGGGGAACGTCCAGCGCGCCGCAGAGCTCGGTCGCCGAGCCGACGAGCTGGCAACACGAGTCGGGTACGGTCGGCGGCCCCCGTCCAGCCGAGCCGTCAGCGGCACCGACCGCACGTTGTTGCCAGCCGGACTGTCCACGCGCGAGGCCGAGGTGCTGCGATGTGTCGCTGAAGGCTTGTCCAATCGCGAGATCGGTCTGCGCTTGTTCATCAGCCAGAACACCGTGGCCAACCACGTACGAACGATCCTCCGCAAGACCGGATGCTCCAACCGCACCGAAGCGACCACCTACGCCCATCGCACGGGTGTCGTCGCACCCTCCTGAGTGTGCTCACCTTCTGGGTGCCATTCGTTGCGTTCGCCGCAAGAAATGGCGCCCAGAATGCTCGAACGCCGCGCAGCGGCCTCAGGTGTGGAGTTCGCGGAGCTCGCGGTCCGACACCTCGCCCGGTTGCTTGCCCATGATGATCATGGCCAGCACTTCGTCCTTGGTGACGTCCTCCTTGTTGACGGTGCCGACGAGCCGGCCTGTCAGCATCACGCTGATCCGGTCAGCCAGATCGAACACGTCGTGGATGTCGTGGCTGATGAGGAAGATCCCGATGCCCTCCGACTTCAGCTGGGCGACGAGCTCGTGCACCTGGGCAGTCTCCGCCGGCCCAAGCGCGGCGGTGGGCTCATCCATGATCAGGATGCGGGCGTTGAAGTGCACGGCACGGGCGATGGCCACGGCTTGGCGTTGTCCACCCGACAACCACCCGACCGGCGTCTTGAGGTTGGTGAACCGCGGATTGAGTCGCCGCATCACCTCTCGTGTGGCCGAGGCCATCGCCGAGTCGTCGAGGGCGCCGGTGCGGGTCAGCACCTCCCGTCCGAGAAACACGTTGGCGGCGGCGTCGATGTTGTCGGCGAGCGCCAGCGTCTGGTAGATCGTCTCGATCCCGAGCGGTCGAGCGTCGCGCGGGCTCTTGATCGACACGGGCTCGCCGTCGATGAGGATCTCGCCGGAGTCGGCCGGATGCGCCCCCGAGAGCGCCTTCATCAGCGTTGACTTGCCGGCGCCGTTGCCACCCACGAGGGCGACGACCTCGCCGGGGAGGAGGTCGACGCTGACCCCGTCGACGGCGTGGACACCACCGAAGGACACGCGAATATCGCGCATCTCCACGAGCGGGGTCGGCCGCCCGTCGCCAGTCTCGGTCGTGATCGCAACCGGCTCGCTGATGCTTGTCATCGTGCCACCGTTCAACGAGCCCGCCGCCGCACCCACGAGTCGATGCCGACGGCGACGACGAGCACGATCCCGACGTAGACGTCCTGGGTCGGCGAGTCGACCTTGAGCAGCACCATGCCGGACCGCAGCGACTGCATCACCACCGCGCCGAGCACGGCGCCGGGAATGGTGCCGATGCCCCCGGCGAACGACGTGCCGCCGACGACCGCCGCCGAGATCACGTCGAGTTCGTTGCTCACTCCGAGTCCCGTGACGGCGGCGTTGAGGCGGGCCGTCTGCACTGCCGCGCTGATCGCGCACAGCACGCCCATCAGCACGAACGTCAACATGATCGTCCGGCGCACGTTGATGCCGCCGAGCTCGGCCGCCTCGGGGTTGCCACCGATCGCGTAGACGTACCGACCGAACCGGCGACGGCGGGCGACGTACGTCATGATCAAGGCGACGCCGATGAGGATCACGACCGGGTAGGCGATCCCCGTCGGGATCTTCAGACCGCCCTCCGGCTCGACGATGCCGTGTCGCTCGGCGTACTGGCTGGCGAGCTGCGCCGGCCAGGGATAGCTGTTGGCGAGCCAGACCGCGCCGAGGACGATGAGGCAGCCGATCACCCCGAGGCCGATGTCGACACCGAGCGGACGGAGGGCGAACTGGTAGCGGCGACGGCGGCGCCGGGCGATGACGATGCCGAAGATGATCAGCCCACAGCCGATCGCCCCCAACAGCCAGCTGCGCCACTCGCCGAGCGAACCTCGCGGTCCACCGCCGAGCAGCTGGTAGTTGCCATCCATCGGCGCCAGCGATGCTCCCTGTGCATAGCGGAAGATGAGACCGCGCCAGATCAGGATCCCGCCGAGCGTGACGATGAACGACGGCACGCCGACGTAGGCGACGATGAACCCCTGGACAGCGCCGATCCCGGCACCGAGGGCGATCCCGATCGCCACTGCCACGATCCACGTGTACCAACGGTCGAACCCGAGGCCGAGCGAGTTGGGGATCCAGTCGGTCTGGACCATCGCCATCGTGTAGCCGATCAACCCGAGCTGTGAGCCGACCGACAGGTCGATGTTGCGCGACACGATGATCAGCACCATGCCCGTGGCCATGATGGCGATCGAGACGCTCTGCACCGACAGGTTCCAGAGGTTGCGCGCCGTCAGGAAGTCGCCGCCCGACAGGATGTCGAAGCCCAGCCAGATGCCGGCCAGGGCGACCACCATGCCGAACATGCGGATGTCGACTTCGGTCGATGCCACCAGTCCACGCCACCGCGAGCGCGTCGAAGGCGGCCTGACCGTGGTGGTATCGACCTCAGCAGTCATGATGCCGTCTACACCGAGCCTGCGTCCTGCGCCGAGTCAGTGGCGCAGCACGCACGGCTCATCGAGTATCAGGGTGGTCAGCCGCCAGTGGTCGCGGTGCCGGTGTCCGCCGGGGCGGTGTCCGCCGGGGCGGTGCCCGCCGCCCCGGTGTCCGCCGGCGCCGACCCCGCTGTGGCGTCGCACACCGGGACCGTCCCGGGCTCGACTCCCTGGCACAGCGTCGCTTGGTCGATCACCCCCGCCTCGAGGACGACGTCGAGGTTGTCGCGGGTGATCGGCTGAGGATCGAAGAATATCGACGTCAACTCGTTGCCCCCCGGCGACGTGAACGGAGCGGTCCCCGTAACCGAGGCGAGGTCGGGGTTGGCACAGAGCTCTAAGGCGGCCGCTCCAGCGGCCTCGCCGAGAATGCGGGAGTCCTTCCAAACACTCACCGTTTGTGTGCCGAGAGCGACCCGGTTGAGGGCGGGCAGGTCGCCGTCCTGGCCCCCCACGGGCACCTGGCCGGCGAGGCCCTGGGCCTCGAGGGCGGCGATCGACGCCACCGGCCATGCTGTCGTTCTCCGACAGCACTGCCTGGACGTCGTTGTCGGTCTCCGTGAGGAACTGCTCCATCTCGGTCTGGGCGAGGGCCGCGTCCCAGTTGTCGGTGTACGTCTCGCCGACGATCGTGATGTCACCCGCGGCCACGGCGTCGCCGATGACCTCTTCCATGCCAGCGCGCAGGAAGTCGGCGTTGGCGTCGGCGGAGTTGCCCTTGATGATCACGTAGTTGCCGGTAGGGACGATCTCGTAGATCACCTCCGCGATGGTCCGTCCGACCCCGACGTTGTCGAACGTCATGTACAGCACGCCGGGATCATCGATGAGGCGGTCGTAGGCGATGACCGGGACCCCGTTGGACAAAGCGCTCGCCACAGACGGCAGGATCGCCGTGCCGTCCTGAGCGAGGATCACAAGGACGTTGGCGCCCTGGGCGATCAAGTTCTCGACATCGCTCGCCTGCTGTTCGACGGAGGACTGGGCGTCGGTCGAGATGTAGCTGCCGCCACCGGCCTCGATCGCACCCTTCATGGTGGGCTCATCCCACGCCGCCCACCTCGGCTCCTGGAAGTTGTTCCATGAGACGCCGACGACACAGTCGCCGCCTCCCTCACCACCGGCATCGGTGCCCGGCGGTACGGTCGTGGCGCTGGCGATCGGCCCGAAGGCGCCGACGGCCAGTACCGAGGCCACGCCCACCTTGAGCGCCGTAGATCGACGAATGTGCATCACGAGTTTCCTCCCCCGTTTCAGGACGCGATCCGCCGTGGAACCGCGCAACTCGGAATCGTAGTCGACAACAACAAACCCCGAGAAATCGTTCAGCGCGCCGTGCCCTCGAAGTAGCTCTGGGCGAGGGCCCAGGCTTCAAGACCGCACGCCGACCCGATCCGGCGGCCGTTGAAGTCGTCCTCGGTGATGTGGATGCCCATGTAGATGCGCGACACGCCGGCCTGATCGGCGGCGTCGAAGTAGGTCGCCCATTGCAGGGTGGTGTTCGCGGTGGGACCCTCCTCGTGGAGCAGCTCGCTCCGCGGCAGCGTGTACTCGCTCAGCCCGCCCGGGAAGTAGGTGTCGCCGGTGAACGCGGCCATCACCTCGGCGGCGGCCCGGCTGAACGTGCTGTGCCCGGAGACGTAGCCCGGGAACGCCGGAGTCACGAACGTCGACCGCTGGTAGGGCACCCAGTCGACGGCGAGGATCCAGCCGACCCCACTGGTCTCGGTCTCGGGGTCGGCGGGGAACCCGCGCCACGTCCGGACGGCGACCTCGCCGACGTGGCCGGCGAGTTCCTCGATGGCGCTCGCCCGGCGCGCTCGACTCCTCGGTGACGACCTCGACGAGGTCGTCGACCAGCGGCAGGCCCTCGGGGTCGTACGACGGGCCGTCGGGATCGCTCGACTGGCCCAAGCCGCCCATGTAGCGAACCATGGAGATCGGCCGCACCGAGTCGTAGTACCCCTTCAAGCCCCACGCCGCGATCGCCGCGTCGTGCACGGCGCCGTTGAGCGCCAGGTACAGCTTCACGTCCCACTCGAGTGGGTCGACGACCTCGCCGACCCCGCCGATCCGTCGCTCGAAGCCCGGCGAGTCGGTGACGTCGTTGGCGATCACGTTCCAGTGCCCTGGCGGGGTCTCCGAGTGCGGTCCGTCGGCCCAGAACTCGGCGAGCGTGCGGGCGTAGTTGGCGCGCAGCACCACGTTCGGCTCGTACGGCTCTTCGGTTACTGGGTTGACGTCATAGCCCTGACCGTCGTTGCTTCCCAACGTGTTGTTGCCGAGGGCGCCAGGGCTGATGTCGATCTCGACGCCGTCTGACGGATCGAGCTCGCTGCTCAGGCGAAGCACGTTGACCGCCGCCTGCTTGAACGCCTCATCGGTCGCCTGGTCACCGAGGAGCGGCGGCGGCCCCGGATCGATCGGGATCCCGTCCTCCGACGGCGGCATGGCGAACGATGTGACGTGACCCCAGTGGGGGCCGATGATGTTCTGCACGCTGCCTGGAATCGGCAGGCCGTTCTGGGCGATCTGCTCCTCCAGTGCCAACGGCTGCCAGCGGTTCGGGTCGCGCATCACCGTGCCGGACTCGGACATCAGCAACGGCTCGTTGGCCGGGGTGTAACTGCTGTCGACGTAGCGCTCGTTCTCCAGCGCCCCGTCGTCGCTCCCGTACTCGATGATCGCCGCGGCAATGCGGTTGCCGAGGGCCGCGGGGGAATCACCGACGGTCGACTCGAAGTCAGTGCGGTAGCACAGCGACGCCATCACGGCGTCCAACTGCTCGGCGGTGACGGGAAGATCCGAGACGGTGCCATAGCGCCAGAGCAGGAGGCGGTAGACGGCGTAACTGATGGCGGCCTCCCGTGCCTCCGTCACGTTCGAGGCCGCGGCCTTTTCGGTGACGACGTAGCCATCGGCGCTCGCGTCGTACGCCGCCCACGCGTCCCACATCGCCACCGACGTGTGGAACAAGTTGCGGGCGTGCACGGTCGGCGCCGGCACGACCTGGCGGATCAGCTCGAGCAGCGCCTCGTCCCACACCCGGGCCACGGAGTGGCCACCGAGGTCGGCACGCTCACAACCGACGACCTCGAAGTCCGCGTCGCCCGTGGCGTACGCAGGAATCGCAGGGATCGCGACCGCCGACAGTCCGACGATCGTGAGCGCTGCGATGCCTCGGTAGATCCGACGAGTCCGCCTCATGTCTCCCCCCGCTTTCCAACGTCGCGGATCGTAGAGCCGATCCGGCGTTGTGCTTCAATCCGGGAGTGGGCGGACCCAGCTACGGAGTGATCGCCGTGACGCTGGCGATCGGCATGCCTCCGCTCGCCCAGGAAACGCCGGCGCCAGCACCGGCACTAGGTGCACCACATTTCGTCGATGAGACCGGAGCGATCGACCATCAGTACGCCGGAGATTTCCAGTACTTCGTCGGCGGCGGAGTGGCCGCCTTCGACTGCGACGACGACGGGCTTGCCGAACTGTTCCTCGCCGGCGGCAGCGAGCCGGCCGCGCTGTACCACAACGACAGCCCGATCGGCGGGGCCCTGCGCTTCTCGCCGTTGGCATCGCCAGTCACCGACCTGACGGCGGTCACCGGGGCCTACCCGCTGGACATCGACAGCGATGGTCACACCGATCTGGTGGTCTTGCGAGTCGGCGAGGACGTCGTCCTGCGGGGACTCGGCGACTGCCGTTTCGAGCGGGCCAACGAGCCGTTGGCCATCGACGGCGGGGACACTTGGACCGTCGCCTTCGAGCGCGGCGTGGGAAGGCGCCAACGAGCTGCCGACGCTGGCCTTCGGCGACTACCTCGAGGCCGATCGAGAGGGGTGCGAGGACAGCCGGCTGATGCGGCCGGAGGCGGCTGGCTACGCACCGCCCGTGGCGCTGTCGCCCGGTTACTGCACATTGTCGGTGCTGTTCAGCGACTGGAACCGCTCCGGCCAGCGCGATCTGCGAATGACCAACGACCGGCACTACTACCTCGATGGGACCGACCAGTTGTGGCGCGTCGACCGGGGCGAAGCCCCGGAGGAGTACACGGAGGCCGACGGGTGGCGCCGCCTGCAGATCTGGGGGATGGGCATCGCCAGCGCGGACATCACCGGCGACGGCTATCCGGAGGTGTACCTGACGAGTCAGGGCGACAACAAGCTGCAGACCCTCGCCGACGGGCCGGCCCAGCCGACGTACGAGGACATCGCCTTGGAACGTGGGGCCACCGCCCATCGCCCGTTCACGGGCGGAGACGTGCTCCCGTCCACGGCCTGGCACGCCGAGTTCGGGGACGTCAACGACGACGGGTTCCTCGACTTGTTCGTCGTCAAGGGCAACGTCGAGGCCCAGGAGGACTACGCGATGCGTGACCCCAACAATCTCCTGCTCGGCCAAGCGGACGGCACGTTCGTCGAGGGTGCTGAGGAGGCGGGGATCGTCAGCTTCCAGCGGGGCCGGGGCGGTGCCGTCGTCGATCTCAACCTCGACGGCCTGCTCGACCTTGTCGTCGTCAATCGCATCGAGCCGGTGTCGCTGTGGCGCAACGTCGGTGCTGGCAGCGCCGACGAAGCGGAGCCGATGGGCACATGGATCGCAATTCGTCTCCGCCAGCCGGCGCCGAACGTCGACGCCGTCGGGTCGTGGGTGGAGGTGCGCGTTGGGGACCGCACGCTCGTCCACGAGGTCACGGTCGGCGGCGGGCACGCCGGCGGGCAGCTCGGCTGGCTGCATTTCGGCCTCGGAGACGCCGCCCAAGGCGAGGTTCGCGTTCAGTGGCCCGATGGCGAGGTCGGCCCGTGGATGGCGGTGGACGCCGACAGTTTCGCGATCATCGAGCGCGGTGCGACGGCGGCGACGCCGTGGAACCCGGAGGAGGAGCGATGACACTCGCCACGAAAAGAGCTGTGCTCACCGACGTCGAGCTTCCGGCATTCGGGATGCCGGTGACCGAGCCGTTGCTTCCCGTGAGCATCTATGCCGAGCGGCTGGAACGCTTGCGGACGCGCATGGAGCAACGGCGCTACGACCACCTCGTCGTCTGGGCCGACCGCGAACACAGCGCCAACCTCGCCTACCTCACCGGATTCGACCCACGTTTCGAGGAGGCGGTGCTCGTCGTCTCGCCTGGCGGCGATCCGGCCCTGCTCGTCGGCAACGAGAACTTGGCAACCGCCGACGCGGCTCCCCTCCCGCTGCGGTGTGTTCGCTTCCAGGATCTCAGCCTGCCTGGCCAGCCGCGGGACGGATCGTTGCCGTTGCCGGAGATCCTCGCGGCCGAGGGGATCGGCTCTGGGAGCAGCGTGGGTGTCGTCGGCTGGAAGACGTACGCCGGCCGGGACACGATGGAAGCGCCATCGTTCCTCGTCGACGAGCTGCGCCGGACGACGGGCCTGACGGGTGTCGTCGAGAACGCCACTGATCTGTTGATCGACGCTCAGGACGGACTGCGCGTCATCAACGAGGTCGAGCAACTGGCCGCCTTCGAATGGGCGGCGTGCCAGACATCGGGTGGCATCGGCAACCTCATCACCGGACTACATCCGGGCATGACCGAACGCCAAGCCGTCCGGCTCCTCGAGTGGAACGGCGCACCCCTGTCCTGCCACCTCATGCTGACGGCCGGTCCGCGGGCGCGGTTCGGGTTGCTCAGCCCTGGCGACCGGACGATCGAGCGAGGTGACCCGCTGACCACCGCGTTCGGCATCTGGGGTGCGCTCAACTGCCGGGCCGGTTTCGTCGTCGAGGACTCGTCCGAGTTGCCGGACGAGATCAGCGACTACGTCGAACGGCTCGTCGCTCCCTACTTCACGGCCGTCGTCGACTGGTACGAGGCGCTGCACGTTGGTCAGCTCGGCGGAGCCTTGGCGGCGATCGTCGACCGCCACCTGGGCGACCCGTTCTTCGGCATCTTCCTCAACCCCGGCCACCAATTGCATCTCGACGAGTGGGTGAACTCGCCGGTCTTCGCCGGATCGACGATCGAGCTGCGTTCCGGGATGGCGCTGCAGTGCGACATCATCCCGGCGACCGGGACGCCGTACTTCACGACGAACATCGAAGACGGGCTCGCCCTCGCCGACGAATCACTGCGGGCGGCATTCGCCAGCGCGTACCCCGACGCGTGGGCAAGGATCCAGGCCCGCCGGCAGTTCATGATCGACGCGCTGGGAATCGACCTGCATCCCGACGTGCTGCCGTTCTCCAACCTCGCCGCCCACCTGCCACCGTTCCTGCTCCGACCGAACCGCGCGATGACGATGGCCTGACGGAGACTCCGTCCGACCGTGTCTGTGTAAGCGTGCAAGCCCGCAGGGGCCGACACGCTTACACAGAGTTGGACTGGTCAGCCGCCGGCCGTGGTGGCCGGGGCCTCTTCTGCACCGGCGGTCGTCGCCGTGGCTTCTTCTGCTGCGGCCGTCGTGGCGGGGGCCGCTTCTGCACCGGCCGTCGTGGCCGTGGCGTCTGCCGCTCCGTCCGTCGCGGCTGGAGCCTCTTCGCCGCCGCCGATGTTGTCGGCGTTGTACACGGAGAACGGTCCCATCAGGACGCGCAGGCCGGCGTCGCGGGTCGGGTCGGTCTCGATGGTGTAGGTGCCCATCCGTCCGGCGTTGAACGTCGTCCCGTCGGCGGCTTCGATCTGGCCGGTGGCGATCCCGTAGGTCACGTAGTACGTGAGGTAGCCGAGGTCGACGAAGCTCCACAGGGCGAACTCCGGCGCGCAACCGCTCTCGTTGAACTCACGCATCTCGTCGGGCAGACCCAGGCCGGAGACCTTGACCTGGTCGCACAGACCCTCGTCCTGCATCGCCTTGGCGGCGGCGGCGATGCCGACCGTCGTCGGGGCCATGATCAGCTCGAGGTCCGGGTACTGGTCGACGAGGCTCAGGGCCTGCTCGTAGGACTCTTCCGACTCGTCGTTGCCGTAGACGGTGTCGACGACCTCGATGTTCTCGTAGTCCGCGCCGCCCATGACCTCCTCGAACGCGGCGATCCAGGCGTTCTGGTTGGCGGCGTCCGGTGAGGCCGACAGGATGGCCATCTGGCCGCCGTCGTCACCGAGGATCGAGCGGGACATGTCGGCCATCACCTGACCGGTCTCGTCGAAGTCGACCTGGGCGACGAACACGCTCTCGCCTTCGGCGGTCGGGATCGGCGAGTCCCAGGTCACGACGACACCACCAGCATCGACAACCGACTGGGCGGCGGGAACGATCTGGTCACCGGCGTTGTTCGACAACATCACGGCGTTGACGCCCTGAGTTGCAGCGTTGGTCATGATCTCGATCTGCCCGGCGACGCTGTTGTCCGCGGTCGGGCCGAGGAACTCGGCAGGGGTCGCGCCCAACTCCGCGGCGGCCTCCTGAGCCCCCTCGTTGGCCTGATCGAACACGGCGATGCCGGTGAACTTGGGCAACAGGACCGAGTTGAACTCGAGACCGGTCTCGAACTCGACGGCTTCACCCGCTGGGGCGGCTGATGCGGCTGGGGCGGCTGATCCGGCTGGCTCGGTGCCCGCCGGCTCGGTGCCCGCCGGCTCGGTGCCCGCAGGTTCGGTGCCCGCAGGTTCGGTGCCGGGGACGGTGGTTTCCCCGGACGCCGCGGCGAGTCCGCCGCCAACGACCAAGGCCGAGGCGGCGAGGATCGCCCCCAAAGTGTGATGTTTGCGCATAAGTCCTCCTTCAGGACGGTGGTTGTGGTTGGTAAACTTGGGCGAGCGACGAGGCGCCAGCCGAGGAGCGGCCCAGACGCGGCCTGCGTCGGCCGGGGAACGCTGCGTGTCGTGATCACCAGGCTGACCCTACGGTCGGGGTCGGCACGTCGAGGTCGCGCGCCGGTGGGGCCGAGCGGTCCCACCGGCGGCGCAAGCTGTCGATGGCGTTGCGGGCGAGCACCGACGTGATCAGGATCACGCCGACCACGCCCGTCTGTACGTTGGCCTCGACGTTGGCCAGGCCGAGTCCATTGCGCAGGTTGAGCACGATCAGCACTGCCAGGGCGACACCGGTCATCGTTCCGGCACCGCCGAAGATGCTCACGCCGCCGAGCAGGACCATCGTGATGATGTCGAGTTCGAACCCGCTGGCCATGTCGCCGCGCACCGATCCGAGCCGCGCCGCGTAGAGCACCCCGGCAACGGCGGCAACCGTTCCCGAGGCGACGAACAGGCCGATCTTGAAGCGACCGACGTTGAGCGCTGAATAACGGGCGACGTCGGCATTGTCGCCGATGACGTAGACCCGTCGGCCCAACGCGGTGCGGGCCAGCACGATGCCACCGACGACGATGCCGACGAGGAACAGCACCACGCTGAACGGCAGCGGACCGATCAACGACTCCTGGCCGAGTTCCTCGAACCACGACGGGAAGCCGCCGAACGAGCGGTCTTCGACGAACACCCTGGCCAGGCCGCGCAGGCCGATCAGTCCGGCCAGGGTGACGACGAGTGACGGCAGCCCGAGCCGCGAGATGCACCAACCCTGGACCAGGCCGGCGGCACTGCCGGCAGCGACGGCGATGACGATGGCGAGCCAGAACGGCACCGAGTCTCCGTCATTGAGGACCGCCAGCACTGCAGCACTCAGACCCATCACCGAGGCGACCGACAGGTCGATCTCCCCGGCGATGATCACGAACGTCATCATCACGACGATGATGACCTTCTCGATCGACAGCTCGAACAGGTTGACGAAGTTGTCGATGTCGAGGTAGTTCGTCGACTGGGTCACGTTGAAGATGACCGTGCCGACGAAGATCACGAGGAGCAGCGATTCCCACGGGTTGCGGCGGACGACGTCGGCGACGTCCAGTCGCCCGTTGTGTTGATGCTCGCTCACGCCGCACCGCCAGTGGTGGCCGGAACAGTCGTCAGTTCGGCGCCAGTGCCTTCGGTGGGCATGATCGTGCGCCGGTGCACGAACCGCCGTGACAGCAACCCATCGAGCACGACGGCGAGCAGGATGAGCAGCCCGAGCACGGCATCGCGCACGAACTCGCTGATCTGGGGCACCCGCCCGAGGCTCTGGTCGAGCAGGCCGATCAGTACCGCGCCGAAGAAGCTGCCGACGATCGTCCCCGAGCCGCCGAGCGTGCTGACCCCGCCGACGACGGAAGCGGCGATCGACTCGAGCTCGAGCCCTTGGCCGGCCGACACGGTGAGCGTCCCGAAGCGGGCGAGCACGAGGAACCCGCCGAGGCCGGCGAGCGCTCCGCACGCCGTGAAGGCGGCGATCGTCGTGCGTCGTACAGGTAGACCCGATTGGAGGGCGGCCTCGGGGTTGGAGCCGATGGCGTAGAGGATTCGCCCGGCGCGGACGCGAGACAGCAGCACCTGGAGCACGAGGATCACGACGATCGCCAGCACGAACATCGTGCGGAAGTCGTACTCGCCGATGCTGAACACCGTCGATCGTGGGAGATCGACCAGCCACTGGGGCAACGAGCTGGCCGTGATCGTGCGCGCCTCGGCGTAGCTGATCAGCCACGTGCGGTAGATCGCCAGCGTGCCGAGCGTGACGATGATCGAGGGGATCCGCCCGTAGGCGACGAGGGCGCCGTTGATGAACCCGAGCAGCGTCCCGATCGCCACGGCGAGCAGCACGGCGACGACCGTCGGTGTGCCGAGGTGGTTGCCGAGCACCTCCCCGGTCAGGTAGCCGCTGACCCCGGCGATGGATCCGACCGACAGGTCGATGTTGCGGGTGATGATCACGAGCGACTGTCCGGCAGCGAGCACGGCGGTCACGGCGACGCCCTGGGTCACCCGGCTGAAGAACCGCCCCGACATGTAGTTGTCGACGACCAGGCTGAACACAACGAGAGCGGCGATGATCAGCAGGAGCAGGGTGAGCTCCTTGATCCGCTCCGGCTTAAGACGCATCGAACCCGTCCTCCGGTGCGAGCGACGAGGCGCCAGCCGAGGAGCGGCCAGCATCGGCCTGCGTGGCCGGGGAACGCAATGAACGTCTCATGCGGCGACCGCCGCGGCCATCACTCGTTCGGGGTCAGCCTCGTCATGGGTGAACACACCGCGCACGCGGCCCTCGCGCATCACGACGATGCGGTCGCTCATCGCCAGCACCTCGGGGAGATCGGAGGAGATGACGATGACGGCGACGCCGTCACGAGCGAGGTCGTCGATCAACTGGTGGACATCTGCCTTGGCGCCGACGTCGATCCCGCGGGTCGGTTCGTCGAGGATCAGGATCCGGGGAGCCACGTTGAGCCATCTGGCGAGCATCGTCTTCTGCTGGTTGCCACCGGACAGATTGCCGACCGGCGTGCGCAGTGAAGCGGTGCGAATGCTCAGCCGATCTCGATAGCTCGCCGCCACCGACTCCTCGGCGCGACGATCGAGCAGGCCGAACGGGGTCCGATAGCTGTCGATCGCCGGCAGGGTGATGTTCGACGCAACCGACTGGGGCATCGACAGGCCCAGTCGTCGGCGGTCCTCGGACAGGTAGGCGATGCCCAGCCGCATCGCGTCACGAGGGCTGCGGATCTGCACCGGAGCCCCGTCGACGATGATCGTGCCTCGCTCGGCGGGGGCGATCCCGAACAGGGCCAGCCCGACGTCGGTGCGCCCGGCACCGACGAGCCCGGCGAAGCCGACGACTTCACCGGCACAGACCTCGAAGTTCACATCTTCGAACGTGCGGGAGCGTCCGAGACCCTCGACCCGCAAGGTGGTCTCGCCGGTTTGGTGGCGGGTGCGCACGAAGAAGTCGTCGATGTCCCGGCCGACCATCTCGCGAACGAGCAACTCGTGGTTCGTCTCGGTGGTCGGTCGGGTCGAGATGTGTCGGCCGTCGCGGAACACGGTGATCTTGTCGGCGATGCGGAACACCTCGTCGAGGCGGTGGCTGATGAACAGCACGGCGACACCTCGGTCGCGCAGCCGGTTCACCTGGTCGAAGAGCCGGTCGACCTCATGGGCGGACAGCGATGCCGTTGGCTCGTCCATGATCAGCACCCTGGTGTCGAGAGAGATCGCCTTGGCGATCTCCACCGCCTGCTGGGCGGCAACCGCCAGGGTGTTGGCCGGCGCCCGCGGATCGACGTCGATGTCGAGGGATCGCAGGATCTCGCCGGCCTCGTCGTACATCCTGCGCCACCGCACGAGCTGGCCGCGACGGCGATGGCCGATGAAGATGTTCTCGGCCACGCTGAGGTCCGGGAAGATCATCGGCTCCTGGTAGATGGCGACGATTCCCCGGTTCTGAGCGTCCGCCGACGAGCTCAGTTGGACAGGCTCGCCATCGATGCGGATCTCCCCGTCGTCGGGTTGGTAGATCCCCGTCATCGTCTTGATCAGGGTCGACTTGCCAGCCCCGTTCTCGCCGACGAGGGCGTGCACCTCGCCGGCGTACAGCGTGATCCCGGCGCCGTCGAGAGCCCGCGTTCCGCCGAAGCGCTTGTGGACCCCTTCGAGCGCCACCACGACGTTCATGGCGTTCCCCCGCCACGGCGTGTTCTGCCTGCGCAGTCTCTGGCCGCTCCTCGGCTGACGCCTCGTCGCTCGCATTTGTGCGAACGTCGTCGCACGGTCACTCCCCCTTCGATCGCACCGCCGCTACACGCACTCGCGTGCGTGGACGAACCTGAGCTATCGAACACGATCGTACATGAGCCGTCATAGCCGGTGCAAGCAGCCACGGCGATGCTCAGACCAACTCGACGCGATCGCGGTACGGGTCGAGGCGGGTGTCCGTCGGGTCCAGCTCGGTCACGAGAATATCGATCCGTCCGAAATCGAAACAGCGCGCCGGGGCGCGATGTCCGAGCTTGGAGGCGTCCACCGCCAGCACGATCTCGGCGGCCGCGCCGGCGAGTGCCAACTTCGCCTCGGCGTCGAGCAGCGTCGACTCGCTCGATCCGAGCTCGGGGTCGAGCGCCGAGGCGCTGACGAACAGTCGGCGCAACATCACGTCGCCGGCGGCGCGCGTCGCCAGCGGTCCGACGAGGCTCCCCGTCGACTCGTCGAGCTCGCCACCGGTGAGCAGTGCCGTCACACCCGGGTGCTCCTGCAGCGAACGGAACGTGTCGAGACCGTTCGTCAACACCGTGAGGTTGCGCACCGGGGCGAGCCGCGCCGCCAGGCGCTGGAGTGTCGACGAGGCATCGACACCGATGGCTCCGCCGATGCCGACGAGGTCGACCAGCTTGTCGGCGATCCGCCCCTTGGCTCTGGAGTTCTGTTCCGCCCGGGCGGCGAACTGTTGAGGACCGACGGCCACCGCCCCTCCGCGCACGCGGTGGGCGACTCCCTCGTCGACGAGGACGTCGAGATCGCGGCGGATCGTCATCTCGCTGACGTCCAACTCGGCGGCGAGCTGCACGACGCGGACCCGCCCATCGCCATCGAGCCGCCGCCGGATCAACCCGAGGCGGTCCATCGACTCGAGGTTCACGGGACGACCGCCTGATCAACCGACGTCGCGTGCGACTCGCCGAGCCTTCTCCGAGCGTCGGCGACGGAGTCGAACACTCCGAGGGCGAGCCCCTGGGACATCGCGTTGCCGAGCGCGGTCGCCTCCACCGGGCCAACCGTGACCGATCCCTCGACGTGCTCGGCGAGCAGTTGCAGCAGCAGCTCCGAGCGCGCACCACCACCGAAGACCTGCACGCTCGGCAGACCGAGCTGGGCGACCACGGCGGCGGTCGACTGGGCCATCGACTCGACAGCGCAGCGGACGACCTCGGCACGGGATGCGCTCGCACCGAGGCCGGCCGCCGCCACCAACTCGGCGGCCATGTCGTCGGGGGCGAGAAACCGCGGGTCGGTCGCATCGGCGGCGGGAACCGGCCCGACGCTCGCCGCGGCGGCCAGCAACTCGTCGAGGTCGGGATCGCCCCACGTTCGCCGGCACTCCTCGACGAGCCACCAGCCGGCGACGTTGCGCAACAGACGAATGCCGCCAGCGGCGCCTTGCTCGTTGCTGAACCGCGCCAGGCGAGTGGCTTCTGACGTGTCCGGCTTGGCCAGCATCCGGCCCACCAGCAGCCACGTCCCCGCCGACACGTAGGCCGCCCCGTGAGCCGCCCCACCCAGCACTGCGGATGCCGTGTCGTGCCCGCCGACCAAGTGCACAGGCACGTCACGCCACTTGCCGACAAGCGTCCCGGGGCCGCAGATCGACGGGAGCAAACTCGGCACGAGATCAATGGCGTCGAGCAGCTCGCCGGACCAGTCGCCGACGCCCAGATCGAGCAGCCCCGTGCTCCCGGCACTCGTCAACTCGGCCGTGATCTCGCCGCTCAGGTGATAGGCCAGAAGCTCGGGCAGCATCAGCAGGTGACGGGCCCGCGACAGCGCATCGCGGTCGTGGGCTGCGAGTTGGAAGATCGTGTTGATCGGCATCAACTGCAGTCCGGCGATCTCGTAGAGCCGACGTTCGCCGATCCGCTCGACGACGTCCCGGTAGCCGGCGGTGCGCTGGTCGCGGTACGAGACCGGTGGCTCGACGAGTCCACCATCGGCCCCCACGAGGCCGTAGTCGACCGCCCACGCATCGATTCCGATCGACGCCAGCGGACCCCTGGCTCGGGCGCGGTCGAGACCACGTTCCATCTCCGCAACCAAGCGACCCCAGTCCCAGCGCAGCGTCCCGCGAGCATCGGCGACCGGGTGATGGGCGTAGCGGTGAACGACCTCGAGTTCGGGTTGCGCAACGTCGAGGTCGATCCGGCAGACGCGGATCGACGTCGCCCCGAAGTCGACGGCGGCGACCGCGGTCGGCATCAGCCCGACTCCATGCCGAAGTCCCGACCGATCGCGCTCACTTCGGCCCGCTCCGTCGGGACTTCCGGCTACAGGCCGGTGGCCAGCGTCGTCGAGCCGCGCTCGTCGACCATCGCCCGCCGATACCCGAGGCGGCGCAGGGCGAGCAACGGGGAGATCGCCGCTCCGTTGCGGAGACGCGCTTCGGCGACGATCGCCCGGGTGTCGCTGCGGTACGCCGTCTGCAGCACCTCGGCGGCGATCGCCGGATCGTTGTCGTCCTGCGCCGCCGCGAGGGCGGCGTAGTCGAGCAGGGCGGCCTGGGCGACGGTGACCTGGATCTGGTCGGTCGCCTGGACCATGTCCTCGAGCGGATCCTTGAGATTGTGTGAGGCGTCGATCATGTACGCGACGTCAGGCATCCTCCCGCCACCGTGCTTGAACAGCTCGACGACGATGAGGAAGAACTGGTACGGGTGGATCGAACCGACGGTGAGGTCGTCGTCGCCGTACTTCGAGTCGTTGAAGTGGAAACCGCCGAGCCGGCCGACCATCGCCAGCCGGCTGACGACCTGCTCGATGTTCGTGTTCGGGAGGTGATGGCCGAGGTCGACGAGGCAGGCGGCGCGCTCTCCGGCGTGCTGGGCGAGCAAGAGCGACGAACCCCAATCGGCGTTGACCGAGGAGTAGAACGCCGGCTCGTAGGGCTTGTGCTCGGTGAACATCTTCCAGCCGTCCGGAAGCGCCTCGTGGATCTCCCGTAAACCGTCGGCCACCCGTTCGAACTGGCGCCGGAAGTCGGCCTGCCCGGGATGGTTGATCCCGTCGGCGAGCCACACCGTCAGCGCCGTCGAGCCGAGCTGCTGACCGAGCTCGATGCAGTAGACGTTGTGCTCGAGGGCTCGCTTGCGAACATCAGGCGACGAGTGGGCGAGCGAGCCGAACTTGTAGCTGATCTCGCCGTCGGCCGTGGTCGCCGCGTTGTCCTGGAACGTGTTCGAGTTCATCGCGTCGAACCCGATGCCGAGCTCGTCGGCGTACTGCCGCAACGCCGCTGCATCGTCGGGGTCGTCCCACGGCACGTGCAAGCTGACCGTTCGGTTGGCCCCGGTCACGGCGTTGAGGGCGGCGATGTCGTCGAGCTTCTCGACGGTGTCGCGTGGCTCACCGCCGCCGGGGAAACGGCCGAACCTCGTGCCGCCGGTGCCCACGGCCCACGACGGGGCGGCGACGCTGAAGCGCTGCACCTCGGCGACGACCGGTTCGACGTCGATCTCCCAGCGCGCCAGATGCTCGGTGCAGGCCTCGAAGTCGGCGCGATGCCGCGCCAACTGCGCGGCCTCGACGTCGGCAATGGCCTCCGGCGTGATGCGCATGCTCATCTCTGACCCCCATTCTTCCGTTCCCCGGCCACGTAGGCCAACCTTCCGTTCCCCGGCCACGTAGGCCGCTACTGGCCGCTCCTCGGCTGGCGCCTCGTCGCTCGCATCTGCGCCTGCTGGCGCTCGGTCGTTCGCACCTGAGGACAACGCCAGCGCTCTGCCGACGACTTGCTCATCATCTCAAGAACGCCGCGGCGACCCCACCGTCGACCGGGATCGACAACCCGGTAGTTCGCGACAGGCTGCCGCCAACGAGCACGAACACCGCCTCGGCGACGTGCTCCGGCACAATCTCCCGGCCGAGCAGCGTGCGCCCGGCGTAGTACTTACCGAGATCTTCCGGTGCCACCCCATAGGTTTCGGCGCGCTGGCGCAGCCACTCGCCCTGGAAGATCCCCGAGCCCTGGACGACCCCGTCGGGGTTGACCCCGTTGACCCGGATGTCGTGGACACCGAGCTCGGCGGCGAGCAGCCGGATCTGGTGCGCCTGATCCGCCTTGGCCGCGCCGTAGGCGACGTTCTGCGGGCCGGCCACGACGGCGTTCTTCGACACGATGTACACGATGTCACCACCGATGTCCTGCTCGATCATCTGCCGGGCCGCAGCGCGACTGACGAGGAACGATCCACGAGCGAGCACAGCGTGCAGCCGGTCCCAATCGGCGGCACTCGTGTCGATGAGTGGCGCAGCGGTGGCGAACCCGGCGTTGTTGACGACGATGTCGACTCCCCCGAAACGCTCGGCGGCGGCCGTGAACATCGCTGCGACCTGCGCTTCCGACGTGACGTCGGCGGCGATCCCGAGCGCTCGCTCGCTGCCCAGGGCGGCAGCAACCTTCTCCGCGCCCTCGCCGTCGAGATCGGCGATGACCACGCAGGCGCCGTGGCGCGACAGCAACTCGGCAATCGCCCGGCCGATCCCCGAGGCGGCTCCGGTCACCAGCGCCACGCGGCCCTGCAGCGCGGGTGCCGCCGGACGCATCTGCAACTTGCGCTCCTCGAGCTCCCAGTACTCGATGCGGAACTTCTCGTGGTCGTCGATCGGCAAGTACGTCGACATCGCCTCGGCACCACGCATCACGTTGATCGCATTGATGTAGAACTCGCCGGCCACGCGGGCCGTCTGCGGGTCGGCGCCGAAGCTCCACATGCCGACACCCGGCACGAGCACGATGACCGGATCGGCACCGCGCATCGCCGGCGATGCCGCGTCGGCGTACGCCTCGTAATACGCCCGGTAGTCGGCGCGGTACTGCTCGTGCAGCTCCTCGAGGCGGACCCGTTGCTCGTCGAGCGTGGCCGTCGCCGGCAGATCGAGATAGAGCGGACGGACCTTCGTGCGCAGGAAGTGGTCAGGGCACGATGTCCCCTGGGCAGCCAGCCGCGGCGCCGCCTCGCGGGACAAGAAGTCGAGCACCAGCGGAGCGTCGCTGAAGGCGCCGACCATCGGACGCTCTGATGCGGCCACTCCACGCACGATCGGGGCCAGGGCCGCGGCGCGTTGGCGCCGTTCGGCGACGTCGAGTGCGGTGTACCCGTCGCGCACCGCCCCGAACGCGCCGTCGAGGTCGCGCTCGGCGACAAACTGCTCGGCGCGGGCGATGAGGTCGAGGGAGAGCGCCTCGCACGCCTCACTGGTCTCCGCCCAGCAGATCATCCCATGGCCCTCGAGCACCGCACCGCGGGCATCAGGGGATCGTCCTTGGAAGTCGCGCAGCGCGAGGCCGAGCTCGAAGCCAGGCCGCTTCCAGGACAGCCAGCCGACCTCGGCGCCGTAGCACTCGGCGACCAGCGCCTCGCTGCCTTCGGCAGCGGCGAGGGCGATCATCGAGTCTGGGTGCAGGTGGTCGACGTGATCCTGGGTGATGAAGGCGTGCAGGGGAGTGTCGATCGACGGCACGGCACCCCCGTGGCCGAACCGGCAGTACTCGTAGTAGGCGACGATGTCGTCCTCGTGGACCCCGCGAGCATGAACCGCCTCGAGGGCGCGGACTCGGTCGAGATCGAGGAACGCGAGCCCGGCGAGGGTCATCGTGCCGAGGTCACCGCCCGAGCCCTTGACCGCCAGCACCTTCGTCGGCGCGCCGGTGATCGGATCGGCGAGGGTGACCTTGGCGGAAGTGTTGCCGCCGGCGAAGTTGGTCACCCGCTTGTCGGCACCGAGGCGGTTGGAACGAGCCAGCAGGGCGGCGATCGTCGGGTCATCCCGCAAGCGGGTCGCCTCGTCTGTCACGTTCGATAGTTTATGATCAAACAGAACTGAACATCAATGGTGTTCTGCGTCAAACGCAGCCGCGTTGGTGTCCGACGTACCTGTTCCTCCACACTTGAACGCGATGGTCGCTCGCCTACGCCTGCCCTACGGCACCGGCGAGTGGCAGTTCGGCGAGTTGTGGTCGTCGCCGCATCGCCGGTCCGGCGACATCACCCGCGTGGTGGTCCTGATCCACGGCGGGTTCTGGCGCAAGATCTACGGCCTCGACCTGATGGATCCCCTCGCCGCCGACCTCGTTGGCCGCGGCGTGGCGGCGTGGAACATCGAGTACCGGCGCGTCGGGCACGACGGGGGCGGATGGCCCGGCACGCTGACGGACGTCGCGGCCGCCGTCGATCTACTCGCCTCCGTCGGCCCCGACGAGGGACTCGACGTCGACGACGTCGCCGTCGTCGGTCATTCGGCCGGCGGGCACCTGGCGCTGTGGGCCGCTTCTCGGCAGCTGCTGCCGCCGGGCGCGCAGGGCGGCGATCCGCTCGTCACGCCGCGTCTCGCCGTTGGGCTCGCCCCGGTCGCCGCCCTGTCGGCCGCCGAGCGCGACCGAGTCGGCAACGGTGCCGTCGGCGACTTCCTCGGCGGCGGGCCAGATGACGTCCCCGAGCGGTACGCCGTTGCCACCCCCGGGCTCGCCGACGGCGTCGCCCTCACCGTCATCCGCGGCAGCAACGACGATGTCGTACCGGCCGCCTACACGATCCCCCCCGGCAGCGGCGCCGGCTCCGTCAGCGTCGTGGACATCGCCGGCGACGACCACTTCGACCTCATCGACCCGACGAGCAGGTCGTGGGCGGCGGCGCTCAGCGCCCTCGGCCTCAGCGCCTGAGGGTCGCCGTCCCGCAGACACTCGGGCCGCGTAGCGCCCGAGAACGACACGGAACAGCACCGCCGCGACAGCGGCCATCGTCAGCAGCGTGGCGACCGATCGGTAGACGACGTTGGTGGTATCGGTGCCAGCCGAGCCGGCGTGGAGCATCGCCGCCCACACCGACAGGTAGCTGAGCGTGTGCAGGCGCCGCCACCACACCTTGGGAAGGCGTCTCATCGCCAGTGACGACACGTGCACGACGGCGAACAGGTAGAGGGCGATGACGCCGAGCGCGACGGCGAGCGGCCGCCACGTCGACGCGCCCGGGATGAGCAGCTCGACGAGGCCGAAGTGCACATAGCTGTCGGCGACGAGGGCGCCGAGATGAGTCACCACCGCGATCACGGTGAGCACGCTGAACCAACGGTGCAGGGCGACGAGCCAGGCCGGCCGGTCGATGTCCTTGAGCGCCCGGGTCGCCGCCAGGATGCCGAGCACGAGGGCCCCGACCATCAACACCGCCGCCGCCATCCCCGCCGATCTCGCGAGGTACCACCAGAGCTGGTCGTTCACGCCACGGCCCCGGCCGCTGACACGGCGCGATGGTCGCCCCAGGTCGCGTTGGCAGTCGTCCGGCCGTCGGCCCGCAGCGCCAGCACACCGATGCCCTGATCATCGAGCCGGTCGACGGCGTGCGGATCGCCACCGAGCAGTACGGCCTTGGTCAGCGCCTCAGCCGTAGCCCCGGTTCCTGCCAGCACGCTGACCTGGACGACCTCGCCCGGCTCGACGATCCTGCCGGTCACCGGGTCGACGAGGTGCGCCCGACGGCACCCTGAGGTGGCCACGGCACCGCGGTCGAGCTCGAGGCGGTCGATCGATGTCGTGCCGTCCGGGGCGGCGACCTCGATCGCCCAGCGCCTGAGCCCATCGTCCGAACTGACCCGCCCATCCCCGCCGAGGAAGATCGCCACGGCAGACGCGCCGGAGGCCATCGTGTCGGCGACGACGAGGTCGGCCGCCAGACCCTTGCCGATACCTCCCGGGTCGAAGCACAGCCGGCGGTCGGCTTGCACGGTTGCCCCGTCGGGATCGATCGCCACGGCCTCGAACCACGGCGTCTCGTCGGGGCGGTGGCCCGGCACGGTTGGGTCATAGGCCCCGGCGCTGACGACCGTCGCCTCGACCATCGCCTTGAGCAGCTCAACGGTTGCGGGGCGCACGGTGACCGGGGCGCCGGCGGCGCGGTTCAGTCGAGAGACGTCACTGTCGGGCAGGAACGTGCTCCAGGCCGCCTCCAGCCTGGCGATCCTGATCATCGCCAGCTCGGCGAGACGTTGGACATCGACGTCGCCCGCCTCGACGATCACCGTCGACCGGCAGCCCATCGCCCGAAATCGCCGGACCGCCTGCGGCCCGCTCACTGCGACTGCTCCGACACGATGACGACGGGAGGTGGAGGTGGGGGCTGCGTGGCGATCTCGACGGGAGGCGGAGCGGCGGCGACCGGGGCGGGCGTCGGCACCGGGGCGATCGTCGTCGCCAGGGGGACGAGGATCGCCGTCGTTGGTGGGGCGAGCGATGTCGTCGTGGCGGCTGGCAGTGTCGTCGGGATGGGCGCCGGGGCGATCGTCGGCGGCGCGGCCGGGTCGGCCACCGAGTGCTGCGCGTAACCCATCACCGCGGCCAGTCCGAGCACGAACACGCCGGTGGCACCTGCCGAGGCGATCTTGGCGACGTGCGCCGGCGGAGTCCTGCGCCCGGCAGTCTCAGTCATCGTCACCGCCGCCGCCGGGCCCACTGTTGTCGTCGCCACCGCCACCGCCAGGACCGCTGTTGTCGTCATCGTCGCCGCTGCCCGAACCACTGCTGTCGTCGTCGCTCTCCAGCGACACGCGCACGACGCCGCGCACCAGGCTGGCCTCGAAGCGGACCTCGCCGTCCGCCGATTCGAGACGGATCTCGACGCCGCCGCCGTCGTTCTCGGCGCGCTCGACAGACCATCCAGGCAACGGCGTCACGGAGACGATCGCCAGCTGGCCGCCGGCCGTGTCGAGCAGCGCCGTACCGGCGGCACCCAGCCGGTACGTGGCTTGCGTCCCGGCGACGGCTGGCGCCGTCGTCGACGCCGGCGTGGTGGGTGCGGTGTTGCTCGTCGGAACCGCCGTGGACGGCGCCGAAGTGCTTGGGGGTGGCGCCGTCGTTGCCGTCGTGGATGGCACGGTGACGATCGTCGGTGCCGCCAAGGTCGTCGCCGAAGTCGTTGTCGTCGTGTCCGACGAAACCGTCGTGGACACGGCCGTCGCCGAGGCCGGGGCGCCACCCGACTGATCGTCGAGCACCTGTGAGTTGACCAATGCAGCTGCCGAGCCGGCCGCCAGCACGCCGCCGATCGACAACAGCATCGCCACGCGTGCACTCGGTGCCTTCATCGTCCAAGCCTCCTTGAACCAGCGACGGTACGCGGCGTTCGTCCGACGGCCGGAACGCCGACGTCCAAGAATCGTCCAACAACTTCGCGGTTTCGGCCAACCGTCGTCCCGCGGGGCGGCGTTCCTCCACAATGAAGGGGTGAAGCTGCTGTTGGTCGAGGACGACCGCGCGATCGCCGAGTCGCTCGTGTCCGGATTGCGCGCCGACGGCCATGAGGTCGCCCACGTCTCCACCGGCGCTGACGCCCTCGCGGCGACGGGCTACGACCTCGTGCTCCTCGATCTCGGCCTTCCGGACGTCGATGGTCGCGACGTGTGCCGCCAGCTCCGCCAGCGCGGCTCGATCCCGATCATCATGTTGACGGCCCGCGGTGACGAGTTCGACCGGGTCCTCGGGCTCGAACTCGGCGCCGACGACTACGTCACCAAGCCGTTCAGCCGGCGTGAGCTGGCGGCGCGCATCAGGGCCGTGGGTCGTCGCGTCCAGCCGAACCACGACGACGGCGCCGAGCACCGGCCCCTCGAACGGTGGCGACGAGTTGATCGTCGGCCCGCTCCGCGTCGACCGACGCAGCCGTCGCGTTCACCTCCACGGCGACGAGCTGACCCTGACCGCCAAGGAGTTCGACGTGCTCGCGTACCTCGCCGCCGACCCCGGCGTCGTGTTCAGCCGGACCGAGATCCTCGAGCGGGTGTGGGACGTCAACTGGTACGGACCGACGAAGACGGTCGACGCCCACGTGGCCGCCTTGCGCCGCAAGCTCGGGGACCATCACTGGATCGAGGCGGTGCGCGGCGTCGGCTTCCGGCTCGAGGCCCCTCCGTGAGATGGCGGCTGCTGGCCGCCTTCTGTGGGGTGATGGTGGTGATGCTGGCGGCCCAGGACCTGCCCTTGGTGTCCCACTTGCGGCGCGTCGAGGTCGATCGGCAGCTCGCCGAGCTCGAGCGCGACGCGTTCATCCTCGCCGGCCAAGCAGCCTCGGCATTGTCACCGCCGGCTGCGGACACCCAGGACCCCGACGCCGACGTCGCGCTCGCCGACACCGTCGCCGACTATTCCGAGCGCCAGGGGCCGGGCGTGGTCGTCACCAACGCCGGCGGATCGGTCGTCGCCACGACGGGCGTCCCGGGAATTGCTGTCGGCGACGACCTGGCGACACGGCCGGAAGTGGCGACGGCGTTACGCAGCGGCCCGGCCACCGGACGCGAGGGCGACATCGTGTCGATCGCCGTGCCCGTGCTCGTCGGCGCCGACACCGTCGGCACGGTGATGGTGTCGACGGACGACTCGGAGATCGACGCCCGCGCCGCCCGCCGGACGCGGGGGCTGATCGCTGTCGCCGGGATCTCGCTGCTCGCCGCAGCCGTCGCCGCCCTGTTCATGGCCAGTTCTGTGACCGGGCCGTTGCGCAAGCTGCGCCACAGCACGGAGCGCGTCGCCGGCGGCGACTTCACCGAACGCGCCGACGACACGCAAGGGGCACCCGAGCTGCGCGCCCTGGCGTCCTCGTTCAACACGATGACCGGCCGGCTCGCCGGATTGGTCGATCAGCAACGGCGCTTCGCCGGTGACGCCTCGCACCAGTTGCGCACGCCGCTCACTGCGCTGCGCCTGCAGCTCGAGCGGGCCACGGCGCTTGTCGATCAGAACCCCGCCGAGGCTGCGCAAATCCTCGGTGACGCCGACCGGGAGATCGACCGCTTGCAGCGGCTCATCGACGGCCTGCTCACGCTCGCCCGCACCGATGCCGCGGTGCCGACGCCCCGGGCGCTGATCGACGTGTCCGCTGTCGTCGCCGAACGGGCGGCGATGTGGGCACCGCTGGCCGAGGAGCAGGGGGTCGGCATCGAGGTCGTCGACCGCGGCGGGGCGACTGCGGTGGCCGTGCCGGGGGCACTCGACCAGGTCCTCGACAACTACCTCGACAACGCCATCGCCGTGGCCCCGGAGTCGAGCACGGTGGAGGTCGTCGTCGATGGCTCCACGGCGGCGGTCATCCGGGTACACGTTCTCGACCGTGGTCCGGGTCTCCCCGACGACCAGCTCGCCCACGCCTTCGATCGATTCTGGCGTTCGCCGGACGCCAGCCATGACGGCTCGGGAATCGGCCTGGCCATCGTCGCCCACCTCGCCGCCAGCAGCGGCGGCACCGCCAACCTCCATCGCCGCCCGGGCGGCGGCCTCGACGCCAATGTGACCCTCCCCCGCAGCGGCTGATGCGGCAACGCGTATCGCCGGCCGGGCTCGATCCGGGCGGCCATCGGTCCGGTTCCCCGGCGTTTGGCCGCCCAGATCCGGAATTGGACCGAAGGCCGCCCAGAACGGTCCCCCGGTGGTTGACTGAACGGCTGCCTGCGCCGGTCCGGCGCGCTGGAAGGGATATTCATCGTGCAGACTCGCGACGACCTGCGCAACGTGGCGATCGTCGCTCACGTCGATCACGGCAAGACCACCCTTGTCGACCAGATGCTGTGGCAGACCGGTGCGTTCCGCTCGAACCAGGACGTCGCCGACCGGGTGATGGATTCGATGGATCTCGAACGCGAGAAGGGCATCACGATCCTCGCCAAGAACACGGCGATCCGCTACGGCGACGGCGACGCCGCCGTGACGATCAACATCGTCGACACCCCCGGACACGCCGACTTCGGTGGCGAGGTCGAGCGGGCGTTGTCGATGGTCGACGGCGTGCTGTTGCTCGTCGACGCCAGCGAGGGACCCCTCCCGCAGACCCGCTTCGTGCTCCGCAAGACGCTCGAGGCCAAGCTCCCGGTGATCCTCGTGATCAACAAGGTCGATCGCCCCGATGCCCGCATCGCCGAGGTCGTCCACGACGTCGAGGAGCTGTTCCTCGATCTCGACGCGGCCATGGACCAGCTCGACTTCCCCACCGTCTACTGCGTGTCCCGAGAGGGCAGGGCGTCGATGGACCGCCCCGCGGACGGTGCCGGACTCCCCGACGGCCTGACCCTGGCGCCGTTGCTCGACCTGCTCGTCGACCGGATCCCGGCGCCGACGTTCGACCCCGACATGCCGTTGCAGGCGCTGGTCACGAACCTCGATGCCTCGCCGTACGTCGGGCGCCTCGCCCTCTGCCGCGTTCGGTCAGGGACGTTGCGCAAGGGCAGCACCGTCGCCTGGTGTCGGGCCGACGGGACCATCGAACGGGCACGGATCGCCGAGCTGTACAGCACCCAGGCCCTCGATCGCGTTCCAGCCGATGCTGCCGGACCCGGCGAGATCGTCGCCGTCGCCGGGATTGCCGAGATCACGATCGGTGAGACGCTCGCCGATCCGGACGATCCGCGCCCGCTGCCCGTGATCACGATCGATGATCCGAGCCTGTCGATGACCGTCGGGATCAACACGGCGCCACTCGCCGGCCGCGACGGCTCCCAGCTGACCGCCCGCCTGGTGAAGAGCCGACTCGACGCCGAGCTCGTCGGCAACGTCAGCATTCGCGTCCTGCCGACCGAGCGCCCCGACGCCTGGGAGGTCCAGGGGCGCGGTGAGCTGCAGCTCGCCGTGCTCGTCGAGATGATGCGCCGCGAGGGCTTCGAGCTGACGGTCGGCAAACCGCGCGTGCTCACCCGGGAGGTCAACGGTGCCGTCCACGAGCCCGTCGACCGGGTGACGATCGACGTCCCCGACGAATACCTGGGCGTGATCACCCAGCTGCTGGCCCTCCGCAAGGGTCGCATGGAACAGATCGTCAACCACGGTTCGGGTTGGATCCGCCTGGACTACGTGGTTCCGGCCCGCGGGTTGATCGGCTTCCGCACCGAGTTGCTCACCGAGACGCGCGGGACAGCCCTCCTGCACCACGTGTTCGAGCGCTTCGAGCCGTGGGCCGGGGCGATCCGCGCTCGTACCCGCGGCTCGCTCGTGGCCGACCGCGTCGGCGCCACGACGGCCTACTCGCTGCTGTCGCTGCAGGAGCGCGGCCAGCTGTTCGTCGGCCCGGCCGTCGGGGTCTACGAGGGGATGATCGTCGGCGAGAACGCCCGCGCCGACGACATGGACGTCAACCCGACGAAGGAGAAGAAGCTCACCAACGTTCGTTCGTCGACGGCGGAGAGCTTCGAGAAGCTGATCCCGCCGCGCTCGATGTCACTGGAGCAGGCACTCGAGTTCATCGCCGACGACGAGTGCGTCGAGGTCACCCCGGCGGCGGTTCGCCTGCGCAAGGTCGTGCTCGACCAGACCGAGCGCGGCAGGGCGGCGAAGCGGGCCAAAGCACAGCTCTGACGGCACCGATTCCGCGCTCGGGCTGGCGACCGCAGCTACGGTTCGCACGATGCTCGCCGTCTGGAGTGTTGCGCCGTGGCCGGCGCAGGCGGCCGCCGACGAAGGGCTCACCGACGCTTGCGGGGTGAACCCCGGATGGCTCTGCGAAGCGACGTGGAACGTGACGGACAGTCGTCTCGCAGCGCGCATCGTCGACTCGGTCGTCACGCCGATTCTCACGGCGTTGCTCGTCGTGGTCATCGCAGCCCTGGTCAACCGCTACCTGCGCAAGCTCGTGACCACGTTCATCAACCAGGTGACCCGCAGGGACAAGGTCGCCGGGGCCTACCTCGGCAAGCTCGGTGTCGGAGCGACCGATGACGAGCGCGACGAGGTCCGGGCCAGGACGCTGTCGGCGGTGGCCCGCACCACGGTCTCGGCATTCATCTGGACGTTCGCCGTGCTGGCGATCCTCGGCATCTTCTCGATCAACCTCGGCCCGCTGATCGCCGGTGCCGGCATCGCCGGCATCGCCGTCGGCCTCGGCGCCCAGCAACTGGTGAAGGACTGCATCTCCGGTTTCTTCATCCTGCTCGAGGACCAGTGCGCCGTCGGCGACGAGATCGACATCGGGCCGGCAATTGGGATCGTCGAGTCGATCACGCTGCGATCGACGACGTTGCGCGACGGAGCAGGAACCGTCTGGACCGTTCCCAACGGCACCGTGCTGCGCATCGGCAACAAGAGCCGTGACTGGTCGCTGGGAACCGTCGACGTGACGGTCACCGACGCCGCCCAGCTCGACGACGCCGTGGCCGTGATCGAGCGGGTGGCCGCCGAGGTGTCGGCGCTGCCCGATGTCGCACCCGTCCTGCTCGAACCGATCGGCGTGCCCGGCGTCGAGAGCCTCGGCGCCGACGGTGCGGTCGTTCGAGTCACGGTGCGCACCCCCCCCGGCGCCCAAGCGCCAGTGATGCGCGACCTGCGATCCGCGCTGACGCGCGAGCTCAGCGTCGCCGGCATCGACGTGACCAAGAACTTCGAGCACAGGAACCCTTCAGGGGGCTCCGGCAGTATTCCCCCATGACCGTTCGGCGGCCCCTCTGTGGACTCGCAGTGCTCGGCGCCCTGGCCTGCACACCGGCGGTCGTCGTCGCCGCACCGCCTTCACCGGCGGCGCCGGAGCCCGCGCAGGAATTCGCCCCGGGCGACCCGGCCTTCTACGACGTTCCCGAGCCGTTGCCGAGCGGTGCCCACGGCGATCTCGTGCGCTGGCAGGTGATCGACTCGCCGTTCTCCCTGCGCTACCGCATGATGTACCTGTCCGAGACCGTCGCCGGCGAACCAATGCTGGTCACGGCGCTTGTCGACGCGCCCGACGATCTCCCGCCGTTCGGCGGCAATCAGCTGCTCCTCTACGGCCACAGCGCGACGGGGTTCGACGACGCCTGTGCTCCGTCCGCGGCGATCGACAATCCATCGGTCGACCTGCCGGCGACGGACCAGATCGAATCGATGTCGTCCGATGACTGGGTGGTCGTGTCGACCGACTACCAGGGACTGGGTGGCCCGGGGATCCACCCCCTGTTCGTCGGTGTGAGCGAAGGGCGGGCGATGCTCGACGCCGGCCGCGCCGCACGTCAACTGCCCACCCTGTACGTCGGCGCGACGACCGCCCTCGCCGGATTCGAACAGGGTGGCCACGCCGCCTTGTGGGCGGCCGAGCTGGCGCCGCACTGGACGCCGGAGCAGTCGATCGTCGCCGCGGCGATCGCCGCCCCGGCCTCAGAGATCGCCGGCCTCGCCGCCGCGGCGGTCGCCCAACCACAAGCCGAGACGTTGCCGCTGGCCATCGCCGCCGGGTTGGCGACCACCTATCCCGAGGCGCTGGTGGGCCTCGGCTCCGTCCTCACCCCGGCAGGCGCGGAGCTGCTGGAGCAGTGGAGCGGCGTCTGCTTCGGCGCCGAGGCGGCGACTCCAGGCCCGTACCTGGCTACCGATCTGGCGGCGGTCGAGCCGTTCGCCACGATGATGGCCGAGAACACCGCGGGCAACGCCGCGACCGCAACCCCCCTGCTGATCCTCCACGCTGACGGCGACCAGCGCGTGCCCGTCGCCCACAGCGCGGCGCTGCTCGACCGATTGTGCGCCGCCGGTCAAGTCGCCGAACGCCGAGTGATCGCCGGTGCGACCCACATCAGCACCGCCTCGGAGTTGAGCGGTGCCGGCGTCGACTGGCTCACCGGAGTCGCCGACGGCACCGTCACCCCGGTGTCGTCGTGCGGGTGAGGGTCGTGCTCGACGAAACGTTCATCGAGCGCTCACCGCGGCCTGGTAGGACTGCGCCGTGAGGAAGCGGCGGACGTTCGGCGTGCTGGCGATCGTCGGCGCGGTGGCGATTCCGGCGACGGCCCATGCGACGGAACTCACATCAGCTGATGTCGGGGCGACGCTTCCCGGTCCCGTCGAGTACGCCCAGGACGACCCGACGTTCTACGAGGCGCCCAACCCGATCCCCGCCGGCGAGCATGGCGATCTCGTGCGCTGGCAGGTACTGGAGTCGTCGTTCGATCGCCTGTATCGCATCATGTACCTCTCGCAGACCGTTGCCGGCGCTCCGACGGTCGTCACCGGGCTGGTGTCGGTGCCCGACGACATCGCCCCGTTCGGCGGGTTCCGGAAGCTGCTGTACGGCCACGGAACGACGGGCATGGCCGACAGCTGCGCTCCCTCGATGGCGATCGACAACGACTCCGCGTACGGCGACTACGACGGAGAGTTCCACAGCGTCAGTGGCACCGCAGGCGACGCCTGGGTGACCGTGGCGACCGACTACGAGGGCGTCGGCGGACCGGGTCCGCACCCGTTCATCGTCGGCGTGAGCGAGGGTCGTAGCATGCTCGACGCTGGCCGGGCCGCCGGTCAGATCCCCGGCGTCTACCTGAGCGACACCACGGCGATCACCGGCTTTTCCCAGGGGGGCCATGCCGCCCTCTGGGCGACCAAACTGGCCGGCGAGTGGGCACCGGAACAGACGATCGTCGGCACCGTCGTCGGCGCGCCGGCCAGCGACCCCGCCGCCCTGGCGTCGTGGGCCGCCTCGCAGCCACAGCTCAGCGCGCTGAGCGTCGGTCTGGTCGCCGGCATGGCGACGACATACCCGGAGGCTCAGGGTGCCCTCGGTCAGGTGCTCACCCCGGCGGGCATCGCGCTGACGGAGGCGTGGAACACGACCCATTGCTTCGATCAGCCGGTCGACATCGCCGGACCGTACATCGCCGCCGACCCCGGCACGGTCGAGCCGTTCGCGTCGCTGCTCGCGGCGAACACCGCCGGAACGACAGCGACGGATGCGCCGATGCTGATCTTCCACGGCGACGCGGACGAACGCATCCCGGTGGTCCACAGCGAGGCCCTGCTGGCCCGTCTGTGTGCCGCCGGACAGGTCGTCGAACGACGCGTGCTGCCGGGCGGATTCCACGTCAACAGTGGCATCACCCTCGATGCGCTCAACTGGCTCAACGGCGTCGCCGATGGGACGACGACCCCGGTCTCCAGCTGCTGATCAGCCGTTCGTGGCGAGGGCCATACACCAGCCGCCACCCTCGGTAGACGCTGTCGATGCGGCAGCACCTAGTGTGCGCAGCCGATGGCCAACGGTCAGGGACGTCTCGACGGGAAGGTCACGTTGATCACGGGAGCCGCCAGCGGCCTCGGTCGCGTCGCTGCCGAGCTGTTCGCCACCGAAGGATCGGCGATCGTCATCGCCGACGTTTCCGACGGGGACGAGGCGGTCACGGCCATCGTCGATGCCGGCGGCGACGCCGCATTCGTGGCCACCGACGTCACCGACGACGAGAGCGTCGCGGCCGCCGTGGCGTTCACGGTCGAGACGTTCGGCGGGCTGCACGTGCTGTACAACAACGCCGGGATCTCCCCCGCCGGCGACGACGGCCCGACGAACACCTCCGACGACACCTGGTCACGGACGCTCGACGTCAACGTCACGGGCATCGCCCGGTGCTGCCGCCATGGGATTCCGGCACTGCTCGATTCCGGCGGCGGGAGCATCGTCAACGTCGCCTCGTTCGTCGCCCACATGGGCGCGGCGACGCCGCAGATCGCCTACACCGCGTCGAAGGGCGCAGTGGTGGCGATGACCCGGGAGATCGCCGTGATCTACGCCCGCCAGGGAATCCGGGTCAATGCCCTGTGCCCCGGCCCGGTGCTCACGCCGTTGCTCGCCAAGTTCCTGTCCGACGACGCCAAGCGCCAGCGCCGCCTCGTGCACATCCCGATGGGACGCTTCGGCGAGCCCCACGAGATCGCCAAGGCCGGCCTGTTCCTGGCCAGCGACGAATCGTCGTTCATGACCGGGCAGTCGCTGATCGTCGACGGCGGGATCACTGCCGCCTACACAACGCCGGAGTGATCGTGGTGGGTGTTGTGCACAGTTGCGAGCGAGCGAGCGCCAGCGAGCGAGCGGCCAACTACGGCCTGCGTGGCCGGGGAACGCACTGATGTCGCAGAACGTCACCGTGTCCATCGACGAGCTGGAAGGCGACGTGCGCAGCGGGGCGATCGACACGGTGCTCGCCGTGTTCGCCGACCACCACGGGCGGATGATCGGCAAGCGCGCTGAGGCGACGTTCTTCTTCGACACGGTCCTCGACCACGGCACGGAGAACTGCGACTACCTCATCGCCTGCGACCTCGACTACACACCGTTGCCCGGGTTCCGGTGGGCGAGCTACGAGCAGGGCTACGGGGACATGCGCGGCGTCGTCGACCCGGCGACTGTTCGCTACCTGCCGTGGCTCGACCGCACGGCGCTGGTGTTCGTCGACCTCGTCGACGTCGAGTCCGGCGAGCCCGTGGAAGTGTCGCCGCGGCGGATCCTCCAGCGCCAGACAGCTGCCGCCCGAGAGGCCGGGTTCGCCGCCAAGTGCGGCAGCGAGATCGAGTTCTTCCTGTTCAAGCAGGCGTACGACGACGCCCATCGCGACGACTACCGCGACCTGACACCCAACTCGCCGTACGTCGAGGATTACAACATCCTCCAGACGACGAAGGAGGAGCACGTCATCGGGGCGATCCGTCGCGGTCTCGCCGCCGCCGGGCTCCCCGTCGAGTATTCCAAGGGCGAGGCCGGTCGCGGCCAGCACGAGATCAACCTGACGTTCCAGGACGCCGTCGAGATGGCCGACATCAACGTGCTGTTCAAGAACGCCGTGAAGGAGATCGCCGCGGCACACGGCGTGTCGGCGACGTTCATGGCCAAGCCGCACTTCGACGACGCCGGCTCGAGCTTCCACATCCACACCAGCCTGTGGTCGGCCGACGGCTCGATGAGCGCGATGCCCGGCGACGGCGAGCATCACGAGAGCGAGGCGTTTCGGTGGTTCCTCGGCGGGTTGCTGGCGACCGCCGCCGAGTTCGCGCTGCTGGTCGCCCCGACGGTCAACAGCTACAAGCGCTTCCAACCGGGCAGTTGGGCGCCGACGGGGATCGGATGGGGCGTCGACAATCGCACGCTCGGTTTCCGGGTCGTCGGTCACGGCGAAGGGTTGCGCGTCGAGAACCGGATCCCGGGCGCCGACGCCAACACCTATCACGCCTTTGCGGCGACCATCGCCGGCGGACTCCATGGCCTGGCCAACAAGATCGAGCCGCCCGCGCCGTACGAGGGCAACGGCTACACGTCGACCGATCTGCCGCGGATCCCGGCGACGTTCGTCGAGGCGATCGAGCTGTGGCGCAGCAGTGACGTGGCCCGGGCGTGCTTCGGCGACGACGTCCACCACCACGTGCTGCGCTTCGCCGAGTCGGAGTGGGAGGCGTTCAACCAGACGGTTACCGACTGGGAGCGGCGCCGGTACTTCGAGCGGATCTAGACCGGCGCGCAGTCGGAACCGGTGCGCTTGCCCGCGGTGTCGACGGCCGGGCGGTGGAGGATCGCCTTCGTCGGGGTGACCACGATCTCGCCATCGCCATCTCCGGCGGCTGCTGTGCCGTCGACGATCAGGCTGTAGCCGTCGCGGCTGGGCGGCGGCCAGACGAGCGTTGCTGTCGGATGGGTCGCCACGTTGGCCAGCGAGTGCGTGCCGACCCCGCCGATGGTCAAGGCGTCGGGTGACAGCTCGGGGAGCACTGCCAAGAGGTGGGCGCGTCCCTCGTCACCAACGGTCACGAGGTAGGCGTACGAATACTCCTGCAGGCGATCGGCCAACTCCCCCAGTTCGACCTTCATCGACACGCCCGCCACCGTAGCCGCCGCCACCCCACAACCGAAGGGTGCCAGTAGGACGGTTCCGTCACACTGGCACCCTTTGGTCAGATCTCGAGGCCGTACCAGGGCTCGCTGGCGAGGTCGGCGTCGAGGATCGCTTTGTCCTCGGCGTCGGCGATCGGCACGGCGTGGGCGGCCTTCAGCTCGACGGCAGCCTCGTCGCCGCGGCCGAGGCAGGCCAACGCCCGAGCCCTGGCTTCGTGGGCATAGGCGAGGTCGAAGTCGCCGAGACCGGCATCGGCGACAACCTCCAGACACTGGTCGGCGTGGTGCAACGCGAGGTCGCCGTGACCGAGGACGGCGTGCACCCGGGAGACGAGCCACGAGCCGCGGGCCGCGTTCTCCGGGCCACGGCGGGCAGCCCGCCGCCAGTGATAGGTCGCCGCGTACGCCCGGCCGAGCACGTCATCGATCTCGTCCGCAGATAGCTGGCGACCGTCGAGCAACTCCCAGGTCGCGTTGTTGGCGGTGATCCCGTGGCGGCGGTGCTGCTCGGCCTCGGCCGCCTCGACCGACGTCGTCGCCTGTTGATCATCGTCGACGGCGCTCGGCTCGGCGCCGGGAAGCGGTTCGCCGGTCTCCAACATCGACTTCATCGATTGCAGGATCCAGATCCACCCTTCGCCGACGTTGACCGACGTGATCGGGCTGAGCCCGAGGTCGCGATGGATCGTGGTCAGCTTGGTGACGCCATCGCTGCTCTCGGTGAGCAGCCACTCCACACGGCTCGGTGGCTCCAGGGCCGCGGCAGTGTCGTAGAGCGTCCGCCACGTCATGACCAGTCGCTTGGTCGGCTCGACCTCCTCGATCGACCCGACCACGGCGTCGCTGCCGTCGGGCAGGACCATGCGGTAGGGGCTCCCGGGTTCCAGCGTCGACTCGAACGCCGTGCGGTGGAAATACCGCTTGGTGAACTCGGGGTCCGTGATCGCCGCCCACACCTGTTCGGCGCTGGCGCGGATGAAGGTTTGGTAGACGTGCAGTGGAGCGGGCGCGCTCATGATCGGTGCCTCCTCAGGCGACAGTGGGCGTTTCCAGTTGACGGCGCAGGCCGACCATCGCGGCGACCGTCGGGGCTGCGTACTTGGAGATCCAGCGCTCCTGGATCTCGCGGATCGGGACGGGGTTGAGGTAGTGCAGCTTCGCCCGTCCGACCTTCTCGGTGACGACCAACCCGGACCCTTCGAGCACGGCCAGGTGCTTCATCACTCCGAACCGCGTGATGCCCGGGAGCACTTCGCAGAGTTCGCCGAGAGTCTGGCCGTCGCGGGCGAACAGGGCGTCGAGCAACTGCCGTCGCCCGCCGTCGGCGAGCGCTTTGAACACGTCATCGTCGGCGCCGCCCACGCCAGGAGATTACGTGACCAAATGGTCACATGTCAAGGTCGCGTCGGAGCGTCGCCGCCAAGTGCGGGGTCAGCGGCTCGCCGACGGCCGCCATCGCCAACGCGTAGTGCAGCTCGTCGCCCTCCACGGTGATCGTGCGCTCGACACGGTCGACTCGCTTCGCCGTCGGCGTGGCGGCCAGCGATGCCGTGACGACGTCCACCACAGTCCCCCGGACGGTGCCCTCGGCGATCTCCACGTGACCGGTGGGATAGGCCATCACGACCTCCACGCGCCCGTCGCCGAGCGGACGCCAGTAGCCGGTCTCGGCGTGCAGCGGCCGACCCTCGGTGGCGTGCCGCGTGCGCTGGGTGTAGAGCAACCACGGCTTGCCGACGTGGACGAAGGAGATCTCCTCGAGGTAGGCGAACGACTCGATCGTCGGATAGTGGCCGGACCCGTCGCCGCGCCACGTCCCGAGGAGGAACTCCAGCGGCGCGAGCGCGGGGTGCAGCTCGGCTCCAGGGGCGGCGGTCACCAGTGGGCAGGCTAGTCGCGTAGAATCTTGATCGATCTAGTCGGCTTTAGGGCTACGCTCCAACCGTTCCACGATCCAGCGCAAAGGAGCGTTCCATGGCCGTCCTACTCGGCGACACCGCACCAGACTTCACCGCCGACACCACCGAGGGCACGATCAACTTCCACGAATGGCTCGGCGACTCCTGGGGCGTCCTGTTCAGCCACCCCAAGGACTTCACACCAGTGTGCACGACCGAGCTCGGTGCTGTCGCCAAGTTGAAGCCGGAGTTCGACAAGCGCAACGTCAAGGTCATCGGCCTGTCCGTCGACGCCACCGCCGACCACGAGGCCTGGGCGCAGGACATCGAGGAGACCCAGGGCGCCCGGCCGAACTTCCCGATCATCGGCGACAGCGACTTCCAGGTGTCCGTGCTCTATGACATGCTCCCGGCGAGCACGTCCGGCGACGCCAAGGCGCGCACCCCGGCGGACAACATGACGGTGCGCAACGTCTTCGTGATCGGCCCGGACAAGAAGGTCAAATTGGTCCTCACCTACCCGATGACGACCGGCCGCAACTTCGACGAGGTGCTCCGGGTCATCGACTCGCTGCAGCTGACCGCCAAGCACAAGGTCGCCACTCCCGCCGACTGGAGGCAGGGCGGCGACGTCATCATCGCCGGTTCCGTCAACAACGACGAGGCCAAGGAGTTGTTCCCCGACGGCTGGGAGTCGCCGAAGCCGTACCTGAGGGTCGTCAAGCAGCCCGGCTGATCGCTGGGACGAGAAACTCCTCGGCGACCTCGACAGCGGCGTCGAGGGTCCAATGGAGGCCGTCGGCGCGACTCGGCGGGTCGCCCTGGGCGTCGTACCACGAGGCCATGTCGGCGATGGCCACGCCGTCCGGGAAGCGCCGTGGGAGTTCACGCAAGACGTTGCGATACGCCGCGATGCGTCGGCGGTCGAGCATCGGGGCGATGTCGCCGATCGCCGGGAGCGCAGGCGTCGGCGGGATCACGAACAGCACCGTGGCCGCCCCGGCGGCGTGCATCGTGGCGACGAACCACTCGTAGCCCTCGAGCAGATGGCGACGAAACCGCTCGTCGGTCGGCGTCAGCAGTCCTTCGGCCGCCGACCATTGGCGGTCCTCCATGTCGCGGAACGTCACCATCGCCACCACGACGTCGGGTTGCAGGGCGCGGACCGCTGGCACGTGTCCGGCAAGCACCTCGGTGCACAGCTCGCGATAGTCGTCGGCGGGAAGGGCGACCGGGTTCAGTCCGCATCCAATCGCGGCACGGGACGTCACCTTCATCTCCTTGGGGTGCGCCGCCGCCCACTCGATCAGCCCTTCGCCGGTCGCCACCGCCGTCGAATCGCCGACCACCAGCACGCGCCGCGGCCGTGAGTCGAGCGGCGCTACCGGGCCTGGGGCGATGGGAACGATCGCCGCGGCCTGGCGGGTTGCTGCGGCGACTGACGTGAAGTTGCCGTCACGGTCGGGCACCACCACGACGACACCGGCGAGGATGGCCCACGCCCCAGCGGCGGCCAACCCGACCAATCTCCGCGACGGGCGACGGGCACGCACCGGCCGCTCGATGACGTAGTAGGACACGGCAGCCACCGCGACGGTGATCGCCAGCCGCACGGCGAACAGTGCTGCCCGGTCGAGGGTGAGGCGACGCTCGTCGACCAGCGTGTAGATCGGCCAGTGGAAGAGGTAGACGCCGTAGCTGATCCGCCCGAGCCACACCAGCGGTGCAATCGACAGAGCGCTGCGGACGACCGACGCCTGTTGCAGCCCACCGATCAGGGCGACCGACGCAACGGCGAACAACGGCAGCATGCCGCGCTCCGCCGGTCCACCCGCTGCCGGCCACGACACGGCGCTGCCGACGATCACCACCAACCCGGCGCCCGCCAGCCAGCGGCTCGCCGGAATTCGCCGGCCCTCGTGGATGGCGACGGCGAGAACGGCGCCGATGATGATCTCCGGCAGCCGCGCCGGCGTGGCGAGGTAACTGGCCGAACCACCCCAGCCAACGGCGATCGTGATGGCGACGACGACGAAGGCCGCCCACACCGCCGCGAACGCCACGAGACGGCGTCGCCTGGCAATGGCGAGTAGAGCGAGCAGGGCGAGCGGCCACAGCAAGTAGAACTGCTCCTCGATGGCCAGCGACCAGTAGTGGTCGAGTGGCGACCGCTGACCCGCCGTCTTGGCCATCTCGGTGGCGTAGCTGTCGGCCTTGGCCAGCAGCACCCAGTTGTACACCTGGGCGACGGCGGCCCACAGGTCCCGGCGTAGTTCCGTGATGCCGTCGAACTGGTGCAGCTGGGCGGCGACGATCACCCCGGCCAGACACACCACGCTGGCGGGCAGCAGCCGGCGCACACGCCGGGCATAGAACGCCCCGATGTCGATCCTTCCCGTTCGATCGTGCTCGGCGAGCGCCAGTGACGTGATGAGAAAGCCCGACAGCGTGAAGAACACCGACACGCCGACGTAGCCGCCCGACATCCAGCCGAAACCGGCGTGGTACGCGAGCACGAGGAGGACGGCGATAGCGCGCACTCCGTCGAGAGCCGGCTGATAGACGAAGCGCTCCTCGGTCACCTCCACGCTCCCCCGACGATAGGCGCCGGTCTACCGGTGGGTGGATGGTCGTCGAGCCCGGATTCACGTGCGCTGACCACCCACTACGATTCGGTCGAAACCAAGGGGGAAAGTGGATTGAACGCTCCGACGACCGACCGTATACGAAATGTCGCTCTCGTCGGCCACAGCGGTAGTGGCAAGACCTCGCTCGCCGAGGCCGTGCTGTACCGGGCCGGCGTGCTCCAACGGGCAGGGAGCACCGACGAGGGCAGCACCGTGATGGACACCGAGCCGGAGGAGATCAAGCGCAAGATGTCGATCTCTCTGGCGGTCGCCCCGCTGGAGTGGAGGACGACCGACCCAGCCACGGGCGAGGAGGCGACGTACAAGATCAACCTCCTCGACACGCCCGGCTACGCCGACTTCGTCGGAGAGGTCGATGCCGCCCTCGCCGTCGCCGACCTCGCTGTGCTCGTGGTCAGCGCCGTCGACGGTGTCGAGGTCGGCACCGAGGCGGCATGGCGGCGATGCGCGGCCCGCAACATTCCCCGGCTCGTGTTCGTCAACAAGGAGGACAAGCCGCGCGCCGACTTCCACCGCACCCTCGACCAGTTGCGGGCGACGTTCGGCAACGGGTTCGTGCCGCTCGAACTCCCGCTCGGTGAGGAGGAGCAGCTGCACGGGGTGGCCGACGTGCTCACCGACGAAGGCCTCGAGTACGAGACCGACGGCACCCACCACAGCGAGCCGCTGCCCGCCGAGGTCGCCGAGGAAGAGCATCGCCTGCACGACGAGGTCGTCGAGGAGATCGTCGCCGGCGACGACGAGCAACTCGAGCGCTACCTGTCCGGTGAGGTTCCCAGTGCCGCCGAGCTCGAGCGGACACTCGCCGGGGAGGTGCTGACGTGCGCCGAGTTTCCCGTATTGCTCGGGTCGGCGACGACCGGCGTGGGGATCGATCGGCTCGCCGACTACATCTGCCAGCTCGGTCCGTCGCCCGCCGATCGACCGACCACGGTGGTCGGAGGCACCGAGAGCGTGCCCGTCCCGGCCGATGCGACGGGAGCGTCGGTGGCCTACGTGTTCAAGACGGTCGCTGACCAGTTCGTCGGTCAGGTCTCGCTGTTCAAGGTCCTGTCTGGCACGGTCCACGGCGACGACCGGCTGATCAACACCACGACCTCCACGGAAGAGCGGATGCACGGCCTGTTCCACCTGCGCGGCAAGGAGCATGTCACCGTCAACCACATCGTGGCCGGCGATCTCGGTGGCATCGCCAAGCTGGCAGCTACCCCGAGCCACTCGACGCTCGCCGCCAAGGGCTCACCGGTGAGGGTCGAGCCGCCGGTCGCCCCGTCACCGAACTATCAGCTGGCTCTCGAGCCAGTCACACAGTCCGACGACGACAAGCTGTCCGACTCCCTCAACCGACTGGTGAGCGAGGATCCCACGCTGCGCGTCCTGCGCTCCGAGGAGACCCACCAGACCGTGCTCTGTGGTGCCGGCGACACTCACGTCGCAGTCGCCTTGGAGCGCCTCGCCCGCAAGTTCGGGGTCAACGTGTCCACGGCCGAGGTCAAGGTTCCCTACCGCGAGACGATCTCGGCCAACGCCGACGCCGAGGGCAAGGTCAAGAAGCAGAGCGGCGGACACGGGCAGTACGCCGTCGTCAACATGCGCGTCGAACCCACGACTCGTGGCTCGGGCAGCGAGTTCGTCGACAAGATCGTCGGCGGGGCGATTCCCCGCAACTTCCTCCCCGCCGTGCACAAGGGCGTCGAGGAGACGATGGCCACCGGTGGCGCCTTCGGATTTCCCGTCGTCGACGTCAAGGTCGAGTGCTACGACGGCAAGTTCCACTCGGTCGACTCGTCCGACATGGCCTTCCGCACCGCCGCGTCGGTAGGGCTCAAGGAGGCGCTGGCCAAGGCATCCCCGGTGGTCCTCGAGCCGGTCTCCCAGCTCACCGTCACCGTGCCCGAGTCGATGCAGGGCGACGTGCTCGGTGACATCAACTCCCGGCGTGGCCGGGTCAGCGGTTCCAACCCGCTCGGCGACGGGCACATCGAGATCACGGCAATGGTCCCGGCCGGCGAGATCCAGCGCTACGCCGTCGACCTGCGCTCGATGACCGGCGGCCGCGGCTCGTTCGAAGCCGTCCACGATCACTACGACGTGCTCCCCCAACACCTCACGAGCAAGCTCGTCGCCGAGCGCTCGAAAGCCTCGTAGCAACCCCAATCGACCGGGGGTCGGACGGCGGCAATCCCAAAGTCTGACGCGAGACGGTGGTGCGGGCCGCTACAACAGAGGGTATGACCACTCCGCCTCCCGCACCTCCGTTGCCCGCACCCACGCCCACCGTCGAGGCCGCAGCCGGCGCCGTCGACGCCGTGAAGGTCTATGGTCGCGGCGAGAACCAGGTTGTCGCCCTGAACAACGTCACGGTGGCGTTCGAGAAAGCCAAGTTCTCGGCGATCATGGGTCCGTCGGGCTCGGGCAAGAGCACGCTGATGCACTGCCTCGCCGGCCTCGACTCGTTGACGTCAGGCGCCGTGTACATCGGCGACACCTATCTCGCCAAGCTCAATGACAAGCAGCTGACCGAGCTGCGCCGCAAGTCCGTCGGGTTCATCTTCCAGGCCTACAACCTGATTCCGACGCTGAGCGCCGAGGAGAACATCAACCTGCCGTTGATGCTCGGCGGCCAGTCGGCCGACCCGCAGTGGTTCGACGAGGTGGTCGGCACGGTGGGCCTCGCCGATCGGTTGCGTCATCGGCCGAGCGAGTTGTCCGGCGGACAGCAACAGCGCGTCGCCGTGGCCCGAGCGCTCAATGCCCGGCCCGACGTGATCTTCGCCGACGAGCCGACCGGCAACCTCGACTCACGGGCCGGCGCCGAGATCCTCGACTTCATGCGGCGCGCCGTCCGCGAGTACGGGCAGACGATCGTGATGGTCACCCACGATCCGAACGCCGCGTCGTATTCCGATCGGGTCGTGTTCCTCAACGACGGCCAGATCGTCGACGAGTTGCTCGCCCCGACCGCGGACACGGTGCTCGACCATGTGAAGCGGATCGGCGACTGAAATGAGCGAGCGAGTCTTCGAGCGAGCGAATCAGCGGTACGGCGCCTTTAGCTCATTGGTGCACCGCCCGTCGCCCCCCACAATCGACCACACAGCCATGGTGCACCAATGAGCTCAACGTCACTCTCCTTGGCGCGGCGGAGCATGCGGGCCCGCATCGGCCGGCTGATCGCCATCGCCATCGCCATCATTCTCGGCGTGGCGTTCGTCGTCGGCTCGTTCGTGCTCGCCGACAGCATGCGCTCGGGCTTCGACTCGTTGTTCAGCGACGCCTTCGAGAACACCGACTTGCAGGTGCGTACCGCGCTGGCCTTCGGCGACGCCACGAGCGACGGCGGCCAGGACACACGCGACCCCGTTCCCGCCGAGCTCGTCGACACGGTCGCCGCCGTCCCCGGTGTCGCCGATGCCGACGGCATGCTGCAGCGCACCGCCCAGATCATCGACTCGGATGGCGAAGCGGTCACCACGGGGGGCGCCCCGATGTTCGGGGCGTCATGGGACAGCACCGACCCCGACAATTCGATTCGTCTGCTCGAAGGCGATGCCCCGGTCGGTCCGGAGCAGATGGCCATCGACAAGAACACGGCCGACCACAACGACTTGGAGGTCGGCGACCAGGTCGACGTCGTCACGACGACCGGACGACATTCGTTCACGCTCTCGGGAACCGTCGGCCTGGGCAACAGCGATGGCTTCGGTGGGGCGACGTTCGCCCTCTGGGACCCGCAGACGGCGGCCAGCGTGCTCGGTGCCGAAGACATCTTCGACGCCATCGACATCCGTGTCGCCGACGGTGAGGACGTCGCCGTCGTCCAACAGCGCGTCGCCGAGGCGATGCCGGACAACGTCGAGGTCGTCGACCAGGCGACGCTGGTCGACGAGTCGAACAGCAGCGTCAACGACTTCATCGGTCCGCTCGGCACCGGTCTGCTGATCTTTGCGTTCATCACTGCGTTCGTCAGTGCCTTCCTCATCAACAACGTCTTCGCCATCACGATCGGCCAGCGGTTGCGGGAGCTTGCCCTGCTACGCGCCGTCGGTGGCGCCGGGCGCCAGGTCCGCCGCTTGATCGTCATGGAGGCACTCGTCATGTCGGTGATCGCCACGATCATCGGCATCTTCGCCGGCATCGGCGTGGCCAAGCTGATCCTCTACATCTTCAACGCGGCGGGCGCCGGATTCCCCAACTTCGGCATCGTGCTCAAGCCCACCGCGGTGGTCATGGCCTTCCTCGTCGGCGTCGGGATCACCGTCCTCGCAGTCCTGCTGCCGGCCCGGAGGGCGTCGCGGATCCCGCCGGTGGCCGCGATGCGACCGGAGCTCGGCTTCGACGCCCTGAGCACGAAGCGCCTCGTCGCCGGCACGGTGACGACGATCGTTGGGGCGCTGATGTTCCTCATCGGCCTGCTCGCCCGACCAGGCGGTACTCCGGGGCTGATCGCCCTGGCCGGGGGCGGCGCGTTGTTGTTGTTCCTCGGCACGGCCAGTGTGTCGTCGACCGTCGCCAAGCCGGTCACCAAGATGCTCGGCTGGCCCGTGGCCAAGATCTACAAGGCGCCAGGTCAGTTGGCGTCCGAGAACGCCGGACGGGCACCGCGGCGCACGTCGGCGACGGTCGCCGCGCTGATGATCGGCGTCGCCCTGGTCAGCGCCTCCGCCGTGTTCGCCGCCTCGTTGCGCAACACCTTTGAACGGGCGATGAACCGCGGCGTGACGGCCGATTGGGTCGTCACGGCCGGCGGGTTCGCCCTGCTCCCGGACGTCGTGTCGGAGACGCTCGCCGACGTCCCCGAGCTGTCGGCGGTCTCCGGCGTGCGCAGCGCGTCGGTACTGATCGACGGTGACGAGAAGCTGTTCGGCGCCGCCGACCCAGTGGCCCTCGAGCAGCTCATCGATGTCGGTCTCGATTCAGGGGACTGGGAGGGACTGCAGGAGGGCGGCATCTTCGTCCACAAGGATCCGGCGGAGGACCTCGGCCTCGAGGTCGGCTCGACGGTCGAGGCGACGTTCCAGAACGGCGAGGTGCGCGAGATGCCCGTCGCCGGCATCTACAGCGACGCCTACCTCGTCGGCAACTGGCTGATGTCGTCGACGACGCTCGCCGAGACGGTTGCCGGTGAACAGAGTGACTTCTTCGTCGCCCTGAAGACGGCGGACGGCGTGAGTGAGGACGAGGCTCGTCAAGCGATCGAGGACGCCCTCGTCGAATACCCACAGGTCAAGATCGAGACCGCCGACCAGTTCAAGGACTCGCAGGCCGAACAGATCGACCAGCTGCTCGTGATCATCACGGTGCTGCTCGGCTTCGCCATCATCATCGCCGTGCTCGGGATCTCGATCACCCTCGGGCTGGCAGTGTTCGAACGCACTCGGGAGATCGGCCTGATGCGCGCCGTCGGGATGACCAAGCGTCAGACCCGGCGAATGGTGCGATGGGAAGCGATCATCGTGTCGACGTTCGGGGCCATCGTCGGCATCGTCCTCGGCACGCTGATCGGCATCGTCCTGGCCTACGCCGTCCCCGACACGATCATCGATGGGATCTCGTTCTCGACGTCGACGATCATCGCCATCCTCATCGGTGCCGTCGTCGCCGGGTTCATCGCCGCCCTCTACCCGTCAGTCAAGGCATCGCGCATGGACGTCCTCGAGGCGATCGCCACGGAGTGACTCGCCCCACCGACCGATGGGTGTTCGGGGACGGAACGGTCCCCTGAACACCCATCGGTTGTCGTTCAGCCGGCGCTGAGCCAGGGCGTGTCGTCGTCGCGGAACGCCTTGGCGGCGGGATGTTGGTCGGTCGGCAAGTCCGGCGCCGATGGGGACACCGGCACCAGCCGGGTCTGGCAGCCCGGACACCAGTACAGGATGCGGTCGTGGGTGTCGGGCGGGCGGGAGCGCACGGTTTCGGCGCAGCGGAAACAGCCCTGACCGGTGCGCCCGTAGACGCCGAGCCCGCCGGGGACACCCGGGACAGCGACCTGCTCGGCCTGGGTCAAATTGGCCCGCACCAATCGGGCGGCCACGTTGACGATGCGTCGGGCGAGTACCTCGCCGAGCTCACCGACGGGGGCAAACGGGTGCACCTCGCACGCCCACAGCACCTCGCTGCGGTACACGTTGCCGACACCACCGAACACGCGCTGGTCGAGGAGCACCTCGCCGATCGGCGCCCGCCGGTCGTCGTACGACAACAGCAGCTCGACGCACCGATCGAGGTCGGCGTCGACGTTGCCGAGGTCCGGGCCGAGGCGCCCGAACCACGGGTGACGCGAGATCCCCGGCTCGCGGTACGTCTCGACCGTCGGCGCGTTGAAGCACACGGCGGTCCAGGCTGCCGTGTCGATCAGGGCGCGCATCTCGCGATGCGGGCGCTGCCAGATGTCGTCCTTGCGATAGAGATCCCAGAACCCGGACTTGCGCAGGTGGGTGTGCAGGATGATCCCGTCGTCCCACTCGATCTCGAGGTGCTTGGACTCGCTCTCGACACGGACGATCGTGCGTCCCGCCTTGGGCACGACGCCGATCAGGTGCGGCGCATCGAAGCGGACCATCTTCTTGTCGACGAGGGCGATGCGCATCACCGCGGCAGTGTGGTGGATGGAGTCCCCCTCCGGCACGGACCCTCAGCGTACGTGACCCCTCGGCGTGAGTGGTCGATGGTCCAGGCGTCCTACGGCAACATGCCGCAGTGGGCCAGCGCCAGGCGGATCAGCCGGTCGTGCCCGCCGGTCATCTGCTCGCGCACCGCCACCCCGACCACCTCGGAGGGACTGAACCAGGCGAGGTCGAGGGCTTCCTGGGTGGGGATGCAGTCGCCATCGACGGGCACCACGTACGCCAGGCTGACCGCGTGGTGCCGGGGATCGTGGAACCCGGAGCGATCAGGGTCGGGGAAGTATTCGACGACGGTGAACGGCGCCGGATTCGGTGGGACGTCGGGCAGGGCGAGCGGGCCGAGGTCCTTCTCCAGATGGCGCATCAGGGCGTCGCGGATCCGCTCCCCGAACATCACTCGTCCGCTGACGACCATCCGGCTGATCGTCCCGTCGGCGGCCTGGCGCAGCAACAGGCCGACCTCGGTGACCTCCCCGCGCCCATCGACGCGCACTGGAACGGCATCGACGTAGACCAGCGGGACATGAGCGCGGACCTGCTCGAGCGATTCCGGGGAGAGCCACCCAACCTCGGTCTCGGTGTCGATGTCCGGGCCGTTCACGGACGACGAGTCTCGCAGGTTCACGGGGTCACAACGGCAGGTCGCCGGTTGCCCGCCGGGTGCTCCCGGTGTCGGTGTAGGCCGCGATCGTTCGTTGGGCGATGCGCATCTGGTGGATCTCGTCGGCGCCGTCGGCGAAGCGGGCCCACCGGGCGTGTTGGTACATGTGCGCCAACGGCGTGTCCGTCGAGTAGCCGAGGGCGCCGTGAACCTGGATCGAGCGGTCGATCACCCGGTTGAGCATGTTGGCGACGAAGTGCTTGGCCATCGACACCTCCGACTTGAACTCGACCGAGTCGTCGGACTGCGACCGATCGAGCTTGTAGGCCGCGTGGAGGACCATCAACTTGGCCTGGTACAGCTCCATCGTCGAGTCGGCGATGAGCCACTGGATGCCCTGTTTCTCGGCGAGCAACGAGCCGTGGGAGAAGCGGTTCAACGAGCGATCGACCATCATGTCGAGCGCCACCTCGGCTTGGGCGATCCACCGCATGCAGTGGGCGAGCCGCGCCGGGCCGAGCCGGTACTGACCGAGTCGATGTCCCTCGCCCCGGCCCCCGAGGCGTTGCGAGTCGGGGACCCGGAGCTGGTCGATGCTGATCTCCGAGTGACCGGTGCTGCCGTGCATCGTCTCGATCTGACGGACCTCGGTCCAGCCGTCGGCGGGCAGGTCGACGATGAACGCCGTGTTCGCCGCCTGGACGATCTCCGGGTTCTCCTCCGTGCGGGCGATGAGGATGGCGAAGTTGGCCCGATGGGCGTTGGAGATGAACCACTTGTGACCATTGATCACCCACTCGTCGCCGTCGGGTTCGGCGTGCGTGCGGATCAGTGTGGGATCGGACCCGGCGACCTCCGGTTCGGTCATCGCGAAGCACGACCATGCGGTGCCATCGCAGAGTGGCTTGAGGTAGCGCTGCTTCTGATCGTCGGTGGCGAAGTGCAACAGCGTGTGCATGTTGCCTTCATCGGGCGCTTGGCAGTTGAGCACCCACGGCCCGTGATAGGAACGGGCCGCTTCCGCTTGGACCATCGCCAGGGCCACGTGATCGAGGCCCATCCCGCCCCACTCCGGTGGCATGTGGGGCAGCCACAGGTCGGCATCGCGGGCCGCTGCCCGGAGGCTGAGCAGCTCGCGGTAGTAGGCACCTCGATCGGTGTCGCGTAGGGCACGTTCGTCGATGCGCTGCTCGGCGGGGCGGACCACCTCGTCGACGAACGCACGAACGCGACCGCGCAAGTCCTCGAGCTCGGACGGCAGGCTGAAGTCGATCGCCATCGTCGGGACAGTAGCGAGGGTCCGGGCGGTGCCCGGGAGGAACGACCCGTTAACGTCCTTCCATGCAGGTCTCGGTGCTGGGCGGCGGGTCCTGGGGGACCACGATGGCGTCGCTCGTTGCGGCGCGCCATCCGACCCTGCTGTGGGCGCGCGATCCGCAGGTCGCCGAGGAGGTGCGCACCCAGCGCAGCAACGAGGCCTACCTGCCGGGATTCCGCCTCAACTCCAAGCTGGTGGCAACGGCCGACCTCGAGGAGGCAGCCCGACACGCCGAACTGTTGATCGTCGGAGTACCGACGTCAGCGGTACGGTCGACGTTGGAGTCGGCAGCGGAGTGGATCCACCCGTGGATCCCGATCGTCAGCCTCTCCAAGGGCCTCGAGCAGAAGTCGCTGCTGCGGATGACCCAGGTCATCGCCGACGTCGCCCCGGGCCGCCCGGTCGCCGCCCTCACCGGTCCGAACATCGCCCGCGAGATCATCGCCGGCCAGGCGGCCGCGGCGGTGATCGCCACTGAGGACTTGGCGGTCGGCGCGGCGATCCAGGCGGTGCTCACGCGCGGGCTGTTCCGCGTCTACCTCAACCACGACGTCGTCGGCTGCGAGTTGGCGGGGGCGCTGAAGAACGTCGTGGCGATCGCCGCCGGGATCGCCCAGGGACTCGGCGTGGGCGACAACACGCGTGCCGCCGTGATGACCCGCGGGCTGGCCGAGATCACCCGCCTCGGCGTCGCCATGGGCGGGGAGGCGATCACCTTCGCCGGACTCGCCGGCATGGGCGACCTGATCACGACGTGCGTCAGCCCACACAGCCGCAACCGTCACGTCGGCGAGCAACTCGGTCGCGGACGCAAGCTGGTCGACATCCTCGGCGAGATGAAGATGATCGCCGAAGGTGTGAAGACGGCGACGACGGTGCGCAACCTGGCGAAGCGGCACGACGTGCCGATGCCCGTGTGCGAGGAGATCTACAAGGTCGTCAACGGCCGCACCAGCGCGGCGCGCGCCTACTCCGGCCTGCGCCTCCGCCCCGGCCACGAGAACGACCCCGGCTAGGACCGCGCCCCCACATCTGGGGAAGTTCCGTGTCATTCCGCCATCTGGGTAGATCTGGTGTCAGCGTCTGATTCACATCTTCCCCAGAAGCGCGTTTGACACGGATCTTCCCCAGATCGAGGGGCGCGGGCGACGCCGAGGTCACGTTTCAGAACTTGATCGTTGTGACGACGTCCGTAGCGTTGACGGCGTGCCGACGATCATCGATCTCAGCCATCCGATCGCCGATGGCACGATCACCTATCCGGGACTGCCTGGCCCCGTGATCAGTGACCATCTCAGCCGCGAGGCATCACGGGAGCGATACGCCGAGGGCTTCGAGTTCCAGATCGGGCGCATCGACATGGTGGCCAACACCGGCACCTACCTCGACACTCCGTTCCACCGCTTCGCCGACGGCCACGACCTCGCCGGCCTCGACCTCGCCCGCGTTGCCGCCGTCTCGGGCGTTCTCATCGAGGCCAGCGGCGTCCAGGAAGTCGACGCATCGTTCCTCGACGGCCAGGACGTCACGGGCCGCGCCGTGCTCGTGCACACCGGCTGGTCAGAGCACTGGGGAACCGAGTTCTACGGCGACGCGAGCCACCCGTTCCTCGGACAGGCAGCCGCCGAGCTGCTCGTCGAACGGGGCGCCGCGGCGGTCGGCATCGACTCGGTGAACATCGACGACACGCGCACCGGGGACCGACCGATCCACACCGCGTTACTCGACGCCCAGATTCCGATCATCGAGCACTTGCGCGGACTCGAGGCCCTCTCCGGACGTCCGTTCACGTTTTTCGCCGTGCCTCCGGCGATCGTCGGCATGGGAACGTTCCCCGTGCGCGCCCTGGCGCTCATCTGACGACGACATTCAGTCGAGGCCAGCGCCACCGGCCAGCTGCTCGAGCCGCTCCAGCCGGGCGGCGAGCGCGGCAACCGTCGACTCCAGCTCGACGACCCGTGTGGCCAACGAGTCGTCGCGCCACGCCGGCTCGACGAAGCCCAGCGGGCCGGTGATGTCCTCGTCGGCGGACCGATCGTCGGCGGACCGATCGTCGGCGGACCGATCGTCGACGGTCACGTCGCCGGCGCCGAGATCGCCGATCGTCACTCCACCGATCGCCGCACTCCACCGATCGTCGCGCTCACCGGGTCGACGACCCACCCGCATGGCCAATGGCTCGGGACTACGCGCGGCGAGCGCGTCGAGGAGCTCCTCGATCGTCGGCGTCTCGCCGTCAGGAAGCAGTCGTTCGATCCGTGACCGGATCTCGGCGGCGGTTTGGGCCCCGCGCAGCGCCAACGCCGACAGGACGAGCAGCTCACCCGCCCCGAGGCGCCACCGTTCGTCCGCGGTGTGGCGGTAGCGCGTCGTTCGCCCACCGTGCGCGGGGTGGACAAACCGGACAAGGCCGACTGACTTCAGCGACAGCAACGCCGCCTCGACCGTGCGATCGTCGTACGAGACGACCGGACGCCGGTTGGTTGCCTGGTTGCACGCCAACCGCAGGGCGTTGAGCGTCAACGGGTAGCTCTCGGGGACGGCCGCTTCCTTCTCGATCAACGCGGCGAGAACGCGGACCTCCGGATCACTGAGCGCCATTTCGCCAGTCTGTCAGTCCACCTCGCGCTGTGAGCGGTTTGGGCGGACCTCAGCCGAACGAGTCGACCACCGCGGCCAACTCGGCGACCGGATCGAGGTCCCCCGCCCCGCCCCCCGTGCCGCCAACGACGACGACGACGAGCGAGCGATCGACACGGGCCGCGGCGAACGTCGCGGCACTGGAGAACTCTTGACCGTCGTAGCTCATCGCCACGGCGAGATCGAGACGGGCACTGGCGTCACCGACGCCGAGGTCACCCTCGTTGCTCACCGTCACCTCTTCCGGGGCGGACGCCAGCACCTCCTGCTCCGTCATACAGGCGACGGTGCCCTCGGCGCCGAGTTGCTCGACGAACGTGTCGAGGACGTCGACCGCCGACTCCTCGGCCGTGAGCACGACGGCGCCGGAGTACCCGAACGTGCCACCGAGCGCGTCCGTACCCTCCGGACCGCTGCTCTCCAGTTCGAAGTTGTCGGAAAACGCCCTCGCCGTCTCGCCGGGGAAGCGCACATCCGTGTAGTCGAGATAGCGCTCGAAGCCACCGAGGCACGATCCGAACTCGGATTCCTCGTCGTCGTCGCCCTCGGGAGCTGCCTGGGTGAACGGTCCGGTCGAAGTCCAGCCAGCTGCGGTGAGGCGCTCGTTGAACACCGCCACGGCGGCGTCGGCAACCGCCTGGTCCTCCGGATCGACCGTCGCCGACAGACCTCCAACGGCGACCAACACGAGCGGCGCCGCGGTCAGCAAGCGAGTCATTGGGCGGACGGTATCTGCTCATTTGGGGGTCCCCTACGGAATACTCGTGGCCGTGGCATCCGCAACGACGAGCGTCACCGCGCGGGCGCCGGGGCGCGTCAACCTGATCGGCGACCACACCGACTACACGGGCGGCCTCTGCTTCCCGATCGCCATCGACCGCGCCGTCGAGATCTCCGGCCGGCGTGATCCGCACCTCGACGAGGTCCGCCTGACGAGTGACGGGGTGTCGAACGCGATCGTCGCCCTGGATGTCGGCGACCCGGCTGTCGTCGAGCCGGCGTGGGCGCGTTATGTCGCTGGAGTCGTGGCCGAGCTTCGTCCGCGACACGGATTCGCGGGGTTCGTGCGCAGCGACCTACCCGCCGGCTCGGGACTCTCGTCGAGTGCGGCCCTGGAAGTCGCCTGCGCCCTGGCGTTGGGCGCCGATGTCGACGATCCGATCGGCCTCGCCCGCCTGTGCCAGGCTGCCGAGCACGCCGCCCGCGGCGTGCCGACGGGTTTGCTCGACCAGTTCGCCTCGATCTGCGGTGTCGAGGGCTGCGGGCTGCGTCTCGATTGCCGTTCGCTCGAGGCCGTGCCCGTTCCTCTGCCCCCACCCGACGTTGCGCAGTGGCTTGTCGTCTGGGCTGGAGCGCGATCGCTCGGCGAGTCTGGCTACGCCAACCGGGTCGCCGAGTTGGCCGCCGCCGAAGCGATCGTCGGACCACTGCGCGACGCAACGGTGACGGATCTCGTCTCGATCGACGACCCGGTTGTGCGCGCCCGGGCTGATCACGTGCTCGCCGAGAACGGCCGCGTCGATGACTTCGCCGCGGCGATCGCCAATGGTGAGCTCGCCGCCGCTGGGGCTTTGATGTCAGAGAGCCACGCCAGCCTGAGTGGTCCGTTCGACTGCTCCACGCCGGAGATCGACGCCCTGTGCGCTGCGCTGTCGACGAAGGCCGGCGTGCATGGCGCGCGGATGACCGGTGGCGGCTGGGGCGGATGCGTGGTCGCCCTCACCGACCCGGGTTCCGTCGACCCGTCCTCGTTTGCCTCGGCGTGGTACGTCCGACCGAGTGCCGGGGCGACGGTTCGCCTCGGAGCGTGACCCCCGAGAAACCTCGAGAAACAGCGACCTGTCAATGGGTGCCGGTGCTGCGAGGATCGCCGTAGCTACGAAGTCCCGTTCACGCGGGCCGGAACGTGGTCGATCTGTCAGGAGTTCTGAGATCCCTCAGCGGTGGGATGATCAGCCGACTCCCCTCGAGGAGGCGGTCGGCGGTTCCCCGCTCGCGCTGAGCCCTTCGACGAGCACGGCACCACCGGCGTCAAGTCGATGATGTTCGAGGGCCGCGCCCAGGAACCGGTACGTCCACTCCTGGGCGAGCTGGCGGGTCTCGCAGAACACGACCGGCACGGTCGGGTAGCGCACCTGTAGCTCGGCGATGCCATCGGCAACGATGCGCGGCCGGACCCGAGTCAACTTGAAAATCGCCGAGTAGCGATCCTCGACGACGACCGCGGCGAGCGGCAGCGCAGCGAGTGCCGCCATGGCGAAGCGCAACTTGCCGCTCGTCACCGTCGAGACGAGATCCTCCAAGCTCTTGCGCTCGACCGCAGCGACGACCCCGCCGTCGCCGTCGGTGACGGCGTAGTCGCCGGCCGGCAATGCCCGCCGCGAGGTCGTCGCCTGTTGGTGGCTGAAGTTCCAGGCGTAACGCTCGTGGGCGTCGACGACGATGTCCAGCACTCCGCCGGGAGTACGAGCCGTCGGCAGCGCGACATTGGGCCGCGCTTGCTTGGCGGTGCGCGCGCTCTGCCAAAAGATCACCTCGCGGCCGCGCGCCTGGGTGAACACGAACTGTGATCGGTTCTCTCGGCCACGATCGAGCACGAGGTCGATCGCCGCGCCGCGACGGGCGCAGGACTTCACAGCGATGCGTTCGATGACCTCCGGTGCTTCGGGCCACCCATCGGCACGATGGCAGTACAGCTTCGTGGTTCGCGGCCACACGTCGCGGACCTTGAGGACGATGCCGTCGCCACCGAGCGGCAGGTGGATGAGGAACGGGAGCGACGAATCCGAGTCCGGGTTCCGGGCGACCATGAACTCCACGCCGGACGATGATAGGAGGGTGCCGCCGCGCAGCGCACTCGTACTCCTGGCACCGAACGTCCATCGAGCGCTGTACGACCTACGTGCTCGTCACCTGCGCAACCTCGGCCGCAAGATGCCCTCGCACGTGACGGTGCTGTTCCCGTTCCGCAGTCCCGTCGATTCCGACGCCGTCGACGAAATCGAACGAGTCTGCGCGGATGCCGCCCCGTTCGACGCCACGTTCAGCGAGGTGCGACGGTTCGGCAGCAGCGTCGTTTGGCTGCGACCGGAGCCCACAGCCGCCTTTGCCGAACTGACCGCGGTGATCCTCGCCGCGTTCCCCGACTGCGCCCCGTACGCCGGCAAGCACCGTCAGCAGACGCCGCACCTCAGCGTCGGCAGCCGGCTGACTCGCGAGGTGGCCGATGTGCTGGCCGATGAGGTCGTCTCGTTGCTCCCGTTGGTCGACCGCATCGACGCCCTGTCGTTGATGTATGAAACCGGTGATGGCTGGCGGCACGACCGATCGTGGCCGCTCCTCGGCTCGTCCCGCCGTGAATCAACCAGACCTTTTCCTGCGTAGAGGTTGCGTTGGGAACATATGTTCGATATGATGGAGGCATGGTTGGGGGACTGCTCGCTCGGCTCGAGGCGCTGCTCGACGACCTCGTCGCGCTCGACGTCGACACCCTCGGCGACGGCGAACTGCACCAGATGGTGGTCTCCCTGAGCCGTTGCGACACCCGCTTGGAGGCGGCGCTGTGCCGGTTGATCGGACGATGGGACCGTCGCCAGATCTGGGCAGACAACGGCTCCAAGGCAGCCGGCGCCAGATTGGCCCGGGAGACCCACCAGCGTCGCGATGATGCCGACCGGCTGGTGCGCCGGGCCCGCGACTTGGTCGCCATGCCCCACTGCGAATCGGCGTTTGCCACCGGCGAGATCAACGGCGCCCACGTCGACCTCGTTGCGTCCTGCAACCGGCCGTGGCGCAACGCCGAGTTCGTTGACAGCGAAGAGTTCCTGGTCAACTTGTGTCGAACCCCGTTCTTCCCCGTTGCCTATCGCGGTATCGAGTACTGGAAGCAGCGCGCCGACCGGGATGCGATCGACCGTGATGCCGATACGGTGCGGGCATCGCGACACCTGTCGGCGTCGACGACGTGGCGCGGCGCCGTCGCTGTCGACGGCTTGCTCGACCCGGTCGGCGGAGAGACCTTCAAGACAGAACTGGAGCGCATCTGCGAACAGCTGCGGCTCGAGGACCTCCGTAACGGCGTCGAACGCACTCCACTGCAGCGTCGCGCCGATGCCTTGGTGGAGATGGCGATGCGGTCGGCCACCGCCCCTGCCGACGGGCTGCGACCGAGGCCGCTGTTCACCGTGACGATCGGTATCGAACCGTTCGGCTGGCTGTGCCAAACCGCCGCCGGCACGGTGCTCGCTCCCGGCATGCTGATGCCGTTGCTCGGCGACGCCGACATCGAACGGATCGTGTACGACCCGCCCAACAGGCGCATCGAAGCCTCATGGCGGCGTCACTTCACCGGCGCCGTGCGCCGGATCATCGAGATCCGCGACGGTCATTGCCAACATGCCTCCGGCTGCGACGAACCGGCCGCACGTTGCGACGTCGACCACGTAATCCCCCATCCCGACGGAATCACCTGTTTGTGCAACGGTCAACTGCTCTGCGCCCACCACAACCGCACCGTCAAGGCAGCCGCCGACCGGGAGACCCATCGTCGGCGGGCACAACGTCACCGGCAGGCGACGGTGGACCCTCGGCATCCGTGCCCCGGTGACCACGCATCGGCATGGGTGGCGGTCGACAGCGGCACCGTCGACGACGCACCGACGCGGGCACCACCGGTGGCAAACTTCGGGTCCTGATGGACCCGAGCATCGAGATCGACGCCAACGTCGCGCCCGGGCAGTTCGACTCGACACTTCGCCACCTCCGCGACCTCGGGTGCGCTGTGCGCATGGTGATGCCTGCGGACGATCCGGCCGTCGCCCTCCTCGAAGGCGGTGGGCTGTCCATCCGTCTCGTGAGTGGCGACACCGCCTGGCCGGAGAGTGACCTCGACGTGCCCGCTCTCGTGCCGATGTTCGAGGTGACCCGGCTCGCCGACACCGGTTGGGGCGTCGGGCGCGCCGGGATGCTGTATCGCGACCTGCTGCCGAGCCGCCAGGGCGGCCGCTTCATCGCCTCGCACATCCGCATCCCCGAGGCAGGGCCGGTGCCCGACGAGGTGCACTTCCACAACATCCACTTCCAGCTCATCTTCTGCATCGCCGGCTGGGTGCGTCTCGTCTACCAAGGCCAGGGCGATCCCTTCGTGCTCGGCGCCGGCGACTGTGTGCTTCAGCCGCCGGGGATCCGCCACCGCGTGCTGGAGAGCTCAGCCGGCTTGGAAGTCGTCGAGTTCACCTGCCCAGCGGCGCACGAGACCTGGTTCGACGCCGAGATGTCGTTGCCCACACCGCAGCAAGATCTCGACTTCGGCGGCCAACGGTTCGTCCTCCACCGTGCCGCCGAGGCGTCGTGGACGCCATGGCGGGCGCCCGGCTCCGAGTGCCGCGACACCGGCATCGGTGTGGCGACAGGCGGTCGTTCCAGGGCACGGGTGGTGCGGGCAATGCCGGGCGTCGCGACCCCAGCTGACCACCACGATGACGACTTGCAGTTCTGGTTCGTGCTCTCCGGTGAGGCGAGACTGCTGCGCCCCGACCACCCAGCCGAGCGGCTCGGGCCCGGCGACTCAGTCGCCATTCCACCGGGCATGACCCACTCCGTGGCGATCGACGACGCCGGCTGCGAGTTCCTCGAAGTCACCGTGCCAGCGGCACCCGTCTAGCGCGGGGCGGCGGCGCCGTAGACGAGGTGACCCTTGAGCGCCGAAGACAGCAGGTCTTCGGGTTTCAGGTATCCGAGGACCTGGATGACCCGGGCGACGAGGCCGGTCCAGCCGGTCTGGTGGCTGGCTCCGAGGCCGGCACCGTTGTCGCCGTGGAAGTACTCGTGGAACAGCAAGTGGTCCTTCCAGAGTGGGTCGTCACGGAACCTGTCGAGACCGCCATAGACCGGCCGGTGCCCGTCGTCGCCGGGGATGTAGATCGACACCAATCGCCGGCCGAGCTCCTCGGCGACCTCGAACAGCGTGCACTGGCGCCCCGATCCCGTCGGGCACTCGACGGTGAACCCGTCGCCGTAGTAGGCGTACAGGTGCAGCAGTCCGCGCAGGATGAGGTAGTTGACCGGGAACCACACTGGGCCGCGCCAGTTCGAGTTGCCGCCGAACATCCCGCTGTCGGACTCGCCGGGGAGGTAGCGCACCTCGTAGGTCTGCCCGTGGACGTCGAACGTGAACGGGTGGTCGGCGTGAAATCGAGACAAGGCGCGCAGGCCATGGGGACTGAGGAACTCGTCGGTGTCGAGCATCCGGGCGAGCACCCGCCGCAGTTTCTCCTCGTCGAGCACGGCGAGCATTCGCCGTCCGTTGACGCCGACCTGTCGGGCGTCGTGGATCGTCACGAGCAGTTCTGGCATCGACTCGAGGCGGCGGTTGACCCGCGCCAACAACTCGTCGCTGACGTTCATCCCCTCGACTGGCAGGGCCATCGTCGCGCTGAGCGGTAGGAGCCCGACCATCGAGCGCACCTTGAGGCGCTGCGCCTGGCCGTCGGGAAGACGCAACACGTCGTAGAAGAAGCCGTCGGCCTCGTCCCACAACTCGTCGTCGTTGTCGCCGATGCGGTCCATCGCCGCGGCGATGAAGATGAAGTGCTCGGCGAACTTCAGCACCATGTCCTCGTACATCGGATCGTGATGCGACAACTCGAGGGCGATGCCGAGCATCGCTTGGGAGTAGAACGCCATCCACGCTGTGCCGTCCGACTGCTCCAGCCGGCCACCCGTGGGCAGCGGCGAGCTGCGATCGAACACGCCGATGTTGTCGAGACCGAGGAACCCGCCCTCGAACACGTTGCGCCCGGTCGGGTCCTTGCGGTTGACCCACCAGGTGAAGTTGACGAGAAGCTTCTGGAACGCCCGCTTCAACCACTCGACATCGCCGGTCCCGCGTTGCTCGACCTCCGACTCGTAGACGAGCATCGTCGCCCAAGCGTGGACCGGCGGGTTGACGTCGGAGAAGTTCCACTCGTAGGCCGGCAGCTGGCCGTTGGGATGGAGGTACAACTCGTGGAGCATCAGCGACAGCTGATCCTTGGCGAAGTCGAGATCGACCATCGCCAACGCCACCGTGTGAAAAGCCAGATCCCAGGACGCGTACCACGGGTACTCCCACGTGTCCGGCATCGAGATCACGTCGTCGTTGACCATGTGGAACCACGCCCGGTTGCGCACGTCGCCGCCCTCATCGCGCAACGGATGGGCGTGGTGCTCCTCCAACCAGCGGTCGAGATCGAAGAAATAGTGCTGCTTGCTCCACAGCATCGAGGCCAGGGCCTGGCGCATCACGGCTGCCTCGTCCGGAGTCGTCTGCGACGGGGTGATCGAGGCGTAGAACTGGTCGGCCTCGGCGATCCGCGCCGCGAACAGGCGGTCGACGTCGTCGACGTCCTCGGCACCGGAGGCGCACAGCCGGAGCTGGACGACACGGGAGCTCTCGGCGGGGATCTCCAGCTCGTAGAGGGCCGCCGCCTTCGTCCCGGTGCGCCCCGGGTGGACGGCATCGACCTGGCCGCGCACGACGTACTCGTGAAAGGCGTCCTTGACGTACGGCGTGGCGTTGGCCGACCCCCACAACCGCTCGGTGTTCGACTCGTTCTCCGTGAACAGCAGCTCGGGCGTGCCGTCGCAACGCAGCTCACGGCCACCGACGTCGGCGTGGTCGATGGCGATCACCGCGGGTGAGTCGCCGACGGCGCGCATCGTGCCCTTGTCGCCGCCCATCCACCACGTGTTGCGGAACCACAGCGACGGCAGCAGGTGAATGGTTGCCACCTCGGTGCTGCGGTTGGCCACCGTGATGCGCACCTCGATGTCCTCCGGGTCGCGCTTGGCGTACTCCACGTCGACGTCGACGAAGCGGTTGTCGTCGAATGCCCCGGTGTCGAGCAGCTCGTACTCGAAGTCGAGCCTGCTTCGATCCCGGTTCGTGGCGACGAGGTCGTCGTACGGATAGCCGTCGAGCGGGTAGCGATAGCGGAACTTCAGATAGGAACTCGTCGGCGTGGCGTCGAGGTAGAAGTAGTACTCCTTGACGTCCTCGCCGTGATTGCCTTCGGCGTTGGTGAGCCCGAACATCCGCTCCTTGAGGATCGGATCGACGCCGTTCCACACGGCGATCCCGAAGCACAGCTGCTGACGGTCGTCACAGAACCCGGCGATGCCGTCCTCGCCCCACTTGTAGGCACGCGAGCGCGACTGATCGTGGGTGAAGTAGCTCCAGGCATCGCCATTGTCGCTGTAGTCCTCGCGCACCGTGCCCCACTGGCGTTCACTGAGGTACGGGCCCCAACGCTTCCACGGGGCCCCACCAGACCTCGCCGCCTCGAGACGATCGGCTTCGATGCCGTGGGCCATGGCGCAGCTCAGTCGTCGTCGGCTGATGGGGCGTGATGGTCGTGCTTCGAGTCGTCGGCTTCGTCGTGCTCGGCATCGTCCTTGGTGACGTGCACCGTGCCAGGCGGATGGTCGGGCGGGGCGTAGATCGAGTACAGCTTCAGCTCGCGGTCGCCCTCGTTGACGACGTCGTGCCACGTGCCCGCTGGGATGATCGCCGCCCAGTCGTCGAGGATGGCGTGCTCCTCGGCGACGTCGTCAGCGGAACGACCGAGCTTGAGTCTTCCGGTCCCGCTCTCGACGCGCAGGAACTGGTCGAGGTTGTCGTGCATCTCCCAGCCGATGTTCTCGCCAACGGCGAGCGACATCACGGTGAGCTGGAGGTGCTCGCCGGTGTGCACCACGGTGCGAAACGTGGTGTTCGCCTTGGTGACGTTCTCGATGTCACCGACCCATCCGATGCTGCTGGAGTTGGGAGGTTCGTCGCTCACGGACGGTCAGTCCCGCGCCAACGCCGCAGCGAGGTGCTGCTCGACGTCGATGTACGCGTCATCGGCGACGTCGATCACGACCTTGACGACGCGACCACCGGTGAACTCGAACTTCGGCGTGTACTCACTGCTCACGGCATCGCCACCGTCGTAGCCGATGCACAAGCCCTCACCACAGAGGCTGTAGCGCGAGGCGATCGTCTTGATCTCCTGCTCACCGACGACGTTGTCGTCGACGTAGAGCTTGAGCGTTCCGAGCGGCGAGAAGTGCTCGGCCGTCCCGGTCTTGGTGAAGTCGATACCGACGATGTGGGTTCCCGACGTCGGGGCGGCGGCGACGACCTTCTGCTCGGGTGGGATGCCGAGGAAGTTGTACACGTAGGTGAGCTTGCCCTCCTTGACGAACAGCGTGTACCCGCCGAAACGGGAACCATGGGCCACGATGACTCCCCGCGAGTCGGGCGTGAACTCGACCTCGGCGAGGATCCGGTACGACACGTTGATCGTGTTCGCCGCCGATGCCTCGGGGATCGCCGACGTTCCCGGGTAGTACGTGTACTGCCCGCTCGACGGGATGGCGATCTCGTACTCCAGCGCCCGAAAGTCCATGATCGACAGGTCGTTGAGCGGGAGCACGTCGTACTTCTCGGCCTCCTCGAGCCACAGCGCCTTGAGCTCGTCGAGCTTCTCGGGATGCTCCTCGGCGACGTCGTGAGCTTCGGACCGGTCCACGTCAGTGTGGAACAGCTGCCAGCGATCCTCATCGAACTTGCCGAGACCGATCGGGACCGGGCCGTGCTCGGCGGCCGCCTTCCAACCCTGATGCCAGATGCCCCGCGTGCCGAGCATCTCGTAGTACTGGGTCTCCTTCTGTGTCGGCGCATCGGCCGAGTCGAACGAGTAGCGCATCGACACGCCGGGAAGCGGTGTCTGTTCGTAGCCGTCGACAACCTCGGGCATCGACACCCCACAGCAGTCGAGGATCGTCGGCACGATGTCCGTGCAGTGGTGGTACTGCTGGCGCACCTCGCCCTTGGCCGCGATTCCTGCCGGCCAGTGGATCACCAGCGGATCGCAGATCCCGCCTTGGTACTGCGAGTACCGCTTGAACATCCGGAACGGCGTCGAGAATCCCACTGCCCAGCCGGTCGGATAGTGGTTGTAGGCATCGGGGCCGCCGAGTTGGTCGATCAACGCCAGGTTCTCCTCGATGCTGTCGGGGTAACCGTTGAAGAACTTGTTCTCGTTGACCGAGCCATTCGGGCTGCCCTCGCCGGATGCCCCGTTGTCGGCGCAATACAGGATCAGGGTGTTGTCGAGCTGACCCGACTCCTCGAGATACTCGACGATCCTGCCGACCTGCGCATCGGTGTACTCGGAGAACCCGGCGTAGACCTCGGCCATCTTGGAGAACAGCCGCTTCTCGTCGTCGTTGAGCGAGTCCCACGGGCGCACCGCGTCACCCGGTGAGAACGTGCCTTCGGTCATCGGGTTGATCGGGGTCAACTCGGTGCCCTCCGGCAGGATCCCACGCTCGATCATCCGCGGCAGCACCCACTCTCGATATGCCTCGTACCCGCCGTCGAAGGCGCCCTTGTACTTGTCGATGTACTCCTGCGGCGCGTGGTGCGGAGCGTGATTGGCGCCCGGGCAGAACCACAGGTACCACGGCTTGTCCGGTTCGGATTGCTTCGAGTCGCGGAGGTACTCGAGCGCCTTGTCGGCGAGATCCTTGGACAGGTGATACCCCTCGTCGGGTCCGTACGGCTGGTTGATGTAGTGGTTGTCCTCGGCGAGGTCCGGGAACCACTGGTTGGTCTCGCCGCCGATGAAGCCGTAGAAGCGGTCGTAGCCCAGACCGAGCGGCCAGTCCTTCTTCGACGAACCCATCGTCCACGCATCCACTGGCGTGTTGTGGTTCTTCCCGACCCAGAACGTGCTCCAGCCGGCGTCGCGCAGCACCGTTGCGATCGTCGCGTTCTCACGTGGGATGTGCGAGTTGTAGCCGGGGAACCCGACCGCCGTCTCCGAGATCGAGGCGAACCCGTTCTGGTGGTGGTTGCGGCCGGTCAGGAACACCGAACGGGTCGGTGAGCACAACGCAGTCGTGTGCCATTGCGAGTACGTCAGCCCGTTGGCCGCCAGCCGATCCATCGTCGGCATGTTGATCCGACCGCCGTACGGCGACCAGGCGGCGAGGCCGGTGTCGTCGTACAGCACGACCAGCACGTTCGGCGCACCCTCGGGCGCCTTGTCCGGGAGGAACGCCGGCCAGTCGGGCGTCGACTCGCGGATGTCCAGCTTGATCTCACCCTTGAACTGCTTGGCCACGGCGGTAGCCCCTCCTTCTCGGCACGTCACCGCGGGGTCGGCGACTCAGAGTTCTTAGCACGCGAGAACGAAACGCGCTCCGTGGGTCACTGCTCGACTGCCCAGGCGTCCTCGGCCGTGATGCGGCCCGGCAACCACGACCACTCGATCGTGTCGTAGACGAACGAAACGGTTTCATGCACCGAGACGCCGACGTTGGCTGCGACGAGTGTGTTGGGCATCACCAATTGGATTCGTGACACTCTGGCGCCGGACAATTCAATGACGTAGTAGCTGACGTCTTGGCCGGTCGAGTCGACGGCATGGAAGTCGAGCCGCCACGCCGTGAACGACTCGTTGTGCGACCAAGCGCGGTGCAGCTGAGGTGTCGATGCGTCGACCTCTTTGGTCACCGTGAGCGCGCCGTGGGCCCGTTTGGCAACGGGTTGGCCGGTCACGACGTCGAGAATCGACCGGACGAGATGATCGGCGCCAGTCACTCTGATCGCACCCTCGCGACCAGGGCGCGTCAGCGATCCTTTGAGCGGTCCCTGCTGCTCGCCGACCAACGTCAATGCGACTTCAACGGCCACCTATTCTCCTTCGAGCCCGGCACCGGCTAGGCGAGCGTCATGCCCTCGAACGGGGTCGTGCGCACGCGCAGGATGGCGAAGTACGGCCCACCGGCGAGGTTCAGGGATGTCGCCGTCACGAAGCCGTCGGTCCGCTGCACAGCAGCCTCGACCACCGTGTTGTTCCCCCGATTGCCACCGGTCGCCAGCAGCTGGGCATCCGTGACACTCGTGACGATGTCGACGTGCGACGTGGAGCCGGACGGGATGTTGTCGAACGTCAGGTCGTCCACACCGGGGCGGTTCTTGCACAGGAAGTCGCCCGCTTCGGGTTTCACCTCGTCGAGCCGGAACAACCAGAACGGGTTGGCAAAGTTCTTGTTGATCCGGTTCTGTTTGGCTGCCCTGATGTAATTGGTGTGCAGCGTGCTCCGCCCGAATGGGTCGCCCGGCATGCCGGCGGCAGTCGCCGCTTGCTGCACGACGAAGGAGATGAACCCAGCACTCCAGGCCGTGTTGTTGGCCGCCGCACTGGCTGCCCACGCTGCCGGATTGGCGTTGCCGCCGGCGAGGCCGTAAGCCACGAGGAACGGCAGAACGGCAGGATCACTCTCCGGCCGGCCGGCCCAGTTGGCGAGCTCCTCGCGAGCCACGCGGACGGCCTCGGTCTTGAACGTCTCGACCTTCTGGATCCAATCGCGGAACGCATCCATCCCCGAGAAGAACGACGCGACCGGCGGAATCAAGCCGAACGAGGCGAGCGCCTTGCTAGCTGTGTCGGCGACGCCGAGGGCGACCTTCACGCCGTCCGGGGCCGCAGTGACCTCGCTGCCCGGCGTCAGGCTCGCTGTCTTGAGCATTTCGGCGATCCCCGATGCAAAGCCGCCGCTGGCCGGCATCGTCGATGGAGCGTTGAGATCCTCGATGACCTTGCCCGCCTGTTCGGCCGCCTTCTCGGGCGTGACGAGCTGCTCCTCCTTGGCCTTCTTGATCGTGCCAAGCTTCTGGTTGGCCTCCTTCGTCGCCTGGCTCTTCGCCGCCATCTCGGCGAGCTTGAGGGCAGCTGCCTGCTGGCCGAACGATGTCGCCAGGTTCGCCGCGGTCTGGAAGCCGGCCGCAGCATTCGCCTGAGTGCCGGCGAGGCCAGCCATGTCGCGGAAGGCACCGGCGTTCTGCACCGCCTGGAGGGCGCCGGCCAAGCCGCTCGGGGCGGGCGCCTCCGGCGCGTTCTGCAGGCTGATGATCGTCTGCGGGAAGGCCGTCGGTGTCGTCGCCACGGGCTCAGCGCGGCGCGACATCAACAGCGACGGATCGAGCTCCCCGAGCTCTGGTTCCTTGTCGTTGAGCACCCAGTCGAGGTCGCCGTAGTGCTCCTCGAGGGCGACGCACTCGTCCATGATCGTCTGGGCGTACAGGCCGTCGGTCGGCAAGGCGACGTGCATCGGTTCGGCGCGGCCCTGCTTCTCGGCGTACCAGCCGTACAGCTTCTCCGGCGTGTTCTAGCACGTCGATCCCCAGGAAGGCACCAGCCGAAACTCGAAAGACGAGGCTGTTGCCGATGATCGCGATCGGATCGCGTTCGATGACCGAGGCGACGCTCACGCCGTTGGTGCCCGGGATGTACGCACCATCGGCGAGCATGAACATCCGGTCACGGTCCATCGCCCACCAGATCGCCTTGTGGTAATGCTCGACGTGCTCGTTGAGGTGGCCGATCAACTCCTGCACGGCCTTGACCATCTCGGCCCGCTCGTCCTGCTGCTCCCACACATCGGGACTCTGGAACCCTTGGGCGCCGTTCGGGTCGACGGCGCCGGTGTCGACGGTGAGCAGGTCGTTGGAGCCCATCGGCACGGACACGCTGCGGCGGAAGTTGTCGGTGTCGTACGTGTAGCTGATCGAGGTCACGTTGGCCACCGACCCAGGCGTCAGCGGGCTGGTCGCGTCGACCCGGATCGCCGACAGCATCTGCCGGGAGACGAATTGGCCAGGCGGTACAGCGACGGTGAAGTCGACACGTGCTGAACCATTGAACTGATAGCGCGACGCCAGCGTGAAGTCGGCGCTGAGCGACACACCTGACGCCGAGAGCGCGAGCGAGTTCGACCCACTTGGCGGCGATTCGCGGGGCCTGCTCCTGCTGGAAGATTCGATCGCGTTGCGACGCGATGACCTCGCGGAGGCGAGTGTGGATGGCCAGTGCCGGCACCCCGAGGAACGGCCGCAACACGTTCCACGACGGCTCGTCGAAGGCCGCTTCGAATGCCGTCGCCGGGCGCTCCACACCGAGCGAGACGGTGATCGAGCCGCGGATGAAACGGATCTGGTGGTCTGCTCGGCGACCCGGCGGAACGGTCGATCCGGCGAAGCCGGTGGTCACGTCGCGCAGGTAGTTGAGGGCCGTGGAGTACTCGACGATCGCGTAGTCCCTGACGGATCGACTCCCGCCAGCGGTAGGCGCGGGCGAACGTGAACGGCTTGACAGCGAACGGGACGAACACGCACTCGCGGACCGAGGCGAACGCCGTCTCCAGCTTGAGGTGCCGGAGTATCTGGTAGTAGATGACTGTCAGCGAGTGGGCGTAGTTGGCGTTGCGCACGATCTCGGTCGTGCCGGTGACGGTCTCCTCCTGGCTGACCTCGGTGACGACGATGCTGTCGAGTTTCCGCAGCGAGTCGGCGAAGCGGCGGATCGTGTCACGGAGACGCTGTTCTTCGGCGGCACGGGTTTCTCGGCCGCCCGACGTCGAGGAGCTGCTGCTCGCCCGTGAATGCCCGCCACCGCCACCGATCACGAAGCCGGCCGCGGCGAAACCGAATCCACCCGCCCCGGAGCTGGTCGACGACTTCGACTCGCCTCTCGCCCACTCTTCCAGACTCGCCTCGACGGTGTCCTCGTACGTCCGTTCGCGAGCCACCTCGTCGACGACTTGGTCGCGCAACTGGGTCTGCTCTTGGCGACGAGTCCGTTCGCGACGTTCCCACTCGACCTTCTGGATCCGCCGTGTCTGCCGAGGTGCGAGCGTGAGCGTCTTGGCGACGGTGCCGAGCGAGTAGCCGTTCGATCGCCAGCGGAGGCGGTACTCGAGGATGTGCCCGCGTACGACCGTGGCTGCCTGGTAGCGGCTCGCGTCGCCCTCCCAGTCGACGGGATTGTCGGCGTTGATCTCGCCGCGCCCCCGGTTGGCCTTGCCGAGGAAGTCGAGGTAGGCGCCCGGGAGCGTGGGGCGAACCATCGTCATTCCCCGGTTGACGGCCTCGCCGAGGGGAACGGACGCCAGACGCGTCGGTCGTGTGGTGGCGGCACGGATCCGATCGGCGATCGCCCGTAGGCCGCCACCCCGATCGATGGGAGTTTGCGGTTGCTCGGCGACGATCGGCGGATCGAAGTCGAAGAGCGGGAAGGTCGGAAACTTGCGGGTCGGTTCGGAGCTGAGTGTCGGCTGCTCGGCGCGAAGGATGACGTGGAAGGCCCGCTCGCCGAGGATTCGTTCCGGATTGGAGAACGGGCGGCAGAACGCACCGGGGTCCTCGGTGAAGACGTCCGGGTTATCGGAGAGTTCGGACTCCGTGATGTCGACCGGAACCCGGCCGGGAACACCTTCGGCCGGTCCTCCTTCGGGCGGCGCAGCGAACGGCGGGAGCGGCAGCGTCATCGTGTCCGGTCGCCGCTGCCCGAGATCGTCGTTGACGGCCCCGAGGGCGACGTTGGACAGGTCGCTGAACCACCACAGCCAGGCCTTGCCCGATTCCGCGGGCAGCAGGACGTCGAATCCGCCGCCGATCCCGAGGTGGATGGGCAACCACGCCAGGGCGGCGATCTGGGGCAACGTTTCCGGGTTGACCGGCGCGGACGTCGTCTGCAGCGCCGCCATGTTGAACACGGCGTCGAGGCCGAGGCTCGTCCAGCCCGCGGGGTCGATGATCGCGATCCGGAACTCGTTGGGCCGGAACGTGACCGGTGTGGTGTTCGTGGCGACGAGCTGGCCGACCCGGCGAACCATGCCGTCCGGCAACTCGGCCGTCAGCTCTGGTTCGGCGAGCGCCTTGACGTCGGACTCGCTGAGCTCGAGCGAGACCTCAGTGCTGCCCTCCGGCACGGCGATCGTGCGCTCCAATCGGCTGGCCCCGGTGCCGGACAGGAAGCGCACGTGGACCGACGTGTTCGGGGCGACACTCGCCAGCGCCAGTGACGCCGTGGCATCGCCGCCGAGCGGAACCTGGACAACGTCCTGGACGATGGTCGTCGCCGCTTCGCCGGTCGTCGAATTCGTCTCGGTGACCTCCCGGGAGTAGGTCGCTTCGACCATCCGGCGAACCATCGCCGGCACCACCACCCCGTTTGCCACCACGATCGACAGCTGCATGTCCGCCATCACCGGCCTCCTCCGAAATGAGCTGGCCGAAGCTAACACGATCGGAATTTCGACGCCGCCGGTTTATGGTCCGTCACGATCGACCGCCGACCGCTGCCGCCGCACGCCAGCGTCATCACAGCGACCAAAGAACGCAGTGAACGCGCAATTGATGGTTGCGTTTGGGATCGTCCTGCCGCATACTGACACGCAACCGAACGTTGCGAATAGGAGAGGGTCCGATGGAGTACGGAAAGATCGAGCGGGAGATCGAGATCAACGCCTCACCGGCAACGGTGTTCGAGGTCATCACGAGTCCCGAGCACCTGACCCAGTGGTGGCCGGACGAGGCGGTGATCGACCCGACCCCGGGGGCCGTGGGCGAGCTCGTGTTCGGCGACCGGTCGTCGGCCGACGCCCAGATCCCTCAGGTCACGGTCGTCGAAGCCGAACCGCCGAGGCTGTTCTCGTTCCGGTGGGTGTACCCCGACGGCGAGACCGCCGACGAGACCAACTCGCTGCTCGTCACGTTCGAGGTGTCCGCCCACGGTGACGGCACGCTGCTGCGGATGACCGAGACCGGCTTCCGCGAGAAGGGCTGGGAGGTCGCCGTGCTCGAGGAGCAGTACCGGGAGCACGGCGCGGGCTGGGACTACTTCCTGCCCCGGCTCGCCGCCTACGCGCCAACGGTCGGGGTGGCGTCGTGACGGCTGTCGACGATGAGCTCTGGTCGGCGGTGGGTGACCCGACCCGGCGTCGGATGCTCGACCTCATGCTCGTCGAGGGCACCGGGACGGCAACCGCCTTGAGCGAGCAGCTGCCGGTCACCCGTCAAGCAGTGGCCAAACACCTGACGGTGCTTCATCGAGTGGGTCTCGTCCACGGCACCGCCGCCGGTCGCGAGCACCGTTACCGGGTCGACAACGCCCAACTCGCCAGGGCCGCCGCGCAACTCGCCAACGTCGGATCGAGCTGGGACGGCCGACTGCGCCGCATCGCCCGCATCGCCGAACAGATCGAACGCCGCACCGCCAACCAACAGTCCCCCAACAACAAGCAAGGAAAGTGACATGACCGACATCCATCACCGCATCGGCGTCAAGTCGTCGTCCACCGACGACGTCTACGCCGCCCTCACCACCATCGACGGCCTGTCGGGTTGGTGGACGACCGACACTCACGGCGACCCCGACCTCGGCGGAAAGATCGAGTTCCGGTTCCCCCAGGGCGGCTTCGACATGGAGGTGATCGAGCTCACCCCAGGCGAACTCGTCCGCTGGCGGGTCGCCGACGGACCGCCCGAGTGGATCGACACGACCGTCAACTGGCGCCTCTCCCGGACCGACGGGTTCACCATCGTCCGCTTCGCCCACGAGGGCTGGGCCGAGCCCGTCGAGTTCCTCGCCCACTGCAGCACCAAGTGGGCGGCGTTCCTCCTCAGTCTCAAGAGCCTCATCGAGACCGGAACAGGGTCCCCGGCCCCGGACGACGTCCCCATCAGCGACTGGCACTGAGCGCTACTCGATACGCAAGCCGGGTCCGATTACGGTCCGACCGGGGGACCGATGCGAAATGGCGGCGGCGCCGGTCTGATCACGGTCCGCCAGGTGCCGGCGACCGCAGCAAGGGAGAGCAACCGATGAGACCGCTCCGATACTCGATCAACGTCACCCTCGACGGCTGCTGCGATCACCGGGTGGGCCACACCGGACGAGGAGTTGCATCGCCACTTCGCCGACGAGCTGGAACGAGCCGATGCCCTGCTCTTCGGCCGGGTGACCTACGAGATGATGGAGGCAGCGTGGCGGCAGCCGGCGACGGGAACGTGGCCTGACTGGATGGCTGATTGGATGATCCCCTTCGCCCGGACGATCGACGGGGCAAAGAAGTACGTCGTGTCGGGCACCCTGGACCGGGTCGATTGGAACGCGGAGCTCGTGCAGGGTGACCTGGAGAACGCCGTTCAGCAGCTCAAGCGGGAGCCTGGCAGAGGCCTGTACGTGGGGGGCGTGACCCTCCCGCTGGCCTTGGCGGACCTGGGATTGATCGATGAGTACGAGTTCGTCGTGCAGCCCATCGTGGCGGGCCACGGGCCGACGTTGTTCGCCGGCCTGAGCGAGCGGCTCGAGCTGAAGCTCGTGGGGCGCCAGGAGTTCCGGGCGGGGGCGGTCGCTCTGCGTTACCAGCCCAGTCGAGTCACGGCTTGAAGGTCGGCTCGCGGTCACTCGGTCGTGTTCGCCGCACAGCGAGACGACTCGAAGCCATCACGGATCCTGCTTGAGCGTCATTCTCGCCCTCCTGCGGCCGCGGGCCAACGTCGGCGGAACACCACAGCACCACCGCGTGGTCGCATCGGTTTGCGTCCGTTGGTCTCGGCGAGGTTCGCCCACCAGCTGCCCAGCGCGTTATGCAGGCTCGTTCGGTTCGGGAACGCGGGAGGCGTCGTTGTCGTTGACGTAAGCGCCAGGTGCTTCCGGGTCCGAGCCGTCAGAGCGCTGCGGAGGTCCGTGCTCGTCGTTCGCAGGACGCTCGCCATTGGTGCGATCGGCGCTCGCCATCTCCTCGTCCACCTGGTTATCGCGTTTGCCCTGACGCTCAGGATCGCTACCCATCACCACTCCTCTTCAGCGTTGCCGGTTCGTCCCGGCCGACGGCACTCCCGTACCCGTTGCCCATGGCAACGCAACCAGGTCACGTGCTCGCGACTCGGCGCGCGCGGGACTTGAGGAGATGATCGCTGGCCGAGGAGACAGGTTTCCGTTGTTGGTTCGGTTGGTCTCACCTGTGGTGACGGTCTGGCGAAGGTCCTCTGGGTGGGCGGCTCAGATTCGCATCGGCGAGGGATGCGGGTCTTGACGTGCTCCGCTCACCCGGGTGCCCGTCGGCGTTGGGGACGCATGTCGGATTCGACGAGGACGTCGAGCACTTCGCCGATGGTGCGTTGCTGGGTGATGGCTTCTCGTAGCGGCAGGTGAGCCTGGATCTGGTAGCGGTTGCGTCGGCCGTCCTTGGCCTTGACGACGTAGCCGGCCGCGGTCAGGTCGGTGACGATGCTGTAGGCGCTGCGTTCGGTGATGTCCAGCGTCGTGGCGATGTCGCGCAGGCGCACGCCGGGGTCGTGGGCGATGCACACGAGGACCCGAGCGTGATTGGTGAGGAAGCTCCACTCCGTCATGACAGCACAGCCTAGTCACATAATTCTAGAAGTAGGTTGCTAGTTTTATGCGTCCAGCATACGATGCGTTTCGACTCTACGAAGGGAACGTGCAGATGAATCGCAGAATCTACAAGAGTGAGTTGTCATGTTGAGGAAGCCCCTGGGACTACTCGGGATCTTCTTGGTCGTCGTCGGGATCGGCTACTTCGTCGGCGCCGGTGTCGCTTACAGCAAGGTTCAAGGCGGCTACGGAGCATTGCAATCGTTCAGCGAGGTTCAAGATGTCGAACTCAGCTACAACGACGACGGTCAGCTCGTCGACGGTGGCGAAGTCGAGGGCGGTTTGGCGATCAGATCGTTGTTGGAAGACGATTGGGGCTTCCCGATCGTCGAGTCCGATCTGGATCCCAACGATCCGCTCGTCAATAGTGCCACCGAGTACATGTACCAGATGGCGACGATCTCGTTTCACACGTTGCACGGCACCCAGACGGTGGTGTTGAGTGAGGCTGATCTGACCGGTGACGACGGGATGGCAACTGAGTTCGACTGCAACGGCCAGATGGTTGCAGTTCCAGATCCGTTCCCGGCCGAGGGTGTGACGTGCGATTTCGAGGTCGACGGCCGCTACTGGACCGGGTTCGACCGTGCCGTTCCTGTCGAGGCGGCGGCCCGTGACATGGCCTGGAGTGGTACCGCTCACGCCCTGGTGGCCGAGCTCGGTGTCGGTGCGGCAACGCACAGTACGTTGCAGTTGGCTCTCGGTGTGTCGGCGCTGCTCGCCGGTTTGGGCGTGGTGTGCACAGTGATGGGCGCCGCGTTCATCTGGGACACCCGCCGTCGCAACAAGGTCGACGTACCGGACACGATCCCAGAGGCGTTGCTCATGGACAGGCCGGGCCAGACGCCGGCGGCTGTCTGACCGTCACGATCGCGGCGATCCGATCGACCACAATCCAGTGGGCCCCTCCACGGAGGGGCCCACACGCACCCCCCACCTTCCGTCGCGTCTCCTCCGTGGCTGCGTGGATCTCCTGCGTCATCGTGTAGATGGTCAGCGACGCTTGAGGCGTTCGGCCTTCCGCGATGCCGGGGCAGTGAGCACGACCGTGCCGCCGAACGTCAAGTGGTCAACGAAGCCGCACTCCTTGAGGGGTCGTGATGTGGTCACTGGCACGGCCGGTTCGAGGCCGACGGACTTGGCCTGGATTGCCGTACTCGAACGTCGCGGCTCCGTGTCGAACACTTCGATGCAGATCGGTGCGCATCAGGAGCGATCCGGCGACGTCGTTGTGTCTCGCGAATCTGTGCTCGCCATACCGGAGCTTGCGGGCAGCGCTTCGGCCGCGACCGCATGCAACCTTGTCTCGTGCTCAGCGACTTCCTCACGGAGCGGCTCGAGCTCCGACGTCTGAGTTCGGACAACCTTGACCTCCTCGCCGACTTGAACAGCGACGCAGATGTCCTGACGTTTCATCACGGGGAACCTTGTCGGCCCCGGCCGGCGTGGCGCGCCAGATCGGCATACCTACCTCTTCGCGGACGCCTGTGACAACCTCGTCAAGCGTGTGAAGCTTGACCGCCTCTTGCGTTTGGGCGGTGGTGTGAGAGTTGGGTGAAAAGGGCTGGATGGATGGGGGCGAGGAGCCCGGCATGCAGGTGACAGGGTGGCTGGACGGGTACCAGCGGCGACATCGTTGGGCCGGGTTTCCCGTTGCGGTGATGTACAAGTTCTTCGAAGACCAGGGTGCATACCTTGCCGCGCTGATCACGTTCTACGGCTTCCTGTCGCTCTTCCCACTGCTACTGCTGCTGGCGTCACTGCTCGGCTTCGTGCTCCAGGGCAACAGTGATCTTGAGCAACGGATCCTCGACTCGGCGTTGAGCCAGTTCCCGATCTTCCGCGACCAGTTGAGCGACCCGCAGGGTCTGCAAGGCAACGGCACCGCCATCGTCATCGGTGGGCTCGTCGCGTTGTACGGCGCGCTCGGTGTCGCACAGGCGTTGCAGAATGCCATGAACGTCGCCTGGTCGGTTCCGCGCAATCGTCGACCGAACCCCCTCAAGGCACGTCTGCGTAGCGTGCTGCTCATCGGCACCGCCGGAATCGCCGTCCTCGCCACGACGATCCTGTCGGCGCTCGGCGGCAGCGCCGCGAACAGCGGCGCCCTGTTCACGGGATGGGTCGCAGTCCTAGTGACGGCCGCCGCAGTGGCCGTCAACGCAGCCATCTTCGTTGTCGCCTTCCGTGTCTCCACGGCCATCAAGCTCAGCGTGCACGACGTCGCGCCCGGCGCCATCATCGCCGCCGTCATCTGGCAGTTGCTGCAACTGTTCGGCACGGCCTACGTGGCCAACGTCGTCAAGGACGCCAACGCCACCTACGGGGTGTTCGCCGTGGTGCTCGGCCTACTGGCGTGGATCTTCCTGGCAGCCCTCGGTGTCGTGATGAGCGTGGAGATCAACGTCGTGCGCACCAAGCACCTGTTTCCGCGCGCCTTGCTCACCCCGTTCACCGACAACGTCGATCTCACCGGCGCCGACCAACGCGCCTATACCGACGCGGCCACAGCCCAGCGACACAAGGGTTTCGAGTCCGTCGACGTCACCTTCGACCATGATGGGCAGGAGGCCTCGGCGCGGAAACAGGCCGGCAACGAGCTGACGACGAATCAACACGAAAACGCACGCACCGACGACGCCTGACGCTCCGAATACACCACCCACACTTGTGGGTGCGCCCGAGGTGACGGTTCCGCTGCCCAGCGCACCGGCAACGGCCCGGCTCGTCATTGAGCCGTGCCGTTGGAGGTGAGCCGGTTGCTTACTCGGCGGCGGAGCCTGCGGTGACCGCTTGTACCACGTCGCCGGCGTTGGTGATTTCGACCTTGCGGGGCTTGGCCTCGTCGGCGACGGGGATGGTCAGGGTGAGCACACCGTTCTCGTAGGTGGCGCTGAGGTGGTCGCGGTCGAGGCCCTCGCCGAGGAACAGTTGGCGGCTGAACTCGCCTTGGGCCCGTTCGGCGATCTGGATCTGGTCGCCCTCAGCGCGGACCCAGCCCGCATGTCGCCTTCACGGTGAGCAGATCCTTCTCGACGGTCAGCTCGATGAATCGGGAATCGACGCCGGGTAGGTCGAGATGGACCTTGAACTCGTTGCCCCGACGGTAGGCGTCGACGGGGATTTGGCGGGCCCGGCGTTCGCTGAGCATTGCCTCGGTGAGCCGGTCGAACTCGCGGAATGGCTCGGATCGAATCAACATGTCAGATCCTTTCGATCACCCGAGCAGCTGACGGTCGGCGACCGGCATCTTCGGGGTGTCACACCCATCGTATGCCGGATGCAGAAAACTAGCAACCTACTTCTAGAATCATGTGACTAGGTTCTGTGCCGTCATGACAGAGTGGAGCTTCCTCACCAACCATGCCCGGAGGTTCCGAACAAGGCGGCCAAACTCACGACGTATCGAGCGGGCGCGTCCTTCTCGGCTGGATCAACGCGGCCGCAGACCGCGTACGTGAGCTTTCGCGCTCCTATCTCCGCGCCTGTCGGCCAGCTTGTGTGCCCGTCCAGACATCCACACCACGTTCGCCTCCGCGACCACGGTGTCGGCCCGCACCGTTTGGACTTCAACACCGTGGCCACGACCGCTTGGCCAACCACTCCTCGAAGTTGAACGCCAGATTGATCGTCACTCCTCCGACGTGGTGTCCCGCCTCCATGTGATCTTCACGATGAAGTGGCCCTCAGCTGCTGTCTTCGCGACTACCACTCCTGCTTCGGCGTTCAATTTGATTCCGAACTCGACGACATGCTCCTCCGAGGCAAGCTCCCGCAGCGTTTCCAACACCGCGCGAATCGCCGGCCGTGCGGCCTGAATCGCCTCGTCGAGGCGCGTCTCGGCCTGAAGCACCCCTACCTGATTGCGCACGATGTGCTCCGTGCCGACGTTGACCTCGGCGACCTCAACGAGCACTGGACCATGCCCTGTTTCGAACTGAACAATCTCGGTCACACGAACCGCCCCTACGACTGGTTGGATGGCGACCAACGTGAGAAGCGCTTCGGTACGGGCGCCCGCACGACTGGGGCGACCTCGACCCTAGTGCGGTGATGAAGCCGCTGGCGGACTGTCAGTCACCCGCGCTCGCAGAGGATCGAGCCGACACCACTTCCAGCAGGTCCATGACCTTCTACACCCGACACGATCTTCGGGATGGTATCCCTCGACAGATCGGGTGTTCGTAGCAGCGGCGGTTGGCCGCTGCGCTCATCTACTCGATACGCAGGCCTGATATCGCCCGGGCGATCACCAGTTGCTGGATCTCGCTGGTGCCTTCGAAGATCGTGTGGATCTTGGCATCGCGGTGCCACCGCTCAACGGGGTACTCACGGGTGTAGCCGTAGCCGCCGAGGATCTGGATCGCCTCGTTGGTCACCCACACGGACACCTCGCTGGCCTTGTACTTGCTCATCGAGCCTTCGGCATTGGTGTAGCCGCCGTTGTGGGCGAGCCAGGCGGCCCGCCAGATGAGCAGGCGAGCCGCGTCGATCTCGGTGATCATGTTGGCGAGCTTGAAGGCGATCGCCTGGTTCATGATGATCGGCTTGCCGAACGCCATGCGCTCCTTGGCGTACTCCAGCGAGTACTCGTAGGCCGCCCGGGCGATGCCGATGGCCTGGGCACCGACCGTCGGGCGGGTGGCCTCGAACGTCGCCATCGCCGGCTGCTTGGCGCCCGACCGCCCATTCTCCCGAGCCCGGGCGAGCTTCTCGTCGAGCTTGTCCTTACCCCCGAGCAGTTGGCGGCCGGGGATCCGTACGTCGTCGAGCACGACCTCGGCGGTGTGCGAGGCGCGGATGCCATGCTTCTTGTACTTCTGTCCCTGGCTCAGGCCCGGGGTATCCGGTCCGATCACGAAGCTCGCCTGACCGCGGCCCTTCAGCTCGGGATCGACAGCGGCGACGACGACGTGGACGTCGGCGATGCCGCCGTTGGTGATCCACGCCTTGGTGCCGTTGATCACCCATTCGTCCTTGGCCTCGTCGTACACGGCCCGGGTGCGCAGGCTCGACACGTCGGAGCCGGCGTCGGGCTCGCTGACGCAGAACGCGCCGAGGGCGATCTTGTCAGGGGTGCCGTAGCACTGCGGGACCCACTCACCGACCTGCTCGGGGGTGCCATTTCCGGCGATGCCGGCCGCGGCGAGGCCCGAGCCCATGATCGCCATGCCGATCCCGGCGTCGCCCCAGAACAGCTCCTCGACGGCGACCGGCAAGGTCAGACCGGTCGGGTCGAACATGGCGTTGGCCATGAAGTCGAAGCTGTACAAGCCGACCTGGGCGGCCTCCTCGACGATCGGATAGGGGAACTCCTCGCGCTCGTCCCACTCGCTCCCGGCCGGACGGACGACCGATTCGGCGAAGTCGTGGACCCACTTCTGGATCTGCAGCTGGTCTTCGTTGAGCGATGCAGAGAACTCAGGCATGAGCTCTAAGTTACCACCGGGTAACATCGCCGTCCACCCAGTAACCGTCCGCCCCGAGCGAAGGGTGCCACCATGACGCAATGGTCAGGTCGGCACCCTTCGGTTCGCCCGTGCGCCTGACCGCGTTGCTGGTGGGCGCCGCGCTGCTGACCGCGTGCATCGGTGGGAGCGACGACGGCGCCGACGAGGAGGACGGCCCGGACGCCACGCTGTCGACCCCGGAGACGTTCGCGCCCCGTCCCATCGACGTCACCGTCCCCGTCGAGACGCTGCCCGGCGAGGACGACGCCTCGATCGTCGAGGTCCTCTCCGACGACACGGTGACCGCCGTCGAGCTCGCCGCGGCCTACGAGGCGTACGTCGACTGTCTCGTCGAGGGCGGGGCTGTCGGTCGCTACGCCTACGGCATCGAGCTCCACACCGGGCTCGTGGTCGAGTGGGTGGAGGTTGGCGAGTCACCCGACGTCGAACGCAACGTGCTCAGCGCCGGTTGCTCACGCCGCCATCTCGGCGACCTGACGAGCAGGTTCGAACGGGCCAACCCGCCGGACGACGACCTCGACGAACGCCGCAGCGACAGCATCGCCGCGTGCATCGAACCGATCAGCCCGGAGGCCGCCGCCAACCTTCCGGCGGAGGTGACGATCGGCACCACGGGCGAAACGACGACGATCGGCGAGCTGCAGCTCGACCCGGCAGCCCTCGACCCCGAATCGCTCGGGTCGAGTCCCGCGGACACGGCTGCGGTCAGCTCGTGCATCGCCTCGGTGGGCACCGAATGGCGGGCGTTCGGTTGACCCTCAGAGTGTGAGGAGTGTCGGGGCGATCGTCGTGTAGATGAGATTGGCCCCGGGCGTGTACACGTGGACGCCGTCCCAGCGATAGCCGGCATCGCTGGACACGGACTCGTCGTCACACCATTCGGTCGGGCCGGACACGAACGTCACGGTCTCGGGATTGGCGTCGGCGACGCTCGCGCCAGAGGTCGTTGAGGTGCGCCACACGGTCGTCGTCGCCGCGCTCCGGCAGGGCCGGTACGCCGTCGCCTTCGACATCCTGAGGTCTCATGCACGGCACCTCGAGCAGGGCGACCCGTGCCCCGGTGGCGTTCAGCGCGTCGATGCCCGATTGCAGGCCTTCGGTGACGTAGGTGTCCCACTCCGGCGAACCGAACTCGAGATCGGTGCCGTCGTCGAGCTCGAAGTCGAACACGTCCCAGGCACCCAGGACGACGAGGGCGACGTCGGCGTCCGCCCGATCGGCGGCCTCCGCCCACTCGTCCTGCCAACCTTGACAGCGGCCAAACGACAGCGTGTAGCCGTCTCGTTCGGTCTCCAACGTGCCCTCGTCGTAGACACTGCAACCCTCGACCGACCCGTCAGTGACGTCGAACGTGTCGTCGATCCCATCCGGAAGGTTGATGGCCAGGGCATGCGCTTGAGAGTCGCCGACAAGGACCACCGATCGGGGACCCTGCGCCGCGGCCGTCGTCGTCGGCGCGGCATTGGCCCCGGCGGCAGTCGTCGTCGGTTGTCCAGTGCCATCGCCGGTCGCCCCAAAGGTGACATCTTCCCCGCCGGCGGCCCGGTCGAACGGATCGACCGAGGAGTAGAAGGCGACGAGACCGGCGACGAGCAAGGCCGTCCCGGCGATCGGCACGAGCCGTCGCTCCTTCGCCGTACGCCACCAACGGCCGAGCTCGCCGCGGCGCACCGGCATCTCGACGAAGCGGTAGCACAGCTCCGAGACGACGGCGGTCAGCGCCAGAGCGGCGACGACCCGCGACACGGAGCCGCCGTACGCGTCGGCGAACACGAAGATCGGCCAGTGCCAGAGGTAGATGCCGTAGCTGCGTTTGCCGATCTCGACGAGCGGGGTCCAGGAGAGTATGGCCCGGAACCACGTCGCCGCCGGATGGACCGCGACGAGCACGGCGACCAGGGACAGGAAGGTGACGAGGGCGAGCAGCCACTGATAGACGTAGCCGTCGGTCAGCGTCGCCACCGCCGCGATGCACCCGAGCATGGCGACGGCGAGCAGGCCGAAGCCGTCGAGTAACCAGCCGGCGCGGGAGCGGGCCGCGGCCGGGGATCGCCACGGCCGCCACACGAACGCCGCCGCCGCGCCGAGGACGATGCCGGACGCCCGCGTCACGGTCGACAGGTACATGAAGTTGATGCGGTCGACGTCGTCGAACGCGGTGATCGGCGAGCTGAGGTTGCCGGGACCGCTGCCGTGGAGCACGTACGTCCACACCATCACCGCCACGGAGAGCGCCACGAGGATCCCGGCAGTCCCGGCCCGCGTCAGCCGAGTGCGGCGGAGGGCGATGAACGCCAGCGGCCAGAACAGGTACCAGTGCTCCTCGACGGCCAGGCTCCAGACGTGGCGGAGCAGCGGCGGATCCCCGCTGTAGTACGGGACGCCGCCGACGATCTGGCCCCAGTTGCCGCCATAGAACGTCGCCCACGGCAGGTCGCGCCGCAGCTGCGACTGCTGCTCGTCGGTGCCGTCGAGGATCGACCAGACGGCGACCGCGGCGAGCACGGTGAACAAGGCGGGCAACAGTCGCCGGGCGCGCCGCAACCAGAACTGGGCGAGGTTGGTGTGGTCGGAACGGTCCCGCTCGTCGAGCAACAGCGACGTGATGAGGAAGCCGGACACGACGAAGAACACCTCGACGCCGAAGAACCCGCCGTGCATCCACGAGAACCCGGCGTGGTAGAAGATCACCGCGATCACCGACAACGCCCGCAGACCGTCGAGCGCTGGTTGGTAGCCCATCGAGGGCATCGCCGGCATCCCCTGCGGCTGGGACGTCGCGGTAGGCGTCGATCTGGGCGGCGTTGGGGCCGATTTCCGGACCTCTCGCCGCCCAGATCGCGATTCGGACCGTTCGCCGCCCAGAACGGGTGACGGTGTGGGGTCGGGGCCGCGGTCCAGGAGGTCGTCGAGCCGGCGCAGCCGTTCGAGCGCCGGGTGGTCGCGAACCGTCTCGGTCACCGGCGGACAGTGGTCCCGTTGGAGGACGTCTCGACGATCCAGCCGTCGGCCACCAGGGCGGCGCGGACCTCGTCGGCGGCGGTGTAGTCCTTTGCGGCGCGCAGCTCGTCGATCGCCGTGGCGCGGGCCGAGACCTCATCGGGCACCGCGTCGGTGCGTCCCAATCGCAGCCCGACGGCTCCGGCAATCTCGCTGACGGCGGCGACCAGCGGCAGGGCCGCCACCTCGTCACCGCTGTCGAGCAGGGCGTTGGCCCGGCGCACCGTGTCGAACAGCAGGGCCATCGCTTTGGGGGTGTCGAGGTCGTCGTCCATCGCGGCGCAGAACCGATCGATCACGCCGGTATCGGCCTCGGCGCGCCCGACAGGAGGCAGCGCAGCGATCCTGGCGGCGAAGGCGTCGAGGCCGGCGATCGTCTTGGCGGCGGCACCGAGCACTGCCGGACCAGTCTTGACCGGCTGGCGATAGTGACTCTGCAGCAGGACCATCCGATACACCCGGCCGTCGTAGGTGTCGAGCAGGTCGAGCAGGTTGTCGAAGTTGCCGAGACTCTTGGACATCTTCTCGCCGGATTGGTCGACGACCATCCCGTGGTGCATCCAGTGATTGGCGAACCGCTTCCCCAAGGCGACCGCCTGGGCCCGCTCGTTCTCGTGATGGGGGAAGCGCAGGTCCTGTCCGCCGGCATGGAGGTCGAATCCCTCACCGAGAATGCGCAGGCTCATCACCACACATTCGCTGTGCCACCCAGGTCGGCCATCGCCCCACGGCGACGGCCATGCCGGCTCGCCGGGTTTGGCCAGCTTCCACAGGGCGAAGTCGGCGGGGTGCCGCTTCAGCTCGGCGCCGTACACCTCGCGCTCGCCGCCTCCGGCGAGCATGTCGTCGAGCGATTGGTGGGCGAGCAGGCCGTAGTCCTCGACCGTCTCCACGGCGAGGTACACACCGTCGTCCGTCGGGTACGCCCGACCGATCTCGACCAGCTGGCCGATCATCTCGACCATCTCGGCGATGTACGTCGTGGCGTGCGGCACGTCGTCGGGTCGGTCGTTGCCGATGCCGTCCATCGCCTTCCACCAGACCGACTCGCACTTGGCGGCGATGTCCTCCCAGCGCCGTCCTTCGTCGTTGGCCCGATTGATGATCTTGTCGTCGACGTCGGTCACGTTGGACACGAATCGCACCTCGAGGCCCGACCAGCGCAGGTAGCGGACGAGCACGTCGTACTCCAGGGTCGCCCGGCCGTGACCGATGTGCGGTGGCCCGTACACCGTCGGCCCGCAGAGGTAGATGCCCACCTTGCCGGGCTCGCGCAGGGCGAGCTCACGAACCTGGCGCGTGGCCGTGTCGTAGAGGCGAAGCACTCCACAAGGCTAGAGCGGCGGCCGCCACCCCTGACGCCGATCGGTGACCGCTCGGGGCCGTTGTGAGGCCCGAGCGGTCACAGTTCCCGTCGAGCGGACGCCGCCCAGGTCGGGCGGGCGGGAGCCGGGCCGCGGCTCCTTATCCTTTCCGGGATGGCCCAGGCCCCCGACAAGCCCACGCTCGACGGCATCGAAGCGCGCTGGGCCGAGGTGTGGGATGCCACCGGGGTGTACCGCTTCGACCGCTCGGCCGGGCGCAGCGAGGTGTTCTCCGTCGACACGCCACCTCCGACGGTCTCGGGGTCGGTGCACATGGGCACGATCTTCGGCTACACCCAGTTCGACGCCGTGGCCCGGTACCACCGGATGCGCGGCAAGCACGTCTTCTTCCCCCTCGGGTGGGACGACAACGGCCTGGCCACCGAGCGTCGCGTCCAGAACTACTACGGCGTGCGATGTGACCCGGCGCAGACCTACGACCCGACGTTCGCCCCGCCGTTCCGTGGCGACGTCCCCAAGGGCACCGAGGAGCTGGCCGATCTCGCGGCCCAACTTCATCGAGCTGTGCGAGGAGCTGACGGCCACCGACGAAGCCGTCTTCGAAGAGGTCTTCCGCCGGCTCGGGCTGTCGGTCGACTGGGCCCTCTTGTACACCACCGTCGGCGAGACCAGCCGGAGGGTCAGCCAGCAGGCGTTCCTCAACAACCTCGCCCGCGGCGAGGCCTACAGCAGCGACGCGCCGACGGTCTGGGACGTCGACTTCCAGACAGCCGTCGCCCAGGCCGAGATCGAGGACCGTGAGCGGCCCGGCGCGTATCACACCGTTGCGTTCCACGCCGCGGACGGACACCTGCTGATCGAGACGTCGCGACCCGAATTGATCGTCAGCTGCGTCGCCCTCGTCGCCCATCCCGACGATGAGCGCTACCAATCGCGCTTCGGAACTACGGTGCGCACCCCACTGTTCGGCGTCGACGTTCCAGTCGTCGCTCATCCACTGGCCGCTCCCGACAAGGGCACCGGCATCGCCATGGTGTGCACCTTTGGCGACGTCACCGACGTCACCTGGTGGCGCGAGATCGACCTCCCGACACGCAGCGTGATCGGACGCGACGGGAGGTTCACCGCGGCGACACCAGAGTGGGTGATCGGCAACGGCGGCCGCGCCGTCTACGACACACTCGCCGGCCGGACCGTCAAGCAAGCCCAGTCGGCCACCGTCGACGCCCTCCGCCAATCCGGCGAGCTGATCGGCGAGCCCCAGCCGATCACCCACCCCGTCAAGTTCTATGAACGAGGCAGCCGTCCGCTGGAGATCGTCACCAGCCGGCAGTGGTACATCCGCAACGGCGGCCGCGACGAGGACCGCCGCCAGGAGCTGCTCGCCCGCGGCAAGGAACTGGCGTGGTACCCGGACCACATGCGGCATCGCTACAACCACTGGGTCGAGGGCCTCAACGGTGACTGGCTGATCAGCCGCCAGCGATTCTTCGGCGTGCCGATCCCGCTGTGGTACCCGATCGACGACGACGGGGCGGTCGACTACGACCACCCATTGGTCCCCGCCAGCGACACGCTGCCGATCGACCCGTCGACCGATACGCCGCCTGGCTACAGCGCCGACCGGCGCGACCAGCCAGGGGGCTTCACCGGCGACCGCGACATCATGGACACCTGGGCGACCTCGTCACTGACCCCGCAGATCGCCGGTGGATGGATCGACGACCCCGAGTTGTTCGCCCGTGTCTTCCCGATGGACGTCCGTCCGCAGGGCCCCGAGATCATCCGCACCTGGCTGTTCGACACCGTCGTCCGTTCGCACTTCGAGCACGACTCATTGCCCTGGCCGAACGCGATGATCAACGGCTGGATCCTCGATGCCGACCGCAAGAAGATGTCCAAGTCCGTCGGCAACGTCGTCACGCCGATGGGCCTGTTCGAGCAGTACGGGACGGACTCCGTGCGCTACTGGTCGCTGTCGGCCCGCCCCGGTGTCGACACGGCGTACAGCGAAGAACAGATGAAGGTCGGCAGACGTCTGGCCACCAAGCTGCTCAACGTGACCAAGTTCGTCCTCGGCATCGGCGCCGGCGCGGACGCCGCCGGTGAACTGCCGGGAACCGTCACCCACGAGGCCGTCGACGCGGCGATGCTCGCCCGTCTCGACGATGTCGTCGACGAGGCGACCGGCGCCTACGAGAGCTTCGACTACGCCAGGGCGCTGGAGCGCACCGAGGAGTTCTTCTGGTGGTTCTGCGACGACTACGTCGAGCTCGTCAAGGGACGCGCGTACGGCAGCCGTGGCGCCCAGCCGGCGGCGTCGGCCCGCGACGCGCTACGCACTGCACTCGACGTGGTGCAGCGGCTGTTCGCCCCGACGCTGCCGTTCGCCGCCGAGGAGGCGTGGAGCTGGTGGCACGACGGCAGCGTGCACGCCGCCCCGTGGCCCGACCGCGGCGCCGGCGGCCGGACGGAGCTTCCGTCGCTGGAGGCGATCGGCGAGGTGCTCGGTCGGGTCCGCCGGCTGAAGACCGAGGCCAAGGTCAGCCAGCGGGCCGCCGTGGCGACGCTCGACGTTCGAGGTCCACAGGCGTGGATCGCCAGCGTCGGCGCGTCGCGTGACGACTTGGCCGAGGCGCTGACGGTCACCACGATGACGCTCGCCGAGGCCGACGACGTCCTGATCGACGCCACGCTCGCCTGAGCGGCACTGCCGATGCACCGCCGAGTGCAGGGGGGCAACAGTAATCTCGGGGCTGCATATGGCTGATGACCCGGGCTCCGGCCCTCGGCGAACCTGGCCCGAGCGTCTCGCCATCGTCGCAACGTTCGCGTCGGCGGTGGTCTGCTTCCTCGTCGCCGCCGCACTGATTGCTGGATATGTCGTCGTTCGCCAGCGCAACATCGTCGACCTCCAGGATCCCGCCGGAGTCGCCGCCGCCGCCGGACCGAACGCCGCCGGTCCGGTCGTCCCCGAAACCGTGCGGCCGGCGACGACCGGGTCGTCCACGACAGCGGATGTCACGCTCGAGACGGGCGCGGCAACGACGCCGGCGACCGGTGAGGTCGACGACTCCCGCGCCCCGACGACCACCGCTGGGCCGGTCGCGACGTTCCCGGACGCCGACCCGGAAGCCCAGAACTTTCTGATCACCGGCGCCGACAACGGGGCATGCATCGACCCCGACTCGCCGTACGCAGGGGCGTTCGGCGACCGGCGAAGGAATGGGCGAGCGCAGTGACACGATCATGGTGCTCCGCGTCGACCCGGATGCCGACCGCGTCGCCCTCCTGTCCTTTCCCCGCGATCTCTACGTGAACATCGGCGGCTCGAAGTCAAGGATCAACTCGGCGTACCGGCGCGACGATCCGCAGCGCCTGATCGACACGATCTTCGAGAACTTCGGGGTGCCCATCGACCACTACCTGCAGGTCGACTTCTGCGCCTTCAAGACGCTCGTCGACGCCGTCGGCGGGGTTGCCGTGCCCTTCGAATTCCCCGCGCGACGAGAACACCGGGCTCAACGTGCCGACGACCGGTTGCTTCGTGTTCGACGGCGAGCACGCCCTGGCCTACGTCAGGTCGCGGCACTACGACTACGAGGACCCACCCGGAAGCGGCAACTGGCAGGAGGATCCGGCCAGCGATCTCGGACGTGTCTCACGTCAGCAGGACTTCATCCGCCGCACCCTCTCCAGCATTCTCGACGAAGGGCCACTCAATCCCCGTGTCGCCCGCGGCCTGATCCGCGCCGCAACGGAATACGTGGTCACCGACCGCGACCTCACGGCGGCGCGCATGCTCGAGTTCGCCGGGGTCATGAACGACGTCGATCCGGTCTCGATCCTCACCTACCAGATCGAAGCGACCGCGCGGACCATCAGCGGGGCGTCGGTCCTCGTTCCCAACACGGATGGCGAGAACATGCAGGCGATCCTGGCCATGTTTCGCGGCGAAACGTCACTGGCCGATGCCCCGACGCAAGTGTTCGATGAGACGACCACCGCTGCTCCCCGCGGGTCGACCACGACCCTGGCAGCGCCGACTGAGTCGAGCGCCACCGCCGGGGCACCGGCGACAACCGCCGTGGCGAGTGTCCCACCGACCGATGACATCGCCGTTGAGAGTTCGGCGCCGGCGGACGGCCCGCGGGAAAATCAGGTCGGCATCGTCCCGCCCCGCGACGTCAACTGCTGAGCGCCCCTACTGATAGATGAGGACACCGCGCAGGTTCTTGCCGTCACGCATGTCGGCGTAGCCGTCGTTGACCCCATCGAGCGGATAGGTCTTGGTGACGAGCCCGTCGAGATCGACCTGCCCCCGGTGGTAGAGCTCGAGGATCGCCGGGATGTCGGCACGCGGGTTGCCGGAACCGAACAGCGACCCGACGACCTGCTTCTCCATCAAGGTGAGGTCGAGCAGGCTGATGTTCGCCGACGTCTCCAAGGCCGGGTGGATGTTGGTGACGACGACTCGCCCGCGCTTGGCGGTGATCGCCAAGGCGGCGGCCAGCAGCTCACCGCTGCCGACACCCATCGTCAGGATGACCTTGTCGGCCATCCGGCCCCACGATGCCTCGCCGATCGCCGGTAGGGCGTCCTCGAGCGACGCGGCGGTGTGCGTCGCCCCGAATTCCTGCGCCTTGGAACGCTTGAACTCGACGGGGTCGATGGCCCAGATCTGCTTGGCCCCGGCGAGCCGGGCACCCTGTACGGCGTTGATCCCGATGCCGCCGATCCCCACGACGGCCACGACGTCACCAGGCCCGACCTCGGCGGCGTAGACACTGGAGCCCCATCCGGTGACGACACCACAGCCCAGCAGGCACGCTCGGTCGAGCGGCACGTCCTCGTCGATCTTGATGCAGCTGGCCTCGTTGACGACGGTGTGATGGGCGAACGTGCCGAGGATGCACATGATCCCGAGGTCCCGGCCCTGGGCGTGATGGCGCGAGGTGCCGTCGAGCTGCATTCCGAGACCGATCAACGCGCCGAGGTCACACAAGTTCTGGTGTCCCGTCGAACAACTCGGGCAGCGGCCACACGACGGGATGAAGCCGAACACGACGTGGTCGCCGGGGGCCAGCCAGCTGACCCCGTCGCCGACCTCGGCGACGACGCCGGCACCTTCGTGACCACCGATGATCGGCAGGTTGAACGGCAGGTCACCGGTCACGAGGTGTTCGTCGGAATGACACATCCCCGAGGCCGCCAGCTTGACGAGGACTTCGCCGGGACCGGGCGGGTCGAGCTCGACCTCCTCGACGCTCCACGGCGCCCCGAGCTCCCACAAGATCGCTGCCTGTGTCTTCATCACAATCCCCCTTCGCGACGTCGAGGTCCGACCCGACCCTAGCGAACGGTTGGTGATGCGGGTGGGCCGAGGACCGCGTCGATGTCGGCGCTCCAGTCGTGGTTCTCCGTCGATCCTCCTCGTGCCTTGATCGCCGCCCGTTGGTCGGACAGCCGATCGGCGAGGGCGGCCACGTCGTCGCTGAGCAGTCGAGCGGACTCGTCTCGCAATCGTTGGGCAAGTGCCGGACTTGTGCCGTCGCTGCTCACGGCGATGCTCAACGAACCGTTGCGAGCGACGGCGGGGAGGATGAACGAGCAGTCGTCCGGGCGATCGGCGGCGTTGACCCAGATGCCTGCCGCGGCCGCCGCGAGGGCGACCTCATGATCAGTCTCGGTCCCGGTGCACGTCACGACCAGCCGAACGCCATCGAGGTCACCGTGCTCGAACGGGCGCTGGTCGAGGCTGACGACGTCGCCACGCTCGACCTCCCCGGCCATCGCCGCCGACACCTCGGGCGCGACAACCCGGACACGCGCACCGGCAGCAGTCAGTCCGGCGACCTTGCGGGCAGCAACCGGACCGGCACCGACGACGAGGACGGGAACACCATGGAGATCGAGCGCCACCGGGTAGGCGAACCGCGCAGTCATTGTCCCCCGACCGTATCCTCGCCGAGGAAATTTGGACATTCTTGATCGGATTACTCGGGAATCGTGCCAGACTGGTGTCGCGTGAGCGCCGACGTCGACCTCGCCGACCTCGAGCAGGTGTCGACCGTCGTTCGAACTCGCCCACCCACTGGACATCCTGCGGTGGGCGGGCGACCACTTCGGCGACGAGTTGCTGGTCACCGCCAGCTTCGGCGACGCCGTCCTCGTCCATCTCGTCAGCCAGGCGATCCCCGATGCCGAAATCGTCCTCCTCGACACCGGCTACCTGTTCGCCGAGACGACCTGGTACGCCGAACGGCTGCGTCACGAATTCGGGCTCAACGTGCGCATCGTCCATCCACTCGCCACCGCCGAGGCCGATCAGTGGCAGCGGGACACCGACGGCTGCTGCGCGGCGCGCAAGGTCGAACCGTTGCAGCGCGCGCTCGTCGGGCGGCGAGCCTGGGTCACGGGTCTGCGTCGCGCCGACTCGCCAACGCGCGCCGACGCGCCGATCGTCCACCTCGATCCGTTCCGCGGGGTCACCAAGATCAACCCGCTGGCGACGTGGAGCGACGCCGACGTCGACCACTATTCGCAGATCGAACTGCTCCCCGACCATCCGCTGAGCGATCGGGGCTACGCCTCGATCGGCTGCTGGCCGTGCACCCGACCGGTGACTGATGGCGAAGACGCCAGGGCTGGTCGGTGGGCGGGCTCGGCGAAGACGGAATGTGGCCTGCACCGATGAGCGCGGTTGAAGGGGTCAAGCGGGACAGTGACCACCTCCGCGGCGTCCTTGCATCCGAGTTGAGTTCGGACACCGAGTCGTTCATCGCTGACGGCAGCGAAGTCCTCCTCAAGTTCCATGGCATCTACCAGCAGGACGACCGCGATGTTCGACGTGAGCGCGCCGCGCAGAAGCTCCCGCTCGCCTATTCCTGCATGGTCCGCGCCGCTGTGCCGGGCGGCGAGCTGACGGCGCAGCAGTGGCTGGCCCTCGACCGTCTCGCCGAGCTGACCGACGGAACGATGCGCCTCACGACCCGCCAAGGCGTGCAGTTCCACTTCGTGCACAAGGAGTCGCTGCGCACGCTCGTCAACGGGATCAACGCCGCTGCCGTGACGACGTTGGCGGCGTGTGGCGACGTGGTGCGCAACATCATGGCCTGCCCGTGGCCGGACGAGCGCCAAGCGGTACTGCGCCCACTCGTCGACGAGCTCGTGCGCCGGTTCCGTCCGCGCACCTCCGCCTACTGGGAGCTGTGGGTCGACGGCGACAAGGCGGTCACGGCCGAACCGTCAATCAGCGTTCCCCGGCCACGCACGCCGCTGCTGGACACTCCCTCGCTGGCGCTCGGTCGCTCGCACGCGAGATGGAGCCCCAGACGGTGGCGGCGACGCCGTTGAACCGATCTATGGCGACGTCTATCTGCCGCGCAAGTTCAAGATCGCCGTCGCCTGGCCGGGCGACAACTGCGTCGACGTGCTGGCCAACGACATCGGTCTGGTACCAACCCTCAGCGAATCGGGTCTGGGCGGTGTCCAGGGATCACACGTGACCGGCTACGACGTGTTCGTCGGCGGTGGTCTCGGCCAGAGCCACGCCCGTCCCGACGACACCTACCCGCGCCTGGCGTCGCCACTCGGTTGGATCAGGCCGGAACGGGTGGTCGACGTCGCCGAGGCGATCGTCACCGTGCAGCGCGACTTCGGCAATCGCGAGGACCGCCAGCGGGCCAGGCTGAAGTACCTCCTCGACGAGCGGGGCGTCGATTGGTTCCGTGGCGAGGTCGAGCGTCGCCTCGGCGAACCACTCGGCGAACTCGTCCCGCTGCTGCCGTGGATTGCCGACGAGCACCATGGAACGCGGGACCAGATCATCGGCTTGCCGGTGCCGTCGGGCAAGATCGCCGACCGTGACGGCGTCTTGCTACGCACCGTGCTTCGCGAGCTGGCTGGCGACGGCACGGTCACCCACGTCCGGGTGACGCCGCGCCAGGACGTCCTGCTGTGCGGTATCTCCCCTCACCGGATCCCCGAAGTCGAGCAGCGGTTGCGCGACCACGGCGTCCCCCTGGCCGACGATGTCACCGCCGTGCGCCGGCTGGCCATCGCCTGCCCGGCCCTGCCGACGTGCGGCCAAGCCCTCGGGGAGGCTGAGCGGGTGCTACCCGCGCTGGTGGACGAGCTGGAGAAGGCGATGTCCGAGGGTGGACTGCAGGACACGCCGATCCGCGTCAACATGACCGGCTGCCCGAACGGCTGCTCCCGGCCGTACACCGCCGAGATCGGCATCGTCGGGCGGACCAAGAAGACCTATGACGTCTACGTCGGCGGCGGGGCAGCGGGCGATCGCCTCGCCACCCTGATCCGCGCCGACGTGCCGCTCGACCAGATCGCGGCCGTCGTTGCTCCGCTGTTCGAGCAATTCGCCAGGGTGCCGGGCAGCGGATCGTTCGGCGACTGGGCGGACAGTGTCGATGGGCCGACGATGGAGACCTGGCTCCCCGCTCCGGTGGTTCGTCGTCGCGGCGCGGCACGGTCGGCGACGTGAGCGTGCACCTGGTTGGGGCGGGTCCGGGTGACCCCGATCTGTTGACGGTTCGCGCCGCTCGCCTGCTCGCCGAAGCCGACGTCGTGGTCCATGACGCCCTCGTCGGCGACGGTGTGCTGGCCCTCGTCAACTCCACCGCCGAGTTGATCGACGTCGGCAAGCGCCCTGGCCGCGGGGTCCCGCAGGAGCTGATCAGCGCCCTGCTCGTCTCCCTCGCCGGCCGTGACCAGACGATCGTGCGGCTGAAGGGCGGTGATCCGTTCGTCTTCGGTCGCGGTGGCGAGGAGGCCGTGGCCCTGCTCGACGCCGGCGTGCCGTTCGAGGTCGTCCCGGGGGTGACCTCGGCGTTCGCCGCTCCGGCCGCGGCGGGAGTGCCGGTCACCCACCGTGGTGTGTCGGCGGCGGTCACCGTGGTCACGGGCCACCGCCGCCACGGCGAGCCGGACGTCGACTGGCGCTCACTCGCTCGTGTCGGCGGCACGATCGTCGTGTTGATGGGCGTCACCCAGCGTGGTCAGATCGCCGCCGAGTTGATCGCCGGGGGGCTCGCCGGCGACACGCCCGTCGCTGCCGTCCGCTCGGCGACGACGATCGAACAAGTCACCATGCGCTGCCGGCTCGACGAGCTCGGCGCCGCCGCCCTCGAGTCGCCGGCCGTGATCGTGATCGGACCGGTCGCCGCCTTCGAGCTCGGTGGCGAAGTCCCGACCAAACGGGCCGCAGTGAGCGCGATTCGTCGGGACTTCACGGGCTGACCTCGCTGGCGACCGCCTCGGCCAACTCGTCGACGGTGTCGACGCGATTGTCGATTCCTTCGGCGTAGTACGTCGCCTGCATCAGCAACGTCGACGCCACCGGGTTGGTCGCCGCCTGCAGCACCGTGGCGAACAGCAGCGAGGTGATGTCGTTGATGTCCGTGCGGGCCACCGCGGCGCCGAGCAGGGCAATCGACACGCCGAGCGTCGACGCCTTGGAGAGGGCGTGCATGCGGGTGAGGGCGTCGGGGAAGCGCAGCACCCCAACGGCGGCGAGGAGGATCAACAAGGCGCCGAGGAGCAGCGCGACCTCGCCGATCAAGTGCCTGCTCATCAGTGCGTTCCCCGGCCACGCAGGCCGCGACTCGGAGTGCGGTGAACGGGTTCAGTGTTCATCTGCCGCGCCCCTCGAGGAACCGGGCGATCATCGCCGTGCCGAGGAACCCGACCACCGCCAGCAACACGAGGACGGGAAGGTACGAGCCTCGACCGGTCTCGACGGCCAGCTCGGCGAGCAGCACCATGCCGACGATGAGCAAGCCGTTGAGGGCGACGACGCGATCCGGAAGCGTCGGGCCGATGATCAGGCGGACGGCGAACAGGCTGGCGGCGATGCCGAGGACGATGAGCACGGCGACGATCATCGGCGGCCCCCGGCGGCAACTGCCTCGCGGTCGGACGCCGATCCGATCGCCTCGACGACGAGCTGTTCGAAGCGGGCGACGCGGTGACGGAGATCGTGGACATCGCCCCTGCCGAGCACGTGGACGAACAACGCCGGCGGGCCGTGGATGGCGTCAACGGCCATCGTCCCCGGCGCCAAAGCGAGGATGTTGGCGACCGTGCTGACGATCTTGGGCGAGTCCGTGCGCAGCGGACACCGAATCACTCCCGACGCCAGCTGCCGCTCGGGGGTGACGACCTCATGGGTCATGAACACGTTGGACACCAACAGCTCACCGACGACGGCTGCGCCGAGGCGGACGAGTGCCCACGGGCGCACGATCAGATGCCGCTGTGGATCGACGGGGGGCAATGGGAAGACGATGAGCAGCAAGGTGGCGACCGTCAGCCCACCGAGGAAGTTGGCGACGGAGACCTGGTCCCACAGCATCACCCAGGCGGCGGCGAGCGCGATGGCGTAGGGGACGTAGCGCCTCATCCGAGCACCGCCTCGATGTAACCGCTGCGATCGAGCAACGCGGCGGCGGCGCGCTCGCACAGGCGATACAGCGGTCCGGCGGCGACGGCGATGGCCAACGACACCCCGGCGAGCGTCGCCGCCGGGACGACCATCAGCCCCGGTCCGCCAATCGCTCCCACGCGGTGCACGACACCTTGGGGCTGCTCGGTGGCATCGCCCCAGAAGGCACTCAGCCAGATCTTCATCATCGACAGCACCGTGAGCAGGCTGACGACGAGGCTGACCACGACGATGACGTCCTCACCCTGGTCGAAGCCGGCCTCGACCAGCCCGAGCTTGGGCACGAAGCCCGAGAACGGGGGGAACCCACCGAGGGCCAGGGCCGGGACGAGGAACAGCACGGCGATGACCGGTGCCGAGCGGGCCAAGTTGCCGAGGCGGCTGAGTTGCGACGCCCCGCCGACGTGTTCGATCAGCCCGCCGGTCAGGAACAACGTCGTCATCGCCACGATGTGGTGCACCGTGTAGAAGATGGCGGCCGCCAGCCCGGCGACGGAGAACAGCGCCAGCCCCATCACCATGTAACCGATGTGGCTGACGATGTTGAACGACAGGATCCGCTTGACGTCGTCCTGGGCGATGGCCCCGAGGATGCCGATCACCATCGTCAGGCCGGCGAGCACGAGCAGCAGCGTGGCCGGCCGGTCCTCGGCCCCGAACAGCAGCGTCTGCGTGCGGATCAGGGCGTAGACGCCGACCTTGGTGAGGAGCCCGGCGAACACGGCGGTGACCGCCGAGGGCGCGACCGGGTAGCTGTCCGGAAGCCACGAGAACAGCGGGAACAGCCCGGCCTTGATGCCGAACACGACGACCAGGAGGACGGCAAAGGCCGCGCTCGACACCCTCGGGCAGGTTGCCCAGTTTGACGGCCAGGTCGGCCATGTTGACCGTGCCCGTGGCGGCGTAGAGCAGCGCCAGGGCGGTGACGAACAGGGCCGACGCCAGCAGGCTGATCACGACGTACGTCATCCCGGCGCGCACCTGCTGGCGTCCTCCGCCGAGCGTCAGCAGGACGTAACTGGCCGTGAGCATCATCTCGAAGGACACGAACAGCGTGAACAGGTCGCCGACGATGAACGAACCGGCGACTCCGGCCGCCAGGATCAGGTAGGTCGACTGGAACCCGACGTGGTTGCGTTCGGCGCCCGGCTGGCCGATGGCGAACACGAGCACGGCGAGCAGCATCAGGGAGCCGACCGTCAGCATGATCCCTGACAGGCGGTCGACGATGAGGGTGATCCCGATCGGCGCCGGCCAGCCACCGCTCTGCACCACCAGCGGTCCGTCGCGGTCGGCGCCGACCAGGAGGACGACCGACAGCACGGTCGTCGCCGTCAGGGCGACGAGCGAGATCGCCCGCTGGGCGACACGTGATCTGCCGACGAGGATCGATAGGGCGGCGCCGATCAGCGGGATGAGCACGGGGAGGGCAACGAGCTCACTCATCGCCGAACTCCCGCGCCAACTCGACCGCTGCCCGTTCGGCCTCGTCTTCGGCCCGCTCTTCGTCGGTCACATCTCGCGGACGCACACCGCCGCGGGCGATGAGCGTGTCGGCGACGTCGTTCTCGACCTCGTCGTCGCCGCGCAGGATCCAGCTGCGGAAGGCCATCGCCAGGAGCAGGGCGGAAACGCCGAACGTGATCACGATCGCCGTCAAGGCGAGCGCGTGGGGCAGTGGGTCGGCGAGGTCGTCGACATCGCCGACGCCGATCAGCGGCTCGTCGCCGGCCCGCCCCGACGTCATCAGCAGCACGTTGGCTCCATGGGTGAGCAGGCCGAGGCCGATGATGATCCGGCTCAGCTTGCGCTGCAGCACGAGGTAGGTCCCGAACCCGAACAACGTCGCCGCGGCAAAGGCCAGCGTGACGGTCACGATGTCCCCCCATAGTCGTCGCCGAACGCCTCGAAGACCATCAACACGAGGCCGACGACCACGAGGTACACGCCGATGTCGAAGACGAGTACCGACGACACCTTGACGTGACCGAACACGGCGACGTCGAACTCCCACGAAGCCGCCTCCAATGGGGCGTCGCCGGACAACAACGGCACCGTCGCCGTCACCGAGGCGACGAGCAAACCGGTGCCGAGGATCGTCCATGGGCGCACCCGGGCGAGTGAGCGGACCTCATCGATGCCCCCCGTGATGTAACGCACGGCGACGCCGGCCCCGGCAACGAGCCCGCCGACGAATCCCCCGCCGGGGTGGTTGTGCCCGGCGACGAGGAGATACACCGAAGCGAGCAGCACGGCGAGGTAGATCACCGGCATCGACGGCCCGATCAGGTCGATCGTCGCTGCTCGCGGAGGTCGCTTGGGGCGCCTCATCGGGCACCATCCGCCGTGACGGCAGCGTCCTGACGTGACCGGCGCGGCCGGCGCCCGGCGCGGGCGAGGGCCACGGCGCCGATCGCCGCCGCCGTGAGGACCGTGATCTCCCCCAGCGTGTCGAAGCCGCGGAAGTCGACAAGGATGACGTTGACGACGTTGCGTCCCTCGGCCTCGGGCAACGACCGCTCGAGCATGTCCTGGGAGACCGGCGGCGCGGTGCGCGCCTGGCGGGCGACGATGTCGAAGGCGAACACCATCGCAGCCACCGCAATGGCGATGGCGATGCGCAGACTCCGGGTCATCACGGTCGAACGACGCTCGAAACGATCCGGCAACTTGCGCAGGACGAGCACGAAGAGGACCGTCGACAGCGTCTCGATGGCGGCCTGCGTCAGGGCGAGGTCGGGGGCGCCCTCGATGACGAACAGGGCGGCCATGCCGTAGCCGACGGCGGACAGGAACAACACGGCGGTGAACCGACGCCGCGAGATGGCGGCGAGTAGCGCACCACCGATCAGCACGATGGTGATCGGGATCTGCGCCGGCCGGCCGACGAACTCCGGGAACCCCGGCCATTCGACGCCGGTCAGGAGAGCGATCCCCGGTAGCAGGGCTGCGGTGGTCAGGACGACGGCGGCGTAGATCGCCAGGGTGCCGTTCTGCACAACGGCAGTGACCCGGTTGGCCACCACGTTGAGCCCGTGCAGCAGCCAGAGGTACACCTCCGCGCCGTTTGGGATCACCGCTCCGTGGGCGAGAACCCGGGCTACCGGCCGGCGCGCCACGAACACCGCGGCGCCGACGACGAACGTCACGGCGGTGAGGGCCAGCGCCTCGTTGAACCCGTGCCACAGTGCCAAGTGCTCGGGCTCGCTGCCTGGATCGAGGGCGATGGTTGCCGCGGCAACGAGACGGTCGAGGAGCGCCGGCACGATGCCGGTCACGACCGTCAGCACGCCGAGCACGGCAGCGGGAACCACGAACCAGAGTTCGGGAGCAGGCGGCGACGGCGTGCCGAGTCGCCCGGGGCGCGGCTGCTCCGGGTGCGGGGTACGCACCTGCTCGGTCCCGGCCCGCAACCGGTGGGGCAACACGGTCAACCCCCACAAGAAACGCGCGCTGTAGGCGACGGTCAGCGTCGAGCCGGCGACGATCCCGACGAGCACGACCGTGCTCGCCGAGAACGGCCCGTCGATGAACGCGGCGTAGGCCGACTCCTTGGCGACGAAGCCGAGCAACAACGGCACGCCGGCCATCGATGCCGCGCTGATCGTCGCCACGATCCTCGTCGGGAGCCAGCCAGTGCTCAGCGGGGCGAGCAGGCGGATGTCACGCGTGCCGGCTTGGTGGTCGACGATGCCGACGACCATGAACGCCATCGCCTTGAACATGGCGTGGGCGATGAGCAGCACGATCCCCGCCTGAGTCGCCGCCGTCGTACCGGCACCGACGAGGACGACGAGCAAGCCGAGCTGGCTGACCGTGCCATAGGCGAGCAGCAGCTTGAGGTCGTACTGCCGCAGGGCGCGCAGCCCGCCGGCGAGCATCGTCACGAGACCGACGGTGAGCACGAGGGGGCGCCACGGAGAGACCACGGCGAACACCGGGGCGAAGCGGGCGAGGAGGTACACGCCGGCTTTGACCATCGTCGCCGAGTGCAGATAGGCGCTCACCGGCGTTGGCGCGGCCATCGCCCCGGGGAGCCAGGAGTGGAACGGGTACTGCGCCGATTTGGTGAACGCCCCGACGGCCACGCACACGAGGCCCACGGTGACGGCACTGCCGCTCGGTGGATCAGCGAGCAGCTCGGACATCTGGAACGTGCCGGCGGCGTCACCGATCAGGACGAGACCGGCGAGCAGCACCAGCCCGCCCGCCGAGGTGACGAGCAGGGCCTGCAACGCCGCCGCTCGGGCGGCGGGGCGGTGGTGCTGGACGCCGATCAACAGGTACGACGTGATCGACGTCAGCTCCCACGCCGTGAACATCGTGATCAGGTCGTCGGCGACGACGATGCCGAGCATCGCTCCGGCGAACAGCGTCAGCAACCCGGCGAGGCGGTCGATGCCGTCGCCCGTACTGTCGGCGCGGCCTGGTGCGGGCTCGTCGTGAGCCGGGGCGAAGTACCACCACGAATAGGCGACGACCGCCAGCCCGATCACCGCGACGACGAGCACCATCACGGCGCCGAAGGCGTCGAGTCGCAGGCTGACTTCGATCCCCAGCTCGGGCACCCACGGCCGCGTGCTCGTCACCGTCTCGCCGTCGACCAGACCGTCGAGGTGGGTCGACAGCCACCCCAACGTCGTCAGCGGGGCGAGGGCGGCGACGGCGAACGCCCGCCGACCGAGCCGCCCGCCGACGACGGTCAGGGCGATGCCGACGACGCCGTACAGCAACAGGAGGGCGATCAGCAAGGCGCCCCGCTGGTCGTCGACCGGCCCCGGGGTGTCATCCAGAGCGCAGGCTAGTCGGCGCCCTCCGTGTCATCTCGGGGTTGACTCCCACGGAGGCGACCGAAGGGTGCCAATGTGACCGAACCGTCCTACTGGCACCCTTCGGTGGGGCGTCGGCGGAGACCCTGCATCCCGCCGTCGACGGCGAGGGCGGCGCCGGTGGTGCCGACGACACCGATCACCCCGATGACGACGAGCACAGCTCCATCATGTCAGCGCTACCGGTGCTCACCACGGCGAGCTCCTGCACGGCCCGCGTCATCGCGACATACAGCAGGCGGGCGCCACGGGCGGTGCCGTCGAAGATCTCGTCGGGCTCGACGACGACGACGCCGTCGAACTCGAGCCCTTTGACCTGTTCCGGTCCGAACAGCGGGACGTCGTCGTGGCCGAGGTTGTGGACGTGATCGACGGTGACGAACCCTGCATCGGCCAGTGCCGTCGCCACCGCGTCGTGACGGCTCGGCACGGCAACGATCCCGGTGAGTCGGTGCCGGTGCTTGAGCTCGGCGACGATGCCGGCGACAGTGGACACCAGCGAGCTGTGATCCGACGTCGTCCAGCGCGGCGGCGGGCCGCCAGTGCGCACGCTGCGGCTGGCGGTGGTGTCGACTCCGGTGAACGGCAACAGACGGTTGGCCTCGGCGAGCACCGGCTCGGGAACGCGGTATCCGATGCTCAGTACCGCGATCGTGCGCTGGGCCGGCCGCCCGCCGGTCGCCAAGGCGTCGAACACCGCGTCCCAGCGCTGCTGGCCGCCGGGTGCCGTCGACTGGGCGACGTCGCCGACGAGCGTCATCGAGGTGTTGACGCTGTGCCGGCCGATCACCCGCAGAGCGGCGGCGGAATGGTCCTGAGCCTCGTCGACGACAACATGCCCGTAGGTCAGCGGCGGACCGTTGAGCAGTGAGTTGGCTTCGTCGACGAGCAACTGATCGGCAGCGGTCCACGCCCGTCGCCGACCGCGCTGACCGTCGAAGCGATCGGCAAGGAAGCGGTCGACGAGTCGGACCGGCTGCTGCGACGGCCACGCCTTGTCGAGCGCCCGCTTCAACGGCGCGGCGTCCGACCACACGTCATCGCGACCCGTGCGTCGGAGCAGCTCCTGGCCGGCGATCGCCCGCAGTCGCTGCCGGCGTTGATTGATCGGGATCACCGCGTCGGCCGCCCGCTCCAACCACTCGGCGAGCTCGGCTGCGGTGAACACGAGGCGGCGCACGCCGAGCGGGACGACGACGTCCTCCGGTGGTGGAGTCAAGGCGTCGAGCGCCGCCGCGGCGAGCTCGTCGACGATCGTCGCCGAACCCTTGCGCACCGCCGTGGGCGGATCGTCGACGCCACTGATCTCGACCTTCGGGACGCACAGGTCGATGACGGTGCACTGGCGCACGCTGCGTTCGCCGAGCGAGGGCAGAACGTTGGCGATGTAGTCGAGGAACGCTCGGTTGGGGCCGATGACCAACACACCGTCGCGGGCCAGGCGGCGCCGATGCTCGAACATCAGGTAGGCGGCGCGGTGCAGAGCGACCGCCGTCTTGCCGGTGCCGGGGCCACCCTGGACGACAAGCACCTGGTCGATCGGGGCCCGGATCACGAGGTCCTGCTCGGCCTGGATCGTCGCCACGATCTCGCGCATCGCCCCGGTGCGTTGGGCACCGATCTCGGCGAGCACCGGGTCGGGGATGCCGCTGGCGACATCGGCAGCGTCCGGATCGTCGAGGTGCTCGTCGAAGTACGACGTGATCTCTCCGTCCTCCAGCGTGAACCGCCGGCGCAGGCCGACCCCGAGCGGGTCGGCACCGGTCGCCCGGTAGAACGGGGCGGCGATCGGCGCTCGCCAGTCGACGACAACCGGGTCGTGGTGGTCGTCCTCGATGTGCCGGCGGCCGAGATACCAGCGATCGCCCTGCACATCGATGCGCCCGAAGAAGTCGCCGGCACCGGGACTGGCCAGGTCGGCGAGCGCCTCGTCGACGGTCATCTCGATGTACTCGGCGGTGATCTCGTCGGCTGCGCTCTGGGGATCGACGCGTTGCAGCCGGGCGATCATCCGATCCCGGCTGCGTCGAGCGAACGCCAGGCGCGCCCGTTCTGCTTCCAGCTCGGGGAACATAGGGGGTCGCCGATGTTATCCAGCCGAGTAGCGTCCGAACGATGACGACCGAAGGTGATGCCCCTGGCGACGACCAACCGACGACCAGCGACGCCGACGAGCTGATCGAGGACGAGCTGATCATCGAGGAGATCTCCATCGACGGGATGTGCGGGGTCTACTGACCTTGGGCGACGAAGCGGTCAGCCGGCGATCGGAGCGGTTCGGCAGCCTGGCCTACCGGTACGACACCCGGCGGCTGACCTTCGAACGCTCGAAGAGGCAGGCCGCGATCCCGCTGTCCGAGCAGCTCAAGGATGGTCTCGATGCCCCGATCTGCCTGACCTGGGAGCTGACCTACGCCTGCAACCTGGCGTGCGTCCACTGCCTGTCGTCGTCCGGACGTCGCGACCCCGACGAGTTGACGACCGCTGAGGCGGTCGGCGTGCTCGACGAGCTACGCGCCCTGCAGGTGTTCTACATCAACATCGGTGGCGGTGAGCCGATGATCCGCGCCGACTTCTTCGAGCTCGTCGACTACGCCACCACCAACGGCATTGGCGTCAAGTTCTCGACCAACGGGACGTTCGTCGATCGACGGGCTGCCGCTCGTCTGGCGGCGATGCCCTACTTGGACGTACAAGTGAGCCTCGACGGCGTCGACGTTGCCACCAACGACGCCGTGCGCGGTGACGGTTCCTACGCCCGGGCGCGGGCGGCGATGGCGCACCTCGCCGACGCCGGCTTCGGCCCGTTCAAGATCTCCGTGGTGGTGACCCGGCACAACGTCGGCCAGCTCGACGCGCTGAAGACGCTCGCCGACGGCTACGGCGCGCAGCTGCGGGTCACCCGCCTCCGGCCGTCGGGCCGCGGCGCCGACACGTGGCGTGACCTGCACCCGACGCAGGATCAGCAGCGCACGATCTACGAGTGGCTGCTGGCCCACGGTGACGACGTGCTCACCGGCGACAGCTTCTTCCACCTCAACGCCCTCGGTCCCCCGCTCCCCGGGCTCAACCTGTGCGGCGCCGGGCGCGTCGTCTGCTTGATCGACCCGGTCGGCGATGTGTACGCCTGTCCGTTCGTGATCCACGACAACTTCCGCGCCGGCTCGGTCCGCGGCGCTGGCGGATTCGGCGCTGTGTGGCGGGAGAGCGAGCTGTTCCGATCGCTGCGCCACCCGGGCTCCGCCGGGGCGTGCGCCAGTTGCGGGAGCTTCGACGCCTGCCAGGGCGGGTGCATGGCCGCCAAGTTCTTCACCGGGATGCCGCTCGACGGCCCCGACCCGGAGTGTGTGCGCGGCCACGGTGAAGCGGTGCTCGCCGGCGTCGCCGCTGGATCGGCGCCGCGCCCGGCGGCCGATCACTCCCGACCGGTGCGGTTCCGAACACGACCGCCGAGGGACTGGAGCTAGACGACGTGTGGGTCGCCCTTGTCGCGGCGGCCTACTTGCTCGGAACGTTCCCGAGCGCCGCCCTCGTCTCCACGGCGTCGGGGGTCGACATCACCACGACGGGCTCCGGCAACCCGGGTGCCTCGAACGTCACGCGCGCCCTCGGCTGGCGCAAGGGAGTGCTGGTGTTCGTCCTCGACGCCCTCAAGGGCGCCGTCGCCACGATCGTCGGGCTGTGGCTGGGCGGTCGGGCGGGCGGCTACGTGCTCGGCGCGGCGGCCATCGTCGGGCACATCTTCCCGGTCACCCGTCGGTTCCGTGGCGGCAAGGGTGTGGCCACCGGCGCCGGCGTGCTCGGCGTCCTCCACCCGATCGTCGCCGTCGTCGTCGTCGGACTGTGGTTGGTGCTCTCGCGGCTCACGGGTAAGGCAGCCATCGCATCGATCGCCGCCGTGATCGTCACGCCGATCGGCCTCGCCCTCACCGGGGCACCGCTGTGGGAGTTCGCCGCCACGGTCGGGGTGTGTGCCCTGTTGGTCGTCCGCCACGCCGGCAACGTCCGCCGGATGCTGCGCCGCGAGGAGCACACCCTGGTCCGCTGAGGGCTCGATCCACACCAACGCGAAGTCCCGACAGATCGCGCTCACTTCGGCCCGCGTCGTCGGGACTTCCAGCGGTCTGCTGACTCAGCTGCGCAGCTCGCGTCGCAGCGCGAGGCGGGCGGCGTGCAGGCCGCACATACCGTGGACGCCGGCGCCCGGCGGGGTCGACGCCGAGCACAGGTACAGACCTGGCGCCCCGGTGGCCCACGGCCGCAACGACACCAGGGGACGGGTGAACAGCTGACGCAGGTCGGCGATCCCACCGGCGATGTCGCCGCCGACACAGTTGGCGTTGCCCGCCTCGATGTCCGCGGGCATCGTGCGATGGCGGGCGATGATCGTCTCACCGAAGCCGGGAGCGAAGCGCTCGATCTGTCGCTCGACGGCGGCAGTCATGTCGACGGTCGACCCGTTGGGCACATGGCAGTACGCCCACAACGTGTGCCGCCCGGCAGGCGCCCGGCTGTGGTCGAAGAGGCTCGGCTGGGCGACGAGCACGTATGGCGCCGCTGGATGACCGCCGCGGTTGACCGTCAGCTCAGCGGCCGCGATCTCCTCGAACGTCCCTCCGAGGTGCACGGTCGCCGCCGACGACGTCACCGGGTCGCGCCACGGCACGGGATCGGACAGGGCGTAGTCGAGCTTGAACGCGGCCGGTCCATGGCGGAACCGGAGGTAGTGCTTGCGGACCCGGGCGGGCAGACGGTCACCGGCGATGGCCACGAGGTGGCGCGGAGCGACGTCGGCGAGCACGACCCGTGAGCTGGGCAACTCGTCGAGACTACGAATCGGCCTGGCGCACTCCAGCGCGCCGCCGTTGGCGCGAAGCTCGGCGACGAGGGCATCGGCGATGGCCTGCGATCCGGAGGCCGCAAGCGGCCAGCCGGCGAGGTGTCCGAGGAGCGCCAGGAACATGCCGAAGCCGGCGGTGACCGGACGGTCGAACGCCAGGAACGAGTGCGCCGCGACACCGGCGAACAAGGCCGCCGCGTCATCACCCTCGAAGCGCGACCGGCGCAGCGCGGCGGCCGAGCGGATGGCGTGCAGCCCGAAGCGGGCCATCGCAATCGGGTGATCGGGCAGCGACAACGGTGAGAGGACGTCGTCGACCAGGCCGAGGCCGCTGCCGACGACGGGGGCGAACAGGCGGCTCCACGACGCTCTGTCGACGCCGAGGCGGGCGGCTGTCGCCTCGACCGACCGGTCCAGCAAGACGGTGTGGTCATCGAGCGGATGGGCGAACGGAGTGTCCGGCTGGATCCAGCGCAGACCGTGGCGTTCGAGTGGCATGGTCCGCAACGCCGGCGAGGCGATGCCCAGCGGATGGATCGCCGAGCACACGTCGTGTACGAAGCCGGCCTCGGTGAGCTCGGCACTGCGCGTACCCCCGCCGGCTGTCGACTGTCCCTCGACCACCAGCACGCGGCGACCGCTGCGGGCGATCGTGATCGCGGCGACGAGGCCGTTGGGCCCTGATCCGATGACCACCGCGTCGTAGTGCGGAGAAGTCGCCATCGAGTCCTACCCCAGCCGGTCGAGTGCTGCTTGGGCGTGGTCCACGAGTTCGACGGGCGAGTCACGCAGCACCGCCAGCTCGGCTCCCAGCTGCTGGTCGCCGTACGCCCCGCCGAGATAGCGGGCGTACACGCCCTCGAGGATGATCGCCGTGCGCCACAGCTGGAACGCCACGTAGAAGTCGATCTCGGCCAGGTCACGAGCGCTGTGCTCGGCGTAGCGCCCGCGGAAGTCGTCGAACGTGCCGAACCCGCCAGCACCCGTCGGGTCGTTGTGGCGACCGGCACCACCCTCCCGCGGCGCCCAGTGGGCGCCGACGTAGCCGACGTCAGCAAGCGGGTCACCGAGCGTGCACAGCTCCCAATCGAGGACGGCGGCAATCTCGCCGGACGTCGGGTCGACGATGCAGTTGCCGAACCGATAGTCGCCGTGCACCACGGCGACGCCTTGCTGCACGGGCACGCGATCGGCGAGTCGTTTGGCGACGGCATCCACGGCCGGGAGATCGCGTGTCTTGGACAGCTCCCACTGCTTGGACCACCGGGCGATCTGTCGATCGATGTAGCCGTCGCGTCGGGCGAAGTCGCCGAGGCCGATGGCATCGACGTCGAGACCGTGCAGCTCGGCGAGGATGTCGGCGAGCTGGATCGTCATCGCCGCCCGGGCACTGGGGGAGGTGGCCCGCGCCCCGTCGATCGAGTCGATGACGGCCCCGTCGACGAGCGACATCACGTAGAACGGAGTGCCGTTGACGGATTCATCCGTGCAGAGTCCGAGCGCTTCGGGCACGGGCACCGCCGTCGGCCCGATCGCCGAGATCGCCCGGAACTCGCGGGTCATGTCGTGAGCGGTGGCCAGGACGTGGTGCAGCGGTGGTCGACGTAGGACGAAACGCGTTCCGGATCCGTCGCTGACGGCGAACGTGAGGTTCGATCGCCCCCCACCGATGCGCTCGAACGTGAACGGTGCGTGGACCCCGTCGACGTGGTCACCCAACCAGCGGCTGACCGGTTCGACATCGATGCCCTCGACCACGGCGGGAACCGTACCGCTGTGACCTCTGCTACCGAATTTCGGTCATCACTGACCGATCGCGGCACCAGAAACAAGCGCGCTCAGCTCGGTCGACCGACCCCGGTGACGTTGCCCCAGTTGATGGCGGCCCGTCTGACACCCGAGCTGGGGCTGGCGGCATCGACCATCATCCCACCGCCGATGTAGATGCCGACGTGGCTGATCGGCGAGTAGAAGAAGATCAGGTCGCCCGGTTGAGCGGCCGAGGACGGCACGTGCGGGATGCTGGCGTACTGCTGTGCCGACTGGTGCGGCAGGTAGACGCCGGCCTGGGCCCATGCCCACGACGTCAGTCCGGAGCAGTCGAAGGCCACGCCCGGGCTCGCCGCGGCATACCTGTAACTGACGCCGACCTGGCTGGCCGCGGCGTTGACCGCCGTCCCGGCTCGTGACGATGCTTGCGGGATCGGCGCCGCCGGTGCAGCCGGCGCCGCGGGTGCGCCACCGCCACCTCCACCGCCACCGCCTGACGTCGTGTTGTTGCCGCCACCGCCGCCACCTGACGACGTGTTCCCACCGCCGCCACCGCCACCACTCGTCGGGTTGGCGTCGGATGCCTGTTGCTGGGCTTGGGTGGCCGCGGCGGCCTGTGCGTCGGCGCGGGCTTGAGCGGCTGCGGCTTCGGCCTGGATGCGCTCCCAGGACTCGCGGGCCCGTCGCTCCTGCTCTTCGCGGATCAGGTCGCCGAGCTCGGCCTCGGCTTGGCGCTGGGCATCGTGCAGTTCCGCGGACTGTTCCTCCGCCGCGTCCTGGGCGTCGGCGACCTCCTCGGCCTTGTCGGCAGCCGCCTCCTCCTGGTCCTCGAGCGACTCTTGCTGCTCGGTCAGCTCGTTGACGGCAGTTTCGAGATCGTCGGAGTCGGCGGTGCCACTGTTCAGCGCGACACGGGTCAGCTCATCGCGCTGCAGGTCCTCGCTGTACTGCGACGGCTTGCTGAAGATCCCCATCCCCGACCCGCCGGCGTCGAGATACGCCTGCACGGCGACGTCGCCGAGCTCGGCCTGCAGCGTGGCAACCTCGGCCTCTTTCTCGGCGACGGCAGCCTCGGCCGTGGCGACGTCCTCCTCCAGCTGGCCCAGCTCATCGAGGGCGATGTCGTACTCCTCGGCGAGCCTGGCGGTCTCCTCCTCGAGCGCCTCGATCATGTCGGCGTACTGGCCGACCTTGCTGCGCTGGTCGTCGATCGGGTCGGCAGAGGCGACGCCAGCACCGGCCAGGGCTGCGACGAGGACCGTGACTCCGGCAGGGACCAGGCCGGCGAGACCGTGGCGGGGCGATCGCATGACGCCCCGCATCCTAGCCAAACATTACGAACCCATTGCAATCATGTCGCGAGACAATCGCAAGTTTGTGACTTCGTCACTCCCACTCGATGGTGCCGGGCGGCTTGCTCGTGATGTCGTAGACCACCCGGTTGATGCCCTCGACCTCGTTGACGATGCGGTTGGACATGCGCTCGAGGAGGTCCGCAGGCAGCCGCGCCCAGTCCGCCGTCATCGCATCGTCACTTGTCACGGCGCGGATGATGATCGGGTGGCCGTAGGTGCGCTCGTCGCCCATCACGCCCACCGAGCGGATGTCCGCCGCCAGCACGGCGAAGCCCTGCCAGATCTGGCGCTCGAGGCCGGCAGCAGCGATCTCCTCGCGGACGATGGCATCAGCCCGTTGCAGCACGGCAACCCGCTCCGGGGTCACCTCGCCGAGGATTCGCACGGCCAGACCGGGGCCCGGGAACGGCTGCCGCCAGACCATCGACTCCGGCAGGCCGAGCTCGATTCCGAGGCGGCGGACCTCGTCCTTGAACAGGTCGCGCAACGGCTCGACGAGCTCCAGGCGCATGTCCTCGGGGAGCCCGCCGACGTTGTGGTGGCTCTTGATCACCGCCGCCGTGCCGTCGCTGCCCCCGGACTCGATGAGGTCGGGGTACAGCGTGCCCTGGACGAGGAACTCGGCCTCGGACAGACCGCCGGTGTGCTCCTCGAAGATGCGGATGAACTCGTCGCCGATCGCCTTGCGCTTCTCCTCGGGCTCGACGATTCCGGCCAGCCGGTCGAAGAACCGGTCGGCGGCGTCGACATGGATCAGCTCGACACCCATGTGGCGGCGGAACGTCTCGGTGACCTCGGCGCTCTCGTCGAGGCGCATCAGCCCGGTGTCGACGTAGACGCACGTCAGGTGGTGGCCGATCGCCCGGTTCACGAGAGCGGCGGCGACGGCGGAGTCGACTCCACCGGACAGGGCACAGATCGCCCGCCCGTCCCCGACTTGCTGGCGGACGCGCGCGACCTGCTCGTCGGCCACCGACGCCATCGTCCACGTCGTGGCGCAACCGGCTCGTTCGACGAGGAAGCGGCGCAGCACGGCCATGCCGTGCGGGGAGTGGACGACCTCCGGATGGAACTGCACGCCGTAGATCCGTCGCTCGTCGTGCTCGAGCACGACGACGGGGGCGTTGTCCGTCGACGCCGTGGCGACGAAGCCGGATGGTGTCCCGGTGATCGCGTCGAAGTGGCTCATCCACACGTCGTGCACGTCAGGTGCCTCGTCAGGCAGCACGAGCGACGGTGCTGTGCGACGCAGGGTGGTGCGTCCATACTCGCCGCGCAGCCCCCGTCCGACGGAACCGCCGAGCTGCAGGGCGATGAGCTGGGCGCCGTAGCAGATCCCGAGGATCGGCACGCCGAGGCCGTAGATCGCCGGGTCGAGGCGCGGCGACCCGTCGATGTTCACGCTCTGGGGACCGCCCGACAGGATCAGCGCCGACGGTCTCCGGGCTGCCACCTCGCCGGCGGTGATCCGGTTCGGGACGATCTCCGAGAACACCTGCAGCTCCCGAACGCGGCGGGCGATCAGCTGGGCGTACTGGGCGCCGAAGTCGACGACGAGGACGGGGCCAGCAGGGTCGGTGGCGTTGGCGGTCAGAGGCTTGATCGTAAGCCACCGCTGCTAGAACCGGTTGGAATGTGGAGATCGATCGTCGGGCCAGTGCTGCTGTCGCTGACGCTCACGACTGCCACGGGCGGCGAGCCGGTTTCCCCGTCCGAGCCCTCCGCCTCGACGGTCCTCGACAACCCGTTCTTCCCCGACGACACCACTGTCAACGTCACCGATTGCGTCAGCGCCCTGCCCCGTCCGAACTGCGAGAGTGAGGCGCGCGAGGACTGGCGTCAGTGGGCCGTGTTCGGTGCCGTCGCCGCCGGCCTCGCAGCAGTCGGGGTTCGCTTGGTGATGGCGGTGCGGCGCCGCTGACTAAACGCTTGCTCGCGTCGCTGTCGCCGACGACGCTGCGCCCCATGATCGACCGCCATCGTCCCACTCGGCTTGCCGTCGGACTCGCGAGCATGATCGCCGCAACCGTCGTCGCCGCGCCGATGGGCGTTGACGCCGTAGACACCGATATGACGATCAGCACGACGGCGATCGACTTCGGCCAAGTCAACGTCGGCGCCAGCGCTCAAGCTTCGGTGACCCTGACGAACACCGGTGGCGATCCGTTCGGTCCGATCAACATCTTTGGTGGCGCGCCGCCGACTGCCGAGTTCAACGCGTCGCAGAACTGTCAGGCCGTCACGCTTCCCGCCGGTGGGTCGTGCACGGTGAACTACTCGTTCTCCCCCGGCTCGACCGGGTCGTTCAACGACACGTCCAGTTTCACGATCAGCGAGACCTCCAGTCAGTCCGACGGCGAAGACTTCGCGGTCACGCTCGCCGGCGTCGGGTTCGACCCGAACACCACGACGACGACGTCGATGGAAACCACGACCACGACGGCGACGACCACGTCGACGACGACCACGGGGTCGACGGCGCCGTCGGACAACGGCGCGGCGCCCACGACGTCGGCGCAGTCGACGACCACCGGGCCAACCGCATCGACGACGACAACACAGCCATTCCTCCCGTTGACCGGGGTGGTCGTGCCCCGGCCGGCACTCGTCGTCAAGGTCGACAACGTCGACGCCGAACCGCAGTCGGGCCTCAACGAGGCGGACATCGTCTTCGAGGAGATCGTCGAGGGCGGGGCCACGAGGTTCGCCGCGGTGTTCAACTCGACCGAGCCCGGGGTTGTCGGCCCGATCCGCTCCGGGCGGACGCAGGACATCGACCTCCTGCTCAGCCTCAACGACCCGGCGCTCGCCTACAGCGGGGCCAACGCCGAGGTCAACGGCGCGTTGCAGGCCGCCGGATTCGAATTGCTCGGCGAGGGAACGCCTGGCTTCTTCCGTCGCGACGATCGGCCGGCCCCGCACAACCTGTTCGCCGACGTGAGCGCTCTGTTCCCGCTGTTGGTGAGTTCCGGCGACGCCGTCCCGGTGTTCCAGTACCGCGCCCCTGGCGCCGCCATCGTGGGCACGCCGGTGACCTTCGCCCAGATGCTGGTCGGCAGCTACGACGTCCGGTGGGACTGGGACGCCACGCAGGGCCTGTTCCTGCGCTCGCAGCTCGGGACGCCACATGAGCTGACCGAAGGACGGGCGAGCACGGACAACGTCGTCGTCCTCGTCCACGACTCACCCGGACAGTCCGTCGGCACCGGCGCCGCCGTGGTCTACACCGACGGGCACAAGATCGAGGGGATCTGGCGTCGGGACCAGGCGACGGACCCGTTCATCCTGGAGGCCGGTGGTCTGCCGATCCTCCTCGCCCCCGGTCGCACGTGGGTCGAGCTCGTCGACCAGCAGCACAACCTCACCGACGGCTGACCCCGCTGGCCAACGAAGCGGGCCGACCCACCAGCGCGGCCGCAACCGGTTCGCCAGACTGTCGCCCATGACACCCGACGAGTTCCGCCACGCCGGCTACCGCATCGTGGACTGGATCGCCGACTACATCGAAACGATCGAATCTCGCCCGGTCACGCCGGACGTGGCGCCCGGATCCGTGCTCGAGCAACTGCCCGAGCACCCGCCCACCGTGCCGGAGTCGTTCGAGGCGGTGCTCGCCGATGTCGATCGGATCGTCGCCCCGGCGATCGTCAATTGGCAGCATCCGAGCTTTTTCGCCTACTTCCCGGCGAACTGCTCATACGCCGCGATCCTCGGGGAGTTGTTGTCGTCAGGGCTCGGCGTCAACGGGATGAGCTGGGTCACGTCGCCGGCGTGTACCGAACTGGAACAGCGGGTCGTCGACTGGTTGGCCGAGCTGCTCGGGCTTCCGACGACGTTCCGCAACACGAGCGACTCGGGCGGCGGCGTCATTCAGGGTACGGCGAGTGAGGCCACGTTGGTGGCCGTCTTGTCGGCGCGCTGGCGAGCGACCGGCGGCGCCGTCAACGCCGATGGCGACACGTCCGGGCTCGTGGCCTACGCCACCGCGCAGGCCCACTCGAGCATCGAGAAGGCATTGCGCATCGCCGGCGTCGGGTCGACATCGATCCGCGTCGTCGACCACGATGCCGAGTTCGCGATGATTCCCGAGCGTCTGGCTGCCCTCGTCGCTGCCGATCGTTCCGCCGGACTGATTCCCTTCTTCGTGTGCTCGACGCGCGGGACGACATCGTCGATGGCCTTCGATCCGACGCCCGAGATCGCCACGATCTGCCGCGACGCCGGCGCCTGGTTGCACGTTGACGGGGCGATGGCGGGGATCGCCGCTCTTGTCCCGGAACACCGCTGGGTCAACGACGGGCTCGAGCTGGCCGATAGCTACTGCACCAACCCGCACAAGTGGATGGGCATCAACTTCGATTGCGACGTGTACTGGACGGCCGACCGCGCCGCCCTGCTCGGCGCGTTGAGCATTCTGCCCGAGTACCTGCGCTCCGCGGCCGGTGCCGCCGGGGCGGCGCCCGACCTGCGTGACTGGCAGATTCCCCTCGGCCGCCGCTTCCGCGCCCTCAAGCTGTGGTTCGGATTGCGCCTCGACGGGATCGAGGCGTACCAGGCGCAGATCCGCCGGCACGTCGGGCTGACCCAACAGCTCGCCGCGTGGATCGCCGACGACGACCGCTTCGCAGTCGTCGCGCCGCATCCACTCAACCTCGTGTGCCTCCGACTCGGCGACGACGCTGCCACAGAGAGGCTGATCGAGGCGGTCAATGCGACGCGGCGGGCGTGGTTCACCCGGACGGTCCTCGACGGTCAGCCGGTGCTGCGGTTCTCGATCGGCTCGCGGGCAACCGAGGAACGCCACGTCGCCGACGCCTGGCAGCTCCTCCAGCGGTTGGCTAGCGAAGTCGGTTGAGCAGGTCGACGAGGACGTGCGCGGTGGCACCCCACACCGTCTCGTCGTCGAGCTCGAAGAAGTAGAGGACCCGCTCCTCTGCCGTCCACGGCACGCTCCACCGCTCGGCGCGGAACGTGTCGGCGCGGCCGAACTCGGCGAGCGGCACCCACAGCACGCGGGCGACCTCGGGCGAGGTCGGTACGAGGCCGATCTGTGCGCCGGCGCGAGCAACGACCGGGACGATGTGGCTGCGGCTGACGACCGTCGCCAGGTGGTCGAGCTCGCCGACGACCACGACGTCCGAGGGGTCGAGGCCGACCTCCTCGTTGGCCTCGCGCAACGCCGCCTCGACCTCCGTCTCTCCGGGATCGATTCGGCCACCGGGGAAGCTGATCTGACCGGGATGGTTGCGCAGCGCCGACGATCGGCGAGTCAGCAACACCCCGGCGTTGCCGGCGTCGTCGTCGGCGAGCAGTACGAGCACCGCTGATGGGCGCACCCCGGAGAAGTCTGCTTCGACCCGCGAGACGTCGATCCCGTCGATGGCGCGCACCACGTCGTCCGCCGCCACGTGTGCCAGGTCGGGAAACGCTGGCACGTCGTCGGCGGCCGACCACACGGGCGGCCGGGGGATGACCTGGCTCCCGCCGGGCCGGTAGGGCCGCGGGCTACTCAGCGGGAGTCCACCCCGAGTCAGCGAGCTGCTTGAGCACGGTCGGGAGTCCGGCCGTCTTCAGCGACGCCAGCACCCTGCCGGGCGACTCCTCTCCAGCTTCCCACTGCTCCCAGGCGGCGATCAGCTTGGCGAGATCGGGCGGCGGCGTCTCGAAGGGCATCACGGCCAGGGTACCGGCGCGGTCCTCGCCGGAAGACCACCCAGACGCTAGACACGTCACGTGGAAGTCGTCATCACATCGACGGCGGAGGAGATCGCCGTGATCGTCGCCGACGCCATCGAGGCGCTGATTGCCCGTCGACCAGACGCAGTACTCGGGTTGGCGACCGGCAGCTCGCCGCTTCCGGTGTACGACGAGCTGACCCGCCGGCACGAACAGCGGCGCCTGTCGTTCGCCGCGACCTCGGCATTCCTGCTCGACGAGTACGTCGGCCTCGCCGCCGGCCACCCGCAGTCGTACCGGGCAGTCATCGAGCGCGAGTTCACCTCGCGGATCGACCTGGGAGCGGCACGGGTCCACGGCCCCGACGGCTCCGCCGCCGACCTCCCCGCGGCCTGCGCCGCCTACGAAGCGTCGATCGCTGACGCCGGCGGGATCGACCTCCAACTCCTTGGCATCGGTGCGGACGGCCACATCGGGTTCAACGAACCCGGGTCGTCTCTCGCGTCGCGCACCCGGTTGAAGACGCTGACCGCACAGACTCGACGCGACAACGCCAGGTTCTTCGAGTCGATCGATGCCGTGCCGCACCACGTGCTCACGCAGGGCGTGGGCACGATCCTCGGGGCCCGCCACCTGATCCTCGTGGCCACCGGCGAGAGCAAGGCCGACGGTGTCGCCACGACCGTGGAGGGACCCGTGTCGGCGTTCTGCCCGTCCTCGGCGTTGCAACTCCATCCTCACGTCAGTGTCGTCATCGACGAAGCAGCGGCCAGCAATCTCCGGCTCGCCGACTACTACCGCGAGGCCTATGCCGGCAAACCTGCGTGGCAGGGTCTGTGAGCAGGGACGCTCGGGCGGTCGCTACGAGCGTTTGCGGACGGCGTCGTTGGCCCGCGCGTAGAGGCGCCCGGCAGTGCGGCCGATGCTCTCGGCGTCGACCTTGCCCGGTGGCGCCGACGCAGCCCGGCGCTGGCGCCGCGCTGCCGCGTCGGCGAAGTTGGTCCCCCACCAGACGACGGCGAGGACGATCGCCACGATGAGGATCGTCACGCGCGAGGCGCTGTCGACGTTGAGCATCGGGAGGGCGGCAATGACGATCAGCGCGCAGATGACGGCGATGTCCAGGCGTCGGTGCAGTGAGCGTCCGACGGCCCGAAAGGCGCCGAGCGGGGGGCCGGACAACGACGCGTTGACGAGCACCAGGCCTCCGGCGAGGGCCGGCCACAGCGGATCGGGCGACTGCAACCCGGAGGCGATGAGCACGAGGGCGACGAGGTACTCGGCCGCCTGATGCAGCCAGAACGGCCGCCAGCTCCGATCCGTCGCCACTGCTGTGACGCTATCGACGCGAACCGGCGACGCTGGCGACGAGCTCGATCACCTGCCGGCAAGCGAGACTGGGCTCCTGGCCACGAGGTGCCGGGCCAGCGGCCGGTAGACGAGGCTCGCGTCAGTGGCCCAACCGGGCCCGGCGCCGGCGTAGGCCCCAGCGGACGGAGTCGGTCGTCATCGTCACAGGTACCGGGAGCCCTCGCCGGCGGCGCGCTCCCACCACCGCAGCTCGTCGTCGCTGCCGAGCGCCTTCTCCCAACCGATCGTGGCCATCATCCCGACCATGCACAGACCGAGCTGGCGGTCCCACCACGGGGCCGTGTCCACGCCGTGGTCCTCGAGGGCGCGTCGGTAGGCGGCGATCGTCTGTTCCTTGGAGCGCGGCAGACGATCGCAATTCAGGGCCAGGTACCAGGCCAGCTCCCAACAAGGCGGGGCCTCGCCCGGGTACGCCCAGTCGAGCACGATCGTGCGGCCGTCGGGACGGGATCCGAGGTTGCCGAGCTTCCAGTCGCCGGCGACGAAGGTCTGGGGCGTGTCGGCCATCGCCCTGGCGAGGGCGTGTGGGTCGGCGTGGATGCTGCTGACGAGTTCGAACAGCGGTGCGCTGCGGTCCGGCAACCGTGGCCATCCAGCCGCGGCCGCAGCAATCGGTCCCGGTACGTCGTCGACGAGCAGCTCGCCGGCGATCGTCGCCGGAGCGAACCACACGAATCGCCGGGACAGGTCTTGCAGGCCGATCGTGTCATGCCATCCGAAGAAGGTGGCGTGGAACGTCGCCAGGTGCTCGACGAACCGATCGTGCTGCTCCACCGGCAACGTGGCGTCACCCGGCGGAACAAGGTCGTCAGCCCGGTCGTTCATCAGGATCGCCAGGCGGGCAGCCGGACCATCTCCCTCCAGCGACATCGCCACGACCGTGTGATCGACGACCGCCGGAGCCTGGAGGTACAGACCCGCTTCCCAGGCGCGGAACTCCCAGTTCGTGGTGTTGCCGGTGCAGCGCATGATCCAGTCCTGGTCGGCGGACAACACCTTGAGGAAGTAGCGCTCGCCGTCGATGACCAGGCGCTCGAACTGGGCACCGGACTTGCCATCGACGGTGGTCACCGGCGTGCGCGTCGAGGCGCCGGCGACGAGCTCGGTGATCGAGTCGGCGATGCGTGGCCGGTCCATACGACAGCATCACTCGACCGGGGCAGTGCCCAGGCGATCACCACGAATTGGACGGTGGCGCCAGTGACGCGACGAGAGTGCCTTCGAGCAGAGACGGCCGGGCGACGAAGTCGCCCGGCCTTCTCGTCGGGAGCTTCGCTCGGAGAGGCTTGACTTCCGGCGAAACTACATCATGCCGGGCATGCCGCCCATGCCACCGCCACCTGCGCCGGCAGGGGCCGCGGCGGGCGGCTCGGGCTTGTCGGCCACGAGCGACTCGGTGGTGAGCACCATGGCGGCGATCGACGCGGCGTTCTGCAACGCCGCCCGGGTCACCTTGGCCGGGTCGATGATCCCCGCCTTGAGCAGGTTGGTGAGCTCGCCGGTGTTGGCGTCGAGGCCGTTGGGGCCCTTCGCCGACTCGACCTGCTTGACCCACACGCCGCCTTCGAGGCCGGCATTCTCGGCGATTCTCCGAGTGGGGGCGGTGAGCGAGTCGTAGACGATCCGGCCACCAGTGGCCTCGTCACCTTCGAGCTTCTCGAGCACCGTCGCCACTGCAGCACGAGCGCGGATCAGGGCCGTGCCGCCACCGGCAACGACGCCTTCCTCGATGGCCGCCTTGGTCGCCGACACGGCGTCCTCGATGCGGTGCTTCTTCTCCTTCAGCTCGACCTCCGTGGCCGCGCCGACCTGGATGACGGCAACGCCCCCGGCGAGCTTCGCCAGGCGCTCCTGCAGCTTCTCGCGATCCCAGTCCGAGTCGGTGTTCTCGATCTCGGTCTTGATCTGCTTGATCCGCCCGCTGACGTCTTCGGACGAACCGCCACCGTCGACGATGGTCGTGTTGTCCTTGGAGATGATCACCCGCTTGGCGGTGCCGAGCAGGTCGAGGGTGACGTTCTCGAGCTTCAGCCCGACGTCCTCGGAGATGACCTGGGCGCCGGTGAGCACGGCCATGTCCTGGAGCATCGCCTTGCGGCGGTCACCAAAGCCAGGGGCCTTGACGGCAGCGGCGCTGAACGTGCCGCGGATCTTGTTGACCACGAGGGTGGCGAGTGCCTCGCCCTCGACGTCCTCGGCGATGATGACCAGCGGACGGCCGGTCTTCATCACGCCTTCGAGCGACGGCAGCAGCGACTGCACCGTGGAGATCTTGGCCTGGTGGATCAGCAGGTACGGCTGATCGAGGACGACCTCCTGGCGCTCCGGATCGGTGACGAAGTACGGCGACAGGTAGCCCTTGTCGAACTGCATCCCCTCGGTGAACTCCAGCTCGGTGCCGAACGTGTTCGACTCCTCGACGGTGACGACGCCGTCCTTGCCGACCTTGTCGATCGCCTCGGCGATGACCTGGCCGATCGACGGATCGGCGGCCGAGATCGTCGCCACGGCAGCGATGTCGGTCTTCTCGTCGACATCCTTGGCCTGCGTCTGGATCGACTCGACGGCGGCGGCGACGGCCTTCTCGATGCCCTTCTTGAGGCTCATCGGGTTGGCCCCGGCAGCGACGTTGCGCATGCCGTTGGCGACCATCGCCTGGGCGAGCACGGTGGCCGTCGTCGTGCCGTCACCGGCGACGTCGTTGGTCTTCGTCGCCACTTCCTTGACCAGCTGGGCACCCATGTTCTCGAACGGGTCGTCGAGCTCGACTTCCTTGGCGATCGAGACACCGTCGTTGGTGATCGTCGGGGCGCCCCACTTCTTGTCGAGGACGACGTTGCGGCCCTTGGGCCCGAGCGTCACCTTGACGGCGTCGGCGAGCTTGTTGACACCCGCCTCGAGAGCGCGGCGCGCTTCCTCGTCGAACTTGATGATCTTGGCCATGCGCTCAGCTCCCGACGATCGCCAGGACGTCACGGCTGGCGAGGATCAGCAGGTCCTCGCCGTCGACGGTGACCTCGGTGCCCCCGTACTTCGAGTACAGGACCGTCTGGCCGACCTCGATACCGGTCGGAACGAGTTCGCCGGTGTTCTCGGTGCGCTTGCCAGGACCAACGGCGAGGACCTTGCCTTGCTGCGGCTTCTCTTTGGCGGTGTCGGGGATGACGAGACCGGATGCGGTCGTCTGCTCGGCCTCGTTGGGCTGGACGACGATGCGGTCATCGAGCGGCTTCAGGTTCATCTGGTGCATGCCTCCATTGGCGCGTCACGGGTGATTAGCACTCAAACTGTGCGAGTGCTAAGCGTAGGCCCCGTCCGCCACCGTTAGCAACCGGACCCCGAGAGTGCTAACCCGCCCTCCCTCATCTGGGGAAGATCCGTGTCACCAGCGATTCTGGGGAATCTCCGTGTCAGGGTCTGAAACGAATCTTCCCCAGATTGCCGAGAAGGGCGGACGTCTCGTGGAGGGGCAGGCCGAGGACCCCACTGACGCTGCCGCGCACCCACCGAACGAATACCCCGCCGGCGCCTTGCAGGGCATAGGCGCCAGCCTTGTCGAACGGTTCGCCGGTGCCGAGGTACCACTCGATGTCGTCGTCGGTGAGCTGCGTGAACGCCACTTCGCTCGACGTGGTCCGGCAGGCGTCCTCGCCATCATGGACCACGGCGACGCCGGTGTGCACGACGTGGATTCGCCCACTGAGGGCTTGCAACATGCGTCGGGCATCATCGGGGTCGAGCGGTTTGCCGAATCGCTCGCCGTCGACATCGACGACCGTGTCGGCGCCAATGACGACGGCTCCAGGTGTCCCGACGGCGACTGCCGAGGCTTTGGCGACCGCGAGGCGACGGACGAGGTCGAGAGAGCCCTCGCCAGGCAGCGGGATCTCGTCGAGGTCGGGAGCAACGACCGTGAACTCCAGCCCGAACGACGCCAACAGTTCGCGGCGCCGCGGCGAAGACGACGCGAGCACGAGCGGCCGAACGGTCATGTCCAGAGTTCTAATTCAGACTCCAGCGCGCCGATGTGAGCCCGCTGGGTCGCAGTGCCGTGGTGGCTGCTCAGCTCGGCCGGCCGCCTTTCGGATAAGACGGCGTGAACGCCGAGGTTGGCTGGTAGGACTCTGCCCGATGCGGCTGGGGATCGATCTCGACGGTGTGGTGTGTGACTTCAACGCCGGATGGATGCAGCTGCACATGGAGGAGTTCGGCAGCGAACTGAAGCCGGAGATGGTCGTCTCGTGGGACAACCTCCACGAGCTCGGTGGATTCGCCGACATGCAGGCGTTCTGGCGGTGGGCGCAGGCCACCGAGGACCGCCCGTCGATCTTCCGCCACCTCGAACCGTATCCCGACGCCTTGTCGACCTTGCACGCGTTGCGTGACGCCGGCCACCGCATCGTCATCCTCACCGCCAAGCCGCGCTGGGCGATTCCAGACACGTTGCGCTGGATCGCTGACCATGAGCTGCCGACGGAGGAGATTCACATTCGATACCGGAAGTACGGCATCGAATGCGACGTCTACCTCGACGACTCGCCGATCGTGCTGCCCGATCTCGTTCGGCACCGCCAGAACGCGGCCGTCTGTCGGATGGTCCGGCCGTGGAACGAACCGGTTGACGGAACCGCCGAGATCGCCGACTGGCCGGCATTCCGGGAGTTCGTGGAGTCGCGCTGACCGTGACCCGGGGATCGCCCCGGCCGCCGTCGTCAACTATGTTGACGGCGCACCCGCATCGGAACAGGATCAGGGCGACCTGACGGAAGGAACTCAAGGATGAAACACCGTTCGCTCCTCGTGATCGCTGCTGCCGGAACGCTGATACTCGCGGCCTGCGGCGACGACGACGATGACGCCTCCGACACCGTGGCCGTCGAAGCGACACCCGCCGGCGCCGAAGTTCCCGCGGCGACGGACGCCGCGGCACCGACCGCAGCCGTCGAGGCTGTCGAGACCAGCGGGCCGGCTGTCGCCGCCGTCGAAAGCAGCGGACCAGCCGTCGCCGCCGTCGAGACCAGCGGACCAGCCGTCGCCGCCGTCGAGACCAGCGGACCAGCCGTCGCCGCCGTCGAAACCAGCGGACCAGCCGTCGCCGCCGTCGAGACCAGCGGACCAGCCGTCGCCGCCGTCGAGACCAGCGGACCAGCCGTCGAGACCAGCGGACCCGCGGCCGAGGCGGCCGAGGCGGTCGAGACCAGCGGACCAGCCGTCGCCGCCGTCGAGACCAGCGCCGTCGACACAACCGCCGTGGAAACGACCGTCGAAACAACCGCCGTCGAAACGACTGCGGTCGAAACAACGGAGCCGGCAGTCGACGCCGTCGAGACGACGCGTCGAAACAACTGCCGTCGAAACGACCGTCGAAACAACGGAGCCGGCAGCCGAGGCCGTCGAGACCAGCGCCGTCGACACAACTGCCGTTGAAACAACTGCCGTCGAAACGACCGTCGAAACAACTGCCGTCGAAACGACCGTCGAAACAACGGAGCCGGCAGCCGAGGCCGTCGAGACCAGCGCCGTCGACACGACTGCCGTCGAGACCAGCGCCGTCGAGACCAGCGCCGTCGAAACAACTGCCGTCGAAACAGCGCCGTCGAGACCAGCGCCGTCGAGACCAGCGCCGTCGAGACCAGCGGAGCCGGTCGAGACCAGCGCCGTCGAGACCAGCGCCGTCGAGACCAGCGGACCGGCTATCGCTGCCGTCGAGACCAGCGCCGTCGAGACCAGCGCCGTCGAAACAACGGAGCTGGCAGCCGAGGCAGTCGAGACCAGCGGACCCACCGTCGAGACCACCGGCGTGGCCACATCGGCCCCGACCGAGAGCAGCACACCAACCGGGAGCAGCGTGCCGGCCGAAGTCGTCGGTACCGGCCCGGAGTGCGCCGAGCTGCCGGACTTCGGCGAGGGCGCCCTTGCCGAGCTCGCCGACGACGCCGCCGGCACGGCGATCACCAACAACCTCGAGACGTCCACCCTGCAGCAACTGCTCACCAGGGCCGAACTGCTCGAGGCCCTCGACGGTGAAGGCCCGTTCACGGTGTTCGCGCCGGTCAACAGTGCGTTCATCGAGCTCACGCCCGACCAGCGGTCGGCGCTGACCTCTGATCCGGAGGTGCTCGCCGAAGTGCTCAGCTTCCACGTGGTCGAGGGAGAGTCGCTGTCGAGCGAGGATCTCGCCGCCGAAGGTTCGGCAGTGACCCTGGAGGGTGAGGAGCTCAACTTCACCCTGGAGGCCGACACCCTGGTGATCAACGACGAGGCCGCCGCGGTGTGCGGTGACATCCCGATCGCCAACGGCACGCTGTACCTCATCGATGCGACGCTGGTGCCGCCGTCACAGGCCGACGCCCTGGCCCCGGCAACCACCGAAGCAGCCCCAGCGACCTCGGCGCCCACCGACGGCACCGAGCCGACCGACGGCACCGAGCCAACGGACGGCACCGGGCCGAGCGACGCGACGGCGACCACTGAAGCCGGGGACGCAGGGTCGGCCAGCGGCATCGTCTTCCCGGTCACCCCCGGTCCCGACTGGCCCGAGACGCTGACGTTCACGCTGACGCCGTCATCGGAGGCCGGTGGTCTGATCGCCACCGCCGAGCCGCTCGCCGAGTTGCTCGAGGAACGCCTCGGTGTCGAGGTCGAGGCCCTGGTCCCGACGGACTACGCCGGCGTGATCATCGCCCTGGAGTCCGGCCAGGCCCAGGTCGCCGGCGGTCTCGGTCCGGTGCAGATGGTCCAGGCCGAAGACGAGGCTGGTGCCGATCTGATCCTGCAGTCCGAGCGCTTCGGCTCGTTCGAGTACGTCACGCAGTGGTTCACCAACGACCCGGACACCTACTGCTCGGACGAGCCAGTGGCCGACGAGGAGGGGTTCCTGTTCTGTAACGGCGTCCTCGACGCCACGAGCGCGGCGGACGGCCCGATCGGTGAGGAGCACCTCGCCGACGTCGCCGGCAAGACCGTCGCCTTCGTCGACCAGGGCTCGGCATCCGGCTACCTCGTGCCGGCACTGCAGCTGCTCAACCAGGGCGTCGACCCTGTCGCCGACATCACCGCTCAGTTCGCTGGGACGCATGACGCCACGGTGCAGGCGGTGTACGACGGAGACGCCGATGTCGGCGTCTCGTTCAACGACGCACGAACCGGGCTGGTCGACCAGATCCCCGACGTTGGCGAACAGGTCGTCGTGTTCGCCTGGTCGTTCCCGATCCCCAACGACGGCTTCGCCGTCGCCGGCGATCTCCCGGAGGACCTCAAGGAGGCGGTCACCGCAGCGTTCCTCGACATCGCCGAGGATCCTGAGGGAGCCGCCCTGCTGGCCGACCCGGACCTGTACGAGATCGACGGCCTCCAGCCGGTCGACTCCGCCGACTTCGACGTGATCCGCGAGCTGCGCACGGAGCTGGCCGACCTCCTGGAGTGAGCGACTGACGTCGGCTCCAGCGACGACACAACCTTCCCGGGCCGGGGTGTTCCACGGAGCGCCCCGGCCCGGCGACTTTACGGGCAGGCGACATGAACGGTTCAATGCGTTCCCCGGCCACGCAGGCCGTGGCCGGCCGCTCACTCGCTAGCGCTCGCTCGCTCGCAATCGCGGAGGAGGCGACATGATCAGGTTTCAGCAAGCAAGCGTCACCTACGACGGCGGGGTGCACGCTCTGAGGAACGTCGACCTGGAAATCGCCGACGGCGAGTTCGTCGTCGTCGTCGGGCTCTCCGGAGCGGGCAAGTCGACGCTCGTGCGGGCGATCAACGGCCTGGTGCCGCTGACATCGGGGCACCTCGACGTCAACGGCGTCGACGTCACCGGGCTGTCCCGACGTCAGATGCGCAACCTGCGTGCCGACGTCGGGATGATCTTCCAGTCGTTCAACCTCGTCAACCGCACGACAGTGCTGAACAACGTGCTGATGGGCCGGCTGCACCGGGTCTCGACCCTGCGCACACTGGTCGGCCTGTATCCCGCCGACGACGTCGAGATCGCCATGCAGTCGCTGGAGCGCGTCGAGATCGTCGAGAAGGCCTACGTTCGAGCGTCCAATCTCTCGGGTGGGCAGCGCCAGCGCGTCGGCATCGCCAGGGCGCTCGCCCAGCAACCGCAGGTCATCCTCGCCGACGAACCGGTTGCGTCACTCGATCCGCCGACGAGCCACGTGGTGATGCGCGACCTTCAACGGATCAATCGCGACCTGGGGATCACGACGATCGTCAACCTGCACTTCCTCGACCTGGCCACGGCGTACGCCGACCGCATCGTCGGCCTGCGCGCCGGTTCGGTCGTGTTCGACGGCTCCGGCAGCGACGCCGACGCCGCCGTGTTCGAGGACATCTACGGCCGCAGCCTGACGGCTGACGACACGATGGACAAGGAGGCCGCCGGCATATGACCACGGCGGAGGTGGGTCGAGCGAGACGGCCCGCCAAGCCACGTCCGAGCCTGTTCGGCATCGGCGTCGGACTGGCCATGGTCGTGCTCACGGTGCTGACCGTGTGGGACTGGGAGTACGGCACCGGCTTCTCGTTGCGCGCGGTGTTCGAGAAGTTCGGCAACGACAACCCGGTGATCTCGGCGATCCCGGACACGGACTGGGACCAGATGTTCTCGGCCCGCACCCGGGCGGCGTTCGTGGAGACGCTGCGCTTGGCCATCCTCGGGACGTCGGCCGGGGTCATCGTGGCGCTTCCCCTGGCGCTGTGGTCGACGCGGTTCGGCGCACCGAACCGCAGTGTGCGCTTCGTCGTGCGGGCGGTCACCAACGTCATCCGCGCCTTTCCGGACATCCTCTGGGCGCTGCTGTTCGTGTCGGCAGTCGGGATCGGAGCGCTGCCGGGTCTGTTGTCGCTGTTCTTCTTCTCGATCGCCGTCGTCACCAAGCTCACCGCCGACACCCTCGACGGCATCGACCCAGGACCGCTGGAGGCGGCGCATGCCAGCGGGGCACGGCACTCCCAGATGCTGCGCAGCGCGGTCGTGCCGCAGATCCTCCCGGCCTACGCCTCGTACTCGCTCTATGCGTTCGAGCTCAACCTGCGGGCATCGAGCGTGATCGGCCTCGTCGGGGCGGGAGGCGTCGGCGAACGGATCGAGTTCTTCGTGTCGCAGAACAACTGGGAAGCAGTGTGGGGCATCGTCGTGATGTTCGTCATCGTCGTGTTCATCGTCGACCGCATCTCGACGCTGTTGCGGAGGCGGCTCGTATGACGGCGGGGTTGCAGTCGCCCCGCGCTCCCGTCGGCACGCCCACGACCGGGACCAAGCGTCCAGCACGACCGGTCAACGTGGCCAAGTGGGCGACGCTCGGCGCCTGGGCGGTCCTCGTGGTGTGGTCGATCCTCGGTCTCAACATCAAGTGGAGCCGGCTGCTCGAAGCGCCGGCCGACCTCTACAGGTTGTTCGAGCTGATGTTCACGCAGCTGGAGGCGTCGGACATCGGGCGTTGTCTGCGGGCGATGTGGGACTCGATCGCGATGGCTTGGCTGGGCACGTTGATCGCTGCCGTGTTCGCCGTACCGCTGGGGTTCTTGGCAGCCGAGAACCTCGTGCCGCGCTGGTTCTCGTTCTTCATCCGCCAACTGTTCAACGTGCTACGTGCAATCCCCGAGCTGATCCTCGTGCTGGCGCTGATCCCAGTGCTCGGCCTCACCGACAGCGCCGGAGTGCTGGCCATCGCCATCGGCTCGGTCGGCACGCTCGGCAAGCTCTGTTCGGAGATCATCGAAGGAATCGACCGCGGGCCGATCGAGGCGGCCGATTCGGTTGGGGCCTCACAGCTGCAGCGCCTGCGCTGGGCCGTGGTCCCCCAGACGATGCCCGAGATCGCCTCGTTCGTCCTCTATCGCTTCGAGATCAACATCCGCGTGTCGTCGGTGCTCGGCGTCCTCGGCATTGGCGGCATCGGACAGATCCTCAACGATGGCCTGCGCTTCAAGGAGTGGGGGTTGGCCGGGATGGCTCTGATCGTCGTCGTCGGCACGACGATCCTCATCGACACCGTGTCCGGTGCCGTCCGCCGGCGCATCCTCGCCGGCCCCTCAGGCGTCGCCGGACTCAAGCCGGACATGATCGTCGCCCAAACCGAACTGTTGGGCAGTCCGCCGAGCGTCTAGGACGCTCATCCCCCCGAGAGGGTGAGCACGTCGGCGTCGTCGGGCACGGCGAGCTCGTCGTCGAAGAAGCCGTCGGGCAAGGCGACACGGATCGGGCCGTTGGTGTGGCCGCGGCGGATCGAATCGCCACCGGCGACGACGACGAGGGCACGGTCGAGGGCGGCGAGCAGCTCGTCGAGCTCGACGAGCGACGACACCATCGCCAGCCGGCGGCGGGCTTCGGGCCCCACCGGGTACCCGGTGACGTACCAGGCTGTGTGTTTGCGGAAGTCACGCATCGCCGTGCGCTCCGAACCGAGGTGCTCGACGAGGTCCAGGGCGTGAGCGGCCATCACGTCGATCACGTCGCCGAGCGGTGGCGGTGGCGGGACCGGCCGACCGGCGAACACGGAGAGCAAGTCGCCGAACAACCATGGCCGCCCGAGACACCCACGCCCGACGACCACACCGTCGCAGCCCGTGGCGGCGATCATCGCCACGGCGTCGGCGGCGACCCAGATATCGCCATTACCGAGTACCGGGATCGACGTGACGTGGGCCTTCAGCTCGCCGATGGCGTCCCAGCGGGCGTCACCGGCGTAGTGCTGCTGCGCGGTGCGGGCGTGCATCGCGATGTACGCGACGCCTTCGTCCTCGCACACCGATCCCGCAGCGAGGTGCGTCAGCAGGTCGTCGTGCAGCCCCATGCGGAACTTGGCGGTCACGGGGACGCCGTACGGCGCGGCGGCAGCGACAGCCGCCCGCACGATCGCCCGCAGCAGCCGCGGTTTGGCCGGCACCGCCGCTCCACCGCCACGGCGGGTGACCTTCGCCGCCGGGCAACCGAAGTTGAGATCGACGTGGTCGACGAGACCGCCGTCGCACAGCTTGCCGACGGCCCGCGACATCATCTCCGGATCGGAGCCGTAGAGCTGCAGGCTGCGCGGCTGCTCGTCGGGGCCGAACGTCACCATCTGGGCGGTCTTGGCGTTCCCGTGCACGAGGGCAGTCGCCATCACCATCTCGTTGACGTAGACGAGTCCTGGTCCGAAGCGCCGGCACAGGGCGCGGAAGGGGGCATTGGTGACGCCGGCCATCGGCGCCAGGACGACCGGCGCCGCCGGCGTGAACGATCCGAGCCTGACCTCCATGGCCCTCGACGCTACCGAGACCGGTCGATCTGGGCGGCCGAACGCCGGAGAACCGGACCCGGCGCCGCCCAGAACGGTGATTGGACCGGAGGCCGCCCAGAACGAAAGCCTCAGGCGAGTTTGAGGTTGGGGACGGCGCCGGCGTCGAGGGAGGTCGGGCCGTCGAGGCGCAGGCGGTGCCACCCGGCAGCGGCGATCATCGCCGCGTTGTCCGTGCACATCGCCGGGCTCGGGACGTAGCCACGCACGCCGTCGGTGGCGCAGGCGTCGAGCAGCGCCTCGCGCAACCGGCCATTGGCGGCGACACCTCCCCCGAGGGCGATGCCTCGCGCCCCGACGTCCCTGGCGGCCCGCCTGGCCTTGTGCACGAGCACATCGACCACCGCCTCCTGGAACGAAGCGGCCAGGTCGGCAGTGTCGGCATCGGGATGCTTGCGGACGTAGTACATCACGGCTGTCTTGAGCCCGGAGAAGCTGAAGTCGAGACGACCATCGCCCTCGTCGTTGCGCATCGCCCGGGGGAAGGCGATGGCCGTCGGATCACCCTTGCGGGCCATCGCCTCGATCGCCGGACCGCCCGGATAGCCGAGTCCGAGAAACCGGGCGACCTTGTCGAATGCTTCGCCGGCCGCATCGTCGATCGTCTGACCGAGCAACCGGTACTCGCCGGGCGCAGTCATCTCGACGAGCATCGTGTGCCCTCCGGACACCAGCAGCACGACGATCGGCAGCTCCGTCGACGGGTCCTCGAGCAACGCCGCGTAGAGGTGCGCTTCGAGGTGGTTGACGCCGACGAATGGGACATCCCACGCCAGGGCCAGGGCCTTCGCCGCCGACACGCCGACGAGCAGGGCGCCGATCAACCCAGGGCCGACCGTGCAGGCCACGGCGTCGATGCGCCGCTCGTCGACGCCGGCCTCGACGATCGCCCTGGCGATCACCGGATTGAGCAGATCGAGATGTGCCCGGCTGGCGACCTCGGGCACAACACCTCCAAACGCCGCGTGCAGGTCGATCTGCGAACTGACGACGCTCGACGCGATGTCGTTGCCACCGAGCACGAGGGCCGCCGCCGTTTCGTCGCAACTCGTCTCGATGCCCAGCACCAACGTGTGTTGATCAGGGAAACTCACGAGAGCAGACCCTCCAGCCGGCGCGCGTACTCGGGGCCCTGGATGTCGTGGCACCACATCACGATGGCGTCGATGTCGTTCTCGTAGTACTTCTTACGCACACCCGCAGGGACGAAGCCGAAGTGTCGGTACAGCTCCTGGGCCCCGACGCTCGTCGCCCGAACTTCCAACGTCCACGCCGCGCAGCCACGTCGGATCACCTCTCCAGCGAGCGTGCCGAGCAGACGCGTGGCCACACCGGTGCGGCGCTCCGCAGGGTGCACGGCGATGTTCGTGATGTGCCCCTCGCCGGCGTCATCGACGTCCGCGTCGCCAGCTTGCCGCGCACCGGGGACGAACATCACCCCGCCGTAGCCGATCACGGCACGACCACGTTTGGCCACGACGTAGTGGCGTCGACCGCTGCGGGCTTCGCGCAACTCGTCGTGGAACACGTTGACACTCCACGGTCGCGGGTAGGCGTTGCGTTCGATGGCCATGATCTGACCGACGTGCCTGATCCGCATCGGCTCGATCATCAACGACCGGCTCACGGCGCGGTCGAGCATCCGCTCGAGGATGCTCACGGCTCGACCCCACGCGTTCCCGCGGCAGCCCGCGTCGCCCAGTTGATCTCGGCATCGGGTGACCGGAGGTAGAGGGCACGGATGTCGCCCGGCTGCTCCCACTCCTCGCGCAGCGCCCTGGCGTGGGCCAGTTGGACGAGCGGCGCGGCGCTGGGATGGGCCTCGTCGGCGAACTCGCAATGGAACCCGGCGCAGATCTCCCGTCGGTAGCGCAGCGCCCCGTCGCCGACGCACAGCGTGTCCTGGCTGCGGGCGACGAGGTCGGCGACGAGCTCATCGACGGCGGCGACCCGCGGGCCGACGACCTGCTGCACGCCACCGGGCACTGCCCGGTACATCGCAGAGAACACCTCACCCTTGCGGGCGTCGATGACGGGCACGACCACACGGTCCGATCGCCGGTGCGGGAACGCCAGCAGATCGAGCGACGAGATCCCGATCATCGGTACCCGCAACGCCTGGGCCAACGCCTTGGCGGTGGCCAGGCCGACGCGCATCCCCGTGAACAATCCCGGCCCGACATCGACGGCGATGAGCCCGATCTCGTCGAGTGCCACATCCGCCTGCGCGCAGCAGAACTTGATCGCCGGCACGAGGGTTTCGGCATGCCGCCGGCCGCGCGCGATCTCGAACAAGGCGATGACCCCTTCGTGACCACCGATGGCGACACTGACCTGTGGGGTAGCTGTCTCGATGCCGAGGATCAACATGGCGTCGCGGTCAACCTGCCGCGGCAGTGAGGTCGAGGGCGGCGAGGTGCGCCGTGAGGATCTGCCAGCGTTCCGCCCACGACCGTCCCGACGGGGTGATCGTGATCCGCCGAGCCCGATCGACGAAGTCGTCGTCGTCGGCGGCGGGCTCGGCGGCGAGCTCGAGGCGTACCTCGAGGTGCTCGCCGAGGACCGCCGAGACGACATCTCCCCACTCGACGATCACGATCCCGCGGAACTCGGCGAGCTCGCCGAGGGCCAGATCGGCGACTTCGTGGAGCTGCTCGAGGCGGTAGACATCGGCGTGGTGGAGCTGGCCCCGTGGCGTGGCGTAGGTCTGGACGAGGGTGAACGTCGGCGACGTGATCGGCTCATCGACCCCGAGTGCCCTGCCGAAGCCCTGGGCGAAGGCCGTCTTGCCGGCACCCATCTCCCCCGCGAGGACGATGATGTCACCCGCCCGGCTGCAGGCCGCGATTGCCGACGCCACGGCATGGGTGGCGACGAGCGACGGCGCGACGACGGAAACGGTGGGGCTCATCGGAGCCCCCGATGCTAGGGGCGATCACGGCCCGGACACGTAACGGCGCGGGACCCGTGGTCCGATGCCGCACACCACCTCGTAGCCGATCGTGCCGAGCGTGCTCGCCCACTCCTCGGCGCGGATCTCCTCGGCACCCTGCCGGCCGAGCAGGACGACTTCGTCGCCGACCGCCACCGGGTCGTCGCCGCAGTCGACCATCACCTGATCCATCGTGATCGTGCCGATGATCTCCCGGCGCTTGCCGTCGATCAGCACGGTGGCTCCGGTGCCAGAGAGGTTGCGCCGGACGCCGTCGGCATACCCGATCGGGACCGTCGCCACGTTCGCCGGGGCCGCCATCGTGTGCCGCAGGCCGTAGGACAGTCGGTCACCCGCCACCAACCGCTTCACGAAGGAGACCCGCGCCTTCAGCGACAATGCCGGCCGCAGCGTCGCCGCCACCTCGTCGAGCGCGGCACCCGGTGAGATCCCGTAGACGGCGATCCCGGGGCGGACCAACGTTCGCCGGGCGTCCGGGCGGCTCAGCGTGGCGGCCGAGTTGGCGGCGTGCACGGCCAGTTCGTCAAGGTTCGGGAGTTCCGCGAGGACGGCGTCGAACTGTTCGAGCTGTGCATCGATGTACGGGTTCTGCGGCTCATCGGCCACCGCCAGGTGGGTGAACACGCCGTCGAGACGCAGCGTCGGGGCCAGGGCGGCGATGCGGGCCACGAGCGCCGGCACCTCCTCCGGTCGGGCTCCGACCCGATGCATCCCGGTGTCGACCTTCAGGTGGACTCGATGAGTGGCGGCGCCGCTGTTCACGACGGCGGCGGCGAGGCGGTCGATGCCGTCTGCGGTCGAAATCGTGGCGATGAGATCGTGGGCCACGAGATCGGCGAGGCTCTCAGGTGGTTGCTCACTGAGCACGAGGATCGGAGCGTCGATCCCGGCACGGCGCAGGACGACCCCTTCACTGACCAAGGCAACGCACAGGCCGACGGCACCAGCCGTCAGCGCGGCACGACTGACCTCGACCGAACCGTGCCCATAGCCATCGGCCTTGACCACGGCCCACACCTCGGCCGGTTCGGCGGCGATTCGCAGCTGACCGACGTTGTGGGTGATGGCGTCGAGATCGACCTCGGCCCACGCCCAGCGCGAGATCGGCCCGTTCGACGTGTTCACGACAGCGCCAGCTCGACAGCCCGAGGGATCGCCGCCACCACATCACTGGCCACCAGGCCCGCCGCCGGAAGCAACGAAGCCGCCATGGCGTGGAGCCAGGTTCCCGCCGCGGCGGCTTGGCGGCCGGCCATCCCGCTCGCCAGCAGGGCGCCGATCGTCCCCGCGAGCACGTCGCCGGTGCCGGCCGTGGCCAGGCGCTGGTCGCCGGCTGTGACCGCCAGCACGGAGCCGCTGGGATCGGCGACCAACGTCGTCGGGCCTTTGAGCACGACGGTGGCGCCGGTGGTGGCGGCCAACCGGCGGACGGCAGCGAACCGATCGGCCGCCGGCGGCCCGTCGCTGAGCCGGGCGAACTCACCGTCGTGGGGCGTCAGCACCGTCACCGCGTGACGCTCCCGCAATGCGGCAGCAGCTCCCCCTTGCGCCGTGGCGATGGCGGTCAGGCCGTCCCCGTCGACGACGATCGGGCACGGGGCACCGGCGATCACCTTCCGCGCCTCGTCGACGGTCGCTGGCTCCAGCCCCAACCCGGGACCGATCACGACGGCACCGAAGCGCGACAGGTCGGCGAGCACGTCGGCACCCCAGTCTGTCGCCGCAGCCGGCTTGCCGACGACCTCGACGAGCTGGGCGCCGGGGTGCGCAGCGCCCGGGGTCGTCAGCCACACGATTCCGCTGCCGGCGCGCATCGCCGCCGCGGACACCAACGAAGCCGCACCGGTCATCCCCGGGCTCCCGGCAACCACCCGTACCGACCGCGTCCACTTGTTGGCGTCCGCCGGGCGGGGCCGCCACCAGCTGGCGATGTCGGATCGCTCCACAGCGTGCGCTCGCGCCGACGACACGTCGAGGCCGATGTCAGCGACGGTCACCTCGCCGGCGAGGCCCTTGCCGGCGCCGATGAGCAGGCCCGGCTTGAGAGCGGCGAACGTCACCGTCGCCGCCGCCTTGAGGGCGCCGTCGACTGCGACACCGGTGAGCCCATCGACGCCGCTCGGAATATCAACGGCCAGCACGGGGGTCGCACCGACTCGCGGCGCTGTCCAGGCGCCGTGGAATCCGGTGCCATACGCGGCGTCGATGACGAGGTCGGCGGGCGGGAGTTCCGGACACGTTGCCGCGTCGAAGACGCGCACCGTGACTCCCGCCTCGGCGAGCAGGCGGCCGGCGACTCGCCCGTCGGCACCGTTGTTGCCCTTCCCGGCGATCACGTTGACGACGCGGCCATACGTACCCCCGAGCATGCCGCGGGCGCCCCTGGCGACGGCCGCGCCGGCTCGGCCCACCAGGACGTCGACCGCTTCTTTGGCGGCGGCGTCGATCTCACCCATCTCGGCCGGCGTGACGATCGGGATCACGCCGCGCCGCTCGCTTCGGCAACGACCATGGCGACTGCCATGGGACCATCGTGAGACAGCGACAGGTGGAACGTCGCGACGCTCCGGCGGGCCGCCAGTTCAGCTGCTGTGCCGGACACGAGCAGGCTCGGGGCTCCGCTGTCGGCGACGTGTACCGAGACGTCGTGGAACCCGAACGCTCCAAGACCGAGTCCGAGCGATTTCATCACCGCTTCCCTTGCTGCGAAGCGGACAGCCAGCGACGGAGCTGGGTCGAAGCGCGGCCGCACGTACGCCAGCTCCGCAGGCGTGAACAACCGCTCACGCAGCGACGGCGTGCGCTCCAGCACACGGCGGAAGCGCTCCACGTCGACGGCGTCGACGCCCACCCCGATGATCACGCCGGCCAGTCTGGCAGTGGATGAAGGTCACGTCCGCCAGTGATCGGCGGCATCGGAGATCGGTTCGATCAGCAGGTCAGCGACGAGCAGTTCACCGAGCAGGCGATCGTCGAAGGTGCTCTCGGTCTCGCTCACCCAGTCGACGAGCCGGTCGTAGCGGCGGTCATAGCCCTGCAGAACGCCGCGCATCGTCGCCGCTTCGAGCCGCTCGTGGAATCGCACGTGCAACAGCGTGATCCCCGTCGCCGCGTTGGCCTTGACCTCCGGGACGAAAATCACCGTCCGACCGTCGCTGCGCCCGCGGGCGACGAGCACCTCGCGCTGGCTGGCAACACTGCGCTTCGTGCCGCTCAGCACAGGGCGCCGCTCGACGCGGCTGGCCAGACCGACCGACAGTCCACCGCGATCGACGACGGTGATCGTGTCGCCATCAAGGCTGTAGCGGGTGAACCCGACGACATCGGCCACCGCTGGGTCGAGGTCGGCGAGGACCTTGAGCGTCTTGTAGCTGAGCACGTCGCGACCGGCGCCGGCGGCCAGCACGGCCTGCACGAGGGGTCGGTCGATGACCCCTTCGTCGCTGCGCGAGATGCCCACGGTGACCGTCTTGGCCTGGTGTTTGATGGCATCGACCGGCCGGGTGAGCTCCTCGATCGCGCGCGTCAGGGCAGCGACGAGGTCGTCGAGCAGGGCGACCGGCGAGCCAACCTTGCCGGACTCCAGCTGGTACTCCTCGACGGGATGGTCAGACAGCACATCGCGGAGCAGGCCGGCGAGGCGGACCGCTGTGCTCGCCTCGAGATGGCCGTCATAGCGCGAACTGCGCAGCCCCCCAACGTACTGCTCGGCCGGGCGCCCGATCTGGGAACGCACTCGGGCGAGCACGGCATCGGCGGTGGATTCGCTGCTGACGGCACGCTCGATGATCTCGCGCGCTTCGCGTAGCGGGATCGCCGAGGCGTCGATGGCCAGCGCCGCCTCGTAGCCGAAGAGGTGCCCAGCCATCGTCGACAGTACGAAGGCGAGCGCCGGGTCGATCGGCGGTACGGAAATCGTGGCGACGCCGGTGTACCGCATGTCGCCGTCGTCGGCCACGACGATCGGGGTCGCCTTGTGCGCCCGGAAGATCGCCACTTCCTTGCTGACGTCGTCAGCAGTCGAGCCGGCGAGCCCAGCGGCGCACACGAAGATCAGCGGCTCCGACGACAGGTCGATGTGCTTCTTGTCCTCGGTCACATCGCAGGCGATCGCCTTGTAGCACAGCTCACTGAGCTTGATTCGCAACTCCTCGGCGGCGACCTTGTTGACGCCGTTGCCGACCACGGCCCAGTATCGCTTCGTCGGCGCGTACCGACGGGCTGCTTCGGCGATCGTTGGTCGGCGCCCCAACACGACGCGCATCGCGTCGGGTAGGCCGCGCAACGCCATGAGCAGATCGTGCTGGCGCTGCTCGGTCCGCGCGCCGGCCGCCTCGCTGATCGCGCAAGCGAGCAACGTGCCGGCGGCGACCTGGGCGTAGAACGCCTTCGTCGAGGCGACGCTCATCTCCACGTCGCGGCCGTCGGACGTGAACATCACGCCGTCGGCCTTGTCGGTGAGATCACTCGAACGCCGATTGACGATCGCCAGCACCGCCGCCCCGCGGGTCTTGAGCAGATCGACGGTCCGATTCGTGTCCGTCGTCGTGCCGCTCTGGCTGACGGCGATCGCCAGGGTGTCACTCATGTCGAGCTGCAACCCGAAGCCCGAGAGTTCGGTGGCAGTCAGCGCCTCGACGGCGAACTTGCCATCGGTGAGTTCGCCGAGCGTGATCGCCAACGATCGCCCGGCGACGGCCGCCGTCCCCTGCCCAATGACCTTGATCCGCTTGATCGTCCCGGCGGCGAGCCGCTCGGCGACATCGGGCGGAAGCGCTCGCCCGCCGACGGTGGCCCGCAGGCGATCCCCATCGTCGACGATCTTGCCGCGCAACGTCTTGGAGAAGCTGGCTGGCGACTCCAGGATCTCCTTGAGGAGGAAGTGCGGGGCGTCACCCCGATCGATGTCGCGGGTCGTGACCTCGGCGATCGAGATGTCGTCCTCGGTGACCGGCGCCGGCGAGCCGTCGTAGTTGAGGCGATGGATGCCCTCGAGGGTGCCGGCCCGCCACGCGTCGAGGACGACGAGCTGGCCACCCTGCTCGCCGTCGAGGCGGACGTAGCGATCGGTCTCCTCGACGATGCCGTACGGCTCACTGGCGACCACGTAGCGGTCCTCGGCGATCCCGATGTAGATGCCCTGTCCGCTGCCGCGTAGCGCCAGCAGCATCAGCTCCGGGCGGGCAGCCGTGGCCGCGCCGATGGCGACCGACCCCTCGAAGCCGGCGACGGCGCGACGGAAGGCCTCGACGATGCCGTCGCGGTCGTCGCCGGTGACCTGCGCGTTGCGGGCGACGAGGGCCGGGATGACTTTGGCGTCGGTGGTGATCTGCCCGGTGATGCGCAGTCCGTGGGCCGCCGTGAGATCGGCGTGGTTGTCGACGTCGCCGTTGAGCACCCCGACGACATACGGCCCGGTCGGCTGTGTCTCCTGGGCCAGACCCTCGGTCTCCTGGGCACCGCCCAGACCCGGGCCGGCGAGCGCGAGCTCGTCACTGTTCACCGGGTGGGCGTTCGGCTCGGAGATGATCCCGACGCTCGCCCACCGCGTGTGGCCGAGCACGGAGACCTCGGCCGAGGGGGACGACAGCGCCCGCCGCAGCAGATCATCGCGAGTGATCTGCGACCGCAGCGCCGCAGTGTTGTCGCCCAGCTCGCCGATCTCGGCGGCCGCCTTGTAGACGAACGAGAGCACCGACCCTGCCGGTCCGCCGACGGAGCGCACGGCGCGGGCCTGGAACAGCTGGTCGCCGGACCGTTCCGCGAACTCGGTGGCGAGCGTCGGGTCTCCCCGCGGATCGAGGTCGAGGCTGTTGTCCCACACGAAGACGTGGAGACCAGCGGAGTCGCGGCCGCGCACCTCCATGCGGTCGATGGCCGACAGCGCTTGCTGGATCGCCAGGTACCCGGCCCGGGTGGCCACCGACGCGCCGCGACCGGCAAGCGCGGCGACCGCGTCGGCCGTGCGTAGCCGATCACTTCGGATCGCCCACAGGACGTCGCGAAGACGGATCGACGCCGTGCTGGCCCGTTCCAGGTCGTCGGCGTCGAGTGCCGCACGATCGTCGGCGAGGGCCGCCTCGACCTCTGCGGCGTAGATGTCGAGCTGGTCGAGACGCGCCGCAATGGCGGTGACCAGCTCGGGGCGGTCGGTGAGAGCGAGCACGCCGGGCAAACCACGCAGTTCGGCGTCAACAGCTGCCACCGCATCGGCGACGACCGCCGGATCGCCGAGCAACGCGAGCGCTCGGTCGAGGCCGGCGAGCAGCGCGGACGGCTCTGGCGTGGGGCGCTGAGACGGCCGACTGACAATGGCGACGATCCCGCACACGGCCACGAGGATACGGCTACTGCTCTACGACGCGGCTGCCGACAGGACGCGCCACGCGGCGACCCCTAGCGGAGGTGCGGTTCGGTCTCCCGGTCTGTGCCCCAGCGCTCGCGGACGACGGCGGCGAGCTGCTCGGCGGTCTCGTTGGCGACGGTGGCGTCGGTGGCCTCGACCATCACGCGCAACAGTGGCTCGGTTCCGCTCGGGCGGACCAGCACGCGACCCTGGCCGGCCAGCCTGGCTTCGACAGCTGCGATCTCGGAGGCGACCTGGTCAGCGGCGTCGGGGACCCGTTCAATCACCGGAATGTTCAGCAACACCTGTGGCAGGCGGGTCATCGCGGCCGCCGCCAGGTCGGCAAGTGGTGCTCCCGAACGCTTCACCACGTCGGCGAGCAGGACACCGGTGAGCAGCCCATCGCCGGTCGTCGCCAGATCACGGAAGATCACGTGACCGCTCTGCTCACCGCCCATCGTGTACCGACCCTCGTCGAGCGCTTCGAGCACATAGCGGTCGCCGACCGGGGTCTCGACGACGTGGATCCCGGCCCGCTCCATGGCCAGCCGGAAGCCGAGATTCGACATCACCGTGGCGACGATGGTGTCGTCTCGCAGACCGCCGCGTCGATGCAGATCGGTGGCGCAGATCGCCATGATGTGATCGCCGTCGACGACCTGGCCGAGGTGGTCGACGGCGAGCAAGCGGTCGGCATCTCCGTCCACGGCAAGGCCGAGGTCGCCGCCCTCCAGCGTCACGGTGGCGGCGAGTGAATCGAGGTGCGTCGCGCCGCACCGGTCGTTGATGTTGCGCCCGTTGGGCGTGGTGTGGATCGCGACGACATCTGCTCCGGCGGCGGCGAGGATTCGCGGGGCGACGACGCTGGCCGCCCCGTTGGCACAGTCGACGACGATCCGCAGCCCGCGGAGGTTGCGACCCTCGAGGGCGTCGACGAGGTGGGCCAGGTAGTCGGGAGTTTCCTCGGCGTCGAGCAGTTGGGCCGGCTCACCGCTCGGCGCCGGGAGGGCCATGACCTCGCGCTCGATACGTCCTTCGACCTCGTCGGGAAGCTTGATGCCGCCGCGAGCGAACAGCTTGATGCCGTTGTCACCGTAGGGATTGTGCGATGCCGAGATGACCGCTCCGACGGCGTTGCGACGGCTCGCCTCGAAGGCCACGGCCGGCGTCGGGACGACGCCCAGCCGATGGACGACGACTCCTTCGGATGCCATCCCGGCGACGAACGCCGCCTCGAGCATCGCCGTCGACACGCGAGTGTCGCCACCGACGACCGCCTCGACGCCCTCGTTCGGCCCGCTGGCCAGCACCCGGGCTGCGGCGCGGCCGAGATCGAGGGCGAACGACGGCGTGAGGTCGACGTTGGCAACGCCGCGCACGCCATCGGTCCCGAATTTCATGAGCTTGTCCCCCGGCGGACTCGGCCGGCGCAGGCGATCAGCGCTTCGTGAACTGCTTCGCCTTGCGCGCCTTGACGAGGCCGTACTTCTTGCTCTCCTTCTTGCGTGGATCGCGAGTGAGCACTCCGGCCTTCTTCAGCGTGGAACGGGTCTCCGGATCAACGGCAGCGAGGCTGCGGGCCAGCGCCATGCGCATCGCCCCGGCCTGTCCGCTGACACCACCGCCGGTGATCGTCGTGTCGACGTCGAAGCGCTCGGCGGCGTCGAGGACGCGGAGCGGCTCGCTGGCGATCATGCGGTGCGCGGGAGTCGTGAAGTAGGCCTCGAACGGGCGGCCGTTGACGATGAGCACGCCGGTGCCCGGGCGCAGGCGAGCACGAGCGATCGCCTCCTTGCGGCGGCCGGTGGTCTGGGTGGTCGTGGTGGCCATAGCGAAGGTCTCCGGATCAGCGGGCGCGGGCGGCGGACAGGTCGAGCGGCGCCGGGGACTGGGCGGCGTGCGGGTGGGCGGGACCGGCGTAGACCTTCAACTTGGTCAGCATCTGGCGGCCGAGGGGACCCTTGGGGAGCATGCCGCGCACCGAACGCTTGACGGCGTCGGCCGGCTTGGCGGCGAGCAGCTCGGCGTAGGAGTTGGAGCGGATGCCACCCGGGTAGCCGCTGTGGCGGTAGACCCGCTTGTGGTCGGCCTTGCCGGCGGAGAGCACGATCTTGTCGGCGTTGACGATCACGACGTGGTCGCCGGTGTCGAGGTGCGGGGCGAACACCGTCTTGTGCTTGCCGCGCAGGATGCGGGCGACCTCGGTGGCCATCCGGCCGAGCACGAGGCCGTCGGCGTCGACGACGTGCCAGGCACGCTCGATCTCGCTGGCTTTGGGGGTGTACGTGGGCATACAGCAACAACCTCTACGAAAACAGGACCACGGAAGGTTATCGGCTGCGACCCCGCGTTCCCCACGCTCACGTCACGCCAACGGCGCGACCGTGGCTGCCGTCGCGAGGGTTCAACCATTCTGTGGAGCCAGACGCACCGCTGCGGTGCACCTGACTCCGCAGAACCCGACGAAGCGCCGCGGATCGGATCGCCCCGAACGTCAGGAGGTGCAGGTCACGCGGGCGGGGTCGAGCTCGGTGAACGTTCCCTCTGGCACGCTGACCTGCCATGCCCGGATCGTTGCCGCCGGGGCAGTTTGCCCGGCCGCGACGACTCCGAAGACGGCGACATCGTCGATCGTGGTCACGTCACCTACCGGCGCGCCGTCGATGAAGCACGTCCGCGAGATGGTCTGGTCGGCGGCAACCTCGCCGAGGTCGACGGTGTCGTTGACGAGCTCCGAGCCGGGATCGAACAGCACCGTGGTGGACCACAGGTGTTCGGCGCCGTCGACTCGCAACCGGAACACGCTGAGACCCGACGTCCCGAGACCCGCGCCGTCGCCGGCAATCATCCACGAGTCGACGTACTCGAGCTCCGACCGCACCTCGCCGTCGAGGCCGCGGAACACCCGATCAGTGACCAACGGTTGGAACTCGAAGCCGACGTAGCCAGCCGACGGTGGGTCGACGGGATTGGCCCCCAGCTCCCAAGGATCGACCACGCCGCTGCTGTCGGCGTCGCTGCCGGGCGGCGGGGCGAACGGCATCAGGGCGGCCCACGTGTTGACGCCGACGAGGCCGTCGACCGCGAGATCGTGGGCCTCCTGGAAGCGGCGGACCTCGGCCTCCGTACCAGGACCGAAGTACCCGTCGACGTCGACCCGATGGCCGGCGGCAGCCAGCGCCTGCTGGATGGCTCGCACGGCGGGACCCTCGTCGCACAGCCGGATCGGGTAGCGGTCGTTGGGCTCGTAGGTCGGGCAGATCGGCGCCGTCGTAGTCGGCCGCGGTGGCGCCGTCGTGGTCGGCGCCGGCGGGGTCGTCGTGCTGGTCGTGGTCGCCACCGCAACTGGTGGAGCACCGAAGCGGTCGAGCGTGGCGATCGTGGCGTCCGGACAACCGGCATCGATCGACCGCTGGCTGCGCCGCAGTCGTGTCGACGACGAACACGCCGCCGGGCTCGAACGAGCCGACCCAGAACCGGCCGTCGAAGTCGGCGTGGACCAAGGTCTCGCCGGGCTCCCCGAGATCGAGTCGGAGGGACTCGGCGCCGCTGACTGCATCGGCAACGACGAGCGACCAGCCACCCTCGATGAGACTCGTCGCCCCGTTCCAGTCGGGACCCTCGACCCAACTGAGAACCGCGGCATCATCGCCGCGCGGCGCGGCGATCGGCCACTGGTACAGCGGCGGGGCGTTGTAGGGCGCCGACGCCGTCGGCGAGAACCAGTCGTCGACGACCACGCCGTCGACCCCGTAGTACGAGAACGCTTCGGTGAGGTCGACGGTGGCCCCTTCGACGAGCCGCCCGACACCAAGCGTCACGCTCCCGACCCCGTACTCCGGACCTCCGGCGTCCTTGACGTCGACCTGCTCGCCGTCGGCGTACTCGACGATCACGGCGCCGAACGTCTCGGCGCCCTCCGACTGCCGGCGATCGATGATCACCGCCGCCGAGCGGTCGCCGAACGCGCCCCCTGATGACAGTTCGACAGCGCCGCTCGCCGACTGCGCCGCCTGGCCGCCCGCGGGGACGCGGTACACGTCGGCGCTCTCGGCGCTGGTGGCCACCTCCGCCCACACGGTCCCGTCGGGTGTCCGGATGGCAACTGTCGACGGCGCCGGGAGGACGACTCCGAGTGGCTCGACACCAGCGGACCGCGCCAAGCCGACCGTGTTGTCCTGGGGCACGACCAACGTCACGCCTTCAGGTATCGCGGTGCACATCGAGTCGGGACTGGCGGCGCTGGTTGACAGCACCGGCACGATCGCCACCAACGCGGCGATCGTCGCGCCAGACAGCATGACGACAACTCGTTTCATGCCCAGTGAAAGCTGCCGCTGGCCATCGGCGATTCTTACGATCCGATGTCAAGCGCCTCAGAAGGCGGCCGCGAACAGGTCGCCGGCTCCGGCGGTGATCGCCGGCAGCAGGCCGGCCGCCTGCGGGAGCAGCTGGGTGGCGAAGAATCGAGCCGTCACCAACTTCTGCTCGAGGAACTCGGTCGAGAAACCGTTCCCGCCCGTGCCGAGCAGTTCGGCAGCGGCGAGCGCCGACTTCGTGAGCAACCACCCACCGGTGACGATGCCGGCCATCCGCAGGTACGGGGTCGCCCCGGCCAGGGCGTTGTCGGCCTCGTCGGCACCGTGCTGACGCAGCCACTCGGTCGCCTGCCGGAGTGTCCCGTTGGCCTCACCGAGGCGCTCGCCGAGAACGGCCAACTCGCCGCCGGCCGACGTCGCCTGGTGGGCCGTGGCATCGATCCCGGCGAGGAAGTCGGCGATCACCCCGCCATCGCGTAGGCCGAGTTTGCGCCCGACGAGGTCGATCGCCTGGATGCCGTTGGTGCCCTCGTAGATCGGGGCGATGCGGATGTCCCGGTAGTGCTGGGCGACACCCGTTTCCTCGATGTAGCCCATGCCGCCGTGAACCTGGACGGCGAGTGACGTGAGCTCGACCCCGAGATCGGTGCCCCATCCCTTGGAGATCGGTGTCAGCACCTCGACGAGCTCGGCGCGAGCGACGCGCGCTGCCTCGTCGGGGTGCGCGTTGGCCAGATCGATGCTCTCGGCGTTGAGGTACAGCACGCAGCGCAGCGCCTCGAGGGAGGCCCGCATCGTGAGCAACATCCGCCGCACGTCGGCGTGGCCGACGATCGTCGTCGTGTCGTCGCTCGTCGGGGCGCCGACCGGACGTCCCTGGACCCGTTCGCTGGCGTAGGCGACTGCCTGCTGGAAGGCGCGGTCACCGACGGCAAGACCCTCCACCCCGACCGACAACCGAGCCGTGTTCATCATCCGGAACATGTAACGCATGCCCTGGTTGGCCTCTCCGATCAGGTACCCGACGGCGTCGTCGTAGGCCATCACACAAGTTGGACTGGCGTTGATGCCCATCTTGTCCTCGATCGACACGCACTGCACGGCGTTGCGCTCGCCGATCGATCCAGCGTCGTCGAGGAGGTACTTGGGCACGATGAAACAGGAGATCCCCTTGGTCCCCGGTGGCGCGTCGGGTACGCGCGCCAGCACGAGGTGGACGATGTTGTCGGCGAGATCGTGCTCGCCGTAGGTGATGAAGATCTTCTGCCCCGTGATCCGCCACGTCCCGTCGGCCGCGGGGACCGCCCGCGTCGTCAGGGCACCGACATCCGAGCCGGCCTGCGGCTCGGTGAGGTTCATCGTGCCGGTCCACTCGCCGCTCACCATCTTCGGCAGGTACGTCTCGCGCTGGGCCTCGTCGCCGTAGTGGACCAGCATGTCGATAGCTCCCTGGGTGAGCAGTGGGCACAACGAGAACGCCATGTTCGCCGCCGTCATCATTTCTTGCATGGCGATGCCGACGACCCAGGGGAAGCCGCCTCCGCCGTAGTCCGGCGGGAACGGCACCGCCGCCCAGCCGGCCTCGACATAGCGCCGGTAGGCCTCGCCGAAGCCCTCCGGGGTCGCCACCGAGCCGTCCTCGTTGCGCCGGCTGTGCTGGACGTCGCCGATTCTGTTGAGCGGGGCGAACTGCTCCTCGAAGAATCGCGCCGCCTCGTCGAGGATCCCGACGACCGTTGCCGGATCGGCGTGCTCGTAGCCCTCCAGCTTGGCCAGCCCGGCGAGGTCGGTGACGTGCTCGAGCACGAAACGGATGTCCGTCAGCGGGGCGGAGTAGTCGCTCACCGCGAAAACGCTAACGGTGCGGTAGCGCGTGCCGATGAGTTCGGTCGCCCGCCGGCGTCGAAACCCGCAAGACTCCGCCGGACCGCCTTTCGCCATAATGGCGGAGTTGCCGATCGAGGCACGTCCGCCTGCCAGCCGCGAGCACAAGGACAGCGAACCATGAACGAAACAATCGTCGCCAGAGACCTGGCGAAGTCGTACAAGGACGTCAACGCTCTCGCCGGGTTGTCGCTCGAGGTACCGGAAGGTTCCGTGCTCGGACTACTCGGACCGAACGGCGCCGGTAAGACGACTGCCGTGCGCATCCTCACGACGCTGCTGCGGCCAGACTCCGGCTCGGCCGTCGTCGCCGGTATCGACGTGCTCGCCGATCCGGCCGAAGCCCGTCGCCAGATCGGCGTCTCCGGCCAGAACGCCGCCGTCGACGAGAACCTCACCGGTTTCGAGAACCTCGACATGGTCGGGCGCCTGTACCACCTCGGCGCCAGCAACTCCCGGGTCCGGGCACGCGAGCTGCTCGAGCAGTTCGACCTCGCCGACGCCGGCGACCGGCCGGCGAAGACGTACTCGGGTGGCATGCGTCGCCGGCTCGACCTCGCCGGCGCACTCGTCGCCCGCCCGCCGGTGCTGTTCCTCGACGAGCCGACGACAGGACTCGATCCGCGCAGCCGCAGCGACCTGTGGACCGTGATCGGCGAGCTGGTCCACGGTGGTACCACGCTGTTGCTGACGACGCAGTACCTCGAGGAGGCCGAACGGCTCGCCGACAACATCCTCGTGATCGACCGCGGGACGTCGATCGCCGAGGGCACCGCCGACGAGTTGAAGGCCAAGGTCGGCGGCGAACGACTAGAGCTCGTGGCGTCGTCCGATGCCGATGTGGAGACGATCCTGTCGACGATCACCGACGTCGGCTCGGAGCGCCCGGTTGTCGACGGCCGACGGATCTGCCTGCCGGTGGCCACCGGACCGAAGGCGCTGATGGAGGCCGTGCGGCGCCTCGACGAGATCGACATCGAACTGCACGACGTCGGGTTACGGCGCCCGACGCTCGACGACGTGTTCCTGGCCCTCACCGGCCATGGGGCCGAGGACTCGGAGACGACCGACACGGAGGCTTCGCGATGACGATGACAGCAACGCTCGGCGACGGATGGACCGTCACCCGGCGCAACTTGTTCGCGATGTCCCGGAACCCCGAGGTGGTCGTCTGGAGCACGATCCAGCCGGTCATGTTCATCGTGCTGTTCGTCTACGTCTTCGACAGCATTCCCACCCCCGGTCTCGACTACGTCGACTACGTGATGGCCGGGATCTTCGTCCAGACGGTGATGTTCAACTCGGCGCTGACAGGTGTCGGATTGGCGACCGACATCCAGAAAGGGATCATCGACCGCTTCCGGTCGTTGCCGATGGCCAGGTCGGCGGTGCTCGTCGGACGCACGACCGGCGACATCGTCAACGGCCTGGCTCAGCTCGTCGTGATGGTCGTCGTCGGATTCATCGTCGGATGGCGCACCGACGCCTCGGCGCCGTCCGTGCTCGCCGGGCTGTTCCTGGTGCTGGCGATCGGCTACGTGTTCAGCTGGATCTCGGCAACCGTCGGACTCAGCGTCGGCTCGGTCGAGGTCGCCAACTCGGCGGGTTTCGTGTGGATGTTCCCGGTCACGTTCGTGTCCAGCACATTCGTCGACATCAACTCGCTGAACGGGGTGGTGCGCACGATCGCCGAGTGGAACCCGATGTCGGCGTTTGTCACCGCCATCCGTGAGTTGTTCGGCAACACGTCCGAAGAGATGCCCCAGCCGGACGTCTGGCCGTTGCAGAACCCGATCCTCGCCACGGTGTTGTGGCTGCTGGTGATCCTCGCCATCTTCGTGCCCCTGTCGGTCCGCCAGTACAAGAAGGCTGCATCGCGCTGACCGTTTCGCGGGCGCCGAGTGGGGGAACTACAGTCGGCACGCCAGCGCGGACTGGGGACCCGCTCCGCGCGGTTCGCTGGTCCGCCGGCGAATCTGTCAGCCACACCGAATCCAGGGGAGTTACATGAGACGCCATTGGCGCAAGACGACGATCGCATTGGCCGGCGTCGCACTCATCGCGGCGGTCGGTTCGTCCGCTTCGGCGACCACGCCGCCGAGCTCCGAGCCGTCCGGCTCGGCACCGGCCAGTTCGGCCCCAGCGGGCACCGAACCAGCCGGGACCGACACCAGCAGGCACCGAACCAGCAGGCACCGAACCGGCGGGCACCGAACCGGCGGGCACCGCGCCAGCGGGCAGCGCCCCGGCCGGTGACCTCGTCTCCTATGACGAGAGCGCCACCTGCGGCACCGAAGCGAACACCAGCAACGTCGCCAAGCTCGAGGCCACCGACGCCAGCACATTCGTGCTGACGCTGTGCGCCTCCGACCCGGCGATCCCGGCCAAGGTGGCGTTCTCATCGCTGCAGATCGCTCCGAGCGAGTACCTCGCGAATACCGAGGGCCTCGTGAACGCCCCGATCGGGACCGGTCCCTACACGCTCAGCGCGTGGGAGCGGGGCAGTCAGATCGTGCTCGAGGCGAACCCTGACTACTGGGGCGAGGCACCGCTCTCGTCGGCCGCCGTGTTCCAATGGAACCCCGAGGGCGCCCAGCGCCTCGTCCAGCTCGAGTCGGGCGCAGCCGACGGCATCGACAACGTCGGCACGGACGACTTCGAGCGCATCGAGGGCAACCCCGACCTGCAGCTCGTCCCGCGGGAACCGCTGAACGTGTTCTACCTCGGTTTCAACGTCGACATGGCGCCGTTCGACGACCCGATCGTGCGCCAGGCGATTGCCATGGGCGTCGACCGGCAGCGGCTGATCGACAACTTCTACCCGGGCGGGTCGCAAGCGGCCACACAGTTCTTGCCGCCAGGCATCCCCGGCTTCGACGAGAGCTTCGTCGACTTCACGTACGACCCTGAAGCCGCCACGGCAATGCTCGCCGAGGCCTACCCGGACGGACTCGACGTGACGATGAGCTATCGCGAGGAGGCGCGGGGATACCTGCCCCAGCCGACGCCGATCGCCACCGACATCCAGGCCCAGCTCGCCGACATCGGCATCAACGTCACGCTTGACCTGCAGGAGTCGACGACCTTCCTCGACAACACTGCCGCCGGCAGCGTGCCGTTCTACTTGCTCGGCTGGGGTGCTGACTTCCCGGATCCGTCGAACTTCTTCGACTACCACTTCGGGCCGGAACAGCAGCAGTTCGGCACCGGGATCCCGGCAGTCCATGAGGTAATCGCCGAAGCGGGTGCCACCACCGACCCCGAGGCCCGCCTCGATCTCTACGCGACGATCAACCCGCTGCTTCAGGAGAACATCCCGATGGTGCCGATCGCCTACGGCGGCTCGGCCGTCGCCTACAAGGCAGCCGTCACTGGTGCCCACGCCAGCCCGCTCGGCAACGAGGCGCTGGCGGTGATGGGGGTCGAGGGTCAGGACCAGTTCGTGTTCGTCCAGAACGGCGAGCCGGGCGGTCTGTACTGCGGTGACGAGACCGATGGCGAATCGTTGCGGGTCTGCGAGCAGATCAGCGAGTCGCTACTCGCCTACGAAATCGGCGGTACCGAGTCAGTGCCGTCTCTCGCCGAGAGCTTCGAGTCGAACGAGGACTTCACCGTGTGGACGTTCACACTGCGTGACGGGGTGACGTTCCACGACGGTTCGACGTTCGACGCCAACGACGTCGTCGAGAGCTACCGCGTGCAGTGGGACGCGGCGGACCCCCGCCACGTCGGCCGCACCGGCAACTTCGAGTACTGGGGTGCCCTGTTCGGGGGCTTCCTGAACCCGCCGCCGCCCGCCGAGGGCTGAACAAGCTCACTACATCGAGCGTCGGGGGCGGGCCACGGCCCGCCCCCGACTTCGTTCCATGACCCGATTCGTCCTTCACCGTCTGGTCTCATCGATCCCCGTCCTGTTCGGCATCGTCCTTGCCGTGTTCATCCTCGCCAGGGTGATCCCCGGCGACCCGTGCATCGCGGCGCTCGGCGAACGAGCGACCGAAGCGGTCTGCGATGCGTACAACCAGCGCGAGGGACTCGACCAGCCGATCTGGGTGCAGTTCGGCAAGTACCTCGGCAACCTCCTCCAGGGTGATCTCGGCGAGTCCGTCTCGCAGAGTCGTTCGGTAGCCGAGATCCTCGTCGAGCGCCTACCGACGACGATCGAGCTGTCCTTCGTCGCGTTGACGTTCGCCATCATCGTCGGCATCCCACTCGGAGTGATCGCCGCCTACAAGCGCAACTCGGCGGCCGATGTCGGCACGATGGTGGTGGCCAACGCCGGCGTGTCGATGCCGATCTTCGTGCTCGGCCTCGTGCTGCAGTACCTCTTCGCCGTGACGCTCAAGGACACGTTCTTCGCCCTGCCACCCTCGGGACGTCTCTCTCCCGGCCTCGTCGCCACGCCGTTCTACGAGCAGTGGGGATGGAGTGGCAACGGCGTGCTCCAGTTCATCTCCAACTTCGAGGTTCTCAACGGGCTGCTGCAGTGGAACTGGGGGCTGGTCGTCGACGCGACCCAGCATCTGATCCTCCCGGCGATCGCCGTCGGCACGATCCCGTTGGCGATCATTGCCAGGATGACCCGGTCGAGCTTGCTTGACGTGCTCGGCCAGGACTATGTGCGGACAGCCCGCGCAAAGGGCTTCGGAGAGCTCAAGGTCGTTCGCAGTCATGCCCTGCGCAGCGCCTTGCTTCCCGTCGTCACCGTCGTCGGACTCTCTCTCGGTGCGCTGTTCGGCGGGGCGATCCTCACCGAAACGATCTTCTCGCTCACCGGCGTCGGCAAGACGCTGGCCGATGCGATCACGGCGCGCGACTACGCCGTCGTGCAGGGCTTTGCCCTGATCGTCGGGATCTCCTTCGTGTTCGTCAACCTGCTCACCGACCTGTTGTACACCGTCTTCGATCCCCGGGTTCGGGTCTCATGACGCTCGTTGCGTTCCCCGGCCACGCAGGCCGTCCTTGCGTTCCCCGGCCACGCAGGCCGTTGGAGAACGCTCCCTCGCTGGCGCTCGGTCGCTCGCAGCGAGCACGGGGCGCTCGGTCGCTCGCGTCCTCGGGATTCACCATGACTTCTGACCTCGACATCATCGCCGGGACGGCCGAACTCGCCGCTCCAGCGCCGGGGTCCGACCACCCGCACGTGCCGGTTCCGTCGCCGAGCAGGTGGCGCGACGTCTTCAGGCAGATCCTCCACTCGTGGTCGGGACGCATCGGCCTCGTGGTCGCCACGCTGATCATCGCCATGGCCGTGTTCGCTCCGCTGATCGCTCCCTTCGGACCCGACGAAGTGCTCCTCGACTCGGCCACCAACGAAGTCAGGTTGGAGCGGCCGTGCGTGCACGTGCTGGGCTGCGACGAGTCGGAGGTCCAGCACTTGATGGGGCTCGACGAGAACGGCCGTGACGAGTTCAGCCGCCTCGTCTTTGGGGCGCGGATCTCGCTGCTCGCCGGGGCCGCCGCGGTCGTCCTCGCTGTGGTCGTCGGCACGATCATCGGTCTCGTCGCCGGGTTCTTCGGCGGGCGACTCGACAACGTGTTGATGCGTTGCATGGACGTTCTGCTCTCGTTCCCGTCGCTGTTGCTGGCGATCCTCATCGTCACCGTGCTGGGCCGCGGGCTGATCAACAGCGTCCTGGCGATCGCCATCGTCAGTGTGCCGGCCTACGCCCGGGTGGTCCGCGGCCAGGTGCTGTCGGTGCGCGAGCAGGACTTCATCACCGCCGACCGCGCGCTTGGCGTGCGCAGTGGACGCCTGTTGTCGCACCGCGTGTTCCCCAACACGCTGACGCCGCTGATCGTCCAGGGGACCCTCGGCTTCGCCACCGCCGTCTTGGAGATCGCCGCCCTCGGATTCCTCGGTCTCGGTGTGCAGCCACCCGATGCCGAGTGGGGCACGATGATCTCGGCGGCGTATCGCAACATCTTCAACTCGCCGCATCTCGTGTTCTGGCCTGGGCTGTTCATCTTCCTCAACGTGCTGGCGTTCAACCTCCTCGGCGATGCCCTCCGCGATGCCCTCGACCCGCGAAGCACGCGGCGATGAGCGAGCACATCGAGCACCACGCCGGCGTCGAGGACGACGCGCTCGGCCCGGCTGCCGAGGTGATGGCCACGGTGAGCGAAGCGCCACCGGAGTCCGCGCCCCCACTGCTCGAGGTCAGCGACCTGCGCACCTGGTTCCACACCCGTGCCGGAGAGGTCCATGCCGTCGACGGCGTCGACCTCACCGTCCGCAAGGGCGAGGTGCTCGGACTCGTCGGCGAGTCGGGGAGCGGCAAGAGCGTCACGATGCTGTCCGTGATGCGTCTCGTCGACAAGCCCGGTCGGATCGTCTCGGGCACGGTGACGTTCGACGGCATCGACGTGCTCGCCCTGCCGCGCACGGCCATGCGCTCGCTGCGCGGCGATCGGATCTCGATGGTCTTCCAGCAGCCCAACGCCAGCTTGCACCCATGTTTCACGGCCGGCGACCAGATCAGCGAGGTCTACGAGATCCATCGCAACGCGCGCCGTGCGGCCGGCCTCGAGAAGGCCGTCGAGATGCTGCACACGGTCGGTATCCCCGACGCCAAACGGCGCGCCAAGTCATATCCGCACCAGCTCTCGGGCGGTCAGGCGCAGCGGGTGATGATCGCCATGGCCCTCGCCGCCGAGCCCGAGCTGCTCATCGCCGACGAGCCGACCACCGCCCTCGACGTCACGATCCAGGCCCAGATCCTCGACCTGATGCGCGCCCTCCAAGCCGAGCGCGGGACCAGCGTCGTGCTGATCACCCACGACCTCGGCGTCGTCGCCGAGATGGCCCACCGCGTCGCCGTGATGTACGGCGGCCAGATCGTCGAGGAAGCACCAGTCGAATCGCTGTTCGCTGACCCCAAGCACCCGTACACACGGGGGCTGCTCGGTTCTGTCCCGGTCATCGGTGTCCGTCACGAGCAGCTGACCGTGATCCCCGGGCGGGTCCCGACGCTGGTCGACCCGCCACCGGGATGCCGCTTCGCCGACCGTTGCCCGGAACGGATGGCGCGCTGCACCCAGGCCACGCCGGCCCTCGTCGAGCTCGACGACCACACCCACGTCCGTTGCTTCCTGCACAGCGACGCGACCGTCGAGGAGGTCGCGGTCACGGTCGGAGGTCGATCGTGACGGGAAGTCCCGACCAGAAGGGCCGAAGTGAGCGCGATTTGTCGGGACTTCCAGGTAGGGCGCTGGTCGAGGCCCGCGGGATCGTCAAGACGTTCCCCCTGCGCGGCGGGACGCTCGGGCGCGTCCAAGGCGGCGTACGGGCCGTCGAAGGTGTCGACCTCGACATCTTCGACGGCGAGGTGCTCGGCCTCGTGGGCGAATCTGGCTGTGGCAAGACGACGCTCTCGCGCATCCTGCTGCGGCTGCTCGACCCCGACGAAGGGTCGCTGCTGTTCGATGGGAAGGACCTGCTGACTGCGTCGCGCAACGAGCTGCAGGCGCTCCGCAAGAACATCCAGGTCGTGTTCCAAGACCCCTATTCATCGCTCGACTCGCGGGCCACGGTCGGCGACTCGATCGCCGAAGGACTGCGCGCCCACGGCGTCGCCAAGCGCCAGCGCAAGCAGCGCGTTGCCGAGGTCCTCGATCTCGTCGGCCTCGATCCCCGGCTGGCCCAGCGCTTCCCCCACGAGTTCAGCGGTGGCCAGCGTCAGCGCATCGGGATCGCCAGGGCTCTCGCCGTCGAGCCGCGGTTCCTCGTCGCCGACGAGCCCGTGTCGGCGCTCGACGTCTCGATCCGCTCGCAGATCCTCAACCTGCTGCGCGACCTGCAGCAGCGCCTCGGCTTCACGATCCTGTTCGTCTCCCACGACCTCGCCGTCGTCGAGCACCTCTGCGATCGCGTCGCCGTGATGTATCTCGGTCAGATCGTCGAGGTCGGCACGCGCGACGACGTCTTCCACGTCCCCGCCCATCCGTATACCAAGGCACTGCTGTCGTCGGTGCCGGTGCCCGACCCCGTCGGCCGGGACCAGCGCAAGCGGATCATCCTCACCGGCGACGTCCCGTCACCTGCCAACCCGCCGTCCGGCTGCCGCTTCCACCCGCGCTGCCCGGAGGTCCGCGAGGAGCTGTGCCACGACGTGCCGCCCACGCTCCTCACCGTCGACGGCAGCCACCAGGCTGCCTGCCACTACGCCGTCGAACCGGCGACGGCCGGCTCCGTGATAAGCAGCACCGGTGAGTGACGACGCCAGCGACGGCTTTGCCGCCCTCGGTCTACGCGCTGAACTGCTCGATGCCCTGACCGAGCTCGGCTACGAGGAGCCGACGCCGGTGCAGCGCGAAACGATTCCGCACCTCATCGAAGGTCGCGACCTCGTCGGTCAGGCGGCGACCGGTACGGGCAAGACCGCCGCCTTCGCCCTGCCCTTGCTGCACTCGCTGGAGATCGACCGCCGGCGACCGTTGGCTTCCGCCCTCGTGCTCGTCCCGACACGCGAGCTGGCGATGCAGGTGTCCGAGGCGATCTTCAAGTACGGGCGCCGGCTCGGGGTCAAGGTCGTCCCGGTGTACGGCGGGCAGCCGATCTACCGTCAGCTGCAGTCGCTCGAACGCGGCGTCCACGTGGTCGTCGGTACCCCCGGGCGGGTCATCGACCACCTCGGTCGCCGGTCGCTCGACGTGGCCGGCATTCGCACCGTGGTCCTCGACGAGGCCGACGAGATGCTCGACATGGGCTTCGCCGAGGACATCGAGTCGATCCTCGGTGACCTGCCGACCGAGCGCCAGACCGTGCTGTTCTCGGCCACGATGCCGCCACGTATCGCCGGCATCGCCAGGCGTTTCCTGACCGACCCGGTACGCATCACGGTGGGCGGAACGACCAGCACCGACCGCCCGGCGTTGATCACGCAACGGGCGTACATCGTCCAGCGCGCCCACAAGGCCGCCGCTCTCGGTCGGATCCTCGACATCGAGACGCCGGAGGCCGCCCTTGTGTTCTGCCGCACACGCACCGAGGTCGACATGCTGACCGAGACGATGAACGGCCGCGGCTACCGGGCCGAAGCGTTGCACGGCGGGATGGACCAGGCCCAACGTGATCGCGTCGATGGGGCGTTTGCGCGACGGCACGGCCGAGTTGTTGATCGCCACCGATGTGGCAGCTCGCGGCCTCGACGTCGACCTGCTGACCCATGTCGTCAACTTCGACGTGCCGTCGGCACCGGACAGCTACGTGCACCGCATCGGCCGCGTCGGACGCGCCGGGCGCGAGGGCGTGGCGATCACGTTGGCCGAGCCGCGAGAGCGGCGCTTGCTCGACAACATCGAGAAGGCAACGAAGCAACGCATTGCCATCGAACCGGTGCCGAGCGTCGCCGAACTGCGGGCGCGGCAGGCCGACCTGACCGCCGGCACCGTGCGCGAGGCGCTGGAAGCCGACAACCTCGACGACTACGGCGAGCTGCTCGAGTCGTTGGCGAACGATGGCGATCTGCGCTCGATCGCCCTCGCCGCACTCAAGCTCGTCCACGAGGCCAGCGGGGCGACGGCCGACGAGCCGGAGATCCCGACGGCCGCCGATCGTCAGGCCAAGCCGCGCGAGGGTCGGCGCGAGCACGACTCGCGACAGGAGCGACGTCCCGGGGGACAACGCCCGCGCGGCAGCGAAGCCACCGGGTTCGTGCAGATCAGCCTTGGCCGCCGCGCCGGCGTCAGGCCGGCCGACCTCGTCGGGGCGATTGCCAACGAGGCCGGGTTGACCGGCGCCGACATCGGTCCGATCCGGATCAACGAGAATTCGTCGATCGTTGGAGTACCGGTCTCGTCCGTCGAGCGAGTGGTGTCGGCGATGTCCAACGCGGTCGTGCGCGGCAAGACCGTCGGAGCGCGGCGCTTCGTCGAGCGGCCCGACAGCGCTCGGCGACACCCGGTCGCCCACCGCGCCGCGACTGACCGATGATTGCATCGGGGCGCCACACGTTGCGGAAATCGTCAGAGATGGCACCCAGAACGCGGTTGGTTGACCGTCAATAGCCGACGTCCCACAGCGTCAGGCCGTGCGGCGGTGCGACCTGGCCGGCGGCCCGGCGGTCGCGGGCGGCGAGGATCTCCGGGAGGTCGGCGGCTCGCAGTTTGCCGGTGCCGACGTCGACCAGCGTGCCGACGATCGAGCGGACCATCTGGTGGCAGAACGCGTTGGCCCGGATCTCGAAGCGCAGCACCGCCGCGTTCTGCAGAGCGACGTGCACCGAATCGGTGCAACTGGCTCCGAAGAACGACGACGGAGACGTTGCTCCAGTGAGCATCGAGGACACGACGTGTCAGTCGCCGGCGCAGCCTCGTCGTCGGCCACCTTGGGCCGGCGGCAGAACGACGAGAAGTCGTGCTCACCGACGACGTGCTGGGCGGCGGCCGCCATCGCGTCGACGTCCAGCGGCGCGGCAACGTGCCACGCACGGGCGGCGATCAGCGGATTCGGGTGCGGGGCGTTCCAGATGTCGTAGTGATAGTGCCGCCAGTGCGCCGAGAAGCGAGCGTCGAAGTCGTCGGCGACGAGTTCGGCGCTGCGCACGGCGATCGACGGCGCGCACAGCTTGTTGAGCCGGCGGGCGAGGTCGTCGAGATCCGTCCCGTCGGGCAGCTCGACCGAGATCACCTGACCCCAGGCGTGGACGCCCGCGTCTGTCCGCCCAGCACCGGTTAGCGTCACTGGCTGGCGGACGACCGTGGAGATCGCCTCCGTCAGCGTTCCGGCAACGGTCGGAACGCCACCGGTTGGCGGCGAACCCGTGAAAGCCAGCGCCGTCATAGGCGACGACCAGCTTGACGTTCATTGCGTTCCCGGGCCACGCTGGCCGCTCGTGGCCGCTGCTCGGCTAGCGCCTCAGTCGCTCGCATCTGAGCACGCCGCCGCTTGTCGTCAGACGAGTTCGATCCTGGCCATCTCGGCGCGGTCGCCCTGGCGCGTGCCGAGTTTGAGGATTCGCGTGTAACCACCGTTGCGCTCGAGATAGCGGGGGGCGACCTCGTTGACCAGTTTGTGGGTCATCTCCCGGTCGCCGAGGAAGCCCTGGATCTGGCGCAGCTGGTGGACGCGCACGGCACTGCCCTCGTCCTGGGCCTTCTTGGCCTTGGTGATCAGCCGCTCAGCGACAGGGCGCAGGGCCTTGGCCTTGGCCTCGGTGGTGACGATCGCCTCGGCGGCGAACAACGAGGCGGCGAGGTTGGCCATCATCAGGCGCTGGTGGGCGGCGTCACCGCCGAAGCGCTTGGACTTTCGTGGTGTTGGCATCGGTCGACCTCGATCTCAGCCGCGCAGCGACAAGCCGCGCTCGTCGAGCTTCTGCTTGACCTCGTCGAGGCTCTTCTGCCCGAAGTTGGTGATGTTCAACAGGTCGTCCTCGGTCTTCTGCAGCAGTTCGCCGACCGTGTTGATCTGGGCCCGCTTGAGGCAGTTGCTCGGACGCTCGGAGAGGTCGAGATCCTCGATCGGCAGATCGAGGTCGGGCGAGCTGGACGTCGAGTCGGCGACCTCGCCGAGCTCGAGGCCAGGGGCATCCTCGCTGAGCGACGACACCAGTTCGGCGAGCGAGCGCAGCGTGGCACCGGCCGATGCCAGGGCGTCGGCTGGAGTGACGGAGCCGTCGGTCTCGATGTCGAGGACGAGGCGGTCGTAGTTCGTCGACTGCTCGACACGGGTTGGCTCGACCTCGAACATGACCCGACGAACGGGCGAGAAGATGGCGTCGATCGGGATCACACCGATCGTGCGGCTGTCGGTGTCGCGGTCGCTGGACGAATAGCCGCGGCCCTGCTCGACGGTGAGGTCGATGGCGAGACGGCCCTTGCCGCTGAGATGGGCGATGACCAGGTCCTTGTTGAGCACCTCGACATCAGCTGTCACCTCGATGTCCCCTGCGGTCACCTCACCGGCGCCGCGGGCGTCGAGGCGGCACGTGACGGAGTCCGGCGACTCCGACGTGACGACGACGTCCTTGAGGTTGAGGATGATGTCGGTGACGTCCTCGGCGACCCCGGCGATCGTGTCGAACTCGTGCAACGCTTCGTCGAAGCGGACCGTCGTGATCGCGGCGCCGGGAATCGACGACAGCAGGGTGCGACGGAGTGAATTGCCGAGGGTATAGCCGAAGCCCGGCTCGAGGGGTCCGATGGCGAAACGCTGACGGTTGCCGGACTCCTCGGTGACGGATTCGATCGTGGGGCGCTGCATGACGAGCATGGCTGCGGTGACTTTCTCTCTGGGCGTGTAAGGCGGTGTACTTCGATTGATTACTTGGAGTAGAGCTCGACGATGAGCTGCTCGCGCACGGGGACGTCGATGTGCTCGCGCTGCGGCAACGAACGCACCGTGACCTGCTTGCCGCCGTCGCCGGCTTCCAGCCAACCGACGAGCGAGCGGTCGAGGACGTCGATGTTGTGCTGGATGACGATCATCTTGGCGGCGCGCGGGCCGAGCGTGATGACGTCGCCTTGGCGGACGCGACAGCTGGGGATGTCGACGCGCTTGCCGTTGACGAGGACGAGGCCGTGGTTGACGAATTGGCGGGCCTGCGGACGGGTCGATGCCCACCCGGCGCGGAACGTGACGTTGTCGAGGCGCAGCTCGAGCAGTCGCAGCAGGTTCTCGCCCGTCGGCCCGGCGAGGCGGACCGCTTCGACGTAGGTCTTCTTGAACTGACGCTCGAGCACGCCGTAGATGTACTTCGCCTTCTGCTTCTCCTGCAGCTGGCTGAGGTACTCGGAGCCGGTGCTGCGACGGCGGGTGCGACCGTGGGCCCCCGGCGGGAACGGACGACGTTCGAGGGCCCGACGACCCTTCTCGTTCTCGAACAGGTTGGTGCTCAGCCGCCGCGACAGGCGGACCTTGGGACCGGTGTGACGAGCCATGATCAGCCTCTCCGACGCTTCGGTTGACGGCAGCCGTTGTGCGGCATGGGGGTGACGTCCTTGATCGAGGTGACCTCGATGCCGGTGTTCTGGATCGAGCGTACGGCCGTGTCGCGGCCGGACCCCGGGCCCTTCACCTGGACCTCGGCGCGACGCAGGCCGTGCTCCATGGCCGCCCGGCCGGCCCGCTCGGCGGCGAGCTGGGCAGCGAACGGCGTCGACTTGCGGGAGCCCTTGAAGCCCACGCCACCGGACGACGCCCAGGCGATGACGTTGCCCTCGGTGTCGGTGATCGAGACGATCGTGTTGTTGAACGAGCTCTTGATGTGCACCACACCGGTGGTGACGTTCTTGCGGTCGCGGCGACGCGGTCGCCGTCCGGCTGGCTTTGGCTTCGCCATCGCGTTACTTCCTCACAGCCTTCTTCTTGTTGGCGACGGTGCGCTTGGGTCCCTTGCGGGTGCGGGCGTTGGTGTGCGTGCGCTGGCCGCGGACCGGCAGGCCGCGGCGGTGGCGGACGCCCTGGTAGCACCCGATCTCGATCTTGCGCTTGATGTCCTGCTGAACGTCGCGCCGCAGGTCACCTTCGATGCGCAGGTTCTCGTCGACGTAGGTACGGATCTTGAGCACCTCGTCGTCGGTCAGCGCCGACACTTTGGTGTTCGGGTCGAGCCCGATGTCGGCACACAGCTTCTGTGCCGTCGGCAGGCCGATGCCGAAGATGTAGGTGAGCGAGATCTCCAACCGCTTCTCGCGGGGGATGTCGATGCCGGCGATACGAGCCATACGTGTGTCCTTCTCAGCCCTGACGCTGCTTGTGGCGGGGGTTCTCGCAGATCACCTGGACGCGACCGTGCCGGCGGATCACCTTGCACTTCTCGCACATCTTCTTGACGCTGGGTCGAACCTTCATGGCAACGGTCTCTCTGGGCTCACTTGAAGCGGTACGTGATGCGACCTCGGGTGAGGTCGTACGGGGTGAGTTCTACCTGCACCTTGTCGCCAGGCAGGATGCGGATGTAGTGCATCCGCATCTTGCCGGAGATGTGCGCCAACACCTTGTGGCCGTTGTCGAGCTCGACACGGAACATGGCGTTGGGCAACGACTCCAGGATCGTGCCTTCGAGCACGATGGCGTCTTCTTTGGGCTTGGGCAGGAGGAGCTCCTCACCGTGTGATCAGGGGGATCGCGGTCAATCGTGTCGACCATGACCCGGGCGAACAGGGGCCGACCTGCGTACAGGCCGGGGATCAATGTTACCGGCGAGGTGCGGCAACTCCAATGCCTGCTAGCGGTTGGCCGGCGACGGCTGGCGACGGGTTTGGCCGCTGCGCCTGGCACGGTTGCTGGCTCTGGAAGTGGGTGTGGGCGGCCGGTGCGACCGGTTCAGACGCTGCGATGAGCGATGACAGCCTCTGGCGCAACGAATGCTCATCGCGCCGGCCGAACCCTCGTCGGGGACCGCAACCACCCCATTTCAAGAGCAAACAACCGTGAGGCCGCGGCGCCCGCGACCCGTCGCCAGCAAACGACAAGGCGTCAGCGCTCTTTGCGGGCGACGGCCACGGCGTCGGTGAGCCGATCGAACACCTCGTCCGGGGTGCCCAGGCCGTCGACGATGACCAGCCGCCCCTGTTCGGTGTAGTGCTCGATCAGCGGCGCCGTCTGGGATTCGTACAGATCGAGTCGGCGGTTGATCGCATCGGGGTGGTCGTCCTCGCGCTGCATCACGTCGCCGCCGCAGACCTCGCAGATCCATGGCGGACGTTCGTAGCCAGTGGCCGTGTAGTTGGTCCCACAGTCCCGGCAAACCCGGCGCGCCGAGATGCGCCGGATCACCACCTCACGGGCGACGTACAAGTCGATGACGACGTCGAGGGGCTTGTCGCCGGCGATCTCGTCGAGGGCGTCGGCCTGCATCACGGTGCGCGGGAAGCCGTCGAGGATGTAGCCGCGGGTGCGCGCGTCGGCTCGTTGCAGCCGCTCGTCGACGAGCCCGATCATGATCTCGTCGCCGACGAGGCCGCCGGAGTCCATGATCTCCCTGGCAGCCAGGCCGAGCTCGGTGCCCTCGCGGACGGCGGCGCGCAACATGTCGCCGGTGGAGATGTGCGGCACGACGTAGTGACGCGACATGCGGACACACTGCGTTCCCTTGCCGGCTCCCTGGCGACCGAGGATGACGAGCCGAGCGCCGGGGATCACCGGAGGAGCCCCACCGCTATTTCAGGAACCCCTCGTAGTTGCGCAGCGTGAGCTGACTGTCGATTTGGCGCATCACCTCGAGCGCCACTCCGACGGCAATCAGCAGGCTCGTGCCGGCAAATCCGAGAGACTGAATTCCCGCCGCCCACGTGAGCACGTAGGGGATCGTCGCCACGATGGCGATGAACACGGCCCCGGGCAGGGTGATCCGGTTGACGACGCGAGCGAGGTAGCGCTCAGTTTGCGGGCCAGGGCGCACGCCAGGGATGAATCCGCCCTGGCGGCGGATCTGGTCCGCCTGCCGCACCGGGTCGAAGGCGATCGTGTTGTAGAAGTAGGCGAAGGCGATGATCATCAGCGCGAACAGCGTGATGTACACGATGTTCTGCGGGTTGACGATGTACTTGTTCACCCACTCGGTGACCGTGCGCCGCCACCCCGAGTCGGCGTTGCCGAGCACGTTGGTGGCGATCACCGGGATCAGCAGGATCGAGCTGGCGAAGATCACCGGGATCACCCCGGACTGGTTGACCTTCAGCGGGATGTACGTGTTCTGCCCGCCGTACATCCGCCGTCCGACCACGCGTTTGGCGAACTGCACGGGGATTCGTCGTTGCCCCAACTCGATGTAGACGACGGAGACGATGATCGCCACCGTGACACCGACGATGATGACGAACCAGACGTACTTGTCCTGGACGAGGATCGACCAGAAGCCATAGGGCATCCCGGCCACGACCGAGGCAAAGATGATCATCGACATGCCGTTGCCGATGCCCCGCTGGCTGATCAGCTCGCCCATCCACATCAGCACGGCCGTACCGGCGACGAGGGTCGGGATGATCAGGTAGCCCCGCGGCCACAGTCCGTCGGGCAGGATCGGCACGCTCGGGGCATTGACCGAGAGGTAGCCGGCGCCGCGGCCCGTGCCGAACACGAAGACCAGCCCGGTCGCCTGAAGCGTCGCCAGGGCGATCGTGACGTAGCGCGTGTACTGGGTGATCTTGCGTTGGCCGACGGCCCCTTGCTGTTGCAACTGCTCGAGCTTGGGGATCACCACGCCGAGGATCTGCATGATGATGCTCGCCGTGATGTACGGCATGATCCCGAGGGCGAAGATCGAAAAGCTCTCGAAGGCACCGCCGGAGAACAGGTTGAGGAACCCGATGGCCCCCTGCGTGCTCGCCGCGTCCTGCAACTGCTTGATCGCCTGGTGATCGATACCCGGCACGCGGATCGTCGTACCGAACCGGTAGACGGCGATCATCATGATCGTGAACAGGATCTTGTTGCGCAGATCCGGGATCTTGAAGATGTTCTTCAGGCTGGAAAGCAACGTCGTGGATCCTTGTGTTCTCTGCGGTCAGTCCCCGGCCGGTCGGCGCGGCGATCGGAACCTATCGGTTGGTGAACTGATTGCCCTTGGCAGCCGGGCGACCGGCCTTGTTCTCGCCCTTGAACGGCAGGGGGACGAGGGTGACCGTGCCGCCGGCAGCAGTGATCGCAGCCTCGGCGGTCTTCGACACCGCGTGGACCTGGACATCGAGCTTGCGGGACAGCTCGCCACGGCCGAGCACCTTGACGTAGACGCCCTTGCGCACGGCACCGGCGGCGGCGAGCGAATCGGGCGTGACGGCACCGGCCTCGAAGCGATCGGCGAGCTCCTCGAGGGTGTCGAGGTTGACACCGGCGTACTCGACGCGGAACGGGTTGTTGAACCCCTTCAACTTCGGAACGCGCTGCTTGAGCGGCATCTGGCCACCCTCGAAGCCGCGGGGCACCTTGCCGCGCCCGCGCGAACGCTGGCCCTTCGTACCGCGGCCGGCGGTCTTGCCGCCCTTGCCGGCGATGCCCCGGGCACGCCGCTTCGGACCTTTGTTGGCTCCTGGTGAGGGTGCCAGCTCATGCACCTTCATGAGTCCACTCCTTCTTGCACCGTGACGAGGTGGGGGACGCGGGCGATCATGCCGCGAATCTCGGGCCGATCGGGCAGCGTGTTCGACTTGCCGATGCGCCCGAGGCCGAGGGCGCGCAGCGTGCCGCGCGTCTTCGGCTTGGCGTGGGTGCCGGACTTCACCTGGGTGACGACGATCGTGGTCTCAGATTGCTCGGCCATCAGGCGCTCGCTCCCGGTTCCTCGCCGCCGCCCGAAGCGTTCGACGGGTGCATCCCGCGCTTGCGGTCGTTGTACGCCTTGAGCATGCCCTTGGGCACGAAGTCCTCGGCCGCCAGTCCGCGGCGGGCGGCGACCTCGTCCGGGCGCTGCAGCGACTGCAGCCCCTGCACCGTGGCGCGGGCGACGTTGATGTGGTTGGCCGACCCGAGCGACTTGCACAGCACGTCGTGGATCCCGGCTTCCTCGAGGATGATCCGGGCCGCGCCGCCGGCGATCACTCCGGTACCGGGCGCCGCCGGCTTCATCAGGACCCGACCGGCACCGGTGACACCGATGACCGGGTGAGGGATCGTCGGGCCGGCGAGGGGCACCTCGAACAGGTTGCGCTTGGCTTCCTCGGTGCCCTTCTGGATGGCCAGCGGCACCTCTTTCGCCTTGCCGTAGCCGAGACCGACGCGGCCGTTGCCGTCACCGATGACGACGAGCGCCGTGAACGAGAAGCGCCGACCGCCGCGGACCACCTTCGCAACGCGGTTGATCGTGATGACTCGCGACTCGCGCAAGCCGCCTTCGCTGCTGTCGAATGAGGTGGTGTGCGTGTTTGCCATTAGAACTCCAGACCGGCTTCGCGTGCCGCGGCGGCGACCGCGGCGATGCGCCCGTGATAGATGAACCCACCCCGGTCGAAGACGACCTGGGTGATGCCGGCGGCCTTGGCCCGCTCGGCGACGAGCTTGCCGACCTTCGAGGCGGCATCCACGCTGTGGCCACCGGCCGTCCGCAGGTCGGCCTCGGTGGTCGACGCCGCAGCGAGCGTGTGCCCGGCGTCGTCGTCGATGACCTGCACGACGAGGTGCTTGTTGGAACGGTGCACGGCGAGGCGCGGACGCGCCGCGGTGCCGTGGATCTTCTTGCGCACTCGGCGGTGGCGGCGGATCCGCGACTCGCGCCGAACGCTAGCGGTAGTAGCCATAGCCCTACTTCTTTCCTGCCTTGCCCGCCTTGCGCAGGACACGCTCGCCCTGGTAGCGGACACCCTTGCCCTTGTACGGCTCGGGCTTGCGGATGGATCGGATGTCGGCGGCCACCTGACCGACGACTTCCTTGTCGATGCCACTGACGACGACCTGCGTCGGCGCCGGGACCTCGAACGTCACGCCCTCGGGAGCGCTGACGTTGACGGGGTGGCTGAAGCCGAGCGCCAAGCGGACCGCCGTCGGGCCCTGGGCCTCGGCGCGGTAACCGACCCCGACGATCTCCAGACGCTTGCTGAAGCCGTCGGTCACACCGATCACCATGTTGTTGATCAGGCTGCGGGTCAGGCCGTGGAGGGCACGGTTCTCGCGCTCGTCGTCCGGGCGCGTCACGTTCAACGTGCCGTCATCGTTGACCACGGTGATCGACGGAACGATCGTCCGGGTGAGGGTTCCCTTGGGACCCTTGACGGTGACCGACTGGCCGTCGATCGTGACGTCGACGCCGCTCGGAACAGGGATCGGGGCTTGTCCAATTCGAGACATCTCTACCTCACCACACGTAACAGAGGATTTCGCCGCCGACCTTGCGCTTGCGCGCCTCACGGTCGGTCATCAATCCCTGGGAGGTGGACAGGACAGCGACGCCGAGGCCACCGAGGACCCGCGGCACGGCGTTCGCCTTGCGGTACACGCGCAGGCCCGGCGACGACACCCGGCGAAGGCCGGAGATCGTGCGGTCGCGGTCTGGGGAGTACTTGAGGTGGATCGTGAGGACGTCGCCGACGCCCTTGGGCGACGGGGCGACCTCGTAGCCGCCGATGTAGCCCTCGGACTCGAGGATCTCGGCGAGCGCCACCTTCTGCTTCGACGACGGCATCTTCACCACGTCGTGCATCGCCGTGTTGGCGTTGCGAACGCGGGTGAGCATGTCGGCAATGGGATCAGTCAGCATCTCTTCTCCTCCCTCACCAGCTCGACTTCGTCAGACCGGGAATCTCGCCGGCGTGGGCGAGCTCGCGCAGGCACACCCGGCACAGCCCGAACTTGCGCAAGACCGAGCGGGCGCGCCCACAACGACGGCAGCGGGTGTAGGCGCGGACCTTGAACTTGGGCTTGCCAGCAGCCTTGTTGATCAGTGCTTTCTTGGCCATGGTGGTTGCGAGGCCTCTACTTCCTCTTGGCGGACTTGCCGCCGCGAACTGGTCCACGGGAACGCTTCGTCGTCGGGGTGACGGCCGAGGGATCGGCTCCGGTGCGGAACGGGAATCCGAACGCATCGAGCAGCGCCTTGCCGGATGCATCGTCGGTCGCCGTGGTGACGAGGGTGATGTCCATGCCGCGAGGGGTGTCGATCTTGTCGTAGTCGATCTCGGGGAACACCGTCTGGTCGTTGAGCCCGAACGTGTAGTTGCCTCGCCCGTCCCACGATGTCGCCGGCAGACCACGGAAGTCGCGGATCCGGGGGATCGCCACGGCGATCAAGCGGTCGAGGAACTCCCACATGCGGTCGCCGCGCAACGTGACCTTGGTGCCGATCGATTGGCCCTCGCGCAACTTGAAGCCGGCGATCGAGTGCTTGGCCTTGGTGACGATCGGCTTCTGCCCGGCGATCGCCGTGAGGTCGACAACCGCCGCCTCGAGCTGCGACGGCTGCTGGGTGGCCCGGCCGACGCCCATGTTGATGACGATCTTGTCGAGCGTCGGCACGCGCATCACGTTGGTCAGCTCGAGCCGCTCTTGCAGCTGGCTCTTGATCTGGTCGTTGTAGCGCTGCTTGAGACGCGGCATCGTCTTCGTTGCGGTTGCTGTGTCGCTCATCCGATCACCTCGGTTTTGCCGCCGCCGAGCTTGACGACGCGCACCTTGTGGCCCTTGGCGTCGGTGCTGTAGCCGAGGCGCACGGTCTTGCCACCATGCACGTAGGCGACGTTGCTGACGTGGATCGGCACGTCGATCTCGACGATGCCGCCCTGGTCGCGTTGCTGGGGCGCCTGGCGGTTGCGGTGTCGACGGCCCGGCTTCATGTGCTTGGACGCCGTGTTGACTGCCGACACGATGACCTTGTCATCGGCCGGGAGGACCTGCAGGATCGTGCCCTGCTTGCCCTTGTTCTTGCCGGTGAGCACCTCGACGGTGTCACCCTTGCGCAGTTTCATCACAACACCTCCGGGGCGAGTGACACGATTCTCATGAAACGGCGATCGCGCAGCTCGCGGCCGACTGGGCCGAAGATGCGCGTGCCGCGCGGTGTGTTGTCGTCCTTGATCAGGACGGCGGCGTTCTCGTCGAAGCGGATGTAGCTGCCGTCGGGGCGGCGCTTCTCCTTCTTCGTGCGCACGACGACGCACTTGACGACCTCACCCTTCTTGACACCAGCGCCGGGGATGGCGTCCTTGACGGTGGCCACGAAGATGTCGCCGATCGAGGCGTAACGGCGGCGCGTGCCACCGAGCACCTTGATCACGAGCACCTCCTTGGCACCCGAGTTGTCCGCCACGCGGAGCCTGGACTCTTGCTGAATCATGGGTCGGCTACTTCGCTCGCTCGAGGACTTCGGCGACGCGCCAGCGCTTCGTCTTCGACAACGGCCGCGTCTCCATGACCCGCACCTTGTCGCCGACGTTGACGTCGTTGGCTTCGTCGTGGGCATACAGGCGCTTGGTCTGCAGCACGAACTTGTTGTACTTGGGATGCCGGACGCGCTCGATGACGGCGACGACGACCGTCTTGTCCATCGAGTCGGACACGACCACGCCCTCGCGTACCTTGCGCGAGGCGCGGGTCTCGGTGCTGTTCTCGCTCATTTTCTGGCCTCTGCTTCTGCAATCTCACGCTGGCGGATGAGCGTGTTGAGGCGGGCGATCTGGCGACGCACCCGCGTCATCTCGGCGGTGTTCTCGAGCTGCCCCGTGGCGTTGCGGAAGCGCAAGTTGAGCGCCTCCTGCTTCGACTCGCGGAGCTCGGCGACGAGCTCGGCGAGGCCCAGCTCGGCGAGGGCACTGGTCTTGGTAGCCATCAGACGACCTCCTCACGAGAGATGACCCGGGCCTTGATCGGCAGCTTCTGAACGGCTTTGTCCATGGCGATGCGGGCCTGCACCGGGTCGGGGAACGACAACTCGAAGAGCACGCGGCCCGGCTTGACAACGGCGACCCACAGTTCCGGGTTGCCCTTGCCCGAGCCCATCCGTGTTTCGGCGGGCTTCTTCGTCACCGGCTTGTCCGGGAAGATGTTGATCCAGACCTTGCCACCACGCTTGATGGCCCGGGTCATGGCGATACGGGCGGCCTCGATCTGGCGAGCGGTGATCCAGCCGGGCTCGAGGGCCTGGATGCCGTACTCGCCGAACGCCAGCGCCGTGCCACCACTCGCCACACCCCGGGTGCGGCCGCGGTGATGCTTGCGGTGGGCGACTTTGCGGGGCATCAACATGTCAATCGTCACCTCGGAAGTGCGGGGGCTCGTGGGCGTCGTGGGTCCGCCGCGCGATGTCTTCTTCCTCGTCGAGCAGCTTCTCGAGCTCGAGGTCGGCTTCCTTGATCAGCGGGGCGGCAGCCTCGGCTGCTGCGGCTGCTGCGGCTTCTTCGGCGGGCCGGCGGGCCGCGCTGGAGACGACGCGCCGCGGCTCGGCGGCCTGGCCCGACGTCTCACCGACAGCCATTGCCGCCTCGCGGACGATCTTGTCGTCGGACACCTTGTACGGGAGGATGTCGCCCTTGTACAGCCACACCTTGACGCCGACTCGGCCCGAGGTGGTACGTGCCTCGCGGAACCCGTAGTCGATGTCGGCCCGCAGCGTGTGCAGCGGGACGCGACCCTCGCGGTACCACTCGGTGCGGCTCATCTCGGCGCCACCGAGGCGGCCCGAGCACTGCACGCGGATCCCGAGGGCGCCGGCCCGCTGGGCGTTCTGCACGGCGCGCTTCATGGCCCGGCGGAAGGCGATGCGGTTGGCGAGCTGGTCGGCGACGCCCTGGGCGATCAGCGCGGCGTCGAGCTCTGGACTCTTGATCTCGACGATGTTCAGCTGCACCTTGGGGTTGCCGGTGATGTCGGTGATCAGCGTGCGCAGCTCGTCGGCCTGGGCGCCACGGCGGCCGATGACGATGCCCGGACGTGCCGTGTGCACGTCGACGCGAACCTTGTCGCGTGTGCGCTCGATCTCGATCCGGCTGATCGCGGCCGATTCCATGCGGCGCATGATCGCCTCACGGATCTTCCAGTCCTCAGTGAGATAGTCCTTGTACAGGCGGTCGCTGAACCAGCGGCTCTTCCAGTCGGTCGTGATGCCGAGACGGAACCCGTACGGGTTGATCTTCTGGCCCATTACTTGGACTCCTCTTCTCCAGCGGGCTCGGTCTCCGCTTCGCTTTGACCTCGCGCCGCCTGGGCGCCAGCGGGCGCTTCGTAACCGGCGGCCTCGGCGTTCTCGACGGTGTCGAAGAACAGTTCGGGGATCGTGATGTCGTAGTAACGAGTGCCGGGCAGGTGGTACTTCATCGAGTTGGTGTTGCCCTTGATCTCGTAGCCCTCGGGGATCGACCCGTCGTCCGGAGCCACCACCGCGCCAGCCGGCACGGCGACGTCCACCTCGGCTTCTGTGTCACGAGAAGCGACGTCGGACGTCGTTTGCTGTGACGCAGAGTCAGGAGTCTCGTCCGCGGATGCATCCACGTCTTCTTCCAGAGCTTCTTCAACAACCGTGTCGTCGGCGAGGTCGACCGCCTCAGCGCCCTCGGTCGCGTCAGCGCCCTCGGACCCGTCGGCGCCCTCGGTCGCGTCGGCGCCCTCAGCCGCCGCCGTACCGCCACGCAGCCCTTCGGCACGCGCCCGGCTGCGGGCGACGCGCTCGCGGCGAGCCTGGGCCGAGGTCCCGACACGGCGGGCGGCCGGTCCGGATGCCTGGCGGGCCTGGACGATCTCCAGACGCTCGTCGCTCATTCGGGCGACGATCACCGTGATGTGGCAGGTCCGCTTGTTGATCCGGCTCGCCCGTCCCCGAGCGCGGGGACGGAAGCGCTTGAGCGTCGGACCCTCGTCGGCGTAGCAGGCCACGACGAAGAGTTCCTCGACGTCCTGGCTGTCGTTGTGCACGGCGTTGGCGACGGCGCTGGCGAGCACCTTGCGGACCTCGGCGGCGGCGGCGCGGTCGGTGAATTGCAGCACCTCGTCGGCCCGGCGGACATCGAGGCCGCGGATCAGGTCGAGAACGGCGCGGGCCTTGGAGGCCGAGCCGCGCAGGTACTTGGCGGTGGCCCGCGTCGAGACCCGTCCGTCGAGCTGCACGACGCCGTCATTGAGCTTCAGACCAGTCATGCCTTACCGCCGACCCTTCGCTGACTTCTCCTGGCCGGCGTGGAACCTGAACGTCCGGCTCGGGCTGAACTCGCCGAGCTTGTGCCCGACCATCGATTCGGTGATGTACACCGGCACGTGCTTGCGCCCGTCGTGCACGGCGATCGTGTGCCCGACCATGTCGGGGATGATCGTCGAACGACGCGACCACGTCTTGATCACCCGGCGCTCGCCGGCGGTGTTCTGGGCGTCGACCTTCTTGAGCAAGTGGTCGTCGACGAAGGGGCCCTTCTTCAGGCTGCGGGACATGGATTACCTCCGACCCTTTCCGGTGCGGCGACGGCGAATGATGAGCGTCTGCGAAGTCTTCGACTTGTCGCGGGTACGACCCTCCGGCTTGCCCCACGGGGACACGGCAGGACGGCCACCCGACGAGCGGCCCTCGCCACCACCGAGCGGGTGGTCGACGGGGTTCATCGCCACGCCGCGGGTCTGCGGGCGGACACCCTTCCAGCGGTTGCGTCCGGCCTTGCCGACCTTGACCAGCTCGTGCTCGGAGTTGCCGACCTCGCCGACCGTCGCCCGGCAGTCGATCGGCACCCGGCGCATCTCGGTGGACGGCATCCGCAGCGTGGCGAAGTCGCCGTCCTTGGCCACGAGCTGCACGGCGATGCCGGCCGAACGGCCGATCTTGCCGCCTTGACCAGGACGCAGCTCGACGTTGTGCACGGTGGTGCCGACGGGGATGTAGCGCATCGGCAGCGCGTTGCCCGGCTTGATGTCGGCACCGTGGCCGCTCATCACGTGCTCACCGACGGCCAGTCCCCGAGGAGCGAGGATGTACGCCTTGGTGCCGTCGGCGTAGTGCAGCAGGGCGATTCGGCACGTGCGGTTCGGGTCGTACTCGATGGCGGCGACCTTGGCGGTGACGCCGTCCTTGTTGCGCTTGAAGTCGACGATGCGGTACTGCTGCTTGTGGCCGCCGCCGCGATGCCGCGACGTCATGCGCCCCTGGGCGTTGCGACCGCCGGTCTTCGGCTTCGGGCCGAGGAGCGACTTCTCGGGGCGCTTGGCGGTGATCTCGGCGAAGTCCGAGACGGTCTGGAAACGCCGGCCGGGGCTGGTGGGTTTGCGAGTGCGGATGCCCATGACGAACTCAGTTCTCGAACAGCGGGATCTCGCCCGCCGAGAGGGTGACGATGGCGTGCTTGACATCGGGCTTGGAACCGATGCGGTTGGTGCCGCGGGTACGGCGGCGCTTGCCGGGACGGTTCAGCGTGTTGACGCTGTAGACCTCGACCCCCCAGATCTCCTGGACGGCGTCACGGATCTCCGGCTTGCTCGCCGAGGGGTGCACCTTGAACGTGTACACACCGGTCTCCATCAGGGCATAGCTCTTCTCGGAGACGACCGGGGCGAGGATGATGTCGCGTGGGTCCTTCATGAGGCCGTAGCTCCTTGCTCGCTCGACGACTCGCTGGCGTCCGGCTGCGTCTCTGGCTCGCTCGCGTCCGGCTGCTCGCTGGCGCTCGCGACGCCGGTCGTGGCCTCGTCGGTGCTGCGGTCGGGGGCCGAAGCGGTCACTACTGGCGACCTCTCGGTTGCTGTTGAGTTGACTGCCTCGAGGCTCGCCGTGGTGAACACGATGTAGTCGTTGCAGAGGACGTCGTAGGCGTTGAGCTCGCCGGTGTGGATGATCTGCACGTCCGGCAGGTTGCGGAAGCTCAGGGCGGCGTTGATGTCTTCGCGGTCGAGAACGACCAGCACCCGACCGTCGACGCCGAGGGCGGCGATCGCTGCGGCGGCGTCCTTCGTCTTGGGAGCGTCGAGGCCCCATGAGTCGACGACGACGATCTTGTCGTCGTTGGCCCGGTCGGACAGCGCCGAGCGCAGGGCGGCGCGGATCATCTTCTTCGGCGTGCGCTGGTGGTACGAGCGCGGCTTGGGGGCGTGGGAGACGCCGCCACCAGCGAAGTGCGGGGCGTTGGTCGAGCCCTGACGAGCGCGGCCGGTGCCCTTCTGGCGATACGGCTTGGCGCCGCCACCGCGCACCTCGGAGCGCGTCTTCGTCGACTGCGTGCCGGCCCGCCGGCTGGCGAGCTGGGCGGTGACGACCTGGTGCATCAGCGGCACGTTGGGTTGGACGGCGAACGTCGCCTCGTCGAGGGTGACGGTGCCGGCCTTCTTGCCGGAGACGTTCTTGACGGTGATCTCGGCCATCGGCTCAGCCCTTCTCGACCAGTGACTTGACGGCGTTGCGGACGACGACGACGCCGCCGCGGGGCCCGGGGACCGAGCCCTTGACGAGCAGCAGGTTGCGCTCAGGATCGGACTCGACGACCTCGAGGTTGAGCGTTGTGACCTGCTCGTGGCCGAGGTGACCGGCCATCCGCACGCCCTTGAACACCCGGCCGGGGAACGAGGCCGCGCCGATCGACCCGGGCGCCCGGTGGTGCTTGTGGTTGCCGTGGCTGGCGCCCTGACCGGAGAAGTTGTGGCGCTTCATCGTGCCGGCGAAGCCCTTGCCCTTGCTGACCGCGGTGACGTCGACCTTCGTGCCGGCGGCCAGCACGTCGACCTGGATCTCCTGGCCGATCTCGTAGCCATCGACGTCGTCGAGGCGTACCTCGATGAGCCGCTTGCCGGGGTCGACCGAGGCCTTGGCGAAATGGCCGGCGGCGGGCTTGTTCAGCTTGCTGGCGTCGCGGTGGCCGTAGGTGACCTGCAGCGCGCTGTAGCCGTCGCGCTCGGGGGTCTTGACCTGCACGACGCGCATCGGCTCGACGCGCAGCACCGTCACCGGGACGACCTTGTCGTCGACCCACTTCTGGCTCATGCCGACTTTCTCGCCGACGATCGCTGTGGTTGCCATGGCGGCTGTTCCTTACTGGTTGATCGAGCGCTGGCCTGCTGACCAGGCGCTATCCACGCAGCCTGGGCACCGCCCAGAACTGTCAAGCCTGGGCACCGCCCAGACCCCATGCAGATCCCATGCAAATGCTCCGCCGGCAGGCCGCCAACGGAGCATCAGGATCGGTTGTCGCCGCGTGGTCCCCGGAGGCGGGTCACCGCCGGGCGCACACGGACATCGGTTGCGAAACACTGCGTGCCGAGAAGCCCTCGGACACGGCCATGGAACGCTATCGCCCCAGGTGATCGCTTCCAACCGCCCGTGATCCCCTCCATCTGGGGAAGATCCGTGTCACCCGGCGATGTGGGGAAGATCCGGGTCAGCGTCTGAACCGAATCTTCCCCAGATCACCCGGTCACGAGCCGTCGACGAACGTGGTCACGCCGTCGACGCTGATCGACGCCGGGAACGGGGCGGCGCCGTCGCCACGGAGATAGCGGTCCCAGAACACGGTGGTGGCGACCCGATAGGCGTGGTCGGCCGGTGTTGGCGTGTTCTCGCCGACTTTCGCATGGGCGGCGCCGTGGAGCACGAGGAGAAAGCGGGGTGCCGGGACGACGTCGAACTGGCGCAGCACACCCTCGACCGGGAACGTCGGGTCGATGTCGGAGTGGATGATGAGCACCGGAAACGTCACGTCCGCCAGCTGCGCCAGGTCGCCGGGGAACCCGCCGTCCGACTGGATCAGGGCGGCGACCCCAGAATCGCCGAGCCCGCCGCGGGCGACCGTCGACCACACGGTCAGGGCACCGAGCGACAGGCCATACAGACCGAGCCGGTCGGCATCGACGCGGCCGGCCAGTGGGCTCATGGCGTCGTCGTCGGCTGCGCCGAGGGCGGCGACGAGGAACGTCACGTCATCGGCCTGCGCCGGCAGGTCGGCAACGCGCTCGTTGAAGGCCTGCGAGTCGCGGATGGGGAACTCGTTGCTGGACACCGGGAACCGGGGCACCGCCACCACATATCCGGCATCGGCCCAGTGACCGGCCAGGGCGGTGAACAGATCCGGGTGACCGTTGAACCCGTGGGCCAGGACGATCAGCGGAGCGGGACCGTCCGTCGCCGGCAGGTACACGGCGGTCGGCAGTTGGCGCCGCGGCGCGCCGGCGACGTCGCCGATCGTCGGGGTGGTTCTCGACTCGTCGACGAGATCGAGGTCGACGACTCGCACACCCACGCCGATCGACGATAGGTGGATCCGGCACCCTTCGTTCTGGGGCGCCCTGTCAGCCGTTGGCGAGCGTCGGCGTGAGGGTGACCTCCTGGCCGTCACGCACGACGACGACGGCCACTTGTTCGCCCGGGCTGCGGTCACGGACCGCTCCGACGAGACCCTCGCTGCCGTTGATCGGCTGATCGTCGACGGCGACGACGACATCGCCGACCTCCAGCCCGGCCGCCTCGGCAGGCGAGCCGGCATTGACTTCGGCGACCAGGGCACCGGAGCCGCCGTCGTCGCGGTCCGCCAGACGGACACCGAGGAATCCGGGCTCGCGCTGGCCGCCGGCGCGCAGGTCCTCGAGCACGTCGAGCACCTCGCCGACGCCGATGGAGAACCCGACATTGGTGGCGGCGCGCTGTTCGTCGCTCTCGGCGACGGCCGTGTTGATGCCGACGACCTGGCCGGCGGCGTTGACGAGCGGGCCACCCGAGTTGCCCGACGAGATCGCCGCGTCCGTTTGGATCAGACCATCGAGGACCTCGGACGGACTGACCGACAGCGTGCGGTCGAGCGCCGAGACGATTCCCGCCGTGACGGTCGGGTCGCCGTCGAGATCGAGGGCGAACCCAATGGCCACGACCGGGTCGCCGATGCGGATGCTCGCCGGGTCGGCGAACGTCGCCGCCGGGATGTCGGTGCCGACGTCGACGCGCAGCAGCGCCAGATCGTTGTCCGGGTCCGTGGCGACCACGGTCGCCGGGGTGGGCTCGGTGTTGCCGGCGAAGCGGACGCGGACCGCCTCGGCACCGTTGACGACGTGGGCGTTGGTGAGGATCTCACCCTCGGGGGAGATCACCACACCAGTCCCCACCGCCTCACCGGCCAGGTTGCCGTTGCTCACGGTCGCGCTGACCGTGACGACACTCGGCGCGACGGCGGCGGCCACCGCCGCGACGTCGATGCCGCCGGCGGCGCCTGCAACACTCGCCGATCCGTTGCCGGCTGACAACTGGTTGATCGTGGTCGCCGGGACCGTCGGCACGATGAAGGTCGGCCGGGAGTCGGTGCTGCCGTTGCCGAGCCACCACCCTCCGAACGCTGCCGCCGCCAGCGCAGCGACAGCGGCAATCGCAACGGCCGCCGCAGAGCGTCGCTGGCGCGCCGGGGGTCCGCCGACTGCCCGGCGCGGCGGCAGTGGCGGTGGCGGTGGCGGTGGTGGAGGGGGCAGTACCGACATGATCCAGTTGTCTAGCGCTCTGATCAGTCAACGCGGTCGCGGTGACACGGACTCTCAGCGAGTTCTCAGCTAGCCGGCGCGGTGGTCGAATCGCTCGACGAGCCGGCCAGGTTGGAGTCGAACCAGTCGATCATCGCCGTGTACGCCTCGGCGGCGGCATCGGCGTCGTAGTTCCGGCCGGTGTCGTTGAAGAAGGCATGGTCGACGCCCTCGAACGTGCGCAGTTCGTGCTCGAGGCCCGCTGCCTGCAGTGCTGCCTCGGCGGCTTCCATCGACGGGTTGACGAAGTCGTCCAGCTCGGCGTAGATGCCGAGCACGGCAGCGTTCGGCGACCCGGAGAGGTCGGCGCCGTCGGGGAACGGCCCGTAGAACGGAACGGCGGCGGAGATGCGCGGGTCGCCCGCGGCGAGGAGCTGCCACGTCATACCGCCCCCGAAGCAGAAACCGATCACCGCGAGCTCGGCCCCCGGGACTCGGCGCTCGAGTTCGTCGAGCCCCGCTCGCAGGTCGGCGACGAGCCGTTCGGTGGGCGCGTTGCCGAGCGCCGCCTGGGCGTCGCCCTCGCTGGGCATGCTGGCGGTGCCGCCCTCCTCCGAGAGCAAGTCGATCGCCAACGCGCTGTACCCGTCGGCTGCCAGGCGCGGCGGGATCGAACGGATATGTGGCGTGAGTCCGCGGTTCTCGTGGATCACGAGCACTGCGCCCTTCGGCGTTTCGGCGCCGGCGAACACGCCGATCAGGTCGCCCTCTGTCCCGGGGAAGGTGATCTCCTCGGCTTCCTCGAGCGGAACTGTCGAGCCACTGCCGGTGGCGGTCGGTGGGACGGTGGACCCGCTGGACGCCGTGGCACGCCCCGGTGCCGCAGCAACCATTGCCGCAGCAGCCGCGCCGGTGACCCCGAGCAATCCGAGGCGGCGAATCGCCTCTCTGCGCGTCAACGCCCCGGCGACGCAGTCGCGGGTGATCTCGTCGATGAGGTAGGGACGGAATGCCATGCCTTACGGTACGTCCGTCTCCAACGGGCGGTTCGCGAGTGCAACGGCATCACGCATCACGTCGTCGAGCATCGGCTCGGTCAGCTTGCCGGTGAACGTGTTCTGCTGGCTGGGGTGGTAGGAGCACAACAGCGTCGGACCACCCGGCACCTCGACCGCGACCCGATGACCGAATCGTGGGCGGGGTCGTACGGCGTAGTGACGACAGAGCGCGGCGAAGGCGAACCCACCGAGGCACACGACGACTCGCGGTTCGAGGAGGTCGAGCTCCCGGACGAGGAACGGAGCGCAGGCGTCTCGCTCGGTCAGGGTCGGCTTGTTGTCCGGCGGGGCGCAGCGCACGGCGGCACTGATCCACACGCCCGACAACTGCAAGCCGTCGTCGACGCTCACGGACTGCGCTCGGTTGGCCAACCCGGCGCGGTGCAGCGCTCGAAACAGCCAGTCACCACTGCGATCGCCGGTGAACACTCGTCCCGTGCGGTTGGCACCGTGCGCCGCGGGAGCCAGGCCGACGACGACAATCTGCGCTGCCGGATCGCCGAAGCCCGGCACCGGCCGGCCCCAGTAGGTGTCGCTGGCGAACGCGGCCCGTTTCTCCGCGGCGACCCGCTCACGCCACTCGACGAGCCGCGGGCACACCCGGCACCCGACGATTTCGCGGCCAACGGCATCGAGCGAGTCCACGCTGCCGACGATACGGAGGGCGGTGGGGAGCCGATCACCCAGTCCCGTGCAGCCGTGGGCAGTGGAGAGTCGATCGTCCCGGTACACCGGTGGCGCCACTGACAGAAGAGAGGATTTCGGAGCGTTTGGGGAGCGGGCTCTGCCGCTCTCCAAACGCCGCATCGAGCTCGATCGGGAACGGCGCAGCCGTTCCCGATCGAAACTAACTCGCCTGGATCTTGATCTCGATGTCGACGCCGGCCGGCAGCTCGATGCGCTGGAGGCTGTCGATCGTCTTGTTGTTCGGGTTGACGATGTCGATCAGGCGTTTGTGGATGCGCATCTCGAAGTGCTCACGCGAGTCCTTGTCGATGTGCGGCCCACGGATCACCGTGTAGCGATGCTTCGCCGTCGGTAGCGGAATCGGACCGCGCACGGTGGCGTCGGTGCGCGTGACCGTTTCGACGATCTTCTTCGTCGATTGGTCGATGATGTCGTGATCGAACGCCTTGAGGCGGATCCGGATGCTCTGAGCCATCATCTACTCGCTTCGCTCGGACAATCGGTTCTCAGGTGCGACAGGTTCACGTCTGCCATCACTTGATGATTTTGGTGACGCGGCCGGCGCCGACGGTGCGTCCGCCTTCGCGGATGGCGAAGCGCAGGCCTTCGTCCATGGCGATCGGTTTGCCCAACTCGACGGTCATCGCCACGTTGTCGCCGGGCATCACCATCTCGGTGCCGGACGGCAACTCGATCGTGCCGGTCACGTCGGTGGTGCGGAAGAAGAACTGCGGCCGGTAGTTGTTGAAGAACGGCTTGTGGCGGCCACCCTCGGCCGACGTCAACACGTACACCTGACCCTCGAAATTGGTGTGCGGCGTGATACTGCCCGGCTTACACAACACCTGGCCACGCTCCACATCCTCCTTCTTCGTGCCCCGCAACAAGGCACCGATGTTGTCGCCCGCCTGACCCTGATCCAAAATCTTGCGGAACATCTCCACCCCGGTACACACCGTCTTCTGCGTATCACGCAACCCGACGATCTCGATCTCATCACCGGTGTGGATCGATCCCCTGCTCGACCTTCCCCGTCACCACCGTCCCCCGACCGGTGATCGTGAACACGTCCTCAATCGGCATCAAGAACGGCTTATCCAAATCACGCTGCGGCTCCGGCACGAACGAATCGACCGCATCCATCAACTCCATCACCTTGGCCTGCCACTCGGCATCACCCTCCAACGCCTTCAACGCCGACACCCGCACCACCGGCGCATCATCACCAGGGAACTCATACTCCGTCAACAACTCGCGAACCTCCAACTCCACGAGATCCAACAGCTCCTCATCATCAACCGCGTCAGCCTTGTTCAACGCCACCACGATGTACGGCACCCCGACCTGCCGCGCCAACAACACATGCTCGCGAGTCTGGGGCATCGGACCATCCGTCGCGGCCACCACCAAAATCGCCCCATCGACCTGCGCCGCACCCGTAATCATGTTCTTGATGTAATCCGCATGACCAGGCATATCGACATGCGCATAATGCCGATTCTCCGTCTCATACTCGATATGAGCAATCGAAATCGTGATCCCCCGCGCCTTCTCCTCCGGCGCCTTATCAATCGAATCAAACGGCGTATACTCCGCCAACCCACGCTCAGACAACGTCTTCGAAATCGCCGCCGTCAACGTCGTCTTCCCATGGTCAATATGACCCATCGTCCCCACATTCACATGCGGCTTCGTACGCTCAAACTTCGCCTTACTCATGGCCTTCAGACTCCAATGTCTCGTTGCTGATCTGGGTTGTCAAAGAACGGTCGGACCGGGCGATTCACTCGCCGCGGACCCGCTTGATGATCTCGCTGGCGATGCTTTCCGGCACCTGGTGGTAGGCATCGAATTGCATCGTGTACGTGGCGCGCCCCTGGGTGCGCGAACGGAGGTCGGTACTGTATCCGAACATCTCCGACAGCGGAACCTGAGCACGCACGACCTGCGTGTTGCCGCGAGCCTCCATCCCCTCGATCCGGCCACGCCGGCTCGACAGGTCGCCGATCACGTCGCCCATGTAGTCCTCGGGGGTCACCACCTCGACGGCCATGATCGGCTCGAGGAGCACCGGCTTGGCTGCTTGGGCGGCCTTGCGGAACGCCATCTGACCAGCGATCTTGAAGGCCATCTCCGACGAGTCGACGTCGTGGTAGGCGCCGTCGACGAGACTGACCTTGACGTCGACGGTGGGGTAGCCGGCGAGCACGCCGTTCTCCAGAGCTGACTGGATGCCCTGGTTGGTCGGCTGGATGTACTCACGGGGGATGCGCCCGCCGCTGATGTCGTCGACGAACTCGTAGCCGCCGCCCGGGTTCGGTTCGACGGTGAGCTTGACGACGGCGAACTGGCCGGAGCCACCGGTCTGCTTGATGTGCCGGTACTCGACCGACCGCACCAGCTCCGTGACGGTCTCGCGATAGGCCACCTGCGGCTTGCCGACCGTCGCCTCGACGGCGAACTCGCGCTGCATGCGGTCGACGAGGATCTCGAGGTGCAGCTCGCCCATTCCGGAGATCACGGTCTGGCCGGTCTCCTCGTCGCTGCGGATGCGGAACGTCGGGTCCTCGTCCGACAGCGACTTGAGGGCCTTGCCCAGCTTGTCCTGGTCGCTCTTCGTCTTCGGCTCGATGGCGACGTGGATCACCGGCTCGGGGAACTCCATCCGCTCGAGGATGATCGGGTCGCTGCGATCACACAGCGTGTCGCCGGTGGTCGTCTCCTTGAAGCCGAGTCCAGCGACGATGTCGCCGGCCATCGCCGTGTCGAGGTCCTCGCGCTGGTTGGCGTGCATCAGCAGAATGCGGCCGATCCGCTCCCGGCGCTCCTTGGTCGAGTTGTAGACCTCGTCGCCCTTGTTGATCTGTCCGGAGTAGACGCGGAAGTAGGTCAACTTGCCGAACGGGTCGCTGACGATCTTGAAGGCGAGGGCGGCGAACGGGGCCTTCTCGTCGGGTTCGCGGGTGACCACCTCGTCGCCACGCAGGTTCGTGCCCTCCGCCGGCGGGATGTCGAGCGGGCTCGGCAGGAAGTCGATGACGGCGTCGAGCATCGGCTGGACGCCCTTGTTCTTGAAGGCCGAGCCGGTGAGCACGGGCACGAAATGGCCGGCGAGGGTGCCCAGACGGATCACGTGCTTCAGCTCGGCTTCGGTGATCGGCTCGTCGCCGAGGTACCTCTCGAGCACCTCGTCATCCTCACCGCAGACCGTGTCGAGCAGCTTGTGGCGCCACTCCTCGGCCTCGGCGAGCTGGCCCGGGTCGATGTCCCGCTCGTGGTAGACGGCGCCCTTTTCCTCGCCGTCCCACACGATCGCCTTCATCTTGACGAGGTCGACGACGCCCTTGAAGTCCGCCTCGCTGCCGATCGGCAACTGGACCACGGCGGGAGTCGCCTCCAGACGCGACTCGATCATCTCGACGGTGCGGAAGAAGTTGGCCCCGGTGCGGTCCATCTTGTTGACGAAGCACATCCGCGGCACGTTGTACTTGTTGGCCTGCCGCCAGACCGTCTCGGTCTGCGGCTCGACGCCGGCAACCGAGTCGAAGACAGCGACGGCGCCGTCGAGGACGCGCAAGGAACGCTCGACCTCGATCGTGAAGTCGACGTGGCCGGGCGTATCGATGATGTTGATGCGGTGGTCGTTCCAGAAGGCGGTCGTCGCGGCCGACGTGATCGTGATGCCGCGCTCCTGCTCCTGGGCCATGTGGTCCATGACCGCGGCGCCCTCGTGGACCTCGCCGATCTTGTAGGTCTTGCCGGTGTAGTAGAGGACGCGCTCGGTCGTCGTGGTCTTGCCCGCGTCGATGTGGGCCATGATCCCGATGTTGCGGTAGCGCTCGAGGGGGAACTCACGCTTGGACATCTCTACTACTTCACTTCCTCGACGGACGGCTTCGTGCGCACACAAAGAACCCGGGCGCCGGTCGGCACCCGGGCGGCGTAATTGCGCCGACCCAGGTTAGCGGCATACAGCCTGTTCGCGTCGCCCGATCAGCCGCAACCGATGGGTGTTCAGGGGACCGAACGGACCCCTAAACACCCATCGGTCCGTTGGCGAGGGCGGCGCGGGCGGCGTTGGCGGTGACAACGCAGATCTCTCGGTACGTCACGTCCGTGATCGCCGCCACGTGGGGAGTGACGAGCAGGCGCTCGCCGAGCGCGGCGAGGTCGGCGGCGGGCGGCGGCTCGGGCTCCCACACGTCGGTGGCGTAGCCGCCGAGACGCCCCTCGGTGATGGCCGCGATCAGGGCCTGATGGTCGACAAGGGCGCCGCGAGCCGTGTTGACCACCAGGGCGGTCGGCCGCATCAGGGCCAACCGCCGGGCGTCGAGGAGGCCCTGCGTCTCGGGGGCGAGGGCAACACACAGTTGGACGATGTCGGCCGAGGCGAGCAACTCATCGAGCTCCATCCGCACGAACTCGTCATCGCGTGACGACGGACTCCAGTAGACGACGTCCATGTCGAAGGCCCGACCGAGCGTCGCCACCCGGCGGCCGATTGCCCCGAGCCCGACGATGCCCAGGCGCTTGCCGCGCAGCTCGGCACCCGTGTACCCGTCACGCACCGACCACTGCCCGGCCTTGACGGCACCATCGAGGACGCAGATCCGCCGGGCGATGCCGAGCATCAGCAACACGGCGTGCTCGGCAACGGCCGCAGTCGTCGCCCCGGGGGCGTTGACCACCGCGATCCCCCGGTCGTGGGCGGCCGCGACGTCGATGTTGTCGAGGCCGGCGCCGCAGCGACCGACGACGACGAGTCCGGGGAACTCGTCGAGTGTGGCAGCCGTGATCCGGCCGCGGCCGCGGGTGAGGATGGCCCGCACCTGGTCGCGAGGCACCGACTCGTCGATGACGAGCGGATCGACCATCAGCCGCACGTCGTCGACCGCCTCGAGCACCGCCACAGCGTCCGGGTGGACGCTCTCCAGCAGAATGATCATCGAGAAACGTTGCCGTGCGAGCGAGCGAGCGCCAGCGAGCGAGCGGCCAGCAACGGCCTGCGTGGCCGGGGAACGCAATGAACGGATCATCGAGTGCCGGGGGCGAACACCTCGTCGGAGAGGATCTCCGGGTCGATCGGCTGGTCGGCGTCGCAAGCGATCTCGATGAGGTTGCCGTGGGGATCGCGGACGAACATCTGCATCACGCCCGAGGCCAGGCGATGGGCTGGACCGAACGTGCTCGTGTCGATGGCCCGCTCCTTCTTCGTCCGCCGGAAGACCTCGTCGAAGTCGCTCACCCGGATGCAGAAATGGGAGCGCTGCGGCGTGATGTCCTCGACTTCGTTGAGGTGGATCTCCTGGTAGTCATTGATGGCGATGAACTGGGCGGGAAACCCCAGATCGGGCGTTGGCGACAGGCCGAGGCCGAGCACCTCGGTGTAGAAGGCGACCGCCGCATCGAGGTCGCTGACGGCCAGGTTGACGTGCTGGATGTTGTTGTCTGCCATGGTGGATCACTCCCGTGAAACGGTGAACTCGTCGATGAACGCTTGGCGTGGGGTGACGCCGAGGCCAGGGGCGGTCGGTGCTGCCACCCGTGCATTCTCGACGATGACCGGCTCGTCGGCGAGATCGTGGAGCAACGGGTTGGCTCCCAGCGAGTACTCGATGATCGCCGCCGCCGGGCTGGCAAAGGCCAGACTGACCCCAGCACGGAAGGACAGCGCCGAACCCCAGCAGTGGGGGGCGAGCTCGAGCTGGTGGGTCTCGGCGAGTGCCGCGATGCGCCGACCCTCCGTCGGCCCGCCGCAGATCGCCAGGTCCGGCTGGAGCACGTCGACCGCGCGGTGCTCGATCAGCTCGCCGAAGTCGAAGCGGGTGAACTCGCTCTCCCCGGCGGCGATCGCGACGTGCGTCGCGGACCGCACTTCGGCCATGCCCCGGCGATCGTCCGCGCTCACCGGCTCCTCGAACCAGCGCACATCGTGCGCCTCGATGCCAGCCGCGAAGCGTTTGGCCTCGGCGACGCTGAACGTTCCGTGGGCATCGACCATCAACTCGACACCGGGGCCGAGCGCCTCGCGGGCGGCGACGACGCGGGCCACGCTCGCGTCGACCGTGCCGTCGATCACGCCCACGCGCATCTTCACCGCCGAGAACCCGGCGGCGACGTACTTGCCGAGCTCGGCGCCGATGCCGGCGACGTCGGCCCATCCACCGCTGGCGTACAGCGCCATGTCCGGGCGGCATGGCCCACCCCACAGGTCGACGACCGGCGCGCCGAGCGACCGGCCGAGGAGATCCCACAGGGCCATGTCGACACCACTCATCGCCGACACCGTCAAGCCACGACGCCCGAGGATGGGGAACACTCGTCCCCGCGCCGCTGCATAGCCGGCTCGCGGACCGTTGTAAATGCGGTCCGCGACCTCGTTGATCCGGCGGGCATCGAGCCCGATCAGCTCGGGTCCGAGCTCGTCGTTGATGCAGGCGACGAGCGTCGAGCACGATCCGGCGCTGCCCACGGCCGCCTTGGCCTCGCCCCACCCGACGGCGCCGTCGTCGGCCTCGATGCGCACGAGAGCCATGTCGAAGCTGGCGATGCGGCCGAAGTCGGAGACGTGTTGACGGTCCGGCTCGATCGGGCAGCTCAGCCACCGTGCCTCGACGTGGCGGATCTTCACGACATCAGATCAGCGGAAGCAAGGTGGTCGCGCACTGCTCGACGAGCATGCTGTAGAAGCCCTCCGACAGCAGGCTGCTGCCGTGGTCGATGATGAACTGCAACTCCTCGGGGCTGATGTCGACCGGGTTGGTCTCCAGGGCGTCGGGGTAGCGGTTGGCCGGCGTGCGGTCGATCGGCGCGACGAACTCAACGGTCAGCGCACCGTCGTAGCCGACCTCCTTCAGCGTGCCGACGATCGCCGGCCAGTCGAGGGCACCCATGCCGCAGGCCATCCGGTTGTTGTCGGCGACGTGGAAGTCGGTGAGCCGCGGGCCAATGGCGCGGATCGTGTCGAGCAGATCGACCTCCTCGATGTTCATGTGGAAGCAGTCGAGACACACACCGACATCGGGCCCGACGGCGTCAGCCAGCGTCAACGCCTGCTCGCCGCGGTTGATGAAGTGCGTCTCGAAGCGGTTCAGCGGTTCGATCGCCATCCGCACGCCGGCGGCGTTGGCGTGCTCACGGATCTCCTGCAAGCCGGCCACGCACCACTCCCATTCCTGCTCGGGGGTGCCGTCGGGAACGACCTTGCCGACCGTGCTCGGCACGATCGTGATCTCTTGGCCGTCGAGCTCCTTGACCATCGTGACGCAGTCCTTCATGTACTGCACCGACGCCGCCCGCTGTTGCTCGTCCTTGGCGCACAGGTTGCGCTCGGCGAGGGTCAGGGTCACCGCGCCCCAACACGTGAGGCCGTTGTCGGCGAGGAGCTTGCGAACCGCGGCCGTGTCGTACTGATCCGGTTCGCCCTTGATCTCGATGCTGCCGTAGCCGAAGCGCGCCAGCCGGGCGACGGTGACCTCGATCGGCTCGGACCGCATCCAGTTGTGCATGGACAGGTGCATGGAAGTGACTCCCTTTCGTTTCAGGACTTGAGTAGCTCGGCAATGTCGGCGAAGCCGCCTTCGAACACGCCGGTGACGGTGGCGACGGTGGACTCCTCTTGATCGGGCGGCACCCGGAAGTCGGCCGTCCACTCGCCGAAGGTCTGCCCGGTCGTCGTCACCGGTGCGAAGCGCACGGCGGCGAAGTAGTCCTCGACCGGTAGCGGCGATTCGAGGATGCGGTAGCTGAACTCGTGTTGCTCGTCGGACATCCCGACGAGGACCTCGCGGAACTTGCCGCCGTCGCTCAGCTCGAACGCCCGGACGCACCCGATCTGGTCGGGAGGCAGCCCACCCTCGATCGAGCTGTTGTAGATGACTGAGGAGTGCCAGTGCCCGGTGTAGTCGCGGGCGATCGCCCAGACCTCGTCGATCGGTGCCTCGATCACACTGCTCACATAGATATGGGCCACAAGTCCCCCTCCCTCGGCGAACTGTGAGCGCTCGGTGCCGATTTCGGCATCGACGGCTCACAGTTCCTCGAATCGTCGCGACGGCCGGCGGCCACCCGCTTCCAGAGCTGCTTCTCTTCATCGTCGTTCACTTGAACGTCACCGCCTTGAACGCCGCCGTCTGGGCCTGGAGGGCCTGCTCGACCGGCAGGCGCTCCATGCTCGACGCCCCGTAGAACCCGTGCAGCCGATCGGCGCGTTGCAGCACGTACTCGGCGTCGGCCGGCTCGGCGATCGGACCGCCATGGCACAGCACGATGACGTCGTCGCGGACGGCCCGGGCTGCCGCCGTCCACTCGTCGATCAGGGTGACGCAATCGTCGAGCGACTTGGCCGTCTCGGCGCCGATACTTCCGCCCGTCGTCAGGCCCATGTGGCACACGATGATGTCGGCGCCCGCCGCGGTCATCGCCGCGGCGTCGTCGGCGGAGAAGACGTAGGGCGTCGTCAGGAGGTCGAGCTGACGGGCGGCGCCGATCATCTCGACCTCCAGGCCGTAGCCCATCCCGGTCTCCTCGAGGTTCTGTCGGAAGATGCCGTCGATCAACCCGACGGTCGGAAAGTTCTGCACGCCGGCGAACCCGAGGTCCCGCAACTGGCGCAGGAACACGTCGCGGAGCAGGAACGGGTCGGTGCCGTTGACCCCGGCGAGCACTGGCGTGCGCATGACGACCGGCAGCACTTCGCGGGCCATCTCGACGACGATCTCGTTGGCGTTCCCGTAGGCCAACAGGCCGGCCAGCGAACCGCGGCCGGCCATGCGGTAGCGCCCGGAGTTGTAGATGACGATGAGGTCGATGCCGCCCGCCTCCTCCCACTTCGCCGACAGGCCAGTGCCCGCCCCGCCGCCGACGATGGGGACGCGCTGCTCGATCATTCCGGCAAACCGCTCGAGGATCGCCGCCCGCTCGGTCATTGCCCGGTGACCTCGCCGAACGAACGCATCGCCGCCGCGGCGAACTGCGCATCGTTGATGTTGCACGGGACACGCTGGACCTGGCGGTCGGCGGTCTGCTCGACGCGTTCCTCGAGCGTCGTGAACAGGGCGGCGTCGGCATCGGGATCCCAGAATGCCTGTCCCGGTGCATCGAGCAGCGACACCCCGCCCTCGGGGAGGAGGAAGCGCACCGGACCGCCGCAGGCGTTGAGCTTGTCGGCGATGAACTCGCCAACGGCGACGTTCTCCTCGACCGTTGTGCGCATCAACGTCACCTCGGGGTTGTGCACGTGGAGCAGCCGGTCGGCAAACTGCCCCGGCACCGTCGACTTGGCGCCGAAGTTGACCATGTCGAGGGCGCCGCACGAGCCGACGTACGGCACGCCGGTGTGGGCGACGACGTCGAAGCGGTCGGGTCCGGCCGGGAACACGCCGCCGACGAGTAGGTCGGCCACCTCCGTGGTGGTCATGTCGAGGACCGCCGTGATCAGGCCCGATCCGACGAGCTTCTCCATCGACCGCCCACCCGTTCCCGTGGCGTGGAACACGAGGGGGTCGTAGCGGCCGGCCAGCGACTCGACGAGCTGGGTCACCAACGGCGTCGTGACGCCGAACATCGTCAGGCCGGCGGCGGGGAGATCTTCGGCGCTCGGTGGCACCGGGTTCCCCGCCATCCCGGCGACGGCGTTGGCGGCGTTGCCGAGCACGACCCGGGAGATGCGGTTGAGCCCGGCGACGTCCGTGATCGAGTACATCATGGCGATATCGGCGGCACCGACGTACGGCGCCACGTTGCCCGAGGCGACGGTCGACACCATCACCTTGGGGACACCAACGGGGAGCGCCTGCATCGCCGGGGTGATCAAGGCAGTCCCGCCGGAACCGCCGATGCCGATGATTCCGGCGATGTCGGAACGTGACCGAACGTAGCCAGTGAGCGCAATGGCCATCGCCGCCACCGCCTCGCCGCGATCGTCGGAAGACACGGCTGCGGCTCCGTCGGGGTGGTGGGCGGCGACCTCGGCGGGTGAGACGGCATCCGCTGGCGACTCGTGAGGCGCCGTGCCGACGTCGACGACCACGACGTCGAGTCCGCGTCGGCGGATGACGTCAGCGACGTAGGCGAGCTCGTCGCCTTTGGTGTCCGCCGTTCCCACGGCGAGAACGACGTTCATTGCGTTCCCCGGCCACGCAGGCCGTTACTGGACGCTCGCTCGCTGGCGCTCGCTCGCTCGCATCGGTGCGAGATCTTCACTCGTCTAGCTCCGATATGCCTCGCGACCCACGCCCTGGACGGGGATGCCCTGGGCCGGGAGGACCTCGTGCTGCAAGGCGTACATCGCCGCGGCCGCCTCGTCGATGTGCCGGGTGAAGGCGATCGACCCGGCGAGGATCGGCTCCAGCAGGGCTCGTTCCTGGACGCGGGCCGGACCGTACTCGTGCTCGACGATCAGGGGCGTCGTGGCCGGATCGAAGTCGAGCAGCTCGCGGGCCGCCAGCTGGTGGTCGAGCCAGTCGACGGTGCGGTTCTGCAGGTAGGCCAGCGGATCGTGACGGGCCGTGCCGGGCAGCTCGTGCTCACACAACACGACTTGCTTCTTCCAGGCGTTGGCGAGGTCGGCGGGGTTCGACGAGATCTCCCCGTCGACCCAGTCGCCACGCTGCACGGTCTGGCCGCCATAGCCCCAACCGGACACTCCCTTGGCATCGACGACCTGGCCCTTGACGTGCATCCCGGCGATGAGGAACCCGTAGCCGGCATCGGCGAGGTACTGGAACAACGACCGCGTGTCCTGGCCCATCAAGATCGCGTGGGATGGGTCGTAGTGGATGCGGAACTGGTCGCCGACCCCGTGACGCTCGCAGATCTGGTGCAGGGCGATCCACGTCCCTGGGGTGTAGGCGATGTTGTTGTGGAAGTTGTCCGTCGGCGTCCACCCCGGCATCGGGCACTGCTCGACGCGATATTGCAGTCCGCGAGCCTTGGCCTCCTGGAGCAACGGCACGAAGCTGTTCTCGAACTCGACGAGGTTCTGGTCCATCGACTTGGACTGATCCCGTCCGACGAAGCCGGTGACGGCGGCGACGCCGAGAAGCACGGCGGCATCCATCGTCTGGATCATGAAGTCGTGCTTCTTTCGGCGGATCGCCGGATCCTCGTGGAGCATGTCGTCGAAGTACGCGACGTCGGCGATGGCGACCCCAGTGTCGTCGACGGCAGCCAGCACGCGCTTGGCGCGCACGTCGTTGAACGGCTCGCGCAGGTCGAGGGTGTTGGCGACCGGATCGAGCATCGCCTCGGCGGGTACGTCAGCGAGCGTCGGATGCAGCGCCGCCGACAGCTCGATGCAATCGGCGTTGAGCGCCTTGGCGAAGTCGAGCCACTCCTCGACCGCCAGGTCGGGATCGGGATCGCGGCGATCACGCGGCGTGAGCTCTTGGAGGGCGGCAGTGAGCACGCCGACGGGCATGTTGACGGGCTTGAAGGGGGCAGGGTCAGGCATTGGTTCGTTCCTTTCAGTTCAGAGTTCCACCGGTGCGCGGTTGCGCGCCGACTCGATGGCGGCGTGCAACACGCGTTGGGTCTTCAGGGCGTCGGCGAAATCGGGCAGCGGTACGAGCGCGGTGCCGCCGCCGAGGACGGCGAGGATGTCGGCCACCTGGTTGACGAAGCCGTGCTCGTAACCGAGCCCATGGCTGTCCGGCCACCACGCTGCGGCGTACGGATGCCCGTCGCCACCGCGGGTGACATCGATCGTCGTCCACCCCTGCCGAGCACCCTCTCCCGTGGCGTCGTAGAAGCCGAGCTCGTTCATCCGCTCGAAGTCGAAGCGCAGCGCGCCGCGCTCTCCGTGGATCTCGACGCGATTGGCGTTGTGGTAGCCGGTCGCCAGGCGTGACGCTTCGAAACTCGCCAGGCCGCCACCGCTCAGCCGGGCGAGGAACAGCACCGCATCGTCGACCGTGCTCGGCGCCTTCGCTCCCCCGGTTGCCGCCCCGGCCCCGGCGATCTCCCCACCGGCTCCACCTTCGACCACGGTGCGCTCGGTGACGAAGGTGTGCTCGATGGCCCCTTCGACGGTGACGATCTCCTCGCCCGTGACGAAGCGGACCATGTCGATGATGTGGGCATTGAGGTCGCCGTGAGCCCCAGAACCGGCGACGTCGCCCTGGAACCGCCAGAGCAGCGGTGTCTCCGGCCCGCCCCAACTCTGGAGGTAGGCGGCGCGGACGTGGAAGATCCGCCCGAGGGCGCCACCGGCCACCAGCTGGTGGGCGAGGGCGACGGCCGGCACGCGCCGGTAGTTGAACCACACGAACGTTGATCCCGACGCCGAGGCGGCGGCCGCCGCCATCGCCTCGGCGTCGGCGAGGGTGCCGGCAAGCGGTTTCTCGCAGGCGACGTGCTTGCCGGCCTGGAGGGCCGCGATGGCCTGCTCGGCGTGAACGTTGTTCGGCGTCGCGATGTCGACGAGGGCGATCGCGTCGTCGGTCACCGCCTCCCGCCAGTCCGTGGTCGTGCGCGCCCACCCCCACCGACTGGCGAACTCGGCGAGCTCCGGAGCGTTACGCCCGCAGACGAGATCCATCACCGGAAGAGGATCGGCGTCGAAGAAGTGGCCGACCGATGCCCACGCGTTGGAGTGGGCGCGGCCCATGAACTTGGAGCCGATGAGGGCGACGTTGATCGTGTTACTCACTTCATCCACTTTCATCGATCGTTTCCACGCCGAGGTAACGGCGCTGCAGGGCGTGGTCGTCGAGCAGGGCGGTTGCCGTCGTTTCGGCCTCGATACGTCCGGCGACCATGACGAGGATGCGCTCGGCCATGTGCGTCGCCGCGTAGAGGTTCTGTTCGACCACGAGAACGGCGACACCTTCGTCCACGAGGTGGCGCACGGCGTCGATCAGCGTGTCGACGATCGTCGGGGCCAGCCCTTCGGAGGGCTCGTCCATCATCACCAGCGAGCCATTGAGGAGCAGAGCCCGGCCGACTGCGAGCATCTGCTGCTCCCCACCAGACAGATCGCCGGCACGGCTGCGGCGGCGTTGGGCCAGCCGGGGGAACAGGTCGAAGACGACGTCGGGGGTCCACCGCTTGCGGCGGGCGCCCTTGGCGAGCATGGCGATGTGTTCGTCGACGGTGAGTGTCGAGAACAGCCGGCGACCCTGAGGAACGTAAGCGATTCCCGCTTGGGCGATGCGCTCCGGGTGCCGTCCGGCGAGCTCCGTGCCGCCGAGGGAGAACGTGCCGGACGTCGTGGGGAGCAGGCCGATGAGCGTGTCGCACAGCGTCGACTTGCCCATCCCGTTGCGTCCGATGATCGCCACCGACTCGACACCCATCGAGAACGAGACGTTCTCGAGGACCTGGGACGCGCCGTAGCCCGAGCACAAGCCGTGGACGTCGAGCAAGGTGTCAGACATGGGTGCCGGCGATCCCGAGATAGACCTCGTTGACCAACGGATCGTGGCGGATCTCGTCGGGCGTCCCCTCGGCGATGACCGCCCCATCGGCCATCACGACGACACGCTCGGCGATCCGCAGGGCGACGTCCATGTCGTGCTCGATGAGCAGCAACGTCGTCCCGACGCTGAGGGCGCGGAGCAGCTCGGTGAGCTGTTCGCGCTCACCACGCGACAGGCCGGAGGCGGGCTCGTCGAGCATCATCAACGCTGGATCGGTGACGACGACCATGCCGACCTCGAGCTGGCGCTGCTGGCCATGGGAGAGATCGCCGACCACGGAGTCGATCCGATCACCGAGCCAGACCGCCGACGCGGCGGCCCGCGCCGCCTCCCGGCCGGCGCCGCGTAGGCCGCGGCGGCTCAGCGAGCGGTGGCTGCCGTGCTTGCCGATCCAGGCGAGTTGCAGGTTGTCCTCGACCGTCAGGCCGGGGAACAGACGGGTCTTCTGATAGGTCCGGGCGACACCGAGGCCCGGGCGGCGCCGCGAGGGCGCCATCGTGCAATCGACGCCGTTGATCGCCACCCTCCCACTCGTCGGGTGGAGGTCACCGGCGATGACGTTGAACAACGTGGTCTTGCCCGCTCCGTTGGGGCCGAGCACGGCGAGCCGCTCGCCCCGGGCGACGTCGAGGTCGACGCCGCCCAGGGCGAGCAGACCACCGAAGGCGACGACGACGTCGCGCAGCTGAACGAAGGGCGCGGTGCCCTCCGTGCCACGTGTCGCCGTCGCCCGGTCTGTCATGCTGCTTCGGTCGTCTCCGTGGCCGCCGGCGCGGTACCTGCGGGCTCGGTGCCTGCGGGCTCGGTGCCTGCGGGCTCGGTGCCCGCGGGCTCAGTGCCTGCGGGCTCAGTGCCGGCCGGGGCGCTGCCCTCGGTGGCCCCGTCGGCCTGCGGGACACCGTCGACCACTGGGATGGCGTTGCCCACCCACGGCAGATCGGCCGCCTCGCACGCGGGATCCTCACGCGACGGCGGGGGCGTGTCGGGGCCGAACGTGCCACCGAAGGTCTGGTCGACCTGCGGGATGATCGCCACGGTCTGCTGGACCACCTCGCCGCTCTCCTCGTCGAGAACGAGCTGGGCGACGAACGTGTCGATGATGCCCTGGCGGTTCTCGTCGAGCGTCACGCTGCCGTACGGCGCCTCCAACGTCATCGACGCCAGCTCCTCACGGAAGGCGGCGTGGCCGTCGGACAGGTCGCCACCGACTGCCTCGAGGCCCTGGACCAGTGCCAGACCGGCAACGTAGTAGCCGTACATGAACCCGAACCCGGCAGCGGCGGAAGCGGGGGCCGTCTCACCCCCGGCGGCTCCTGAGGCAAGCGACTCCCACGTGGCGTCGGCGCTCGCCTTGTACGCCTCGATCTCCGGGGTGACGACGTCACCCGGGAATGCCGCGAACCCACCGATGTAGGCGCCAGCGATGTCCGGGCCGAGAGCGCTCGCCAGCGCCGGGCTGAAGAACAGGTTGCCGGCGTGCTGGTCGCCCGTGAGGTCGCCCTTGGCGTTGACGAACGCTTCCAATGCGGCGTTCGTGCCGGTGCCGCCGACCACCCAGAAGTAGCCGTCGACCTCGTCCGGATCAGGCAACTGCTGGATGAACGACGAGTAGTCCGTCGTGCCCAACGGCGGGAAGACGCGCGTGACGACGTCACCGCCGACACCGCAGAAGTCGGCGATGAAGCCGGCCGCCGAGGTCCACCCGAAGCTGTAGTCGTCGGCGATCACCGCCGCCGTGCGCCAGCCGGCCTCGTTGTACAAGCGATCGCCGAGTCCGGCATTCCACTGCGCGCCGTCGCCGTGGAAGCGGAAGTAGTTCTCGGCCTGGACCTGCAGCGTCGGCTCCTGTGAACCGGCGATGCCGTCGATGAACGTGACCTCGGGATGGTCCTTGGCGTAGTTGGCGACGGCGATCGCCTCGTCACCGGAGAGCGGGCCGATGACGATCTCGGCGTTCTCCTGCTCGACGAGCGTGCGCACCTCCTGGATGATCCGGTCCGCCGTGTCGTCGCCGCAACCGACGCCGACGACCTCGATCGGGCGCCCGCCGGCAACCGCGCCGGTGAAGCCGTCGAGGGCGGTCGTCGTCGAGTTGACGGTCGCCCCGGCCTGGTTGACGAGGGCCAGCGTCACGCCGGCGACGACGTCTTCGTTGAAGCCGCCGAACGCTCCCTCGCACTCGGCGAGGATGCCGAGGCGGATCGGCTCGCCGTCACCGGCCGGCACCGTCGTGGCGGCGACGGTGCCGGCACCGACGGTCCCGACGAGGGCGAGCGAGGCGACCACGGCCCCCCGTCTCGCGGTCTTGTGGTTCATGTGGATTCCTCCATGGTTGTTGTGGACAGGTTTGGACTCGTCCTTGCGCCCGGTGCAGCCAGGCGCAGACGGTTGCTCGATCCGGTGATCAGCCCCATCAGCCCATTGGGTGAGGCGACGACGATGACCAGCACGACGATGCCGACCACCGTGTTGAAGCGGGCTTCGGTGATCCCGATGCGATCGACGAGCGGAAGGTTGCGCATGTAGTTGTTGGCGATGACGAACACAAAGGCGCCCAGCCAGGCCCCCTCGAGGTGGCTGATCCCCCCGATGACGGCGACGATGAACAGGTCCAAGGTCGCCCCGATGTTCACCGAGTTGGGGTCGATCTGGCCGTTCCACCAGATGTTCATGACACCGGCCAGTCCGGCAACGAAGCCGGCGATGGCAAACGCCAGTGTGCGATTGAGCGGCACGTTGAACCCGAGCGAGCTCATCCGGATCGGGTCGTCCCGGATGCCCTCCAGGGCCAGCCCGAACGGCGTCCGACGCAGGGCGCGAAACCCGAGGTAGGCGACGACCGAGAGGGTGAGGACGGCGTAATAGAGCCGCGCTGGGTGGGCGTCGAACAAGCCGGGCGGGTTGACGCCGGTGATCCCGCCGAAGCCGGAGATCGACGTCACCTGACCGAACACGTAGTAGCCGATCACGGCGTAGGTGAGCGTCAGCATGAGGAAGTAGATGCCCGTGGTCCGGCTGGCCAGGGCGCCGAGCAGGAGGGCGACGAGCGTCGCGATGGCGAGAGCGATCACGACGGCGAGCCACGGATCGAGTCCGAGCTTGAGGCCCTTGCCGGACTCGGCGACGCAGTTGCCGATCGTGAAGCTGGCGACTCCGACGAGGAGGTACTGAGCGAGCGACACCATCCCGGCGTAACTGGCCAGGAAGACGATCGATGACGCGGCCAGGCCGAGGATCAGCGTGCGGGTCAGCACGAAGTTGACGAAGAACTCGGTGCCGACGATCGGCATCAGCACAAGGGCGGCGGCGGCTACGACCACGGCGACTGTCCGCGGGTTCATGCGGCCTCACTTGCGAGCGACGAGGCGCCAGCCGAGGAGCGGCCACACGCGGTCTGCGTGGCCGGGGAACGCAGTGAACGGTTCATTCCGGGCGTCCGAACAGTCCGTAGGGGCGCACAGCGAGCACGATGGCCAACAGCGCGAACGAGAAGATGATCGAGTAGTAGGTGTAGTCGATCGGTAGGTACACCGGGGCGAAGGCGGTGACGATCCCGTACAGCAGCGAACCGGCGACGGCGCCCTTGATCGAGCCGAGCCCGCCGATGATCACGACGACGAGCGAGTGCAGCAGCCACTGGCCGTCGGCGCCGGTGGCGACGCCGGCGAACGAGGCGACCATCACGCCGCCCATGCCGGCGAGGAACGACCCGACGAAGAACGTCACGGCGAAGACGATCCCGATGTTGATGCCGAGCGCCCTGACCATCGACTGGTCGGCGACGCCGGCGCGGATGATGATGCCCATCCGCGTGCGATTGAGCCAGACCCACAGCAAGGCGCCGACGACGATGGCGATGGCGAGGACGAACAGTCGGCTCGTGGCGTAGCGCTGCCCGAAGATCTCGATGAAGTGGGTGACCCCCTCCGGCCACGACATCGATTGGGCGAGGCCGCCGGCGCGCGCCAGCATCTGGTCGGCGAGGATCACGGCGATGGCCATCGTGATCAGCGCCTGGCGCAGTTCTTGGCCCTGGTTCCAGCGCAGGAACACCTCGAACATCACCAGCCCGACGACAGCGGCGACGGCCGCCCCGATGAGCAGGGGGACGATCCACGACAGCATGTCGACGTCCTCTGGGGCGATGTTGCGCTCCTTGCCGACCATCCGCTCCTGGATCTCGATCGCGATGTAGGCGGCGAGTAGGAACAGGGCACCGTGGGCCATGTTGACGGTGCGCATCAACCCGAAGATCAGGGTGAACCCGGACGCCACGATGAAGTACAGCCCAGCGGCAGTGAGCCCGTCGAGGAGCGTGACGACGAACTCGCCGGGTTCGCTGGCCGCCGATCCTGCCGAGGTGCCGTTGGCGAAGAAGAGCACCCAGGCGAGCACGAAGGCGATGGGGAGGGAGCCGATGACGGCCCACACGTTCACTCGATGGCGCGTCGTTACGGGCACTCGCCCGGGTTCGATTGGATCCGGTAGATCGCTGACGAAGTCAGCCGTCATTGCGCCGCATTCCCCCTAACGGGCGAGAGATTAGGGTCAGCGCGACGGGCGGGCCAGTGCCGTCAGAGGGGGCCCGAAAGAACTAGAGCTGCTTCTCCCTTCGAACTGGGCGGCCGACGGTCCGCAACAATCGTTTGCCGGCCGCCCAGAATGGGTCAGCGGTAGAACGCGTACCAGACGGCGGTGTAGATGCAATCGGCGAAGCCGTCACACGGCGTCGGGATCGCACTCATCCTCGTCGGCAGTGCCGGCGCGGCCTCGGTGGCCTGGCTGGTGGCGACGCCACCGGCGATGATCGTGGCGACGGCGGCCGCGGCGAGGCGGCCGCGGCGACGGTTGCGGGCTGGGCGGCTGTTCGTGTTTGCAGTGTGCATGCACACCTGATCCAGGAGACGGCCCGTAGATACACGACGTCGCATCTAACGTCGGAGGGTTCCCACCATGCTCCACCACGTCGCTCACTTCGCGTTGCTCGCCGCGGTTGCGGGAGCCGGCGCGGCGCCGCCGGGCACCGACCTTCCGGGAGGCGGCCGCGATCTCGACACCGCGGCCGCCCGGCAGGGACTGGATCGCCTGATCGTGGCGATGTCCGACGTCGCCCCCGCCGAGGTGGTGGTCTGCCCGCTCATCGATGTCGCCGTTGTCGACACGACCTTCGAGCGGGCAGGCGTCGACACTCCGCTGGACGACTGGCTGCTGGAGGTCCGCGACACCGACGGGCTCACGTGTGCCGGCTCACACCTCGGCTTCGAGGACGACCCGTCCTTTCCGCAATTCGACGTCGAGCTCACCGTCGTCGACCGTCCGGCGAGCAACGCCGGCGAGCCGACCGGCGAGGCATTGACGGTGACCGATCTCCCGGGTGGGACGACCGGTTCCTGCGAGTCCGACCGCTTCGTGACGATCTGCGAGGAGCTCTGGCAGCAGGACGGCTTCGAGGTTCACCTGCTGGTCACCGACCGCGTCTACTTCGACCGGGTCACGGCGTCGACCGTGCTCGGTGGTCTGGTCCCCGTGATCGTCGCCAACCTCGCCGGTGAAGCCACCGACGTCGCCGATCCGCTCTCCGACGTGTCGGACATCGAGGTCAACGCGGCGACCGCCGGACTCCACCAGTTCGTGGGCGCCAATGCCGAGGCGATCGAGTCTGACGGCGAACGTCTGGACTGTCCGGCGATCACCGGCCCCGACTTCGAATCGGCACTCGACGCGGTCGGGTTCGACATCGACGTGGATGACGACTGGAACGCGTCCCTCACGCCCGTGACCTTTCCGGATGATCTCGACCCGGTCCCGATCCGACTCACCTGCAGCGGCGGTTCGGATCCCCAGGCCCGGGTCGACGTGATCGACTTCGGCGACCCGGCGGCCGCCGACGAATTCGTCGCCTCGGTCGGGATCGCCGAAGGCGGCTCGGCAGCCGACCTCCAACCTGGCGACCTCACCGTCGGCACCTGCGTCTCCGAGTCCGGCCTGCGCTTCTGCACGGAGTGGTGGCGCGACGATGGCCTGGTGGTCGGAGCCTGGCTGGTCAGCGACTCACAACCGATCGGCGACGGGGACGCGGCGACCGTGCTCGTCGACGTCTTGCCGGACGTCCTTGCCAACCTGAGCGACGTCCAGACCTGACCGGCGGAGGCTCACCGACTGCGCAGGATGATCGCCGCCGCCTCGGTGCGCGATTGGGCCTGCAGTTTCATGAGAATGCTGCTGACGTGATTCTTGACCGTGAACACGCTGAGGTTGAGGGACTCGGCGATGTCGGCGTTGCTCCGCCCGCGGGCGACGAGTTCGGCGACCTCCGCCTCCCGCTCGGTGAACCGCGCCGTGACGTCGGCAGCACTCCGCGGTGCGGCGGCGAGCACCCGCGTCACGTCCGAGGAGAACGACCCGCGGCCGGCGGCGACATCGCGGACCGCCTGGGCCAACCCCTCCGTGTCGACCGACTTGACGAGGTAGCCACTCGCCCCGGCGTCGATCGCCTCGCGAATCAAGTCACCGTGGGCAAACGTGCTGAGGGCGAGGAGCCCGATCGACTCGTCGGCATCACGCAGCCGCCTGATCGCCTCGACACCGCCGATCCCCGGCATGATCAAGTCGATCACGACGACGTCGGGTCGCAGCCGGCTCGCCGCCTCGAGTCCCTCCTCGCCGCTGGCCGATTCGCCGACCACCTCGAGATCGTCGAAGGCCGACAGACACGAGCTGACTCCCTCACGGAGAAGGTCATGGTCGTCGACGACGAGCACCGTGATCACGCTCACGTCCGCACGGTCAGATCAGTGCCGTGCCCCGGCGCGGCGCGCAGCACCAGCTCGGCACCGATCGCCTCGGCCCGCTCGCGCATGATCGACAAACCGAGATGTCCCGGCGAGACGTTGTCGACATCGAATCCGCGTCCATTGTCGACGACGCGCAACTCGACGCCGCGGGACGACGTCGCGGCGTTGTGCTGCTTGAGCGTCAACGAGACGATGGTGGCCGCCGAGTGCCGAGTGATGTTGGTGAGCGCCTCTTGGGCGATGCGGTAGAACGCGACGCGTTGCGTCGGCTCCAGCTCGACCGGCTCGACGTCGACGTTCACCTCCATCTTCTTGCGGGCCTCCATCGCCGCCACGAGATGGCCGAGCAGCTCGTGGAGATCGACCTCGACGAGCTCCTGCGGCCGCAACTCGAGCAGGAGCGTACGCATCTCGGCCTGGGCGCCGCTCGTCAAGGTGCGCAGTCGTTGCAGCCGGCGCTGCAGCTCCGAGCCCGCCTCGACGTCGCGCAACAGGCTGTCGGCGGTGAGCGACGCCGTCCACAGCGTCTGGTTGACGGCGTCGTGCAGCTCACGTGACAACCGTTGGCGCTCCTCGGCGGCGGCCAGCTCGCTCGCCTGTCCGACGAGCCGGGCATTGGAGATCGCCGCCGCCGCCTGGTCGGCGATCGCCCGCAACCGCTCGGCGTGAGCTGTCGTGAAAAAGCCCTTGGTGACGCTCTCGAGGACGACGAACCCGATCCGCCGGTCGCCGACCTGCAGCGCCGCCCCGAGCACCGAGCCGGCGGGGCCGAGGGCGTGCGACGGCTCATCGATGATCACCGAGTCCCGATCGTCGTGCAGCTGGCGGACGACCGTGAGTGACTCGACGGCTGGTGAACCGCTCTCGCCCTCGGACGGCTTCGGGTACCCGAAGCCCACCCGGCAGCGGGCGATCTCCAACCGCTCGTCGGCGCCCACCAGCATGATGGCGGTGAGGTCGTTGGACACGAGTCGCTCGACACCGATGAGCACCTGTTCCATGACCTCGTTGGCATCGAGCGTCTTGGACATCGCGCTCGCCGTGTCGCGCAAGGCCTCGGCGTACGCCCGCTGCTGACGTTCCTCGGCCTGCACCCGGACGCGGTCGTCGACCTCCCGACGGAGACTCTCGATGGCTCGTTCGAGATCACGAGTTCGCTGCTGAACGCGCTTGTCGAGGTCCTTGAGCGTCCCGTTGAGACGTTCCTCGGCGGCCCGCCGCTCGGTGACGTCCTCGAACGTGCCGAGAATCCCGATCACTTCGCCGTCGAGGTCACGGAGCGGGACCTTCTGCGTCTCGACCCAGCGCAGATCGCCGCTCGCCCGGCGCAGCCGTTCGACGATGCCGACCACCGGCTCGCCGGTCTCGGCGACGTGGGAGTCCCAGTCGATGAACCAATCGGCGCCGAACTCGGCGTCGTCGGCCCACGGCATGTCACGGTCCGACTTGCCGATGAGGTCGTCGGGTTCGGTACCGGCGAAGGCGGCGAAGACGCGATTGCAACCGAGATATCGGGACTGCCGGTCCTTCCAGAACACGGCGTTGGCCGAGGAGTCCATCAACACCTGCAGCAGCTTCTGGCTCGCCTCGAGGGCATCATCGCCGCGCATCCGGCCCTGCAGGAGGGCGGCGTAGAGGTCGACGTTCGTGTGAACGTCCGGCGACGTGCTCACGGTTCGACAGTCAACCCGTCGACCTGGTCGAGCACGCCGACGTCGTCGTTGTGCGAGTGGGTGAACCCGCGAGCCCGTTCGGCCTCGACCGTGCTCTGCGAGCGAAAGGCGACGATGTAGGCCCGGCGCCACGAGTCCTTCGAGGTATTGCCGCCGGAACCGTGCAACACGCCCTCGCTGTGCACGGTGATGTCGCCGCGGCGAATCGGCACGTGGCGCATGACGTCCCCGGGGCGCAGGTGAGTGACCAGCGTGTGACTTGCGTCGCGATCGCCGTGCAACGGGTGATGCGGTCGTACCGCCTCGCGGTGGCTGCCCGGGAGGAACTGCATGCACCCGTTCTCCACCGTCGAGTCGTCGACGGCCAACCAGCACGTCGCCGTCCGCCGGTCATCCGTCTCGATCCAATACGCCTGATCCTGATGCCAGGCGAACACGGCGTCGTCGCGACCCGGCTGCTTGGCGAGGAGCTGATCGAAGTCGATGACCATGCCCTCGCCGCACAGCTGCCGGGCGATGCTCGCCGCCCGGCGCTCGAAGAGATTGCCCTGCCACGCGGGGTAGTAGCGGCGCGGCACCATCACGTTGACGATCGCGTACCGGGATGGATCGCTGCCATGCTCACCGGTCGTCATGTCGTTGAGGTCCTTGCCGGCGACGGCGATCTCCCCGCGCAGGAACCTGTCGTAGACCTCTTCGATCCCGACCAGCTCGTCCTCCGACAAGACCCCCTCGAGGTGCACGAAGCCGTCGCGTTGGAACAACACCTTGTCGGCGGCGCTGACCAGATAGTCGTCGCCATGACGACGCGACCTCTGCTCGTCCGCCGACTCGTCTACCTGCTGTGATGCGGTCACGCCACCCCCTGGTCGCCGCCGTTGCCGGCCTGTCGTTGCGAGGCTGGAACGTACTTGCTCGATGTCCCCGCCAGGCACACGGAGGCAATCGCGCTGCTCCACAATAGTGTTCCGCGAAAGGGGGCTGGGCTTGACGATGCAGACCGATCCACCAGCGACGACGGTGGTGCCCGATAGGGAGCCGCTCGCGGCCGCGGAACCGCTGACCGGGGCGATCACCGACGCGGACCTGGAACGTGGGGCTGAGCTGTTCGACCGTCTCGGCCGGGCGTACGAGTCCAAGGTCGTCGGCCAGACTCGGCTGCGCACGACACTCGTCGTCACGCTCCTCGCCGAGGGACACATTCTCCTCGAGAGCGTCCCCGGCCTGGCCAAGACGACGGCGGCGGCGACACTGGCCTGCGCCGTCAACGCTTCGTTCGTACGCATCCAGTGCACACCTGACCTGTTGCCGAGCGACATCCTCGGCACGCAGGTGTACGACCCGCACACCGTCACGTTCGACACCCGCCTCGGTCCGGTGCACGCCAACTTCGTGCTCCTCGATGAGATCAACAGGTCGAGCGCCAAGACACAAAGCGCGATGTTGGAAGCGATGCAGGAGCGCCAGACGTCGATCGGCGGTGTGATGTACCCGCTGCCGGCGCCGTTCATGGTCCTCGCCACGCAGAACCCGATCGAGGAGGAGGGCACGTACATCCTCCCCGAGGCGCAGCTCGACCGTTTTCTGCTGAAGGACGTGATCGACTACCCCTCCGCCGACGAGGAGCTCGAAGTGCTCGAGCGCATCGATCGCGGTGTGCTCGGCACGAGGGCACCGGATCTGCAGCCAGTCGTCGATCTGGAGGACGTCGGGTTCCTCATCGAGCTGGCGTCGAGGGTCTACGTCGACGAGTCGATCAAGCGCTACGCCGTCGCCATCACCCAGGCGACGCGACGCCTCGGCGAGGTGATCGACCCGGCGCTCGCCGAGTACGTCGAGTTCGGGGCCAGCCCACGAGGCGCGATCGCCCTGCAACAGGTGGGCCGGGCCCATGCCTTGATGCAGGGACGCACGTTCGTCATCCCCGACGACCTGCGCGCCCTCCGCCACGCCGTGTTCCGCCACCGCCTGCACCTCGGGTTCCAAGCGATCGCCGACGGAATCCGTGTCGAGGACATCATCGACGCGGTGTTCGCCGTCATCCCCTCGCCGTAGGAGCAGGAGTCGTGCCCACCTCGTTGCTGCGCAAGGTCAAGGCGAAGACCGCGGTGCGCGCCCATCGCAAGGTGCGCAGCGTGCTCGATGGCGAGCACGGCTCGATCCACAAGGGCCGCAGCATGGATTTCGACGACCTGCGCGAGTACGTACTGGGAGACGATGTCAAGGACCTCGACTGGAAGGCAACGGCACGCAGCGGTCGACCGCTCGTCAAGCGCTTCGTGGCGACCCGCCAGCACGCCATCACCCTCGTCGTCGACACCGGCCAGTCGATGTCGGCGCTCGCCGATGCCACGAGCACCAAGCGCGACGTGGCCGTGTTCGCCGCCGGCGTCGTCGCCCAGCTGGCGACCCGTCACGGCGATCTCGTCGGGCTGCTCGCCGCCCCCGCGCCACCCGGCACGGCGACGGTCCGCAACGCCGCCCGGGCCCAGTACATCCCACCTGGGTCTCGAGACGTGCACATCGAGCGCATCCTGCGCACGATCCACGACGCCATCGACCCTGCCGGTCTGCCATCGCAGCTCGACGTGTTGCTCGAGTACGCCGCGCTGAACCTTCGTCGGCAGATGATCCTCGTCATCATCGCCGATGACACCGACCTGACCGATCGGCGTCGCGTCCTTCTACGACGTCTCGACGCTCAGCACGAGGTGCTCTATTGCTGCGTCGGTGACGTGACGATGACCGATCCGGCGCTGGCCGGACGGGACCTCCACGTCGTCGGCGCAGGCGCCCAGGTGCCGGCGTTCTTTCGCCACAGCGAGACGTTGCACGACGACCTCGTGGCCACGATGCGCCGGCGATCCGAGGCGACGACAACCGCGTTGGGTCGCCTGGGGATTGCCGCCGTCCGCTTGTCCGGTGAGTCCAGCGTTGTTCCCGGCGTCGTCGAGTTGCTCGAACGACATCGCCGCACGAGGCGCTGAATCGCCGTGGACGGCGGACCGCCGACCACGTTCGTCCCCGCCGACGACAACCTGTTCCCGCCGCTCGCCCACAGCGGGATGTGGCTGGCCCTCGGGATCGCCGCCGGCCTGCTGACGATCGCTCTCGTCGTGTGGATGCTCCATGCCGTCCCCGACGCCGACGCCAGGGCGCGACAGGTCCGCCTCACGGTCAAGGGCCGCTACCTCGCCGAGATCGATGCCGCGTATCAACAGTTCGCCGACGGCGCAATCACGGAGCGCCAGTTGCACCACGCCCTGAGTCGAACGGTACGTCGTTACGCCGACGAGCACGGCGCTCCGGGAGCGCTGGCCATGACGGCGGTCGACCTGCGGGCGGCCGGCCTCGATGAGGCCGCCGGGGTGATTGCTCACTACCAACCGCCACAGTTCATGGAGCAGCCGACGTCCGACCCGCCGACGTCGGTCGCCGTCGCCCGTCAGCTGATCGAGGCATGGTGAGCGCAGCGAGCCACCGGCGGCGCGAGCGCCAGCGAGCCTGCCGGCGATGGGGTTCGGGGGCGCAGCCCCCGGGAAGAATGGTGAGCGCAACGGGGTCCGCCAGATGATCCAGCCGTGGGTCGGCCTGGTCAGTGCACTGGCCGCCGTCGCCATGGCGGTCGTCGTCGTGGGGACGGCCGTGCGCCGCCGGCGTCGCCCGCCGCCGCCCGACGACCTGACGATCGCCAACGTCCACCATGCCGAGGCGTCGCCAGTGTTCCGGCGGCTCCGTCGGCGCTATCACCTGCTCCTCGGCGGCGAGGTCGCCGCACTGTCGATCGTCGGCTTGGCAGCCGTCGGATTGACGATGCGTCCGGTGACCGACCGCCAGCTGGAGCGCGACGTCCGCAACCGTGACGTGATGCTCTGTCTCGACGTCTCGACGTCGATGAACGAGCTCGACGCCATCGTCCTGCGACAGTTCGCCGAGCTGGCCGCCGGGCTGCGCGGCGAGCGCATCGGACTGACGATCTTCAACGGTTCGGCAATCACCGTGTTCCCCCTCACCGACGATGCCGAGTTCATCGAGACCACGCTCGCCGATGCAGCGACATCGCTCGCCCAACGCAAGCGTTCGTTCGTCGAGGGCACCGAGGAGGGCGGAACGTCGTTGATCGGCGACGGCCTGGCCTCCTGCGCGATGCGGTTCGACTCCGACGATCGCGGGCGGTCACGCTCGATCGTCTTCGCCACCGACAACGCCCTCGCCGGCGAGCCGATCCTGCAGCTCTCGGCCGCGGCCGAGCTCGTCAGCGAGCGAGACATCCGGGTCTACGCGATCGCCGCCGCCGATCGGATCACCGCGTCCAACGCAGCCGAGCTGCGGGAGGCGGCTGAGTCGACAGGTGGGGCGTTCTTCGAGACGGATGGTCGGTCGACCACCGCCGACGTCGTCGCCGAGGTCGGCCGGCTGGAGGCCAGCCGACTCGATGTACCCCCCGAAACAGTGGCCGACGACCGTCCGACGACGTGGATCGTCGCCTGCTTCGCCGGCCTCGGGGCACTGTTGGCGGTTGGATGGGCATTGCGGCGATGAGTGATCTGACGTTCGATCCGTTGGTGCCGTGGCCGCTTCTCGTGGCACTGGCCGTTGGCGGGGCGATCGCCGTGCGCGTCTGGGTCCGTCGTGGTACGCCAACACGCCCAGGCGTCGTGCGCTGGTCAGCCATGGGGATCTTGCTCCTCCTCGTCGCCGCCGACCCGGCGATCGGCGGGGGCCGAGCGTCGGTCAAGCGCTCTGATGCCAACGTGCTGTTCGTCGTCGACACCACCGGGAGCATGGCGGCGCAGGACTACAACGGCGACGAACCGCGGCTTGCGGGGGTCCGCCACGACATCCCGGCGCTCGCCGACGAGTTCCCCGGTGCCCACTTCGCGCTCGTGACGTTCAACTCGAAAACCCGCGTGATCGTCCCGTGGACGACCGACCGCGGCGCCCTCGATTCGGCAGCCGCGCTACTCCGCCAGGAGTGGACGCAGTACGCCCAGGGCACTCGGCTCGACGAGCCGTTGCCGACACTGCGCCAACTGCTCCCCCGCTCGGGCCCCGGCGGCGGCTACGACGTGATCTTTCTGATGTCCGACGGGGAGCAGACCGTGCAGCCGGCGCCACGGTCGTTCGAACGTCTCGACGCCGCCGTGGCCGGTGGCGCCGTGCTCGGCTACGGAACTGACGAAGGGGCCCGGATGCACGTGTACGTCGGACGCGACGAGGTGTCCGACCTGTTCATCCACGACTACGAAACCGGCACGGACGCCATCTCGCGGATCGACGAGGCCAATCTCGCCAAGGTCGCCGACGAGCTCGCCGTCACCTACAGCCATCGGACGGTGCCGGACGACGTCGAGCAGATCGCTGATGACGCGGCCGGGCAGATCGGCACGATCTACGCCGGAGAACGCGACACGAAGCGGCGCCTCTACTGGGTGCCGGCGTTCGGCGTGATCGCCCTCGTGCTCTGGCAGCTGGCCCGGACCACGTTGGAGATCGTCGACGACCGCCGGGCCCTCGGCGGCAAGCCGCGGAGGGCATCGACGTGACCACCGACAGTGTCGGCCCGAGCGGTGGTCCCCGACGACGCAGGCGTCGCCGGCTGCTCGTCCTGCCGTTCGTCATCGTGCTCCTGGCCGTCACCATCAAGCTGCTGACGATGAGTTGGTACTCCACGCGCGGCGTGTCGGCATACACCGACGCCGACTACCAGCGCAGCGCGGCCCAGTTCGACCGCTTGAAGATTCTCAACATCATCGAACCGTGGCGGGCGCACCAGGGATCGGGGGTCGCGTTGCATCGCACGGACGACCTCGAGGGAGCCGAATCAGCGTTCCGGACAGCCCTCGAGCACGCCCCCCAGCGCTGTGACGTGCGGTTCAATCTGGTCGTCACGATCGAAGCGCAAGGCGACCTGCTGACGGGGGGCGAGCAGCGGGAAGTCGAGGAGTCGGAGCGCCAGGACGGACTGGCCCGCTACCGCGTCGCCCTCGACGTCGCCGATGCCGGGTTGTGCCCAGCATCGGTCGTCGGCGACGCCGGCATCCGCCTCGCCGAAACTCGCCAGCGACTGCGCGCCAAGCTCGGTGCCGAGACGGCAGGGGACAGCGAGGAACTCGAGGCCCCGCAGCAACGCGACAACGCCGACCGCTCTGGTGAGGAGAGCAACACCGACGAGGAGGAGCAGATCGCCGACCGCAACCAGACGGGGGCCGGCGAGCGTGAGGACTTCAGCGACCTCGATCCGCGGCAGGTCCAGGACCAGGGCACGTCTGACTGGTGACCGTGTCCGACCGCGCCGCGGACGGCGACGCCGACCGCGCCGAGGACGGCGGTGTCAGCGTCCCTGGGTGATGTAGTCGTAGAGCTGCTGGTTCTCCGTCTCCAGCTGGCCAAGGCGGGCCTTGACGACGTCACCGATCGAGATCACGCCGCCGAGCACACCGTCGTCGTCGACGACCGGCAGGTGGCGGATCCGCCGCTCGGTCATCGACAGCATCAACGACTCGACGGCGTCATCGGCCCGGCACGTGACGACGTCTCTCGACATCACCGACGACACCGGGCGTCCGAGCGCCGACGCCCCGTGGTTCGCCAACGCCCGTACGACGTCGCGTTCGGACACGATCCCGTCGATGCGTTGCCCATCGTTGGAGACGACCAACGCTCCGATCGACTTGTCACGCAGTGTCATCGCCGCGTCGGCAAGCGAGACCCCGTCGGTGATCGTGACAACAGCTGCGCCCTTGGTCCCCAGGATCGACTGCACGTTCACGGCTGCTCACACCCCCTAGCTGGTCAACGTTGTTGTCGTGGTCGCGGCGATGCGATCACGGCGAACGATGGTAGTGCAGCACCGCTTGCCACCACTCGCCACTGCCACGCGCTACTGGCCACCGGACACGCCAGACTGTGCCCCCCATGGAGACCACCGCCCTCGGAACTCTCAAGCGCGGCTATGCGACGTGCGCCCAGGCCACCGGCCGGCTGCTCGAACGGGTCGGCATCCTCGACGACGAACCACCCCCGCGCGACCACCGGCTGCGGCATTGGGCGTACAGCTTGACGCGCGCCCATGACTCGATCGGGATCTCCGAGCTCGACGTGCCGTGGTGGACGTACGGGGCGATCGATGCTGTCGAGGAGTGGCTGGCCGGTCGGGACGGCGATGTTCGGGTGTTCGAGTGGGGTTCGGGGGCGAGCACGATCTGGCTCGCCCGCCGGGTGGCATCGGTGCGCTCGGTCGAGCATCACGGCGGGTTCGGCACGATGATCCAGGAGCAGCTGACGGCGTGGCCCACTGCCCAGCTCGACATCGTCGAGCCCGTGCCCAGCGATTCACCGATGATCAGCTCGGCGAAGGAAGGCCACGGCCGGCTCGACTTCACCGACTACGTCCACCACATCGACACGATCGACGGCCCATTCGGCCTGATCGTCATCGACGGCCGGGCCCGCGAGGCCTGTCTGACAGCGGCGCTCGACCGCCTGGAGCCGGACGGGATCATCGTCTTCGACAACACGCTGCGGCGCCGGTACCGGCGGGCGATCGCCGCCGCTCCGGTCGCCGAGAAGGTCTACCGCGGGCTGACGCCGACGCTCCCCTACCCCGACCAGACCAGCATCCTCCGCCGCCGCTGACCTTGTTTGGTCGCTGTGATGACGTTGGCGTCCGGTTTTCGACCAGTGAACCGGAGGCCGCCCAGAACGAGCGGCGGGCTCAGAAGCGGTAGTGGGCGAAGGCCTTGTTCGACTCGGCCATCTTCTGGGTGTCGTCGCGACGCTTCATCGCCGCGCCGAGACCGTTGGCCGCGTCGAGCAGCTCACCGGCCAGGCACTCGGACATCGACTTTTCGCGGCGGGCGCGGGAGAAGTCGACGACCCAGCGGATCGCCAGCGTGGTCGCCCGGCGCGGACGCACCTCGACTGGTACCTGATACGTCGCGCCACCGACGCGGCGGCTCTTGACCTCGAGCGGTGGCTTGACGTTGTCGATCGCCCGCTTCACCGTCGACAACGGCTCTTCGCCGGTCTTCGTCTCGATGATGTCCATGGCGTCGTAGACGATGCTCTCGGCGAGGCTGCGCTTGCCGTGGAGCATCACCTTGTTGACGAGCTGGGTGACGAGCACCGAGCGGTACTTGGCGTCGGCGACGAGGTCGCGGCGGGGGGCTGGTCCTTTACGGGGCATCTCAGTTCGTCACTTCTCTGCCTTGGCGCCGTACCGGCTACGGGCCTGCTTGCGGTTCTTCACGCCGGCGGCGTCGAGCGCCCCGCGGATGATCTTGTAACGCACGCCAGGGAGGTCACGGACGCGGCCCCCGCGAACGAGCACGATCGAGTGCTCCTGGAGGTTGTGGCCCTCACCGGGGATGTAGGCCGTGACCTCGACACCGCTGGACAGGCGGACGCGGGCGACCTTGCGCAGGGCCGAGTTCGGCTTCTTCGGCGTGTTCGTGTAGACGCGCGTGCACACTCCGCGGCGCTGCGGTGAGCCCTTCAGGGCCGGCGTCTTGACCTTGGTGGTCTTGGAGCTGCGGCCTTGGCGGACCAGCTGCTGGATCGTGGGCACTCGCTACCTCTCGGAACTGTTGCGACTCGGCTGGGCGGAGGGTCTGGGCACCGCCCAGGAGACTCCGCACAGGACCCTGAAATGCTAGGCCCGACCAGCACGTTCCCCAACACGCAGGAGTTAGAGGAGCACCCAGTCCGTGGTCACCGCAGCGTCATCAGGCCCGGCGACGGTGATCCGTACGGGTCCCGCGGGGACCCCGTCGAACGTGAACCGCCCGAAGCGATCGGCGTGCTGCTCGAGGGCCCGGTCCGGGCCCTCCAGCCGGACCACCGCATCCCGGGCAGGGACGAGTTGGCCGACCAGTCGCCGCGTGTCCGGATCGGCGACCATCACCTCGATCTCCAGGCCCGGCGCCTGGAACGTCAGCTGGCGCGTCCCGCCGTGGTCGCGTACACCGGTGAGCTCCGTCGCCGAGTCGAACACGAGATCAGCAAGCTCCTGGTCGATCGTCCGCCAGGTGAACGCTCCCCGGGCTGCGGCGACGACGTGGTCGGGTACGGGATCGGCCTCCTGCAGGGCGCGCCCGAGCAATTCGTGCAGGGCCTCATCAGGAAGATCGGTTGGGTGACGACGGTCGTTGCTCATCATCCACCTGCTTTCGGGTCGATGTCCGCCGGGAGCAGCCGGCGGAGCCTGTCAAGACACCTCGCCCTGGTCGGGCCGATGCTGCCGATCGAGCGCCCGAGGATCTCGGCGATCGTCTGGTAGTCGAGCGGTGGCACGGTGCAGAGGAGGCGGAGCAGTTGTTGGTCGGCAGCCGGCAGGGCGGCAAAGGCCTGGAGCACGGCGCGGAGCGTGACGTCGTCGGTGATCACGTCCTCGATGGAGCGGCTCGTCGGCTCACTCGCCTCGGCGAATCCAGCGTGGGGCACGACGCGCTGCTGTCCCTTGATCACCCGCAGCGCCTCATTACGGGTAGCCGTCGCCAGCCAGGCGGCGAGGCGGTCAGGTTCACGGATCCGGCCGCAGTGCTCGGCCAGGCGCAACCACACCGTCTGCACGACGTCGTCGGTCGTTGCGGCAGAGAGCCGGAACGACCGGGCGACCGACCACACGAGACCGGCGAAGCGCTCGACGAGCTCGTTCCACGACGCTTCATCGCCATCGACCACGCGCGCCAGCAGGGCGGCGTTGTCGGACTCCACCGCGGCGGAGCCTAGACCAGGCGGGATGAGGGTGGCGGAACCGACGGGCACATCCATCAGGAGCGTCGAGTCGCTCCCGTGATACACCGTCCGACCCGATCGAGGCTCGTTCTGGGCGGTCTCCGGTCCGGAAACCACGGGTGTCCGCCGCCCAGATCGCCGATCGGACCGCACGCCGCCCAGAACGAACGACGGTCAAGCACCGAGGGCGATGAAGGCGGCCGCCGTCGGGTCGGCGACGTCGTGGGCCATCGTGGCCGCCGCCAGCGCCGCGGCGGGGTCGGCGCCGGCGATCAGCTCACGGTGGAGACGGTCCATCACCGTCACGGAGGCGGCGTCGGAAATCGGAGTCAGCGGAGCGATCACGCTGGCCGCGCCGAGCGTTGTGAAGGCGTTGGCCAGGCCGAGCAACGAGCCACCCTGGACGACCTTGGCGTTGGCCACGCTGCACGACGACAGCACGACGACGACCGGCAGGCGTTGGAGGCCCTCCAGGTCGTAGATGTTGAGTGGGCCGTCGGCGACCTGCAGCGACGAGAACATCGGGTTGTCCTTGCGGAACGACCCGTGACAGGCGATGTGCACGAGCTCGGCCCGCGACAGCAGTCCAGCACATGCCGCCACGGTCGCGTCCTCGCCGACGAGCACGAGCGGATCGACGTACCCGCCGGCCAGATGCGTGACCTCGATGTCGGCGAAGTCGAGCCCTGGGCCGGCGACGAAACCCGCCTCGATGCCGTCGCGCAACGTTCCCCGCCGTTGGCGCAGCGTGCGTTCGGCGTGGCCCCACGCGCTGACCGACGAGTTCACCGACACCGCGCGACCGGCGAGTGGGGGCAGCAATCCCCACGGCACGTCATGGAGCACGGCAGTCGGCACGATCACCACCGGGTCCAACGACTCGGCGACGATCCGCGGGAGGACGATCTCGGCGAGCTCGTCGGCAAACGCATACAGCATCTCTGCGGCGGCGACCCGAGACTCCTCCGAGCCTTGGGTGCGGTTGAGCCGATGGAGCGAGAACGTCAACGCCTCGATCCCCTCGTTCACGTCGTCGATCGACCCGAGATCGTGCAACCGTGCCCGGCCGGCGACCACCGACACGGCGTACAGGCGCCCGTCGAGCCTGGCGTGGGTGAGCAGCTGACGCTCACCGAGGAGGCCGAGGGCCAACGTGATCTCGTGCGCCACGTTGATCCGGGTCGATGCGTCGCCGCGCGCCGTGCGGCTCCTGCGGCGGATCTCACGTTCGAGATGGACATGGGCGCGCTCGGCATCGTGACGCTCCTCGTCGGCGACGGAGGCATCACCCAGCGTGACCTCGTGGCTGCGCAGCTCGGCGAGCAGCCCGGCGAGCTCGGGGTCCGTCGGTGGACGCAACGCCGGGGTCCGCGCCGCCATCACCCTCGTCGCTTCGATCCGCGGCGAGCAGCTCGCGTGGCCGCCTATCGGCGACGGCCATGCGCGCCCCGATCTCGGTGAGGGCGTTGCCGTGCACCGCGGCATGAGCACGTGTCTCGATCGAACCGAGGGCGGCTTGGCTCGCCATCGCGGCAGGCGAGGCCACGGCTGATCGCCCGCCGCGCCGCCGGACGATCGCCACGCGCTGTGCGCGGCGACGGCGTCCACATGGGCGAGGAGGATGCGGTCCGCCGCCGGTCCACGCCGAATCCGCCGGCGGGTGTCGGCCGGGTACCGGATCGTCGATCGCCACCACGCTCGACTCGAGCGGGCGAGGGCGGCCACGAGCCGTGACCGGGTCGCCTCGGCGAAGAGCCCATCGCCATCGAGTCGACCGGCGACGGCGTCGAGTTGATCGGCGACGTCGACGGGTGGCTGCTCCTCCCGTGCCGCGGACTGCAGGGCGAGGCTCGACGTGATCGCGACCCATCCCGTCGCGCCCTGCTTGCGATACCACCCCGCAGCCGCCTCCGCGGCAGCCATCGCCGCCACGGCGTCGCGCTGGGCGAGACGGATCTCGGCGGCAGTGACGAGCGCACCGGCCATCTCGATCTCGTTGCCGTCCTCGACCAACATGTCGAGAGCCCGTCTGACGAGGGCGTCGGCGTCGTCGAAGAGGGCCGCGTCGGCGAGCGCTTGAGCGTGGTCGGCGTGAACGCCGCGGCAAGTATCCCGCTGCCCGGCGCCGCGACGAGTCCCGACTCGGCATCGACGAACTCGTCGATCGCCCGCGGCAAGTCACGTTGCAGCATCGCCAGGTAGCCGAGGTTGTGATGAGCCAAGGCAACGAGAAGCTGTTGGCTCGCTTCGGCGGCGACGCCGATCGCCGCTTCGAGTTGGCGTTCGGCACCCCGGTAGTCGCGGACCTGGCCGAGCACGGCCCCGAGCGTGATCCGCGCCTCGCGCCTCGGCGACCTTGATCGTACCGGTCGAGGCTCGGCAGGCGGTCTCGAGGGTGGCGGCCGCGGCGGCGAAGTCACCGCGCCAGTACTGCACCGTCCCCCGCTGGGGACGGCCCGCGCCCGGTCCGCTCCGGTCAGCACGGGCTCGGCGAGGTCGAGCAGGGCCAACGCCCCGCCTCGAGGTCGCCGAGACGGCCGACCACGAACGCGAGGCTCATCCTCACGCCAGCGGCGAGCTCCAGCTCGCCGGCAGCCGCGGCGAGTCGATACGCCGGACCGCAGGGCGTCGGCAGCGAGATCGAGGCGGCCCAGCTCCCGTTCGGCCAACCCGGTCGACCCACAGCAACTCGGCCACGTCCGCTTCTCGTCGGGGTCGTTCGTCGACGTAGCGCCGCCTGCTCGAGCACCCGGCGGGATCTGCGTGAACGTGGTCGCGCAGATCACTCGCGCTCATCGAGGCGAGATCGCCCACGGCGCTCGACGCTATCCGTACGAGTTCGTACCGGCAGCGGCGAAAATTCCAGCACAGCCCGGCGCACATGGTCACAATGAACCAATGCCAGAGGATGACCTGCCCCCACCGCGCCCTTCTGCCCTCGTCGTGGAGCACCCGGCGCCCCTCAACACGTTGACCGAGATCTTTGGCCGCCTGAACATCGCCGTCGGCATCGACTCATCCGGTCAGGTGGTTCTCGCGCGACCGGACAGCCTGCTCGCCGGGGTCACGAACAAGGACGAACGCGATCGTCCGTGGCGATGCTATGGTCGAGAAGTACGACAAGGATCAAGCCGTAGAGATCCGCGAGCGGGGCGACCGAGCGACCGTGCCGTTCGAGACGGTGCGGTTGAGGGACGTCGAGCGCGAGTCCGTGAACGGTGAGGAGCGCTGGACGTTCTCGTCGGGTGCAGCCGGCGCTCCGCGAGCTCGCCGCCCTCGACACACCGGTCGTCGCCGAGCTGAACCACGTCTTCCTCGGCGCCCAGAGCGTCGTCGGCAACCCGCTCGGGGTGCCGGCCACCTGGGCCGGCGAGATGGCCTTCCTCGGCAGGGTGCTCGACACGAAGCCGGATGAGCACGGCGTCGTGCGCAAGGTGATGCTGTCGACGGCCGAGCCGGCCGAAGAGCCCCGCTACCTGCGCCGCCGGCTCGACCTCGCCAACCGCCGTCGGCCCCAGATCCTCGTCCTCGACACCGGGCTGCATACCGTCGTCGAGGACGGCACGCGCCGCGCCGAGCACCGACTTCCTCGACTGCTGTGTCATCGACGAGGCGACCTGGCGGGACGCGACACCCAGCGCCGATGGCACCTTCCCAGTCGACGACGAGGACGAACACGACGACGACGGCTCCGGAACACTCGACTTCGAGGCCGGCCACGGCACGTTCATCACCGGCATCGTCCGCCAGGTCTGCCCCGACGCAATCGTCTGCCCGGCCGGGGTACTGTCGAGTTTCGGCGAGGGATCGACTAGCCCGTGTGCGCTCGACCATCCGGCGGATGAGCCGGTCGTGCGGACCGTTCGACGTCGTCGTGATGAGCTTCGGCACGTTCTGTGCCAATGACGATCCCGGCCTCCTCGGAACGTGGATGCCCCGGTTGCTCGGCGACGCCATTGGTGTTGCCGCCGCCGGCAACCTGCAGTCCAGCCGTCCGTACTTCCCGGCGGCGCTGCCGGGCATCATCGGCGTCGGCGGGTTGGACCGCGGCGGTCCGGCGTGGTTCACCAACTGCGGCAGCTGGGTCGACGCCTGTGCGCCGGCGGTGAACGTCGTCAGCACGTTCTTCCACGACGTCACCGAGACGCTCGACGGTCAACCCGGGCGGCGCTTCCGGGAGTGGGCGCGCTGGAGCGGCACGAGCTTCGCCGCCCCGAAGGTCGCCGGGGCGATCGCCCAGGAGATGTACGTCAGCAAGGTCGATGCTCACGAGGCGTGGCGCCGGCTGTCGTCGACGGCGCACCTGCGGATGCCGGACCTCGGCGTCGTCGTCAACTGCTGATTGCGTTTCCCGGCCACGCCGGCCTCCCCGGCCACGCCGGCCGCGCCGTCATGCCGGATGCGGACGTCGCCCGGCGATGAGCGATGACGGCCGTATGGCCCGTCATCGCTCATCGCAACCCAGGCGTGACACGATGAGCGGGTGATCATCGATGCCGCGTGGTACGTCGACGGCAAGCGGGTGTTGGAGACCTCGTCGATCGCCGACCTCGCCGCCCAACGCGGCTCCGCCGGGTTCGCCTGGCTCGGCCTGCGGATGCCGACGGACAGCGAGCTGGACGAGGCGGCGAAGGTGTTCGACATCCCCGACCTGGCGATCGCCGACGCCCGTCACAAGCACGAGCGCCCGAAGGTCGAGCGCCACGGCGCGTGCCTGCTGACGGTGGTCCCCACGGCCCGCTATGTCGACGCCCGGGAGGAGGTCGAGTTCGGTGAGCTGTTCTTCTTCGTCGGCGACGACTACGTCGTGACGGTTCGTCACGGGCAGGCCGCGCCGCTCAAGGACGTCCGCGCCGAGCTGGAACAACACCCCGGCGTGCTCCGCCACGGGCCCGGCGCCATCCTGCAAGCCGCCCTCCTGCACGCGGTGCAGGCCTACACCCCCGTGGTCGACGGCCTCGAGAACGACGTTCGCGAAGTCGAGCGCGACGTGTTCAGCGAGTCACGGGGGCAGCCGACCCGACGGATCTACTTCCTGATCCGCGAGGTGATCGACTTCCTGATCGCCCTCGAGCCCCTGCCGCCGGCGATCAAGCGGCTGACCGGGCCGGAGTGCATCCCGTGGGTCGAGCGGGAGATCGTCCCGTTGTTCAGGGACGTCGAGGAGGAGTTGTCGCGGATCCTCGAACGGGGCCGCTCACTTCACTCACTGCTCACCAACGCCCTGGCGGCCAGCAACACGCAGGCGGCGATGCGTCAGAACGAGGACACGAGGCGGATTTCGGCATGGGTCGCCATTGGCGTGGTGCCGACTGTCGTCGGCGGCCTGTTCGGAATGAACCTCGGCGGCATCCCGGGACACGATCACATTCTCGGCTTCGTCACCGTCACGGTCATCATCGTGGCGCTGTGCCTCGTGCTGTACCGCAGGTTCAAGGCGGCGGACTGGCTCTAGCCGAGCACGCGAACCTCGCCGTCGGGGAGCTTGGCCCACCAGTGGTGGTAGCGGCGGTAGACGTCGGGATCCCCGGGCGGCGAGCAGTTCCTGGAGGGCCCGGGCCTCGGCGGCAAGCCCTTCCCATGCTTCGTCCGACAGGGGATGGAAGGCGGTCGCCTCGATGCGGCCCTCGACCGTGCGCCACACGCCGGCGACGTAGCCGTCGACGAGCAGCGTCGGCAATACGTCACCGTTCATCCGCATCACCGCCTTGCGCACGTCAGGCGGGATGACCCGGCTGCGGTCCGCATGGGCGAGCAGGACGCTGTCCCACATCGCCATCAACCTCGGCGGTGCCGGTGTGTCCTCGTCGGGGCGCAGCGCGCCCGGAACGTCGAACAACTCCTCGCCGTTCGGCCCCTCGAGTCGCTGGAGATCGCCGGCGAGGGCCAGCAAAGCGGACCTCGCCCGGGGCCGGTTGACCATGCCGAACTGGGCGATGTCCGCCGCCGACGCCGGCCCGAACCCCTCGAGGTAGCGCCACGCCAGCACCCGCATCGACTCCTCGGCAACGTCCGTGTCGGGCACGATCGGCTTGTCGCGGGGAGCGACGAACGACCGCCGGGTGCCGAACGACCACGGGCCGCCGCCGGGAACGTGGAGCAGCGGGGCGTACTGCCGAAACGCCCACCACGCCCCTTTCACCGCGGGTGCCCCGACCCGTTGCTCGAGCCACGTCGCACACTCCGTGACCGAACGCGGCTCGGCGAGGTAGTCGACGAGCTCGGGAACCACCCGGTCGGCGTCGTCGAGGGTCAGCCCGCTGGCGGCGAACCGGCGGTCGTGCAGCCGGGCTGCGCGCAGCGTGGGTTCCATCGCCTCGCGGAACGCCCGATAGTCGCCGACGTGGACGGCGTGCAGGGTGACCCGAATCAGCGTGGCCTTGACCACGTCGCCGGTGGCGAAGGCGCTGTCGAGGTCAGCGGGGTCGAAGTCGCTGACCCGGTTCCACAGGGCGACGTACGGCGACGCTGGCTCCTGGGCCTGGAGGGCGACGACGCGGCGTACCGCATCGGCCGCGCTCGACGACTCGCGGTGCAGCAGCAACTGGCGGGCGAGGGTCGCCCGGTTGAGGCCGCGGGCGGTGACCTTGGTGTCGGGCACGTCGCCTAGCGGCCGTCGAGAAACGACTCCACCCGCGCACCCAGGAGGGCGGCGGCATCGGCGTCATAGGACGCCAGCGTGCTGTCGGCGAAGAGGTGCTGGTCGCCGGGATAGAGGAACAGCTCACCGTCGTCGGCCGTCGCGACGAGCTCGCGGGCGGCATCGATGTCGCCCTCGCCGACGAAGATGGGATCGGCGTCCATCCCGTGCACCTGGACGGGCACGCCGTCAGGCCACGAGCCGAACTCCGCCACGGGGAGGCAGGACTCGAACAGCAATGCCCCAATCCCGCCAGGGCGCGTCTGGGCCAACTTCTGGGCCGGCATGACCCCGAGCGAGAACCCGGCGTACACCAACTCGGCGGGCAGCCCGTCGGCGGCGCGCACGCCGCGCTCGAGCACGTTCTCGAAGCCGATCTCGCCGGCGTGAGCGATCCCCTCGTCGAGCGTCTCGAACGTGCGGCCGTCGTAGAGATCGGGCGTGTGCACCACGTGGCCGGCCCGTCGCAACCCGTCGGCGAAGGCGACGACGCCGGGTGTCAGGCCCTGGGCGTGGTGGAAGAGCAGGACCTCGGCCACGTCATTCTCCCGACTCGGACGAACCGCTCAGCACCGACCGAACACTACGGCGGTCGCCGTGTGCCGATCAATCGATCCCCCCAGCCGACACCGCCAGTCGACGCGCCTCCAGGAAACGCCGTTCGGTGTCGTTGGCGGTCAGAGCGATCGCCGAGGTGTACGCGTCGGCGGCCTCGGACCGGCGATCGAGGCGCCGCAGCAGATCGGCGCGGGTCGCGTGAAAGTGCTGGTAGCGGGCGAGGTCGTCGGCGAGGGCGTCGACCGCTGCCAGGCCGGCCTGGGCACCGTCGACCTCGGCGACGACAACCGCCCGGTTGAGGGCGACGACCGGCGTCGGGGACACGGCGAGGAGTTGGTCGTACAGGGCCAGGACCTGGCGCCAATCAGTGTCCCGGGCCGTCGGCGCGGCGCTGTGGACGGCATTGATCGCCGCCTGGATCTGGTACGGGCCGGGCATGTTGCGCCGCAGGCACGCCCGCACGAGGGCCTGACCCTCGCCGATCAGCGGGCGATCCCACCTACTGCGGTCCTGGTCAGCAAGCAGGACGAGCGATCCGTCGGCGGCGACCCGCGCCGGCTGCCGCGCCTCGCTGAGCAGGAGGAGAGCGAGCAGGCCAACGGCCTCGGCCTCGTCGGGCATCAACTCGACGACCAACCGGGCGAGACGGATCGCCTCGGCGCTGAGGTCGGCACGCACCAGCGAGTCGCCGCTCGTCGCCGAGTACCCCTCGTTGAAGACGAGGTAGAGGACGGCCAGCACGGCGCCCAGCCGGTCGGGTAGCTCGGCGTCTCCGGGAACGCGGTAGGGAATCTTGGCGGCGCTGATCTTCTTCTTCGCCCGCACGAGCCGTTGGGCCATCGTCGCTTCGGGCACGAGGAAGGCCCGGGCGATCTCTTCGGTCTGCAGGCCCCCGAGCAGGCGCAGGGTCAGGGCGACTTGCGAGCTCGAAGCCAAGGCCGGATGGCAGCACGTGAAGATCAGGCGAAGGCGGTCGTCCGTCACCGGACCGACCTCGGCTGGCGGCTCCTCGGGGGACGCAGGGAGTGCGCCTGAACCTGCCGATCATGACGCGTCGCCTCGCGACGCAATCGGTCGATGGCCCGGTTGCGCGCCGTCGTGACGATCCAGCGCGCCAGGGTTCGGCGGCCAGCCGGATTCCGGCCACTTGTCCATGGCGATGGCGAACGCCTCCTGCACCGCATCCTCGGCGACATCGATGTCGCCGAAGGTGCGGATCAGGGTGGCGACGGCGCGTCCCGACTCCTCGCGGAACGTCCACGCGATGTCAGCGGTCACTCAGCCGGTTCGTCCTGGAACGGGCGCACTTCGACAGCACCGGCGCACGCCGCCGACCCCCTCTTCGCCCAATCGAGCGCGGCGTCGAGGTCGGCGGCCTGGATGACCCAGAAGCCACCGAGGTGCTCCTTGGTCTCGGCATACGGGCCGTCGGTCACGGTGACCTCACCTTTCGAGGCATCAACGACGGTCGCCGTCTCGGCGGGGTGCAGACCGCCGGCGAACACCCACGCCCCAGCCGCTTTGAGTTCGGCGTTGAACGCGTCGACGGCGGCGTAGATCTTCTCGATTTCCGGAGGGGCGATCTCGGCGTCACCCTCGTTCATGTAGACGGACAGCAGGTATTCGGTCATTGACTCATCCTTTCGGGTCAGCCGACTCGATGTCGACTCTCACCTCTACTACGAACGACGCTGTCCTCGATCGACAGCCGAACCGAAGATTCCCTCCGGGGAGCGTCCTCGCCGCCGACCGAAGGGTGCCAATGGGACCGTTCCGTCATACTGACACCCTTCGGTTGGCGGATCCTGTAGGTCGTCGGGATCGAGCGCGTCCGGCCGAGAACACGGTGTTGCTCACGGTGTCGGCGCGGGTCGCGAGCGCCGGGCCCAACGCGTTCGGCGGTGACCCGCCGCTGTTCGGTTGGTGGCGAGCCGATGAACAGTCGCCGGTGACCGGCGCCATGCTGGTCACGCTCCCGCATCCGCTGCGCCTCAGCGCCATGCCCACCCACGCCGCCGCGCAACTCGTCGGCGAACTCCCGTCATGGCCCGGCGAGGTGGCCGGACCGCCCCCCTCCGCGCAGGCGTTCGCCGCGGCATGGTCGACGCTGACCGGCGGCACGGCGACCACGCGGCTCGAAGAGCGTCTGTATCGGCTCGGTGAGCTGGTCGTGCCGAGCGTTGCCGGTACGGCGACCCGGAGAGTGTGGTCGACTCGCGGCTCGAGTCCGGGAGCATCGCGCTCTGGCTCGTCGACGAACCCGTGTCGATCGCCGCGGCCACGCCGGTGCTCGCCGGGATGGCGCGGATCGGACCGGTGTACACGCCGCCGCAGTGGCGGCGACACGGCTACGGCAGCGCCGTCACCGCCGCCGCGTCGGTAGACGCCGTGGCCCGTGGCGCCACCGAGGTGGTCCTGTTCGCCGACGTGACCAACCCGACGAGCAACTCGATCTACCAGCAGCTCGGCTTCCGTCCGATCGCCGACGACGTCGTCCTCGCGCTCCAGCCGTGAACGCGACCGATGGGTGTTGTGGGGACCGTTCCGTCCCCACAACACCCATCGGTTGGCGTCGGGCGTGAGTCAGCTGGTGGTGGCGGCCTCGACGGGCTCGGCGGGAGCCTCGCCGTCGGCGTAGGTGCCGTGGATGTTGGACAGCCAGGCGGCGGGGTCGGCGGCCTCGGCGTCGGTGGAGTAGAACGTCATCGGCTCGTAGTCGGGGGCTTCGATGTCGAACTCCCGGTACTTGTCCATGCCGGTCCCGGCCGGGATCAGCTTGCCGATGATGATGTTCTCCTTGAGCCCGATGAGGTTGTCGGACTTGCCGTCGATGGCCGCCTCGGTGAGCACCCGCGTCGTCTCCTGGAAGGAGGCGGCCGACAGCCACGACTCGGTGGCCAGCGACGCCTTGGTGATCCCCATGATCTCCGGGCGACCTTCCGCTGGGCGCTTGGTCTCCTCGACCATCCGCCGGTTGGTGTCGCGGAACACCTTGGCATCGACCCGCTCGCCGGGCAGGAACCCGGCGTCGCCCGGCTCCTGCACGCCGACCCGCCGCGTCATCTGACGGACGATCAGCTCGATGTGCTTGTCGTGGATCGACACACCCTGCTCGCGATACACCTTCTGGACCTGCTCGACGAGGTAGTGCTGGGTCTCGCGGATCCCCTTGATCATGATCAGATCCTTGGGGTCGAACGGACCGTCGGTGATCGGATCACCGGCGGTCACTTCCTGACCATCGGTGACGATCGGGCGCACCCCGACGGGCAGGATCATCGGATGCTCGTTGCCCTCGTCGTCGACGACGCTGACCGGGATGCCCTTGCCCTCGTCGTCGCCCAGACGGACCACGCCCGACGCCACCGCCAGGCGAGCCGAACCACGCGGGGTGCGGGCCTCGAACAGCTCGACGACACGCGGCAGACCACCGGCGATGTCCTTGCCGGCGACGCCACCGGTGTGGAACGTGCGCATCGTCAGCTGCGTGCCGGGTTCGCCGATCGACTGGGCGGCGATGACGCCGACAGCCTCGCCGAGCTCGATGCTCTTGCCCGTCGCCAGTGAGCGCCCGTAGCACGCCGCGCAGATGCCGAGCTCGGCATCGCACGCCAGAACGGAGCGGACCTGGACGCGATCGACCTGGGGGTCGTCACGCAGCTGGGCCATCTCACCTTCGCCGACGATCGTGTTGCGGGCGATGACCGTCCCGTCGGCGAGCTTGACGTCGCGCAGCAGGGCCCGTCCGAACAGGCTGGTGTCGAGGTACGACTTCGCCGTCGCCGAGTCGGCACGGACGTTCTCCACCCAGATGCCCAGCGTCGTGCCGCAATCCTCCTCGCGGATGATCAGCTCCTGGGCGACGTCGACGAGACGTCGGGTGAGGTAGCCGGAGTCGGCGGTCCGCAGCGCCGTGTCGACGAGGCCCTTGCGGGCACCCGGCGTGGCGATGAAGTACTCCAGCGTCTCGAGACCCTCACGGAAGTTCTTCTTGATCGGCCGCGGGATCATGTCGCCACGGGGGTTGGCCACGAGGCCGCGCATCCCGGCGATCTGGCGCATCTGGGTCATGTTGCCGCGGGCACCCGAGCCGACCATCATGTCGATCGGGTTGAACCGCTGGGCGGCGAACTCGGCCTCCATCGCCTGCTGGACCTGGGTGGTCGCCTCGGTCCAGATGCGCACCTCCTGCTGGCGGCGCTCACCGTCGGTGATCACGCCACGGCGGAACTGCATCTCGACCTTGTCGGCCTGCTCCTCGAACGAGTCGAGGATCTCGCGCTTCTTCGCCGGCGTCTTGACGTCGTCGATCGACACCGTCAGACCGGACTGCGAGGCGAACCGGTAGCAGAGGTTCTTCAAGGCATCGAGCGACGAGGCGATCGTCGCCTTCGGGTAGTAGTCGGAGAGGCGCTCGACGATCGTGCCCATCTCCTTCTTCTTGACGACACCGACGACGTGACCGAAGCGCCCGGCATAGTCATCGGGCAGGCAGTCCTCGAACAGGGCTCGGCCGACCGTCGTCTCGAACGGTTCGGTGCCCGGCGGACGCATCGTGATCCGGGCGTGCAGCGACAGGGCGCCTTCGTCGTAGGCCCGTTGGGCCTCCCACAGGTGGCGGAACACGCGGCCCTCGCCGGGAGCCCCGTCGACCTCCTCGGACAGGTAGAACGCCCCGATCACGAGGTCCTGGGTCGGCGTCACGATCGGACGACCGGATGCCGGCGACAAGATGTTGTTCGCCGACAGCATCAGCACCCGGGCCTCGGCCTGGGCCTCCGCCGACAGCGGCACGTGGATCGCCATCTGATCGCCGTCGAAGTCGGCGTTGAACGCCGTGCACACGAGCGGGTGGATCTGCAGCGCCTTGCCCTCGACGAGCACCGGCTCGAACGCCTGGATGCCGAGGCGGTGCAGCGTCGGCGCCCGGTTCAACAGCACCGGATGCTCCTTGATGACGTCCTCGAGGACGTCCCACACCTGCGGCCGGCTGCGCTCGACCATCCGCTTGGCGGTCTTGATGTTCTGGGCCAGCTCCAAGTCGACGAGCCGCTTCATGACGAACGGCTTGAACAGCTCGAGGGCCATCAACTTGGGCAGGCCGCACTGGTGCAGCCTGAGCGTCGGGCCGGCGACGATGACCGAACGGCCCGAGTAGTCGACGCGCTTGCCGAGCAGGTTCTGACGGAACCGGCCCTGCTTGCCCTTGAGCATGTCGGACAGCGACTTCAACGGACGGTTGCCCGGCCCGGTGACCGGACGGCCGCGGCGGCCGTTGTCGAACAGGGCGTCGACGGCCTCCTGGAGCATCCGCTTCTCGTTGTTGACGATGATCTCCGGGGCACCGAGGCTGAGCAGCCGGCCGAGCCGGTTGTTGCGGTTGATGACCCGGCGGTACAGGTCGTTGAGGTCCGACGTGGCGAAGCGGCCACCGTCGAGCTGGACCATCGGACGCAGCTCGGGGGGGATCACCGGCACGACGTCGAGGATCATCGCCTTCGGGTCATTCAGCCGGCGGCCGTGGTCGTCGCGGCGGTTGAAGCTGGCCACGATCTTCAGTCGCTTGATCGCCTTCTGCTTGCGCTGGGCAGACAACGGCTTGCGTCCCGAGTCGCCGGGGTCGATCGCGTCGCGGAGCTTGATCTCCTCCTCGTCGAAGTCGATGCGGTCGATCAGGCTCTTGATCGCGTCGGCACCGGTGCCGCCCTCGAAGTAGTCGCCGTACTTGTCGCGCAACTCGCGCCACAGGATCTCGTCGTCGATGATCTTGCGCGGGTGCAGGTCCTTGAACTCGTCGAACGTGCGGGCGACGAGGTCGAGCTCGACCTCGTAGCGCTCGCGCAGGGCGGCGACGTCCTTGTCCGACTGGGTGCGCAGCTTCTTCGTGTCGCCGCCCTCGGCCTCCAGGGCCTCGGCCTCGGACTCCAGTTCCTTGAACCGGCGGTCGATCTCCAGCTCCAGCTCCTTCTCGATCGCCCGACGCTCCTCGAGATACTCGGCCTCCAAGTTGGGCAGGTCCTCATGGCGCTTGTCGTCGTCGACCCAGGTCACCAAGTTGGCGGCGAAGTAGATGACCTTCTCCAGCTGCTTGGCCTTGAGCTCTTCCTTCGGCTCGATGCCCGCCAGCAGGTAGGCGAGCCACGAACGCGTCCCGCGCAGGTACCAGATGTGCACCACCGGTGCCTCCAGCTGGATGTGGCCCATCCGCTCCCGACGAACCTTCGAACGGGTCACCTCGACGCCGCAGCGCTCACAGATGATCCCCTTGAAGCGCACCCGCTTGTACTTGCCGCAGTAGCACTCCCAGTCACGAGTCGGTCCGAAGATCTTCTCGCAGAACAGGCCGTCCTTCTCCGGGCGCAGCGTGCGGTAGTTGATCGTCTCGGGCTTCTTCACCTCGCCGTGCGACCACGTGCGGATCTGATCAGGGGTGGCCAGCCCGATCTTGAGCTGGTCGAACATGTTCACGTCAAGCATTTCTTCTCGCTTCGCGGTGTGTCGTGAGTTCTCGGGTTGTTGTTCGTTGTCGTGGTCAGAAACTGCGCGCGGCGCGGCGTGCTTCGCGCTCGGCGTCGTCCTCGTCGGTGCCCCGCTCCGGGCGGGAGATGTCGATGCCGAGCTCCTCGGCAGCGCGGAACACGTCCTCGTCGAGGTCGCGGATCTCGATCTCGGTGCCATCGTCGGCGAGCACCTCGACGTTGATGCACAGCGCCTGCATCTCCTTCATCAACACCTTGAAGCTCTCCGGCACGCCGGGTTCGGGGATGTTGTCGCCCTTGACGATCGCCTCGTAGACCTTGACGCGACCGAGCACGTCGTCGGACTTGATCGTCAACAGCTCCTGCAGGCAGTACGCCGAGCCGTAGGCCTCGAGGGCCCACACCTCCATCTCGCCGAAGCGCTGGCCACCGAACTGCGCCTTGCCGCCGAGCGGCTGCTGGGTGATCATCGAGTACGGACCCGTCGAGCGGGCGTGGATCTTGTCGTCCACGAGGTGGGCGAGCTTGAGGATGTACATGTAGCCGACGGTGATCCGGTTGTCGTAGGGCTCGCCGGTGCGGCCGTTGAACAACGTCGTCTTGCCGTCGCTGCCGATCAGGCGAGCGCCGTCGATCGACTCGGGGTTGAGGTTCTCGAGGATTGTCTGGATCGTCGGGTGGTTACCGGCGTCGTCCTCCTCGTCCCAGTGGGCGCCGTCGAACACCGGAGTGGCGATGAACGTCGACGGTGGCGTGTTCGGACGGGTCTTCGATTCCGTGCCGCGCACGGGTGCGCTACCGACCGAACTGCCGTCGCCCGGATTGGTCCAGCCCCACCGGGCGCAGTAGCCGAGGTGGGCCTCGAGCACCTGGCCGACGTTCATCCGGCTCGGCACGCCGAGCGGGTTGAGGATGATGTCGACGGGTGTCCCGTCGGCGAGGTACGGCATGTCCTCGACCGGCAGGATCTTGGAGATCACGCCCTTGTTGCCGTGGCGGCCGGCGAGCTTGTCGCCGACGGAGATCTTGCGCTTCTGGGCGACATAGACGCGAACCAGCTGGTTGACGCCCGGGGGCAGCTCGTCGCCGTCATCGCGGTTGAACACCTTGACGTCGATGACCTTGCCGTTCTCGCCGTGGGGCACCTTGAGCGACGTGTCCCGGACCTCGCGGGCCTTCTCGCCGAAGATCGCCCGGAGCAGGCGCTCTTCGGGGGTCAGCTCGGTCTCGCCCTTCGGCGTGACCTTGCCGACGAGGACGTCGCCGGGCCCGACCTCGGCTCCGACGCGGATGATCCCGCGGTCGTCGAGATCGGCCAGGATGTCGTCGGACAGGTTGGGGATGTCCCGGGTGATCTCCTCCGGCCCCAGCTTGGTGTCACGGGCATCGACCTCGTGCTCGTGGATGTGGATCGAGGTCAGCACGTCGTCGCGCACGAGACGTTCGGACAAGATGATGGCGTCCTCGAAGTTGTAGCCCTCCCACGGCATCAGGGCGACGAGGAGGTTCTTGCCGAGGGCCAACTCGCCGGCATCGGTCGACGGGCCGTCGGCGAGGATCGTGCCGTTACGCACCTTCTGGCCCTCGACGACCTGGGGCCGCTGGTTGATGCACGTGTCCTGGTTGGACCGGCTGAACTTGGCGAGGGTGTAGATCTTCTTGCCCAGCGTCGAGTACTGCACGGTGATCGTGTCGCCGGTGACCTCGGTGATCTCGCCGTCCTCCTCGGCCTGGATCAGATCGCCGGCGTCGCGAGCCGCACGGTCCTCGATGCCGGTACCGATGTACGGGGCCTCGGAGCGGACCAGCGGGACGGCCTGCTTCTGCATGTTCGCACCCATCAGGGCGCGGTTGGCGTCGTCGTGCTCGAGGAACGGGATCAGCGCCGTACCGACCGACACGATCTGCTTGGGCGACACGTCCATGTAGTCGACCTCGGCCGGGGGCACGTAGGCGATGTCGGTCGTGGCTCCGAAGAAGCTCTCGGCCTCGAGCATCCGCTTGAGGTCCTCGAGGTTGGCAGCCTGCGGCGAACGGCGCACCAACACGCGGTCGTCGGCGAGCGTGCCGTCGGCGTTGACGGCGGTGTTGGCCTGGGCGACGACGTAGTTCTCCTCCTCGTCGGCGGCCATGTACACGATCTCGTCGGTGACCTTGCCGTCGACGACCTTGCGATACGGGCTCTCGATGAAGCCGAACTCGTTGACCCGGGCGTACGTCGACAGGCCGCCGATGAGGCCGATGTTGGGGCCCTCGGGCGTCTCGATCGGGCACATCCGGCCGTAGTGGCTGAAGTGCACGTCGCGGACCTCGAAGCCGGCGCGCTCACGCGACAGGCCGCCGGGACCGAGCGCCGACAGGCGGCGACGGTGGGTGAGGCCGGACAGGGGGTTGACCTGGTCCATGAACTGGGACAGCTGGGACGTTCCGAAGAACTCCTTGATGGCGGCCACCACCGGGCGAATGTTGATCAGCGTCTGCGGCGTGATCGCCTCGACGTCCTGGGTCGTCATCCGCTCACGGACCACGCGCTCCATGCGCGACAGGCCGATACGCACCTGGTTCTGGATCAGCTCGCCGACGGACCGGATGCGCCGGTTGGCGAAGTGGTCCTGGTCGTCGAGGCGGTAGCCCGGCTCCTGCTTGACGAGGTGCAGCATGTAGGAGATCGACGCCAGCACCTCACAGCGGCTGAGCACGTTCTGGTCCTCGTCGGGCAGGTCGAGCTGCTCGTCGGACAGCCCGAACAGGTCACCGAGCTTGGTGACCTCGGCACCCAGCTTGCGGTTCAGCTTGTAACGGCCGACCCGGCTGAGGTCGTAGCGGCGGCTCTCGAAGAAGGCGTTGCGGAAGTAGGCACGGGCCGATTCGACGGTCGGCGGCTCGCCCGGACGGGCCCGCTTGTAGATCTCGACGAGGGCCTCGTCCTGGGTCGGGGCGACGTCGCGCTCCTTGTCCCACTGGCCCTGGAGGAAGTCGAAGTGGGCGACGAAGCGGTCGAGGAAGCCCGGGGCGTTCTCCTCGTCGTAGCCCAGGGCGCGCAGCAGCGTGAAGATGCCGAGGCGCCGCTTGCGGGCGACGCGGGTGCCGGCAGTCACGTCGCGGCCGGGTTTCTGCTCGACGTCGAACTCCATCCATTCGCCGCGGTAGGGGTGGATCGTCCCCTTCACCAGCTGGTGCTTGGTGAGATTGCGGAGGCGGTAGCGCTCGCCCGGCTCGAAGATCACGCCAGGGCTACGGACCAGCTGGCTGACGACCACCCGCTCGGTGCCATTGACGATGAACGTGCCCTTGTCGGTCATGATCGGGAAGTCGCCCATGAACACCGTCTGCTCTTTGATCTCACCGGTGTTGCGGTTCATGAACCTGGCGCGCACGAAGACCGGCGCCGAGTAGGTCATGTCCTTCTCTTTGCACTCCTCGACGGAGAACTTCGGCGGCGGGCGCAGGTCCTCGTCGAAGGGGTCGAACTCCAGCTCGAGCTGCAGCGACTCGGAGAAGTCCTTGATCGGACTGATGTCACGGAACGTGTTGGCCAGTCCCTCGTTGAGGAACCACTCGAAGCTCGACCGCTGAATGGCGATGAGATCCGGCAGGTCCAACGGCTCGACGAGGTTGGCGAACGAATAGCGCTCTCGGGACGTGGAGGCGATAGCCACGGATCACTCCCCTATCTGAGGATTCTCGGGTCTGGGCGCTGGCCCAGAGTGCATGGGTCTGGGCGGTGCCCAGGAATTACGGGTGTCGGGTGGGCACGAACGCGACCGCGCAGAACCAAGGACTCCGGCTGAGGAGGGGTAAGCGCGACGCACGGCAACTGACGATCTTAGCGGGGCGGTACGCACGACATCAACCCGCGTCCGGACAGACACGCCCGGGCAGGGACGTCAATTGAGCAGAGGGTAAAGAGTCCGGCCAGAACTGTCAAGCACTCGCTTCGGTTGACGGTGATGAGAGAACTCTCACCCCCAGTTCACCGAACTGTCGGCGACGCTCGCCATACTGCCCGGCCGTGCGCCGCAACCCGGCCCTTCTCGTGATCGCGTCGCTCGGCGCAGTCCTCGCCGCCGCGATGATGGGCCGCGCCCTCGTGGCCACGGTTCCGGCCTCGCCATCCCCGATCGAGCCGGTGCAGCTGCCCCTGGAGGCAGCGGCGACGACCACGACAACGTCGACATCGACCACCACGTCGACGACGACCACCACCACCGTGCCGGCGACGACGACAATCCCGCCAACGGCGCCGGCCGCCACGGTGGCTGCCGCGCCGACCCCGGTCTCGACACCGGCCGCCCAGTCCACCGTGCCGGCGACGACGCCGGTCGCGACGACGTCATTGGCGGTAGCTTCTAGGGCGATCCCCCCGGCCGAGGCGCCGCCTGTCACGGCGCCGCCCACCCGTTCCGACGTCGACGATGGCGACGACGGCGGGCATCGGGGCAACGGCGACAACGAAGGCGATGACCGGAACCATGGCGGCGGCGGCGACCGGAACAACCGCGACAACGATCGGAACGACCGCGGCCACGACCAGGACCGCGGCGACAGCGACGACCGCAGCGATCGCGAGGACCGCCGCGACCATCGCGGCAACGACGACTGAGCCGCGCCCTCTCACGACGTCGCCCTCGTGGCGCCGCACGGCGCGCCTGGCCGCCTCGAGCATCCGCGTACGTGTTGTCGTCGCCTTCTTCGTGCTCCTGGCGACCGCCCTCACCGTCTCGATCGTGGTCGTCCGCCAGGTGCAGTCGGCGCGGATCCAACGCGATGCCGAACTCGACGTCGTCCACGAGGCCGAGGAGCTCCGGCGGATCGCTGCGCTCGGAAGTCGCGAATCTGGAGCGCCGTACGGGCGCGACGTCACTGCCCTGTTCGACGAGTTCTTGGCGACGCACGCCGCCGGCGACGACGAGGCGTTCTACACAATTCCCCTCGACGGTCGCCAGGCCGCCGAGGGAATCCGTCGCAGCTTCGGTGCGCCGACGGCACTGATCGAGAATTCGGCGCTGCTCGACCACTGGACCGGGTCGACCACCGTGTCGATGGGGAACTTCCAGACAACGGCCGGAAACATCGTCGCGTTGGCCGTCCCCGTACTCGGGCCGGCCGGCGACGACGGCGATTCGCTGGCCGTCGCCGACGGCTCCGCTGGAGGAACGAACGGGGACGTGCTCGGGGTTTTCGTCGTCACCCGCTTCACCGACAACCAGTTCGACGACCTCGACGACCTCGTCGGCCTCCTCGCTCTCGCCGGTTTGGCGGTGCTGGCGATCACCACGATGCTGGCGTGGTCACTCGCCGGGCGTGTCGTCGCCCCGGTGCGACAACTGACCCGGACCGCTCGAGCGATCACCCATTCGGATCTGTCAGCGCGCCTGCCGGTCAACGGCCATGGCGAGATCGCCGAACTCGGCCGGACGTTCAATGAGATGGTCGACCGGCTCGACAGCGGCGTCCACGCTCAGCGGCAGTTCCTCAACGACGTCGCCCACGACTTGCGGACGCCGATCACGATTGCCAGAGGACATCTCGAGGTGCTCGGCGACGACCCCGCCGAACGAGACGCTGCGGTGACGATCGTGATCGACGAGCTCGATCGGATGGGCCGCGCCGTCAGCGACCTGCTGGTACTCGCCAAGGCCGAACAGCCCCATTTCCTGCGCCTCCAGCCCGTCGACTTCGGTGACCTGGCAGTCGACGTCCTGGCGAGGGTCTCGGCCCTGGCACCGCGGCGATGGGTGGTCGACGATGCGCCACGACCCGGGATGCTGGCGGGAGTTGCCGACGCCGACCGGTTGATCCAAGCGATGCTCAACCTGGCCGTCAATGCCGCCCAGCACAGCGACGCCGACGACGAGATCGGCATTGGCGTGGCCGCCGACGCACCCGGCTGGGTGCGCTTGTGGGTACGCGATCGAGGTCCGGGAGTCGATCCAGAGCGCGCCGACGGCTTGTTTGGGCGCTATGCCCGCGGTGGGCCTGTCGACGCCGTGGGACTCCACGATGGCGTCGGCCTCGGGTTGGCCATCGTCGACGCCATCTCCCGAGCCCACGGTGGCAATGCCGAGCTGGATCCGACCCCCGGGGGCGGAGCAACGTTCACCATCCGCATCCCGTTGGAGCCGTCGCTCGACGAGGTGACGAGGTGACTCGGATCCTGATTGCCGAGGACGAGCACCGCATCGTGGCGTTCCTCGAGAAGGGCCTCCAGGCCAGCGGGTACACGACGATGGCCGTCAACAGCGGTACGGAGGCCCTGGCGATGGCCCGCGACACGGCGTTCGACCTGGTGCTCCTCGACCTCGGTCTGCGGGGGCTCGACGGTCAGTCCGTGCTGCGCTCGATGCGTACTCGAGGGGAAACCGTGCCAGTGATCATCCTGACGGCCCGCGACGGCGTCGAGGACACCGTGGCCGCTCTGGAGGGCGGTGCTGACGACTACGTGACCAAGCCGTTCCGCTTCGAGGAGCTGGTCGCCCGCATTCGGCTCCGCCTCCGCGACACGGCGCAAGCCGAGCCGTCGGTGCTCACCGCCGGACGGGTCGTCCTCGACCTACTGACGCGCCGAGCCTCGGTCGACGAGCCCGACGGGACGCGGCGCTCGATCGAGTTGACCGCCCGAGAGTTCGCCCTCGCCGAGACCTTTCTCCGCCACGCCGGCCAGGTTCTCTCGCGGGAGCAGCTCCTGTCGCACGTCTGGGGATACCACTTCGACCCGGGGTCGAACGTCGTCGAGGTGTACATCCGCTATCTGCGCCGGAAGCTCGGAGCCGACACGATCGAGACCGTGCGCGGCATGGGCTATCGACTGCGAACCTGAACCGAGCGGGGTAAGGGGGCTGTGGTGTCCGGTGGCGGGACCGGACACCACAGCCCGCTCGCGTTCAGTCGGCGGAATGACGATCGCGAGCAGAAGCATTGCTGCTCGCCGGCATCCTGCCGGGCCGAGATGGCGGGGAGATGAGCCGGGCCTGAGAACCTTCTCATCTCGTCATCAGTCGAGTGGGGCCGGCATTCGCCAGCCCCACTCGCCGATCACTTGAGCTCGACGCTGGCGCCGGCCTCTTCGAGCTTGCCCTTGGCCGCCTCGGCGGCCTCCTTGGCAACCTTCTCGAGGACGGGCTTGGGGGCACCGTCGACGAGGTCCTTGGCCTCCTTGAGGCCCAGGCTGGTCAGCTCGCGGACGACCTTGATGACCTGGATCTTCTGGGCGCCGGCGCCGGTGAGGACGACGTCGAACTCGTCCTGCTCCTCGACGGCGGCCGCGGCGTCGCCGCCGCCGGCCGGGGCGGCGGCCGCAACAGCGACCGGAGCCGCGGCGGTGACGCCAAAGCGCTCTTCAAAGGCGTCGAGCAGTTCCTTGAGCTCGAGCACGGTCAGTTCGGAGATCGAATCGAGGATCTCGGTGGTGTTGGCCATGATGGTGTTCGTTTCCTTGTTGAAGTTTGGGAGTGGTTTGAAGTGTTGGGGGCGCGGCTCAGGCCGCGGTCTTGGACTCGATGAGGGCCGACAGGCCGTAGGCGAAGTTGCGTGGCAGGGCCTGCAACAACCCGGCGGTCTTCACCATCGGAGCCTGCAAGGCACCGGCCAGGCGAGCTAGCAGCTCGTCGCGGGACGGCAGCTCGGCCAGCGCCTTGATGTCGTCGGCGCTGAGCGGGTTGGCGCCGAGGGCGCCGCCCTTGAGCACGAGCAGGGGATTGGTTCGTGATGCGCCGTGCAGCGCCTTGGCGGCGCCGACCGTGTCGGTACCGGTGAACGTGATCGATGTCGGGCCGACGAGCAGCTCGTCGAGGACATCGAGACCGGCTTCGCGAACGGCCAGCTTCGCCAGCGTGTTCTTGTAGACCTTGTGTTCGGCACCGACCTGACGCAGCGAACCGCGCAAGGTCGCCAGGGCGCCGACGGTCATGCCGCGGTACTCGGACAGGAACACTGCCGGGGCTGCCGACAGTTTGCCGGCGATCTCGGCGACGGTCGCGACCTTGTCGGGACGGGGATCTTCCATGTGCACACCTCCTCTCGGGCACGTCGTGGGCACTCGCAAGCAGGCGAGGCTCCACGGAAAGCTCGTAGGGCGTGCACCTCGGCTGGCGGGACGGAACCCATTACCCAGCTGGAATCCAGCTGGACCAGCGGTCTTCGGCGAATGACCGGTTGTATGTCGACCACCAAGGCTACCGCCGAGGGGGCGCGCTGCGGCGGACGACCTGCCCAGTCAAGTTCGAAGCCGATTGTGAGCAAGATGTTGCTCACAATCGGCTCTGGAGTGGCGGGTCAGGCGGAGCTGCGGGCGCCGCCGCGGCGCAGGCTGCCGGCCCGGCCATAGGAGATCAGGAGGAGCAGGATGAGCACTCCGTACGCAATGCGTCGGCCAGCGTCGGCGATATCGATGATGCGCAGGATGCTCTCGGAGACGACCAGGATCAACGCACCAGCGATGGTCCCGCCGTAGCCGCCTCGTCCTCCATAGATCGACGTGCCCCCGACGACGACGGCGGCGACCGAGCCGAGTTGATATCTGTCCCCGCTGCCGAAGAAGCTCGATCCGGTGTAACCGGTGATGAGAACCCCGACGATCGCCGCGCACACGCCCGACGCCATGTACAACCCGATCACTGTCCAACCGACTCGCACCCCGGCGTAGCGGCTCGCCGTGCGGTTGAGCCCGACGGCGTAGACGCGACGGCCGGGCGCGGTGCGCCGCAGCGCAAAGATGACGATGGCGCTGAGGACCACCCACAGGATCATCGAGTACGGCAGGAACCGCCACAGCCGTCCATTGGCGAGCGTGCCGAGCAGCGGGCTCGCCTTGTGGGCGAAGGGCGGTGGACGGGATCGGGCCATCGAGGTCAATCGAGCGATCGCCCCGTTTGTCGACGTGATGCTCGGCAACGAGGAGGACTTCACCGCCGCCCTCGGATTCTCGGTGACCGGTGTCGATGACGACCTCGCCGTACTCGACCCGACGAATTTCAAGGTGATGATCGACGAGGTCGTCGGTGCCTTTCCGAACATCCAGATCGTCGCCACGACACTGCGCCAGGCCACGACGGCCAACCGCAACGACTGGGGAGCCGTGGTGTTCGCCGAGGGCACGTTCCACGAGGCGCGCCGGCGATCCGACCTCGAGATCTTCGATCGCGTCGGCGGCGGAGACGGTTTCGCGGCGGCGGCTGATCTATGCGCTGCTCGACGGCAAGTCGGTGGCCGACGGCGTGGAATACGGTGCAGCCCACGGGGCGCTGGCGATGACCACACCTGGTGACACGTCGATGGTCTCGCTCGGTGAGGTCGAGGCAGCGATGCGGGCGCGCACGGTCCGTGCCGTGCGGTGACGACTCAACAGGCGAGCAGGGTGCTCAGCTGGGGAGAGCGTCTGAGGCCACTTGTGAGCAGGAACTTGCTCACAATTGGCCCTGGACTCGATGCGGTCAGGCGGTGGTGGCGACGTCGGGACGCAGGCGGTTGGTGTCGACGTGCACACCGGGGCCCATCGTCGACGAGACCGTGATCTTGCGCAGGTACCGGCCCTTGGCCGACGCCGGCTTGGCCCGATTGAGTTCGTCGACCACGGCTCGGAAGTTGGTCTCCAGAGCGGCCGGTTCGAAGCTCGCCTTGCCGAGCGGGACGTGGATGTTGCCGTAGCGGTCGGTGCGGTACTCGACCTTGCCACCCTTGAACTCGCTGACGGCGCGACCGACGTCGGTGGTCACCGTGCCGGTCTTCGGGTTCGGCATCAGGCCACGCGGGCCGAGGGCGCGGCCGAGGCGGCCGACCAGCGGCATCATGTCCGGCGTGGCGATGGCCACGTCGAAGTCGAACTTGCCGGCCTCGACCTGGGCAGCGAGGTCGTCGGCGCCGACGATGTCGGCACCGGCCTCGCGAGCTTCCTGGGCGGCTTCGCCGGTAGCGAACACGGCGACCCGCACGTCCTTGCCCGTCCCCGATGGCAGGGCGACGGTGCCACGGACCATCTGGTCGGCCTTGCGCGGGTCGACGCCGAGGCGGACGGCGACGTCGACGGACTCGTCGAACTTCGCCGAGGCCATGTTCTTGACGATCCCCAGCGCCTCGGACGGCGCGTAGAACTGGTCACGATCGAACGTCTTGGCGGCGTCGGTGTGCTTCTTTCCTGACATTTCAGTCTCCCTCGGTGGTGCGCCCGCCCGGCGAGGTGATCCGGGTCGTGGCGTTAGTGGAGTGGTGGGCTCAGCCCACCACCTCGATTCCCATGCTCCGGGCCGTGCCCCGGATTTGCTCCTTGGCGGCGTCGAGGTCATAGGCGTTGAGGTCGGGCATCTTGATCTCGGCGATCTCGGCGATGTGCGCCTCGGTCACCCTGCCGACCTTCGTCTTGCCCGGCTCGCTGGACGCCTTCTCCAGACCGGCGCGCTCACGAAGCAGCACGGGGGTCGGCGGCGTCTTCAGCACGAACGAGAACGTGCGGTCCTCGAAGATCGTGATGTCGACGGGAACGATCGTGCCGACCTGGTTCTCCGTGGCCGCGTTGTACGCCTTGACGAAGTCCATGATCGCCACGCCGTGCGGGCCGAGGGCGGTACCGACGGGCGGTGCCGGGCTGGCCTTGCCCGCCGGAATCTGGATCTTGACGATCGCAGCAACCTTCTTCTTGGCCATGACAGTGGTTCTCTTTCCGTGAATCCGTGAACGTCGTCGTCAGAGCTTGGCGACTTGGCTGAAGTCCATCTCGACGAGTGTCTCCCGTCCGAAGATGTTCACCAGCACCTTGAGCTTCATGTGGTCGGCGTTGATCTCGGCGATCTCGCCGGAGAAGTCGGCGAACGGGCCCTCCTTGACGCGCACGCTCTCGCCGACCTCGTACTCGAGGCGTGGCTTGGTCCGCGCCGTCGGCTCGGCACCGTCGCCCTTCGCCGACAGGAACGTCAGCACCTCGCGACGAGTGAGCGGCGTCGGCTTCTGGCCCTGACGACTCTGGCCGACGAACCCGGTGACGCCCGGCGTGTTGCGGATGCAGTACCACGACTCGTCGTCCATCCGGCAGCGGACCAGCAGATAGCCGGGAAACACCTTGCGCTGCACGGTTTGCTTCTTGCCGTTCTTGAACTCGACGACGTCCTCCATCGGGATGACGACCTCGTAGATCTTGTCCTCCATGTTCATGCTCTGGATGCGCGCATGGAGGTTGGCGGTGACCTTCTTCTCGTACCCCGACTGGGTGTGCACGACGAACCACTCGCCGGGACGCGTCGACGGATCGTCGACCGGCTCGGCAGGGACCTCGGCCGCTTCGTCGCCGCCGGATGTCGTGGCGTCGAGGACCAACGGCTCGTCCGTCGCCTCCAGACCGTCGGAGAGCGCGTCGAGCTCGGCCTCGTCGGTCAGCTCCACGCCGAGCGCCGCGGCCTCGTCGGCGACTTCGTCACCTTCGGCGTACGTGTCGGGGACGACCTCGATGGCATCGATCTCGGGAAGGTGGTCGCCATTCTCGCTGAACTGCTCGGCGACCGGCTCCTCGAGCGGCGCCTCTTCTTCGATCAGGTCGTCGCTGGTGTCGTCATCGTCGGTGGTGGCGTCTGCGACGGTGGTGCCGTCTTCGACGGTGGCGTCGTCGTCGATGGTGGTGTCCTCGTCGATGGTCTGCTCGAGTTCGTCGTTCACGTCACTCATCCGTACAACCACCTGGACAGGTACCCGAAGACATAGTCGAGGCCACCGACGAGGGCCATGTACACGAGGACGGTGATGACGACGATGATCGAGTAGCGGATGACCTCTTCGCGGGACGGCCAGGCGACCTTGCGCATCTCATCGCGAACCTCGCGGAGGTACTGAGTCGGGCCGACACGATCCTGCTTGGGGCCCGACGATCGAGCGACGCGGGTGGGCGCGCCCTTCTCGTCGACCGCGCCCATACGTCGCAACGTGCGCTTCTGTTCGCGGTTGAGATCATCAAGTGACATGGGTTTCCGGACTTCTTCAAGGCTGCTGGGCAGGGCAGGAGGGACTCGAACCCCCGACCGTCGGTTTTGGAGACCGATGCTCTACCAACTGAGCTACTGCCCTCTGCGGGGTGACCAGGCTACCGGACGCTCTTTGGCGTTCCCCGGCCACGCACGGCGCATCTGGCCGCTCCCTCGCTGGCGCTCGGTCGCTCGCGACCGGGCCACCATCAGAGCACTCAGTGGACTGGCGTCAGCGGGTCTCCTTGTGCACGGTGTGCTTGCGCTCGTGGCTGCAGTACTTCTTCATCTCCAGGCGCTCACGGTCGTTGATCTTCGACTTCATCGTGATGTAGTTGCGCCGTTTGCACTCGGTGCACTCGAGGGTGATCTTCACCCGTTTGTCGTTCTTGGGCATGGTTCAGTTCGTTCCGTTCACTTGATGATTTTGGTGACGCGGCCGGCGCCGACGGTGCGTCCGCCTTCGCGGATGGCGAAGCGCAGGCCTTCGTCCATGGCGATCGGTTTGCCCAACTCGACGGTCATCGCCACGTTGTCGCCGGGCATCACCATCTCGGTGCCCGACGGCAACTCGATCGTGCCGGTCACGTCGGTGGTGCGGAAGAAGAACTGCGGCCGGTAGTTGTTGAAGAACGGCTTGTGCCGGCCACCCTCGGCCGACGTCAACACGTACACCTGACCCTCGAAATTGGTGTGCGGCGTGATACTGCCCGGCTTACACAACACCTGGCCACGCTCCACATCCTCCTTCTTCGTGCCCCGCAACAAGGCACCGATGTTGTCGCCCGCCTGACCCTGATCCAAAATCTTGCGGAACATCTCCACCCCGGTACACACCGTCTTCTGCGTATCACGCAACCCGACGATCTCGATCTCATCACCGGTGTGGATCGATCCCCTGCTCGACCTTCCCCGTCACCACCGTCCCCCGACCGGTGATCGTGAACACGTCCTCGATCGGCATCAAGAACGGCTTATCCAAATCACGCTGCGGCTCCGGCACGAACGAATCCACCGCATCCATCAACTCCATCACCTTGGCCTGCCACTCGGCATCACCCTCCAACGCCTTCAACGCCGACACCCGCACCACCGGCGCATCATCACCAGGGAACTCATACTCCGTCAACAACTCGCGAACCTCCAACTCCACGAGATCCAACAGCTCCTCATCATCAACCGCGTCAGCCTTGTTCAACGCCACCACGATGTACGGCACCCCGACCTGCCGCGCCAACAACACATGCTCACGAGTCTGGGGCATCGGACCATCCGTCGCCGCCACCACCAAAATCGCCCCATCGACCTGCGCCGCACCCGTAATCATGTTCTTGATGTAATCCGCATGACCAGGCATATCGACATGCGCATAATGCCGATTCTCCGTCTCATACTCGATATGAGCAATCGAAATCGTGATCCCCCGCGCCTTCTCCTCCGGCGCCTTATCAATCGAATCAAACGGCGTATACTCCGCCAACCCACGCTCAGACAACGTCTTCGAAATCGCCGCCGTCAACGTCGTCTTCCCATGGTCAATATGACCCATCGTCCCCACATTCACATGCGGCTTCGTACGCTCAAACTTCGCCTTACTCATGTTGCGATCGACCTTTTCCCTTGATGCTGTGTTGTTTGTTGATGGGTTGCTGGTAGCGGCGATCGGGATCGAACCGATGACCTTCCGATTATGAGCCGGATGCTCTGACCTACTGAGCTACGCCGCCTTGGCGTGTCCTTACGGGACGGACTCACGATGCCCGGACCGCACGGTCGAGCCCTCTGTGGGAATCGAACCCACGACACCAGCCTTACCATGGCTGTGCTCTACCGACTGAGCTAAGAGGGCGCTCGCGGATCGACCCCGAGTGGCTCCACCCGGGTTTGAACCAGCGTGAGATCATAGCGGCAGACCCACCGATCCACGCCCTGACCTGGGGTCTACGCCGCTACCCTGCGGCGTCGTGGCTCCGATCAGCCTGCGCCCGGCTGTTGTCGACGATGCCGAGGCGATCCGCTCGATCTACAACCACGAAGTGGCGACGACGACGAGCACGTTCGAACTCGTTCCCAAGTCGCTCGACGACCAGCGCCAGTGGATCCGTCAGCGCGCCGGGGCCTTTGCCGCGATCGTCGCCGTCGACGAGTCGCGGCCCGCAGCGCCGGTCGCTGGATTCGGGTCGCTGTCGCCGTACAAGGAGCGCCCGGCCTACTCGACGACGGTCGAGGACTCCGTCTATGTCGACCGGGCCCTGAGCGGCCTGGGCATCGGCACGCTCCTGCTGACGCGCCTCGTCGAGATCGCCAGGACCTCGGGATTCCATGCCGTGATGGCGCGCATCGAGGCCAGCGGGACGGCGTCCCGAGCGCTGCACGCCAAGTGCGGCTTCGAACTCGTCGGCATCGAACGCCAGGTGGGCCGCAAGTTCAACCGCTGGCTCGACGTCGCCGTGATGCAACGCCTTCTGTAGCCCCCGCATCTGGGGAAGATCCGTGTCACCACGCCATCTGGGGAACTTCCGTGTCAGACGTCGCCACGAAACTTCCCCAGATCGAAACAGTGGGCCGGGGAGGATTCGAACCTCCGTAGGCAATGCCGGCAGATTTACAGTCACCGGGCGAGTGTGCGCTAGCTCACGGCACCACACGTTGCCGAAGGCGCGAACGTCCTGCGTGAGCGAATGATCTGCCGGCAACCTCACGTATCGCGAGCGGCGTCGCCGGTGGGTGGGTTAGCGTGGTTCCGGTGTGCGTGCTGGTCCCTCCGTTGGTACCTGGCGTTCGGCTCGCCGGGCGGCGAAGTAGCGTTCGCGCACGGCGTCGTCGAGATCGAGGAACGCGGGGATTGTCAGCGGCGGGAACCGCTCGGCTCGGACGGGTGTGGCGACCTCGGGCTGTGGCGGGTTCGCCTGGAGCGCCCTGGAACGCCGTCGGATGTGGCGCTCGATTGCCTGCGTGTCCCAGCCGTACTTCACGTAGGCGGCGTCCAGAGCGTCGGAGCGAGAAGCCCCGTCGGCGACTTGGCGCTCGACGTGGCGGGCGGCGTTCTCGCCGGTGCCGCGGCAGCGGCCGGCCACCGTGGAAGTGATGTTGAAGACGTACGCCCTCGAACAGCCGACCGATGCTCAGATGGCCCGCAACGCCATCGCCGCCGCCTTCGAGGCGACGATAGCTGCCTGAGCATCCTCACGAGCCGCTCGGCGACGCAGCGCCACCCGTCGCCCTCGGCGGCGTCAACCCGCCACGAATGGGACACGCCGTGACTCGATGTCTACAATCCAGCGTCGGGGTGGGGTTGGCCCTACCGGCCGACACGGCGGACGGCGGTATTCTCCGCTCCCGACTGAGTTGTCCTCCCAGACGACCCCACCCCACCGAACTTGGCAACTTCGGTGCGGCTGTGACGAGGTCCCGCTCGACGACGCAGCGCCACCCGTCGCCCCCGGCGGCGTCAACCCGCCACGAATGGGACACGCCGTGACTCGATGTCTACAATCCGCGTCGGGGTGGGGTTGGCCCTAACGGGCCGACACGGCGGCGGCGGTATTCTCCGCTCCCGACTGAGTTGTCCTCCCAGACGACCCCACCCCACCGAACTTGGCAACTTCGGTGCGGCTGTGACGAGGTCACGCTCGACGACGCAGCGCCACCCGTCGCTCTCGGGCCGTCAGCCCGCCGCGGACCCCGTAGCTCTCGTCGACCTCGTACTCGAGCAGTACGTCATCGACGCGATCGCGGTGCTGGCAGCGAACGCCCATCTCTACCCGCCGGACAAGTGGGTATGGGTCGCCGTGATGGTGGCCGCGAACTGTGAGCACTGGGACTCGAACACGGCGATCGTTGTGAGTGCGCTCGAATCGGCCAACTATCCAGAGTTCATGCAGGTGCACGAACTGGCCTGTCCGCGCTCGGCGATCTCGCGTTGCTGATACTCGAGCCAGCGACGCTCCTCGCCGATTCGGGCTCTCGCCGGTTCGTTGGTCTGCTCGTCGTGCCGGCGCCCCACGTGGTACTGGACGACGACGTCGGACGGTCCCGGCGGCTTCGGCTTCTTGAAGACGTCGGCCATCAAAGTCCCTCCACGTCGACACCGAGCGCCCGAGCCCGCTCCAGTTGGTTCGCCCACCTCGCACGGAGGTGTTGATCCTCGAGCACGGCGAGCTTGTCGTTGACGGCCCGCCTCAGCGCGGCTTTCGATCGTTCTCGCTCGACCTCGACGGAGGCGGGGATCACGGCTCGACGTCCACGTAGCCGAGCTTGCAGGCCCGCTCGAGGATGTCCGCCCACCTCGCCCGCTGGGCGGCGACCAGGGCGGCATCGTTGTCGAGTCTTTTGCGGGTTCGACCCATTCGTCGTCGACGAGATGCAGCACCCTGGCAATGGCGGCCACCGGGTGGCCCGTGATCATCGCCCTCGCTGCCACCGCCGCACGAGCATCGTCGCCGGCGACACCGACCCTGGACACCTCGAACAGCAGACGACCGGCACGCTCACGACCATTCGGCGTCGAGATGAATCGTCCACCCAGACCGTCCTCACCGTTCGGCCGCGGAAAGTGAGACAGCGCCGCCGTCTCAATCACGGCTGTTCATCCTTGGTTGCTTCAAGCGAACCTTCCTTCCAAGTATCTGTCGACCCCGGCCGGGTCGAGCTGCCAACCGATCGAACACCGCCTCGAGGGTCTGCCCCGGCGAGAAGCCCACCCAACTTGCTGGGTGTGTCTTCCAGAAGCCAGGTGTGCACCCCTGTTCGAGCACGACGATGCCCACCGAGTGGTCGTCTTGGTCCGCGATGTCGTTGGGGAAGTCTGGATGGTAGAGCACCGTCACGACGTTGACCAGCGGGTCCGGGTCACCAGCCTGGATGGGACGGTCGGCCGTGAACCGACATGACCCACCGGGGGCCAACGTTCCGCAGTCGGCCGCCGAGGCCGCCGCCCAGGTCGCCGAGCACTGTGTCGGTGACGCTTGCGAGCACCAGCGCCGGGCTGTCGCGCGGCCGTTTCCCCGTCCAGCTTGGTCAGACTCCGCCTGGCACGCGCAACGGGCGATCGCCGCGTTCCCGGTCACTTCGCTACAAGCTGGGTGCCCGGCGGCGCCAAACGGCGCTGATGAGGGCGCCGCCTACGGCCAACGCGACGAACGCCAGTAGGAGGAGTTTGCCGGTGTCAGCGCCGGCGAAGAGCAGGGGAACTCCGGGCGGGCGTGGGTGGCGGTGGGGCGGGGGCGGTGCTGCCACGGTCACGCTGGCCTGCGCGGTGTCGGTGATGTCGTTCGGGAACCCCACCGGGTTGTACTGCACGGTGACCGTGTTCACGAGCGGGTCGGGTCGGTGGCCAACACCGTCCGGTTTGTGACGATCGTGCAGGTCCTGCCGGTCGGCAACGTTACTCACCGGTCGGTCACCGGCAACGTCACCAGCGAGTGCAGCGAGACAGGGAAAGGGCGTTCTCTCAGGCGACGTTGCATGGGGCAAAAATGTGCCGGTCAGTCGTGTGTGGCTTGCTGTTCGTCGGTCGATGTTTCCTGCGGACGCGGAGAGGAGGGGCCGCAGCCCCTCCTCTCATCAACTCACCAAACTGCAAACGGCGTTAACTCAAGGGGCAACTCTGTTCGTTCGCTGCCGCAAGCAGGTTCTTCGCCGTTTCGAAGTCGCCGGACACGATCGCGCCTTGGACCAGGGCGATCACCTCATCGACGGTGAACTCGGAGGCGACATCCGGGTTGGATGCGTTGAGCAAGGCCGCGACAGCGTGGCGCGCGAGTGCATTCACTCCACCGCCACCGGAGTTCAGCACGTCCAGCAGTGTCGGGTTATCCCCGCCAGTCGACAGCGTCACTTGGACTCCGAAGACGGCCTCGAACGAGTCCGTGGGCGCAAACCCAACCCACGAGTCGAAGTGCTGGTCCTGCTTCCAGTAGCCGGGCGTGCAACCCTCACCTCCAGGCGGGGCCGTCGTGGTCGTCGGCGGCAACGTCGTCGTGGTCGTCGTCGTCGTGGTCGTGGTCGTCGTCGTCGTCGTGGTCGTTACTGCCACGCTTTCATCCGCGGTGTCGGTGATGTCGTTCGGGAACCCCACCGGGTTGTAGTGCACCTCGACCGTGTTCAGGAGCGGGTCGGGGTCTCCGACCAACACCGTCCGTTCCGTGACGATCGTGCAGGTCCCGCCCGTCGCCAGGTCCGGGGTGCAGTTGCTGGACGTCACCGCGGTGTTCGCGGGGTCGAGCAGATCGCCCGTCAGCGTGTCGCTGATCGTGCCGGCTTCGAGGGCGGGCGAGTTCGGGGAACTCGTGTTGGTGACGACGATCGTGCAGGTCACGACGTCCCCCACCTTGACCGACTCAGGCGTGCACTCCTTGGTGACATCGACACCCGGCTGGAACAGCTCGGTGTCGGCACTGGCCTCCGCCTCGTCTTCCAGCACGCCAGCAGAGTAGGTGGCGGTCACGGTGTTCGGCAGCGGGTTAGGATCGCCCTCCTCCACCGTACGCGTCAACACCTGCTCGTCACAGGCCCCCGCCGCCAACTCCGCCGCGAATTCCACGCTGATGTCGCCGAGCAGCGTGTCGATGACCGACTCACGTGTCACCGTGACGTCGCCGACGTTGCAGACCTCGATCGTGTAGGTGACATCGTCGCCCACCTTCGAGAGATCATCGGCCGTCTTCGTGACCGTGATCTCCGGAGGGCACACGACCAGCGTCGTGTGCGTCGCGAACGCGCCGGCCGTCAACGGCGGAGTGAATTGCGGGTACGAGAGTTCGACATCAACCCTGTCGCGCACGACCGTGCCGCACAGCGCGGGATCGTCCGGGACGGTGACGTCGAATGTCCCTGTACAGGTGTTGCCCGGAGGCAGGATGGAACCGGTTGCGATAGCGGTCGTACCGTCCTCGAGCAAGCAGGTGACATCAACCGGCGCCCCACCTGGGTCCGGACTCGTCTCGGTCAGGAGCGTGACGGTGCCGGGGAAGAATCCGATGTTTCTAACCGTGAACGTACACGTGACGGTCTCGCCAATTTCCGCCGCCGAGACCTGGACAGACCTTGGTGGCCGCCGCACCCGTGGGCTCCTGCGCCTCCACGCGATTCGCGACCAGGACCGTGAATGCCCCGGCAACAAGCGCGAGCACCGAGCGCGAGGAGAAGGGCGCGTGGCCGTAACGGTAAAGCGATGGTCATCGATGCCTCCTTTCCTCAGGGTTGATAGGTAGTCCCGCAATGGAGGTGGCACGCATTCTGCCAATCCTTTCCTAGTCGGGAGAGGCCTTGGGACCGCCCCGCTCATGGCACTGCCGCTTACGTTGAATTCACAGCCGTTGGCGCGTTACCAACGTCGACGCAAACCGTCGGTCGTCCCACGAGTTGCCCTCCCGCCGGGAATCATCCACCTCCTCACGAGTGCCGTCAAGCGAAATGGCATCCGACGCTCTGGGCATCCCTTCGTTCCGTGGAGGCATGGACTATGAGGAGACGCCATGCCAGAGATACGGAGGAAGTACGACGCGGAGTTCCGTGACGGTGCGGTGACGATCGTCCGGGAGACGGGCAAGCCGATCGTTGAGGTGGCCCGGGAGCTCGGCATCGGTGCCGGCACGTTGGGGAACTGGGTGAAGCAGGACCGCCTCGCCCGTGGCGAGGAGTCCGAACGCACGAGGGTCGATCCGGCCTACGTGCGCGGCCTCGAGCGCGAGGTCGCTGAGCTGCGGATGGAGCGTGATGTGCTCAAGCGATCCGTGGTCCTGTGGGTCAAGGAGGCGGAGCGCCACGAGGCGCTCTTGGACCGTGCGGTGGTGAAAGGACACCGCCGTCGGGCTCGTCGCAGCGGCCCGGTGAAGCTGGGGGCAGCCTGATCCCGGGGACGTGGGTGAGGGTGGAAAGCAGCCCTGACAACGCCGGGACGGGCCAGCACCGCCAGATGGTCCGGGTCCGGCAAGCAAGACGGAAAGGTGTACGTGAGGAACCAGCGGCTGAACGCCTCCTCAAGAGACCCACCAGCTCGAACCTGGCGGATAGGGGCTGGGTTGCAGCGCGCACCCGCACGTGGCGGTGCGGGGAACTCCTTGGCCGGTGCGATGTCGCCGGCCGGGAGGCCACGGTGAAGGTCTGCGGCGTAGCCGTGGCGATGCTGCAGGGGCATAGCTGGGCGCCGAACCCGTCGAACGGTTCGGGAGTGAACGTGGGAACCATCCCGGCGGTCCCCTCCCCGGCCGCGGCCAGCGTGGCCGGCGGGAAGGCCCGTCGCCGGCTGATGCTGCCGGGGTGGGGCGGAGGACCCGTAGTAGTCCGAGGCCGGGAAAGCCGGCCACATGGCGAAGGGGTCCAGCGTGATCGCAGCATCAACGCTGAGCGAGGAGGCCGCCGGTGAACACCGGCGCTCCGTGGCCCGACCTCGTCGAGGCCGAGCTGCGGGTACTCGCGATGCAGACGAAGCTGCACCAATGGGCGACGGCCGATCCTGGCCGTCGCTTCGATGACCTCGTCCAACCTCGTCTATGACCCGGCGTTCCTCGTCGTGGCGTGGAGCCGGGTGCGGGGCAACAAGGGCGCACGAACCGCCGGCGTCGATGGGGTGGTCCCCGCTCCATCGTGTTCGGTGCTGGGGGGCTGCTGGCCGGGCTGCGAGATGATCTCAAGGCCCGCCGGTTCGTCCCGCAGCGGGTGCGGGAGAAGACGATCCCCAAGGCGGGCGGCAAGGTCCGCCGCCTGGGCATCCCGACGACCGCGGATCGGGTCGTGCAAGCCGCGTTGAAGCTGGTGCTCGAGCCGATCTTCGAGGCGGACTTCAAGCCATGCTCGTATGGCTTCCGCCCGAAGCGCCGAGCCCAGGACGCGATCGCCGAGATCCACTACCTCGGGTCACCCCCTCGCAACTACGAGTGGGTGTTCGAGGCGGACATCAAGGCGTGCTTCGACGAGATCGACCACACGGCCCTCATGGGCCGGGTGCGACGTCGGATCGGAGACAAGCGTGTCCTGGGTTGGTGAAGGCGTTCCTCGAGGCCGGGGTCCTCACCGAGGAGGGCGTCGACCGGGAGACGATCACCGGCACACCCCAAGGCGGGATCCTCTCACCGCTGCTGGCCAACATCGCCCTGTCCGTGCTGGACGAGCACTTCGCACGCAAGTGGGAAGCGCTCGGCCCGGCAGTCGACGCGCGGCAAGCGCCGCCGCGCCGGTGTCCCGGTCATGCGGCTCGTCCGCTACGCGGACGACTTCGTGGTCATGGTCGCCGGCACCCGCGACGACGCCGAAGCGCTGTGGGACGAGGTCAGCAGCGGTGCTCGCGCCGATGGGCCTGCGCCTGTCGGAGGCCAAGACGAGGGTCTGCCACATCGACGAGGGGTTCGACTTCCTGGGCTGGCGCATCCAGCGTCGGCCCCGGCGAGGCCGAACCGGCAAACGAGCGGTCTACACCTATCCGTCGAAGAAGGCGCTCGCCTCGATCGATGGACAAGGTCCGATCGCTCACCCGCCGAGGGCATCATCGGACGCTCGCAGACCTGCTGCGCCGGTTGAACCCGGCGCTGCGGGGCTGGTGCAACTACTTCCGTCACGGCGTGTCCCAGCGGACCTTCAGCTACGTCGACTACTTCGCCTTCTGGCGGGTCTTCGGCTGGCTCCGCAAACGGCACGCCGGGCTGAACAAGCACACCCTGGTCCGCCGCCACCTCCCCGGCTGGAAGATCAGCGACGGCGGGATCGAGCTGTTCCGGCCCGAAGCGGTCGCCATCGAGCGTTACCGCTACCGGGGCACGCAAGATCCCCACCCCATGGTCGAGCACGACAACAGGACCAGCCGCACCAGCGGCATGAACACGTGGAGAGCCGGATGCGGTGAGAGCCGCACGTCCGGTTCGGAGGGCGGGCCGGAGAAACCCACCAGCCGAAAGGCTGGCAGGGCGCTCCGGCCCGACCCCTACACGCGATGAGCGTGGCATCGTTCGTCGCCTCCCAGAGGACCGACCATGGCGTGCCCCACGCGATCTCCTGCCGGGCCCTGGAGGTGTCGGCGTCGTGGTTCTACAAGTGGCAGGACCGGCGACCGACGCCGGCGGCAGCGCCGGCGCGCCACCTCGACGAGGCGGTGAAGGCGTCCTTCGAGGACTCGGGCGGCCGACTACGGGTCGCCGCGGGTGCGCGCGGACCTGGTCGCCGCTGGTTGGCGGGTGTCGAAGAAGAGCGTGGCGGCGTCGATGGCCCGCCAGGGTCTCGTGGCGCGACCGGCGAGAACACGCCGCGGCTGGCTGACCCGCCCCGACAAGGCCGCCGCGCCAGCGCCGGACCTGGTCAAACGGGACTTCACGGCGCCGACGATCAACCCGTGGTGCGGGGACCCCACCGAGGTCCCCACCGACGAGGGCAAGCTCTACCTGGCCACCGTCGAGGACCTGGCGTCGAAACGGATCCTCGGCTTCGGGCTGTCCGAGCATCACGACGCCACCCTCGCTACAGGCGCGTTGAACATGGCCGTGACGGTGCGCGGTGGCGATGTCGCTGGCAACATCTTCCATTCCGACCGTGGCAGCGAGGGCGGAATCAACCGGTCCTCGTAACGCCTTGGCAGATGGAGGTGTTAGATGGGACGGCCGGCCGGATGGGGGACTGTCAGACGCTCTCTTGTCAAGCGGCGATTGTGATGGGTCGTTGTCGCCGGCGTGTTTCGTCATTCCACATACGTCGAATGACGCGGTTGGCGAGGTGGCGTTTGTGGGCTCTGCGGGTTCTCGTCGGGTCTTCCCCTCGCCGAGCTTGCGGTTGATGTACGTGCGGGCGTCGTCGAGATCGCGGTGCTGGGTGACGCTGGCGATGTAGAGCACGCTGTTGATTCGTCGGTTGCCGCGGAAATCGAGCCGATGCTTCACGGGCAGTCCGGCACCCTCGCCGGACGACAGGGCGACGGCGCCGGTGCCGCACCAGCGGGCGAACGTGGACTCGCGAGCGAACCGGAACGGCTCACCGACCTCGACGACGAGTGTCGGGCGGCGATCGGTCCGATGCCGGGTTCGTCACGCAGTGTCGTGCCGTGCTCGTCGAGCAATCGATCGAGCCGCGCTGATCGGTGAGGCACTGGCGCGGTTTGGTAGGAACCTGATCCTGCCGACGACTGACGAGCCGGCTAGCCGCCGCATCCGTGGGTGGCTCTGTGCCGCACCAATTTCGGGCGCGGTTTCCGCTCCGGCTGTTAATCTGCCCGCCGCCACGTCGACAATTGTCGACGGGCGTATGGGAGGACGAATGGTGGTGTGCTGCCGCACATCGCATTGCGGTGTCGCCGCCGGTGGCCGCGTTGTTGTGGCCGCAATCCGGGCTGCTTTTGTCGCGACGCTCGTTCCGTCCGGTGTTGGTTCGGCGGCGACGGTCGGCGACATTGCCGGCGCCACAGTCACCTTGGACAGTGCTGGTGGCCTCTCCCAAGATGCGTTCGATCCGGCGTTGGGCACTCTGACGAGCGTCGAGGTGTCGCTGAGTGTCGACGTTGTCGTTCAGGTGTGCGTCGAGAACTCGGGCGAGGCGGGTTCGCTGCCGGCGGGGAATGTCTCTGGCAGTCTTGCTGCCGAGTTCCCTGGCGGTGTCGGCGCTGCCGGCGCCGCTGCCGAGGCGTCGGTGGGCGCAACGCAGTTGGGATCGAGCAACGGGGTGGCCAACTGCGCCAGCTATTACTCCGCCACCGGGCGTTTCCCCGGTGGCGTCACGGGTGGGACGCCGCCACCCGGCTCGGTGCTTCCCGTGGCCGGCTCCTCAAGCCGGCAGATCGTGGCGATCGCCGTCGTCACCGTGCTGGCCGGTGTCACCGTGATGCGGGGCGACGCGAACGTCGGCGCCAGAACTCACCGGCGGACATGTCGTTATTTCCGGGCGTACGGTGTGATTGGGTTGTTGGTGGCGACATTGATGACTTGGTTGCCGCAGTGGCTTCAGTTCTCACCCACTCGAGCCGCAGCAGTCACCTCGACGAAGACCACTCCGCCGACGGGGCCGCCGCCGCCGCCGTCGTCGACCGCCGCCTCGACGAGGACGACTCCGCCGACGGGACCGCCGCCGCCGCCGTCGACCGCCGCTTCGACGAGGACGACTCCGCCGACGGGACCGCCGCCGCCGCCGTCGACCGCCGTTTCGACGGGGACGACCTCGCTGTCGGCACCGCCGCCGCCGTCTTCGACCGACGCCTCGACGACGTCGACCTTGCCTCCGGTCACCACCTCGGAGTCCTCGACCACCGCACTGCCTATGGACACCACGACGACGGCCTCGCTGCCCACGGACTCGACGTCCACCACACCCTCGTCGACGACGTCGACGTCATCGGCGACGTCCCCGACGTCGACGAGCACGACGACGATGTCCCCCCCGCCGCTCGCTGAGGACGACCCTGATGGTCCGGTTCGGCTGCCCGAGACGCCTGCGAAGTGCGGCCGATCATCTTCCCGGTGGTCGGGGGCAGCTCGTTCGGTAACGGGGGTGGATGGACTGTCGCGACCGACGGCTGCACTCGCTTCCACAAGGGCACCGACATCATGGCGGTCAAGCTGTAGCTGCTGGTGTCACCGGTCGACGGGGCGGTGGAACGGTTCCTGTCGCATCGTACTGCCGGCGTGGGGATCGTCATCCGCGGTGACGACGGCTATCAGTATCGCTTCTACCACCTCAACAACGACTCACCGGGCACCGATGACGGCCAGGCCGGTGCCGGGTGGCGCTTCGGAGACGGCCTGGCTCCCGGTGTCCGGGTGGTGGCCGGCGAGTTGGTCGGGTTCGTCGGTGACTCGGGCAATACCGAGGACTATCTGGCCCACGTGCACGTGGAGATGTCGGCGCCCTGATCGGATACCGAATACAACCCGTACTGGTCGCTGCTCGCCGCCGAACGCGGCGGCCTGCAGTGTGCCCCGGCCGATGACGTCGACGACGAGTGGCTGCCTGTCGTCGGCGTGTCCGTGTCTCCGTCGGGGTGCCGTTCCAGCCGACGACTCGCTGTGCGCACCGGACGAGTCCGAGCTCGACGTGTCGCTTCAGGACGTTGCCGAGCCGGGGGCGCAGTCAGTGTCGTAGTCGTCGACCTTGACCGCCCAGCAGGTCGAGGTAGCCCAGTACGGCCCGGCCGAGGGCACGTTGGAACGGGTCACAATCACGTTGACGGTCGATCCGGTTCGTCGGTGGATGTGACCGACCTGACACCGGCTGAGAAACAGAACACGATCGTGTCGGACGTGTCAGCGTCGGCGGCCGGGCCCGGGATCGACGCCGCCGCGGCAGCGGCGGGCGATTCGCAGGCAGCGACGCTGGGTGCTGGCGATTCGTCCCGGGTTTGCTCTCGACGCCGCCGGCTACTGCTGCAGCAGCCTCGCATCGATACCTTTGACGGCCTCACCGACTCGATGAGCCGCACCACGAACGGCGTCGTAGACCAAACCTTGGTCGAGGTCCCTTTGGTGAGGTGATCACGGATTGCGTCGATTGCGGCAACGATGTCGGCGAGGCGAGCTTCCGCGTGGCGACTCACAACGGGATCGCCTCCGCCAGCACTTCGCGGCGGAGACTTGGGCGGAGCGAGTCGGGGGTGCCGACGTCGACCGGCACGCCGAGCGCGTCCTCGAGCTTGGCCCCGATCTCAAGAATCTCAAAGGGTCGCGTTCCCGGATCGAGTTCGAGGAGGAAGTCGATGTCGCTGTCCGGACGCTCGTCACCGCGTCCAACAGAGCCAAACACTGCCACCGACCGGCCATCATGACGCGCGACGATCGCCTTGATCACGTCAGGGCGGGTCTCCACCAACTCACGAAGCGGCTCCCGTCCGTCGCCGGCCATGGAGCAAGCCTACGAGAGCCCGCAGGCGACAATCGGTTCGCGCTACTCGTCCTTCGGCACGTCGAACGTCACCGCACGCTCTGGAGCCGCGCATTCGCGAGAGCGAGATCAACGCGGTCGGGTCGAACGGCCCGCCCACCCAGCCGCGCAGTCGCTCGTGCTCCTCGTGCGAAGGATCGCGAGCACCCGCAACAGGTCGTCGTAACCAGGAGGGCGCCGCAATCCTCCGGCGGGCACACGTTCGCGCCATCGACGCACGCCGCAAACTTCAACCCGATCGGCATCCGCCAGACGGCCTCGACGGTGACCTCGTGCTCCCACGAGTCGCCGAAGTCGTACACGTAGACGAAGCGCTCGACACCCCCGGCGGCCGTGATGACCGTGACCGACTTCTGTCGCGTTCTTCCGGCGGGAAATCGTCCGACTGAGTCCCCGTAAAGCGCACCGTCGATGTCGAAGTTGTGCAGGTGGTAGTCATCCCAGCCCATCACCGCCTGGAACATGCGGTGCGAGTTTGTCGAGCCGGACGCTGCCAGGGACCGGCAGCCTGCGCCACACCGGCGGCTCGACCTCCCTCAACCGGATGACGAACCGCAGCACGGGTTGACCAGGCGGATCCGGCATGGGCGCGAACGTTACGACGGGTGCACGGCGCCTGCCCCGAGGCGGATCGAGTATCGGTCGAAGGAAGCTCGACGAGCCGCGTCTGCGACTTTGATCAGTCGAGCAAACGTGCGACGACGTCGGCGGCCTGTTGATCGGCTCGGAGGGTGTGGTGGGCGAGATCTTCATGGTGGTGGTGCCGTCTGCGTGCCCAACCGCGCCGCCACGTTGGCACGGGGACCCGGCGTCGAGTAACTGGGTGGCCTGGAAGTGCCGCAGATCATGGAGTCGGACGCCGGTGAGTCCGACAGCCGACCTCGCCTTGACCCATCGAGCGTTCGCGGTGTCGGGACGCCACGCCGTCGCGCCGGTGGGATCGTCAGTGAACACGTACCCGGCCGGTCTCCTGTCGGCAGCAAATCCGACGGCTCTGCGAGAGCAACCGAGTCAGCCGTGCCCGACAGCAGTCCGTCGAGCGTGACCGGATCGAGGATCTCCAACCGTGTCTATCTTGTCTTCGTCGGTCGCTCACCGCGCACGCCCGGAACGACCGTGTAGCTGCGCGTAATGCTGAGGGTCCCCGCTTCGAAGTCGACGTCGGACCAGCGCAGGCCGCACAACTCAGCGCGACGGGCTCCGGTCGCAACCATCACCCGTATGTAGAGGCCGAACAGCGGATCACGTTCTCCGCAGCCGCGATCAAGGTCCGTACCTGCGCCACCGTGGGTGGGTGCTGTTCTCGTTGTGGCTGCGACGGCGCCGACGCCAGCTTTGCAACGTTGCGCTGGACGAGGCCCCATCGTTCAGCTTGGTTGAGTGACGCCCGCAGGATCGCATGCACCTGACGGATGGTCGCCGGGGCCAGGCCGCGCTTGCGGAGGCTTCCGTAGAGGCGATCGATGTCGGGCGCCTTCAGCCGAGACAGCCGGATCGAGCCGAGCACCGGGACGATCTCTCGATCGATGTATTGCCGGTGGTGGTACAGCGTCGTGTCGGCACGGCCCAGGCTCGTGATGTGTTCCATCCACCGATCGAGCAAGGACGACAGCATCGGCTCGTCGAACGACACATTGCCGGCAGCGACTGCGGCCTCGAGGGTGGCCAACGCAGCTTTGGCCTCTCGCTCCGATGTGGTCGCGACGGTGCGGACGACTCGGTGATACCGGCCGGTCGGAGGACTGACGCCGGCCGACACGACCGAGTCCCAGGGGAAGGGAACGCCGGCCTGCTGTTGGTGGCGACGCTGACCCAACGGCTCGGTGTGGAGACGTTGATCGACTCGACGGTGCGCCTGGTCGGCCGGGTCGGTGGCATCGACTCGACGGTGCGCCTGGTCGGCCGGGTCGGTGGCGCCCGACCGGGGCGCAAGGTGTTGTCGTCCACACGATGATCGCCGGTGCCTCTCACATCGATCACGCCGACTGTTCCGCGCCGGGTCGACGGCCGGCGTGTTGGGCCATCGGGTGATGGCTCCGTCGACGGTCGGCACGTTCCTGCGCGCCTTCACGTTTGGGCATGTTCGTCAGCTCGAAGCGGTCGTCGGGCGAGTGCTCGAGCGGGCGTGGAGCTGGGGTGCCGGACCTGGCGGGGCGCCTTTGGTGATCGACGTCGACTCGACGATCTGTCCGGTCGACGGCAAGGCGAAGCAGGGCGCCGGGTTCGGTTACACCAAGGTGCTCGGCTACCACCCGATCCTTGTCTCGCGAGCCGACAGCGGTGAGGTGCTGCACGCAAGGATGCGCAAGGGGCAAGCGAACACCCAGCGCGGCGCCCGCCGGTTCCTCGACGAGCTGATCGCCCGGGTGCGTCGCGCCGGCGCCAACGGCGAGCTGACGGTGCGGGTCGATTCGGGGTTGTGGTCCAACGACACCATCGCCACACTCGGCGGCTCGGCGTGCGCTACACGATGGCCGTGCGCTGCGGCGTGAAGACCGTGGCCACCGCGATCGCAACGATTCCCGATGATGCCTGGGTCGACATCGACTACCCCGAGGGCGGACATGCACAAGTCGCCGAGTGCGGCTACACCACCGGGACCGGGCGGCGACAAGTGACTCGCCGGCTGGTCGTGCGCCGAGGCTGGTCCGGGCCGAGCCGCTCGAGCTCGGGCGCCGCCCGAACCCGAGCCCGGTCCGGTGGGGGTGCGGGCGGTCGCCGGCGGGGTTCGGCCGGTGGCGCGTCATCGCTTGGTCGCCGCACCGCCCGATGACGACCTGACGACAGCCGGGTCCGCCTCGTGTAAATCCTCGGCTGCTGACTTGAAGCGCACTATGGTGAGGTGAGGTAGGTACGTGCGACGAGACGACGACCCGGTGACGAGACGTCGATCCGGTGAAGAAAGCAGGCATCGATGATGATCGCATTGCGGTCTCGGCGCAGCGCAACCGTGCTCCCGCTCGCTCTTATTGCCGCTGTCGGTACGCTCGTCGTTGCGAATCCTGCGCGGGCACAAGAAGACCAGACTGGCGCGTCGGCGGACAAGGACTGTCCGGGTATGTTGGCGACACTGGGACAGACCGTCACGTGCAACTTCACCGTTGCGAACATTGGTGCCTTTCCAGCGGTGGTCACGGGCCTGACGGAGCAGAGTCCTGCCCCGGGAGGGGCGGTCGTTGATATCAGTTGCACGGCTGGTGGAGCGGTCATCGCTGAGGGTGCCACTCTGGCGCCTGGCACCCCATGTGCAGGGACATTCCAGGTCACCGTCGCGAACAATCCCGCGCTCTGCAACACGTTAGTGGTCGACAGAGTGGACATTGCGCTCCAGTACAGCCAATTCGATCCGCCGTTGACGGCCGGCACGTTCGCCACGCATGTCACGGGCATCGTGTGCCCGTCTGAGATCACGATCTCCAAGACGACCGATGAGCTCTCCAAGGTGGGGGACTCGATCACCTATACCTTCGAGATCTGCAACGTCGGCGACGTCACGGTGAACCGTGGCACCGTCATCGACACGCTGCTCGGCGACATCAGCACCTTCTTCCCGGCCACCTTGACGCCGGGCGAGTGTGTCGTGGTTGAGCGGACGCGCCCGGTGGCAGCCGGTGACCCTGATCCACTCGGGAACACCGTGACCGCCACCTACACCAGCGGGAGTGGGATCTTCGCGGAGCTCGGACACGGCGACGGCCAGTGCCAGCACCGAGCTGTTCCAGCCGGGTGTCGATGTCACCAAGAGCTGCACGCCTGATCCGGTCGCGGTGGGGGACGTCGTGACCTGCACGATCGTGGTCACCAACACGGGGTCGGCGGACTCTCCGGGCCTCATCAACGGCACGATCAGTGACACGCTGACGGGCGATCTGCTCGACCCCGCGAACGCCGCGGTGACGTCCAGCGACTGCACCCCGGTGCTGGCGACCGGTGGGACCTGCACGATCGTCACCGCGCGAACGGTGTTGGCCGCCGATCCCAACCCGCTCGTGAACACGGTGACGGTGCACTACAACCCGGAGGGGTTCTCCAACGACATCAGCGCCACGGCCGAGGACAGCGTGACACGGCCGGGTACGACCACGCCGACCACAACATCCACCACGACGACGACCACGACCACGACCACGACTTCCGTCGCCGGGCCCACGACCACGACTTCCGTCGCCGGGCCCACGACCACGGCGCCGTCCACAACGTCGCCCCCCAGGGGACTGCCAGTGACAGGTAGTTCGTCGGCAGTCACCCTCGCGGCGGCTGTCGGCATGATCGCTCTGGGTGCCGCGGCACTACTGCTCAGCCGCCGGCGAGCCTCGTAGCACCGCCACAACGCCGCAAGCCCGAACGCAACGATTGCGCACGGAGAACTGTCGTCGACTCAGCGACATGCCCGGCTGGCCGGATCTGACGGCACGGCGCCGGTCCCTCCGGTGAGACGCGACCGCTCGACGAGATCGGCAACGTTCCGGGAGTCGCGGACGCAGGCGTGCGGGTCGAGCTGACGTTCATCGTCGACGGCTTCGAACTGCCCGGGATGATCGAGTGTCAACTTCTCCGTCTTAGAGAACAACGTCTTGGCATCCTGGTAACGGAGCATACCCATGTCTCGGTCTCGAGCAAGTCTTCGAAACATCGCCGAGGACGGTCACCTTATCTTGCGAACTGCCGGCGTCATCCGCACCAGAACAGTGGGGGCGTGATGAACACGACTGGTGAGCAGTACCGATTCATTGAGCCTCAACTTTCCAAACCGGGGCCGGTGCCGCCACCTCATCGACCGCTTCGAACTTCGACCCGGTTGCTGCTTGCGCTGATCTCGTAGCTCAACTTCACCTAATACCGCATCCAAATCACCTTCGCGCGACGATGAGGGAGATCTGTTCATCGATTTCTCGAGCCGCTGGAGGAGCAACGTCAAATCACGGCAACAGCGGCACGTTGAGCATGCCTGCACCGGCTCATCGAGCAATTCATCGAACTGATCCGCGAGACCAACACCTCGACCGTCAATGTGCTTCGTTCTCCAACAACACCGGCAACAGCGAAACGGTTAGCTTGCCTATTCATTGTTACTTTTTTATCGACGTCCGAAGCGGCCGCCATTCAACGCCACCATCTTCCAAACAAACGCTCACGAACAACGACTTCCAGCGCCGGATTGGTTTTCGATCAGTGTCGCTACGAAGCCGTCAGGCTCGACCGCCTGCGCCAACATCTCCGACAACACCGTCAGTGCCGCGGCAACACGATCGGCGTCGACGAAACCGCCTTGGGACCATGAACGTCACCCAGGCGAGCAGCGCACCCTTGGAACCAGCGAACGGTAGGTGCGACCGTCCTTAGGTGAACGGACGCCAGCGTTCGGCCAGGCCTGCGCCCTCCCGCCCTGATCGTCTGTTCTTCTGCCGTAGCGGGCGGTTTTCGATCTTTTTTCGGCTTCATCCAGTGAAAATCCGAGCATTCCGCTCGAACCGTCGGGCGCATGACGCGATCGCCGAGGCTCGTTACTTGACCTCCCGCAGCTATGAGTGGGTGGTCGAGGGTGATATCGAGGCGTGCTTCGACCGGATCGACCACACGGCCCTGCTGGCCCGGGTGAGAGATCGGGTCGGGGACAAGCGTGTCATCGCCTTGGTGAAGGCATTCCTGAAAGCGGGCATCATGACCCAAGACGGCACGCAGAGGGACAGCGACACCGGCACTCCGCAAGGCGGGATCTTGTCACCGCTGCTGGCCAACATCGCCCTGTCGGTACTGGACGAGTTCATCGCCTCGGGCGATGGCGGTCCGGCCTCGACGCCGGCGGAACGGGCCAGACGGCGACGCCGGGAACTCCCCAATTATCGCCTGGTGCGATGCACGCGGACGACTTCTTGGTGTTGGTCTCGGGCAACCGGGACCACGCCGACGACCTGTGCGAGCAGGTCGGGGCGGTCCTCGCGCCGATGGGTGTCAACTTCTCCGCTGAGAAGACGTCGCATCACTGAACATCGATGAGGGGTTCAACCCATGTCTCGGGTGGCGCCTCCAGCGTCTTACCAAATCAGGAACCGCCGAGCGGCACTATCGTGTACACCCGTCATCCGCACCCAGAAACAGTGGTGTGATGAACGCGACGGTGAATGCAACAACACGATTATACAGAACATACAACTTTAAATATAAAAACCAAATAACCGGGGCACGGTGGCCGTACCACCTACATCGGCCAAACGTCTTATCGAGCCGTTGCATGCTTGCGCTTAAAAAATGGAAGCTCGTGTAAAAAAAAAAAAAAAAAAAAAAAAAAAAAAAAAAAAAAAAAAAAAAAAAAAAAAAAAAAAAAAAAAAAAAAAAAAAAAAAAAAAAAAAAAAAAAAAAAAAAAAAAAAAAAAAAAAAAAAAAAAAAAAAAAAAAAAAAAAAAAAAAAAAAAAAAAAAACGACGCATCAACTTCACCGTTTAATACCGCTCATCCAACTATCACCTTCGCTCTAACGCGATCAGATGAGGGAGATCTGTTCATCGTTTCCGAGCCGCTGGAGGAGGCAACGTCAGAGTCATACAGGCTAATAGCGGCACTTGTTTGAGCACGCCTTTTTTTTTTTTTTTTTAAAAAAAAAAAAAAAAAAAAAAAAAAAAAAAAAAAATTTTTTTTTTTTGGCACCGGCTCGCAGCAATTCATCGCTGCAGGTGCTCATCGAGATCAAGCACCGTGGCGTCGACGATGTCTGCATCGTCGTCTGCGACGGCTTCAAAGGGCTCGCCCGCGTCGATCGAGGCGACGTGGCCGCTGGCCGTCATGGAGACCTGTGTGCTGCACCTGATCCGACACATGTTCCCTCTCGCCTCCGCTCTCGCGACTCGGACCCATGACCCGCAACATGCGAACCGCTCTACAGCGCCTTCATTGACATCGACGCCAATGCGCCGTCTCGATTGTTCCACACGATCTAGAAGAACCGCTACCGGCGATCAACAAGCTGTGGACCGCAGACTGGTCCGAGTTCGTGCCGTTCTTGGACTACGCCCTCGAGATCCGCCGGGTAATCTATTCGCACGAACGCATCGAGTCGCTCAACGCCCGGATCCGCCGGGCCACCCGAGCCCGAGGGCACTTCCCCAACGAACAGGCAGCGATCAAGTGCATCTACCTCGTCGTCAGATCACTCGACCCGAAAGGCACCGGCCAGGAACGCTGGATGAACCGATGGAAGCCCGCCCTCAACGCCTTCGCCATCACCTTCCAAGGCCGCCTCTTCTAGCCCCAAGTACAATGATGAGCAACGGACCCCGCCAGACCAGTTACACCAACGATCTGACAGACCCCGTTTCGGCCACGAGTGGCGGTGTTGCCGGTTGTTTGGAACATGGCCACGCGCCTCCCCAGTCGGAGAGACGGTTCAGCGGTCGAGTTCGGGGCCGACGATCTGGCACGTCGGGCTCGGCGGTTGCCGGTTTGGCACGTGGATGCCGTCCCGATTTGTCCATTGCAGCATGACCTGCCCGGCCGCTCGGAAGTGGTGGGCGTCGGGGCCCGTGGCGGTGAGCAGCGTGTCGATGACTGCGCCAACTTCGTGTTCATCGATGGCGCTGACGCCATCCCACCGAAACCAGGTGTTCAGTGCAGCAAACTGCTGCTGCAAATCGCGGATCGAGTCGAGCGTGCGGTCGACTCGACGTGCGTGAAATCGGTCGAGGTCCAGAGCGGTGCGGGCGTCGTTCGCTGTCGATGACGCCTGGCCGTACCGCTCGACGTGCGGGCCCGCTCGCGCTCGTGCTTGGTCGAGTTGGTGATTGGCCCACGAGACTTCATTGTTGGCGGCGGCGGCATCGCGGCGTGCCTGGCGACGCTGGAGGACCGGGCTGTGGTCGAGTCGCCATTCGGCGACTGCGCGATCGCGGCTGGCTTGGTCAACCCTTCGTTCGGCGGTGGCAAGGTGTTGGCGATGCCAGCGTGTCGCTTCCTCGACGCGGTTCAGCTCGCGTTCAGCGGCGACGACGGCGTCGTTGAGTCGCCGATGTTCGGTGGCGAGTTCGGCGTGGCGGGCTTGTGCAGCGGCGAGGTCGGCGTGGACCTGTTGGCGTAGTGGCTCGAACCCGTGCGGGGTCGCACATCGTGGCGGTACAGGTCCGGCGGCGTCGGGTTCGTTGCCGCGCGTCTGGTGGGCGAGGGTGCGGCGTTGGGTGACGGCGGGGATGTCGGCGCGGTCGATGGCGAGGATGCCTTCGAGGATGTCGCGGGCTTCGGCGACGTCGTCGCTGTCGGTGACGACGCAGAGCAGGTTCTCGTCGCGGCCGCGGGTGGCGGCGACGTAGAGGCCGCGGCGGGTCGTCGCCGCCGAGGTCGAGGGTGATGGCTGTGGTCGACGGTGTCGGATTGGTAGCCGTGTTCGGTGGCGGCGTAGCCGAGTCGGACGTGTTCGCGGGCGTAGTCGGCGGGCAGCGTGACGGTGCCGTGTCCTTGTTCGCGGCTCACGGTCAACGAACCGTCGGTGTCGATGGCGGTGATGGTCCAGGTTTCGCGGTTGCGGACCGGTTCACCGGTCGAGGTGATCAGTGTGCGGTCGTTGCGGCGGGTGGCGACGATGTCGCCGACGTGGACGTGCTCGCCGCCAGCGATCGGTGCAGCGTGTTCGCCGTCGAGGTGTCCGGCGTCGAGCCGGGCTGCTTGCACGGCGCGGTTGATGGCGTCGACGTGGTCGTTGGTCGAGGCGACGAGGGCGACTGTTTCGCCGCGCTGGTGGTGTTCGATCCATGTCGTGGCGATCCGTTGCGAGGTGGTCGTCGATGCTGCCGGGGATGATCCGGTCGTGGGCTTGGTAGGCGTCGAGGGCGCGTGGGTCGCCGGATCGCAACAGCAGCGACGCGGCGGCTTCCCAGTCGTGGGTGAAGCGGTGCAGCCGTTCGAGCTCGTCGACGCGGCCGTTGGCGCACAGTTCGGCGAACAGGCCGCCGCGGCCGACGGCTTGCAGCTGGCGGTGATCGCCGACGAGGACGAGCCGCCACCGCTGCGCCTCGGCCAGCGTGACGAGTTGGTGGAGCGCAGGCGTGGAGAGCATGCCGGCCTCGTCGACGACGACCGTCGTGCCGGCGGGGAGTTGGAACTCGGGGCGTGGTGGCCGGTCGGGGCGCTGCCATTCGTGGAGCAGCTTGGCGACGGTGTCCGGCCGCATCGCCGGTCTCGCGCTCGAGCACGCGAGCCGCTTTCGCCGTCGGCGCCACCCCGAACACGGCCCGACCGTGGGCGTGGAGGTCGGCGACGGCGGCGGCGAGCATGCGGGTCTTGCCGGCGCCGGCCGGGCCGACGACGAGGACGAGGCGGTCGTGAGCCGGCGACGGCGGCTGCCGCCTCCGCCTGCATCACGTCGAGCCCGTCGCCGTTCGACCGTCGTCGACGGGGCCGGTGGTTCGGTTTGGGCGTCGATCGCCCAGGTGATGATGTGTTCCTCCTCGGCGAGCACGGCTTCGGAGGTGAAGCGGGGTGCGGTCGGTTCGATCCACAGCGAGCGGCCATCCGACGCCCGTCGCGCGGGTCGCGTCGGGCGGGTCGAGATCGACACAGTGCTCGAGTACCCGGTCGGCGGCCGCTCGATGGTGTCGAGCCAGCGGCGTCCCGACATCTGCGACACGGGACGCTGCACGTCACAGATCGCCTGCACCACGTCGGGCCGACCCCACGACGAGTGCTGCGCCGACACGGCGGCGACCACCTCGCCGACCGTCAACGGCACGGCTGGCTCGGCTGGCGGCCTGCGCCTCGATCTCGGCGACGAGCTGTTCGATGGTCCAGCCGGCGTCGGCGGCTTCGGCCGCCACCGTGTCACCAGATCGGCGGCGCCGTGACCGGACTTGTGGCCGCGCGTGTCCGCGGACGCTTCTCGGGTCATCGCCGCACGTTCCCGCTGGGACGGGTCGCGTCCTTCACGGTCGCGGAACTCGTCGAGCTTGGCGGCGAGGGCGACGTCGATGGCGGCGGCACGCTTGGAGAACACCGCCAACAACTCTTTCGGGATGCCGGCGATCTCGGCCTGGCCGTTGACGATCGGCCCCCACGCGACGCCGAAACGGTGGGTGAGCTCGCTGCGCAGCACCGACTGGTACAGGCCGCCGAGCATCCGCTGATGGCGCTTCAAGTAGCGGGCATCGAGCGCCCACCAGCGGCCGTCGTCGGTCTGCACCTTCGCCGAGATCACGGCGTGGGTGTGGATCTGCGGGTCATCGGCCCGCGACGTCGTCTGGCGGAACGTCGCCATCGTCAACCCGCCCGTGTCGGGATGCAACCGGCCACCATCACGCCGGATGCGAGTTGTCGACCCGAACCGCTCCAGATGCTCGAGCACTGCCTTCACGGCGACGTCATGAGCCTCGAGGAGGCGGCGGTCGCCGGTCAGCCCCCACCACACCGACAACGACTTCGGCGCCGAGAACGTCGCATCGAACCCCGACACCGCCTTGACCACCCGACCATCACGGGTGACCCGATCGACCAGCTCGCGGCCCAGCAGTGTCGCCGATACGGGGTCACGGCCCGACAACAACAGCTCCAACGGCTCCACGGCGACCGTTCCGACCAAGCCCAGCGCCGTCGCCGTGACGGGTCGAGACGGTTCCCGGCAGGGGCTTCTCCCCGATGTTCCGCCTCTACAGCCCCACCGTGCCGCTGTTCCAGGCACATGGACACTGCCCGACATCGAGTTGGCTCTGACGCTCAATCGGGGGCACTGCGATTCGGGCAGCTACTCGCCGTTCGGGTGGATCAGTCCGGCTCGCAACAGGTCCCGCTCGGTCTCCAGGTCGGTGATCGTCGCCTCGTAGAAGTCGTGGAGTTGCTGGAACAGATCGAGCAGGCGTTCCTTCGTGGACGCTCGGACCGGTTCGGCCGGGGCGGCACCGCACAGTGGGCAGGTGCCGCGAGTCGGGGTGCCGAAGCGGGTCACGACGGCACCGCCCGCAGGTTCGCCGGTTGACGGCGAGCAAGCTCCTGCTCGACGGCGGCGATGCGCAGGTTCGTCACGGCGTGATCCATCCACGGTGGCCCCGACGAGAGGATCACCCGAGCCGCGGACACCTTCACCGAGACGTGGGTGTCCTCGTCGGCCATGACGGTCAGTAACGTGTTGACCGCGGCCGTCGCCGCCGACGCCAGCCAGGTCGCCACCCGTTGCGACTGATCCACCCGAGCGTCGTCAAGTCGCTGACGGAACTCGGGGTTGGTGAGCCAGCGAGCGACGGTCCGCTCCCCGACCCCGGCGGACTCTGCGGCTCGGGCGATGGTCTGCCCGGCGAGGAGTCCTTCCCTCGCCCGGCGCTGGCGATCCCCGGAGACGCCATTACACGTCACTTCCTGCCATCGGCGCCGGCAACAGGTCGTCGTAGACCCGGTCGGAGTCGACCCCGGTGTCCATCGCCCAGTCCGCGGCGACGAACACCGTCATCTGTGCGCCGTTCTGAGCCATCGTGCGCCACGTTAGAACCTGACACGGCTCCGATTCGTGGTACCTGTGTGCCGGGGACCAACGATCCGAGCGTTGGTCCCCGGTTGGTCCCTGACCGGGGAATCTCCCGCCGTCGGACCGCAGGTGGACGACGCCGAAAGTGCCGTCTACCTGGGGGTGGGCCGGGGAGGATTCGAACCTCCGTAGGCAATGCCGGCAGATTTACAGTCTGCTCCCTTTGGCCGCTTGGGTACCGACCCGTTCGCCCCGTTGGGCGCAAGGATCCTAGCGGCGCGCCGCAGCGCTACCCTCGCTGCCATGCCGTCCTTCGATGTCGTCTCCGAGGTCGACCGCCAAGAGGTACGCAACGCTGTCGACCAGGCCCGCCGGGAGATCAACACCCGCTTCGACTTCAAGAACACGAGCTCGGAGATCGACGAGAACGACTTGACGTTCACGCTGCGCACGGTGAGCGAGGACCGTCTGACGGCGCTGCGTCAGGTGTTCGAGGAGAAGCTGGTCAAACGCGGCGTGTCACTGAAGGGCCTGGACTACGGCAAGATCGAGGAGGCCACCCAGAACACGGTGCGCCAGGTCGCCACGTTGAAGGTCGGCATCTCCAGCGACAAGGCGCGCGAGATCAACAAGCTCGTCAAGGAGAAGGCACCGAAGGGCGTGTCCAGCCAGACGCAGGGCGACGCCGTGAGGGTTCAGGGCAAGAAGCGCGACGACCTCCAGGCGGCGATCGCCGCGCTCAAGGCCGCCGACCTCGGCATCCCGGTGCAGTTCCAGAACTTCCGCGACTGAATCTGAGATCCGACCGCGACGACGTGTCGGATGTCACTGTCCCTCGCGCGACTCGTCTATCCTGCGCGGGGACCGGGGGGACCGGGGGGACCGGGCGGTACTGCTAGCGAACCGGGGGGAACTGACGCCATGGCCATCACCGCGGAGGACCGACACCTCACTTCGCCGTCCGCCGAGCACGGTGTCGTCACGATCGCCTCACTCGCCTGCGACTGGGCGCGTCGGACACCGCACCAGGTCGCGATGCGCGAGAAGGACCTCGGCATCTGGCAGGAGCTCACCTGGGATCACGTCTGGAACGATGTGCTCGACGCCGCCCACGCCCTCCTCGCCCTCGGCATCGAGCCGGGCGACCGGGTGTCGATCCATTCCGAGGATCGGCCGGAGTGGGTGATCCTCGACATCGCCACCGTGGCCGTGCGGGCCATCACCGTCGGCCTGTATCCGACCAACCCGGCGGCCGAAGTGGAGTACCTGCTCGGAGATTGCGGATCCACCGTGCACCTCGCCGAGGACCAGGAGCAGGTCGACAAGGTGTTCGCGTCGCCGAACACCGGCGCCGGCCTGCAGCGCATCGTCTATCTCGAGCCCCGTGGACTCGCCACCTACCACGACGATCGACTCGTCTCCTGGGACCAACTGCTCGAACTCGGGCGCCAGCACCGCGCTGCCAACCCCGATGCGGTCGAGCGGCGGATGGCGGAAGCGACCGACGACGACGTCATCACCCTCGTGTACACGTCGGGTACCACGGGACCGCCCAAGGGGGCGATGCTGACCAACGCCAACTTCCAGTTCGTCGTCGACTCATTGGTCCGCCAGCCCGAGCGCCTGCCCGACGGCAAGGTGCCGGGACCCACCGACATGGTCGTCACCTACCTACCGCTGTGCCACGTCGCCGAACGCATCTTCTCGACCTGGCACCTGGTCGGTGCCGGCGTGGTGCTCAATTTCGCCGAATCGATCGACACCGTCACGACGAACCTGCGCGAGGTCCAGCCCACGCTGTTCTTCGCCGTGCCGCGAATCTGGGAGAAGCTCCATGCCGGGGTGCTGATCAAGGGCAACGACGCCAGCCGCACGAAGCGCGTCGTGTTCCGCCGCGGCATGGAGGCCGCGGCCAAGATCGGCAGGGCCAAGGTCGCCCACGGCGGCAACCACACCGCGCGCAGCCGGCTGCGCTACGCGTTCTGGTACCCAGTGTTGTTCCGGCCACTGCAGGAGCGCATCGGACTTCGTCGCTGCCGGCACGCGTCGTCGGGTGCCGCCCCGATCGCTCCCGAGGTCCTCGAGTTCTTCATGGGGATCGGCGTGCCGATCTTCGAGCTGTACGGAATGACCGAGAACAGCGCCCTCGGGTCACTGAACCTGCCCGGCAACGTCAAGGTCGGCACCGTCGGTGTGCCGTATCCGGGCACGGAGGTACGTCTCGACCCGGTCACCAACGAGATCCAGACTCGCCACCCCGGCTCGTTCGCCGGCTACTGGGGCAAGCCCGACAAGACCGCCGAGACGTTCACCGCCGACGGCTTCCTGTGCACCGGCGACGTCGGCGAGTGGGTCGACGGCACCCACCTGCGCATCGTCGACCGGATCAAGCACATCATCATCACGTCGGGGGGCAAGAACGTCTCGCCGTCGGAGATCGAGAACGTGCTGAAGACGTCGCCGTACGTCAAAGAGGCGATGGTCGTCGGTGACGGCCGCAGGTACCTCACCGCCCTGATCGGCATCGAGTACGACACGGTCGGCAACTGGGCGCTGCGCCGCAACCTTCCATACACGACGTACCGGGATCTCTCCGAGAAGCCCGAGGTGGTCGAGCTGATCCAAGGAGTCGTCAACGACACGAACAACAAGTTCGCCTCCGTCGAGCAGATCAAGAGGTTCCGCATGATCCCCAAGGAGCTCGATCACGAGGACGGCGAGCTGACGGCGACCCAGAAGATCAAGCGCGAAGCGATCGGCAAGACGTTCGGCGACCTCATCGAGTCGATGTATTGATGGTTCGGCGTCACTCGTTCGCTCGCTGCGATCGCTCTCTCCGTTCCGCCCTGCTCGAAGCGGCGGCCGGCGGCCGCACTGACGAATCTCCATGGACGACCGTCGCGGAATGACGTTCGCATTCTGGGTTGCCCAAGCTGACACGGCGAGTGGTGGGGACGCGCTCGAACGCTTCGTCTACACCCTGGCCCAGGGACTCGCCCAGGGTTCGATCTACGCCCTCGTCGCCCTCGGCTTCGTGCTCGTGTTCAAGGCGACGCGAGCGGTCAACTTCGCCCAAGGAGCGATCGCCCTCGTCACCGCCTGGTTCTTCTCGCTGGTGCTCATCGATTGGGCGATACCCGGCCGGTGGATCGACGCCAACCGCTACGTCGAATGGTTCCTGTCACTGGCGATCGCCATCGCCCTTGCCGTGATCCTCGGCCTCGTCATCGAGCGGCTGATCATCAGACCGATGATCGGCGAGCCGTTGTTCGCCATCGCCGTGATCACCCTCGGCCTCGAAGCACTGCTGCGGACCATTGGCACGGACGCCGTGACGATCAACACGCGCAGCTTGCTCATCCCGTGGGGCGCCCAGCAGTTCCAGGTCGCCGACGCGACGATCTATTGGTCGTGGATCGCCACCTACATCGCCACCGCAATGTCGTTTGTCGCCGTGTTCTTCTTCTTCCGCACGCGCACCGGTATCGCCATGCGCGCCGTGGCCTTCGACCAGGAAGCCGCCCTCGCCCAGGGCATCCCGGTGGGCAAGGTGTTCGCCATCGCCTGGGGCGCGAGCAGCGGCGTTGGCGCTGCTCGCCGCCGTGTGCGCGTCGATGTCGCCGATCGGCGTTGGCACGGTGACGATCGGGATCTCCGGCTTGGCGCTGCGCTCTCTCCCGGCGGTGATCCTCGGCGGTCTCGACTCCGTGCCCGGGGCGCTCATCGGTGGCCTCGCCATCGGGCTGGCCGAGGTGTTCGCCGGCAACTACCTCGCCAAGTACACCGACACGCTGGGCACCGGCTACGCCCTCATCGTCCCGTACGTCGTCATGCTCCTCGTCCTCCTGTTCCGTCCGTACGGGCTGTTCGGCACGCCAGAGATCCGCCGGGTGTAACGGTGTACAAGCGGCCGGCCCTGTACACGAACTATCAATCGGAAACGTCGATCCTGCCGACGTGGACCCAGCGGATTGCCGCTGGCCGTCCTCGTGATCCTTGCGGTGCTGTTGCCGTTCAACCTGGCGGTGATCAACCAGCTGCCCTTCGTGCGCTACCTGGGCGACCCCGACTGGCTACGCATCGTCACCCAAGCGGTGATCTTCGTCATCGCCGCCCTCGGGCTCAACCTGCTCACCGGTGTTGCCGGGCAGGTCTCCCTGGGCCACTCCTTCTTCATGGGCGTCGGCGCCTATACGGCAGCCGTGATCGGCGGCGAGGAAGGCGGCCGCACCTGGGGTCTCGGGCTCCCGATCTGGATCTGGCTGCCGGCTGCCGGCATCGGCGCGGCGGCGGTCGGTCTGCTCATCGGGCCGGCGGCCGTGCGCGTCCGCGGCCTGTACCTCGGCATCGTCACGATTGGGCTCGTGTTCATCGGCATCCATCTCTCCCGGGTCTTCCCGGAGATCTCCGGCCCGGCCGAGATCGGCCGGGACTTCCCGCCGCTGCAGTTCAGTTGGTGGAAGGGCCCGCCGGTCATCTCGTTCCAAGAGGACGGAAACTGGCTGTGGTTCGACATCTCCGGCGAGGCGAAGTCCTATCTGTTCATGCTCGCCATGCTCGGAGTCGCCGTCGTCGTCGCCAAGAACCTCGTGCGGACGCGCACCGGACGGGCCCTCCAGGCGATCCGCGACCGCGACGTGGCCGCCGAGATCATGGGCGTGCCGGAGGTCCGCTACAAGCTGATCGCCTTCGCCATCTCCTCGTTCTTCGCCGGCATCTCCGGAGCTGCTGTTCGCCTCGTTCATCGGCCGGCTGCCACCCGAGTACTGGAGTCTGATCCTCGCTGTCGAGTTCATCGCCATCATCCTCATCGGCGGTGCCGGAACGATCGCCGGAGCGATCCTCGGAACGTTCTTCGTCGTCCTGCTCCCGCAGAACCTCGAGAACTTCGTTCACTGGATGAGCGAACAGGCGGCCGGAACCGGGCTGTGGGCTGCATTCTGGGATCTCTTCGTCAGCAGCGGCACCGGCGACTTCGGATTCGTGTCCGATGCCCAGATCGCTCCGGGGTTCCCGCTGCCGTCGAGCGCCCTCGACGCCGTTCTCTACGGTCTCCTCGTGATCATCTTCTTGCTGTTCGAGCCCCGCGGGCTGTTCGGCATCTGGGTCAAGATCCGCAACTATTGGAAGGGCTGGCCCTTCACGTATTGATCACCAAGCAACAACCACCACAACACATGGGGGACACATGAAGAAGAAATGGCTGTCAGCTGCATTCGCGGCGAGCCTCGTCGTCGCCGCGGCCGGAACCGCCGGCGCCGGCACGGACACCACGGAACCGTCAGGCACCGAACCCGCCGGGACTGCGCCCGCCGGCACGGAACCGGCAGGCTCCGCGGCACCGGCACCATCGTTCCCGGCGGAGATCGCCACGGACATCGGCGTCACCGAGGACACGATCACGGTCGGCATGCTCGCCGACCTGTCCGGGGCGTTCGCCCCGCTGGTCAGCGAGATCGTCGAGGCGCAGACCGTCTACTGGGACGCTGTCAACCGCGACGGAGGGATCGCCGGCCGGCAGGTCGAACTGCTCATCGAGGACAACGCCTATGACGTTCCGACGCAACTCGAGAAGTACGAGGTGATGCGCGACAACGTGGCGATCATCAGCCAGTCGACCGGGTCGCCGCACTCCGCGGCGATCGCCGCCGACCTCGTCGAGGACAACCTCGTGGCCATCCCGCTGAGCTGGTACTCCGGCTGGCCGGATCCCGACTTCGGGCAGAACCTCCTGGAGAGCTACACGACGTACTGCGTCGAGTCGATGAACGGCATCGAGTGGTTGCACAACAACCGCGAGGTCCAGACCGTCGCCCTCATCTCCTTCCCCGGCGAGTACGGCGGCGACGGTGATGCCGGGGCGCGCATGGCGATCGAGGAGCTCGGGCTGGAGATCGTCTACGACGGTGCCGGCCAGGTGACCCCACCGTCGGCGGACAACCCGAACCCCGACCTCGAGCGGTGTGGTCCAGCAGGTCGTCGAGTCCGACGCCGACCTGGTGTGGGCAACGATCAACCCGGCGACCCTGGCGACGATCATGGCCGGGGCGATCGGGCAGGGCTACGACGGACTGTGGTCGGGCAACTCGCCGACGTACAGCTTCAAGCTGCTCGGCACCGAGTTGGCTCCGCTCCTCGACCAGTACTACATCGCCTCGACGTACATCGCCCTGTGGGGCGCTGACGTTCCCGGCATGCCCGAGGTCGTCGAGGAGATGACGGCGGCACGTCCCGAACTGGTCGCCTCCGACGTCTACATCCTCGGCTGGACGGAAGCGCAGATCACTCATGCGATCCTCGAACAGGCCGCGATGAACGGTGACATGACTCGCGAAGGCATCGTCGCCGCGGCGAACGAGGTGTCGGTCGACTTCGGCGGCCTGGCACCGGCCCAGACATGGGCCGGCGAGCCGAACGACTTCATCGTCCGCGAGTCGTACATCTACGACGTCTCGCTCGACGCCTACAACCCGATCCCGCTCGGTGAGGGTCTCGGCAGCACCGGCTCGGAGCTCCTCGAGGGCCCCTACACCGGTGAACTGGCCGCCGCCTACACCTACGAAGGTCCGTGCTTCGAGCCGACCTGACCTGACCAGATAGCGCCGACGGGGGGAGGTTGATCCTCCCCCCGTCGGACAACCGCAACAGAAGCCGCCCGATGCTCGAGATCGCCAACCTGGAAGTCGTCTACAACGAGGTCATCCTCGTGCTGCGCGGCCTGTCCCTGACGGTCCCCGACGGCGAGATCGTCGCCCTCCTCGGCAGCAACGGGGCCGGCAAGACCACGACGTTGCGGGCGATCACCGGTCTTCTCGACGTCCACGACGGCAAGGTCACCAAGGGCTCGGTGACCTTCGACGGCGAGCGCATCGACAGCCTCGATCCGGGGGCCATCGTTCGTCGGGGTATCAAGCAGGTGATGGAGGGGCGGCGGGTCTTCGCCGAGATGACCGTCGACGAGAACCTCACGGCGGGGGGCTACACGAGCCGCAACCGGGCGGACGTGGCGACCGCCTACGAACGAGTGATGACGCTGTTCCCACGTCTCGCCGAACGCCGCAAGCAGGTGTCCGGCTACCTCTCCGGCGGCGAACAGCAGATGCTGGCGATGGCCCGCGGCCTGATGACCGATCCCCAGCTGCTGGTGCTCGACGAGCCGTCGCTGGGCCTCGCGCCGATGCTCGTGCAGCAGATCCGCGAGATCATCGTCGACATCAACCAGCAGGGCACCAGCGTGCTGCTGATCGAGCAGAACGCGGCAATGGCCCTGTCGATTGCCACGACCGGTTACATCATGGAGACCGGCAAGGTGGTCATGGACGGTCCGGCCGAGAAGCTGCTGCACGACGAGGACGTCAAGGAGTTCTACCTCGGACTGCACAGCGACGGAGACGGTGGCCGCAAGTCGTTTCGCGACGTCAAGCACTACAAGCGCCGGAAACGCTGGCTGTCATGAGTAGCACCCCCGACGTCCTCGCAGCGTCCGTGTCGGCGAGGAGGCCCGACGAGGACTCGCACGCTGACGCCGACCGGTTGCTGGAGGTCGATGCGATCCTGCTGCGCTTCGGCGGCGTGATGGCGATCAACGACGTGTCGTTCACCGTCGCCCACGGCGAGCTGTTCGCCATCATCGGGCCCAACGGCGCCGGCAAGACGTCGATCTTCAACGCCATCAGCCAGGTGTACATCCCGCAGGGCGGCGACATCCGCTGGCGCGGCCAGAGCATCAAAGGGATCCGGCCCGACCGGGTTGCCGCCCTCGGCATCGCCCGCACGTTCCAGAACATCGAGCTGTTCCCGCAGATGACGGTGATCGACAATCTGTTGCTCGGTCGCCACGTGCGGATGCACCGCTCGTTCCTCGCCGGGTCGGTGTGGTTCGGTCCGGCCCGCCGGGAGGAGCTGGCCAATCGCGAGCGGGTCGAGGACATCATCGACTTCCTCGAGATCGAACAGTGGCGCAAGTATCCGGTCGCATTGCTGCCCTACGGCATCCAGAAGCGGGTCGAACTCGGACGGGCGTTGGCGATGGACCCCGAGCTTCTCCTCCTCGACGAACCCGTCGCTGGGATGAACCTCGAGGAAACCGAGGACATGGCCAGGTTCATCCTCGACATCCGCCGCGAGCTCGGCATCGCCATCCTCCTCGTCGAGCACGACATGGGGTTGGTGATGGACATCGCCGACCGCGTGATGGTGCTCGACTTCGGGGTCAAGATCGCCGAGGGGACGCCCGCCGAAGTGCAGCGCGATCCGGCGGTGATCGCCGCCTATCTCGGCGATGAGGAGCGCCTCGAGGCTGCCGCGCCGGAGCTCGCCGCGGCGGCCGCGGAAACGGCCGAATCACCAATCGAGACGCTCGACGAGCCCGCCGACGAGCAACCGGCCCTTGGCTAGGGTGGCCGCCGTGCCCGGGGGAGCCGAGACGACACGGCGCATCGCCCTCGGCTTCATCGCCGCCATCGTCATCGGTCTCGTCTATGTCGTCGTGACCGAGACGTTCAGCACATCGGGACGGATCGGCCTCGTCATCGCCGGCCTGATCGCCGTCGTCGCCCTCCTCGCCGTCGTCGAGCCGGGCAGCAGTCTCGCCGGGCGCGTCCTGCTCGGCTATCAACGGACCGTCGACACGATCAGCGAGGGGCTCGGGTGGGTCGCCAAGTGGCTTGTTCCGATCGTCGTGGTCGTCGGGTTCGGGAACGTTCTGCTGCGTTACATCGGACGCTGGCAGAACCGAGCGCTGACTTCGAACCGTTACGTCGAGCTGCAGTGGATGCTGTTCGGGGCGATCTTCCTGCTCGTGTTCCCCTACGTCTTGAAGCACGGCATCAACGTGCGCGTCGACTTCATCTATCAACGCTTCTCACGCAAGATCCAGGCGCTGATCGACTTCGTCGGTCATCTCCTGTCGCTCGTTCCGTATTGCCTGTTCGCCATCTGGGTGGTCTGGGACTACGCCTTCACCTCGCTGTTCCAGCGATCGCCGCGGTGGGACACCTGGCAGGTGTGGGACGTCTGGGAGAAGTCACAGAATGCCGGAGGGCTGTCGCCGGCGCCGATCAAGGTGCTCATCTTGGTGGGCTTTTTCTGTCTCCTCTTGCAGACGGTCGCCGAGCTGATCAAGCTCGGTTTCGTCCTCGGCGAGAAGGAGCAGCTCGCCGCCCCCGAGATCCACGAAGAGCCATTGCGCGTCGAATGAGACGCTCACTGCGTTCCCCGGCCACGCAGGCCGTTGTTGGCCACTCGCTCGCTGGCGCTCGCTCGCTCGCACCGGAGCGGAGGACCAAGTGAACAGTGAATGGCTCGCGATGATCATGTTCGCGATCTTCATGGCGCTGATCGTGATTGGCTATCCGGTCGCGTTCTCGTTCGCCCTGACGGCGATCGCCTTCACGATGCTCGGGCTGTGGCTCGGCGACATCCGGGTTCAGCAGCTCAACGCCTTACCGAGTCGATGGTTCGGCTACATCTCCGATCAAAACCTGTTGGCGATCCCATTCTTCGTGTACATGGGTTCGATCTTCGAGAAGTCGGGACAGGCCGAGCGCCTGCTCACCGCCGTCGGCCGCCTCATGGGCCCGCTTCGCGGCGGGCTGGCGCTGACAGTCGTCGTCGTCGGCACGATGCTCGCCGCAGCGACCGGCGTCGTTGCCGCCACCGTGATCATGATGGGACTGCTCTCGCTGCCGGCGATGGTCCGCTACGGCTACGACCATCGCCTCGCCACGGGGGTCATCGCTGCGTCGGGGACGCTCGCCCAGCTGATCCCACCGAGCCTCGTGCTGATCGTCCTCGCCAGCACGACGAGGGGCGTGTCCGTCGGCGGGCTGTTCCGTGGAGCGATCGTTCCCGGCCTGATGCTCTCGGGGCTTTACGCGTTGTACGTCGGCTACGTCGCCCTGCGCTACCCCGAAAAGGCGCCGGCGTTGCCGATCGAAGAGCGCCGGGCCTTCCGCGGGTGGGCGCTCGTGCGGGAGTCGCTCGTCGCCATCGTCCCACCGATGGTGTTGATCTTCTGCGTGCTCGGCGCGATCTTCCAAGGGATCGCCACACCGAGCGAGGTCGGCTCCGTCGGCGCGGTGGTCGCCGCCCTGCTGGCATTGATGAACCGGCGGTTGACCTGGAAGGTGATCGGTGACGCCGGGCGGGCGACCGCCGACATCTGCGGCTTGGTGATGATGATGTTGCTGGCATCGAACTTCTTCGCCTTTGTCTTCGATGCCCTCGGCGGCCAGGACCTCGTCACTCGCTGGCTCACCGACTTGCCTGGCGGCAAGTGGGGGTTCATCATCATCGCCAACATCGCCGTGTTCCTGCTCGGCGTGAACCTCGAATTCCTCGAGATCAGCTTCATCGTGATGCCGATCTTCACGCCGATCGCCGCCGAGCTCGGCATCGACCTCGTGTGGTTCCTCGTGATGATGGCGGTCAACCTGAACATCGCCTTCATCTCACCGCCGGTCGGGTTCTCGCTGTTCTACCTCCAGAGCGTCAAGCCCCCCGAGGTGAAGACGATCGACATCCATCGCGGCGCGCTGCCGTTCTGCGGGCTGCAGCTCGTCGCCCTCGTGCTGGTGATGCTGATCCCCGGAACGGTGACCTGGCTGGCCTAGCGACAGCTTCGCCTGACGGCTATCGGAGTGTTTCGTGCAGGGTTTTCGGCACGAAACACTCCGTCAGCAGGAAACACTCGGATCCGTTCAGCCGCCGGTTGTCGCTGGGGCGCCTGAACCCCCGGCTTCGGCGGCAGCGAAGTTGATGACGCTCGCCTCGGCCATGCCCCACCACCGAGCCTGGCCTTGGCGGAAGGCGTCCCAGGACTCGTAGACGGCGGCGAAGTTCTCGTCGGCGGCGGTGAGCTCGCCGTACAGCTCCGTCGCCGCCTCGCGGGCGGCGTTCATGATCTCGTCCGGATACGGGCGGATCTGCACACCGGCTTCCTCCAACGGGGCGAGTGATTCGGCGTTCTGCTTGTCGTACCTCGCCGTCATGATCGCGTCTGCCTTGAAGGCGGCGGCCTGGATGACGTTCTGGTAGTGCTCGGGAAGCCCATCCCACTCGGCCTTGTTGATCTGGACCTCGAGCGTCGGACCTGCTTCCCACCATCCGGGGTAGTAGTAGTTCTGGGCGACCTCGGCGAATCCGAGGTTGAGGTCGTCGTACGGGCCGACCCACTCGGCAGCGTCGATCGCCCCGGTCTGCAGGGCCTGGTAGATCTCGCCGCCGGCGATCACCTGGACGTTGACGCCGAGCTTGGCCATCACCTCCCCGCCGAACCCGGCGATGCGCATCGTCAAGCCGCCGAGGTCGTCGACGGACGTGATCTCTTCGCGGAACCATCCGCCCATCTGGGTACCGGTGTTGCCGGCCGGAAACTGGATCACCCCGAACGTCTGGTCGTACAGCTCCTGGAGCATTGTCAGGCCGCCACCCTCGTACAGCCAGGCATTCTGCTGGCGAGAGTTGAGACCGAACGGCAGCGCCGTGCCGAACGCTGTCCAGGGCGCCAGCCCGATGTAGTAGTACGAAGCGGTGTGACCGACGGGGTACGCCCCTGACTGCACGTTCTGCAGCACCTCCAGGCCGGGCACAACTTCGCCGCCGGCGCGCGGAATGATGACGAACCGGCCACCGGTGAGGCGGCCGACTTCTTCGGCGAAGACCTCGGCGCCGCCGTAGATCGTGTCGAGGTTGAGCGGCCAGCTGGTGGGCATTTCCCATTCGATTTCGGGCAGGTCGGCGAGGCTGACCCGGTTGGCAGCGGCGGCCGACTTGCCCGCCCCACCGACTAGGCCGATGCCGGCAGCAGCAACACCGGACTTCGTCAGAAACTCACGTCGATCCATCGATTCCCCCTGTGTGTCGATGCGGACGAGGCGAACCTTAGTCGCCGGTTTCCGCGGCGCGGGGCGCGTCCTGGCGATCGTCGCTCAGCGTTGGCCGCCTCCGAGAAGGCCGCCGAGCAGGTCGCCCAATCCTCCTCCGCCGCCACGAGACACGCCATGATGGCGGCCATGGATGACCTGCTCGAGATGCCGACCGATTGGTCGACCTGCCTGGCCGTCGTGCCGCACCCCGACGACATGGAGTACGGCGCGTCGGCGGCCGTCGCCACGTGGACGGATGCCGGCAAGACGGTCGGCTACCTCCTGGTGACCCGCGGCGAAGCCGGGATCGACGACCTTGACCCGGTGGAGGCCGCGCCGCTGCGGGCCGCCGAGCAGCGCGCCGCCTGCGACGCCGTCGGCGTCGAGACGCTCGAGTTCCTCGACTTTCCCGACGGGACGCTGGAGTCCGGACTGCCGTTGCGGCGATCGATCGCCGCGGCGATCCGCCGACACCATCCTGAACTGATCGTGACCGTGAACCATCGCGAGACGTACCCCGGCGGCGGCCTCAACATGTCCGACCACCGCGTGACTGGGCAGGCAGTGCTCGACGCCGTCCGCGACGCCGCCAACCGTTGGGTGTTCACGGACCTTGTCGACGACGACTTGCAGCCGTGGGGTGGCGTGCGCTGGGTAGCGATGTCCGGCTCGCCGCAGTCGACCCACGCCGTCGACATCACCGACTCGTTCGACCGCGGCGTGGCGTCACTCGCCGCACACCGTCGCTATCTCGCCAGCCTTGGCGCCGGCCCGATGTCCGACGCCGCTTCGTTCCTGCGCACGGTGGCCACCCAGACCGGCGACCGTTTCGGCGGCCGCCTGGCGACATCGTTCGAACTGTTCGCCATGTGACGCCGGCCGGCCGCACGAAGTCCCGACAAATCGCGCTCACTTCGGCCCGTTTCGTCGGGACTTCGTCGGCGACGGTGGTTTCGTGGCGAAGGCTCGCTACAACTCGTGATCACCTATGCGACGCAACGACGCCCTCGGCGCCGTTGCTGAGCTCGCAGCCTCTCAGCACGGTGCCTTCTCCAGACGCCAGGCTGCCGCCAACGGACTCACTCGACGCCAGGTTCAATCGCTCGTCGCCGATTCGATCGTCGACGAGCCGGTCTCCGGCGTGCTACGGATGCGCGGCGCGCCCACGTCGTGGCGACAACTGATGATGATTGCCACGCTCGTCGGGCCCGGCTTCCATGCCGGCTACCGCTCTGCTGCCCACCTCCACCGACTCGACGGCTTCCACCGGTCGCCACCGATCGAGGTCGTTGGCGCAGCGTCGTGCCGGCGGATCCGTGGCCTCGACGTGATCCAGCACTGGGTCGAGCCGTTGCCCGCCGAGGATCTCGTGGTCGTCGACGGCATTCCGTGCACTGGCCTCGCCCGGTCGGTCGTCGACGTGTGCGGCCTCGTCGACGCGGACCGTGCACTACGCGCCGTCGACGACTTCGAGCGACGGGAGGCCAGCCTCAACTGGCTGCGACTGACGGCGGAACGACTCCACCGTCCGGGCCAGTCCGGAACACGGGTCGTTCGCCAGTTGCTGGATCGACGTCAGCATGGCGGGCGGGTCCCTGATTCATGGTTCGAGCGCCTCGTCGAGCGATGCATCGCGACGAACGGACTCCCGCCATGGGTGCTCCAGCATGAGGTCCGTGACGAGACCGGAAACATCGCCGGCCGGCTCGACCTGGCATGTCCTGCGCTGCTGCTCGGTGTCGAAGCGCACAGCAAGGCCTTCCACTTCGGAGCCCGCCATGAGGCGCTCGACGAGCGACGCGACAACCGACTGGCCGCCCTCGGCTGGCATCTCGTCTACGTCGGTTGGTACGCGACCGAACGACCGGCCACGGTCGCGATGACCATCGAGGCGGTCGCCCGCCGGCGCGCCGCCCAGCTCGGCATCGCGCTGCCGTGGGCAGCTTGACGAGTCACCGGCCACGAAGTCCCGACGAAACGGGCCGAAGTGAGCGCGAATTGTCGGGACTTCGTCGGCATCGTCCGTGTTGGACCGGAGGCCGCCCAGAACGGGGACGCTGGGCGCGTCAGTCGTCGGGTGGGGCCTCCGAGGCGCGGCGCTTGATCTCGTCGACGACGGTGGCGTCGGCGAGCGTGGTCGTGTCGCCGAGGTTGCGGCCGGTGGCGATGTCGCGCAGCAGTCGGCGCATGATCTTGCCGCTGCGCGTCTTGGGCAGGTCGGGGGTGAGGTACACCGTCTTCGGCTTGGCGATCGCCCCGATCTCCCCGGCGACATGGGTGCGCAGGTCGTCGATGCCGGCTTCGGCTCCGCCGCGCAGCGTCACGTAGGCGATGATCGCCTGGCCGGTGGTCGGGTCGGGGGCGCCGACGACAGCCGCCTCGGCGACCGCCGGATGGGACACGAGCGCCGACTCGACCTCGGTCGTCGAGATGCGATGGCCGGACACGTTCATCACGTCGTCGACGCGTCCGAGCAGCCAGAGATAACCGTCGTCGTCGAGCTTGGCGCCGTCACCGGCGAAGTAGCGCCCGGGATATCGACTCCAATAGGTCTCCTGGTAGCGCTGCGGATCACCCCAGATGCCGCGCAGCATGCCCGGCCACGGCCGCGTCAGTGTGAGGTAGCCACCACCGAGGGTCACCGGCTGACCGGCCTCGTCGACCACTTCGGCCGACACTCCCGGCAGCGGGAAGGTCGCCGACCCGGGCTTCGTCGTCGTCGCCCCGGGGAGCGGGCTGATCATGATCCCGCCCGTCTCCGTCTGCCACCACGTGTCGACGACCGGACAGCGCCCGCCGCCGATCACCTCGCGGTACCACATCCACGCCTCCGGGTTGATCGGCTCGCCGACCGATCCGATGATCCGCAGGCTGGACAGGTCGTGCTTGCCCGGCTCCTCGACACCCCACTTCATGAACGTGCGGATCGCCGTCGGCGCCGTGTACAGCTTGGTGACCTTGTACTTCTCGACGATGTCCCAGAAGCGGTCGTTGCCGGGATAGTTGGGCACGCCCTCGTACATCACGATCGTCGTGCCGTTGGCGAGCGGCCCGTAGACGATGTAGCTGTGGCCGGTGACCCAACCGACGTCGGCGGTGCACCAGAACACGTCGGTCTCCGGGTGGATGTCGAACACGTACTTGTGGGTGAAGGCGACGTGGGTGAGGTAACCACCGGTGGTGTGCATGATGCCCTTGGGCTTGCCGGTCGTGCCCGACGTGTACAGCAGAAAGAGGAGGTCCTCGGCATCCATCGGCTCGGCCGGGCACGCCGCCTCGGCAGCCTCGACGAGCTCGTGGTACCAGTGGTCGCGGCCCTCGACCATCTCCACGTCGTTGCCGCCACGGCGCACGACCACGACATGTTCGATCGTCGACGTCGCGGCCACCGCCTCGTCGGCAGCCGGCTTCAACGGGAAGACCTCGCCGCGCCGATATCCGCCGTCTGCCGTGATCAGCAGCTTGGCTTCGGCGTCGTTGATCCGGTCGGCGAGCGCCTGCGCCGAGAAGCCCCCGAAGACCACGCTGTGCGGCGCCCCGATGCGGGCGCACGCCAGCATCGCCACCGCCGCTTCGGGGATCATCGGCAAGTAGATGTTGACCCGGTCGCCCTTGACCACGCCAAGTCCCTTCAAGGCGTTGGCGAAGCGCTGTACCTCGCCAGACAGTTCGGCGTACGTGATCGTGCGGGTGTCGCCCGGCTCGCCCTCCCAGTGGATGGCGACGCGGTCACCGTTGCCGGCAGTGACGTGGCGGTCGAGACAGTTCGCCGCGGCATTGAGCGTGCCGCCGACGAACCACTTGGCGTAGGGCAGCTGCCAGTCGAGGATCGTCGTCCACTCGGTGTCCCAGTCGATCAGTTCGGCGGCCTGCGTGGCCCAGAACCCTTCGTCGTCGGCAGCCGCCTCGTCGTACAGGAACGTCCCGGTGACGAGGGCATCGCGCTTGGTGTCCTCGGACGGCGGGAACGTGCGGTTCTCGGCGAGCAGCGCGTCGATCGTCTCGGTGTGCTCGGCGCTGCCGTCGGCCGTTGCCATTGAGGTCCTCCTCGTCTAGCCAGTCGTCGTCGGGCGAGGCGTCGTCGTCGAAGCACCAGGCGCCGACGGCGTCGAACCCGCAGGCTCCCCGTCCCCGAACAGTTCAACGTACACGCCGGCCTGCGGAACCAGGTCGAGGCTCGTCAGACGTCATCTGGCGGGCAGCCGTAGACGCGCACGTCGTGTTCGACGGCGGCGACGCGGATCGCCAGGGCCTCGCCCGGTGCGAGCTCCCCTTCGGCATCCATGAACCCTTCGTAGTAGTCGGCGTCGGTCGGTGACGCCTGCACGAGGCAGACCGCTTGATCGCCGTCGTTGAGCAGCCAGACAACGACGGACGGCCCGCCGACGACGAGGGTCGCAACTGCCGAGATGACGTCGGACTCGCCGACGGCGAGGTACTGGTAGGCACCGTCGTCGAAGTCACCGACGTCCGCCGCCGTGATGCAATCGCCGTAGCCGGGTGGATCGCGGCGGGTCAACGCCGACTCGGCCACCGTGTCGCCGTTGTGCTCCCAGCGCCCGGCCGCCATCAGTGGTGCGCTGACGGGAACCACGGCACACAGCGTGCCCGGCGTCGTCGGCACGGCAATGGCGTTGGTCGCCTCGGCGAGGGCGGCGACGACGACGGGTTGGCGCTCGGCAGTGGTCGTCAGCTCGTCGTCCACGGCGACGATGCTCGGTACCAGCGCGCGAACAGGATCGCTGGCCTGGTCCGCCGGCGGCGGCAACGACGGTGGGGTGGTGGTCGCCGCCGCAACCGTCGTCGTCGAGGACGAGGTGGTGGGTCGCCGCCGCGGTCGTCGTTGCTCCGGCGCCGACGAGGCCGGAGTTCGACGCCGCCAGTGTGGAACCCACGAGCACGAGTGACGCCGCCGCCACGACCGGTGCGACCCAGCGCGCCGAACGACGACCGTGGGGGACTGGGTTCATCGTGGGCAGACGGTACCCGACCACTCGGCGGCGACGAAGGCGCCCAGCCCGGTGGGATCGAGCAGGGCCTTGGACTCGATCGCCCGGCTGCGCATCGCCAACGCACCAAGATCTGGGGCGGCCGCCTTGGCGACCCACCGTCGCTCGCCCTCGGCGACGAGGTCGTCGATCCCCCACCGCTTCAGGAACTCGACCTGCGAGCTCACCGCGTCCGGGTCGGGAAACTGGTCGAGGGCGACCTCCGCGGTGATGTCCTGGCTCCCCGGACTGACGAGGTAGTGGTCGCCGCGTTCATGGCCGCGGTACGTGCGCAGCCAGTCGCGCCAGGGCCGCGTGGCCATCGACCCGGTCGTCGGCCGGCAGTAGTCGATGGCGAGTAGCGCTCCGCTGCGCAGCCGAGTGCGAGCATCGGCCACCCATGCCACCGCGGCATCGTGCAGCGGGGCGCGGGATCCGAGCACCGGCGTCGCCGGCAAGACCCTCGGCGGTGGGTCGAGCGGTGCCGAGAGCACCTCGCCGAACCGGCCATCCCCGGCATCCACCACGAACGCCTCGCGCCAGCCGCCGTCGAAGACGCACAGCCTGATGGGCAGGTTGTCGAGGAGTTCGTTGGCGACGATGACGCCGTCGAACGGCTCGTCCGGGAGGTCGCCACGTGACTCGATTTCGGCGGGATGAAGGGTGCGCTGGGTCGCCGACACGTCCACGGCGACGTAGCGCATCGCGGCGACGCACGACGGTTGGGCGGCCAGGATCGACCGGGCCAGCGTGCCCGGCCCGGCCCCGGCGTCGACCACGGTGAAGGGCTCCGGGCGCCCGAGGTCGACCCACCGAGCGTCGAGATAGCGGGCGAGCACGGCGCCGAACAGCGGACCGACCTCCGGCGACGTGAGGAACGCTCCACCACGCCGGCCGGCGCGCCCCCCGCCTGGGAGTAGAACCCGCCGGTCCCGTACAGGGCGCGGCGTTGGAACTCGGAGAACGGGATTGCCCCGCCCGCCGCGGCGATCGCCGTGCGGATCTCGTCGGCGGTGTCAGACACGTCGTTCGAGAGCGTCGAGGCCGATGGCGACCGACCCGAGTGGACCGGCGTCCTCGGCGAGCCCCGCCGGGACGATCAACGACTCGATCGATGCAGTGTCGATGGCCGCCACGTAGCCGGCCAACCCGGCGAGCGTCGCCTCGCGGACGCGCGGCAACAACCATCGCTGGCCGTAACCAACGCCGCCCCCGATGACGACGCGTTGCGGCGACAGGGCCAGGATCAACGCAGTCATCAGCTCACCGAGTTCGTTGACGACATCGCCCCACACCGGATGGTCCGGCCCCAGCGACTCGGCGGCGGCGCCGGCGCGGGCGGCGATCGCCGGGCCGGACGTGAGGCCCTCGATGCAGTCACCGTGGTACGGGCAGACACCCGCGAAGTCGTCGTCGGCCCGTCGCCGGACGCGCAGGTGACCGTGCTCGGGATGCACGAGGCCGTGGACCGGCCGGCCGTCGACCACGACGCCGCCGCCGACTCCCGTACCGATCGTCAAGTACACGGTCACGGCGCAGCCCTGCGCCGCCCCCCAACGGGTCTCGGCGAGTGCCGCCCCGGTGACGTCGTTGTCGAACCCGATCGGGACGTCGAACCGCTCGGCGAAGTGTCCGCGGACATCGGTGTTGTGCCAGCCGCGCTTCGGTGTCGTTGTGACATAGCCGTAGTCGGCACGCTGCCGATCGAGGCCGACCGGTCCGAAGCTGCCGATGCCAATGGCGACGAACTGCTGTCCGTCGCCGACCCACGTGGCGAGCTGGCCGGGCCAACGCATCGAGGGTCGACGCCGGATCGTCGGTGGGGATCCGCTCACGCTCGATGATCTCGGCGTCGCGGGCGAGCACGGCGACCGACTTGGTCCCGCCGAGCTCGATCCCGGCGACGAGCAGTGAACTGGGCAAGGCCGGTCAGCTGCCGAAGGCGCCGGTGAGGTCCTGGAGGTCGGCGAAACCCATCACCAGACCCGGGAGCACACCGAGCACGACGGTGCCCACGGCGGTGATCCCCAACGCGGCCATCACCGGCGGCGGCGTGGCCACGGCCGCCGGAGCTCCGTCGGGTGGCGGATCCATCCACATCGTGCGCATCACGCGCAGGTAGTAGGCGGCGGCGATCGCCGTGTTGACGGCGCCGATCACGGCGAGCACGTAGGCCGCGGTCGTCCCGGCGTCGAGAACGGCACGGAACACGTTGAACTTGGCGATCCACCCGCCGAGCGGTGGGATCCCGGCGAGCGAGGCGAGGAAGATCGTCATCAACACGGCCTGTCCGGGGGCGTAGTTGATCAACCCGGCGAACGAGGAGATCTTCCCGCTGCGCGTCGTGCGGGAGACAGCGATGACAACGGCGAACGCCCCGAGGTTGGTGAAGGCATAGACGAGGAGGTACACGACGACCGCCTTCATCGCCGCCTCGGCGACGTCGTTGGTGCCGACGAACGCCAACGGCATGAGGATGAACCCACCCTGGCTGACGCTCGAGTAGGCGAGCATGCGCACGATGTTCGTCTGGCGCAGGGCGATGACGTTGCCCACGGTCATCGTCAGCGCGGCGAGCACCCACACGAGCGGTCCGTACACGCCATCGACGGTGGGGAAGGCGAGGAAGATGACGAGGATCAGGGCGACGAAGCCGGCCGCTTTGGAGGCCACGGACAAGAACGCGGTGACCGGCAGCGGAGCGCCTTCGTAGGTGTCGGGCGCCCACGTGTGGAACGGCACGGCGGACACCTTGAACCCGAATCCGGCGACGACGAACGCCACGGCGATGACCTCGAGGGCGACGACGTTCTCGTCGGCCAGGGCCGCTCCGATGTCGATCAGCCGCGTCGTGCCCGTCATGCCGTAGAGCAGGCTCATCCCGTAGAGCAGCACGCCACTGGCGAACACACCGAGGAGGTAGTACTTGACGCCGGCCTCGTTGCTCCGGCCGTCGCGCTTGCGCCAGGCGGCCAGCATGTAGGCCGGGATCGAGAGCAGCTCGAGGGCGATGAACACGCTGACGAGATCGCGGCTCGACGTCATCATCACCATCCCGAGCACGCTGCACAGCAAGAGCACGTAGTACTCGCCCTGGTAGTAGCCGCCCTCCTCGAGCTCGTTCTGGCTGAGCAGCACGACGACGTAGGCCGTCAGCAGGAACAACCCCTTGAGGATCAGGGCGAAGTCGTCGACGACGTATCGCCCGTCGAACAGGCTGCGCGCCTCGTCGCCGGTCACCGCCAGCGTGACGAGCGGGATGGCCGCGCCGAGGAGCACGAACCCGGTGAGCGACGCAGTCGCCCACTTGCGCGACTCGTCGACGAGCAGATCGCTGGCCAGGACGATGTTGATCCCGACGATGAGTACCAGTTCCGGGGCGATCGCATGCCAGTCGATCGTTGGCGTCACCCAATCGGCGGCCTGAGCCAGCAACATCATCTATTGAGCGCTTCAGTGAGCCGGGCGACGAGGTCGGTCACCGGCGGGTCGAAGAGGCGGAACAGCAGGTTGGGGAACACGCCGAGGACGAGGATCAGCACGAGCATCGGCGTCCAGGCGACCCACTCGACGTCGGTGACGTCGTGGAGTTCGTCGCCGTGATCGAGGTCGGTGCTGGCGACCTCGGGGTCGACCGCCGCGCTCACGCTGTGCGCCGGCACCGCATGCGTGCCGTGCACCCCGTGGTCGTCGCCGTCGACGTACCCAGGCGGCGTTCCGAACGCCGTGCGCTGGTACACCCACAGCAGGTAGGCGGCGGCGAACACGGTGCCCAGGGCGGCGATCACCATCAACGTGCGATACAGCGGCTCGGACAGTCCGGCCGCCTCGAGCGGGCTGTACGCCGACAGGATCGCCGGGAACTCACCCCAGAACCCGGCCAGTCCGGGCAGGCCGAGGCTGGCCATCGCGCAGAAGCCGAGGATCCACCCGAGCCGGGGCATCGTGATGAGGATCCCCTGGAGCCGCTGGATCGACAGCGTGTGGTACCGGTGCTTGATCGACCCGGCGATGAAGAACAGCATCCCGGTGATCAACCCGTGGGCGACCATGCCAAACAGCGCGGCGTTGATGCCGAACGTCGTGAGCGTGGAGATGCCGAGCATGACGAAGCCCATGTGGGCGACCGACGAGAAGGCGACGAGGCGCTTGAGGTCGGTCTGGGCGAGACAGCACAAGGCGCCATAGATGATCCCGATGACCGCGAGGATGGCGATCACCGGCGCCCACGCCTCGGCGCCCTCGGGGAGGAAGGGAATGGCAATGCGCACGAAGCCGTAGGTGCCGAGCTTCAGCAAGATCGCGGCGAGGATCACCGAGCCCTGGGTGGGGGCCTCGGTGTGGGCGTCGGGAAGCCACGTGTGGAACGGGAACATCGGCACCTTGACGGCGAAGCCGATGAACATCCCGGCGAAGATCCAGATCTGCGTGGTGCGGGCGATCGACCCGGCCTGCTCGGTGAGGTAGAGGAACGAGAAGCTCTGGGCGTCGGTCTGGAAGAACAGGGCAAGGAAGGCGACGAGCATCAGCGCCGACCCGAACATCGTGAACAAGAAGAACTTCAGCGACGCGTACATCCGGTTCTCGCCGCCCCACACGCCGATCATGAAGTACATCGGCAGCAGCACGACCTCGAAGAACACGAAGAACAGGATCAGGTCCTGGGCGACGAACGTGCCGGCCATCCCGATCTGCAGGATCAGGGTGAGGATCACGAACGCCTTGGGGTTGCCCGCCTCCGGCATGTTGTCCCACGTGTAGATCATCACGACGAGGGTGATGAAGCTCGACAGCACGAACAGCGGCAGGCTGATCCCGTCGAGGCCGATCGTGTAGTTGGCGCGGATGAACTCGATCCACTCGTGGTCGGCGAAGAACTGCAACTGCTGGGCGTTGTCGAAGTCGAAGCGCGCGAGGACGTACAGCGAGACGAGGAACGTGCCGGCGGCCGCGGCGATGCCGATGCCCTTGATCGCCCGCTCGTTGTCGCGGTTGACGAAGAGCAGGGCGACCACGCCGACGAGCGGGAAGAAGACGGCGAGCGTCAGCCACAGGGTGTGGTCGGTCAGTGTCTCGATGGGCATGACTTGTTCGTCCTCACACGTTGATGATCACGAGCACGATGGCTCCGACGGTGGCGGCGCCGAACAACAGCGCGCCATATTGATTGACCTTGCCGGATTGCATGGGGCGCAGCGCCTCGCCGCTCTCTTCGGTGAGGATGCCGGCACCGTCGACGGCCCCGTCGACCACGCCCTGGTCGACCCAACGGTACGTCCACTGCCCGATCCGCTTGCCGGCCAGGCCGACGCCGTTGACGATGCCGTCGATGACGTGCTGGTTGAACCAGTAGGCGGCCCTGGCGATCGGGTGGGCAATGGCGTGGACGATGACGTTCTCGTAGAGGGCGTCGAGATAGAACTTGTTGGCCGTGAACGTGTAGGCCCAGCGCAGCGGCGGTACTCGCTGGGTGAGGCCGACGAGACGACGTTCGCGGCGTCCGTAGAACGCCACGCAGAACACCCAGGCGGACAACAGTCCGGCGCCGACGATGAGCAGCGACGTCGCCGCGTTCGGCCACCACTGGAACTCGGCATGGGTGACTTCGGGGAACGTCGTGATCGCCGTGTCTCCAGCGGACTCGCCGGCGCCACCCTCCTCGACCGCTGCGACGTCGATCTCGCTCGGCGGCGGCCTCGTCGCCATGCTCGGTGCCTTCGCCACCCTCGGAGCCTGCCGCGGCCGCTTCCTCCTCGTGGTGGCCGACGTTCGGTTCGACGTACTCGGCGAACTTGTGCCACTTCTCCTCGAGCATCGCGGCGTTCGCCCATCCACCGACGAACGCGAACACGGCGAGGATGCAGATGGGTACGAGCAGCAGCTTCGGCGACTCGTGCGGTCCCGGAATGGGCCTCGGCGTGCTCGAGACCCTGCAGCTCCGGCTCCTGGTAGACGTCGTGCGCCGGGTCGGGCGCATCGACCACGGTGTGCACCTCGTGGTGCACTCCGGCGGCGGCGCCACGCGGCTCGCCGAAGAACGTGAGGTACGTCGCCCGCACCGTGTAGGCGGCGGTCATGAACGCGCCGATCAGCGAGACCCACATGAACACCGAGTAGCCGTTGTGTCCGACGTTGTCGATGATCTCGTCCTTGGAGAAGAACCCGGCGAACGGGAACACGCCGGCGAGGGCGAGCGACGACACGATCCAGGCACCGGCGGTGACCGGCATCTTGCGCCACAACCCGCCCATGTCCTTCTTCATGTCGAAGCTGTGGTGCGAGCCGGAGTGGCTCACCGAGCCGGCGCACAGGAACAGACAGCACTTGAAGAAGGCATGAGTGAAGATGTGGAACACGGCCGGCAACCACGCCCCGGACCCGAGGCCGAGCATCATGTAACCGAGCTGGCCGACCGTCGAGTAGGCGAGGACCTTCTTGATGTCGTCCTGGACGAACGCCAGGAGTGCCGAGATGATGATCGTGATCGCGGCGACGACGACGATGAGGTTGACCTCGACATCGGGAATCGAGAAGCCCTCCCAGAACACCGGATAGAGGCGGGCGACGAGGAACACGCCGGCGACGACCATCGTCGACGAGTGGAGCAGCGACGAGACCGGTGTCGGGCCGGCCATCGCGTCGGGCAACCAGGTGTGCAGCGGGAACTGGCCGCTCTTGCCGATGCAGGCGATGAACAGGGCGACGGCGGTCCACAGCAGGAGGCTCTGGCTGCCGTCACCCGACAGCGCCCAGGCCGAGATGCCGCGGATGCTGAACCCGGACACGCCGAGGTTCTCCTGGGTCCAGGCGTTGGAGCCCCAATAGAGCATCGCCGTGCCGACGAGCAGGCCGACGTCGCCGACGCGCACGGTGAAGAACGCCTTGAGGGCCGCCCGGGCGTTGGCTTCTTCCTCCCACCAGTGGCCGATGAGCATGAACGAGCACAGGCCCATGATCTCCCAGCCGAGGATCAGCTGGACCATGCTCTCGGCGAGGACCATCACGAGCATCCCGGCGGAGAACAGCGTGATGGCGGCGAAGAAGTGCGTGTAGCGGCGATCGCCGCGCACGTACTCGAGCGAGTAGATCTGCACGAGCAGGGAGATGAAGGCGACGACGAACAGGGCCATCACGCTGAGGCCGTCGATGTACTCGCCGATGGTCAGCTCGACGCCGGCGTTCTGCCACCACGTCCACGAACGGACCACCGGTTCGACGAACGCCTCGCCGGCTTCGTCGCTGCGCTGGATCCACTGGACCGCCGTGCCCACGGCGAGCACCGTCGCCGCGGCCATCGAGGCGACGCCGAGCTCGGAGCCCTGCCACGGCAGGCGTTTGCCGAACAGGATGATCAATGCGAAGGCCACGCCCGGGATCACCGGGATCAGCCAGGCGTTCTCGAGGAACCACCCGGCGGCGATCATGCCGCCCCTCCGTCACCCGCGTCCGTCCTTCTGGGGAAGATCGGTGTCAGGGCCTGACACGGAACTTCCCCAGATGGGTTGGTGACACGAATCTTCCCCAGATGGGGGGACGCGGTGGGACCCGTCATCCGTGCATCTCGCTGAGCTCGTCGAGGGAGATCGAGCGGCGGTTGCGGTACACGAGGATGACCATCGCCAAGCCGACGCCGACCTCGGCGGCGGCGACACCGATCACGTACAGGGCGAACACCTGACCGTCGATCGTGCTGGTCATCAGGGCGAAGGCGACGAGGTTGAGGTTCACCGCGTTGAGGATCAGCTCGACGGCCATCAACACCATCACCGCGTTGCGCCGGGCGAGGACGCCGTACACGCCGGTGGCGAACAGCACCGCCCCGAGCAACAGGAAGTTGACGGCCAGCACGTCAGTCCTTCCTGGCCAACACGATGGCCCCGATGGCGGCGGCGAGGAGGATGAACGACAAGGCGAGGAACGGGACGAGGTAGTCCGACAGCACCGCGTCGGCGATGTCCTGGGTCGGGGTCGGTCCGACGCGCTCGGGCAACTTGTCGTCGCCGTACTGGTCGATGATCGCCCAACCCAACAGACCGGCGAGGGCCAAGGCGACGGGGATGCCGATGCCCCAGTTGCGGTTGTTGAGGTTCTGCTCCGCACCGATCCGGGCGCGGGTCAGCATGATGCCGAACAGGAACAGGACCATCACGGCGCCGATGTACACGAGCACCTGGGACACGGCGACGAACTCGGCGGCGGCGAGGATGTACTGGGCGGCGACGCCGGCGAGTACCAGAACCAGCCACAACGCGGCATGGACGACGTTGTTGCTCGTCACGACGCGGACCGCGGCCACGACCATCACCGCGGCGATGATGTAGAACCCGACGTTCTGGGCGACGTCGACGTCGTCGGCGACCTGCGCAAGTACGGCGATCACTTGACCGCTCCGTGGCGAGCGACTGAGCGCCAGCGAAGGAGCGTCCACCGCGGCCTGCGTGGCCGGGGAACGCAGTGAACGTCATCACTTCTTCTTCTCCGCGCCGGCCTCGAGCTCCGGCGCCTCGGGCACCGTCTCCATCCATTCGCCGAGCTTTTCCTTGTCGTGCAACAGATCAGCGATGTGTGGCTCGGAGTACTCGTACTCCGGGCTCCAGAACAGGGCGTCGAACGGACACACCTCGACGCAGATGCCGCAGTACATGCACAGCGCGTAGTCGATGTCGAAGCGATCGAGGTGGCTCACCGAGCGCGGCTTGCCACCGGCGCGGCGAGGTGGGGCGAGCTGCTTGTGACCCTCGATGTAGATGCACCAGTCGGGGCACGACCTGGCGCACAGCATGCAGACGGTGCAGTTGTCCTCGCGGAGGGCGATGACCCCTCGAGCGCGGGTCGGCGGTGCCTCCTTCTCCCGCGGGTATTGCACGGTGTCGGCCCCGTGACGGATCGTCGTCCCGAGCGTCTTCAACGTGACGCCGAGCCCCTTGAACAACCCCGGCACCTTCGGCTTCGGCGCGAGTGCCATCAGAAGACCACCTTGAAGGTTGCCGTCACGACGATGTTGGCGATGGCGACGGGGATCAGCACCTTCCAGGCGAAGCGCTGCAGCTGGTCCTCACGGAACCGCGGGAAGCTGAAGCGCACCCACATCACGACGAAGCTCAACGCCATCATCTTGGTGAACATGATCAGCGGGCCGGCGACGTTCATCCAGTCGTCGACGTCGTCGATGCTGTCCCAGCCGAACCAGGCGAAGGGCACGCCCCAGCCGCCGAGGAACAGCGCCGCGGCGATCAGCGAGAACACTCCGACGGTGGCGAACTCAGCGATGAAGAAGATGAGGAAGCGGAACCCGGAGTACTCGGTCATGTACCCGGACACGAGCTCGGACTCGGCGATCGGCATGTCGAACGGCGGCTGGGTCAACTCGGCCTGCACGGCGATCATGAAGACGACGAAGCCGATGAACTGGGTCAGCACGTACGGGTTGCCGAGGCCGTCCCAGCCGAAGATCGCCCCGGCGTTCTGCTGGAAGATGATCTCTTGGAAGTTCATCGATCCGGCCTGGATCACCACGCCGATGACCCCGAGCACGAGGGGCAGCTCGTAGGCGATCAGCTGGCCTGCTCCGCGCAACCCGCCGAGCAGCGAGTACTTGTTGGCGCTCGACCAGCCGGCGACGAGGATCGCGAGCACGCTGATCGAGGAAACGGCAAGGGCGTAGAACACGCCCACTTGGAAGTCGGTCAGCCACGCATCGGGCCCGAAGGGCACGGCGGCGACGAGCAGGAACGTCGACACGAGGGCGATCAACGGCGCCATCTTGAAGATGCGGTGATCGGCCGCTGCCGGGGCGGTGTCCTCCTTCTGCAGCCACTTGCCGACCTCGGCGACGAGCTGCAAGGAACCGTACGGGCCGGCCTCCATCGGGCCGAGGCGGCTCTGCATGAACGACATCATCTTGAACAGGAAGACGTAGACGATCGTGCCGGCCGGCAGCAGCACGGCGACGATCCCGGCGAGGACGCGCAGCAACGACTGCCCCCAGTACGGAATCTCCACCGCGAGCACGCTCACGGCCGCATTCCCCCGTGCGATGAGCGATGACAGGCCATATGGCTGTCATCGCTCATCGCGGGTCGGAGGAACCGGTTCATCGGTCGATGTCTCCGAGGATGAAGTACAGCGACGCCAGGATCGTGATGATGTCGGGGACGTAGACGCCGCGCAGCACCCACGAAGCGATCGACACGTTGTTGAAGCTGGCCGAGCGGATCTTCACCCGGAACGGGCCGAGATCACCCTTGGACACGACGTAGTAGCCCATCTCGCCGAGCGGGTTCTCCGTCGACACCCACGCCTCCCCGGCGGGCACCTTGATGATGCGCGGCACCTTGGCCATGATCGGCCCCGCCGGCAGGGTGTCGAGGAGCTGGTCGACGATCTTGGTCGCCTCCCTCGTCTCCTGCAGCCGGATCCAGCAGCGGGCGAAGCTGTCACCGTCGGGGTGCGTCCAGACCCTCCAGTCGACCTTGTCCCACGCCATCGGCAGCTTCTGGTCCCGGCGCAGGTCCCAGTCGACGCCACTCGCGCGCAGGTTGGGACCGGACAGGCCGTACTGCAGGGCAACGTCGCGGGGGATGATGCCGACGCCCCGGGTGCGCGCTTGGAAGATCTCGTTGCCGATCAGCAAGTCCTCGTTCTCGTCGCAGAACCCGCGGATCTTCTTCATCACGTAGCGGCAGTCGTCGATGAACCCCTTCGGGAAGTCGTCCTTGAGCCCGCCGATGCGATCGAAGTTGGGATGGAAGCGCCCGCCGGTCACCGACTCGATGAGGTTGAGCACGTGCTCCCGGTCGCGGAAGGCGAAGAACGCCGGCGTGACGGCACCGAGCTGCACGCCGAGGTCACCGAGGAACAACGTGATGTTGGCGATGCGCGACAGCTCGAACAAGATCGTGCGGATGTGCTGGGCGCGGGGCGGCGCCTCGATCTCCATCAACTTCTCGGCGGCGAGGATGAACGGCACCTCGTTGGCGAAGCTGCCGAGCCAGTCGATGCGGTTGACGAGTGTCGTCACCTGCGGGAACGTGCGGACCTCGGCGAGCTTCTCGTAACCGCGGTGCATGTAGCCGGCCGATGGTTCTGCCCACACGACCTGTTCGCCGTCGAGGCGCACGATGATCCGCAGCGTGCCGTGCGTGGCCGGGTGCTGGGGACCGATGTTGAGGGTCATCCCCTCGGTCTCCAGCTCGACATTGAGCCGCGCGTCGGCCGCCTGCCCGGCGATGTAGGCCAGCTGCTGGCGTTGCGACAGCACGTCGGTCACGACGTCGTCCTCCGCCGGGTTCTCTCTTGCTGTGCTGTCGGTTGCTTGCTCTGAAGGCGGTGTTGCTGGCGTCGGCGGCGGGCGGCCCGGCTTCTGTGTCACCAACAACGACGTCCGACGTCGTCTGTCGTGACACAGAGTCTGGATCAGCGGCCGGGTGCGCGGGAGCGTCCTCAACCGTCTTCTCCGTGACGTCCGCCGGATCGGCAGCCGTCTCCGGATGCTCAGCAGCTCCACCTTCGAGAGCTTCTTCGACCGGCGCAGCCTCAGCGGAGCCGGACCCTTCGGCAACCTCCTCCGCCGGCATCGGCTCGACGTCGACGATGCCTGGCCACGGCTTGACCATCCGGGCGAGCAACGGGAAGTCCTTGCGCAACGGGAATCCCTCGAACCCCGAGGGCAGGTACATGTTGCGCAAGTCGGGATGTCCGATGAAGTCGATCCCGAACATCTCGTGGGTTTCCCGCTCGTGCCAGTTGGCGCCGGCGTAGATCGCCTGCCAGGTGTCGATGGCCATCGTTTCCTCGGCGACGTCGGCCTTGATCGTCACGCCGACGTGCCGCGTCGTGTCCGTGACCCTGGCGAACACCTGGAAGCGCGTCTCACCGCCGGCGACCCCTTGCTCGATCGCCGTCTGGCGCTCCGGCGGTGGCTGCGTGGGGTCGTCTTCGCCGCGCCCGAACGGCGACGGCTTCCAGTCCAGCGCCGACAGGAAGCAGAAGTACGTGAAGCCCATCGCGCTGAGCGCCCGCCCGGTCGCCGCCCAGCCGTCGGGACGCACGCGGATCCACAGGTCGTCCTGCGGCGCGAGGTGGTGCTCGACGAGGGCGTCTCCGATGTGCCGCCGCAATTCGTCGACGATCGACTCCCGGAGACCATCGCCGGGCAGCTCGGCGACGGGTGCCTCGTCCTCCGTGACGTCACTCAATCCCACCACCACCCACGACGATGGGCTCGCGCTTGGGGACGATGTCGTCGACCCCGTCGCCGCGCCACTTGGCGGCCATGTCCTCGTTCTTGATCCGTTGCTGGAGCAGCACGATCCCCTCGAGCAGCGCCTCGGGACGGGGAGGGCATCCCGGCACGTAGATGTCGACCGGAATGATCTGGTCGACACCCTTGGTGACCGAGTAGCTGTCCCAGTACGGGCCGCCGCAGTTGGCGCAGCTACCCATCGAGATGACGTACTTCGGCTCGGGCATCTGCTCGTAGAGGCGCAGGATCGCCGGGGCCATCTTGTCGGTGACCGTTCCGGAGATGACGACGAGGTCGGCCTGACGGGGGCTCGCCGGCAGCGGGATCACACCGAGGCGCATGACGTCGTAGCGCGGCGACGCAAACGCCGCGCCCATCTCGATGGCGCAGCACGCCAGGCCCCATTGGTACACCCAGAGCGAGTACGACCGCCCGAGGTTCATCAGTTTGCTGATCCCCCCTGGGAGCCGGCCGCGGTCGACTAGACCCATCGCAGCAGGCCCCGTTTCCAGGCGTACAGCAGGCCGTCGAGGAGCAGCACGATGAACGCCACCATCACGGCCAATCCGAAGCCGCCGTAGCGCTCGACGGACGCCGCCCACGGGAAGATGAACACGGCTTCGACGTCGAAGATGACGAACAGCAGGGCAAACACGTAGTAGCGAATCTGGCTCTGCGACCAGCCGATCCCCGCCGGTTCGGAGCCACCCTCGTAGGCGATCATCTTCGCCGCCGACGGCTTGTCGGGACGCAACACGGCTGCGACACCGAGCAGCAGCCCACCGAGCACCAGCGCGACGCCGCCGAACCAGACGACTGTGAGGTAGTCGCGGAGATACACCGACATGCGCGGTGGACGCTACCAATCATCCCGAGCGCCTGAGTAACTGCTCATTGCGTTCCCCGGCCACGCAGGCCGATGCTGGACGCTCGCTCGCTGGCGCTCGCTCACTGGCGCTCGCTCACGCGCATCCGCACCGGTTCTGTCAGCGGCCGCGATGCAGCGTTCCCCGGCCACGCCGGCGGCTGCCGGGGATTAGCGTGCACCTCTCGTGGACGCTGGCACCGCCGCCGAGCTCGTCACGCTGGCCGAGATCACCACCGCCCGGGGGGTCGCCGGAGCCGTCGCCAAGCACACCCCGGTGGTTTCGTCGGTTGCCCTCTCCAGCGAGTTCGGACAGCCGGTCGTGCTCAAGGCGGAGAGCCTGCAGCGCACCGGATCGTTCAAGATTCGCGGGGCGATGAACAAGCTGGCGTCGCTCGGATCCGACGCCAAGGCAGGCGTCACGGCAGGCAGCGCCGGCAACCACGCCCAATCGCTGGCCTTCGCCGCCAAGTACTTCGGCGTGCCGTGCGAGATCTTCGTGCCGGCGGGGGCCCCGATCTCCAAGATCGAGGCTTGCCGCAGCTACGGCGCAACCGTGATCGAGCAGGGCACCTCGGTCGACGAGTCGATCGCCGACGCTCGGGAGCTCGCCGATCGTGATGGCAAGGCGTTCTGCCACCCATACGACGACGCCGCCGTCATCGCCGGCCAGGGAACGCTCGGTCTCGAGCTCGTCGAGGACCTCGACGACCTCAGCTGCGTGATCATCCCCATCGGCGGCGGAGGGCTCGCCAGCGGTGTGGCCATCGCCGTCAAGTCGTTGATGCGGCACGTCCGCGTCATCGGCGTCCAGGCCGCTGTCTGCTGCCCGTACGCCGGAGCGTTCGTGGCCACCGGTCCGGTCACCACGCTGGCCGACGGCATCGCCGTCAAACGGCCGGGGGCGATCACCCGACCGCTGGTCGAGGAGTGGGTCGACGACGTGGTCACCGTCGACGAGGATGCCATCGCCGACGCCATGGTGCTGTTGATGGATCGCTCCAAGCTGTACGTCGAGGGTGCTGGGGCCGTGGGCGTGGCCGCCCTGCGGTCGGGCGCTGTTCGGCCGGGGGCCGGCGGCCACACGTGCGTCGTGCTGTCCGGTGGCAACGTCGACCTCGGGGTCGTCCCCGGGCTGATCCGTCGGCACGAGACGACCGCCGGCCGGCGGCTGGTCGTGTTCACCAGGATCGACGACCGTCCCGGAGGGCTCGTCAAGCTGCTCTCCGTGTTCGCTTCCAACGGAGCCAACCTGATCGACGTCGAGCACCACCGCGAGGGCGTCAACCTCAGCGTCCGGCAGACCGGCGTCCATGCGACGTTCGAAGTGCGCGGTCCGGATCACGCGGCCACCGTGGTCGACGCGGCACGCCGAGCCGGCTTCGAGGTCGACGTCGAGTCGTAGTCGGTACCAACGGATCGCGGTGCCAACTGTTGCGCGCCTACCTACCGGTAGGTAGGCTCCTGGACATGGACGATGCCGCGCTCGTGCACGACCTCGAACCCACGGTCACCATGCTGCTCGAACGCCATCTGGCGGCGTCCAAGGAATGGTTCCCGCACGAACTGATCCCCTACAGCCGGGGCCGCGACGCCGTGCCGGGTGAGGTGTGGACCAAGGACGACGCCGACCTCGGAGGTGTCACGCTCACCGACGCCGTCCGGTCGTCGTTGGTCGTCAACCTGCTCACCGAGGACAACCTGCCCTACTACTTCCGCTCGATCGAGCGGATGTTCGGCGCCGATGGGGCGTGGGGTACGTGGGCCCGCCGCTGGACCGCCGAGGAAGGTCGCCACTCGATGGCGATCTACGGCTACCTGATGACCACCCGCGCCGTGGACCCGGTCGATCTCGAACGTGGACGGATGGCCCAAGTCTCGGGCGGCCAGACACCCGATCCGGAGTCGACCGCCGACGGGTTCATCTACCTCACCCTCCAGGAGTTGGCGACGCGCATCGCCCACCGCAACACCGGCAAGCTGATCGGAGACCCCGTCGGCTACGCCGTGATGTCGCGAGTCGCCGCCGACGAGAACTTCCACCACCTCTTCTACCGTGATCTCGCCACGGCGGCGATTGCCGCCAGCCCGAACACGATGATGGGCGCCATCGAGCGCCAAGTCGTCGGCTTCTCGATGCCCGGCTTCGGCATCCCCGGGTTTGCCGGTCACGCCGCAGCGATCGCCAAGGCCGGCGTCTACGACCTGGCGATCCACCATGAGCAGATCCTCGTGCCGATCCTCCTGCGTCACTGGCAGGTGGACCGCATCGAGGGCCTCGATGCCGAAGGCGAACAGGCACGCGATCGGGTGATGGCCCGACTCGCCAAGAGCGAGCGTGTGGCCCGCCGACTCACCGAACGGCGCGCCGAAACCCTGGTCCCGGCTTAGGGGATCGTCGGCCGCACGGCGCCGGCGCACGAGATGCGCAGCGACTGACCGGCCTCGACGAGCACGACGCGGTCGGCGACGTCGCTGGACGACCCATCAGGTGGCGATGCCTCCTCCAGCGTTCCACGCACTGCTTCTTGGCCCGCCGGTTCCGGAGTCAGCCCGGTCCAACCCGGTGTGGTGTGGATCGACACCGCTCCGTTGAGCACGCTGACGGTGCACCCCTCCCCGTCGAGCTCGATGTGCATCCGCGAGCCGTGGTGCTGGGCGCGCAACGACATCCGTTCGTACCGATCGGGGAGCTTGGGGTCGAAACTCATCGCCGTCCCGGTTTCGTACATCCCGACGAAGCCGAATGCGACGGTGTCCCAGACACCGCCCGTCGACGCCACGTGAACGCCGTCGCGCGTGTTCCCGTGCAGGTCGGCGAGATCGACGAACATCGCCTCCCGGAAGTACTGCACGGCGAGGTCGCCGTAGCCGACCTGCGCCGCGGCGGCCGCTTGCACGCATGCCGACAACGAGGAATCTCCGGTCGTGATCGGGTCGTAGTAGTCGAAGTTGCGCTTGCGCACTTCCTGGGAGAACTGGTCGTTGCGCAGCGACATCGCCAGCACGACGTCGGCCTGCTTGAGCACTTGATGCCGGTAGATCACGAGCGGGTGGAAGTGCAACAGCAGCGGGTACTTGTCCGGCGGCGTGGCGGTGAAGTCCCAGGGCTGGAGTTCGAGGAAGTCGGCGTCCTGGGGATGGATGCCGAGTTGTTCGTCGTACGGCAAGTACATCGCCTCGGCGGCACGCACCCACTCCGGCGCCTCGTGCTCGCCGAGACCGACGCGGCGGGCGAGCGCGGCGTAGGCGTCGGGCGCCGACTCCTCGAGGAACTCGAGCACACGGGCGGCATAGCGCAGGTTGAACCGCGCCATCACGTTGGTGTACAGGTTGTCGTTGACCACCGCGGTGTATTCGTCGGGGCCGGTGACCCCGTGGATGTGGAACGTGCCATTTTTTGCGTTCCCCGGCCACGCAGGCCGCTCCGCATCGCCGGCTCGTTGAGAGTCACCGGTCACGGCGTTCCCCGGCCACGCAGGCCGCTCCGCATCGCCGCTCGTTGAGGTCACCGGTCACGGCGTTCCCCGACGCAGGCCGTTGCCGTTGCGGCGCGTGGAGAAGAAGCCGAGGTCGTTCCACATCCGCGCCGTCTCGACGAGGATCTCCGCCCCGTCGGTGGCGAGGAAGGCGATGTCACCGCTGGCATCGACGTAGCGCTTGAGGGCAAAGGCGATCGCCGCGTTGATGTGGTACTGGGCAGTGCCGGCGGCGTAGTACGCCGACGCCTCTTCGCCGTTGATCGTCCGCCACGGGTACAGGGCTCCGGCGGAGTTGAGGGCGCCCGCCCGGTTGCGGGCGATCGGCAGCATCCGCCAGCGGAACCGCATCAGCTGCCGTGCCGCCTCCGGCCTCGTGTACGACAGGAACGGAGCCACGTACATCTCCGTGTCCCAGAAGTAGTGGCCCTCGTACCCGCCGCCGGTGACACCTTTGGCGGCGATGCCCTGCTCGCCGACCTGCGCTGTCGCCTGAGCGAGTTGGAACAGGTTCCATCGCAGGGCCTGCTGCTCGGCGATCTCGGCCACGTTGGCGTCCTCCGTGGCTGCTGCCGGCCGCCGGTGACGCAGTTCGATGTCGCTGTTCGCCCAGAACTCGTCGAGCCACGCTTCCTGGGCGGACACGAGTGCGTCATAGCCGTCGTGCTCGACGCGATCGAGGCTGCGGGTGCATCGCGTCGCCAGCTCGAAGGCGTCGTCGATGATCTCGGCGTCCTGGTTGGGTGCGTATCGGGACGTGTGGTAGCTGACGAACTTGGTCACCTTCAGCGACTGTCCCGTGGCGAGCGTGCTGGCGACGATCGCCGTCGCCTCGTCAGGGCCGATCTCGATGTCGAGGTCGAAGATGCCAGTCGACTCGACTTGATGGCGCGCCGCGCAGGCGATCGACATCTTGCTGTTCGTGCACTGGTAACCGAGCACCATCTGCCGATCGTCGGCCGTGTGGATCCGCGGCTGGAGCACCCGATGGTTGAACGTCCGGTGACGACGCGGGTCACGCTCGGGATTGAGAACACCCACCGATTCGGTGAACGAGTCTGGTCGGGCCTCGTACTCGGCGTCCTGGCGGTTGAGCAATCGGGACCCGACGACGACCGGCGCCTCGCCCTGCTCCATCGTGACCTCGAACGTGATTGCCGCGATGTGCCGGTGGACCAGCGATACGAGGCGCTGCGACCGGACGCGCACGAGCTTGCCAGCGGCGGTGCGCCAGGTCAGGTCGCGACTCACCGTGCCGCGACGCAGGTCGAGCTCGCGGCTGTACGAGGCGAGGTCGGCGAAGGACAGCTCGAGCGGCTCGTCGTCGACATACAGCGACATGATCTTCGGATCGGGGACGTTGACGATCGTCTGCCCGGTCGTGGCGAAGCCGAACGCCTGCTCCGCGTGGTGGATGCTCCACGTCTCGTGGAAGCCATTGATGAACGTGCCCGGGTCGTTCGCGTCGCGGCCTTCCTCGTGATCGCCGCGCAGGCCGAGATAGCCGTTGGCGACGGCGAACAGCGTCTCGTTGAGCGCCAGATCCTCCCGGGAGAAGCCGACCTCGACGAACTTCCACGGGTCGGCGGGATAGCGGAATTGGGGCAGATGGTCGGGAACTGCGCGCTGCGTCATCGATCGTCCCCGTCGCTGAGCAGCTCGGCGAGATCGTCGACGACCAGATCGGCTCCGTGTTCGAGCAGGGCATCACGACCGGCGCCACGATCGACGCCGACAGTCAGTGCGAAGCCACCAGCGTGGCCCGCAGCGACTCCCGAGATGGCGTCCTCGATGACCGCTGTGCGCGCCGGGGCGACACCCAGCTCGGCCGCGGCGTCGAGGAACGTGTCCGGTGCCGGCTTGCCGGGCAGGTTGCGGGCGGCCGCGACGTTGCCATCGATGACGACCGCGAAGCGTTCGGCGAGCCCGGCCGCGTCGAGCACCTCTGCGGCATTGCGCGACGACGACACGACGCCGACGGGGACACCGCGCCGATCCAGGGCTTCGAGGAAGCGCACGGACCCCGGGTACGGCTCGATGCCGTCCCGGCGCAACACCTCCTGGAAGGCCGCGTTCTTGGCGTTCCCGAGGCCGTTCACCGTGCCGTGTCCGGGTTCGTCGTCGACCGTGCCCTCGGGCAGATCGATGCCCCGTGAGGCGATGAACGACCGCACGCCATCGACCCGCCGCTTCCCGTCGACGTAGGCGAGGTAGTCGTCGGCGCCGAACGGCTCCCACGGGGCCCCGTCGGCGCGCGCGGCGAGGAAGTCGTCGAACATCGCCTTCCAAGCCCGCTCGTGGATCTCCGCCGTCGGCGTCAGCACGCCGTCGAGGTCGAACAGCACGGCGGCGAGAGCCTTGCCGTCGATCGTCGTGACCGCCCCAGCAGGTCCCTCCATCAGACTTGAATGTACGGCATCGGTCAGCGGGCGGCCGTGACCAGATCGTCGAGCACGGCGCTGGCGCCGAACCGGAACGTGTCCGGAGTGACCCATCCCTGGCCCATGATCCGCTCGGCCAGCTCGAGGTAGACCCGGGCGTCGCCCACCGAGCGAATTCCACCCGATGCCTTGAACCCGACGGGCAGGCCGGACAGGTCGATCGCCTCGAGGATGATCTCGGCGGCTTCCGGCGTCGCCGACACCGGTGACTTGCCGGTCGACGTCTTCACGAAGTCGGCACCGTTGGCGATGGCCAGGTGCGTCGCCCGGTCGATCGCCGCTTGGTCGGGGAGCTCGCCCGACTCGATGATCACCTTGACGATTCCAGGCCCAGCGCTGCGGTCGGTGCGTTCGTTGACCAGGTCACGCACGCCCCCGAGGATGCGGATCGCCGCCTCTTCGTCGCCACGCAACCACGATCGGTAGGGCAGCACGACGTCGATCTCGTCAGCCCCGTCGTCGAGCGCGCCGCGCGTCATCGACATGACGTCGTCCTCCGGTTCCTCGCCGCTCGGGAAGTTGACGACGGTGGCGACGCGGATGTCGGTGCCGGCGAGGGCGCTGACACACACCGGGACGAACACCGGCCACACGCACACGGCGGCCACCCCGGCGGCGCTGGCCCGCGTGCACAGCGCCTCGGCGGCCTCGGCGCTGGTGTCGTCGCCGAGGTCGGTCAGGTCGAGCACGGAGATCGCCAAGCGGGCGACGTCTGCATCGGTGCCCAAGGCCATCGTCGCCGACTGTACAGGCCCCTCCGCCCGGCGGGCACGACGTTCCGCGGCCGATTGTGAGCAAGATCTTGCTCACAATTGGCCTTCGTTCGCGGGATGCGGGATCAGAGGAAGAGCTCGGAGAAGGTGTGGATGGCCAGGCCGGCGAGGCCGCCGACGACCGTGCCGTTGATGCGGATGAACTGGAGGTCACGGCCGACCTGCAGCTCGATGCGCCGGCCGGTCTCGGCGGCATCCCAGCGCTCGACGGTTGACGAGATCAGCTCGGCGACCTCGCCCCGGTAGTGCTCGGCGACGTGCAGCACCACGCTCTCGATCCACCCGTCGACCTTGGCCTGCAACTCGCGATCGACGCCGAGGCGACGTCCGGCTGTGGCGAAGCCGTGGACGAGTCGCCGGCGCAGGTCGCTCGCCGGATCGTTGGCCGCCTCGAGCAACGACTCCTTGACCTCGCCCCACAGCGACTGCAGCCAACCTTGGACGTCGGGGTGCTCGAGCACCTCCAGCTTCATCGACTCGCACTTGGCGATCAGCTCTGGGTCCTCGCGAAGCTTGATCGCCAACGCCCGGATGCGCTGGTCGAGGCTGTGACGAAACTCGTGGTTCGGCGTCGCCGAGACGTCGGCGAGGAACCGTTCGACACCGGTGAACAGCTTGTTGAAGACGCGGTCGTCGATCGCCTCGGGAACCCACCACGGGGACTCCTGGTCGAGGCGATCGCGGAGCATCGTCCGGTTGTCGTCGAGAAAGCTGACGAGTCCGCGCATGACGCCGTCGAGCATCCGTTGGTGATGGCCGCCCTCCACCGCCACATCGATTGCCTTGCCGAGCAACGGTGCCACCTCGGTCCGCGCCAGGCGCTTCTCCACCGCCGATCCGAGCGCCTCCTGAACATCGCGGTCGTCGAGCACCTCGACGACACCGCCGAGGGCGTCGGCGGTGGCCTCGGCGGCGCGCTCGGCGTTGGCCGGCTGGGCCAGCCACCCACCGAGGCGCTCGGCGATGCGCGCCGTCGCGAGCCGCTCGCCGATGACGTCGGGCGTGAGGAAGTTGCCCTGCACGAAGTCGCCGAGGCTGCGGCCGATGTCGTCCTTGCGGCGCGGGATGATCGCCGTGTGGGGGATCGGGATGCCGAGCGGGTAGCGGAACAGGGCGGTGACGGCGAACCAGTCGGCGAGGGCGCCGACCATCGCCGCCTCCGCGGCCGACTCGAGGTAGCCGACCCAGGTCGCCTCCTCCTCGAACGTCCGAGCGAGCACGAACACGACGGCGGCGAACACCAGCAACCCCGTGGCGAACAACTTCATCCGTCGCAGATCGCGGGCGCGCTGGACGTCGGCTGCCGTCAGCGCATGCATCGCCGCGACGCTACCGGCGGCCCCTCCCCCATCTGGGGAAGATCCGTGTCACCACGCGTTCTGGGGGCGATTCGTGCCAGCCCCTGACCCAGATCTTCCCCAGATGCAGGTGCCGGCCGCTCAGCGGGCGAACTGCACCGTGGAGTCGGCGACGTCGAGCAGCCACTCGGGGAAGAAGCCGACGACGAGCGTGAAGGCGACGGCGGCGGTGATGGCCAGGCCACTCCCCCACGGGACGGCGACGTTCGACGTGTCGTCGTCGGCCGGGGCATCCTGGATCCAGGCGCTGACCATGATCCGCAGGTACAAGAACGCCGCGATCACCGTCGACAACATGGCGATGATCGCCAGGGCATAGCTGCTCTCGTCGACAGCACCGCCGATCACCCCGAACTTGGCGATGAACCCGCTGGTGAACGGTACGCCGGCCTGGGCGACGAGGAACACGGTCAACGCCACGGCGAGCGCCGCATGGCGCCGGCCGAGCCCACGGAACGAGTCGAGATCGGTACGCGCGTCACCGTGCCGGGCGACCAGCGACACGACGGCGAACGTGCCGACCACGAGCACGGCGTAGGCCAACATGTAGACCATCACCGACGGAACGCCGGGACCGCTGTCGGCTTCGCCGGCGTTGCGCGCCGCGACCTCGAGTCCGACGAGCATGAACCCGGCGTGGTTGATCGACGAGTAGGCGAGCATCCGCTTGACGTCGGTCTGCACGATGGCGAGCACCGGGCCAACGATCAGTGAAGCCACGGCGAGGACCCAGATGACGGGGCGCCAGTCATCGCGGTACTGGCCGAAGCCGACGACGAGGACGCGCAGCATGGCGGCGAACGCGGCGGCCTTGCCGACCGACGCCAGCAGCGCGGTGACCGGTGTCGGCGCGCCCTCGTAGACGTCGGGCGTCCAGACGTGGAACGGCACGGCGGCGACCTTGAAACCGAGGCCGACGAGGAGCAGGGCGATCCCGGCGAGCAGCATCGCCTCGTTGCGGTCGACGGGGATCGTGCTGTCGAACGCCGTGACGATCTCGGACAGGTTCGTCGACCCGGTCGAGCCGTACACGAGGGCGACGCCGTAGAGGAAGAACGCCGATGAGAACCCGCCGAGGATGAAGTACTTCATCCCGCTCTCCTGGCTCTTCGTGCGGCGACGGTTGCTGGCGGCCAGCACATAGAACGCCAGCGACATCGTCTCCAGCCCGAGGAACAGGACGATCAGGTCGTTGGCGGCCCCCATCACGACAGCCCCGGCGGCGGCGACGAGCACGAGGGCATAGATCTCCGGGCCGTCCCCGCCGTCGCGATGCAACTGGTCGCCGGCGACGAGGGCGACTCCGACGACGGCGGCGCAGACCACGATCGTCACGAACATGGCGAACGTGTCGAACGCCAGTGCTCCGCCGACGAGCGTCGAGGTCGAGCCGTCGCTGATGTCGTCCCACTGGATGACGGCGAGCACACCCGAGGCGATCGCCGCGACCACGGTGACTCCGGCGTACAAACCTCGCGGCCACTGCGGTGTGAGCGCCCCGGCGAGGAGCAGCAGGATCGCCGCGCCGACGAGGACCAGCAACGGCGAGAGGGCGAACCACTGCACGTCGGGACCGACGAAGGGAACCTGGGACACGAGGTTCACTCGTCGCCCTCGCTCTCGCTGGGTTCCGGCGGGGCGACGACGACGACGTCAGGGTCGCTGTAGTCCTCGCCGGTGCGCTCCTCGACGTGTTCGATGAGGGCGACGACGCTCGGTTCGACGCGATCGATCATCGGTTTCGGGTACACACCGGTGAACACGATGATCCCGATGAAGGCCAGCAGCGCCAGCCCTTCCTTGCCGGTCAACTCGGGGAACGTGCGATTGGCGTCGTCGACCTCGCCGTGGAAGACGCGCTGGTAGGCCCACAACAGGTAGAGGGCGGCGAGGATCACGCCTGCGGCGGCGACGACCGTCCACCATCTGGCCGACTGGAACGAGCCGATGAGGACGAGGTATTCGCCGACGAACCCGTTGAGACCGGGAACGGCGATCGACGAGAGCATCACGACGGTGAACCCGGCGGCGAAGATCGGGGCGACCTGTTGGATGCCGCGCAGCTCGGCGATCTCGCGGGTGTGCCGCCGTTCGTAGATCCACCCGACGAGAACGAACAGCGCCCCCGTGGACACCCCGTGGTTGATCATCTGCAGCACACCGCCCGTGACCGCCTGCGACGTCAAGGCGAACATGCCGAGGATGATGAACCCGAGATGGGCAACCGACGAGTAGGCGACCAGTCGTTTGAGGTCGCGCTGCATCGTCGCCACGACCGCCCCGTAGATGATGCCGATCACGGCGAGCGTCAACAGCAGCGGCCGGGACCATTGCGCCGCCTCGGGGAACAGGTACAGACCGAAACGCAACAGGCCGTACGTCCCGAGCTTGAGCATCACCCCGGCGAGGATCACCGAACCGGCGGTGGGGGCCTGGGTGTGGGCGTCGGGCAGCCAGGTGTGGAACGGAACGATCGGCACCTTGACGGCGAAGGCAATGGCGAAGGCGAAGAACAACCAGCGACCGGTGGCCGTCGGGAACGATGCCTGCTCGGCGAGCGTCACGAGGTTGAACGTGATCTCGCCGACGCCGTAGCGGCGGCCGAGCAGCACCGTGGCGAGGATGCCGACGAACATGAACGCCGATCCGAACATCGTGAACAGGAAGAACTTCGTCGCTGCGTACACGCGGTCGCCGTAGCCCCACCCGCCGATGAGGAAGTACATCGGCACGAGGACGAGCTCGAAGAAGACGAAGAACATGAACAGGTCGAGGCTCAGGAAGGCGCCCATCATCCCGGCTTCGAGCAGGAGCATCCACGCGAAGTACGGCTTCTCGTCGTTGTGCGGATTCGTCGTGAAGAACGCCAGCGGGAACAGGATTCCGGTGAGCACGACGAGCAGCAGAGAGATCCCGTCGACACCGACGAACCAGGAGATCCCCCAGTGCTCGATCCACTCGTGCTGGGAGACGAACTGGAAGCCAGCCTCGCCGCTGTCGAAGGCGGCGACCAACCAGAGGCTCATCGCGCCGGTGATGATTGCCGTCAGCCAGGCGATCAGCTTGACGAGATCGGGCCGGGCTTTGCCGGCGAGCATCACGACCAGTGCTCCCGCCGCCGGGGCGACGATCAGGGCGGTGAGGATCGGGAAGTTGGAACTATCCATTGCGCTCCCCGGCCACGCCACGATCCGCCTGCGCAGCTACCGGCCACGCGCTCGCTGGCGCTCGCTCGCTCGCACGAGGCGCGGGTCTCCGGGCCGCGTTCATCAGACGATCCCTCGCACGATGACGAGCCAGGCGAGGAGCAGCACGACGCCGACGCTGATCACGCCGGCGGAGGCCCGCACGTAGCCGTTCTGCAGCCGCCGCAAGCCTCCGGCAGCACCGCGCACGGCGCGCCCGCTGCCGACGACGGCGCCGTCGACGACGTTGGCGTCGAACCACGCCGTGGCCCCGAATGCCTCTCGTCCCGGGCCACCCATCAGCTCGCTGACGGTCTGGTCGTAGTACCAGGCGTTCTCCAAGATCGCCGGTTCGATGGCCTTGACGCGGCGACGTTGGTACACGAGATAGGCCGCGACGATCCCGGCGATGGCCACGGTGAGGGCGATGATCGCCAGCAGATAGAGGTGCTCCTCGGCCCACGTGCCGTCGATCTGCGCCTCGCCGATCCCCTCGGCCGGCTCGACGACGGGATGGAGCCAGCGGCCGAGCCGTTCGGTGGTCTCACTGAACGGCATCTGGATGAACCCGCCGACCGTCGACAGCACGGCGAGGACGACGAGCGGACCGAGCATCACCCACGGGCTCTCGTGGGGCTTGGCGTCGCCGTGCGCCCCGTGCTCGGCGGACTTGTCCGTCCAATGCGCCTCGCCGAAGAACACCATGATCACCTGGCGGGTCATGTAGTAGGCGGTGAGCAGGGCGGTGACGAGTCCGACGAGGTACAGCGCCGTGTTGTCGGCGAGGGCGAACAGGAGGATCTCGTCCTTCGACCAGAACCCGGCGAACGGGAAGACGCCGGCGATCGCCAACCAGCCGATGATGAACGTGATCGCGGTCACCGGCATCAACCAGTACAGCCGGCCCATCTTGCGCATGTCCTGTTCCTCGTGCATCCCGTGGATCACCGAGCCGGAACCGAGGAACAGCAACGCCTTGAAGAAGGCGTGCGTGATCATGTGGAAGATCGCCGCCACGTAGGCGCCCGTCCCGACGGCGAGGAACATGTAGCCGAGCTGGCTGACCGTCGAATAGGCGAGGACCTTCTTGATGTCGTTCTGGGCGACGGCGATGGTCGCCGCGAACAACGCCGTGCCGACGCCGATCCAGGCGATCATCGTCGGCACCCAGTCATCGGCGACGCTCAAGATGGGGTTGACGCGCACCATCAAGAAGACGCCGGCGGTGACCATCGTCGCCGCGTGGATCAAGGCCGACACCGGGGTCGGACCCTCCATCGCGTCCGGCAGCCAGAGGTACAGCGGGAGCTGGGCGCTCTTGCCGACGGCCCCGACGAAGAGCATCGCGGCGATCGCCGTCGCCGTCGACTGGGCGAGGTCGCCTTGGATCGCCGCCCCGTTGACGGTGGAGAAGCTCAACGACCCGACGGCGCCGAAGGCGAGGAACATCGCCACCATGAAGCCCCAGTCGCCGACCCGGTTGGTGATGAACGCCTTCTTGCCGGCGGTCGCCGCCGACTGGCGGGTGTGCCAGAACGAGATCAAGAGGTACGAGCAGGTGCCCACCCCTTCCCATCCGAGGAACGTCACGAGCATGTTCTCGCCGAGGACGAGCACGAGCATCGAGAAGGCGAACAGGTTGAGGTAGCAGAAGAACTTGGAGAACTTCGGGTCGCCGTGCATGTAGCCGATGGCGTACACGTGGATCAACGTGCCCACGCCGGTGACGAACAGGCACATGGCGATGCTCAGCGGGTCGGCGAGGAAGGCGACGTCGACCTGCAGGTTGCCGACGGGCAGCCACTCGAACAACGTGACGACGTGGGAGCGCTCCTCGGCGGGGGTGCCGAGGAGGTCGATGAACGCGGCGACGGTGACGACGAAGGAGCCGGCCAGCATCGCCGCGGCGAAGTAGCCGGCGCGCGGATCGCCGAGACGGCGGCCGAACACGACGATCGCCAAGAACCCAGCCAGCGGCAAGGCAGGAATCAGCCAGATCAGATCAAGCACGGGGGTTCACTCCGCCCTCGCTCACCCGAGTGTTTGCGGCCAGCGGAGTGTCAGCGGCGCGACCTCTCGCCCGCAAACACTCGGTCGGCCGCAAACACTCGGGTGGGGACACGTCAGCCTCGCAGCTCGGTGAGGTCGTCGGCGGTGGCGCCGGGGCGGCGGCGGAGGATGGCCACGATGATCCCGAGGCCGACGACAGCTTCGGCAGCGGCGACGACGAGGATGAAGAACACCGCCGTCTGACCATCGATCGTGCCGACGCTGCGCGACAGGGCCACGAAACTGAGCGTCACCGCGTTGAGCATCAACTCGATGCACATCAACAGCACGAGCGGGTTGCGACGCACGAGCACCCCGACCGCTCCGATGCCGAACAGCACGGCACCGAGGACGAGATACCACGTCTCCGTCGGAACGGGCGCGGTCAGGGCGACCACGGATGCAGCCTCTCGTCGATGCGCACGACCGAGCGCCAGCGAGGGAGCGTCCAGCCGCTGCGCAGGCAGTACACGGCGTGGCCGGGGAACGCCATGGCGTCTGCGTGACCGGGGAACGCCATGAACGAACTCACCCGTCCTCCCCGGCGCGCTTTCTCTCGCGGCGGGTCATCACGACCGTGCCGGCGACGGCCACGACGAGCAGCACCCCGGTGAGCTCGAAGGCGAACACCTGGTCGCCGAACAGGTTGCGGCCGAGCTGCTTGATGTTGGCATCAGGCGTCACGTCGTCGGCAACGTCAGGGTTGGCCGATTCGCGCACCTCGACGTCGAGGCCAGCACCGGTCTGCAACGGTCCACTGTCGCGCGCCGCAAAGATCGCCGCGACGAGGAGGGCGACGATGGCGACGCCGAGGACCGCCGCCAACGGCCGTTGGATCGGCAGCGGCTCGACGCGCAGGTCCTCCGCCCGGCCGACGCCGAGCAGCATGATCACGAACATGATCAGCACGACGATCGCCCCGGCGTAGACGATCACCTGCACGACGGCGAGGAAGTGCGCCTCCATCGCCACGAAGTGCACCGCGACGCCGAACAACGTCAGCACGAGGCCGAGCGCCGCGTGGACAGCCTGGTTGAGCACGATGACGCCGATCGCTCCGGCGATCACCATCACTGTCGCGACGACGAAGACGAGCAGCTGCAACTGGTTATGCGCCCTTCTCGCCGTCAGCGGCGTCGGCGCGCTGGGTGTCGTCGGGTTGCTCGGCGTCGCGAACGCCGTAACCGAGCTCGCCACTCCAGCCGATCTCCCCGACGTAGTCGGCGTCCCCACTCGGCGACGTCGCCCGCATCCACCCGCTGGTGTTGAGATCCTCCCCCTCGCGCCAGTCCTCCCACGGCAGCCGCCGGGGCTTGCCGTCGTCGCCGACGAGCAGCTCCGCCTTCGTGTAGATGGCGTCCTGGCGGTTGGTGAACGAGAACTCGAACAACTTCGATTCGGTGATCGCCTCGGTGGGGCACGCCTCGACGCAGAGATCGCAGTGGATGCAGCGCAGATAGTTGATCTCGTAGACGTAGCCGTAGCGCTCGCCCGGCGAGCTCGGCGCGTCCGGGTCGTTGTCGGCGCCACGGACGTAGATGCACTTCGCCGGGCACACCCCGGCGCAGAGCTCGCAGCCGATGCACTTCTCCATCCCGTCCTCGTACCGATTGAGGACGTGGCGACCGTGCAGCCGCTCCGGCTTGGGCGACTTGACGTCACCGTCGAAGTCGGGCGGCGCGAGGCCCGTGGCCTCATCCTCAGCGTCCTGCCGACTGACGACGCGCCCGCCGGAGTACGGCTGCGTGAGCCGCTCCCCACCCATCGCCCGGTGCTGGCGGAGGGTGACGAGGAATCCGTCGAGGTAGCCCATCAGTACGCCCCTTCACGTTCTCGATTGCGCCGGCTGACCGACAGGGCCCAGACCATCAAGCCGAAGCCGACCGCCAGCGACGCCGCCGCCCCGACGCCGACGGCGCCGCGATTCCAGTCATTGTCCTGGGCGACGCGCATCGCCGCGAGGAACAGGAACACGGCGAGGCCGACCGGGATGAGCACCTTCCATCCGAGGTCCATCAGCTGGTCGTAACGCAACCGCGGCAGCGTCGCGCGGAACCAGACGTAGACGTAGAGGAAGACGAACAACTTGGCGACGAACCAGATCGTTCCCTCGAATCCGTCGTTGATCAACGGAATGTCGAACGGGCCGCGGGGGCCACCGAGGAACAGGGTGACGATGATCGCGCTCATCGTCACCGTGTTCATGAACTCGGCGAGGAAGAACAGGGCGAATCGGAAGCTGGCGTACTCGGTGTTGAACCCGCCGACGAGCTCCTGCTCGGCCTCGACGAGATCGAACGGCGGCCGATTGAGCTCGGCCGTGGCGGCGATGACGAAGATCACGAAGGGCACGAAGCCAGTGGCGATCAGGTTCCACCGGGCGAACGTGTCCTGGGCCTCGACGATCCCCGACATCGTCAGCGTCTGGGTGACGAGGACGACGGCGGCGACGCTGAGTCCCAAGGCGGCCTCGTAGCTGACCATCTGCGCCGACGCCCGCACCGAACCGAGCAACGGATACTTCGAGCCGCTCGACCAACCGGCGAGCATGATCCCGTACACGGCGATCGACGACAGGGCGAGGACGAAGAGGATGCCCGCCGGTGGATCGGCGAGCTGGACCCTCGTTTGGTGGCCGAACCACGTGACGATGCCGTTGTTGTCACCGCTGAAGTCGCCGCCGAGCGGGATCACCGACCACACGAGGAAGGCCGGCACGAAGGCGAGGAACGGCGCCAGGCGGTAGACGAAGCGGTCAGCACGGTCAGGGAGGAAGTCCTCCTTGAAGATCAGCTTCATCCCGTCGGCCAGCGTTTGCAGGATGCCGAACGGCCCGGCCTTGTTCGGCCCGATGCGGTTCTGCATCCCGGCGATGATCTTGCGCTCGAACCAGACCATGAACATCGTGGCGACGAGGGCGACGACGAAGATCACCAGGACCTTGATTGCAATGATGACCAGCGGCGTCCACTGCAACCCACCGACGAGCAGCGGATCGATGGCGATCAGCCCGCTCACTCGGTCACCTCGATGCGGACGTCCGTGGCTGGGGAACTGGCGTCGACGATCGACGTGATGTCCGACTCGCGATTGAACGGCACGAGCACCGTGCCGCGGGGCACCCCCGGGTCGCGACGCAGCCGCAGGCGCAACGAGCCGCGTGCCCCCGTGAGCTGCACCGAACCGTCTTCCGACGCGCCGATCCGGTCGGCATCGGCCGGGTTGACGTGGGCGTCGCCGTCGCCGGCGAGGCCGGCGAGCGAAGGCGACATCGCGGTCATCGTCGCCCGGTCGTACAAGCGACGAGCGAGCACCACCCGGTAGTCGTAACTGTTGCGATCGGCTGCCGGAGACCCGTCGAGCGCTTGGATGGCCCCGGCCACTGGTGCGTTGACGGCCAGCACCCCCTCGCCGTCATCGACCACGGCTGATGTGGCGGTGGCATAGGCGGGCACCGTGGCGGCGATCGCGTCGGTGATCGACGTCGCCGACCGCAGCGTCGTCGCCAGGTCGTCGAAGTGCAACAGATCGGCCAGCTCGGCAGCGACCATCCAGTCGGCGCGCGACGTGCCGGCGGCCGTCACCCGTTGGGCCACGGTCGACACCCGACCTTCGAGGTTGGTGGTCGTACCGGTCTTCTCGGCGAACATCGACGCCGGCAGGACGACATCGGCCCGCTCGGCAGAGGCCGTGAGGAACGAATCGAGGGCGACGACGACGCCGGCCCGATCGAGGGCTTGGGCGGCCAGCGCGGCATCCGGGAAGTCAGCCAGCGGGTCGGCACCGAGGAGGACGAGGAGGTCGATCTCGCCAGCGGCAGCGGCCGCCAGGATGCCGGCCGCGTCGAGGCCACCCGGGCGCGGGCGCAGCCCGAGTTGCAGCGCACCCACGACGTTCCCCCGCCGCAATGCCGGGAGCACGGCGAGGTCGGGCTGTACGGCGGCGACGGCGTCGTACACGGCGCGCAACGTGGCGGCGGCCGACTCCGTCGACTCGGCGAGGTTCGCTCGCCCGGCGATGATGACGACCGGCCCGCTGCGCAACTGGTCGGCGACGAGCGGGTCGGACAGCGCGGCGGTCGCGGCAGCGGCGCCGCCCGACTCGACCGGGACCGATCGCCAGGCCAACGACGTCAGCCCCGTGGCCAGCGGCGCCAGCTCGATCAGTCTGGTCTGCTTGCGCACGACGCTGTCGCGCAGGCGCAGGTACAGAACCGGAAGCTCCTCTTTGATATCGGGGCCGAGGAGGATCACCGTGGTGGCCCGCGTGGTGCTGTCGATCGTCGCCCTCGGCAGGTCGAGGAGCTCGGCCGGCAGTCCATCGCCGAGCTGCGCGTCGCGGTGCTCGATGCCGATGGCATCGGCGAGCTGGGCCCAGGCAAAGGCGTCCTCGTTGGTCCCGCGTGCTCCGCCGAGCAGGGCGATGCGCTTGGATCTGGCCCCGTCGATCGTCGTGCGCAGGGCCTTGGCGACGGCGGCGAGAGCGATCGTCCAGGACGTCTCGGTGAGCCGCGACTCCTCGCCGCGCACGAGAGGTCTGGAAACCCGCTCGACGGAATTGACCGCCTCGAAGTTGAACCGCCCACGGTCGCACAACCAACCCCAGTTGACGGGTTGGACGTCGATGCCGAGATGGCGGACGAGGCGGTCGCGACTCGATTGCACGGTCATTCGGCAGCCGACCGAGCAGGTTGTGCACGTGGTGTCCGACTCGGCGAGGTCCCACGGCCGAGCCTTGAAGCGGAACGGCGTCGCGGTCAGCGCGCCGACCGGGCAGATCTGCACGGTGTTCCCGGAGAAGTACGAGCTGAACGGCAGATCGGGGAACGTCATCACCTGCGTCTCGTTGCCCCGCTCGGTGAAGTGGATCAGAGCGTCGCCGGCCACCTCGTCGGCAAAGCGCGTGCACCGATCGCACAGGATGCAGCGCTCGCGATCGAGCAGGACGAGCGAGCTGATCGGGATCGGCTTTTCGAAGTGCCGCTTCTCCTCGACATACCGGCTCTCACCCGGACCGTGGCTGTACGCCTGGTCCTGCAACGGGCACTCACCGCCCTTGTCGCAGACCGGGCAATCGAGCGGATGGTTGGCGAGCAGCAGTTCGATGACACCCTCTTGAGCCCGCTTGGCGGCCGGCGACTCGGTCTCCACCACCATGTCCGGGACGACGCCGACCATGCACGACGGCTGCAACATCGGACCCCGGCCGGTGTCGATGTCGACGAGGCACATCCGGCACATCCCGACTGGGTTCATCCGCTCGTGGTAACAGAACCGCGGGATGTAGATGTCGTGACGTTGGGCAGCGGCGATGACCAGCTCACCCTTGCGGGCGGTGATCGCCCGTCCGTTGATCGTCACGGCGACCGCGTCGGGGTCGGGTGCGGTCTCGGTGGGCTCAGTCGCCGTCACGCCACACCGCCGACGGCTACGGGGATCATCACGCGTGGCTTGATCTTCGCCTCGAACTCTTCACGGAACAGGGTGAGCGCTGAGTGCACGGGAACGTAGGCCGACGGGCCGACGAAGCAGATCGTCGTCATCCGGTAGGGGAACGGCACCGGGTCGAGACCGAGGCGCTCGCTGGCGGCGTGCGGCATCGCCCCCGGACAGATCGTCTCGCCGACCTCGAGCAGCTGGTCAAGGTCGGCAGTAGTTCCCCGTCCGGTGAGGATCCGGTCCATGATTCGCTCCAGCCACGTCGCCCCCTCCCGGCAGGGGACGCACTTGCCGCACGACTCGTGGGCGTAGAAGCGGCACAACGACTGGGCGGCGACCGGGATGTCGGTCGTGTCGTCCATCACGATGATCGCCCCGGACCCGAGCATTGATCCGGCGGCGCTGACCGGCTTGCCCTCGAACGGCAGGTCGAGTTGTTCTGGAAGGAACCATGGCGCCGATCCCCCGCCCGGGACGAACGTCTTCAACTCGTGGCCGTTGCGGATCCCGGCGGAGAACTCCTCGCCGTAGATGAGGTCGCGGAACGTCGTGGTGCCGTTGACGATCTCGAACACGCCGGGACGGTTGACGTGACCGGAGACGGCCACCATGCGGGTCCCCGGCGAGGTCTCGGTGCCGATCGCCTTGTAGGCGGCGGCGCCGTTGCGCAGCAGCCACGGCAGGTTGGCCAGGGTCTCGACGTTGTTGACGATCGTCGGCTGGCCATACAGTCCGATCGCCGCCGGGAAGTAGGGCGGCTTGAGCCGGGGCATGCCGCGGTTGCCTTCGAGGCTCTCGATCAGCGCCGTCTCCTCGCCGACCACGTACGCCCCGGCACCCCAGGTGAGCACGACATCCACGGAGAAGTCAGTGCCGAGGATGTTGCGGCCGATGTATCCGGCGGCGTAGGCCTCATTGAGGGCGGTGGCAACGCGTTCCTGGGCGAGGGCCATTTCGCCGCGCACGTACAGGAAGCACTGCTGCAGACCGACGGCGTAGCAGGCGATGAGCACGCCTTCGATCAGTTGGTGGGGATCGCGCTCCATCAACAGGCGGTCCTTGTAGGTGCCCGGCTCACTCTCGTCACCGTTGACGACGAGATACCGGGGCCACACCCCCTGCGGCGTGAGGCCCCACTTCACGCCGGCCGGGAAACCGGCACCGCCGCGACCGAGCACGGTCGCGTTCTTGACCTCGGTGTGGACATCGGCCGGCGGCCTGGCGAGTGCCGCGCGCAGTCCGGCGTAGCCGTCGGTGGCGTGATAGCGCTCCAGCGTGTAGGAGTCCTCGTAGCGCAAGCGCGACGTCACGATCGACGGCCGCCCGTCCTCAGGGGCCTCGACGAAGCCTGGCGCCCATGGGTAGCTCGTCATCCGGGAGCCTCGGCGGGTCGTGGCAACCAGGCCGGCAGCGTGGCGGCGTCGGGGTCGACGGCCCCGGCGGCGCGATCAGCAGGGATCCGTTGGCGCACGGTGGCGAGCGTCCCGTGCGGCGGGATCTCGCCGTCGAGGGTGCCGGCAGCGAGGTCGTCGATCAATGCGTCGAGCTGCTCAGGCGACACGCGGTAGCGGTAGCGGTAGTTGACCTGCACGCACGGCGCCTCGGTGCACGCCGCCTGGCACTCGGCGTGGTGCAGCGAGAACACCCCGTCGGCCGTCGTGCCTCCTGCCCGGACGCCGAGGCGCTGCTCGGCGTGGTGCATCAGCTCGTCGGCGCCGAGCAACGCACACGACATCGTCATGCAGATGTTGATGAGGTACTTGCCGACCGGTTCGAACTGGAACATCTCGTAGAACGTCGCCGTGCCGTAGACCTCGGCCGGCGTCACACCGGTGAGCTCGGCGATGTGTTCCATCGCCTCGTTGGTGACGTAGCCAGCCTGTTCCTGGGCGAGGTGCAACAACGGGATCAGCGCCGACTTCGGCCGGGGGTAGCGCCCGATGACCTCCCGGGCCAGGATCGTGTTCTCGACGCTCAGCCGACTCATCGCCCGCCCCGCGCCGCATTGGTGAGCCAGGTGTACCGATTTCCGTACGATCCGCTCACCAATCTTGATTTCATCGGTCGACGTCTCCGAGGACCGGGTCGACCGAGGAGATGATCGCCACGGCGTCGGCAACGAGGCGTCCGCGCATCATGTGCGGGAGCGTCTGGATGTTGACGAACGACGGTGCGCGCATGTGCAGGCGGTAGGGCTTCGCCGAGCCGTCGCTGGCCAGATAGCAGCCGAGCTCGCCGCGGGGGCTCTCGACGGCGACGTAGACCTCGCCGGTGGGCACCTTGAATCCCTCGGTGAACAGCTTGAAGTGGTGGATCAGCGCCTCCATCGACTCGTCGATGCGCGCCCGTGGCGGAGGCGTGACCTTCTTGTTCTGGATCCGGAAGTCACCGGCCGGCATCTTGTCGAGGATCTGGCGGACGAGACGCATCGACTCGCGCACCTCGTTGATGCGAATGGCGTAACGGTCGAAGGCATCGCCATACGATCCGACGATGACGTCGAAATCGACGTCGTCGTAGCGCAGGTACGGCTCGGCGCGGCGGATGTCGTACGCCACGCCGGTCGAGCGCAGCGTCGGACCGGTGGCGGCCAGGGCGATCGCTTCCGTCGGTGTGATGACACCGACGCCCTGCAGTCGCTCGCGCCAGATCGGCTGGCCGGTCATCAACGTGTCGTACTCGTCGAGGCGCGGCGGAATGAGGTCGAGCAGGCGCAGCACACCGTCGCGCCAGTCGGCCGGTAGGTCGGCGGCGACGCCGCCGGGGCGCACGTAGTTGTGGTTCATCCGCAACCCGGTGACCTGCTGGAAGAAGCGCAGCACCTCCTCGCGCTCGCGCCAGCCGTAGATCATCATCGAAACGGCGCCGAGATCCATGCCGTTGGTGGCGAGGAACAGCAGGTGACTGGACATCCGGTTGAGCTCGGACATCAACATCCGGATCCACACCGCCCGCTCGGGAATGTCCTCGTCGATACCCAGCAACTTCTCGGTCGCGATCGAGAAGACGAGTTCGTTGAAGAACGGGCTGAGGTAGTCCATGCGGGTCACGTTCGTGCCGCCCTGGAGATACGTCAGCTGCTCGCCCTGCTTCTCCATGCCGGTGTGCAGGTAGCCGATGATCGGCTTGCAGCGCAGCACGGTCTCGCCGCGCAGTTCGAGCATCAGCCGCAGCACGCCGTGGGTGCTGGGGTGCTGCGGCCCCATGTTGATGATCATCGTCTCGTCGTCGTCGAGATCGTCGCGCAGCGCGGGATCCTTCGAACGAGCGGCGAGCTCGGCGGCCTCCGTCTCACTCATCCGCAGCACAGCACCGACTTCGCGCAACAGCTCGGACGCCTGCACCTCGCTGCGCGGCCGCATCTCCTGGCCGGCCTCGGAGGTCTGGTACGTCATCTCCGCGCTCATCGGACCCCGGTTCCCTTGAACTGCACCGGGATCTCGCCGATGACGTAGTCCTTGCGCAGCGGATAGCCCTCCCAGTCCTCGGGCATCAAGATGCGCGTGAGGTCGGGGTGCCCGGCGAACGTGACGCCGAACATGTCGAACGCCTCGCGCTCCATCGCCTCGGTGCCGGGATGAAGGTCGAACAGCGACTGCACCGCGGGGTCCGCGGCAGGCACTTGGACCCGGAGGCGCAGCCGTCGCGCCGCGTGCAGGTCGAGGAGATTGACGACGACCTCGAAGCGACCCGGCTCGATCCCGTCGGGCAGATCGCGTCCGGGGTGAGCGGAGTAGTCGACGGCGGTGAGGTCGGCACACATCGTGTAGCCGTCGTCGAGGGCCGCCTTCACCGTGTCGACGTACGTCTCACGGGTCGGGTGGAGCACCTGCTGACCACAGCTCTCGGTGCGCGGGCAGCCGTACAGCGTGTCGTCGGACATCGATCACGACCTCCCGAGGAGGACCGGGATCGGCTCACCCGAAGAGGCGATCTCGCGGACGTGGACGTTGGCCCCCGACCCTTCCGTCTGGCGACGTCGCATCAGCTCACCACTCTCGATCAGGCCGTGCAGCGTCTCGATGGCATGGAGCAGCGTTTCGGGTGTCGGCGGGCAACCCGGCGCGTAGACGTCGACCGGCACGACCTGATCGACACCTTGGACGATCGCGTAGTTGTTGAACATCCCGCCTGTCGATGCGCACACGCCCATCGAGATGACCCACTTCGGTTCCATCATCTGGTCGTAGACCTGACGCAGCACCGGGGCCATCTTCTGGCTGACGCGGCCGGCGACGATCATGATGTCGGCCTGCCGAGGAGAGGCGCGGAACACCTCCATGCCGAAGCGGGAGATGTCGTAGTGGGCGCCACCCGCCGCCATCATCTCGATGGCGCAGCACGCCAGCCCGAAGTTGGCCGGCCAGGAGCTGCGCGAGCGCGCCCACTTGACGAGGTCCTCGACCCGACTGGTGATCACGTTGTGCGACAGCCGGGCAAGCCCGTCGCCGTCGCGAAGTTCTGACAGCAGCCCCATGATCTAGGCGGCTTCCTCCGCTGTGTCGGGCCGGCCTTCGGTACCGACTCGGCGGATCGTCGTCCGCGTCGTGCGCTCGTCCGAGATCATCCCGGTGGTGGTGCCGTCGGCCGGCTTCTGCTTGAGCGGGCCCCAGTCGAGGCCCCCGCGGGCGACCTCGTACACGAACGTCAGGAAGAAGAGCACCGAGAACAGCACGATCGCCCAGAACCCATAGACGCCCAGATCGCCCCGCGACACCGCGTACGGGTAGATGAAGATGATCTCGATGTCGAACATGATGAACAGCATCGCCACGATGTAGAAGCTCACCGGGAAGCGCTCCGGTGGCTGGCGTGACGGCACGATGCCGCACTCGTACGGCGCATCCTTGGCCGCCGACGGCCGGCGCGGAGCGAGGAGGTGGGACATCACCAAGGAGATCGCCCCGAACACGATGGCCAGTAGACCGAGGACGACGATCGGGAGGTACTGGCCCATCACGAACCTGCCGTCGGCACGGGGGTTGGCGCCGGCTGGCTGCGGTTGACACGTGCTCGGGCGTCACGCTGATGGAGCAGCCAGCACAACGTCAAGAAGATGATCGAGGCCCCGATCATCAGAACGAACGCCGGCTGTCGACGAGCGCCGAGATCACGGATCATGTAGACGTACTGGCGCTGCTGGCTCTCGTCGATCTGGCTGGTCGGCGCCGCCCGCCCGGATTCGCTACTGGTCTGCTCGATCGGGGCGACCTCGACGAGGGCGTAGCGCGGTTCGTGCCAGAACGCCAACAGGTCGAAGCTGCCAATCGTCGGATAGCGATCGCCCCCGGTGTCGAACACCCGGGTCACCTGGTACTCCCCGGCTTCGAAGGCGCCGGTCTCCTCGAGGAACACGCCGGCCGAAGCTCCGGCCTGGCCAGCCGTCGGTGAGGACGTGTCGAGCGCCTCCCATCCTTCCTCCACGACGAGCTTGTCAGCGACGAGCGAGGCCTCGTCGGCATAGGACATCTCGTCGGGCACTTCGATCGGCTCACTCAACACGGACGCTTGGGTGAGCGCAGCGCTGTCCTGGAGCACCGTACGGCCTTCCACCGCCTGCCATGCGCCGAGCGGCCCCTGCATTCCGATGCCGTAGACCGCCCAGATCCCCCCCATCAGGGCCATCCACCCGCTCAGGCCGCAGAGGGCGACCATGAATCCGAGGCGGGCGCCGAGGTTCGTGCCGAGAATGAGATAGATCGACCCCATCAACACGGCGACGCCGATGAGGGTCACGATGAGGCCGCGCAGCTCGGGCCTCCAGCCGATGGCGACGATCGCGGCGACGGACATCTACAGGCTCCGCACGTAATCGACGACGGCGGCCAGCTGATCGTCGGTGAGCATCGCTCCGAACGCCGGCATCTTGCCGCTGCCTTGGCCCTGTTCGGCGTAGCCCACGCCGTTCTCGCTGCCGTTGGCGACGAAGTCGATCATCTCTTCGGTGTTCGGGAAGTGGGCATCCGTCGACCCGCCCGTGAGGTTCCACCCGAGGCCACCCTGGCCGGCCTCTTGCGGTTCGCCGTAGCTCCACCCGCTGGTGTGGCATCGAGCGCAGCTGTAGGCGCCGCTGGAGAGCGCCAGGTTGAACAGCGCCTCGCCGTAACTGGCGTACTCGCCCGACTCGACCGCGTCGCGGGCTGCCTGTTCGATCTGCTCCTGGTTCTCCGTCGGTAAGTGCCCCGTTGGACAGTTGGGGTCGTCGACCTCCGTGCCGTCACAGTTCTCGCGGGGTACTTGGATCGACTGCAGGTAGGCGATCAGGGTCTGGACCTGTTGGGCGTTCAGCGGACCACCGCCGGCGAGACCCCACGCCGACATCGGTGTACCGGGGCGGCCATAGGTGATGATGTACTCGACCTCTTCGGGCGAGAAGCGGTACAGCACGGTGTTCAGCGCCGGCGCGACCCAGTTGACCGCCCGTACTTCACCGGTCGCCGGATCGGTGATCGAGAACGGAGCACTGCCGCCGGTGGCGTTCATCCCCCCGTGGCAGCCCGCGCAGTTGAATCCGCCTTCGGCGGTCGGAGCGAACAGTTCGGCGCCCCATCCGGCGAGCTGGCGTTGGGCGCCCTCGCGTGCCCCCGCCTGGCGGCTCGGTTCGAACACCCAGTACAGCGGCAGCCCGATGACGATCACGATGAGCAGCAGCACCCCGATGAACTGGACCAGTTCGAGGCGCCGACCCTCGAGCTCCTCGTCGTCGAAGTACGGCTTGCGGTTGGCCGCCAGCTCGACCTCCGCGCCGGCCTCCTTGCGCGCCGCCCGGGCGTTGAACATCGCGTAGACGATCCACCCGATCGTCAACGTGAGGACGATGATCCAGGCGATCGACGTCGAAGCCAAAGCGAACATCAACAGAGGCTCCGATGGACTTCGGCGGGGGGCTGCGGGGGGCAGAGGCTCCGCCGGAGCCCCCCGCTCGCTGGCCGATCCGGCTTTGCCGGTCGGCCAGCAGAGAGGATTTCGTGCGGCCGCAGGCCGCCTGCAACGAGCTCGGACGAACGGAGAGAGCGAGCGCAGCGAGCGAACGAGTGAGGCCGGAGAAGCATCAGTGCTCGCCGGCTCCGGTGATGCAGTGCGGGCCCTCGGCTTCCTGGCCCGTCGTGTTGGTCCCGATCGCCGGGCCGGCGTACACCGTGCCGGTGTCGACACTGACGTTGTTCGCTCCGTCGACACTGATGCTGAAGCGGTCCATGCCGCGCGGCGCCGGTCCGGCCTTCTTCTCGCCGACCTGGTTGTACTGCGAGCCGTGGCAGGGGCACTCGAACCAACGGCTCGACGCGCAGTCGGGCACGCGACAGCCGAGGTGCGGGCACTTCTGATAGAGGGCAACCAGGCCGTACTCGCGCATGCCGCTGAGAATTGCCTCGTCGTAGACCGCTTCGGCCTTCGGCAGGGCCTCCGCCGGGTACTGGGTGAACCAGGTCCGGGCAGACGGGGCGTAGAAGAACCCGGAGTTCGATTGCGCCCCTTCGATGATGTCGTCGAGCTTGCCGACGCCGACGACCTGGCCGAAGCCACCGGTGGCCGTGGGCCAGAGGAAGGCGACGAATCCGGCGACACTGAAGGCCCCGATGCTCGTTCCCATCAGCGTCACCGTGGCGCGATTGAAGAACTGTCGGCGACTCACGCCGATGGCCTCGGGATCGGGCGGCACCCACGGCGCAGGCGCGGCCGGCGGGGCGAGGACTGGGGTCGGCCGGCGAGCCTGTTCTCCCGCTCGCTCGGCTTGTTCGGCAGTGAGCACGGCGACGCTGGTCCCCGGCGGAGCCGCTTCGTCGGCGCGTGATGTCGTCGCTTCGGCAGCTACTCGCGCTTGCCGCGCCACTTCGTCGCGCCGGCGCGTCTCACTCGACAATGCGCCGGCACCGCGTACATCGCTGCGCCGCGCCGTGGTGACGAACACGACGGCGGCGAGCACGACGGCGACACCGATGGCGATGGCGATGATGGCGGCGCTGGACATGACGTCTCTCCTACAGCTCGTCGCTCACAGCTCGAACCACAGGCCGTCCCTCCACGGCAGCGTGAAGTTGAAGCCAGGGCCGCGGAAGAACGATCCGATCATCACGAGCACGGCCCAGAACATCAGGTGGATGGTCATCAACGAGGTGGCGAACTTGCGATCCTCCGGCTTGTTGGACGGGTTGCGGTCGATGTACGGGGCGAAGATCAACACGATGATCCCGACCCCTGGGATGGTGACCCCGGCGATCATCGGGTGGAACATCGTGAGCAGTTCCTGCAATCCGAGGAAGTACCACGGCGCCTTCGACGGGTTGGGGGTCTGGTTGGTGTTGGCCAGTTCGAGCAGCGGGGCGTTGACGAAGATCGAGAACACGAACGTGAACGCCAGGCAGGCCAGCGAGGCGACGAACTCGGCGGCGAGCAGGTGCGGCCAGGTGTGCACCTTGTCGACGGGGGTCGCCTTGACCTCCTGGATCGAGCCGCTCTTGACGACGGTCAGCAGTCGTTGGGTGTGACCGCCCGGCCCGGCCCCGACCGGGACACCCGCCGCCGCCGGCGGCGCAGCGACCACTGCCGTGCCCGGCCGCTCGGCGACGGCCACACCGCCACCGCCCGACGACTCGGCCTCTCCGCCCCCCTCGGACTTGGCCTTGGCGGCCCGCGAGCGCTCGAGCAGGTGGGCTGGGATACGCGGGTCGGTGGCCGGCTGTTCGGCCGCCGCGTCAGCGCCCTCCGGCGCCGCAGCGGCGTCCACGACGGGCGCGTCGGGGGCCTTGTCGGCCTCGGCCTTGTCTCTGGCCGCCTGCGCTCGCTTGAGCAGGTGTTCGGGGATCTCCGTCATCTCACAGCGGCCCCGAGATGCCGCCGTCCTTCCTGACTCGCCAGAAGTGGATGGCCATGAAGATCACGATCACGAATGGGAAGAACAACACGTGGAGCACATACCACCGCAACAACGTCTCCGGACCGATCTCGGCGCCGCCGAGCAACACGAAGCGCACGTCGCGTCCGAACACGGGCGTGTAGCCGATCATGTTCGTGCCGACGGTGACGGCCCACAGGGCGAGCTGGTCCCAGGGCAGCAGGTAGCCGGTGAACGAGAGCAACAGCGTGAGGGTGAGGAGGATCACACCGATCACCCAGTTGAACTCGCGCGGTGCCTTGTAGGCGCCGTGGTAGAAGACGCGCGCCATGTGCAAGAACACGGTCAGCACCATGAGGTGGGCGCCCCATCGATGCATGTTGCGCACCAGTAGGCCGAACGTCACGGAGGTCTGCAGGTTGGAGATGTCGTCCCAGGCCACCGTCGACTCGGGCCGGTAGAAGAACATCAAGAAGATGCCCGTGACGGTCAGCAGGATGAACAGGAAGAAGCTCAGGCCCCCGAGACACAGGGTGTAGCTGACCTTCACCGCGTGGCGCTTCACCTTCACGGGGTGGAGGTGGTAGAGCACCGAGTTCATGACCACGTAGCTGCGGTTGCGCGGGCTGTCCGTGTAGCCCTTGCGGAAGATCGAGCCCGGCCGGAAGATGCTGCTCCAGACCTGGCTGCCCTTCACCGAGTCGGTGGTCGCGGCCACCCGATCCTTGATCGTCTGTTTCGGTTGTTCGTCAACGATGCGGGCCATCAGTCCTCTACCTCAGAAGCGCATTCCGTAGGCGTAGCCGTGGTTGTTCGTGCGGGTGTGCGTGTCGCCAGTGACGCCCGGGGTGCCTGCCTTGCCGAGAATGATCACACCCGTCGGGCAGCGGTCGACGCAGAGCGCGCAGCGTGTGCAGATGTCGTCGTCGATCGTGAACACGACTTGATCGGACGGATCCTCGCCAGGCCGTTCGGTGCCGATCGCCTCGACGATCGCCTCCGGCTTGACCATGTGGATGCACTTCCACGGGCAGATGTCGACGCAGCCCTCGCACATGATGCACTCGGTCTGGTCGATGTGGATGAACTGCTTCGGCTTGACCGCCTTGGTGAGGTAGTCAGCGTCCACCTCGACGAGCGTGTACTCGTCGGTGAACGGCATCATCGGCGGGTTGGCATCGGTCCGCGCCATTATCTTGCGTTCCCCGGCCACGCAGGCCGTGCCAGGGCGTTCCGGCGACGGGTCGCCATGATCACGCCTTCTTCACCAACGGCCGGCCGAACGAGGAAACCTCGATCTCGGCGGTCTTGACCTGGCCGCGCTTCTGCCACCACGACCACATGAAGATGATCAGGCCGAAGTAGAACGCGTGGAGAACGACGACGATGATGTCGCGGACCGCCTCATAGGTGATCGTCAGCGGCATCCAGCCGCCCATCGCCTGGGGTTTGAGGATCCCTGCCGGACCCATCACGACTCGGTCGCGACTCCAGCCGAGGTTCTTGTCGGCATGGTCGATCCATTGGTGCTGCACGACGCCGAAGGCGAGGAACATCACGGCGAACACGTACGTGGCGGCCAACATGGCCTCGCCCCACGACACGGGCTTGCCCACTGGGCGACGCTTTCCGTACGGGATCACCGCGAGGGTCAGGATGATCGACGCGATGAACGACACGAGGAACGCCACGTTCATCCCGGGCCATTCCAACGGGTCGATGGCGATCATCGTGATCGGGGTGCCTCTCTCGCGGGTCGTTGCAGGATCGAACTCGTCTGCGGCACACCCTAGTGGGGCGTACGCTCCAGCCAAGCGGCTTGCCCGCTCGTGAAACCGGCGTTCCAGCGGCGGCCTCCGCCATCTGGGGAAGATCTGTGTCAGACCGCGTTCTGGGGAAGAATGATGTCAGCGTCCGCGACCGAGCTTCCCCAGATCGCAGCGCGTTCGATGGTTTCCCCGACACCGACCGATTCCGCCTATCGTTTGGCGCGCTGTGACTGAGATCCCCGAACATCTGCTCAAGCGCTCGCGAGACCGCCGAGCGGCATTGGGGCTCGGAGGTGGCGAGGCCGCGCCGACGGCGGAAGCCAGCTCGGCGGGTGCGCCGGATGCCGCCCCGACCGCTACGCCGGCGACCACAGGGGGCACTCCGGCAGCCGCCCCGCCCGCCGGCCCGGTCGGTCGCAAGGCCGCCGCGGCGCCGGCCGAGGCGCCGCCGCCGAAGCCCGATCCGCCCTACGTTGCTGCCGCCAAATCGCGGGCGAAGGTCCCGTTCTGGGCGATGGCCGCCCTCTCGTTGATGCCGATCTGGGCGTTCATGTACGTGCGCTCGCTGACCGCGGCCCCCGACACCACGGAGGGGCCGATGGCGGTCGGCGCCGAGGTCTACGGCAACTGCTCGTCGTGCCACGGCGGATCGGGCGAGGGGGGCAGCGGACGACCGCTGGCCGACGGCGAGGTCAACAAGACGTTCCCGCACATCGAGGACCAGCTGCGCTTCGTCTACTTCGGCACCGAGGCCTACAACGCCGCCGGCGTCGCCAACTACGGCGACCCCAACCGCGAGGGCGAGGCCCACACCACCGGATCGTTCGGTCTCATGCCGCCGTGGGGTGAGTCGGCCGGCGGTGAGCTCACCGACGCCGAGATCCTTGCCGTGGTCTGCCACGAGCGCTACGGCCTCAACGGACCGGACCCGGCCGACGACGCAGTCGCCGAGGAATACGAGGTGTGGTGCTCGGAGGAGTCACCGGTCTACGCCGAACTCACGGCAGGTACGACGCTCGCTGACTTGGATGAGGCGGGGATCACCAACGCCGAGGGTGCCGCCGTCGAGATGATCGACATCGGCGACGCGCCCGCCGAGGGCAGCTCGCTCTAGCCCAATTCTGCGACCGATGGGTGTTCAGGGGACCGTTCCGTCCCCGAAACACCCATCGGTTGCGCTTGTAGTGTGGCCGGCATCGCCACCGCCGTCGTCATCGACGAAACCGCCACTGCCGACGTGTCGAGGAACGCGTCCCACGCCGGCGACATCGTCACCGACGTGCTCGTCGTCGGCGGTGGACCGGCCGGCGCCGCCGCCGGTTACTGGCTGGCCCGCCAAGGCCATGACGTCACGGTGATCGAGCGCAAGACGTTCCCCAGGGAGAAGACGTGTGGCGACGGTCTGACGCCCCGCGCCGTCTACCAACTCGACGAAATGGGGCTGACCGCGGGTCTCGAACAGTTCCACCGCTATCACGGGTTGCGGGCCACGGGGATGGGTCGGGAGCTCGAGCTGCAGTGGCCGAGCCATCCGATCTACCCGAGCCACGGCTACGTCGTGCGCCGCCGCGACCTCGACGCGATGGTCGCCGACAACGCCGTCGCCGCCGGCGCCAAGCTGCTCGAAGGTCACGAGGCGATCCATCCGATCGTCGACCGCGGCTTCGTCCGCGGCTCGACCGTCGCTCGCCAGGACGGATCGAGCGTCGACATTCGCGCCGAGTTCACGATCGTCGCCGACGGCGCCAACAGCCGCTTCGGGCGGGCCCTGGGCACCTCGCGCACCCGAGAGTGGCCCTATGGGACGGCGATCCGCACCTACTGGCCATCGCCGCGCCACGCCGACCCGTGGATCGAGTCGGCGCTCGACGTCCAGGACCGCAACGGCAACCCGATGCCCGGGTACGGGTGGATCTTCCCGGTCGGCGACGGCACCGTCAACGTCGGCGTCGGCCTGCTGTCGACGTTCCGCGACTTCAAGAGCGTCAACACCACCCACCTGCTCGACGCCTACGCCCGCCAGATCGCCGAGCGCTGGGAGATCGATCCTGACCACCCGGAGTGCCGTCCGACGAGCGGCCGGATCCCGATGGGCGGCAGCGTCGGGCCGAAGGCCGGACCGACCTACCTCGTCGTGGGCGATGCGGCGGGAAGCGTCAACCCGTTCAACGGCGAAGGGATCGACTACGCCTACGAGACGGCCCGGATGGCTGCCGACGTCGTCCACGAAGCGCTCAGCGAGGGCGACGCCTCGGCCTTGCAGCGCTATCCCAAGCTCCTCGACGACGCCTACGGCCACTACTTCAAGGTCGCCCGGCTGTTCGCCAGGATCATCGGCCGGCCAGCGCTGATGCGCGAGCTGACGCGGGTCGGGATGCACAGCCGCACGCTGATGGAGTGGGTGCTGCGGATCATGGCCAACCTGCTGCGCCCCGACGAGCTCGGCCCGGCCGAAGCCGCCTACAAGGCGGCCGCGGCGATCGCCCGCCTGGCCCCCGACGCCTGACGGCTGACCCAAACCGAGAGTGCGCCGGGTGACAGGCTGAGCGGGGTGAAGCGACGTGTCTCCGCACTGGCGATCGCCACTGCGGCACTGTGGAGCGCATCCGCCGTCAGCGCGACGACCGACCCGTCTGCCGATCCGGCGGCGGCCACGACGACCACCACCACCACCACATCCGACCACCACGACCAGTGCACCCGTCGAGGAGATCCCCGTCGGGATGTCGGTCGAAGGACGTCCGATCACGGCGACCCGACGTGGCGATCCCGATGGGCGGCGTGTCCTCGTCTTCGGTGTCATCCACGGCGACGAAGTCGCCGGACTGCAGATCGTGGCGTTGCTCAACGAGCTGCCCGTGCCGCCCGGGGTCGACCTCTACCTCGTCGACTCGATGAATCCCGACGGTGTCGCCAACGGCGTGCGGACCAATGCCAACGGCGTCGACCTCAACCGCAACTTCCCGTACAACTGGGGCCCGATCGCCGAACCCGGTGACTGGCAGTACGCCGGGCCAGCGGCGGCGAGCGAACCGGAGACCCGCGCCGCCGTCGAGCTGATCAGCGCCCTGCGTCCCGACCTCGTCATCTGGTACCACCAGGACGCCTACTCGATCGGCCCCGGGGAGGGCCGCGATGGGGCGATCCGCTCGCGTTACGCCGAGCTCACCGGATTACCGATGGTGTCGGTGACCGGCGGCACCTACACCGGGGTCGCCGCCCAGTGGGCGCGTCAGCAGCTGTCGGCCAACGAACTGCAGCCCGGCGTGGCGTTCATCGTCGAGCTCGGGCCAACGCTCTCCGCCGACGAAGCCCGACTGCACGCCGAGGCCGTGATGACGATCGCCGGCGAGCCCAACTGACGACCCGTCGCCGATCGAGACCAACCGCTCGCAAATGCATTGACAGGCCGACGGGCCCCGGCCATCATGCGCGGCCATGAACAAGGCGGTCACACACCCATTCCAGAAACTGCTGCTTGTCGGCATCGCCTCGGCGACGCTGGCCATCGGCGCCTCGACGGCCGTTTCGGCGTCGACCGGCACCACCGAGCCGGCTGACGACATGACGGCGCATACCGAGGCCGAACACACGATGGAGAGCGCCCCAGCCGCGCTCGCCGTCGATGGCTCAGCCGAAGCATCGTCGCCCGAGGCTGAGGCGTTCTGTACGGCCGAAGTCGCCGTGGAGGCAGCGGTCAACAGCGAAGACCCGGCGGCGATGGGCCCGGCCCTCGAGGCTGCCACCGCTGCTGCCGGCCCGGCGGACGCCGCGCCGCTCCTCGAAGCTGTAGTGGCGAACTTCGAGAACCCCGATAGTCCGGAGTTCGCCGAGGCGTACGGCGCGTTGATCGACTACATGAAGGCCAACTGCGGCTTCGCCGAACTCGGCGTCGTCGCCTCTGAATACGCCTTCGGCGGTGTTCCCGCGGAGCTGCCCGCTGGACCGATCATCGTTTCCTTCGAGAACATCGGCCAGGAGATCCACGTCTTCGAGGTGGCGCGCATCAACGACGACGTGACCTTGTCGACCGACGAGCTGCTCGCCCTCCCCGAGGAGGAGGTGTTCACCATGATCACGTTGGTCGGAGGCGCCTTCGCCGTCTGCCGGGGACGAACCGGAAACACCGTGATGGATCTCACCCCCGGCCGGTACATCGCCGTCTGCCCATTCCGCAGGGCATGACCCCTGAGATCGCCGCGCAGATTCGAGGAAACGGAGGGCAGCGCACCGGCTGGCAGCGACGACTCGGCCCCGATGGATTCGACCGGCTGAAGGATCGGCCCCGGCGGGCACTGAGCACGCTGACACTGAGCCGGCGGGCACCACAGCCGGCTGGGAGCTGCCCCAGTCAGGGCAGCGCTCCAGGTGGTCCCGAGCTCGGCCCACCGCACTTCATGCTGGGTATGGTCCAAGAGTTCACCGTCGTCTGACGACACGCTCGCCAACAGTCGGCGGAAGGGGCCGCCCCGGCAATCGCCGGGGCGGCCCCTTCTTTGCGTTCTGGGCGGCGAAAACCCCGCAGATCGGACCGTAGGCCGCCCGGTTCGGCGAACGGACCGGAGGCCGCCCAGAACGAGAACGGTGTCAGACCGGAGCGAGGGCGGACTGCAGCAGGGCCGCCGGCGCGTCGCGCAAGGCGCCCGTCGTCGGACCCGGGGGCAGGTCGTCGCAGGCCGCTTCGGCCTCGAGGACGTAGCGTCGCGCGGTGGTCGCCGCCGACTCCACGCCCTCGTTGGCCCGCACCACCGCCAAGGCCTTGTCCCGCGCAGCGACATCGAGCGGCTTGCCGAGCAGCGACCCGAGCTCGTCGCCGACACCGTGGTCCATCGCCAACGTTCGCAACACGGGCAGTGTGTACACGCCCTCGACCATGTCGTGGCCGGCCGGCTTGCCGAGCAGCGCTGTCGTACCGGTGATGTCGAGGATGTCGTCGACGATCTGGAACACCATCCCGAACGACGATCCCCATTGCGTGAGCGTGTCGATGACGGGACGGTCGAACCCGGCGACGATCCCGCCGATCCGCGCGGCCGTGCCGAACAGCGTCGCCGTCTTGCCGTTGATCGACGAGAAGTAGCTCTCCTCCGTGCGGCCCACGTCGTAGGTGTGGCGGAGCTGCTCGACCTCGCCCTGACACAGCCAGCCGATCGTGCGGGCCAGAAGTCCAGCGACTTCGGTGCCCAGTGAGGCGGCGATCTCCGAGGCCTTCGACAGCAGGAAGTCACCGGCGAGGATCGCTTGGAGGTTGCCCCACTTGGCGTTGACCGTCTCCACCCCGCGACGGGTGTCGGACTCGTCGATGACGTCGTCGTGATACAGCGAGCCGAGATGCACCAGTTCGCAGGCGACCCCGCCGCGCACCACGTCGTCGCTGGCATTCGCTCCGCCGACCTGGGCGGCCGCGATGGCGACGACCGGGCGAAGCCGTTTGCCGCCCGCCACGACGAGGTGGGAGGCGATCTCGGTGAGGTACGGGTCGGGCGTCTGCACCGCGCGGTGGATCTCTTGCTCGATCCGTTCGAGATCCTCGTCCATCGACGCCAAGGTCAGGAGCGGCGACACCTCCGGGGCGGTGGACACGCCGCCACGTTACCCCGGTCGCTCCCGGCGCCGTCAGGCCGACGCGGGCAAGACGCGGATGCCACACTTGGCCATGAACACTCCACGGACCCGCCGGGGTCGCCTCTTGTTGCCGTTGCTGGCGGTCCCCGCAGCACTCTTCGTCGTTGGCGGTGCAGACGCTGCCGCTCCCCCGACGATTCCTGACGGGTACGTCGAGTTGGTCGACGACACCGGCTTGCTGACGTTGGCCGTGCCAGACACCTGGACAGACGTCGACACGGTTCCGGCGACAAACGCCGACGGCACGCCCCAGCCGTGGATCTCGGCATCGCCGGACTTCGAGCAGTTCCAGACGACGTTCGACGTGTCCGGTGTCGTGTATCGGGCGCTGCCGTTCACCGCCGACCCAGAGTCGCTCGTCGACCGAGATGGGTATGCCGGAGGGCGCCTGTCCGGAGCTCGAGGTGTTGCCGTACGACGACGGGGTGTTCGCCGGCGTCTTCCAGATCGGCACCTCGTGTGGCGCGGCCGGGACCGCTTCGTGGGTGCTCATCGTCGCCAACCCCGCCGACGGTGCGTTCACTGCTCTCGTCCAGCTGCAGACGGCCACCCAGGACGAGGAGGAGGTCGTCTCCACGATCCTGCAGTCGTTCAACAGGACCTCGTCTGGGGCGGTGCCACCCGCCAGCGGACCGACGACCACCGCACCGGCGACCACCGTTGCGGCGACCGATCCACCGTTCGTGCCGACGGTCAGCGTTCCCGCCGGGCTCGGTCCCGTCGAGGTGGCCACGATGTTCCTCGATGCCCTCGCAGCCGGCGATGGGGCGACCGCCTGCGCCCTGCTCACCGCCGAGGAGATGACGATCAACTTCGTCGACGAGGCCGCGACGTGCGCCCTCGACTTGGGCCTGCAGGTGCTCGGCCAAGGCGAGTTCTGGGCGAGCGTGCAGATCACCGGTGACGAGACGACGTCGTCACCTGGACAATGCGGCGACGAGGATCCCGCCGACGACTACGTCTCGCTCGAGCTGCAGGGCCCCTCTGACGACGGCTGCTTGTCGATCAGCATCGACAACGGTGAGTGGCGCATCGAGGACCTCTCCAACTCGATCTGGAACCAAGCCGGCTGAGCCATCCGCCCGTCGGCGGGCGGCGAACCAAGGTGGCGCACGACACGTCCGGATGCGCACACAGCGGGCCGGTACACTGAAGTTCCGTCCCCCTCCAGAAAGGGCGCCAATGTTCGAACGCTTCACCGACCGAGCCCGCCGAGTGGTGGTCCTCGCCCAGGAAGAAGCACGCCTGCTCAACCACTCGTACATCGGTACCGAGCACATTCTCCTCGGCCTGATCCACGAGGGCGAAGGCGTCGCGGCGAAAGCGCTGGAGAGCCTGGGCATCTCTCTCGAAGCTGTGCGCAGCCAGGTCGAGGAGATGATCGGCCAGGGCGGCACGTCGCCGTCCGGACACATCCCGTTCACGCCGCGAGCGAAGAAGGTCCTCGAACTGTCGCTGCGCGAGGCGCTGCAACTCGGCCACAACTACATCGGCACCGAGCACATCCTCCTCGGCCTGATCCGCGAGGGCGAGGGCGTGGCCGCCCAGGTGCTGATCAAGCTCGGCGCCGACCTCTCCCGCGTCCGCCAGCAGGTCATCCAACTGCTGTCGGGCTACCAGGGCTCCGGCGGCCGGACCGAGGGCTCCGGCGAGTCGACGGCGGCCGTCGGCGGCTCCTCCAAGGAGGAGGGTGGCGGTGAGAAGGGTGGCAACAGCCAGATCCTCGACCAGTTCGGCCGCAACTTCACCCAACTCGCTCGGGAGCACAAGCTCGACCCGATGATCGGGCGGCGACGTGAGGTCGAGCGGGTCATGCAGATCCTGTCGCGGCGCACGAAGAACAACCCGGTGCTGATCGGCGAACCCGGCGTCGGCAAGACCGCCATCGTCGAGGGCCTCGCCCAGATGATCGTCAACGGCGACGTGCCGGACACGCTGCGCGGCAAGCAGCTGTACACCCTCGACCTCGGGGCCCTCGTCGCCGGCAGCCGCTACCGCGGCGACTTCGAGGAGCGTCTCAAGAAGGTGCTCAAGGAGATCAAGAGCCGCGGCGACATCCTCTTGTTCATCGACGAGATCCACACCCTCGTCGGCGCCGGGGCGGCCGAGGGGGCCATCGACGCCGCTTCGATCCTCAAGCCGATGCTCGCCCGTGGCGAGTTGCAGACGATCGGTGCGACCACCCTTGACGAGTACCGCAAGTACGTCGAGAAGGACGCCGCCCTCGAACGGCGCTTCCAGCCGGTGAAGGTCGACGAGCCGACACTCGCCCACACGATCGAGATCCTCAAGGGGCTCCGCGACAAGTACGAGGCCCACCACCGGGTCACGATCACCGACCAGGCCCTCGTCGCCGCGGCGAACCTCGCCGACCGCTACATCTCCGACCGTCACCTGCCGGACAAGGCGATCGACCTCATCGACGAGGCCGGCAGCCGGCTGCGCATCAAGCGGATGTCCACGCCTCCGGACCTGCGCGAGATCGAGCTCAAGCTCAACGAGGTGCAGGAGGCCAAGAAGGCGGCCGTCGAGGAGCAGCGCTTCGAGGAGGCCGGGCGACTGCGCGACCAGGAGAAGTCGCTGCTCGAAGAGAAGGCGGCCAAGGAGATCGAGATCCGCGGCGACGGCGTCGACCTGTTCGACGAGGTCGACGAGGAGGCGATCGCCGAGGTGCTCAGCGTGTGGACGGGGATCCCCGTGTACAAGCTCACCGAGGAAGAGACCCAGAAGCTGATCAACATGGAGGCCGAGCTGCACAAGCGGATCATCGGCCAAGAGAGCGCCGTCGCTTCCGTGTCGCAATCGATCCGCCGTACCCGCGCCGGCCTCAAGGATCCCAAGCGGCCGAGCGGTTCGTTCATCTTCCTCGGACCGACCGGCGTCGGCAAGACCGAGCTGGCCAAGACGCTCGCCGAGTTCCTGTTCGGCGACGACAACGCGCTGATCACGCTGGACATGTCCGAGTACATGGAGAAGCACACCGTCAGCCGGCTCGTCGGCTCGCCTCCGGGCTATGTCGGCTACGAGGAAGGCGGCCAGCTCACCGAGGCCGTGCGCCGCAAGCCGTTCTCGGTGGTGCTCTTCGACGAGATCGAAAAGGCGCACCCGGACGTGTTCAACACGCTGTTGCAGATCCTCGAGGAGGGCCGGCTCACCGACAGTCAGGGTCGCTCCGTCGACTTCCGCAACACGGTGCTGATCATGACGTCGAACCTCGGCACCGGCGACCTGCGCAAGGCCAACATCGGCTTCACCACCGCTGACTCGGCGATGAGCTACGAGCGGATGAAGGAGAAGGTGATGGATGCGCTGAAGCTGCACTTCAAGCCGGAGTTCCTCAACCGCATCGACGAAGTCATCGTGTTCCACGAGCACGACCTCGACGCCGTGATCCAGATGGTCGACACGATGACCAAGCGCCTGGCCACCCAGCTGGAGAGCCAGGGCCTGGGCATCGAGCTCACCCACAACGCCAAGGTGTTCCTCGCCAAGAACGGCTACGACCCGCAGCTCGGGGCTCGGCCGCTGCGCCGGGCGATCCAGCGGACCGTCGAAGATCCATTGTCGGAGAAGCTGCTGTACAAGGAGTTCTCCGCCGGCCAGATCATCGTCGTCGACACGGAGCCGGACCCCGACAAGGACGGCGCGCTGCGGCTGACCTTCACCGCCGTCGAAGGCTTCGTGCCGCCGGCGTCGGTCGAGCTGGCGACGACGTCGACGGCGCCGGAGATCGGCCCCGGCCCGTCCGACGAGCCGGCCGCCGACGGCGCCGCCCAAGCCGACTGACGGCTTGACCGCGTTCCCACATCTGGGGAAGATTCGTGCCATACCCCGATCCGGGGAACGTTCGAGTCAGACCCTGACACCCAACTTCCCCAGATGAGGAATCTCGGCCGGCTCGGGCTGTTCGCTGCGGCGCTCGTGCTCGTCGGGTGTCGCCTCGACGTTGCGGTCGATACGACGGTCAACGCCGACGGCACGGGCGAGGTGGTCGTCACCGGGGTCGTCGACAAGGACGTCGTCGACCGAGTGCCAGGCCTGTCCGGCAGCCTCGTTCTCGACGACGCCACCGCCGCCGGGTGGGTCGTGGAAGGCCCGGTCGGGACCGAGGACGGTGGGCTGACCGTGACGCTGCGACACCCGTTCACCACCGTGCAGGAGGCGGCGAACCTGCTCAACAGCCTCGGTCCGCCGTTCGGCAACGTCGTCTTCGAGTACGCCGCCACCGATGACGACGTGACCGTGACGCTGACCGGGACGCTGTCGCTGCCCGGTGGCACGTGGGACGCGTTCGGCGATCAAGCCATGCTGACGTCGACCGGCGGAACACCGTTCGGCGCTCAGCTCGCCGAGACCGGGGCCAATCCTGCGGAGTCGATGGCCGTGGAGTTGTCGGTTGACTTGCCCGGTGAGATCGAGGAGACCACCGGCGACCGCCGTGACGGAGCGGTCCATTGGTCCGCTCCGCTCGACGGTTCCGTCGAGGATCTGGCGACGCGGGCCGTGCTCAGCGAAGGTGGCGGCGGGGGCTGGGCCAGCACGCTCGGGACCGCCGCTCTCGTCCTGCTCATCGCCTGGCTGGTGATCGGGATCGGATTGGTCGTCTTGGTGCTGCGCGCCCGCGGTCGACGCCGAAGTCGCCCCGTACGCCGCCTCTACTGAGACGACAAGGCAGCGGAGACGCTGCGGTCCGGCCGCAGGCGGTGCTTCGAGCTCGAAACTACGAGTATTGGTCGAGAATTGCGGTCTCGGTGGCGCGCTCCAGCGCCTCCTTGATCGAGGCGGCGGTGACGTCGTCGACGCCGTCGACCTCCATGAGGTCCGGCACGGTCGCCCGCTGCAGGCGGGCCACCGTGCCGAAGTGCTCGACGATCCGCGACGCCGAGTCGTCCGACAACTTGACCCGGCTGAGCAGGCGAACTCCGCGCGGGGCGACCTCCTGGTCGAGATCCTTGGCGCCCTCCTCACGATGCAGCGCCTCGGCGGCGATACGCAGGTCGAGAACTTCGTCGTCCGAGAGCGCAGCCAACTCGGCCAGCGTGGCGATCACGGTGCGACCGGGCGGGATGTAGTCGGTGATGACGAGGTTGAGCTCGTCCTCGATGTCGCCGTACAACTCGTCGAGCTGGAGACGCAACAGCCGCGCTTCGACTCCGAGCTCGACGATCATCGTCTCGATCTCCTCGGCGATGCGCAGGACCATCTCGCCACGCTGCAACACCGCGGCGACGTCGCGCAGGGAAACGGCATCCTCCAGCTCCGCCGACGTGAGGCTGAGCATGGCATCCTCGAGGCGGACCTTGTAGCGCTCGAGCGTTTGCAGTGCCTGGTTCGCCCGGTCGAGCAGGCGGCTGACGTCCTGCAGCTGGTGCTTGGATCCCCCGGCGTACAGGTTGATGACGCCCATCTCCTCACTCGCCGAGACGACCGGCACCTTCAGCGACTTGGCGACACGCTCGGCGGTGCGGTGGCGCGTGCCCGTCTCGCTCGTCGGCACCGTGGGATCGGGTACGAGGTGGACGTTGGCTCTGGCAATGCGATCACACTCGGCCGACAGGATGATGGCCCCATCCATCTTGGCCAACTCGGACAAGCGTTGCGGACTGAACGGGGCGTCGACGAGGAAGCCACCGCTGCAGATGGCGAGCACCTCGGGATCGTCGTTGACGACGACGAGGGCACCACCCTTGGCCCGTACGATGCGTTCGATCCCGGCCCGCAGTGGCGTGCCGGGGGCCACCGTCTCCAGTGCCTCGCGCAGCTCCTCGCTGATGCTGCGGTGGCGGGCCGGCATGGTCGGAGTCTACGGACCATCGGAACCAGACGGTCCGTGGGCGGCGACCACGGCGTCGGCCAACGTGTCGACGGGCATGATGCTGATGCCGTCGACTGCCGGCGCTCGCCCCGGCACGATGGCCCGGCGATAGCCGAGCCGCGCCGCTTCGGCCAGGCGGCGCGGGGTCTGGGCGACCTGACGGACTTCACCACCGAGGCCGAGCTCTCCGAGCACGACGAGGTCGCGGGCCATCGGCGCATCGTGGACTGCGCCGATCACGGCCATCGCCACGGCGAGGTCGGCACCGGGTTCGGTGAGTCGTGCCCCGCCGACTGTCGAGACGTAGACGTCGTTGCTGGCCACGGCGAGACCCGCCCGTCGTTCGATGACGGCGAGCAACATCGCCAACCGGCCGGAGTCGAGGCCATTGGCGTTGCGTCGTCCCTGGGCGCCCTGAGGCACGGGCACGGTGAGCGCTTGGACTTCGACGAGCAACGGTCGCTGACCGGCCATCGCCGGGACGATGACGGAGCCGGCGACCCCGCGGCGACGGTCGGCAAGAAACAAGTGCGAGGGGTCGGGCACACCGACGAGACCACCGTCGGTCATCTCGAACAGGCCCAACTCGCTCGTCGGCCCGAAGCGGTGCTTGGCGGCGCGCAGCAAGCGCAGGGCGTGGTGACGGTCGCCCTCGAACGACAGCACCGTGTCGACGGCGTGCTCGAGTTGGCGGGGACCGGCGAGCGTGCCGTCCTTGGTGACGTGGCCGACGAGCACGATGGCGACGCCGCGGCGCTTGGCCTCGACGACGAGTTGTTGCGCGCAGGTGCGCACCTGCGTCGGCGAGCCCGGTGAGGATGACACCCGCTCGTCGGCGATCGTCTGGATGCTGTCGACGACGACCAATTCGGGACCGACCTCATCAATCGCCGCGAGAACGCCGCGCAGCGAGGTCTCGGCGGCGATCCACCCGTCGGGCATCGCGCAGTTCAACCGCTCGGCGCGGCCCTTGACCTGTCCGGGGCTCTCCTCGGCGCTGACGTACAGCGTCGACCCGGGCCATCCAGACAGCAGCTGGAGCACCAACGTGCTCTTGCCGATGCCCGGTTCGCCACCGAGCAACGTGACAGATCCGGCAACGAGTCCGCCGCCGAGGACTCGATCGAGCTCGTCGATCGCCGTCGATCGGGCCTTGCCGACACCGGCGTCGACCTCACTGAGCCGCACCGTCGGGGCCAACTGCGTCGGCGTCGGCCGGTCACCGGACCGGTCGATGGTCTCTTCGACGATCGTGTTCCAGGCGTTGCAGACGGTGCACTGACCGGCCCACTTGGCCTGTTCCGCCCCGCACTCGATGCACAGGAACACGGTCGCCGTCTTGATCATGAGAGCAACGATGCACGAGAGGTGTCACAGTGACCGAACAGGTCCCGCCCGGTACCGTGCCAGCCGTGCGTGCCTCAGCAGCCTCCGGGTCCCCGTACGAAGCGACGATCGGGTTCAGCCGGGCCGTGCGCGTCGGCGACCGCATCGCGGTCTCCGGAACTGCTCCCGTGTGGCCGGATGGGCACGTCGATCCCGACCCACTCGTCCAAGCCCGGCGCTGCTGGGAGATCGCCCTCACGGCGCTCGGTGAGCTGGGTGGCACGCCGGCCGATGTCGTGCGCACCAGGACGTACATCACCGACCGGGCCGTCGCCGGCGCCGCCGGCCAGGCCCACGGCGAGCACTTCGCGTCGATCCGCCCGGCGAGCACGATGGTGATCGTCGCCGGACTGCTCGACGAGCGCTGGGTCGTCGAGGTCGAGCTCGACGCCTTCGTCGTTGCGAGCGAAACGTCGTAGCACTCGACGATGCTGCGACGAGGTTCCAGTTTGGTGACATCTGCCGTCAGGAGCGCGCGGAGCGAGCGCCGGGGACGTCCAACTGGCATGACAGCACCACGGATCAACTCCCGACTCGCCGGCCGGCTTGCCTGTGCGCTGGTGGTCACCCTCACGCTCGGCTGGGCCACCACGGCAGCGGCCGATGGCGAGGCGTCTGCCGCGTCGCCCCACCCTGCCGACCCCGGTCCCGGTCAGACGGAACGGATCCGTTTCGCCCCGGGGACCGACAATGCCACGGTACGCGGCACGTTCGACCCAGGCGCTGACGATCGCTACGTCCTGCGGGCGCGGGCCGGCCAGACGATGATCCTGTCCGGGGCGTTCGGTGGACTCGGTGTCGGTGTGCTGGCACCTGACGGCTCACCGCTCCCTGGCGGTCCGGCCGACTCGATCACCTACCAGCTGCCGGCAACCGGCGATTACACGATCACGATCGGCCCGCGGCGCAGCGAGGCGACGTCGTACTCGTTCACGGTGACGATTCCGGCCGCCGAGCGCATCCGGTTCGCCCCGGGCACGAACACCGCCTCCCGGCACGCCGATCTGCTTCCGGCGACAGCCCATCGTTACGTGCTGCGAGCAGTCGCCGGCCAGACGATGGTCGTCCACGTCGCCCCACTCGTCCACAACATCACCCTGTCGATCTTCGGCCCCGACGGAACGGCGCTGGCCGAGGACCTCGAGCAGGCGACCGTCGTGCTTCCCGCCACGGGCGACTACCTCGTCGTCGTCGAGACAACGAGCTCCGGCGGCCCGTACCAGATCACGTTCTGGATCGACCTAGCGGTCCCCCGACCCGAGTGTTTCCGGCCAGCCGAGGGTTTGCGGACGGACGTGTCCGCCGGAAACACTCCGGCAGCCGCAAACACTCGGGTGGGGCTGGTCAGGCGACGGTGCGGACGACGAGGGCGTCGCCTTGGCCGCCCCCGCCGCACAACGCCGCGGCGCCGGTGCCCCCGCCGCGGCGACGCAACTCGTGAAGCAGTGTCAGGGCCAGGCGGTTGCCGCTCATTCCGATCGGGTGTCCGAGGGCGATCGCCCCGCCGTTGACGTTGACGACGTCCGCCGACAGGCCGAGGTCGTCCATCGACGCCAAGGCGACGGCGGCGAACGCCTCGTTGATCTCGAACAGGTCGATGTCGGGGACACGCAGGTTCGTCCGCTGCACGGCGGCCTCGATCGCGGCGCTCGGCTGATGGAGGAGCGACGCCGAGTCCGGTCCGGCGACCATGCCGTAGGACAGGAACTCACCGAGCGGCGTGATCCCCCGACGTTCCGCCGCCGCCTTCGACATCAGCACGATCGCGCTGGCTCCATCGGACAACTGGCTGGCGTTGCCGGCGGTGACGGTTCCCTCGGGATCGAATGCCGGTCGCAGCCCACCGAGGCTGGCCACCGTCGTCTCCGGACGCACGCCCTCGTCGTGCTCGACGACGGCTGGGTCGCCGCGGCGGGCGGGCGGCGTGACCGGGACGATCTCGTCGGCGAGCCGGCCCTCCTTGATGGCCGCCGCAGCCCGCTCGTGCGAGAGAGCTGCAAAGGCATCCTGGTCCTCCCGGCTCAGCGAACCCGCCGAGTAACGCTCGGTGCCGAGGCCCATCAGGCAGGCGTCGAATGCGCACCACAGGCCATCGGCGATGATCGAGTCCCGCAGTTCCGTGTTGCCGTAGCGGTATCCGGTGCGCGCCCCCTCGGCGAGGTACGGGGCATTGGTCATCGACTCGATGCCGGCAGCGACCACGATGTCGGCTTCTCCCGCGGAGATCATCTGGTCGGCGAGGTAGATCGCGTTCAGTCCGGAGAGGCAGACCTTGTTGACGTTGACGGCGGGGACGTTCATCGGGATCCCGGCCTTCACCGCCGCCTGCCGCGAGGGCACCTGTCCCTGGCCGGCCATCAGCACCTGGCCGACGACGACATGTCCGACCTCGTCACGAGCGACCGCCGCGCGATCGAGTGCCGCACCGATGGCGACGGCGCCGAGGTCGACGGCCGACATCGCCGAGAGAGCACCTGACAACTTGCCGATCGGCGTACGGGCGCCGGCCACGAGGTACGAACCTGGCATACCGGCACGGTACCGCCGTCGGATCACCGGGCGACGGGACGCCGGCCGTGGCCTACGATCGACTGACCACAGATCCGCTCGGGAGGGCCCATGTACTCGAACATCGTCGTCGGGACGGACGGTTCGGAGACCGCCAAGCAGGCGTTGAAGCACGCTGTCGACCTGGCCCTGGTGAACCACGGCACGGTGCACATCGTCAGCGCCTACCGGTCGAGCGGCGGCGCCGTCAAGGTCGGCACGCAGGCCGAGCACTGGTACGTCGACACTCGAACGAAGATCGACTCGGTCCTCGACAGCGCGGCGGCGACGGTGCGGATCAAGGGATTGCCGGTGGAGACCCACGCCGTGGAGACCGACCCCGGCGACGCGATCGTCGCCATCGCCGGAGAGGTCGGCGCCGACGCCGTGGTGGTTGGCAACAAGGGGATGCGTGGCGCCAAGCGGTTTCTGCTCGGCAGCGTGCCCAACACCGTTGCCCACAACGCCCCGTGCACGGTGATCATCGTCAAGACCACGTAACGGCGAACTGCGTCTTCCCGGCCGAAGCTACCCATCGGTAACATCGTTGGATGGAGCACATCCTGGCGGCGATCGAGGCCGGCGCGGCGGCTGACGAGATCGCCAACCTGCCGATTCCCGAGCACTACCGCGCCGCGTTCGTCCAGCGCGCCGACGTGGCGATGTTCGAAGGACTCGCGTCGCGGGACAAAGACCCCGCCAAGGCGCTGCACGTCGGCGACGTCGCCACTCCGGAGCTGGCATCCGACGAGGCGTATGTCGCGGTGATGGCGTCGAGCATCAACTTCAACACGGTGTGGACGTCGATCTTCGAGCCGCTCCCGACGTTCGGGTTCCTCGATCGCCTCGCCAAGGAAAGCGAGTGGGGGGCTCGCCATGCGCGGGATGTCCACGTCGTCGGATCCGACGCCGCTGGTGTGGTGCTGCGGGTCGGCTCGGCGGTGCGCAACTGGCGGCCAGGGGACCGAGTGACGGTCCACTGCAACTTCGTCGACGACCAGGACCCGACCAGCCACGACGACTCGATGCTGGCGGCCAACCAGCGGATCTGGGGATTCGAGACGAACTTCGGCGGGCTCGCCGACCTCACGGTCGTCAAGGCCAACCAACTGATGCCCAAGCCGACGCACCTGACGTGGGAGGAGGCGGCGGTCAACGCCCTGTGCAACTCGACGAGCTATCGGATGCTCGTCGGCGAGCACGGGGCCCGGATGAAGCAGGGCGACGCCGTCCTCGTGTGGGGCGCCACGGGTGGGATCGGCGGCTACGCCGTGCAGTACGTCCTCAACGGTGGAGGTACGCCGGTCGGCGTGGTCTCGTCGCCAGCGAAGGCGCGCCTGCTCAACGAGCTCGGAGTCGAGGCGGTGATCGATCGGACGGCCGAGGACTACCGGTTCTGGCGTGACGAGCACACCCAGGACGAGGCCGAGTGGCGGCGGTTCGGCAAGCGCGTCCGTGGCCTGATCGGCGACGATCCCGACATCGTCTTCGAACACCCCGGACGCCAGACGATGGGGGCATCGATCTTCACGTGCAAGCGCGGCGGCACGGTCGTCACGTGTGCGGCGACCTCGGGCTACATGGTCGAGTTCGACAACCGCCACTTCTGGATGAAGCTGAAGCGGCTGATCTCCAGCCACTTCGCCAACTACGCCGAGGCCTGGGCCGCCAACCGACTCATCGACCAGGGACGCATCCAGCCGGTGCTGTCGGCAGTGCACCCGCTGACCGACGTCGGGGCGGCCGCCCGGGCGGTCCACCGGAACGAGCACGAGGGCAAGATCGGCGTGCTGTGCCTGGCACCGCGGGAGGGTCTGGGGATCGACGACCCCGACAAGCGCCAGCGCATCGGCGAGGACAAGATCACCCTGTTCCGCCGCCTCGACGGTCTCAGCGTTCCCCGGCCACGCAGGCCGTAGGTGGCCGCTCCTCGGCTGGCGCCTCGTCGCTCGCACGCGGTGACGACGCGGCCGCCCAGATCGACGCTGCGGGTGGAGTTTGCGGGGAGCGTGCGAGACTGGCCGTCATGCTGCTGACCGAGATCGACCACGTCGCCATCGCCGTGCGTGACCTGGAAGCGGCCATCGAGTTCTATGCCAAGGCGTTCGGGGCGACGGTCGATCATCGCGAGATCGTCGAGTCGGACGGCGTCGAGGAGGCTCTCCTCAAGGTCGCCGACAGCTACGTCCAGCTGCTCACCCCGATCCGCGACGACTCCCCGGTCGCCAAGGCGATCGCCAAGCGCGGTGAGGGCCTCCATCACATCGGCTACCGCGTCGACGACTGTGCGACTGCACTGGAGTCGATGAAGGCGGCCGGAGCGACGCCGATCGACGCCGCGCCACGCCGCGGCAGCCGGGGCACGACCGTGGCGTTCATTCATCCCAAGGGCAGCTTCGGGACGCTGATCGAGCTCGTCCAAGAATCCACGTGACTGTCATTGCGTTCCCCGGCCACGCAGGCCGGTTGTGGCCGCTCCCTCGCTGGCGCTCGGTCGCTCGCAGTCGGCCCCCGGTACTCACATGACATCGGTACCGGCCGCCGTCCTCTGGGACATGGACGGCACTCTGATCGACACCGAGCCGTACTGGATCCGCTGCGAGCAGGAACTCGTCGCCCGGTACGGCGGGACGTGGACCGACGAGGACGCCCTGTCGATCGTCGGCTCCGATCTGATGGACTCGGCCGAGGTGCTGCGTACTCGTGGCGGCGTGCGGCTGCGTCCCCACGAGATCGTCGACCAGCTCTCCGACTCCGTCGCCGTGCTGCTCCGCGAGCGGATCCCCTGGAGGCCCGGCGCCCGCGAGCTGCTCGCCGCTCTCAAGCTGCGCGGCGTTCCGTGCGCCCTCGTCACGATGTCGTGGAGACCGCTCGTCGACGAAGTCCTCCAGCAGCTCCCGCCGCGCTCGTTCCAGACGGTGATCACCGGCGACGTGGTGATGAACGGCAAGCCGCACCCCGAGCCGTATCGCCGCGCCGCCGAGGAGCTGGGTGTCGACCCGCTGTCGTGCGTGGCGATCGAGGACTCGCCGACCGGTTTGGCATCTGCCGAGGCCGCCGGCTGTGTCGTGGTGGCGGTCCGCAACCTGCTGCCGATCCCCGAGGCCGAGCATCGCGTCGTGCTGTCGACGCTGCAAGGCGTCACCCCTGAGCTGCTCGGGGAGTACATCGAGCGAACGCCGCCACCTCCGGCGCGCCCGTCGCCCAGTCGCCGACGACGATCCGGCCGAGCCGGCCCGCCGCCCGGCGCAACGTCCGGCGACACGCCGACGGATGCTCGGGGCGGCGGCCGCCGCTGTCGCCCTCCTCCTCGTCGCCGGCGGCGTCTGGTGGTTCGCCCTTCGTGACACCGAGCCGTCGTACGATCCGGGTCCGTTCAACGTCCATGCCTGGGTGCCGCCCTGGAACATCGAGAACGCCCTCGCCGACCTCGAGCCGCGCGCCAACATGTTCCACCAGATCTCCCCGTTCTGGTACGAGGTCACCGGCGTGTCGACGATCCAGCCGTACGCCAACACCCCGGAGGCGGAGACCGACGAATTCGTCGCCAAAGCGCGCACCCGCGGAATCCCGCTCGTCGGCTCGCTCTACGACCGCACGGCCCCCGACGTGATGGCCGCCCTGCTTGCCGACCCGGAGTCGCGGGCGGCGCACATCGATGCCATCGTCGAGTTCGCCGCCGACCACGACTTCCAGGGCATCGACATCAACTACGAGAACTTCGCCTTCAATGACGGGCGCGAGACGTGGGCGACGACGCGGCCGGTGTGGGTGACGTTCATCGAGGAACTCAGCGCCCGATTGCACGCCGACGGGCGGATGCTCACCGTCAGTGTCCCTCCGGTGTACGACGACGGGCAGACCGACGACAGCGGTTACTGGGTGTACGACTACGCCTCGATCGCCCCCCACGTCGATGCCATTCGCGTGATGGCCTACGACTACTCGGTGGCCGAACCCGGCCCGATCGCTCCGCTGCCGTGGGTCGAGGAGTTGATGGCCGGGTCGACCGACGCCGCAGGAGGACCCGACAAGCTCGTCCTCGGCATCCCCTTGTACGGGCGCAACTGGGTGATCGCCACGAGCGGCGAGTGTCCGGAGGGCACGCCGGGTCGCCAGGAGCCACGGCTCAACGCCATCGAAGAGCTCATCGAGCGCCGCGACGCCGAGCCGATCTTCAATGAGGACACCGGTGAGTGGTCGTTCACCTACCAGGTTGCCTTCCCGGAGGACGATCCGCAGTGCACGCAGACCCGCGAGGTTCACTACCTCGACGCCGACGCGGCGCAGGAGCGCATGCAGATGTCGGTCGACAACGGTTGGCTCGGCGTGTCCCTGTTCGCCTTCAGCTACGAGGACGACGCCGTGTGGGACCGCATCGCCGAGATCAACGCCACGTTGGAGACGGTCCCGGGTGACAGCGCGGCGCCGACGACTGCCGCGCCGACGACAGCCGCGCCGACCACCGCGGCGGCGACCACCGCCGCGCCAACGACGACGACGGCAACCACGACAACGACAACCGCCTAGGTTCTTCGTGATGCGTGTGCATCTGGTCGACGGCACCTACGAGCTGTTCCGCCAGCACTTCGGGCGGATGATGCGCGACGACCCGCGGGAGAACGCGGCAACGATCGGTGTGCTGCGGTCGACGCTCGCGCTGTTCGACGAAGGGGCCACCCACGTCGGCGTCGCCAGCGACCACGTGATCGAGAGTTTCCGCAACGATCTGTGGCCCGGCTACAAGTCGAGCGTCGGGATGCCGCCGGAGCTGCTCAGCCAGCTGTCGCTGGTCGAGGAGGCGCTGGAGGCGATGGGGGTCACCGTGTGGGCGATGGTCGATCACGAGGCCGACGACGCCCTCGGCGCCGCCGCCCAACTCGCCGATACCGACGAAGCCGTCGAGCAGGCCCTCATCCTCACGCCCGACAAGGACCTCGGGCAGTGCGTGCGCGGGCGCCGCGTCGTCCAGTTCGATCGTCGCAAACGCGAGTTGATCGACCACGACGGCGTCGTCGCCAAGTTCGGTGTCGAACCGGCCTCGATCCCCGACTACCTCGGGCTTGTCGGAGACTCCAGCGACGGCTTCCCCGGGCTTCCCGGATGGGGAGCGCGCAGCGCAGCTGCCGTGCTCTCGCGCTACGGCCACCTCGAGGACATCCCCGCCGCCGCCGGGCAGTGGGACGTGGCCGGCCTGCGCGGTGCCCCGAAGCTGGCCGCCACGTTGCAGGACAACCTCGAACTCGCCGTGCTGTTCCGCCTGCTGGCGACGCTGGTGACCGACATTGACGTCGGCACGGTCGAGTCGTGGCGTTGGACCGGTCCGACCGACGACTTTCCGGCGATGGCCGAACGGCTGCAGGCACCCGAGCTCGTCGGCCGGGCTGTCTCGCTGGCGTCGCGACGCTCGTGACGTCCGCCGGATGACGGCACGCTCGCACGGAACTACGGTTGTCAGTGGTGAGCACGGACGAGCTCGACGACTACGAGGGCATCGTCGACCGCGACGAAGCGCTCGTCACCGAGTTGGAGGACGAACGACTCCTCTCGGATGCCGACGAGCTGGCTGACGCCGACGAAGAGCGCGATGCCACGCCCTTCGACGCCACCCGCTGTACGTACACCGGCGTGACCGGGAACGGCGACGACGTCGACCTCCGCGAGCTGCGTTCGGCCGGGGCCATGCTCGACGACCCCGAGGCCGACGACTGACCCCACATCTGGGGAAGATTGATGTCAATCGACGATCTGGGGAAGATCCGTGTCAGACCCTGACCCGGATCTTCCCCAGATGCTCGGGGCGGGCGGGTCACTGCGGGGCGCGGGCGAGCACCTCGACGTGGACGACGACGAACACCGCGTTCGGCGCGTCCACCCACGTCTCGAACGCCGCGGCGATGTCGTCGAGCTCGAGCTCGTCGCTGAGGCCGGACTCCGTGGCCTGCGTGGCGAACGAGGAGTGACGGACGCGCTCGGCCCACAGTTGTCCCCACCACGTGCGATCGGCGGGGTCGGCGAACGTCCACGTCGAGCTCGACACCCGAGCATCGACGAACCCGGCGGCCGCCACCCAGGCCGGCAGCCAGCGGCCGGCATCCGCTTGCGCCCCGTTGCGTTCGGTCAGCCGGTGGTACAGCTGCATCCAGCGGTCGAGACGATGGTCGTCCGGGGCCCACACGAAGGCGCCGTAGTCGCTGTCGCGCACGGCGAGCAACCCGCCCGGGCGGAGCACCCGACGCATCTCCGTGAGGGCGGCGATCGGGTCGCCGAGATGCTGCAGCACCTGGTGGGCGTGGACGACATCGAATGCACCGTCGCCGGCATCGATGACGTAGGCGTCACCGCGGGCGAACGAGACGTTGACACATCCGGCGTCGGCGGCTGCCCGGGCCGCCTCGGCCACGACCTCCTCGGACATGTCGATGCCGATCACCGGCCCAGGAGCAACGCGCGATGCGAGGTCGATGGTGATCGTGCCCGGGCCGCAGCCGACATCCAGCAGACGATCACCGGCAGAGAGGTGGGCGAGGAGGTACCCGGCCGAATTCTCGGCGGTCCGCCAGCGATGGCTGCGCAGGACCGATTCATGATGGCCATGGGTGTACACGTCGTCGGTCATTGCCGGGCCATCGTCGCACAACGGCGGTCGCCCTCGGCCGCCGGTCCGGTTACCGTCGGCACCGATGACCGGTCCGATCGGCCAGCGGCCGCACATGCCCGACTACGGGGTCGACACCGACGACTGGGAACCGTTGCCGTGGGCCTGGGCGGCGGAGCGGTTGGCGTCCGGCCGCAACTACTGGCTGGTCACGGTCTCCGGCGCCGGGCAGCCGCATGCCATGCCGGTGTGGGGCGTGTGGGACGACGAAGATCTCCGGTTTGCGTTCTCGTGTGGACCTCGATCGCGCAAGGCGGCCAACCTCGCTGCCGACCCCCACGTCGTCATCGCGTCCGAGGACACCGTCGAAGCGCTCTCCATCGAAGGGCAGGCGCAGCGGGTCGACGGCGATCGCCTGGAGGTGTGGATCCGTCGCTACCTCGACAAGTACACCCCGATGTCGCCCGACCTGTCTGGCGACTTCATACGTCAAAACCTCGTGTTCGAGGTCGTGCCGCAACGTGCGCTGGCGATCATCGAGCGGGAGGAGGAGTTCGCCACGCGGGCGACGCGCTGGCGGTTCGACGAGAGTGACCCGACGAGGCCGGTGAACACCGAGGCGACGGCCAGGCGATCTGCGGCACACAGGTGGTACCGCTGAAGGCTGCTACCTCCCGGTCCTGACCTGATTCGCGGGCACCCGTTGCACAGGACCCGACCGTCACCTCGCTGCTCACCGGCGTGACCCCTGGGCACCGCCCAGCGCCGTGCCGGGGAGAGTAGGCGCCCGTCACGCTAGCCCGCCGCTACCCTTCGTCCACCCGGACGGCAGCCGCCGTGGCGCTACGTCGGGAAACATCCAGGAGGGATGCGAGAGCGGCCGAATCGGCACGCTTGGAAAGCGTGTGTGGGGCAACTCACCGTGGGTTCGAATCCCACTCCCTCCGCCAGCGGCCGAGCCCGACAGGCCGGCACGACGCACCGATGACGATCAACGATCACCACCGACGAGCAGTCCTCGCCGCCCTGTTCGTCACGCTGTTGTGGAGCTCGTCATGGATCATCATGCGCGTCGGCATGGACGACGAGGAGCTGCCGCCGCTGACCTTCGCTGGATTGCGCTATGTCACGGCCGCAGTCGTCCTTGGCGCGGTCACGGCCACCCGACCCGCGGCACGCGCCGAGGTGCGGTCGCTCTCGCCCGCAGCGTTGCGCAGGCTCGCCCTGCTCGGCGTGGTGTTCTACGCCATCAACCAGGGCGCCGTGTTCGTCGCCGTCGAAGCTCAACCGGTAGCGACAACCAGCCTGCTGCTGTCACTCACCCCGCTGCTCGTAGCCGCCGCATCCGGCCGCTTGCTCGGCGAGCCGCCGTCAGCCAATCTGCTCGCCGGTGCCGTACTGGTGCCGATCGGCGCGGCGGCGTATCTCAGCGGAGACCTCGGAGCCACGGCGATCGGCGTCGTCGCCGCCACGATCGCCGTCGGCGCCAACAGCGCCGCCAGCCTGATGGGGCGCTCGGTCAATCGAGCGGCGCACACCTCGCCGCTCGTGACGACCACCGTCTCGATGTCCGTCGGTGCCGTCATCCTGCTCGGCACCGGGTTGGCGGTGGACGGCTTCGTGACGCTGACGACGCGCGCCGTGCTGATCATCGCCTGGCTGGCTGTCGTCAACACGGCGTTCGCCTTCACGCTCTGGAACCTGTCACTCCGTCACCTCGACGCCGGCGAGTCGGCGGTGATCAACAACACGATGATGCTGCAGATCGCCCTGCTCGGCTGGATCTTCCTCGACGAAGCACCGACCGCGTTGCAGTGGCTCGGCCTGCTCATCGTCTCGGTCGGCATCGCGGTGTCCCAGCTGCGCGGTCGCAACGCGACAGCGATTCGTACGCTGGGGGTCGATGGTGACGACCGAGGAGAACGGTTGGGGCCCCGCGATGGCGGTGGCGATCGAGCAGGCGAATCTCGCAATCGGCCACGGTGATGTTCCGGTCGGAGCTGTCGTCGTACGTGACGGCACGGTCATCTCGGCGCGGCGCAACGAACGCGAGCTGACCGGCGATCCGACAGCGCATGCCGAGATCCTCGCGATCCGTGATGCAGCCGCAGTCGTCGGACACTGGCGCCTCGACGACTGCACGCTGGTCGTCACCCTCGAGCCATGTGCGATGTGCGCCGGGGCGATGGTCAACGCCCGCATCCAGCGACTGGTCTACGGCGCGGACGATCCGAAGGCGGGTGCCGCCGGCTCGCTGATGAACCTCGTCGCCGACCGGCGCCTCAACCACCGCATGCCGATCATCAGCGGCGTCGAGGCAGCGCGCTGCGGTGCCCTGCTCGTCGACTTTTTCGTCGCCCGCCGCCGCTGACGTTCATCGCGTTTCCCGGCCATCCCACCTACTGCCTGCGCAGCTACTGGCGGCTCGCTCGCTCGCTAGCGCTGGCTCGCATCGGTACTCCGAGGTCCGCCGCTAGCCTCGCTCGACGGAAGGATGCCAGAGCGGACGAATGGGACGGCCTCGAAAGCCGTTGAGGTCTTCGGGCCTCCGTGGGTTCAAATCCCACTCCTTCCGCCATCAGGACCCGAGGCGGACGACCTGTTTCCGGGTCGCGAAGCGGCCGTCGGCGATTCGGCGATCGCCGGGCACGTCGTGCTGCAGGCGTCGCTGCAACGTGGCACGATCGGTGCCGGACAACGAGGAGGAACAGTGATCATCGTCGGTGGCAGTTTTGAAGTGGACCCCGAAGAGCGTGACGCGTTTCTCGCCGAGCGCCACGAGATCGATGCGCACGTCGCGAGGCGAGGATGGGTGCCTCGAGTACACGTTCGCCGCCGATCCGCTCGAGCCGAATCGGGTCATCCTCTTCGAACGCTGGGAGAGCCAGGCCGCGCTCGACGCCCACTTGGCGGCGACTCGCCGCGACGACGACCGTCAGCCGCGCTCGGCGTCGATCATGCTCTACGAAGTCGCGGGTGAGCGCTCGTTGCGCTGATGCGTTCAGGATTGATCGTCAACCGCTCGTCAGCGTCCAGGGAGCCCAACCACCGGCGCGCTGGTACAGGGCGAAGGCTGCCTCGGCATTGGTCCGCGGGTCGTAGAGATCGTTGCGGGAGTTGATGCCCAGTTCCGCCAGCCAACTCTTGTGGACGTCGTAGTAGATCTGGAACAGCCCAGAGCAGCACTGCCCCTGGGCGCGCGGGTTGGTAGCGGCTCTCCCGCCAGGCGATCGCCAGGGCCGTCTCCTCCAGGGCGGCCGGCCACACATCGCGGATGATCCGCTCGACGACGACGGCGCTGGCCGGCGTTGGCGACGCGGTCGACGGAGGGCTGGCCATGGGCCGCGGCCCGGCCGTGGACGCTGACGCCGACGGAGTGGCGCCGGCCGGCGACCGCGAGCTGCTGCCCGGGATGGATCACACTCGTCAGCGTCAGCCCATTGGCCGCCAGCAACGACCGCACCGGCACGCCGAGCCGCCCGGCGATTCCGAACAGCCCGTCACCGGCCCGCACCGTGTACGCGCCGGTGCCGGCCGAGGCCGACGGACTGCCGCCGGCCGGCACCGCGAGCTGCTGCCCGGGATGGATCACACTCGTCAGCGTCAGCCCATTGGCCGCCAGCAACGACCGCACCGGCACGCCGAGCCGCCCGGCGATTCCGAACAGCCCGTCGCCAGGCCCGCACCGTGTACGTGCCGGTTCCGGCCGGTGGGCTCGCCGCCGAGATGGAATCGCCAGCCGCTGGCCGGGATGGATCACGCTGGTCGACGGTGAGACCATTGGCCTTCAGCAGCTCATCGAGCGTGACGCCCTGCTGGCGGGCGATGCCCAACAGGTAGTCGCCAGGCTCGACGATGTAGCCGCCATTCCCGTCGGGGGCGCCGTGGACGGCGGCCGGGGCCACCAACCCACCGGCGCAGAGAGACGCGGTGGCGAGGACGACCAGTCGGGTGAATCGTGTCACCTCAGTTGGTATCGGCAGCACGTCTGCCCGATCTGCAGGGTGAATCCAGAACCCGTGGAAGTGACATCCGTCACAACGCCGTCGTCAGGCCAGTACGCTCCGCATCCGTTCCTCCGCGTCCGTGGCTCAGTAGCCCGACAGGATCGTCCTCAGTCGGGCGATGGATTCGGGATCCAGTGTCGTTCGGACGCGCTGGGCTGCGGCCGGCCGGCGTCCCCACAGGAGGAGGAGACGGGCGGCCGCGTCGCACTCGACTTCGGCGGCCATCTCGGGTTCTTCGACCAGCACGAGGCGGGAGCCGGCGGGTCGCACCTCGACGACCAGATCAGGTTGCCGCGGAGATCGGATGCGCGCCGTGAACGGCTCCCCGGAGTTCTGGTCACGTATGAGCCCAACCCTGAGGAGCGGGTCGCCGAGGATCCGCACGGCGTGATCGATCAACTCCGGGCGGGCAGGATCTCGTCTCCTTCATCGTCGTCACCGACGAGGTCCCAGCGATGAATGGCGAATTCTTGGCGCAGGTGCAACACGACGTCGCTGATCGGCATCCCCCAGCCGATCCCTTGGATCGCCGTGTCGCCGCGCGATGCCAGGACATCGTCGAGCGCCGCGGTCATCCGTCGCTCGCCATCGACGAGCCGGCGGCGCAGTCGATCGTCGTCGACGTCCCAGAAACCGCGCTCGCGCTCGGCAAACGAGCCGAACACAGGAATCGGCCGGCCGTCCAGATGGGACTCCGCCTGGACGGCGATCGCCTCGACACCTGACGTCAGGTGGGCGACCAACTCGTGGGCGGTCCATCCGGCGCACGCCGTCACGGCGTTCGGCGAGACATCGTCCAACGCGTCGAGGAACGCCTCGGCCTCACGTCGGTCAGACATCTCCGCCGCGCATGCTCGCCGCGCGACCGCGCCCGAGCAGAGGCAGGACCCCGCTGCCGATCAGCTCGATGCCCTTCTCGTCCGTCAGCCCGTGCGGCGTCCCCAGGTCGACACGGGAGGCACCGGCGGCCAGTACGGCGGCGACAAGGTCGGCGACGTGTTCGGGTGTGCCGCTGAACGCGAAGCGGTCGAGCACCTCGTCGGGGATCAACTTGCCGGCGGCCTCGTGGTCGCCAACCGCCGTCAGCCGGCGCACGGGTTCGAGCACCGTCGGGCGGCACGGCGACCGTCGGGTCGAGGTCAGCGACGACGGCGAGGTACATCGCCACCTCGGTGCGCGCCCGTGCTCTGGCGCGCTCGCCATCCTCGTCGACGACGCTGACCGCGCCGAGGACGATGCCGACCTCGTCCGGGTTGCGGCCCACCGAATGCGCTCCAGCGGCGATGTACGACCTCATCACCGCGACCATTGCCGGATTGGCGCTGCCGCCGACCTTCACCTCGTCGGCGATCCGACCGGCGAGCGCCCCGGTACGCCGCCCCCAGGTCCCGATCATCAAGGGTACGGCTGGTCGCTCGGTGTCGTAGCGCAGCGTCGTTCCGGGGGCCATTCGGAACACCGCGCCGTCGAAGCCGCGTCGGTCGTGGCGCAGCAGCGCGGCCACAAGGCCGGCGGCCTCCTCCAACGCTTGCACCGGCTGGCGCTGATCGATCCCGACGGCGTCGAGCCACGTGCCGCGGGCAAGTCCGAGGAACGCACGACCGTCAGAAGCGAGGTCGAGGGCGGCGATCTGTCCGGCGATCTCCGCTGGGTGAATGGCGAATGGGCTGAAACAAGCCGGCCCGAGACGCACCGACGTCGTCGCCCGGGCGATCTCCAGCAGCGCCGGCAACGGAGGCTGGAACATCAAGTCGGCGTACACGCTGATCACGTCGACGCCATGGTCCTCGGCGATCGCAGCCAGGTGGGCGTACGCACCGGGGGGCTTGTCGCCCTGGAGGCCGAGTCCCAGTTCGACGCTCCTCGATTCGGGATCGCTCACGTCAGGTCGGTCGTCCGCAGCCGGCGCATCCGGGTGCGCTCGATGCGCATCACCAGCCGTTCGTCGGGGTCCGGGCAACACACCTCGGTGTCGTGCTCGATCCAGTCGCCGGGCGGGTTCTGACGCTGCTTCGCCGACAGCAGGGGGAGGGCGGCGGCGAGGGCGTACACGCAGAAGTGCTTGCCGGCCGGCAACCGGAGTTCGTTGCTGGCGACGAGGTCGAAGTAGTCACCGGGCTGCATCCCGCACACGCTGCGCCCCTCGATGCGGTCGACGACGACGCGTAGGTCGTAGACGACGGTCTCCGCTGCTGGGTCGGGCGGCGCGCCGTCGGACATCGAGGCAACTGTATGACGGGCGACTCTCGACGTGCGAGCGTTCGCTTTGCTCATCGTGGCCGGCCCGTCTATCGTCATCTCCAAGAGCAAACGCTCGTTCGCGTGGGGAGGTAGGCGATGACGGAACTTCGTTCCGAACGACGGAGTCGGACTCGGCTTGGTGCAGCGATCGCTGGTGCCGCACTGGTGGCCGGCAGTGCCGGTCTCGGCGCGACCAGCGTCTCGGCAACCGGCGAAGGCGAGCCGCAGCCCGGCGGCACGCTGATCGTCGCCGGCGACCCGGACGTCCTGTGGATGGACCCCACCGCCGCGTACAGCGCCGCCGACTACCAGTTCCAGCGGATGACGTTACGCAACTTGTTCGACTACCCGAACAGCGGCACGCTCGAGGAGCGGGCGACGCCGCTGCCCGATCTCGCTGTCGAGGTGCCGACCCAGGAGAACGGCGGAGTCTCCGCCGACGGCCTCACCTACACCATCGAGCTACGCGACGACGTCGTGTGGAACGTCGACGAGCCGCGTCCCGTCGTCGCCGAGGACGTCGTGCGCGGCGTCAAGCGGATGTGCAACCCTGTTCAAGGCTCCGCCGCCCGCGCCTACTACCTCGACACGATCGCCGGCATGGGCGAGTTCTGCGAGGGGTTCGCCGAGGTGGCGCCCGAGATCGAGCCGATCCGCGACTACATCGAGTCCACCGACATCGCCGGCGTCACCGCCGTCGACGACCACACCGTTCAGTTCACCTTGACTCAACCGGCGAGCGACTTCGTGTACCTCCTCGCCCTGTTCCGCTTCACGGCCCCACAGCCCGTCGAGTACCTCGACTACCTCGCCGACAGCCCCGACCTGCGCCAGAACATCATCGAGAACGGGCCGTACCAGGTGGTCGAGTACGTGCCCGACCAGAGCTACGTGCTCGAACGCAACCCGAACTGGGATCCCGAGACCGACGACCTCCGCGAGGCCTACGTCGACCGCATCGAGATCACCCTCGGCCAGCAGAACGAGTCCGTGTTCCAGCAGATCATCGCCGGCACCGTCGACATGCAGTGGGGCGAGACGACCGTGCCGACACAGGAGATCCCGGCGCTGCTCGCAGCCGGCGACGAGCGCCTTGTCATCGAGGGCGCGGGAGGGCTTGTTCCGTACATCGTGATCAACACGCTGAGCCCCAACGCCGACGGTGCGTTCGGCGACCCGCTCGTCCGTCAGGCGCTGAACTTCGCCGTCGACCGGGAGGCCGTGCAACAGATCTTCGGCGGACCGAACCTGTCCGAGCTGGCCTTTCACATCCTGCCTCCGGAGGTGCCCGGCTCGGAGGACATCAACCCGCTGAACATTCCGCCGGGCGGTGATCCCGAGCGCGCTCGTGAGCTGCTCGCCGAGGCCGGCTACCCCGACGGGCTGCCGATCAAGGTGCTGTACGACGATGAGCCGGGGATGGAAAACCTTGCCGCCGTGCTCGAGCAGGTCCTCGGCGATTCCGGGTTCGACGTCGAGTTGGTCTTCCAGCCGCGCAACGCCTTCTACGGCGAGTTCCTGCTCAACCACGAGTTCACCGAATCCGGGGGGTGGGACATCTCCCCGGTGACGTGGTACGCCGACTACCTCGCCGGTCGGTCGTACATCCCGATCCTCCTCGACGGCCGGGGGTACGAGTCTGGAACGCCGAACTACGGCGGCTACAACAACGACGAACTCAACGGGCTGATCGACGAGGCACTTGCGGCCAGCACTCCCGAAGAGGCCACGGCGCTGTGGGCCGAGGCCGACGTCCTGGCGACCGAGGACGCCGCCTGGATTCCTGTCGGCTTCTCCAAGACGCCGACCCTGCACGGCGACCGAGTGGGCGGCTTCGTGTTCCACCTGGCGCCACGCAACGGCGACTTCACCAACGTCTGGCTCGAGCAGTAACTCGATCCACGATCTGGGGAAGATTTGTCGCGGACGTCGACACGGTTCTTCCCCAGATCGTGGATTGGCACGGAACTTCCCCAGATCGTGGGTCGATGACCAGCGGCTAGGTGCCGCAGAGTGCGTCGGGGTCGGCGAGGGCGCGGTGCACGAGCCGCTGCAGGTCGTGAACCGGGAGCTCGGCGTCGTCGATGCGGAGGAACAACGCGACGTCGCGCCGGTCGCCACCTTGCTCGACCGGAAGTTGCCAGATCTTGACCGACGCCGACTGCCTTCCGCGGCGGTCTCCACCGGACTCGTCACCAGCGAGCAGGGCGGTCAGCAGCCGCGCGGCGAAGGCCCCGTCGGCGTCGACGTAGGCCTCGGCCATCGCTGCGACGACGTGGGGGCCGGCGAGGATGTTGCCCTGCACGGCCCACGACTCGCCGCTCAGCCCACCGGCCCACGGCGTGCACTGATCGCCGGTGAACGTGGCCGCCCGGCCGGTTGCGTCGACGACGCCAAGTTGCCGGAAGACGCTCTCGGGGTCCCCGGTGGTCAACCGGCCGACCACTCCGTCGGCGTTCTCGCCGTCACGGAGCGCAGCCAGTCCCTCGTACCCGTAGCGCAGATCGTGGTACGCCTGGGTGGCGACGGCGCCGACTCCACCAGCTCCCCACGGCACATGGGCACCCACACACATCGCCTTGGAGGCCACGGCGACACCCCATTGCGTCGTCGGCTGATCGAAGGCGACGATCGAGTACGTCACGAGGAGAACCCGTTCGCCGATGCGAGCGACGAGGCGCCAGCAAGGCCTGCGTGGCTGAACGCCTTGACGGAGCGGTTACTCACGGCCTGCGTGGCCGGGGAACGCAGTTGCGGCCTGCTCCCGCAAGATCGCCCACACGATCGGATCGAGCTGGCCGGGCAACGTGCGCTCCTCGAAGTTGTTGACCCCCGACCACGCGGCGAAGGCGCGGTCGAGGCTGTCGTGATCGTCGGGCGGATATCCCACGGCCACGAGGGCGTCGGTGACCTCGCCCGCCAAGGCACCCTCGAGCGGCAGCAGTGTCGCTGGGTCGGGGCGTTCGAAGTACAGGAAGTGCAGATCGAGGAGACGGCCGAGCTCGGTGATCGGCGCGGCGTGGTCGTCGACGCGCAGATCGGTGCCGATGTCGAGACCGCCCCCGTACGCCGCGCCTTCCTGCCAGATCGACATGGCGGCCGACTCGAGGCCGCGGCGATCGCCACCGGCTGCCTCGCCGGCCTGGAGGCACTGCAGCAGTCGTCGCCCGAAATGCGCCTCCGCCGGGTCGTACGCCGCGGCCATGGCGTCGACGACCTGTGGCCCGTCGAGCAGGTTGCCCTGCGCCGTGAAGTTCTCGCCGGGGCGATGACCCTTCCAGTCCATGCACCGCGTCCCCGTGTGGTTGGCGGTGCTCCGGTGCGATCGACGACGGCGAGTTGACGCTGGTCGACCAGCGGGTCGTCGGCCGTCAGCCGGGCGACCGTCTCGGTGGCGGCGAGCCCGCCGCGCAGCAAGTCCAACCCGTTGGGTCCATAGCTGAGGTTGGCCAACGCCTGGGTGGCGATCGCCCCGACCTCGGCGCCGCCCCACGGCACGGCGAAGCCGACGGCAAGGCACTTCGAGGCCACGGCGACGCCCCACGAGCGCGACGCCGGATCGAACGCAACGATTGAGAACGTCATCGAGATCTCCCTACGAACGAGCGTTCATTAGTCTAGGTGGTCACCGGCAGCACAGCCAGTTGCGGCAGGCTCGGTGCTGGTTGACCGCCCGTCGGCCAGCAACTACTCTGCAAGACGAACGAGCACTCGTTCGTATCCGGCGAAGGGTCGTATCCGTCGCATCTGATCGATGCGGGAGTTGGGGGACTGAGACATGGAACGACGGCATCTCGGCAGACGAGTGCTCGCCCTGGGCGTCGTGCTCGCGGCGGTCGGCCGGCGAGCGCCGGCCACACCGGCGCCACGACGGAGCCCGGAGGCACCCAGACCTCCGGAGGGACGTTGGTCTTCGGCGTCTCCAACGATCCGCGCATCCTCGACCCGGCGCTCGCCTCGGACGGCGAGTCGCTGCGCGTCAGCGGGCAGATCTTCGAGACGCTGGTCACGACGGCGCCCGGGTCGACCGAGGTCGTGCCCCTGCTCGCCACCGAGTGGTCGGCGAGCGACGACGGGCTCGACTGGACGTTCGAGCTGCAGACGGGAGTCACGTTCCACGACGGCGAGCCGTTCAACGCCGCGGCGGTGTGCTTCAACTTCGACCGCTGGTACAACTTCACCGGCCCGCTCCAGCTCAACTCCGGGGCCTACTACTGGCGGGTGATCTTCGGCGGCTTCGCCGCCAACGAGCCCGACTCCGATGCCCCCGAGACGTCGCTCTACGAGAGCTGCGAAGCGGTCGACGACGACACGGTCATCCTCCACCTCACCGCACCGTCGGCGGCGTTCCTGAGCGGCCTCGTGCTGCCCCCGTTCTCGATCGCCAGCCCCAAGGCGCTGACCGACTACGACGCCGACGCCGCCAGCCTCGACCCAGAGGGCAACCCGGTGCCCCAGGGGACGTTCGGCACCGAGCACCCGATCGGCACGGGACCGTTGAAGTTCGACTCGTGGATCCGCAACGACCGCCTGACGCTCACCCGCTTCGACGACTACTGGGGCGCGCCGTCGCTGCTCGACGAGGTCATCTTCCGTCCGATCCCCGACAACGCCGCCCGCCTGCAGGCGTTGCAGACCGGCGAGATCGACGGCTACGACCTCGTCGACCCGCAGGACCGGGAGACGATCGCCTCCGATTCGGAGCTCCAGCTGATCGAGCGGCCGTCGTTCAACGTCGGCTACGTCGCCTTCAACCAGACCTTCCCGCCGCTCGACAACATCGACGTCAGGCGGGCGATCGCCCACGCCCTCAACCGGCAGGCCGTGATCGACAACGTCTACGGCGATTCCGGGGAGGTGCCGGTGGTCTTCATGCCGCCGTCGGTGCAGGGCTGGACAGACGACGTGACGATCTACGACTACGACCCCGACGAGGCCCGCGCCATCCTCGAGGCATCCGGCCTGGAGCTGCCGATCGCCATCGACTTCTGGTACCCGGCCGACGTGTCCCGCCCGTACATGCCGGATCCCCGGCGCATCGCCGAGGCCTTCGCCTCCGATCTCGGAGAGGTCGGCTTCGAGGTCAACCTGCAGTCGGCGCCGTGGACACCGGACTACCTCGACGCCGCGCTTTCGGGCCAGGCCCCCGTCCACCTGCTCGGCCAGACCGGCGACTTCGGCGACCCGGAGACCTTCGTCGGCACGTTCTTCCGCACGGAGAGCCCGCAGTGGGGTTTCGAGAACCCCGAGCTGCGCCAGGCGCTCGAGGACGCCCTGCGGATCACCGACGTCGACGAGCGCACCGCCGCCTACGAGGAGATCAACCGCACGATCATGGACTTCCTCCCGGGAGTCCCCTTCGCCCACTCGACGTCCAACCTGGCCTTCCGCGCCAACGTCGAGGGCTTCGTCGCCAGCCCGGTCACCACGGAGAACTTCGCCACCGTGTCGATCGAGGAGTAACGGGCGGACCGCATGCCGCGCTACGCGGCACGCCGGCTGCTCCTCGCCATCCCGGTCCTCCTGGCCGTCTCGTTCCTCGTCTTCGCCTGGACCAGAGCGCTGCCCGGCGGCCCGGCCCAAGCGCTCCTCGGCGAACGGGCGACGCCGGAGTCGGTCGCCGCCATCGAGCGCCAGTACGGCCTCGACCGCCCGCTCGTCGTGCAGTACGGGAAGTACCTCGAGCGGGTCGCCACGGGCGACTTCGGGCTGAGCGTCGCGACCCAGCGACCGGTCATCGACGAGCTCCGCGAGCGCTTCCCGGCCACCGTCGAGCTGGCCTTGGCGGCGATGTTGTTCGCCGTCGTTGTCGGCGTCCCGCTCGGCGTCGTCGCCGCCAAACACGTCCACCGGCCACTCGACCACGTCAGCCTCGTCGGATCGCTGATCGGCATCAGCATGCCCATCTTCTTCCTCGCCCTGATCCTCAAGTGGGCGTTCTCGGTCAGGCTCGGCTGGCTGCCGAGCATCGGCCGCCTCGACGTCAAGACCGACCTCGACCGCCGCACCAACCTGTTCATCGTCGACTCGATCATCTCCGCCAACTGGGCGGCCCTCTGGGACACCCTCCGCCACCTGATCCTGCCGGCGATCGCCCTCGGCACGATCCCCCTGGCGATCATCACCCGGATCACCCGGACGGCGGTGCTCGAAGTGATGCAGGAGGACCACGTCCGCACGGCACGGGCCAAGGGCTTGTCGCCTCGGGTGGTCGATCGCCGGCACATCCTGCGCAACGCCCTCCTGCCGGTGATGACCGTGATCGGCCTGCAGGTCGGCCTGCTGCTGTCGGGCGCGATCCTCACCGAGACCGTGTTCGCCTGGGGCGGGCTCGGAACGTGGATCTACGACGCCGTCGGCGCCCGCGACTACGCCGTGCTGCAGGGCGGCATCCTGTTCATCGTCGTCGTGTTCGTCGTCGTCAACCTGTTCGTCGACCTCGGCTACTCGCTCATCGACCCGCGGATTCGCTACCAATGAACGGCATCCCCGCCGCAGGCCGCCGGCTCGCTCGCCGTGAACGCCCTGCGTGGTCTCGGGTGTCGCCATGAGCGTCCAGGAACTGCCGACCGCCGTCGGGCTGCCGACGGACGACCCCGTCGCGCCACCGTCCGTGCGCAGTCGCGACGTCCTGCTGCGCCTGCGTCGCAACCCGGGCGCCCTGGTCGGCGCGGCGATCGTCGGGCTGGTCGTCGTCCTCGCCGTGTTCGCCCCGCTGATCGCCCCCGAGACGCCGTCGGGGCAGGCGTACCTCGACCGCCTCGGCGGCCGCTGCTGCCCCGGCCCGTCGGCCGACCACTGGTTCGGGCTCGACGACCTCGGCCGCGACGTCTTCTCGCGCATCGTCTACGGCGCCCGCGTCTCGCTCATCGTCGCCATCGCCTCGGTGTCCCTGGCCCTCGTCGTCGGCGGGCTGCTCGGCGCCGTCGCCGGCTACTTCGGCGGGGCGACCGACTCGACGATCATGCGGGTCGTCGACGTGATGCTCGCGTTCCCGAGCTTCCTCTTCGCCATCGGGCTCGTCGCCCTGCTCGGCCCCGGCCTGTGGCAGCTGATCGTCGCCATCGGCATCGCCAACGTGCCGATCTTCGCCCGCCTCCTGCGCGGCAGCATGCTCGGCGTGCGCGGCTCCACGTACGTCTCCTCGGCGCGCGTCCTCGGGCTGCCGTCGCGCCGCGTGCTGGCGGTGCACATGCTCCCCAACGCCGTCTCCCCGCTGATCGTCGCCGCCACGCTCGCCCTCGCCACGGCGATCATCGAGACGGCCGGACTCGGCTTCCTCGGCCTCGGGAGCAACGACCCGGCCAACCGGAGTGGGGGGCGATGCTCGCCAACACGACCCGCTACCTGCAGACCGCTCCGCACCTCGCCTTCTTCCCCGGGGCCGCGATCGTCATCACCGTGCTCGGGTTCAACCTCCTCGGCGACGGCCTCCGCGAGGCCATCGACCCGCGACTCATCTGAGATGTCGACCGCTGACTGGCCCTGCTCGAGGTCGACGACCTGACGGTGCGCTTCCGCACGCTGCGTGGCGAGGTCCACGCCGTCAACGGCGTCGAGCTGTCGATCGACGCCGGCGAGACGGTGGCCCTCGTCGGCGAGTCGGGATGCGGCAAGTCGGTGACCGCCCTGGCCATCCTCGGACTCCTCGCCCGCACGGCGTCGGTGACCCGGGGCCGTGTCGTCTTCGACGGCCGCGACCTGCTCGGCCGCAGCGAGCGCGAGCTCCGCCAACTCCGCGGCCAGGCGATCTCGATGATCTTCCAGGACCCGATGTCGTCGCTCAACCCGGTGATGACGATCGGCGCGCAGGTCCGCGAGGTCCTCGAAGCGCACACCGACCTCGGCGCGGCGGCGATCAAGCGGCGGTCCGTCGAGCTGCTCGACGAGGTCGGCATCCCCGACGCCGGCCACCGCGCCGGCCAGTACCCGCACCAGTTCTCGGGGGGGATGCGCCAGCGGGCGATGATCGCCATCGCCATCGCCTGCAACCCGCGCCTGCTGATCGCCGACGAGCCGACGACCGCCCTCGACGTCACCGTGCAGGCGCAGATCCTCACCCTGCTCGGGCGGCTCATCGCCGACCACCGCATGGCCCTGCTGCTGATCACCCACGATCTCGGCGTCGTCGCCGACACGTGCGAGACCACCAACGTGATGTACGGCGGCCGTGTCGTCGAGTCGGCGCCGACCCGCCAGCTCTTCCGCCACCCGGCCCACCCCTACACCGTCGCCCTGCTGCGCAGCATCCCCAAGCTCGACGGCGACCGCAAGGTCCGCCTGGCGGCGATCGACGGCCAGCCGCCGGTGCTGCGCGCCGAGCCGGTCGGCTGCACGTTCGTCGCCCGCTGTCCGCGGTCGCTCGACCGCTGCCGGACCGACACCCCGATGCTCGAGCCGATGGCGGGCGGGCACGCCGCCTGCTGGAACCCGGTGAACCCGATGAATTGCGTTCCCCGGCCACGCAGGCCGCGACTGGCCGCTCCTCGGCTAGCGCCTCGTCGCTCGCAACGGTCCGGCCGGTGACCGTGACTGGGATGCTCGACGTCGAGGACCTGCGCGTCACGTTCACGGTGAAGGGGCGAGGCGCGCGCCGCGGCGCCAAGGTGACCGCCGTCGACGGCGTGTCCCTCTCCGTCGACCGCCGCGAGACGGTCGGTCTCGTCGGCGAGTCGGGTTGCGGCAAGAGCACGTTCGCCCACGCACTCGTCCGACTCGTGCCGTTCGAGGGGCGCATCCGCCTCGACGGCCACGACGTCACCGACCTGCGCGGGGCCGAGCTCGTGAACTACCGGCGGCGCGTCCAACTCGTCTTCCAGGACCCGTACGCCAGCCTCAACCCGCGACTCAGCGTGCGCCGGCTGATCGCCGAGCCGCTGGTGTTCGCCCGCCGGGCGGCGGCGGCTCCGTCGGCGGCGGCGGCGTCGCCGCGAGGGTGAACGAGCTGCTCGGCCTCGTCGGACTTCCTGCCGATGCCGCCGACCGCTACCCGCACGAGTTCTCCGGCGGCCAGCGCCAGCGCATCGGCCTGGCCAGGGCGCTGTCCGTCGAGCCCGCCGTCATCCTCGCCGACGAGCCCGTCTCGGCGCTCGACGTCTCGATCCAGGCGCAGATCATCAACCTGCTCGTCGATCTCCAGGATCGCCTCGACCTCACCCTGGTGTTCATCGCCCACGATCTCGCCGTCGTCCGCCACGTGTCCGACCGCGTCGGCGTGATGTACCTCGGCCGGCTCGTCGAGCTCGGTCCGACCGACGATCTGTACCGGCGCCCGCTGCACCCGTACACCGTCGCCCTGCTCTCCGCCGTCCCCGTGCCCGATCCGGACGTGCAGGCCACCCGCCGCAAGATCGTCCTCACCGGCGACGCGCCCAGCCCGCTCGCCGTACCGAGCGGGTGCCGGTTCCATCCGCGCTGCCCGATCGCCCGGCCCGAGCGCTGTGCCACCGACGACCCGCCGCTCGTCGAGCTCGACCCCGGCCGCTTCGTCGCCTGCCACTTCCCCGGCGAGCTCGAGACGCCCGCCGCCCATTGACCACGACCACGCACGAGGAGTTCATCCATGCGCTTCGGAGCCAAGCTCGACAACTACGGACCACTCGTCGCCACACTCGGTGTCGCCGAGCCGGCCCGGCGGGCCGAGCCGGCCGGGTTCGACTCGATCTGGTGCAGCGACCACGTCGTGATGCCAGACACCGTGCGCTCGCTGTACCCGTTCTCCGACGACGGGAGCATCAGGTGGGACCCCAGCGAGCCGTGGTACGACGCCGTCGTGTGGTGTGCGGCGATCGCCGTCGTCACCGAGCGGGTCGAGTTCGGCACGGCCGTGATGCTGGCCGACCTGCGCCATCCGCTCGTCCTCGCCAAGCAACTGGCGAGCATCGACGCCCTGTCGGGCGGACGGCTGATCGCCGGGTTCGGCGCCGGATGGATGCGCGAGGAGTTCGTCGCGCTGGGTGTGCCGTTCGAATCCCGAGGTCGGCGACTCGACGAGTGGATCGACATCTGCCGGCAGGTCTGGACCGGGCGGATGTCGGGGGTCGCCGGCGAGCACTTCTCCGTCGACCTCGATCTGGTGACCGAGCCGCGTCCGGTGCGCCGGATCCCGATCCTCATCGGCGGCATGTCCGACGCGGCGCTGCGCCGCATCGCGCGGCGCGCCGACGGATGGGTCCCGCTCGTCCGCGGCAGCCGTGACCCGGTGGCGACGATCGGACAGGGCGTACGACGGCTGCACGAACTGGCCGCGGAGGCGGGTCGCGGGGACGTCACGTTCCGCGTCGTCTACAACGCCGCCGACCCCGCGGACGCCGCGCCCCACCTCGACGCCCTCGCCCGGGCCGGCGTCACCGACGTGATGGTCGACGTCGACTACACCGATCGCGACGGCCCGGAGCGGGCGCTCGCCGCGTTGCGAGGTTGAGCCCGCCCGCGACGCTGGGAAACGTCGGCACACACCCTCGGACCGTCGTCCACAACGACGATCGATGGCCGGCCGCTTGGTGTCGTTCGCGGTCCGCGTCCAGCTCCGTGGCGAGGGCGTTCTCGTCCCACCCTTCGGTCAGCGCCCGCCAGACCAGGCCGGCTTGGGATTCCGGCGCCAGGTCGCCGACCGGTTGATCGCGATCGAGGTTGGTCGGAAAGGCATACCCCTCGGCAGACGCGGCCACGACGCAGCGCAGGAACGCGTCCCTGGCGCCGGCGGCCCTCCGTTCGCGAAGTACTGGGAAGAGCGCCTTGCTGATCGCGAGGCGGTCGACGCTCTCCATCGCCCGGCCGAACGGCGACGACACTTGCAGCAGGTTGGCCATCCGGCGCACGTCACGTGAGCGGTTGGTGCCGGCCCCGTGGTACAGCCCCGGATTGAAGAACACGGCGTCGCCCTTGTCGAGCGGGAGCTGCACGTAGTGCTCGTCGAAGTAGTCGACGAACTCGCGCTTGTGGCAGGCGACGTACCCGCCGTGGTAGAGCTGCGAGTACGGCAGGTACATCGTCGGCCCGGTCTCGACAGGCATCGCATTGTGGGCGACGGCGCCCTGCAGCGTCAACGCCGGTGACAGCGCGTGGACGTGCATCGGGTACGCCTGCGCCTGTTCGACGGACATGAACCCCAGGTGGTAGTCGGTGTGGGCGACCTGCGCCTGCCCGCCGGGATTGACGACGTTGACCTGTGACGTCATCTGGTATCCGGGACCCAGCCACGCCTCACAGATCAGCGCCAGGATGCTGTTGCCGTAGTAGTCGACGAAGACCTCCGGGGCGCGCAGTGCCAACTTGTCCAACGCTCCCCAGACCCGATCGTTGGCGCCCGGCTTGGCGAAGTGGTCACCGGCGACCGCTCCGCGCGCCTTCTGGTCGACGATGATCGCCTCGAACACGGCAGTCGCCCGATCCACGACGGCCACGTCGAAGGCGCCCTTGAAGACGGCAATGCCGGGACCGTCGAGGAGTACTCGGACCAACTCGGCCTGGACCTTCCGGCGATCCTGCCCTGGCTCGATCCGCTCACGTAGCGCCTCGCCGTAGATCGGCACGTTCTGCTCGACCGAATCGGCGTACCAGTGATCGGCGGGATCGGTGACCCGCTCGACGACCGCCCGAAAGTCTTCGAGCCGAATGTCGTCGGCGGCAAACCAGGTCCGGCGCGATTCCTTGGTCATTGTGATGACGTTGGCGTCCGGTGATCGACCAATGAATCGGAGGCCGCCCAGATCGCGGCGGCGCCGGTCACCCGCGCAACTCGGCGATCAGCGCGTTCGCCGCGCCGGTGAACAGGGCGGTCGAGCTCGACACCGTGACGAGGCGGACGCCCGCCGAGATCCACGGCCGGGCGGCATCGGCGCTCGGCGCCCACGTCGCCGTGGCAATACCCGCGCCGTCGCCCGCGACGATGCCGTTCATCGCCTCGACGACGGAAGGGTGGCTCGTTTCGCCGGCGACCCCGAGGTGCTGGGACAGGTCGAACGGGCCGATGAAGGCGAGGTCGAGGTGCGGCGTGTCGAGGATCGCGTCGAGGGCGGCGATGCCCGCCGGACCCTCGATCTGCACACCGATGACGACGTCCGCCTCGATGCGGTCGCGGTAGGTGAGGAAGGGCACGGTTCCGTAACCGGCCGCCCGCGTCATCGGGGCCGCACCGCGAGAACCGATCGGCGGGTAGTGCCCGGAGGACACCACCGCGGCGGCATCCTCGGCGCTACTCACGTTGGGGACGAGCACGCCGTCGGCGCCGGCGTCGAGGGCCGCACCAATCTCGTGCGGCGCGACTCCGGACGTGCGCACGACGCCGAAGCACCCGGCGGCACGCGCGGCCCGCAGCAGTTCGGGGAGCGCTTCGGCGCCGTACTCGCCGTGCTCGAGGTCCAGGAACACGCAGTCGAAGCCGAGGTCACCGAGCGTCTCGACGAGGTCTGGCGAAGCCGTGTTGACCCAGGTGCCGAACACCGTGGAACCGTCGCCGAGCCGCTCACGCAGTGAGGTCATCGCGAACGGACGTTACTACGGCGGGGGTGCCACACTGATGGGCATGGCCGGACTGTGCATCGGTGTCGTCGCGCCGTTCTCGACAGAGGAAGCGATCGTCGCCGGACCGCTGCTCGACGCGGTCAAGTGGGTCGTCACCGCATCCGCCGAGCCCGTCAGGATCATCGCCAGTGACGATGGGCGCGATCCATCCCGTGCCGCTCGAGCGGTGGCGGCAATCCTCGCCGAGCCCGGTTGCATCGGGGTGGTCGGACCGAAGAACAGTGGCAGTGCGCTCGCTGCCGCCCTCGCTCGCCGCGGCAGCCGGACTTCCTCTCGTTCTGCCATGTGCCACCGCCGACGAGCTGACCAGTGACGACGGCGTCGTCTTCCGCCTCTGTGCTCCCGACCAGCTGACCGCCGCGGCGGCTGCCGAGCTAGCGCGCGAGCTTCGGCATCGGTCGGCTTGCCGCGCTCCCCGACGACACGGCCGACGGCCAGGGCCTCGCCGGCCAGGTCCGAGCTGCGGCGGGAACGCTGGGGATCGACGTCTCCGATGATGCCTCGGGGCACGGACGCCGCCTTCTTGGCCATGGGAGAGGTCGAGCAGGCGGTGGTGATGACCGAGCTGCGTGGCGGTGGGTTCCACGGCGACTTTCTCTCCGCCGAGGGTGGCCCCGACGTGCCGATCGCCGCACTGGCGGGTCCGGCCGCCGAGGGTGCCTGGCTGTTGTACCCCGGCGTCCCGGTCGATGGTCGATCGGTCTATGCGGCCGAAGCTGCCGATGCCACGTGTGTCCTCCTCGCAGCCGGGTTGGGTGGCCCGGCGGCGATCCGCGCCGGAAGCTTCGCGGGCGAGACGGGACACATTCGCTTCACGGCCACCGGTGAGCGCCAGGGCGCTGCCGTCAGTTGCTATCGCGTCACCGACGGCGTCGCCCGACTCGTCAGCTGATCCGCACCCGTGCATCGAGGAGCGCATACCCGACATCGACGACGATGTTGGCGACGACGACGAACGCCGAGGCGAAGAGCACCGTGCCGATGATGACCGGCTGGTCGCCGCGGACCACCGACTCGACAGCGAGCCGACCGATGCCCTGCAGCCCGAAGATCTGCTCAGTGACCACGAGGCCGCCCATCAGAAAGGCGACGT
>CAWBBL010000008.1:0-30261 GCA_963786985.1 Ilumatobacteraceae bacterium | reverse complement strand
CTCGTCGAGCTCCTCAGGACGTGCTCGACCCGGGTGACCGCGTCAGCTCGTCTGCTCAGCGGATGTCAGGTGGTCCGAAAGACGAGGAGGGCGGTGTCGTCCTCGGCTCTCGATGACCCGATCAGTTGTGTCATGACGGACGTGCAAACTTCCTCTGGGTCCCCGGAGAAGAACGCCGCACGGAGCCGATCCAACCCGACGTCGATCACCTCGGAACGGCGCTCGACCAAGCCGTCAGTGAAACACCCGACAGTAGCTCCGGGGACCAACACTTGGACTCTGTCGACCTGGTGGCCGGACAGCCAGGGACCGATCGGGGGACCGGGTGAGCATTCGAGGATCTCTGCGTCGTGACCTGGTACAGCCATGACCGGTGGCAGGTGTCCGGACGACGACCAGGTGAAGCAGGCACGGTCTGGGGCGATCATCATGTACAGCACCGTCGCCATCTCGTTGGGTTCAAAGTGGGCGAACTTCCGGCAGTTGGGTGAGCGCTTCGCTCGGCCTGGTGGACTCGATCGCGTAAGCCCTCAACGCGCTGCGGAGCCGACCCATCACGATCGCGGCGCGCAAGCCGAAACCAGCGACGTCACCCATCACGATGCCAACATGACCGTCAGGAAGCCTGAAGACGTCAAACCAGTCTCCGCCAACACCGACGTCCTCGGCGGAGACGAAGCGAGCCGCGAACTGGAGACCGTCGATCTCGGGCAGACGGCCCGGAAGCAAGCTTTGCTGCAACGTGCGCGCCGTCAATCGCTCGGCCAACGACTGATGGTCGCTCACCACTCTGGCGACCCGCGACGCCTCCCGCTCGAGTAATTCGATGTCCAGCTCGCTGAACCGTCGAGGTTCGCGCATGCCGACGTGCATCACGCCGAGCAGGCGCCCGTCGTGGATCAACGGTACGCCGAGCATCGAGCGGACGCCCTGCTTCCACAGGATCGGATTGACCACAGCGTCTGGAACGACGTCGTGGAGCGTCATCGGTGACCGCGTCGCGGCGACACGACCGGCGAAGCCGGCACCGACCGGCACGCGGACACCTTGCCGCACCTCGTCCTCGAGACCCAGGGCTGAGTGCGCGACGAGATGTGAGCCGTCGCGGTCCAACAACAGGATCGCCGCCGTGTCGGCCTCGATGAGGTCGTCAACCTTTCTCAGCAGCACCTGCAACAGTTCCGAAAGCTGCAGCTGTGCCGACTCGAGGTTGGCGGCGGAGTCGAGAGCCTCAGGCGAATCAGCGAACCCCTCCGTGGTGCCGATCATCGAAACGTAGTGCGTCGCCGAGCACGGCGGCCACCGGCAGACACAGCCGGCGGGACTGGGGCTGATGTCGCCCGTACGTGTCGGTCGCCCGAAACTTCCCTGGTCAGGGACCGCCGCGCCAATGTTCGATCCGGTTGTAGTCGGGTCGGAAGCCGTGATCAGTGCCCCACAGCACGGCTTGGGCGCGGGTAGTGACGCCAATCTTGCGGTAGGCCGATCGGATGTAGGACTTGATGGTGTTGATGCTGAGAAACATCAACTCGGCGAGTTCGGCGTTGGATTTGCCCTGAGTGATCAGGGCGAGCACTTCGGACTCTCGGTCGGTCAAGCCTTCGACGCGCCCGGGCCAGTCACCTCCCGGATGAGTCCGCGACCTCGGCGGCGGATCGCTGATCACGGTCTGACCGGCGTGGATCGCCTCCAGTGCTTCCACCAGTTCGTGGGCCGGCAGCATCTTGGAGAGGTAGCCACTCGCCCCCTTGGCCATCGCACTCTCGATCAGTTGGGAATGGAAGTTCCAGGTGTAGACCGCAACGCGGCGGGCGTGTGGATTGTTGATCAGCACCGTGATGTCGTCGTGGTCGGCTTCTGGCTGAGCGAACGAGTCGTACAGGACGATGTCGACATCGTCCACAACCGGCTTGTTGGTGGCCAGCTCGGCGACGACGATGCGGTCGCCATAGCCGTCGAACAGATGGGCGAGCCCGACGACCACGACGTCGTAGTCGTCGACGAGGGCGATGTAGATGGGCCTTGGCAAGAACTCCAACCTAAACACCCCAAAGGGTGTATTCAACCGCCCGTAGGGGTGATTAGGTGAAGGGGCCCGGAAGGCACGTCAATGGTACCCGTACTCTGGAATCTCGCTCTGGTTGTCGCCGTCGCGGCGATCGTCACCGTTCCACGGACGGACGGCGGTGGTCACAAAGCGCCATCCCGGATGACGCCGGGGACTCTTGGAGAGCACCACCGATGAACGTCATTCGCTCCTTGTGGGCATCGATCCAGGGCAGCCCCGCGTTCATGCGTCGAGTGAATGGGTGGCTCACCATCTTGTGGATCGTCATGATCCCGATCTCACTCATCACCGGATGGATCTCGTCGGTGACGTACGTCGCGGCGCTGTCCCTGTGGGCGCTGGTGTCCGGTCACTGGTCAGCCTGGCAAGCCGCCCGGGTCGAGGTCCGGCAAGAGGAGGAGGCTCGCCGCGCTGAGCAGACACCAGTCGAACAACGCGTCGTCGACAAACTGGTCGACGAGACGACAATCGATCCGCTTGCCGGCCAACCATCGCCCACGCAGACGCTGCAGCAGCAGCAACACAGCGCCCGTGACTCAGCACACGCCTTTGCTGAACGGTGATCCATGGCCCGCGACAACGAACCCACCGTCGAACAACCCTGGGACACAGACGTGGACGGCTCGTCGACTGAACGAGCCAGTCAGCTGGGGGTGGCCATGACTGACGATCTGCCTGAATTCTTCGCTCGTGTCGCCCTCGATGAGGTCAACCAACTGGTCGTCGTCAGTGGTGAACTCGACCTTGTCAACGCTGCGCACCTCGGGGAGCGCCTCGATGCCGTGATCGACTCGACCGACGGCGACGTCGTCGTGGACCTCGCCAACGTCACCTTCATCGATTCCACTGGCCTGAGAACCGTGCTCGTGGCCCGAGATCGCCTCTGTCGATCAGACCGCACGCTCGCCGTCCGTAATCCCAGCGTCCAGGTGGCTCGGCTGCTCGAGATCTGCGGGCTCTGCGACCTCATCGAGCTCAAGCACTCCGGCGAGGCAGGCGCCCAAGACGCTGCCGAGCCGACGGCGGACGTCGGCGCGGCGAGCGACGGCGATGTCGCATTCGACGAGCGTCCGCCGACACGGCCAGTTGTCGAACCCGGCTGACATCAGCTCTGGTCCCTTCACTCCCGTTTGCTTCGGCCCCGTTGGGGGTACCTACCGCGGATCGCAGGGGGTGTTCGGTGATGACGATCGGCGTGGTTGTGCACACGGGCAAGAAACTCGGCAGTGGCCCAGGCGCGCTTCGCTCGGCGCTCGCCGATGCAGGCGTCACTGAGCCCTATTGGTGCGAGATTCCCAAGAGCAAGAAGGCTCCCAAGCACGTACGCGAACTTCTCGACGCCGGCGTCGATCGCCTGCTGGTGTGGGGCGGCGACGGCACCGTCCGGCGCTGCATCGACACGATCATCGCCGAGAACGCCAAGATCGAGGTGGCGATCCTCCCGGCGGGCACGGCGAATCTGCTGGCCAGAGCCGTCGAGGTTCCGGCGGATCTCGAGAAGGCCGTCGATATCGCCGTCAATGGGGTCCCCCGACCAATCGACATCGGCGTCATCAATGGCAAGGCGTTCGCCGTGATGGCCGGGACGGGCTTTGACGCGATGATGATCCGCGACACGGACACCGCGGCCAAGAACCGGATGGGCTGGTGGTCTTACGTCCGCGCCGGCGTGCGCAACTTCGGTGAGGTCGGTACCGCGGTGACCGTGGACGTAGATGGCGAGCGCTGGTTCGAAGGAGCCGCGTCGTGCGTGCTGGTCGGCAACGTGGGGCGGATCCTCGGTGGGGTGAGCGTCTTTCCAGCTGCCCGATTCGACGACGGCCGGCTCGATGTCGGCGTGTTGACCGCCCGATCTCGGGTCCAGTGGCTGCGAGTCGGGCTGCGTGCTGTGGTCGGCCGTACCGACGCCTCACCGTTCGTCGACATGACCCAGGCGACCACTGTCACGGTCCATCTCGACGACAAGATGCCCTGGCAGCTCGACGGCAGCGCCAGGTCGTCCGCCAGATCGTTCGAGGTCTCGGTGCTTCCGGCCCGGCTCCCGATCCTGATGGCGGCGACGTGAGCGGCGCTGTGGAGATCGTCGGCCAACCGACGCTCAGGCGCAACGACCACTGGGTGCGGTCCTGGCCGCTCAGCCGGTCGACCCTGGTGCCGCTCGCCACCAACGTGGCGCTGCTCCTCGCCGTGACGTCCAGCATCGGGCTGCTCTTCATGTGGTACCTCGATCAGGGACCGGTCGGTGACGCCGATCGTGCTGTCGCCGAATGGCTCGAGGATCACCGCACGGAGAACTTGAACACGCTCACCCACTACGGATCGATGCTGTCGGACACGCTGGTCAAGGTCGCCCTCGTCGTTGTCACCGGTGGTGCGGCGATTCTGATGTGGCGGCGATGGCACGACGGCGTGTTCATCGCCCTGGCCGTGATTGTCGAGTCGACCGTGTTCGTGCTGGCGAGCTTCATCGTCGATCGGGACCGCCCGCCCGTGGAGCAGCTCGATCCACCTGCTCCGTCGGGCAGTTTTCCATCTGGGCACACCGCGGCGGCGGTGGCCTTCTACGGCGCGGTGTTCATCGTCGCTTGCTGGCACACCCGCAGCCGGCTCGTGCGGGTCGGCATTCTTCATCGTCGCCGTCGCTGCGCCGCTGATCGTCGGTTTCTCGCGGGCCGTGCGCGGCATGCATCACCCGATCGATGTCATCGCCGGACTGTTGCTCGGTCTCGCCGCCCTCGCCGTCACGCGCCGAACGTTGGCGAAGGGTGTCGCCGAGATCGATCGTACGGCCGGGCCCTCGACGCCGGCCAGGTTGCGCCACCTCGACCTCACCGAGCCAGGAGCGTCGTGATGACCAGCGAAACGGTCCCCAACGAAACCGGATCTCGTACCGTCGAACAGCTCGCCAACCGTCATCCCGGCGTCGTCACCGTCGCCCGTCTCGGTTGGGTTGCCAAGGGTGTGGTGTACGGGGTCCTCGGCCTGCTCGCCGTGTCGATCGCTCTCGACCGGTCGAGCAGCGAGCGCGCCGGGAGCGGTGAAGCGAGTCAGAGCGGCGCCGTCGCCGAGGTCGCCAGCACCTCCCTCGGTGAAGCGACGCTGTACGCGCTCGCCGTTGGGTTGCTGCTCTACGCAGCCTGGCGGCTGGCGTCCGTCGTGTTCCCCGCCGAGAACTCGGCCAAGGCGTGGGTTACCCGCGGCGGCTATCTCGTCAGCGCGGTGGTGTACCTCGCCCTGGCGTGGTCGGCCCTCTCGTTCGCCCGCCACCGAGTCGGAACGGGCAGCGAGAGTGAGGACGCCAAGGTCGAGCGCCTCGTCCGCGACTTGATGGAAATGTCGTTGGGGCGCTGGCTGGTCGGGCTGCTCGGCCTGGCCGTCATCGCCATCGGCGTCTACTTCTGCGTCAAGGGCGTGTTGGCGACGTTTCGCGATGAGCTCGAGCCGGGCAGCGTCGGCCCGCTGAGCAAGGAGTCGATCGTTGTGCTCGGCCGCTTCGGTTGGGTGGGCCGCGGGATCGTGATGGGTCTCGTCGGGTGGTTGCTGATCCGTGCTGCCGTGCGGTTCAAGCCGGACGATGCCAAGGGCATCGATGGGGCGCTGCGCGAGGTGACCGGATCGACGGCCGGCGCGATGCTCGTCGGGTTCGCCGCCGTTGCGCTCGTGCTCTACGGCGTGTTCTGCATCGTCTCGGCGCCGCGTCAACGACTGACCGGCGCCGACTGAGCGAGCGGTTGTCGAGACGATGCCGGTGACGCTCGTCGTGGCAGTCACGGCCATCGTCGCCGCGTTTGCGGTGTGGGCGATGTCGCGGTCGCGGAGAGCGCCCGACCCGGTCGATCCGTACGTCGAGGAGCGCTGGCTGGTGCGCTGGCTCGGCCGTCATCCACGCTTGGCGGCGCCGGCGCGAGCGATCGATCGCCAGGTCGCCGGCGGCCTGATGCTCGTCGCCGCATTGGCCGTCGTCGTTCTGACCGCGCTTGCTGTCGGAGCGATCTTCGACATGGTCGATCGGAACTCGGGCATTGCGGCGTGGGACCGGTCGGTCGCCGAGTGGGGCAGCCGCAACGCCTCGTCGTGGTCGACCACTGTCCTCGACTGGATCACCGATCTCGGCGCCACCTGGTTGCTCGTCATGGTCGCCGTCGCCGTCGGCTTGTTCGACGTCGTCCGCAACCGCAACGTCGACGTTGCGTTGTTCCTTGTGGTCGTCGTCGCCGGTGTCGCGTTGATCAACAACGTGCTGAAGTGGCTGATCGATCGTGAGCGCCCCGACGTGGCCCACCTTGTCGGTACCTCGGGGTCATCGTTCCCGTCGGGCCACTCGGCCGCTGCCGCAGCGACCTGGTTCGCCCTTGCGCTGGTGGTCGGCCGACGGTGGTCACGACGGAGACGTTCGCTCGCCGCGGCGGTCGCCGCCCTGATCAGCGTGGCGGTGGCGGCGTCGCGTGCGCTGCTCGGTGTCCACTGGCTCACCGACGTCGTGGCCGGTCTGCTCGTCGGCTGGGGGTGGTTCCTGCTCAGTGCCCTCGCCTTCGGCGGGCGCTTCCAGCGACTGGGTGATCCTGCTGATCGAGTGGTCACCCACGCCGCGGCGCTAGAGCGTTGAGTTGGCCACGACGCCCAACATCGGCTGACCGTCGTCGTCCGGCGACGCACGTTCCAGGACCATCCGGGCCGCGTCACCGTCGAAGTCGATGAGGCACAGGTGATTACCGAAGAACGGACCGTCCTCCACGTCCCATTGCGACGAATCCGGGCTCCCCACGGTACGTCGCAACCCGCGGCCGACGAGCTCGCCGACCTTCGACAGACCGAGGCGCAGCACCCTCCGCTCGCGGGTGCGCAGCACGTTGCGGATCGGGGAATTGACGATCTGGTGGATGCGACTGACGATCGCCGGCTGATCGGGCTCGTCGACCAACGTCGCCCGGGCGCGGTAGCTGAAGTGCACGTCACCGGAGAGGATCGTCACGGTCGCCGGTGGCGCGGGCGCTCCGCTGCGTGGCGTCGCCACCCTGCGCACGAGGTCGAGCAGTTCGACGTAGCTGTCGTGGAACGCTGACCAGTCCTCCAAGTCGACCGCCCGGCGGATCTTCTCGCCGAGACGTCCAGCCAGCTTGCCCCACGCCCCGTTGCACACCTTTTCGCTCCACCGTTCGAGGTCGTGCAGCCCGCCGGGCATGGCGACGGGTACCGACGTCGCCAGGATGAGGTGTTCGCACTCGACATCGGCGTGGTCGACCACCCACTGCCACTCGCGTTCATCGACCATCCGCCGATGGCCGGGTTCGAGCACGCGGCCGTTGCGACAGTCGATCACGACCAGTCGCCGCGACCCGAGATCCCGGTAGAAGCTGAACCGGTAGCCGCCGGGCACCGGCGTGAACTCCTCGCTCTGCTCGGCCCACTCGGTCAACGCCTCGGTGGCGTCACCGAGTTCGACGAATCGCGCCAGCATCCCTTCAGCGCGGATCTCGTCCGGTGACAGGTTGCCGAGGTGCTGGTACAGCCAGTACGTCATCACCCCGCCGATGACGTGGTCTTGCCACCACGGCTGCCGCCGGATCTCGTTGACCCACGAGATCGACGTGTTCCAGTCGTCGATCATGTCGTGATCGTCGAAGATCATCGCGCTCGGGACGACCGACAACACCCAGCGCTCCACGTCCGGTCGCCACGACTCGTGGTACAGCCAGGTGTACTCCTCGAAGTCGGCGACATCGTCGAGACCGGGCAAGCGGTCATCGTCGGTGAGGTGACCGCGACGCTGACGCACCATCGCCCGGGTCTTCGGCGAGGAATCGTCGGCGTAGATCTGATCGCCCACGAAGAGCAGCAGGTGCGGCCAGGCCTCGGGCAACTGTCCCAGCATTCGCAGCCCGTGGGCGTGCAGCGCATCGACTCCCCGGGCGCGCTCGTCATGGTCGGCCTCGAGGTTCCAGGGCGGCTCGTGGGGAGCGGCGGCGCGGCACGAGCCGAAGAGGATCCGCAACGGACCGCCATCAAGGGTCCGTATCACGCTCGGCGGAAATCGCTCGTCAGGCAGCGGCCACCAGCGTTCCCCGTCGAGATGGACTTCGTACGGGGTCGTCGAGCCGGGAACGAGACCCTCGACGATCACGAGCGCGTAGTGATGTCCGCAGACGGTGAACGTCGGCGCCGTGTGCCCGAGGACCGCGACCTCGCAGGGTGCATCGGTCTCGACCCAGATCGTCGCCGTCGAATCGGACACGTGCCGCAGCAACGGACCGAGCACCAGACGAGCCATCGGCGGACCATACCCAGGAGACCCGCTCTCGGCGCGTTCTGGATGGTCCCAACGAGGATCTGGGAGTCCACCGTCACGACTACGAGACTCCCGACGCCCGGATGGGAACACGCAGATGGCGACCACCACGACTGATCCGTGCGAGTGTCTCAAGATTGGCGTTTCGAATCATCGACGAGTGGACCGCCGCCACGTACGTGGATGGCGACACTTGGTGCCCGCTGGACTCATCGGTGCGATTGTCGCCGGCGGCGTGGTCTACGAGCATCGTGTCCTCGCCCGGCTCGATGCCACGCCGGATCCCGACCTCGGCAACGGCTTCGCCTTTCCGACCGAGCGCATCCGGGCCATCGCCACGCCCGACGGTGGCATGCTGCACGCCGAGGAGTGCGGCTCCGGCAGGCCGGTGGTGCTGCTGCACGGTCTCGGGGGCAATCTCGGGATCTTCGCTCCGCTGGCGCCGCGGTTGGTGACGGGTGGTCGGCGCGTGGTTGCCGTCGACCAGCGAGGATTCGGTCGCTCGTCGGCGGTGCCGGTGGCGTTCGGCTTCGATGGGCTCGTCGATGACTTGGCCACGGTGCTCGGTGTGCTCGATCTCCGCGGCGCCATCGTGGTGGGCCACTCGATGGGTGGCGCGGTGGCGCTGGGTCTCGCTGTCGAACGTCCGGACGTGGTAGCCGACCGAGTCTCGGCGCTGGTGCTGATCAACAGCTCGGCCCGCGGACCCGCCGATGGTCCGCTCACGCGGGTCAAGGCGGCGGTGCTCGACTGGCAAGTGACCGAGCGCGTCGGCCGGCATCATCGCCATGGCCTGGTGTTCGCGCGGGCCAATTTCGGCATCGCTCCTCGCCGAAGTCACGTCGAGGCGGTGCGCGCGGTCGGCTTCGCGAGCCCTGCCGCTCGCCGCATCGGTTTGACCCGTCGGTTGCTCGGCATCGACCTCAGCGACCGGCTCGGCGATGTGCACGTCCCACTCCTCCTGTTGGCCGGAACCGCCGATCGGGTGTTGCCGGCACGCGAATCGATGCGGATCGCCGAAGCCGTCGGCGATGCCCGGCTACACCTGTTCCAAGGTGCGGGTCACATGTTGCCGGTCGAGCGCAGCAAGGAAGTGGCCGAACTCGTCCTGCGACTCGCTGACGACGTGGACGCGGCCCAGTCAGGTTGAGGTGGAGCGCCGCGGACGATCGAGCGCTGCCGCGGTCAGGGTGCCGGCGATGACCTCGCGGGCGACGTCGGCCAGCCGGAGGTTGTGGTTGCGGGCGTAGCTGCGCAACGTGACGAACGCCTCCTCCATGTCGACCGCCTTCCGCTCGGCGACCATCCCTTTCGCCTGTTCGATGACGATGCGGCTGTTCAGCGCCTGGTTGAGCTGTTCGTTGAGGACCTGAACCTCCGCCGTGGCGCGGTGCTGAAGGATGGCGATGGTGGCGACGTCGGCGAGCGCCTGGGCCGCGTCGACGTCTGCCTTGCGCATCTCCCCTGGGTCGATGTGGAACAGGTTGAGGGCACCGATGACGGTGCCGCGCAGCCGCATCGGCAACGCGTGGACCGAGTGGAAGCCGGCGGCCAGCGCTTCGGCCACAAATCGGGGCCAGCGCCCGTCGACCGCGGCGAGGTCTTGGTTGACGACTGCTTGGCCCGTCCGGTAGCAGTCGAGGCACGGGCCTTCCTCCGACTGCAGCTCGAACAGCTCCAGCAAGCGCACGGTCTCGCTGGACGAAGCCATGACTCGCAAGTCACCGTTTGGTGCGGCCACCATGAGGCCGGCTGCTCCGACGTCGAGCACGTCGACACAACGGTCGGCGAGCAAGGTCAGTAATTCCACGACATCGAAGTCGGCAACGAGCGTGTCGGCCAGGTCCACCAATGTCCTGGCCAGCTTGACTTCCCTGGCCATGCGATCTCCAGTCACGAGACCCTCCCAACGGATGATACAACCGTGGCTGGTCGGCTGACGGCGGCCGGCGTCGCCGAGGTCGCGCTCACGACGGGCGGTCGTTCTCGTCGCTTCCTTCATCGAATCGCAGCAGTCTGGCCACCACATCGCGAGTCACTTCGGCGAGGGGACGGTCGTTGCCAAAGGCGTACGCCCTGAGTCGAATGAGCGCCTCGGCGACGCTGACGTCGAGTTGCACGGCGACCATGCCGGAGGCCTGGTGCACCACGTACTGGAAGTCGGCGCTCGCCATCAGCGCGGTGGCCAACTGTCCGGGCGGGGCGTTCGCCTGCAGCACGAGGACTGCCTGGGCGGCGATGTCGGCCATGACCAACGCGTCCGCGTGCTGTTCATCGGTGAGCGGCCCGGGTCGGTCGCGGTACAGATGGAGTGCCCCGAGGCGCACCGCTCCCACATGGAGCGGAAAGCCGAACACCGCCCGCACGCCCGCGTCGAGGACCGGCCCGGTAAACGCGGGCCACCGCAGGTTGACGGGTTCCGCCAAATCGGATTCCAGAACCGGGCGGTCCTCGTGGTAGGCGTCCACGCAGGGACCTTCCCCGAGGTCGTACTGCAGCTGCTCGATGAGCGCGCTCACCGTATCGGTAGTGCACACCGAGCCTCGCGGCACGTCGCCGGACATCAGCATGATTCCGGCGCCATCCATCGCGGTGACGTCGGCGCACACCTCGCACAGCCGCTTCGTCTCCAGCTCAGGAGCGGCGCGGCCGCTGAGCCGGGCGAGTATCCGTAGCCGCCGTTCGCCGTCACGCCTCACGGACCCACGTTCTCTCGGTGCCGCCGACCACTGGCGAGACGGCGGTTTCGGACCTCCTCGGCGGTCGGCCAGTGCACGTCGTGCAGCAACGTCATCCACTCGAACGCACGGATCAGCATCGCCGAGGAGTCCCACTGGCCGCGCAGCAGCCCGTGACGGGCGGAGCGCGGGAAGGCGTGGTGTCCGTTGTGCCACGACTCACCCATGCTGACGACGGCGAGGGCGGCGACGTTGGTGCTGCGGTCCTTCGTCGCGAACGGTCGCCGGCCGAACATGTGGCACAACGAGTTGATGCTCCACGTCGCGTGGTGCAACACGCAGACTCGGACGAGGCCGGCCCACAAGAGGGCGCTGAATGCAGCTCCAACGGTGCCGCCGAGCAGCCACCCAAACCCGAACGGCAGGGCGAGCGACACGACGCAGAACACCGGAAAGAGCCGGTCGATCACGACGATGTCGCGGTCGGCGAGCAGGTCGGCGGCATTGCGCTGCAACGGTGCGTGCTGGGCGGTGAACAGCCAGCCGACGTGGGCATGCCACAGTCCTTTCAACTGGCCCCGGACGCCTCCCCCGTGCTGTTGTGGAGAGTGCGGATCCGCAGCCGTGTCAGCGAAGACGTGGTGCCGGCGGTGATTCGCCACCCAACCGATCGGTCCCCCCTCGTACGCCATCGAGCCGAGCGCGACGACGACCAGCTTGAACGGTCGGCGGGCGGCGAACGACCGATGGGCGAGAAGCCGATGGAAGCCGATCGAGATGCCGTGACCGACGAGCAGGTAGAAAGCCACCGCGAGGAGCACGTCCCTGAGGTGGATGCCGTGGCCCCAGAACTGGATCACACCGCACACGAGGGCGACGAAGGGGACTCCGACGAACAGAAGGGTCACTGCCCTCCCGACGAAACCGGGTGGGCGCTCGTCCTCCTCGACCGACAGAGCCGTCGGGGCGGGTGGAGAGATGAGCTCAAGCGTCATCGGGGCTCCTTCGTGTCGTGCCTTCGTTCTGGTTGACGAAGGTTCGACCGAGGACTGGAGCCGCTGATGGCAACTGTACATCGTGCCCAGTCGGACCGTGCGGCGAGGCGTGCAGTCGTTCCGATGGGAGCGACCGCTGTGCGCATCCCCGCCGGGACGTCGAGACCTCAGCCGGCCCGCCAGCGGACCGCCGGCGGCTTGACCCGGGCGCAGCGGGGTCCGCCGCGCTCGTCGGTCAGTGACAGCGATGCAACGAGTACACCATCGTCGCGTGTTGCCGCGCCGAGCATCTCCGGGTCGATGTCCCCGATCATCAGCTTGGCCCGGCGGAACATGGCGAACGAGTCGCCTGCCCTGACGTCGCCCCACGTGAGGTAGAGGAATCGATCGCCCTTCTTGCCGTGCACTGCCGGCCCGCGCAGGTCGACCCCATCGTCCGCGACGACGGCGCGCACGTCGATCTCCCAACGTGCGTTGTCGGCGTCGCCGCGCACCAACCCGACGGGCTCCTTGCCGACTTGGACGGCGACGTGCACGTTGTGCAGCGGCACGCCCTCCGATACGAACTCGGCGCCCGGTAGATCGTGACCCTCGATGACGATTCGCATCGCGTCCCATTGTGGCGAAGGGCAACAGAACGACGCCGATTCGGGGCGGTGTTGAACAGCGGCCCCGACTCAGCCCACATTCCTCACGAACCGGCGGATCACCATCGCACACGCCTCGGGATCCTCCACCAGACACGCATGGCCGAGCTTCGGGAGCACAGCGAGCTGTGATGTCGAGATCGCCGCATGGAGCATTTCAGCGTTCGTGAGCGGCGACCGAGCGTCGGCCTCGCCGTGGAGGACGAGTGTCGGCACGTCGACGGTCGGCAGCACTGGGCGGAGATCGGTCTCCGCCCCGATGTAGCCCGCCGCTCGAACGGTTGTCGGGCGGATGTTCTCACGCATCATCGAGACCAACGCGGCGTCGCGGTCGGCCGGTATGAGGTCCGTGAACAAGCCAGGGTAGGACTTCGGGTCGAAGGAATCGCCCAGGTCGGCCAGGCCGAGGAACATCTCGAGCCGTCGGGCCACCTCCTCTGGTGGGAGAGACCCTGCCCAGCCCGCGTAGCCACCGATGAGCACGAGACTGGCTGGTACCGCTGGGTGTCGCTCGAACAGTGAGAGGGTCACCGCCGTCCCGAACGAGTGGCCCACGAGGTGCGGCCGCTCGAGGCCGAGCGCGGCGATGAAGGCGGCGAGAGCATCGGCGAACTGCGCTGCGCGCCAGGTGTCGTCGATGTCTGACGACTGCCCGAAGCCCGGCGCGTCCCAGGCGATGACGGTGTGGTCGCGTGCGAGGTTGGGGAGCATCCACTGCCAAGTGCGGCTGTCGGCTGGGGCACCGTGGAGCATGACGAGTGGCGGGCCGGAGCCCGCGTGGGTGTAGGCGATCTGGATCCCGCCGATGTCGACGTGTTCCATGCGTGAATTCTGCCGCAGAACCGATGCCAGCGCTGAGGGCATATGTGGGGTGCATTGCGCGACCGTCGCCGGTGAGCCGAGCACGTGCCGGTTCATGGCGTCGATGTCTGTGTGCGTCTGCCCGAGGACCGCAACACCGTCGATCTGGCGCGAACGTGGCCGGCACGCGTCGGTGTTCGGTGTGCCGGATCTGCGGGCGTTCGACTGGCACTTCGCACGGGATGGCCGCGCGCGTGGCCTGAGCGTGCTAGTTCGGCATGCCATGAGATTGCCCATCGAACGCGCTGCTCGCGCAGGCGCTTGTCACGGTGACGCACGAGTATGCGCAGCGCGGAGCGGGGTCGGTCAGCCTGCCGACGCTGGCGGTGTGGTCGAACGTGCTCCGGCCCGTTGGGGACGGCATCGACCTGCGCGAGTTGCCGGCCGCGGCGCGGCTGTCCAAGCGGGCGGTCCGCGCCGCTGTCGGCGCAGCGCTGAAGGCAGGGTGGTTGGTCCGCGAAGGAAACGCCGTGCGGCCATCGCCATCGGGCGAGCATGCTCGCGAGCGGTGGCTCTCGCTCGACGCCGACGTCGAGGCGTCCGTCGCCGGCGACTCGGCCACACCACTCGGCGAGGTGGTTCGCCAGTTCTTCCTCGAGTGGCCGCACTACCCGACCGGCTACGGTCCAGCCGACCACTCGATCACCGGGGGCGTCTACGTGTCGGGCGGCGGCACGGGCGACTCGAGGGTGCCAACCCATGGAGTGGACTGGGCGCCGGTCCCCCGGCACGACGTCGAGGGGTCGAGCGTCGCTGGCCTGACCCTTGCGGCGTTGTTGTCGGAGGCGTTCGTCGCGTTTGCCGCCGACTTCGAGGAACTGGGGATCGGCGCACTGCATCTCGCCGCCTCGGCGCTCCGCCTGTTGCCGGACGAGGGTGTGCCGGTCAGCGACATCGCGCTGCTCAGTCGGCTCAAGGGTGACGGCAAGTCCGTCCTCGAACGCCATGGCTACATCGAGATCTGGCGCGACACCGGCAAGCCCAAGGTGCCGCACGCCGTGCCGACGGCACGTGGCCGCATCACGCGTGACAAGTACGAAGGAACCGTCAGACTGGTCGAGGATCGCTGGCGCACCAAGTACGGCGCCGATGTCGTCGCTCGTCTTCGGTCCGCGCTCGAGTCCCTCGATATCGACCGATCGCTGCCCCACTCGGTGATCGACACGCTGACGTAGCGCATCTGTTGCAGGCGCCACAGGAAGATCGGCACGCCCCGGATGAACAAGCACATAAGAACGGCGTTCCGCGTGTGCTCGTCGTGTCGTACCACGCACTTGGCCGCGACCGCCGGTCGCCGAGCGCGTCGCTCAGGTCACGCTCGCCGCTCCCGACCGAACATTCGGCGCTCCGTCATCTGTTATCGCCTGTCGGCATCTAACACATCACCAAGCAGGTCTCGGGCCCCGGCGGCGTCAGTACGTGATCAATCACGTGCACGGTGGCGTTGGCGGTCGTGATGTCCCAACAAGTCGCCATTGCCGCACCACCGTTGATGATCAGTGCGCCGTCTTCATCGGTGGTGAACCGGAGCTCCCCGCCTTGAACGGATGTGACACTGCCCGCTTCGGCGAGTTCGGCCGCGCTCAGTGACTCTCCGGCCACAACGTGATAGGTGAGGATGCTCGTCAGCAACTCGGTGTCGGCGAGGATCGCGTCGAGGTCGGACGGCGGGACACCCGCAAACGCCTCGTTGCTCGGGGCAAAGATCGTGAACGGACCTTCGCCGTTCAACGTGTCGACGAGGCCGGCAGCCTGAACCGCAGACGACAACGTCGTCAAATACGGATTGTTGGATGCCGCGGTGGCAACCGGGTCATCGGCCATGCCGACGAACGAGCCTTCGCCGTCGCCCGGAATTGAAGCGCAGAACGGACCCGAAGCCTCCGGGTCAACGACCGCCACGCTGCTGGCCCCGGAGATCTCCGGTCTTGCTAGAACAGCGCCACCGAGTGCGAGCACCGCCGCCAGGACCGCCCGTTGGATCCGTCGTGTTTTCATTGCGCGACCTCCGGATGACGTTCCCGCGGCTGAAGACGAACGCACGTGTCCTCGAAGACAACCGTTCGTTCGTCGTCGTCGCTCACCTCGGAACGACAGTAGTAATCGCCGGCGCGATCTTGGCGGACCCCACGCAAAGCTCGCACGGTTGAGAGGACGCGGCATTTCGGGCTTCTCGGACGCCGCTGCCGTGTCGCGCGGACCGGCGGGCGTGGTCTGACCGCGGGTCGACCGCCAAGGACAAGCCGCGCCGTGTCACGGTTCGACGACGAGCCAACCCCGTCGCTGCAACTCACCAGCGAGCTGCTCGGCGGGCACCCCCCGAAGCAACGCCTCGGCGTTCGACACGTGTGTTCGCAGTTCGACCGGTGGTCCGCTTCCTTCGTCGAGGGCCGTTTGCAGCCGGGCAATCAACTGCTCGGCCTCGTCGCGGGTGAACTTGCCGGCGGCCTGGCGCTGCGTGAAACCCATCGGTCCACGGGCATCCCGGAAGTCGTCGTGGCCCGCAGCCCGGAGAAGCGTCAGCAGTTCGCTCACCTGACGTGAAGAGGCCGGCGGACCGGCGAGCTGACCGAAGGCCATGCCATAGTCAACCGCGTGCTGAGGTGGCGGCGTGGGATGCTCACCTGTCCTGCCAGGCATGACGAACGAGACGTCAGCCGACGCCGACGTGCGCAGCGGCATAGTTCACGGCGGGTTGTGCTGTTGCGTTCGGTCGAACTCCGAGCGGTTGCTACAGGTCGGTCGCGGCTGCAGTGACGACGGCCGCGATGATCGGAGCCCATTCGCAACCGGGTTGGCGAGTGACGGTGATGAAGTCGTCGACTCCGAAGATCGCGGCGACGCCTCCGGCGGCGAACACCGCGTCAGCGAAGCGGTGACCGGTGGCCGCTTCCGCGCTGGTCACGTTGATCATGGCCGGGAGGGTGGTGTCCAGCGTGAACTTCATCGCGTCCGGATTCGGTGTCGGCGACGGTGAAGCGAGGGCCACGCCCTCGATCGTACGCGTCCGCAGCGTTGAGGTGGTCGCCCAGCGGCGGCGTGGCGGCACACTGGCTCATGGCCTCGCTGTTGGACTCGTTGCGAGCGCACCTGCGCTCGACTGATGACAACCATCGGGTGACATCGCTCGAGCTGCTCTTCGACCTCGTGTTTGTCTACGCCATCACCAACGTGACCGGTCTGATGGAGCACGACATCGGCGGGGCGACGGTGCTCGAGGGCGTGATCATTCTTGCCGTGGTGTGGTTCGGCTGGTGTGCATACACCTGGCTGGGCAACCAGGCGCAGGCGGATGAGGGGCTGCTGCGCGTCGCCATGGTGGTGGCGATGGGCGGGATGTTCTTTGTCGCGATCAGCATCCCCCATGCCTTCGAGGATGATGGAAATGCGGCGGTCGTGCTGGCGGCGGCCTATGCGGTCGTTCGTCTCACCCATCTCGGCGTGTACTTGATTGCCGCGGGTGACGACGCCGAGCTGCGCAGTGTCATCCTCGGCATGCTCGGCGTGGCGATGGTGATGCTCGTGCTGCTGTTCACCGGCGCTGTGATCGGGGGCACCGGGCAACGCTGGTGGTGGCTCGCCGCGGTGGCCATCGACCAGCTCGGTGTCTACGTCGTACGGTCGACGCGGTGGCGCCTCAACAGTGCGTCACATTTCGCTGAGCGCTTCGGACTGATCATCATCATCGCCATCGGCGAGTCAATTGTCGCCGTCGGGGTGGCCACGTCGAGCGCTGAGCTGTCCGGGCGCGATGCCCTCGCGCTGCTGTGCGGCCTGGCGATTGCCGTGTGTCTGTGGTGGCTCTATTTCGACGTCGTCGCCAAGGTCGCCGAGGACGTTCTGCGACGATCGTCGGGGATCGAGCGGGTGCGGCTCGCCCGCGACTCGTACACGTACGTTCATTTCCTGTTCGTCGCTGGCATCGTGTTCGCGGCCCTCGGTCTCGTCGTGCTGATCGGCGACCACGGCCACGTCGACGCCGGCCGATACGCCCTGTACGGCGGCATCATCTGTTACCTCGTCGGTCACTTCCTCTTTCGGCTACGCAATGTGGGCGGGATCAACGTCGCCCGCGCCGTCGCCGGGCTCATCCTCTTGGTCGGTATCCCAACGCTCGGCGGACTGAGCGCGCTGGGACAGATCGTCGTGCCAGCGATCGTCCTGTGCGCCCTCGTGATCTTCGAGGTGCGGGCCTTCCATGAGCCGCGTGATGCCATCCGCCACCGACCCAACGAGTCGGCCGACGCGACGGTCTCGGGCGGCGCAGCACTCGAGGATTCGTAGGTCGAACGGCGACTTGGCTGCGGTCGGAGCTCGTCACCGGCTGTGCGAATGAAGGTCTTGATGGACGACGGTGAAGAGGCGGAGGTCCCGGCGACTTCATGATCTGCCCTCCCGGTCCGGCACAATGTCTCAGCACACGGATGCGTCCGCCGACGCGATTTGGGGGATCGATGAACTGTCAGTTGCCTGCGACCGGAGGCGGTTCACTCGGCATCGCCGTGATCGCACTGCTTCTCGCAGCGTCTGGAGTCGGGGTTCTCCTCGCGGTCAGACGCTGCGGGGCACGCGCCGTCCTTCCCGTCATGGTGCTGTTGGCCGCCGCCGTCGGGGCGGCCACCGACCGGCCGGCCGCCGCCGCCACCGGCTGCCCGACGACGACCGTTTCCGCGCCGGCGGCGCCGACTACGCAGCTCGCGCCGTCTTCCAGCGCGTCGAGCAGCACGGTTGCGCCGACGTCCTCGTCGTCGGCGCCACCGACCACGATCGGGGCAGTGACATTCTGTTCGCCCTTGCTCCCGAACGACAGCGGCGGGTTCATGGTCGATGTGCTCATCGTGCTTTCGGGCGGTGGAGCCGGCACATTCTCGGCTCGGGCGCCATCGACTGGGGCCTGTGACGGCGAGGTGGTGAACAGCGGCCTTGTACTCGACTCCACGTTCTTCGACCCCGCCGAGTACTGCGCCGCGAATCTCCCCGGCTCTCAAGTGCTTCAAGTCGCGAGCGCAGGGGTGTGGGACTCGACCCCGCTCGCTAGCTGGTACGCCTGCAACCCGTCCCCACCGCCTGACACCACGACGACGTTGGCCAATCAGCCTCCGGTCGCCGCGGACGACTTCGTCGAAACACTCCGGACAACGGCCAGCTTCACGGGCAACGTCCTGGCCAACGATTCGGATCCGGATCCCGGTGACGCGATCGACGGCATCACCGGGGTCTCAGGCAACATCACACCGTGGGCGACGTTCACCATCACCGACTTCGTCACCGGTGCGTTCACCTACACGCTCGACGTCAATCACCCATCGATCACCGTCCTCGGCCCCGGGTCCTTCCTCGACCACGTGATCACCTATACGATCACTGATGGCCAAGCCGTTGACAGCGGGACGATCACCATCCGCATCCTCGGCGTCGCCGATCCCCCCGTGTGATTGGTTCCGTCGCCGCGCTGCCGAGGTGAACCGGACGCACAGCTCCTAGCGTCGGCTCTTCAACGGGGTTCCTTTGACGATCAGAGCCAGTTGATCGAGCGCCGTCCGGTCAATCGTCGTCCGCATCGCCGCCGAACTGCCGTGCTTCGTGCGCTTGCAGGGCCGCGTCAGCGACCGAACGCATCCCGCGACACTCGGCAGCGCCCGACTCCCGGGGGTCGCGGACGCGACCCCTTGGATTGGACGGGCGCGGTACCCGGGACCCCGCGCCGTGCCTGGATCGGACATCCTGTGAGGTGTGCCCGGGGTTGTCCGCTCGGCGAGGCGGCGAGATCCGCTCGGCACAATGAGAGAGGCCAAGGAGGGCTGATGAAGGCAATCGTCCAGGACCGGTACGGCTCAGCTGACGTGCTCGAGCTGCGGGACATCGATCCGCCGGCGGCCGGTGAGCACGACGTGGTCGTGCGGGTGCGCGCCGCGGGCTGCGGGCCCGACGTGTGGCACATCATGACGGGCTTGCCGTACTTCGCCCGGCTCGGCCTCGGGCTTCGACGTCCCAAGCTGCCCATCCGCGGCTGGGATGTCGCTGGGACCGTCGAAGCGGTCGGCCGCTCGGTGCAGGGCATGGCACCGGGCGACGAGGTCCTGGGCGTAGCCGACGGCTCCTTCGCCGAGCTGGCGCTGGCTCGCGCCGACAAGCTGGTTGCGAAGCCTGCCCGACTCACCTTCGAGCAAGCGGCGGCCACGCCCGTGTCCGGCATCACCGCGCTGCACGCGCTCCGCGACGTCGCTGACGTGCAGCCCGGCCAAGGCGTGCTCGTGATCGGTGCCGCCGGCGGGGTGGGCACGTTCGCCGTGCAGATCGCCAAGGCGTTCGGCGCACAGGTCACCGCCGTGTGCAGCACGAGCAAGCTCGACCTGGTTCGGTCCATCGGTGCTGACGACGCCATCGACTACACGCGGGAGGATTTCACCGATGGGACTCGACGCTGGGATGTCATCGTCGACACTGCCGGCCGCCGCCCGTTGGCCACGCTCCGGCGCGACTCGCGCCGGCCGGGGCGCTGGTGATCGTCGGAGGCGACGGAGGCGGGCGATGGACGGGCGGCTTCTTCCGCGGGATGCTCCGAGCCCCCCTGCTGTCGCTCTTCGTCGGCCAGAAGCTGCGCGGACTGCTTTCCAAGGAACGGCAGGAAGACCTCCGCGCCCTCGTCGACCTCATCGAGACCGGCAAGCTCACACCGGTGGTCGACCGGACCTTCCCGCTGGCGGCCGCACCCGACGCCATTCGCTACCTGGAACAGGGACACCCGCGGGGCAAGATCGTCATCAGCGTCCCGTAGTCGGCGGCCGCGCGAGAGACGGCAGCGACGTGTCCGACGGCGAGTGCGACACGCCTCAGGACCGGCGAATCGTCTGGCGGCCGTCCGTGATCGACCACCGGTCGACCACCAGCTGCCCAGCATCGGCCGAGATGACAGTGAGCGCATCGATGTCGATCGTGAACAGATCCCAGTCCCCGGGCGGCGCAGACCCACGCTCGGACTTCAACCAGGCGCGAAACTCTGACACCTTGCCGGCGTCGGTGGTCAGCACGGCTGTTCCGCTGACTTTGGCGTCAGCGTCGCCGACGTTGGTGGCGCCGTCGCGCAGCCGCCGCGAGTCCCACGGAATGCTGTGCACCGCGACCCGTGGATCGCGGCGCAAGTCCTCACCCTTGCGGGCCCGCGGCATCGACCAGATGCGCAGCTGGCCGTCGTGGAAGTACGGATCGGCGCCGCTCAACCGTGGCGAACCATCACGCCGGATCGTCCCCAGTACCGCATTCGTTGTCGACGACAGGATCGCGCGGACCCGGTCGGCAAGGTCCGGTTCGACGTTCTCGATCTCGGCAAAGCTGGCCATCGGGCACAAGTCTGCTTCACGGCGGGTGCCACGTCGGAATGGGAACTCGGCGGCGGGACCCGACACCACTGCCCAGAGACGTCGATCGTTTCGACCGTGCCGGTCGGGGACCGTCACCGGGCGAGATGTGCGCCTTGCCCGACCGCATACGCCTCGGCGACCCAACCGGCAAAAGTCTCGTCGAGCTGCTCGGGCACCGTGATCCGAAACTGATGCACGAAGAGCTTGGCGGTGTAGGCGGACACGTTCGTGATCCGAGAGTCGCGGACCTTCCGCTGCAGGTCGAGGTAGCCGACGATGCCTCGCCGGTCCGGCCGAGCCCCGGCGAAACCCCGACGGGTTCCCTTGAACGTCACGGTCGTCTTGCTTGGTGAGTAGGTGAACTCGCCGCACCGTTCGATCAACTCGACGAAGGCGTGCCACAGCACCACGGACGTCTCTGGCTTGTTGCGAAGATGATCCTCAACGCTCACCATGGCGACACGGTAGGTCCGTCCACATCCACCACTGCGGTCTTTCGCGACCGAGTGCCTGCACGAGCGGCAGGTCGGCGGTTGAACACCGATCAGCGATGAGGCGATACTTGCGGAGCGGGTCAAGGAGGTGTGCGGTGCCTGACGTGTACTCGATGATCACCGAAGTGGAACCGGCCGTCGTGGAGCAGTTGGCGACTGCGATGGAGGTCAGTGCGGCGGACCCTCAGCATCGAGAGATGGTTGATGCGTACTTGGCCGAACTCGACCCCTCGGGGGATTCACGGGTTGTGGAGATCGGGTGCGGAACGGGTGCCATCGCCCGAATGATTTCTGCTTGGTCCGGCGTGGGCGAGGTTGTCGGCACGGATCCGTCGCCGATCCTGATCGAGCGCGCCCGCAGCCTGAGCGCCGACGTTGCCAATCTGTCGTTTGAAGAGGCGGACGGGCGCGATCTGCCGCTCGCGGACGCGTCATTCGACGCGGCGGTGCTGCACCGTGTCTTGTGTCACGCACCCATGCCGGAGGAGCTTCTCGCCGAGGGATTTCGGGTCCTGCGCCCAGGCGGCCGGGTCATCGTGTTCGACGGGGATTACTCGACGATCACGTTGGCTACCGGTGATCACGACCCGCTCCAGGTGTGTGTCGCCGCGATGGTGTCGGCGTTCGTGAACGATCCGTGGATCGTGCGTCGTCTCCCCGCGATGGTCGCCTCGGCCGGGTTCGCCGAGGGGAGGGTCCGGAGCCACGGGTTTGTGCAGATTCACGACGCCGACTACATGGTGAGTATCGCCGACCGGGGAGCCGACACGCTCGCCGCCAACGGACGGATCGGCGCCGACCTCTGTACCGCGTTGAAGACCGAGGCACGTCGGCGAGTCCGGGAGGGATCGTTCTTCGGCCATATCGCGTACGCCAGCCTCCTCGCCCACAAGCCGGTCTGACACTGCTGAACCATCGAGCCGCCTGCGGGCGGCCCTCGAACCGGTCGAGCAGCGACCGCGTGTCGTCGGGGCTCTCGAACCCGTAGGGCTTGTGACCTCGAACATCGGCGCTCGCGACGCCCGGTATTGGTGAACGGCTGAGCAAGGACGTCACCGGGTACCCGAGCAGTAGGGTCGGCCAGCGACTGCGGCGTGTTCCTGGCCGGGCCGGGAACGGAGGTTGCAATGCCTGGCATCGCCATCATCACCGAGTCCTGTATCGACACGAAGGATCGAGCCTGCGTCGACGTCTGCCCGGTGCAGTGCATCTACGAGTTCGACGCCGCCAACAACGTGCTGTTCTCCGAGGTCGAAGCGGGCGGCGGAGTCGAGAACACCCACCAACCGAACCCCGACGCGATCGGCATCTTCGGCGACACCCTGCTCTACGTCAACACCGAGGAGTGCACGTCGTGCACCGCCTGCTACCAGCCCGATGTGTGCCCGGTGGGGGCGATCTACTCCGAGGAGCATGTGCCGGACGGATCGCCGAACGTCAAGTACAACGCGACCGACCCGAACAAGGGCCACGACCACACGTTCTTCACCCAGCTCAGCCGCGACGTCTTCGCCGACTGATCGGCATCCCGAGGCGCCCAATTCGTTGCGCTCGGAGTGCCGTCCACCCGGAGGTAGCAGACGAGCGACCGCGCGCTCACTGGACGTCATTCGAGCACACCCCCGCTGTCGCTCCGAGACGGATGGGGAAGGGGTCCTGGAGGCGACTCGTGATCGCGCCGCGTCGTAACCGCGGCGGGACGCTTGCTCAGACGTGTCGGCCAGCACGACCACGAGGAGAGCGGCGGCGGCGTCAAGATCTAGGCTTCGTGCCCGTGGGCGACGGAGCCCACATCACTGGAGGTACACATGGCGGTCGTTCTCATTCACCAGATGCGCTTGAGCGAAGAGCAGTACGACAGGCTCGGCCAAAGCCTCAACCCGCAGGGTCTGAACTCTCCCAGTGACTGGCCGGTGCCGGGCTTGATCTCCCACGTTGCCGGCACGATGCCCGACGGCACGTTCTGCGTAGTGGACGTCTGGGAATCCGAAGAGGCGGTCGAGCAGTTCGGCCAGATGCTGATGCCGAAATTCGCTGAAGTCGGTGTCAACGATCCACCTCCGCCTACGGTCTTCCCCGCCTACAACCATGTGACCTGACGGTTCTCGTCGGGCTCGGTGGATGCGCCGGCGACTCATCGGTGACGCACCGTACGGCGACCGCCCGGTTCCGTAGCAGCGCTAGGATGCATCGTCAGATAGATCGACTCTAAGCGGGGGGTTTCGCATGCGTCGTGTCATCGTCGGGATAGCGCTGGCTACGGCCGGCACCGTCATCGTGGGGGTGCCCGCCGCGGCGGATCACGTCCACTTCCGCGTTGTCGGAAACGGCCAATGCGTCCTGCTGGCACCCAATGGGGGCGAGCAGCACGTCGAACTGCCACACGCTGAGGAGTATCCGGCGAATCGCCGGCACCCACTTCATGTCAACGTTCACCTCGGTCAGCCCGGCGAGGTCGGAGAGGTGTACGTCGCGTACACTGCCGACGGCGTCCTGACGGCGGATGCGCTGAGATTGTGCGGCGGGGTCTTCCTGAACGACTGAGCCAAAAGCCGGCGTGGCCGGTGTCGAGTACCGGTGTCGGCGATCCGAGTTGGACCTGAGAGCCAGTCTCAGCGATGATCAGCGCTGATGCCCGCTCGGGCGCAGCTCCGACGACGCGGACGAGGTTCGGTGCGCTCGTTCGCGGGCGTAGCCCTCGATTACTTCGGAACTGATCGTCGCGGTGCGAGTCAGGCGTGTCCGCACCACATCCGTCAGTTGAAGCGCGTCGGATTGCCTTCACTGGCTGACGTCACGATTGGGGCGTGACTGGAACGCAGATCTCGCTGAAGATTCTTTCAACCCGGAGACCGAGTAGCCCAGGTCGCGGCCCGTTGTTGTCCGGCACAGCGGACAGGCTTCCTACACCACGGGTGGTGGGTGACGAGTTCGTCCGGGGCCGTGGTCGCATCGCTTACCAACGATGTCGCCGTAGTTCGAGCCCATGGCCGGCGGGCCGCGGCGGCGGCAGGTTGGGCGTGGGAGCGATGCGCGGTGCCGACGCCGCCGAAACTGCGAGGTCGCTCAGGTCGGGCAGCACGTGCCTTCGGTGATGTGACTGCCGACGACAGTGTTGGCCAGTTGCTCGGCGTCGCCTTTCTTGACGTACCACTCCCAGCGTGTGCCGTCCGGTCCGTGGACCCACGTCTCGGTCTTCTCGGCGTAGCAGCAGACGGTGTCGTCGACGCCGGTGGTTTGCAGCCCGGCGTCTCCGAGGCGGGCCTCGGCGGCGATGACCTCGGAGGCTGTTTCGGTTTCGACGCCGAGGTGGTTGATCGAACCGGACTCGCCGGCGCCCTCGAACAGCACGAGCTTGAGCGGCGGCTGGTCGATGGCGAAGTTGGCGTATCCCGGTCTTGTCTTGGCCGGTCCGACGCCGAACATGCGGGTGTAGAAGTCGACGGCCTCGTCGAGGTCGGTGACGTTGAGGGCGAGTTGCAGTCTCATCGCGGTACTCCTAATACATTGATAACTGTCGATGTATGCGTGACGTTACCGGACGAATCGACTATCGTCAATGATCGATGAATGTTTCTCGAGATGACGCCGTGACGTGGGCGGGATGGTTCAGGGCGCTCGGGGATCCGACTCGCATCCTGATCCTCAACCTGCTCGCCACGGAAAAGCGACCGATGAACGTCGGCGAGATTGTCGCCGCACTCGACGTCGGCCAGTCGACGATCTCGCACCACCTGCAGATTCTCGGAGAGTCGTGTTTCGTGCTCGTCGAGCGGAGCGGGACTTCGAGTTGGTGGCGGATCAACGAGCGCTGCCTGGCCTGCTTTCCAAGTGCTGCCGAACTCGTCATGGGTCGCCTCCCGACCACTGCGCCGTGGGACGACGACGCAGTCCTCGCCCCATCGACATGAGCACCCACTCCGTCACCGCCGCGCGCTGTTGCACCCATTGATCGCTGCGGTGCTCGAAGCCAACGGCGCTCGGATCTGGCCGCGTTGTTCATAGCCTTGGCGGACCCGTGCGTCTACGCCTGCTGTCGATGATCCCCGCGGCACCCGATGGCACGGCGTGCAGCTGTGACCTCGAGGGCCCGGTCGGCAAGAGCCAGCACGACCGTGCATCACCTCTCAGTACTCGCCGACGCCGGCTTGATCACCAAGGTCGAAGCGCGGCGCTGGGTGATGTGCACAATCGCGACGCATCGACGTTCGGTACTGCGGGCCGTCCTCGACACCGCGGGACTGGTCGCCGCCTGACGACCTCCGTGGGAGCGTTCTACGCAGTGAGTTTGCGGGCGCGGACGAACACCGAGGTGAGGCCGTCGCCGACGGCGTGGCTGTCGACGATCTCGACATCGCCGAATCCTGCACCTTCGAGCTGGTCGCGATAACGCTCCCTCGTCACGGCACCGGCGATGCACGTCGCCCATTCGACGTCGCTGCACTCCTGCCGCGGATCGGGCGGGTGATCAGCGACGACGTCGGCGATGGCCAGGCGACCGCCAGGACGTAGCACACGATGCGACTCAGCGAACACCGCGTCCTTGTCGACGGACAGGTTGATCACACAGTTCGACATGACGACGTCGACGCTGTGATCGGGAAGCGGCACGCTCTCGATGCGTCCCTCGAGAAATTCCGCGTTCGTCACCCCGGCTTTCGCCTGGTTGGCCCTGGCGAGGTCGAGCATCTCCGGCGTCATGTCCAGTCCGTAGGCGCGACCCTGCGGTCCGACGCGCCGGGCCGACAACAGCACGTCGATACCTCCACCGGAGCCAAGGTCCAAGACATCCTCACCGGGCTGCAGCGCCGCCAGCGCCACCGGGTTGGCGCAGCCGATGCTCCCCGCCACCGCTTCGGCTGGCAGCTCGGCCAACTCGGCGGTGTCGTAGCAGGCAGCACCGAACTCTCCAACAGCGGCGTTCGCCGACGGTCCGCAGCAGTCGTTGCCCGGACCGCACCGGTCAGCGACCGTCCAGCAGCTGTCTCCGACCACCGATGTGCCAGTTGCTGCGGTGCGTGCCGCCGCGCCGTAGTGCGCTCTCAGGGCATCCATCAGTGTTCGGTTCTCGTTCATCGCACCACCGTTCCTCACCAAGGCGATCGCTCAGCTCGTCTATTCATCGATGATTGACGATAATCGATCAATATCCTGGCGTCAACCTACGCGCGGTGAGGCCTCGGTCCGCCCCCGGCTGCGGGCGGAGACGGGTCTCTACTGCGGCCGCACACTCTCCCAGAGGCAATCGCCATGGGGGTGATCGTGACCGCGCGGATGGCTTCGGGGTCGCGGTAGGGAAGAGGATTGCTGATCATGTAGTCCAACACCGCCCAGCCAAGGCCGATGACCGCTGCGAGGAACACCACCAACGCGAGTAGTCGCAAGAGCACAGTCACTGTCCGTCGCCAGGTTTGATCGGCGGGATAGGTGTCCATTTGGCACCGAGTTACCTCGACGCGTTGAAGCACAAACCTGATGGCAGCGAACAGTGCACCACAAGCAGCCCGGCCCACGGCGCTCCTGATCCCAATCTCTGCGGGCCCTGTCGCGTTGCGAAGCGTTCGATCGCAGATTGACCGTGTCCTCAGTGGGTACTTGAACGATGTATTGAAGTGGACCGGTACCGGCGCACTAGAGGGGCACGGCCGCCGGCAACGGTTCACGACCAACTCAGCAGCCGCGCGACGGCAGATCACAACTCGAAACGAGGTTCGGATATGTACGGCAGAACGACGCTCGGACGTCTCGGCGTGATCGTCTCCACGGTGCTCGTGACTGCGGGGTTCGCCGCGTTCCCGACGTACATCCTCGCTGACGCCGGTGGCAACGGAAACGGCAACGGCAACGGCAGGGGCAACGGAGACGGCAACGGCAACAACAACGGCAACGGCAACGACAACAACAACGGCAACGGACAACGGAAACGACAACGGCAACGGGGTCGAACAGGTGGTGATCTGCCACGTCCCACCGGGTAACCCGGGCAACGAGCACACGATCATTGTCGGCGAGCCCGCCGTCGATGCACACGTCGACAATCACGACGACACCGTGGGGCCATGCGACATCGCCACGTCCACGTCGACGACCTCCACGTCGACCACCTCGACGTCCACCACCTCGACATCGACGACCTCGACGTCGCCAGCGGTCGCCCCAGTCGGGGTCGAACAGGTGGTGATCTGCCACGTCCCACCGGGTAACCCGGGCAACGAGCACACGATCATTGTCGGCGAGCCCGCCGTCGATGCACACGTCGACAATCACGACGACACCGTGGGGCCATGCGACATCGCCACGTCCACGTCGACGACCTCCACGTCGACCACCTCGACGTCGACGACCTCGACGTCGCCTGCGGTCGCTCCTGTCGCCCAACCCGACATCCTCTTACAGGACGCCACTGTGGGCCAGCCGTTCAACTTGAACGTTCTAGCCAACGACGACCTCGGCAATCCCGCTGGCAACGATTACCGCCGAACACCTTCGACCCCACACTGCAGACGGGCTGTATCGGACTGTCATTTGATCCGACCACCGGAGTGATCTCCGGCACCCCGACCCAGGGTGGAACCTGTCCCTTTGCCTACGTCATCCAGAACTCGGCGGGATTCAGCCTTACCCAGGTGCTAGTCCCGGTCCTTGTCTAACTCGACCGAGCACATACCTGGCCGGCCTCTTCGCCGGCCGGCCTGCCGAGACGCCTCGGAGACCCATCAGCTCCGTGCGAACGTTCGGTGGCGCCGGGCCGCCGGAGACGCGGAGACCCAGCAGCGTGTCGCGGCCGTCGTTGTCCGGCAGGCGGGCAGGCTTCTTACGGACTCGTCGTGGGTAAGGAGTGCGTCCGGGCCATGGCGCCTCCTTACCAACGAACATCCAACAGCAGGTTGCGTCGACTTGAAGCGCGCCGGTGTCGGCTGCGGGGAGCATGACTGATCTGACGCGCCGAGCGGGTACGGTCGGCGCAGGATGCGGTCACGAGCCGCAAGTTGTAGGGGGTTGAAATGCCGGCAAACGTGTTGTGGATCATCGCCGTGGTGATCGCCATCATCGGTGTAATCGTGCTCATCTCCGGCTCGGTGCTGTGGGGCATCATTTTGCTCGTCCTCGCCGCCCTGGTTGGACCCGGCGGCTACAGCATCTTCAACCGACGCGTCTAGGGACCGACCAATCGGCGGCAGTGCACTCGGGGATCGTCGTCTCGCCACCACGCGTTCTGTAGGCGCCGGTGCGCTAGTCTCGGCAATTCGTCGCTCACGGTGCAGTTTGTTGCTCCGGATGTCGTCGAGGTGAAGTGTCGTCGTCACGAACCAGCTGCGGCCAGCTCAACGGATCCCGAATGAACCAGGTCGAAGACCTGTGTCTCGATGATCTGTGGTCTTGCTTCGCCGAGGTCGGCCGGTTGCAGCGGCTCCCGCACTCGTCGGTGAGTGCGGGAGCCGTTGCTTGTCTGGGGTCGTCGTAGTCCCACCCCCGCCGTGGGTGGGTAAGGGCGCCCCAGCGGCGTTGCGACCGTTATGAGTCGGTCGGAAGTGTGACGGGGAGTTCGGGAACGGTGACCGGCAGCTCTTCGACGACGGAGTCGACAGCGTCCGCGACCGAGTCGACGGGCAGCTGTTCGACGGCGGCGTCGGCGGGCAGCTCGGGCAGCGAACCTTCCGGGGTGATCGCTTCGGCGGTGGCCGCGGCGTCGCACGGCGAGGCGCCGTCCTCGAGCCTCGACACCAATACTGCGACAGTGACGTCACAGACGTTGGCGGCGATCGCGATCGGAGCCTGAACGACGACGTCGGTCAGATTGACGTTGACCAGTCCCTCCTGGGCGACCGGGCCGCCGTCCTCGGTGGTCACCACGGCATCGGCGTTGGAGCTGGCCTCACACGGTGACGAGCCGTCGCTGAGTTCGTTGACGAGGACGTCAACGGTGACGTCACACACGTCAGCGGCGAGAGCGATCGGCAGTTGCACGGTGACACCGGTCAGGTTGAGGTTGACCAGTCCTTCCTGTTCGACCGGGGCGGGCGGTCCGTCCTCGGTCGCCGTGATCGCTTCGGCGGTGCCGGTGGCGTCGCACGGCGAGGCGCCGTCTTGCAGCCTGGACACGAGTACCGCGACGGTGACGTCACAGACGTTGGCGACCACCGAAATCGGCGCTTGGACGACGACGTCGGTGACGTTGACGTTGACCAGTCCCTCTTGGGCGACCGGCCCACCGTCCTCGGTGGTCACCACGGCATCGGCGTTGGAACTGGCCTCACAGGGTGACGAGCCATCGTCCAACTCGCTGACCAAGACATCGACAGTCACGTCACAGAGATTGGCGGCGAGGTCGATCGGCAGTTGCGCCGTCACGCCCGTCAAGTTCAAGTTGACAAGCCCTTCCTGGGCCACCGGTTCCGCTCCGACAACAGTGCCGAAGCCGGTAGTGAGGACCAGCGCAGCGACGCCGCCGGCCAATCCTCGAGTAAGCGTTTTCATTGGACCCACCCTCCTGGATGCGACGACACCGGCTTGACCCGACGATTTGGCAGGCTGCCAACGGCCGCCGCGTGCTGTTGGTCCTCCACGAGTTCCCGGCCCCGCGACATCACATACGCAACGATTCAGATTTCTTCGTCGACCCTGCATCGATGAGAAGTGACCGCTACCGACCGGCGACGGGTTCAACCGTCGTCTCGGCGACGAGTTTGTCGACGACCCGTTGCTCAACTGGTTCCCTTCGGCTCGGGTCGCCTCTTCGTCCTGGCGGACTTCGACGCGGGCCGCCTGCCACGCCGACCAGTGGCCCGACACGAGCGCCCACAGCGACAGCGCCGCGACGTAGGTGACCGAGGAGATCCAGCCGGTGATCAGGGACACCGGGATCATCAC
>CAWBBL010000007.1:0-220745 GCA_963786985.1 Ilumatobacteraceae bacterium | reverse complement strand
CAGCCCGTACGGGATTCGAACCCGTGCCGCCACCTTGAGAGGGTGGTGTCCTAGGCCTCTAGACGAACGGGCCATGCTGCCTGACGCCGAGGCGCCGTGCGGTCTGCCACGCTACCAGCGAGGCCAGCCGATGAGCTGGGGAGAGAGGAATCGAACCCCTAATTACAGAACCAGAATCTGCTGTGTTGCCAGTTACACCACTCCCCATCGGAGCGACCGAAAACCCTATCGCCGCGACAACCGATGGGTGTAGGGGGGACCGTTCCGTCCCGTAAACACCCATCGGTTGGGGATCGGGTGGGTCAGAGGTGGTCGAAGCCGACGAGTCGACCGAGGGCGACGGCGGCGGCCTCGGCGAAATGCCGGCGGGCGGCGCGACCACCGCGGACCACCGACGTCGGCGTCGGCGACACGTACGCCGTCAGCCCGACGTCCTGAGCGGTGAGCCGCGACCGCAATGCGTGGTACGGATCGGTGACGACCACCACCCGATCGAGCCCGCGTTGGTCGAGGAGGTCGGCCGTCCCGGCCATCGACTCGTACGTGGTGCGCCCGCTGGTCTCCATCACGATCGCCTCGGCGGGGACGCCACGATCGACGAGGTACTGGGCCGATGACTCCGCCTCGGTGAACCGATCGTTCGGTTGCTTGCCACCCGTGACGACGACGACCGGCGCGACACCCTGTTCGTACAGCGTGACGACGTGGTCGAGTCGCGCGGCGAGCTGCGGCGACGGTCGCCCGTCGTACTGGGCAGCGCCAAGCACGACGATGGCGTCGGCGGGAGTGGCATCGCCGACCTGGTCGCTGCGGCCGGTCAGGTAGACCTGGGTCAGGCTGATCGCGTAGTAGCCGAGGGCGACGACGAGGACGGCGAGGACTGACCTCCGGACGACCCGCCAACGTCGCCGACGCCTCGCTTCCACCGCACGGCGCTCGTCGGCGAAGTCGACGAGGTCGTCGACACCGGCGATCGCACCGTGAGCGATCGGGCGGATCATCGCCACCGGTGTGTGATCGCGGTTCGGTGTCGCCACGGTCCACCTCAGTCACGTCCGAGGCGAGCGACAGCGACGTCGAGCCGCCTGATCGTCTCGTGGCGCCCGAGCACCTCCAGCGATTCGAACAGCGGTGGGCCGACGCTCCGTCCGGTGACCGCGACACGCACCGGTGCCTGGGCTTTGCCCAGCTTGATGCCGTGGGAGGTGCCGATGCGCTCGAGCACGGCCTTCAGCGACTCAGCGTCCCACTCGGCGCGCCCGTAGGCGGAGACGGTCTCGGCGAGCACCGCCCGCGACCACGGCTGGTGCATCGCCTTGGTCCACGAGTCGTGGTCGATGATCGGATCCGGCCGCATCAGGAAGTCGACCATCGGTGCGGCATCGGACAACGTCACGACCCGGGTCTGCACATGCGGGGCCATTGCCGTGAAGATGTCGCGGTCGAAGTCGGCGGGGAGGAACTGCTCGCACGCTGCAACGAACTCGTCGGTGGTGAGCTTGCGGATGTACTCGCCGTTGAACGCGGCCAGCTTCTTGATGTCGAAGAACGCCGGCGAGTGGGTGACGTCCTCGAGGCGGAACGAGTCCTCGATCACCGACCACGGCACGATCTCCGACTCGCTCGACGGATCGGCGTCATGCTCCGCAGTCTCCGAATCTGGGCGGTGCCCAGAAGATCGCGGCGCCCAGCCGAGGGTCATCAGGTAGTTGACCATCGCCTCGGCGAGATAGCCGTCGTCGCGGTACGACTCGAGGGCGACCTTGTCGCGACGCTTCGACAGCTTCTTGCGGGCCTCGTTGACGAGCACCGGGACGTGTGCCCAGACCGGCGGGGCAACGCCCAAGGCCTTCCACAGCAACTGTTGCTTCGGTGCGTTGGGCAGGTGCTCCTCGGCCCGCACGACGTGGGAGATCGCCATCTCGATGTCATCGACGACATTGGCCAGCACGAACAACGGGGTGCCATTGGCCCGCAACAGCACGAAGTCTTCGAGGTTCTCGTTCTCGAACGTCACCGCACCGCGGATCACGTCGTCGACCACCGTCTCACCGTCGGGAACCCGGAATCGCAGCACCCGGCCTGGTCCCGGACCGAGCCCCCGGTCCCGCGAGAAGCCGTCGTATCCGGGCTTCCCGCGTGCCTTGGCGCGCGCTTCGATCTGTTCGGGCGTCAGATCGCAGTAGTAGGCCAGACCCTGCTCGTAGAGTCGCTCGGCGGCGGCGACGTGGGCAGCCGCGTAGGAGCTCTGGAAGTACGGCCCCTCGAACGAGGCATCCTCGGCACGGATACCCAGCCAGGCGAGCCCGTCGACGATGCCCTCGGTCCACTCCGGATGGTTGCGCACCTCGTCGGTGTCCTCGATCCGCAACACGAACGTCCCGCCGTGCTGTTTCGCCAACGCCCAGTTGTACAGCGCGGTGCGCGCCCCACCGACGTGGAAGTAGCCAGTCGGCGAGGGAGCGAAGCGATAGCGCGGCGGCATGGACCTTCCACGCTACCGACCGGTTCCAGGGCCAATTGTGAGCAGGATGTTGCTCACAATCGGCGCGGGTTCAGGAGAACGCCGAGCGCGACGTGAGGGCCAGGTTGCGCAGCTGGCGCAGGGCGACCGAGAGCGTCGTGAGGTCGTAACCCTCGGCACGACGGATCTCGGTGAGCATCGTGCCGACCCGGCTGACCGGGCGGGAGTTGATCGAGATCCACTCCTCGACCGAGCCACCGCTCAGCACACACGCCTCGGTGAGCTCGGCCAACGTCGACAGCAGGTCGTCGCGAAGTGCCGAGCGGGCCTGGGTCTGCCAGCGGTCCGATCTCGGCAGCGATCCGATGCCCTCCCACAACCACATCAAGTCGAGGGCGTCGAACAGCTCCCACTGCACGGCGGAGAGGGCGCCGACCGGACGCCCAGTCGCTCCCGCCAGATCGACGAGGTCGAACGCCGTGTGCAGCACGGGCCACGCCCCGGCTCGCTCGGCGAGCGCTTCAGGCACACCGGCAGCGAGGCGCGACGCCTCCTCCGACATGGCCACGTCGGCCATCCGGCCGCGCAGCGTCGTCCCGAGGGTGAGGGCCAGCTGGCTGATCCCCGGCTTCAGCTCGGCCACCGTCTCGGTCAGCCCGAACGGCGGACGGCGGTGACGGAGGACCCACAACGCACCACGCTCGACCATCCGCCGGAGGTCGAGGAACATCACGAACTGAGTGTCCAGCGCGACGGTGGCATCGAGGGCGTCGATGCTGCTCCACAGGTCGGCGAAGTCGAACACCTCACGCGACACGAGCCATGCCCGGATCACGTCGACGACCGACGCACCGGTGTCCTCCGTCATGCGGTGGTCGAAGGAGATCCCCGACAGATTGACCATCTGATTGACGACGATCGTGGCGATGATCTCGCGGCGCAATGGGTGCGCCAGGATCGCCTCGGCGTACTTCGCACGCAGCGGGGTCGGGAAGTAGTCGATCGCATCGCGATGCAGGAGCAGGTCGTCGGGGAGATCACTGCGCACCATCTCGGCCACGTTGGTGTTCTTCGTGTAGGCGATCAGGACGGCGAACTCCGGCGCGGTGAGCCCGGTGCCGGCGAGTTGACGCTCGGCGATCTGGCGGTCCGACGGCAGGAATTCGAGCTGGCGATCGAGCCAGCCCTCGGTCTCCAGCGTCTCGATGTAGCGAGCGTGGACGTTGGCCATGCCGAGGGACTGCTTGCGGGCCATCAGCAGGGCAAGCGTCTGCGCCTTGTTGTTGGCGAGGACGAGGTCGGCGACTTCGTCGGTCATCGAGACCAACAGCTCGTTGCGTTGCTTGGTTGTCAATTCGCCGGCGGCGACCACCCCGTCGAGGAGGATCTTGATGTTCACCTCGCGGTCGCTGCAGTCGACCCCGCCTGAGTTGTCGATCGCATCGGTGTAGATCAGCCCGCCATTGAGGGCGTACTCGACGCGCCCGCGCTGGGTGAACCCGAGATTGCCACCCTCCCCCACCATCCGGCAGCGCAGCTCGGCACCATTGACGCGCACACCGTCGTTGGCCCGGTCGCCGACCTCACCGTGGGCTTCCGACCCGGCCTTCACGTACGTACCGATGCCACCGTTCCACAACAGGTCGACCGGCGCACGGAGAACCGCGGAAACGACCTCATCAGGAGTCAACGGTCCCGTCGTGGTGATCCCGAGCGCTGCCCTGGCCGGGGCACTGAGGTCGATCGACTTCAGCGTCCGCCCGTACACACCGCCGCCGGTCGAGATCAACTCGGGGTCGTAGTCGGCCCACGACGACCGCGGCACGGCGAACAGTCGCGCCCGTTCGGCCCACGCCGCCGGCGGGTCGGGGTCGGGATCGATGAAGACGTGGCGATGGTCGAAGGCGGCGACGAGACGCATCGCCCTGGAACGCAGCATCCCGTTGCCGAACACGTCACCGGACATGTCGCCGATGCCGACCACCGTCAGTGGATCGGTGTCGGCGTCGCGGCCGAGCGACCTGGCATGACGCCGCACGCTCTCCCATGCCCCACGGGCGGTGATGCCCATCGCCTTGTGGTCGTACCCGAAGGTGCCACCCGAGGCGAACGCGTCACCGAGCCAGAAGCCGTGCTCGAGCGACACGGTGTTGGCGATGTCGCTGAAACTGGCCGTGCCTTTGTCGGCGGCGACGACGAGGTAGGAGTCGTCGCCATCGTGGACGACGGTGTCGGGTGGGTGGACGACGGCGCCGTCGACGAGGTTGTCGGTGAGATCGAGCAGTGCCCCGACGAACATTCGGTAGCACTCGACAACCTCGGCTCGCGCCGCGTCGGGGTCGCTCGGTTGACGCTTGACGACGAACCCACCTTTCGCTCCGGTCGGCACGATCACGGCGTTCTTGACCATCTGCGCCTTCATCAGCCCGAGCACCTCGGTCCGGAAGTCCTCTCGGCGGTCGCTCCAGCGCAGCCCGCCGCGTGCCACCGGACCGCCGCGCAGATGGACTCCTTCGACCCGCGGGCTGCACACCCAGATCTCGTACGCCGGGCGCGGCTCGGGTAAGTCGGGGATCGCCGCCGGGTCGAACTTGAAGGCCAGCGTCGTCTCCCGACGGAAGAACGTCGTACGCGTCGTTGCCTCGATGAGCGTGAGAAAGCTCCGGCAGATGCGGTCCTCGTCGAGGCTCGGGATGGCGTCGAGGGCGCTGACGATCTGCTCACGCAGCACCTGTTGGGCGGCGTCCCGGCTCCCCGGGCCACCGTTCTCGACCGGTTCGAAGCGCGCCGTGAACAACTCGACGAGCCGGCCGGCCAGTTGCGGATGGCGGGCCAACGTGTTCTCGATGTACTGCTGGCTGAAGGCGAAGCCGATCTGGCGGAGGTACTTGGCGTAGGCGCGGATCATCGCGACGTCACGGGCGTCCAACCCGGCGACCACGACGAGCCGGTTGAACCCGTCGCTCTCGACGGCTCCGCGGACCAGACCGACGAACGCTTCGACGATGTCACGACAGCGACGCTGGTCGAGCACGCCTTCTGGCACCCGCACCCCGATGTCGTAGAGGTGCACGCGCTCGGCACCGATGCGGAACGTGTAGGGCTGCTCGTCGAGGGCCACGAAGCCGAGGTGGTCGAGCAGCGGGAGCAACTCGGACAGGGCCATCGCCGTCCCGCGACGGTAGACGCGCATCCGCCATTCGTCCGGATGGGCATCGGGGTCGTGGCCCAGGGCAACGACCAGGTCATCGTCCCCGGTGAGCACCTCGTCGACGCGGATCAGGTCGGCGACGGCCCGCTCGGGAACGACCGCAGCGCGATAGGCCGGCGGTGCCGATGCCCCGGCCAGATCGAACAAGCGGTGCCCCTGCGCCTCCCCCCGTTCGAGCACCAACGCCGCCCGCAGCCGCTCGGTCCAGGAGATCGATTGCTCATCGATCACCCGCTCGAGCTCGCCGAGGTCGACGCGGCGATCGGCGGAACTCCGCCGGACGCTGACGGTCACGCGCGCCAGCGAACTTGCCGACACCAACGACTCGAACGTGCGCCGGTCGGCGTCGTAGGCGTCGGCGACCATGTCGGCGAGCCGCTCGGGGAGCTCGGCGTTGAATCGGCGGCGCGGAAAGTAGACCAGCACCGTCGTCCACCGGCCCGCCGGCTCGGGCACCTCGAAGACGCGGACGACCCGCCGTTCCTGGAGCCCGACGATCTCGCGCACGAGGCTGGCGACCTCCGTCGCCGACAGCTCGAGCACCAGATCGCGTGGCAGGTTCTCGAGCACCGTGCGCGCCGCCCTGCCCGAATGACTGTGCACCGCCTTGCCGACGAGGCCGAGCGCAGCAGCGATCTCCTCGCCGAAGCCGGGGATGTCGAACACGCTGGCGCGCTGCGCCGCCGTCGACAGCAGACCGATGAAGCGATGTTGCAAACCGGGTTGCTCGGCGGGATCGTTGACGATCAGCACGCTGACCCGCTGCGGCCGGAAAACCGTCGATACCACGTCGGCCCGGGCCATCACAGCCGGCCGTTTCTCCCGGTCACCCGACGTCGAGAACGTGAAGGCAGCGAGCGTCGCCGGATCGGCATCGGCGAGCTGGCCGAGGCCGGTCCCGGCGACCGGTGTGACGTCCCCCGACTCGTCGCAGCTCGTGTCGATGGCGCCGAGGAACACGAACTGCCCCTCGGCGAACCACTGGAGTGCCGGATGCACATGGACCAGGCTCCCGAGCCGGTCACGCATCCGGTCGAAGTCGCCGACCACGCTGCGCACTTCGGCGACGGCCGCCTCCAGTTCACGTTCCAACGCCTCGGCCATCTGGTCGTCGATGCGATCGATCTCGATCTGCGTCCAGGCCTCGAGGAGCCACGAGTCGGCGGCCGTCCCGGCGAGCCGATCGCCGAACGGGGCGACCCGGACCATCTCGGCAGCGGCGTCGCGCTGGACGAGGAGCATCGGATGGACGAGCAGGTGGATATCGAGCCCGTGGCGCTCGAGCCGCATCCGCATCGTGTCGACGAGGAACGGCATGTCGTCGGTGACCATGAGCACGACCGAGTGGGGAGTCGACCAGCCGTCGCGCTCCCGGTCGGGGGACATCACGCGGACGAGCGGTGAGCCGACCGTGCGAATCCGCCCGAGGTCGAAGTGGGCGACCCCGACGAAGTAGATGTCGTCGATCCGGCGGTCGTCAACGTCGTCCTCGGGCAGCTCGGAGTAGTAGAGGGCCAGGAACTGACCGAGGGCCTCGTCGTCAGGTCGACGGACGGCGGCAAGCTCGCCCAGCCGTTCGAGCGCTTCGGCCACGTCGGGATGGGCCTGCATGGTGAACCTCCTGCCCCGACGACGCTGTCGGAGCGCTGTCCGCTGCTTGCGACGTCCGACAGTACCTGCTGAGGCCGCCGACCGGCGCCGGTCAGATCAGCGTCAGCGTGTTCGGCATACGTCGACCGGTTGGGCGGAGATCACGCCGGCCTGGTTCACTGTGGACCGTGACCCGGGAAACATGCTGACCATGGAGTTTCTGGTGCACATCGAGGTGCGCTGGCCACCAGACGGCGACCGCGACGAGCTCGCTCGACTCATTGACGCCGAGCGAGCCCGCGCCGGAGAGCTCGCCGAAGCCGGGTTGCTCAAGCGGCTGTGGCGGCTTCCTGGACGCTTCGCCAACTACGGCCTGTGGTCCGCCAGCGATGCCACCGAGCTGCACGAGGCATTCAGTTCGCTCCCGTTGTTCCGTTGGCTCGACATCGAGGTGATCGCCCTCGCCGAGCATCCCGCCGACCCCGCCCGATCACCAGACTGAGGTTGTTGTGACTACGACCCCCACCACCACCAAACCGACGCGGATGCTCGTTCGCCGAGCAATCCTCCAGGCCCTCCACGACGAGATGGAGAGCGATCCAGACGTGATCGTGATGGGCGAGGACGTCGCCGTCGCCGGTGGGCCCTTCAAGTGCACGGAAGGACTCCACGAGGCGTTCGGTCCGCGCCGTGTCCTCGACACGCCGATCAGCGAGATGGGCTTCCTCGGCGCCGCCGTCGGCGCAGCGGCAACGGGACTCAAACCAGTGGTCGAGATCATGTTCGTCGAGTTCATCGGCGTGGCCCTCGATCAATTGACGACAGAGGCCACCCGGCTGCGCTACCTCTCCCGGGGCGAGGTTTCCGTGCCACTCGTCGTGCGGTCCTCGGCCGGTGCCGGGCTCGGATTCGGGTGCCAGCACTCGCAGATGCTCGACTATTGGTTCCGCGGCGTGGGGGGCCTCAAGGTGTGTGTGGTGTCCAACGCCCAGAACGCGTACGGCCTGTTGCGCGCCGCGATCCGTGATCCAGATCCAGTCGTGGTGCTCGAACCTCGAGTGCTGTACGGCGAGCGCCAGCAGCTGACGACCGGCGAGGAGGGCATCGTCGCCCTCGGCGAAGCCCGGGTCGTGACGCCGGGAGACGACGTCACGATCGTCACGGCCGGGACGATGGTCGGCGTCACGGAGGAGGCCGCATCGCTGATGCCTGGCACGTCGTGCGAGATCATCGACCTCCAGACTCTCGTCCCGTGGGACCGCCGAGCTGTGGTCGAGTCGGTTCGACGGACGGGTCGTCTCGTCGTCGTCGAGGAGGGGCCGTGGACGGGAGGCTGGAGCAACGACATCGCCGCCCACATCTCCGCCGAGCTGTTCGGCTCGCTGCAGGCTCCCGTGTTGCGGATCACCTGTCCGGACGTCCCGGTGCCGCACAGTGCCGAACTGGAACGGCGTTTCCTGCCATCGCCGGAGTACGTGGCGGAGCAGACGTCGCGGTTGATCGAGACCAGTCGAACCCCGGCGCCGTGGTGGGCCGGAGAGGAGAAGTCGTGACCGTCACGCACACCGAGATCGCTGTCGATCGCCGCGCCGCCCTACAGGGGAGCCGCCTCGAACAGCTCGCCAGGATGGTCGAGATCAGACTCGTCGAAGAGACCGTCCAGACGCTGTACAACGACGGACACATCCGCGGCTCCACCCATCTGGCGAACGGCCAGGAGGCGGTGTCCGTCGGCATCGCCACCGTCGCGCGACCCACCGACACTGTCGCCTGCACCTACCGCGGGCATGGCACCGCGCTGGCGCTCGGCGTGACTCCCGAGGGCGTCCTCGGCGAGATCTGCGGACGTTCGATCGGGTGCATCGGCGGGATGGGCGGCTCGATGCACCTCGGGGACATGTCCGTCGGGCTGCTGCCGACATTCGCCATCGTCGGGGCCGGCGTACCGGTCGCCGCCGGGGCGGCCCTGACCGCCTGGGTGCGCGGCACCGACGATGCGGCGATCGCCATCTTCGGCGACGGGGCGGCGAACATCGGAGCGTTCCACGAAGGTCTCAACCTGGCCGGCATCCTCAAGCTGCCGGTGGTCTTCGTGTGTGAGAACAACCTCTACGGTGAGTACAGCCGGATCAACCTCACGACACCGGTCGAGCACCTCGCTGATCGGGCAGCCGCCTACGGAATGCCTGGAGTGGCGGTCGACGGACAGGACGTCGACGAGGTCATCGCCGCCGTGAGTACGGCACTCGATCGGGCCCGCGCCGGCGAGGGTCCGACCCTGCTGGAGATGAAGACCTACCGCTACTCCGGACACTCGCGGTCCGACGCCGGTGCGTACCGGCTCGACGGCGAGCTCGACGAGTGGAAGCAGCGCGACCCGATCGACATCTTCCGGGCCAGATTGCTCGATGCCGGGGAGGCGACGGACGAGCAACTCGCCGAACTCGACGCGCGGATCGACCAACGGGTCAAGTCCGCCGTGGAGGCAGTGCTGGCGAGCCCGCCGCCGGAGGTCGACGAGATGTTTCGCCACGTCACGGCCACGGGCCGCTGATGCGCCACACGTTGACCATCCCCAAACTCGGCGATTCGGTGAGCGAGGTCGTCATCCTCGAGTGGCACGTCGCGGTCGGGGACACCGTCGGCGTCGGCGATCCGCTCGTGTCGGTGGAGACCGACAAGATCGACGCTGACGTCCCGTCGACGGTCGCCGGCACCGTCGTCGAACTGCTCGTCGAGCCCACCGACGAGGTCGCCACCGGGGCACCGTTCGTCGTCGTCGACGAGTCGTGACGCGGTCTCCACACACGAGCCGATGAACGCGCTGAGCGGCATCCGGGTCGTCGACATGGCGACCGTCGTCGCCGGCCCCGGGACCGCCAAGTACCTGGCCGACTTCGGGGCCGACGTGATCAAGGTCGAAGCGCCGGCCGGCGATCCGGCCAGGCGGATGGGCTGGACGGCGTCGGGGGATGCCGATTCGTTGTTCTGGAAGATCCTCGGGCGTGGCAAGCGCTGCGTCACGCTCGATCTCAAGGACCCGGCCGGCCGCCAGCGGATGCGACGACTGCTCGACTCGGCTGACGTGCTCGTCGAGAACATGCGTCCGGGCAAGTTGGAGGCCCTCGATCTGGCCCCGGCGACGCTCTGGGCGACGAACCGGCGCCTCGTCATCGTGCGCGTCAGCGGCTTCGGTCAGGACGGTCCCTACGCCCAACGGCCGGGGTTCGCCACCCTCGCCGAGGCGATGAGCGGCTTCGCCGCGCTGAGCGGTGAACCCGACGGTGGGCCGTTGCTCCCGCCGATCGCCCTGACGGACGAGGTCACGGCGTTGGCCGGGGCGTTTGCGGCGATGGTCGCCTTACGCCACGCCGAGCGCGCCGGCGAGGGTCAAGTCGTCGATGTCAACCTGCTGGAGTCGATGTTCCAGCTGATGGGGCCGCTACCGGCCGCCTATGCCGACAGTGGGTACGTGCAGCCCCGGCTCGGCTCGGGGATCCCCTACACCGTCCCGCGGGGCACCTATCAGTGCGCCGACGGAACGTGGGTGGCGATCTCGTCGTCGGCGGAGACCGTCGCCCAGCGCCTGCTCGAACTGCTCGGTATCGCCGACGACGAGCGCTTCGCCACGTTCCAGGACCGCTCGCGCAACCGGGTGGAGTTGGAGGCGACGGTCGCGGCCTACGTCGCCGCCCACACTTCCGAGCAGGTGATCGCCGAGTTCGAACGGGTCGACGCGGCGATCGCTCCGGTCATGGACATCGCCGACATCGTCGAGGACCCGCACTACCGCCACCGCGGCGCGCTCGTCGAAGTCGACGGGGTCGTCATGCAGAACGTCATCGCCCGCCTGTCGCGGACCCCAGGGCGGATCCGGCACGCCGGCCGGTCGTTGGGCGCCGACACCGAGGACGTGCTCGCCGAACTCGACGGCTGACACGTGACGACCGAAGTCCGTTCTGGGCGGCCTCCGGTCCATCTCGCGATCCGGGCGGCCTACGGTCCGGAATCCGCACGTTCCGCCGCCCAGAACGGGTCGGCGCCGACCGAACTCAATACATCAAGAAGCCGCCGCTGACGTTGATCGTCGCCCCGGTGATGTAGCGGGCGTGGTCCGAGGCGAGGAACACCACCGCGCCGGCCAGCTCGCCCGGCTCGGCGAGGCGTCCGAGTGGGATCCCGGCGACGAAGCCGGCGAGCGCCTCGTCGGTCAGGCCGTCGACCATCATCGGCGTGTCGACGCCGCCAGGCGACACGGTGTTGACTCGCACACCGCTCGACGCGTACGTGCGGGCCATGCCCCGGGTCATCGACACGATGCCGCCTTTGGTTGCCGCGTAGACGACCGATCCGCCGAAGCCACCGGTCATCCAACCCTGCGACGTGAACGCCGTGATGCTTCCGCCGCCGTGGCTCTTGATGGCCCGCGCCGCCTCGCGCATCAGGAAGAACGAGGCCTTGAGGTTGATGTCGACCTGGAAGTCCCAATCGTCCTCGGTGATCGCATCGATGTCGTCGCGGCGGCGCAGCACGGCGGCGAGGTGGGCGACGTGGTTGAGCTGTCCGTGGTGCTCGACGACGCCATCGATCAACGAGCGATGACCCGTGACGTCGCGCAGGTCGGCACGAACTGCCTCGTGGCCATCGCCGGGGAGCTCGGCCACGACGTCGTGCACCGCCGCGTCGACGTCGAGCGCGCAGACCCGGGCGCCGGCGCCGGCAAATGCCTCGGCGACCGACTTACCGATCCCCCGGGCCGCCCCGGTGACGAGGACGACGGCGCCCTCCAGCCCGTCTGCCGTGCTCCATGTCATCGCCGAGTTCTCCCGAGCGTCGCCTCGCCGGCGCAGCGTAGTTGGCGCTTCACGGTCGTCGCCAGTAATGTTTCTGGAATCGGTTGCAGGCCGATCGCCGGACAAGGAGCGCGATGCGCATCGCCACGATGGAGGCCATCCCGGTCGCCTATCCCGAGCCCAACGACTTCGATGCCACGCGTTACCTGTGCCTGGTCAAGCTGACCGCCGACGACGGCACCGTCGGGTGGGGTGAGGCGATCACCCAGTTCCCCGAGGCCAACGCGGCCGTCGCCGCCTTGATCGATGGCCTCGACGAGTTCGTCGTCGGCGAGGATCCGGTGCAGTCCGAAGTCATCTGGCGCCGACTCAAGGACCGCGCCTGGTGGTACGGCTACCGCGGCGGGCTGGCATCGAACGCCATCGCGGCGATCGACATCGCCGTGTGGGACCTCAAGGGCAAGGCCCTCGGGCGCAGCGTGTGCGATCTGCTCGGCGGACCGGTCCACGATCGACTCCCGGCGATCGCCTCGTCGCACGCCCACTTCGAATCGATCCCGGAGATGGTCGCCGAGGCTCAAGGCTGGCTCGCCGATGGGCTGCACGGGGTCAAGGTCGGCTTCGGCAAGCGGGGCAACGCGCGGCTCGGTTACGAGCATGATCGCGACGTCGAGTACGTCCGGGCGATGCGCGAGGGCATCGGAGCCGACAAGCAACTGATCATCGATCTGGGCATCGCCATCAAGTGGGACGTTGCCACGGCGGTCAAGCGAGTGCAGGCGTTCGACGACTTCGACATCACGTGGATCGAAGAGCCCCTCGGCGCGTGGGATCCGGAGGGCTATGCGACGCTGCGGGCCAAGACGAAGACGCTCATCGCCTACGGCGAGAAGGAGTGGAACCTCGAAGGTTTCGAAGCGGTGCTGGCGACCGGCACCTGTGACGTGATCGGCTGCGACCCAGGGCGGGCGGAGGGCATCACCGGGTTCAAGAAGGTCACCGACCGGGTCGAGGCGTATCGCCGCCAGGCCAACGCCCACGCGTGGTCGTCGGCGATCGTCACCGCCGCCAGCCTGGCCATCTCCTTCTCGTCGAGCGCGTGCAAAGTGTTCGAGGTCAAGCCATTGCGCAACCCGATGCAGCACGATCTCGTCGCCAATCCGTTCGTGGTCGACAGCGGCTTCGTCCACCCCCCGACCGAACACCCCGGGCTCGGCATCGACGTCATCGACGACGTCGTCGACCGTTATCGCGAGCGCCCGGCGCGCTGAACGATGTCAGAGTTTCCAACGGCATCGTCAGCGCCGCTGACCATCGAGCGCATCGAACTCGTCGCCATCCGCGTTCCACTCGATCGCACCTACCGCGGCAGCAAGTACCGGATGACCCACCGGTCGACGATCATCACCCGGGTGCACACGGCGGCGGGAATCGTCGGCGAGGCGTACGCCGGCGACGAGGATGCCGGACTGGAGGAGATCGCCGGGATCATCCGCGACGAGATCGCTCCGCACCTCATCGGCGTCGATGCCCGGGCCGTGGAGCGGTGCTGGGAGCTGGCCCGTCCGGCGACGTACGACATCCTTCGCGATCGCCGACTCGGCCTCGTGGCGTGCGCCTGCGTCGACACGGCGATCTGGGACGCCGTCGGCAAGGCGGCGGGCGAGCCGTTGTGGCGGTTGTGGGGTGGATATCGCAACACGATCGCGGTCACCTCGATCGGCGGGTACTACGGCACCGGTGTGAGCATCGCCGAGGAGGTCGCCGAGCTGCAGTCCCGCGGCCTGGCCGGGATGAAGTTCAAGGTCGGCGGGCTGTCACCGGCGGAGGACGCCGAACGGTTCATCGAGGCGCGCCGGGCCGCCGGCGACGACTTCATCCTGATGGCCGACGCCAACCAGGCCTGGCACGTCCACGAGGCCGTCGAGTTCGCCCGCCGCGTTGCCGACCACGATCTGTACTGGTTCGAGGAGCCGTGCATCTGGTCGAACGACCGGCTGGCGATGCGGGACGTGCGGTTGATGAGCGGCCAGGCGGTGTGTGCCGGCCAGAGCGAGTTCTCGGCGGGGGGCTGTCGCGACCTGTTCGTCGCCGGCGCCGCCGACTTCTGCAACTTCGACGCGTCGTGGTCGGGTGGCCCGACGGAGTGGCGACGGGTCGCCGCGATGGCCGCGACGTTCGGGGTGCGCATGGCCCACCACGAGGAGGCGCAGGTGTCCAGCCACCTGCTGTGCTCGATCCCTCACGGGACGTTCGTGGAGATCTTCCATGCCCAGCGCGACCCGATCTGGCACTACCTCATCGCCAACAAGCCCGAGCTCTGTGACGGAACGATCACCCTGACCGAACGGCCCGGACTCGGCTGGGACCTCGACTGGGACTACGTGCAGCGCTACCGCGTCGATCTCTAGCGGTCATCATTGCGTTCCCCGGCCACGCCACTGCTGCGCAGCTGCTGGTCGCTCGTTCGCTGGCGCTCACTCGCTCGCACCGGTGAACGTCGTCAGGGTCAGTTGATTCGCGGGGTCGAGCGGGGCAAGTACGTCGTCGGCAGCAGCACCGTCTGGGGTGGCTGGCCGGCCGCCGCGTCGAGCAACAGCCGGGCAGCTTCGGCGCCCATGCGGTGCGGGTCGCGCGAAACGACCGAGATGGCCGGCTGGACGATCTCCAGCAGGTCGAGTTCGTCGAGGGCGACGAGGCCGATGTCGCGTCCGGCGGTGATCTGACGCTCGGCAAGGGCCTTGAGCACGCCGACGGTGACCTGCGCGCCGCCGGTGAGGATCGCCGTCGGAGGATCAGCGGCGTCGAGGAGGGCATGGGTCTGCTGGCGGGCGAAGTCGCCGGCGAACGAGCCGAGGGCGACGAGTCGTTCGTCGTGCGCGAGCCCGGCAATCGACAAGGAGTCCTCGAGGCCGCGCAACCGCTCGCGTACCGGACGTACGTTGCGCTGACCGCTGACCAGGGCGATGCGGCGGTGGCCGTGGGCGATCAGATCGTCGGTCGCGGTCCGCACACCGGTGTAGTGATCACAGAGCACCGCCGAAGCGTTGGTCCCGGGCACCGTGCGGTCGACGAGGACGAACGGTGTCTCGAGATTTCCGAGGGCCGCGACAGTCGGCTCGTGATCCTCCGTCACCAGATTGAGGATCAGGCCGTCGACCCGGCGGCGGCGCAGCACGCTGATGTGGTTGGCCTCGACATCGGAGTCGCCGTCGGAGTTGACGAGCAGCATCACGAACCCGCGCTGGCGGAGGAAGTGCTCGGCGCCATTGGCCATCGCCGCGAAGAACGGATTGGCGATGTCGCGGATCAAGAACCCGATCGTGTACGTGCTGCCGGTGCGCAGGCTCTGGGCGAGGAAGTTGGGCTCGTAGCCGAGCTCTCTGGCGGCCTCATGAACCCGCCGGCGCATCTTCTTGCTGACGTCGGGATGATCGCTCAACGCTCGCGACACCGACGACAGGGCGACCCCGGCGCGCGCCGCGACGTCGTGCATCGTCGGTCGCCTGGCGACCTCGTCGTCGTCGAAGGTGTGCTCGCTCATCGTCGGTTGACGCTCGGCAAGGGCCGTTCGTACACTTGCCAGAATCAATACTGGAAACGATTTGGACTCGACCGTCAAGAGTAGTCCCGGCGTCGACGGCTTCGAGTTCATCGACGCCCACATCCACGTGTACGACCTCGGACACCCGACACTGCGATACGCGTGGCTGGAGCGTGAGTTCATCCATCCGGTGATCGGCAACATCGACGCCATCAAGACGTACCGGTACCTCGTCGACAACTTCACCGCCGAGACTCGTTTCTCGGGCGTCGTCGGAGCCGTCCACGTCCAGGCGGCCCTCGGGAGCACCGATCCGGCCCAGGAGAGCGAGTTCGTCGACGACCAGCTGACCGCCGACTCGCTACCCGTGATGCTCGTCGGTGACGCCCGGATGCAGTCCGACGACGTCGAGGACACCCTCGCCCGTCATGCCGCCCACGCCAACTTCCGGGGCATCCGCGACTTCGCCGAAGGCGATTACCTCGTCGACCCGGCGTTCCACCGCGGCTACGCCCTGCTCGAGAAGTACTCGATGTCGTACGACCTCGACGCCACGCCGGAGACGATGGCGAAGGCCCGCGACCTCGCCCGCAAGTTTCCCGGCGTCGATCTGATCCTCGACCACGCCGGGTTCCCCCAGGAGCGCACCACCGAGTACTTCGAGTTCTGGACAACCGGTATGAAGACGATGGCCGAGGCGCCGAACACCGCGTGCAAGATCTCCGGTCTGGGGATGGCCGACCCGCGCTGGACGGTCGACTCGCTGCGTCCGTGGGTGCTCGGATGCATCGAGGCGTTCGGTGTCGATCGCTGCATGTTCGCCACCAACTGGCCGGTCGACCGCCTGTTCTCGAGCTATGGCGATCTCGTCGAGGCGTACCGCACGATCGTCGCCGACTTCACCGCCGACGAGCAGCACCAGCTGTTCGTCGGCAACGCCCGGCGCTGGTACCGCTTCCCATGACCAGTGGCCTGATCAACACGGCGGGGAGTCTCGATGTCTGATGAACCCGACGACCGAAGCGAGCGACTGAGCGCCAGCGAAGGAGCGGCCACACGCGGCCTGCGTGGCCGGGGAACGCCGAGAATTGGCGTTGTCGGCACCGGGTGGTGGGCGACTCAGGCCCACCTGCCGGCGCTGAGCGCGTATGACGGGGCCGAGGTGACGGCGCTCGCCGATCCCGACCCACGCAAGTTGGCCACCGCTGCCGAGCGCTTCGGCGTCAGCACGACCTTCGAGGATGCCAACGAGCTGTTCACGTCAGGCCTCGTCGACGGCGTGCTCATCGCCGTTCCGCATGTCCACCACTACCCGCTGGCCAAGGCGGCCCTCGACAGCGGTCTCCACGTGATGCTCGAGAAGCCGATGGTCCTCGAGTCGGCGCACGCCTGGGACCTCGTCGACACCGCCGAGGCGCGTCAGCTGCACCTGATGCTCGGCTACACCTATCAGTTCACGCGCGCTGCCGAGCGCGTGGCCGACCTGGTCAGCTCGCGCATCGGTGAGCTGCTCCACGTGTCCGGGCTGTTCGCCTCGATGGTCGAGTCCTACTACCGCGGCGAGCCCGACGACTACCAACCGGTGTTCCAATTCCCGGTGACCGGCCCGGACGCATCGACCTATGCCGACCCGGCGATCTGCGGCGGCGGGCAGGGCCAGACCCAGGTGACCCATGCGATGGGCATGGTGCTGTGGGCCACCGGGCGCCGGGTCACCGAGGTCTCGGCGTACATGGCCAACCGCGATCTCGCCGTCGACCTCGTCGACGGCATCGCCTTCCGCCTCGACAACGGGGCCATCGGCACGATGGGGGCGACGGGAAGCCTGCGCCCCAACCAGCCGTCGCAACAGGAGTTCCGGTACTACGGGACCGACGGTTTCGTCCTCCAGGACCTCCTCGCCGGCACCGTCGAGGCGCACTTCAACGACGGCACCAGCGAAACGATCGAACCGTTGACGGCGGACGAGGTCTTCCCGTCGGCCGCGCCGAGTTGCGGGTTCGCCGACCTCATCGCCGGGACGGCCGAGAACCGGGCGCCCGCCCGCCCGGCCGCCCACGTCGTCGAGTTCCTCGAGGCGGCCTACCGCTCGGCGGCCAGCGGTGGTCGCCCCGTCGCCATCGCCGGCCACTCCGCGACCCCATGACCCGTTCGTTCTGGGCGGCCTCCGATCCATCTCGCCAACTGGGCGGCCAAACCCCGGGAAACCGGACCGTAAGCCGCCCGGATCGGGAACTGGACCGCAGGCCGCCCAGAACGGCAACGGAGGGGTCGTCGGTTGACAGGCTTGATGGTCGGGTGACACAATCCATGCTGGAATCGATTGCGATTGATCGTGATCGTTCGACCAACTCGCAACATCGGAGTCGCGAGGGCCGCCCGGACACCGGTGGCGGGAGAGGAACGGGGGATGGCGCGGCACGACGAGTTGCTGCTCGACGAGCACGCTGACGGGGTCGGTCCCGGCGAACGCCTCACTCAGGTGAGCGAGGCGACGAGCCGGCTGCTGCCCGCCCCGCGGCCACACCGCCATCGCCGCCTCCCCGAGGAACTCGGCGTCATCGTCGCCCTCGGCGCCCTCGTCGCCGTCATCGGCGCACTCAAGCCGGCCTTCGTCGACCCCGACACGCTGCTCAACCTCACGGCCAGCAACGCCTTCGTCGGGATCCTCTCGCTGGGCATGGTCTTCCTCCTGGCGATGCGCGAGATCGACCTGTCGATCGGCTGGATGTTCAACTTCTCGGCGGTCGTCGCCGCCTTGGCGATCCGCAACGGTCTCGACCCGTTCCTCGCCGCGGGCCTCGGCATCGCCTTCGGGGCCGTGCTCGGTCTGCTCAACGGTGTCCTCGCCGTCGGCCTGCGCCTGCCGGTGCTGATCGTCACGCTCGGCACCCTGTCGATGTACCGCGGGCTGTCCCTGGTGGTCAACGACTCACGAGCCGTCGTACCGCCCCGCGACGTCAGGGACACGGCGTTCTTCAACCTGATGACCACCGACGTCTTCGGCCGGATTCCCTTCGTCAGCGTCGTGTTCGTCGCCCTGGCCGTCGTCCTCCACGTGGTCCTGCACAAGACCCGTTTCGGCTATCGCACCCTGGCCATCGGCAGCAACCCGGAGGCTGCCCGCCTTGCCGGCGTGCCGATCGGCCGGACAAAGATCGAAGTGCTCGTACTGATGGGAGCGGTGTCCGGCCTGTCCGGCGTGCTGTTCGTCGGATTCCGCGGCGCCGTCGACCCCAACTCGGGCGCCGACTACCTCCTGCCGGTGATCGCTGCCGTCATCATCGGCGGGACGCCGCTCGCCGGCGGTGCCGGGACGATCTTCGGCACCGTGATCGGCGTACTGATCTTCGCGGTGATCAACAGTGGCGTCGTGTTCCTCGGCATCGACGCCGTCTGGAGCACGTTCGTCACCGGCCTCGTCACCGTCATCGCCGTCGGTGTCGACCAGCTCGTACGGCAACGCCGCAAGCAACTCACCGAGCGATCCCAGGAGGCGATCTGACGGCGTTCCCGCCGGACGACAAGCGGTGCCCAGGTACCGAGAACCCACAAACACGGAGGACGTGATGACCAGAACCAGACGACATCTCGCCGTACTCACCTCAGTCGCCGCAGCTGCGGCGATGGCGGTGAGCGGCACGGCAGCAGGAACGACGGTGCCACCGGACGACTCCGCGGCGGCGTCGGGGTCGACCCCGGACGACTCCGCGGCGGCAACCGGTTCGACACCGGAGGACGACCTGACGATCGGCTTCGTCACCCACGTCGTCGGCAACCCATTCATCCAACAGATCATCGACGCGGCGGAGTTCGCCGCCGAGGATCTCGGCGTCGCCATCGAGGTCACTGGTCCGGCCGGTGGCGACGCCGACGCCCAGCTGACCGCGGCCCAGAACGTCGTGTCGGCCGGTGCCGATGGACTGGCCGTCTCGGTGCCCGGCGAGTCGATGGCCAACGGGCTCAACGAGATCATCGAGTCCGGTGTTCCCGTCGTCCAGTTCAACCTGCTCAGCACGGCGGTCGACGCACCGTACGTCGGCGAGCGATCGGTGGAGTCCGGGCGAATCCTCGGCGCGCAGGTGCTGGAGTTGCTCGGCGGAGCGGAGGCGACGGGGCAAGTGATCCTCGGCAACTGCTTCCCCGGCTTCCCCGTGCTGGAGAACCGGGCCGTTGGCGTGCAGGAGGCGCTCGCCGAGGCGTCCGGCCTGGAGATCCTCGGGCCGTTCGACGTCACCGTCGATCCCGCCTCGAACTACGCGGCGTGGGAGTCGTTGCTGGCGGCCAACCCTGAGGCCGTGGCGTTGATCGGCCTGTGCGCCCCGGACCTCGCCAGCCTCGGACCGCTACAGGAGGCGAACCCCGACTCCGACTTCATCGCCGGCGGCTACGACCTCACCGAGGACAACTTGGCGGCCATCGAAGACGGCTTCGCCGACGTGGCGATCGGCCAGACGCCGTTCATGCAGGGCTATCTGCCGGTGTACATGCTCGTCGACGCCCTCCGCAACGGCACGGAGCTAGAGCTGTCGTTCGTCGACGCCGGCACGGAGATCGTCACCGCGGACCGCGTCATCGAGCCGTTCGGGCTGCCGGAGTTGACGTTCGATGAGTTGCTCGAGCTCGCTGCGTCACCAGAGGCGGCGCGGGAGTACTACCAACCGCTCGTCGACGGGGTGATCGCCGATTGGCAGGAATCCGTCGAGCCGATCGAAGCGGAGTCCGAGTAGCAGATCTGCGGGGTGGGTGGCGCCGGCGGACGCCGCCCACCCCGCACCCCGCCGAGCGCCGGCCAGCCAGCAAGCGGCCGACAACCGCCCTGACGCACCGACGTTCTGGCGGGTTTCCGTAGATGGTCGCGATCAACATCGCCGGGCTGCGCAAGACCTACGGGGGCATCGTGGCCGTCGAGGGGATGGACCTCGACGTCGCCTCGGGGACGATCCACGCCATCGTCGGCGAGAACGGTGCCGGCAAGTCGACGCTGATGAAGGCCCTGGCCGGGGCGATCCGCCCGGACGCCGGATCGATCTCCATCGACGGTCAAGCCGTCGAGCTGGCGTCGGCTCGGGCGGCGCGCGAGAACGGGATCGGAATCGTCTACCAGGAGCTGAGCATCCTTCCCGATCGCCCGCTGCTGGCCAACCTGTTCGTCAATCGGGAGCCGACCCGCTTCGGGCTCGTCGCCACCCGGGAGATGGAGCGACGCGCCCGCCCGGTGCTCGCCCGGCTCGGCCTCGATGTCGATCTCGCCGTTCCGGTCGGGTCCGTGTCGATCGCCGAGCGACAGCTGATCGAGCTGGCCAGAGTGCTGCTGCAGCATCCCAGTGTGCTGATCCTCGACGAGCCCAACTCGGCGCTCAACGACCGGGAGACCCAGCGGCTGTTCGCGATCCTGCGTGAGTTGGCGGGCGAGGGGATCACCGTGCTGTACGTGTCACATCGCCTCGAGGAGGTCTTCCAGATCGCCGACCGCGTGACGGTGATGCGCGACGGCCGGGAGATCCTGACCCGCGACACCACCGCCCTGACGATCCCCGAGGTGGTCGAGGCGATGGTCGGGACGAGACAGGAAGATCTCTTTCCGGAACGCACGGGCAGCGTCGACGCCGGTGGAGCGTCGCTCGTTGTCGATGGGTTGAGCGTCGGCACCGGGTTGACCGACGTGAGCTTCGAGGCGCGTCCTGGCGAGATCGTCGGGCTCGCCGGGATCGCCGGATCCGGCATCGAACTGCTGCTCGGCACGCTGTTCGGCGAGCGCCGGGCGTCGACCGGGACGGTCCGCTATCCCGACGGTGGACCGCTGCCGACGAGTCCCACACGTGCTGCCCGGCGACGGGTCAGCCTGGTCCCCGCCGACCGTCGCACGCAGGGTCTGATGCTCGATCGCAGTGTGGCCAGCAACGTCGTGCAGGTCGCCGTTGGCGCGATGCCGTCGATCAACCCGTGGTTGTCACGGCGGGCCACCGACGCCGTCGCCGATCGGCAGATCGGGCGGCTCGGCATCAAGACCGCTGGACCATCCGCCCCCGTCTCGGCGTTGTCAGGCGGCAACCAGCAGAAGGTGGTGCTGGCCAAGTGGCTGGAGGTGTCCCCGACCGTTGTCCTGCTCGACGACCCGACGCGGGGCGTCGACGTCGGCGCCAAACACGAGATCTACGCGCTCGTCCGCCAGCTCGCCGACTCCGGCCGGATCGTGCTCCTACGGTCCACCGAGCTGCCCGAGATCATCGGCCTCGCCGACCGCATCCTCGTGTTCTACCGCGGCCGGCTGGCGACCGAGTGCCCGGCTGCCGACGTCACGACCCACGACCTGCTGCGCGCCGTCAACACTGGCGCCTTGTAAACGAACCCGAAGTCCACGAACCAAGGAGATGCCGAAACCATGATCCGACGAGCGTTCACGATGCGCCTGCAACCCGGGGGCTTGGCCGAGTACAAGCGCCACCACGACGAGATCTGGGACGAATTGGTCGCCGAGATCGAACGCCAGGGCATCGCCCAGATCACGATCTTCGAGAACGACCCGGTGCTGTTCCTCTATTCGGAGATCACCGACGAGGAGGCGTGGGACCGCCTGTGGCACAGCGAGATCCACGACCGGTGGGGTGAGGTGATGAACCCGTTGATGGAGTTCGGTCCGGACGGCATCGTGGCGTCGTCCGAGCTTCGCGAGGTGTTCAACCTCCGGACGTCGGCGGGTGACGCTTGAAGCGTGCCGCGACGCGGGAGAGGACGGCCACAGTGACATCCGGGCAGCCAACGACACGAGTCGCCGTCGTCACCGGAGCGAGCGGCGGTCTGGGCCACGACATCGCCGTGGCGCTCGGGGCCCGCGGCCACCCGCTGGCCCTGGTGGCGCGCTCGCCCGATTCGTTGGCCGCGGCCGAGCAGGAGATCCGCGACCGTGGTGGCGTCGCCGTGGCCATTCCCACCGACGTGGGCGACCCGGCGGCCGTCGAGGCGATGCGGTCGCACGTCCTCGACGAACTGGGTTCGCCGAGCATCGTGGTCAACGCCGCCGGTGTGTTCGGGCCGGTCCAGTTGATCAAGGACAGCGATCCAGCGGAGTGGGTCGCCACGATCATGATCGATGCCGTGGGGCCGTACCTCGTCACCCGGGCCTTCGTCGGCGGGATGGTCGAAGCGGGATGGGGGCGGATCGTCAACATCACGTCGGCCGCGTCGCTCCACCCGCCTGGCCCGATGAACAGCGCCTATGGAACGGCCAAGGTGGCCCTCAACCAGTTCACCCGGCACCTGGCCGCCGAGCTCGCCGGCACCGGCGTCACGGCGAACGTGCTCCACCCGGGTGACGTCAAGACCGACATGTGGGCCGACATTCGCGATCGGGTGATCGCCGCCGGTCCGTCGGCCGAGGCCTACGAGCAATGGGTTCGCTGGGTGGACGAGACCGGCGGCGATCCGCCGTACAAGGCGGTCGACGCCGTGCTCGCCCTCTGTGACGACGCCGCGGCCGACATCTCCGGGCAGTTCCGCTGGATCGACGATCCGCTACAGCCGCCGATCGCGAGTTGGGACGTGGTGGTCGACGAGCGGCCCTGGACCGGCGACGACGTGCCGGCCTCGTGAGCACGCAGCGGCGGCGATCAGGCGGGCCGGCGACGGACGTGCTCGGAGTCGATGTCGGCGATCGTCGTTGCCCCGATCAGCGCCATCGTCCGACGTAGTTCGTCGAGCAGCCACTCGAGCACCCGATCGACACCGGCCTCGCCGGCCGCCCCGAGGCCGTACAGGTAGGCCCGACCGACCATGCACGCGTTGGCACCGAGGGCCAGGGCCTTGACCATGTCACTCCCCCGCCGCACCCCGCCGTCGCAGATGATCTCGATGCTCCCACCAACTTCCTGGGCCACGGGAGCGACCAGTTCGAGGATCGCCGGGGCGCTGTCGAGCTGGCGCCCACCGTGGTTCGACAGAGCGATCGCGTCGATGCCGTGCTCGACGGCGAGGCGGGCGTCGGCCACCGACTGCACGCCCTTGAGGACGATCGGCCCGTTCCACATCGATCGGAACCACTCGATGTCGGCCCACGACAGCGCCGGGTCGAACTGCGACGACACCTTCTCGGCCAGGGCGATCGGGCGCGATCCGTCGTACTGGTTGCCGCCGACCTTGGACGTCGCCACGTTGGCGAAGAGGATCGGCTCGGAGCGGGCAAAGCGCCACGTCCAGCCGGGATGGGTGATGCCATCGAGGATCGTCTCCAGGCCGAGCTTCGGCGGCAACGTGAACCCCCGGCGGACGTCGCGCTCGCGGCGGCCGAGGCTCGCCGTGTCGACGGTGATCACCAGCGCCTCGTAACCCGCTGCCGCGGCGCGTTCGACCATGTCGCGCACGAGGGCGCGGTCCCTCCACACGTACACCTGGAACCAGCGCCGGCCGGTGCCGCCGGCTTCGGCTACCTCCTCGATCGAGCGCGTCGACATCGTCGACAACGTGTACGGCACGCCGGAACGTTGGGCGGCCCGGGCGACTGCGAGCTCGCCCTGCGGATCGGCAATGCGGGTGTAGCCGGTCGGGGCCAGCACGAGTGGGAACGGAAGGGGCGCGCCGAGCAACGTCGAGGACGTGTCGACGGTCGACACGTCCCGAAGCACGCGCGGACAGAACTCGTAGCGTCCGAACGCGTCGCGGTTGGCACGCATCGCGACCTCGTCCTCGGCACCGCCGTCGATGTAGTCGAACACCCCGGCGGGCAGCCGGCGCTTGGCCAGCCGCCGGAGGTCGTCCGTGTTCGCCGCCGACGCCAGCCGCCGTTTCGTCGAGTCGAACTCGAAACGGCGGAAGCGCAAGACGGAGCGCAGGGTGTCGAGCATGTGACGGGCGACGCTACCGGCGGAACCTCCGCCGACGCTCGGGTCAGCCCCGCTCGAGGTAATCGCCGGACAGCTCCTTGACGGTCGACGCACCGAGCAACGCCATCGTCCGCCGGACGTCGCCGGCGAACAGATCGAGCACCTTGTCGACTCCAAGCTCTCCGCCGGCAGCGAGTCCGTAGAGGTAGGCCCGGCCGGCCATGCATGCCGTGGCGCCGAGGGCAACCGCCTTGACGATGTCACTGCCCCGCCGTACGCCGCCATCGCAGATGATCTCGACTCGACCGCCAACGGCGTCGGCCACCGGGGCGACCAGATCAAGGGCCGCCGGAGCATCGTCGAGTTGCCGGCCGCCATGGTTCGAGAGGGCCACGGCGTCGACCCCGACATCTGCGGCGATCCTGGCGTCGTCGACGGTCTGGATCCCCTTGATCACGATCGGGCCGTTCCAGACGGATCGGAACCAATCGATGTCGTCCCACGACAGCCGGGCGTCGAACTGTGTGGCGAAGGTCTCGGCGAGGTTCACCGCTGACGACCCCTCCGGCTGGTCGGTCGCCGCCGACGAGGAGGCGATGTTGGCGAAGCGGATCGGCTCGGCGCGGACGAACCGCCAGGTCCACGACGGGTGCACGGCACCGTCGAGGATCGTGCCCAGGCCGAGCTTCGGCGGCAGCTCGAACCCGCGCCTCACGTCACGCTCGCGACGGCCGAGGTTGGCCGTGTCGACGGTGATCACCAGCGCCTCGTAGTCGGCGGCAGCAGCGCGGTCGACCATGTCGCGCAACAAGCCCTTGTCCTTCCAGACGTACACCTGGAACCAGCGGCGGCCGTCTCCGTTGGCCGCGGCGACCTCCTCGATCGAGCGTGTCGAGAGCGTCGACAGCGTGTACGGCAGGCCGGCCCGCTGGGCGGCGCGGGCCACGGCAAGCTCACCTTGGGGATCGGCGATTCGGGTGAATCCGGTGGGCGCCAGCACGAGGGGTAGGGGGATCGTCTTGCCGAGCACGGACACACTCGTGTCGACCGCCGACACGTCGCGTAGGACACGCGGTTTGAAGCGATAGTTGGAGAACGCTTCGCGATTGGCACGCATCGTCCGTTCATCCTCGGCGCCGCCGTCGATGTAGTCGAAGACACCCCCAGGGAGCCGGCGCTTGGCGATCCGGCGCAGGTCGTCGGTGTTCGCCGCCGTCGCCAACCGGCGCTTGGTGGCGTCGAGCTCGAAGCGACGGAACTGGACGACGGAGCGCAGCGAGTCGAGCATGCGGCCGCGATGCTAGGACGTGATCGGTGGGAGGGCGACATCCGTGCCCTGACCGCAGGCCCAGATCTGTCGCCGCCCGGACTCGCCAGGAGCGACCGGCTCGTGCTCTTCGTCGCCGACGTGGACGTACCCGAGCCGTCTGGGGATTGCCGCGCTGCGCTCGTTCGTCACGTCGCAGCGGATCTCCACGCGAACGATGCCGTCGAGGGCCGCGGCGGCAGACGTCAGCGCCCCCGCGGCCGCCGTCATCACCCCCCGGCCGACGGCCTCTGGGCGCAGCCAGTAGCCGATCTCGATCGTTCCCGGTTCGCCGCGCCGGTGGAGTCCGCAGCCGCCGAGGACCCGATCGTCGTCGCCGGACGTGCCCGGTTCGGTCACCAGATAGCTGTAGTTCTCGCCGGTCGACCAGCCCTCGGCGACCTTGGAGACGAACGTTGCAGTGGTCGCGCGGTCCTGATCGGCCCATGGCATGTACGGGCGGAGGTGGGCGCGGCTCGCCTCGATCGCGGCCTGCAGGGCATCGACATCGTCGGGCTGGTGCCGGCGCAGTACGACGCCGACGGACGGAACGTCGATCCGTTCCGGCGGGTGAGGCACCGGTCCAGCTTCACCGCAACCGGCTCTGCGCAGTTCGTTCGATTTCGGAACGACGCCTTCGCGCAGCGTCAGCACTCGCTCGGCGACCTCGTCGGCACTGTCGCCGAGCACCGTGAGATGGCCCATCTTGCGACCCGGTCGCGGTGCCGCTTTGCCGTACAGGTGCAGTCGGCTGGTGGGGTCGGCCAGGACCGTCGCCCACGCGGGTTCGACGGGTTCGCCGGTTCCGGCGGGAAACCACAGGTCGCCGAGCAGGTTGACCATGGCCACGGCCCGTGACGTCATCGTGGCAGCACCGAGTGCGGCACCCGTGACGGCGCGGATCTGCTGGGCGAACTGGCTCGTCGCCGCGGCATCGAGGGTCCAGTGCCCGCTGTTGTGGGGCCGCGGGGCCAGCTCGTTGACGAACAGCTGGCCGTCGGACACGAACAACTCGACGGCCAGAACGCCCACGTAGTCGAGGGCCTCGGCGATCCGCGTACCGAGGAGCTGTGCCGCGTCGGCGGTCGCCGGATCGACTCGTGCCGGGACCACGGTGAGATCGAGGATGCCGTGGCGGTGGACGTTCTCGGCGACCGGGTACGTCGCCGTACTGCCGTCACGATGGCGAGCCAGGACGACGCTGACTTCGAGATCGAGAGACAGCCGTTGCTCGACGATGCAGGGCACTTGATCGAGCTCGGCCCATGCCGCCGCGACGCCGGCAGCATCGCTGACCGGACGTTGACCTTTGCCGTCGTACCCGAGACGCGCGGTCTTGACGATCAGCGCACCGCGGAGTGCGCCAACGGCGGCGAGATCAGCACCGTCGATCAGGGCGACGGACGGGCCGACGGGAAAACCGGCGGCTTCGAGGAACGACTTCTCGGCGAGGCGGTCCTGGGCAATCGCCACGGCCCGGGCAGGTGGGGCGACAACGACGTGGCGGGCGAGACGGTGCAACGCCTCGGCCGGTGGGTTCTCGAACTCCGTGGTGACGACCGCGCAGCGCGACGCCAGCTCGTCGAGGGCCGCGGGGTCGTCGTAGCCGGCCACCAGGTGCCGGTCGGCAACGGCCCCAGCCGGCGCCGCGGGGTCCGGGTCGAGGACGATGGTTCGATAGCCGGCGAGGCGCGCGGCAATCACGGCATAGCGCCCGAGCTGACCACCGCCCAACATCCCGATCGCCGCCGGCGGGGCGATCGCCGAACCTCGATGACTCACGTCGGCGGGACGTCGAGAACGGATGCGGCGGCCTGCGAACGCCGCTCCGCACGGTAGGCGTCGAGCGCCGCCCGCAAGGCCGGGTCGTCGTTGGCGAGCAGGGCGACGGCGAACAACCCGGCGTTCGTTGCCCCGGCATCACCGATGGCGAAGGTGGCCACGGGAACACCGGCCGGCATCTGGACGATGGACAACAACGAGTCCTGGCCCTGGAGGTGGCGCGACGGCACGGGGACACCGAGCACCGGGACGGTGGTCTTCGCCGCCAGCATGCCGGGGAGGTGGGCGGCCCCACCGGCACCGGCGATGATCGCCTTCACACCGCGACCGGCTGCCGATTCGGCGAACGCGAACATCTCGTCGGGCATCCGATGGGCGCTCACCACCTGCTGCTCGTGGGCGACTCCGAAACGCTCGAGGACCTCGACGGCCTTGTGCATCGTCGGCCAGTCGCTCGACGATCCCATCACCACGGCGACGAGCGGTGGCGCGGCGGTCGGCATCGGCGTCAACCTACCGGCCGGGAATGTGCTGAGCTGGCGGCCATGCAGCGCAACGTGCTCGGTGGCGACTTGATCCCCTGCTCACTCGAGCCACTCACCGGGTTCTACCGCACCGGCTGTTGCGAGAACCATGGTGACGATCCGGGCATGCACGTCGTGTGCTGCCGCGTGAACGCCGACTTCCTCGAGTTCGAGGCGACGAGCGGCAACGATCTGTCGACACCGGCCCCGGAGTTCGGCTTCGCCGGACTGGTTCCGGGCGATCAGTGGTGCGTGTGCGCGGCGCGCTGGGCCGAGGCGCTCGCCAGCGGCGCGGCGTGTCCGGTCGTGCTCGAGTCGACGCACGTCTCGGCGCTCGAGTTCGTCAGCCTCGACGAGCTCCGCGCCCACGCCGTCGAGGGGTGAGTATCCCCCTCAGCGCACGCCGAGCAGGTGCTTCCAGCTCACCGAGTAGATCTCGTTGACCTCAGCCGGCGACATCCGCAGCGTCGTCTCCGGGATGCTGTCGACGAGAGCTCGCACCGCCTCGTAGTGATGGGGATCGGCGAGCCCTGCGAAGCTGGCGACCCGCCGGGCGACGAGATCGGCGGCCGGGGCGGTGTCGAGGAACCCCCAGATCGTGAACGCGATGCGTAGATCATGGATCACCGGCGCCCGACCGTACGACGACGCCCGGCGCATCCCGATCGCTGTGCACCCGGTGACGGCATCGTCGACCCGCTCGGCGTCCGACAGCACCAACTGCGGGCGCAGCCGGGCCGCCAGCTTCAGCGCGTAGCCCTGGTCCGGGCCCTGGAACCCGAGACCGGGACCGCTCGGCTGGCGGCCGTCGAGGTCGCCAGGGCGGTCGGCGTCCCAGCCGTCGGGGACGAAGGCCGGCGAGCGGTACGACTTGACGTCGCCGATCACCGGGACCGGGGCGAACTTCGGTGCGGCCACGACGCAGTTCTAGCCGCTCCCCCACATCTGGGGAAGATCCGTGTCACCGAACGTTCCGGGGAAGATCCGTGTCAGACGTCGACACGGAAATTCCCCAGATGGGCGAATGACACGGATCTTCCCCAGTTGGAGGGGGTCACCGGGTCGCGTGGAGCAGGCCGTAGACGATGCTCTCCTCGAGGGCCCGCCAGGACGCCTCGATGATGTTCGGGCTGACGCCGATCGTCGTCCAGTCGTGCTCGCCGTCAGTGGCGTCGAGGAGCACGCGGGTCACCGCCCCGGTCGCCCCGGCACCGTCGAGGATGCGCACCTTGTAGTCCGTGAGGTGGACATGCGCCAGCGCCGGGTAGGCGCCGTTGAGGGCGGCGCGCAGTGCCTTGTCGATGGCGTTCACCGGGCCGTTGCCCTCGGCGGTGTGCAGATGGCGCTCGTCGCCGACCCACACCTTGACGGTCGCTTCGGTACGGAATTCCGTGTCCTCTCGGGACCGCCCCGACCCGCGTCCAGGGTTCTCGTCGGTGATCACGCGCATGCTCTCGACGCTGAAGAAGTCCTGCTCCCAGCCGGCGGCGCGACGCATCAGCAACTCCAGCGAGGCGTCGGCGGCTTCGAAGTGGTAGCCCTCGTGCTCGAGGCGCTTGAGGTCGTCGATCACGCTGTTGACCGCCGGCCCGTCCATTGACAGGCCGAGCTCGGCGGCCTTCATCGTGATCGTCGCCCGCCCGGCCATCTCCGACACGACGAAGCGCGTGCCGTTGCCGACGGTCTCGGGGTCGACGTGTTCGTAGGCGTCCTTGGCCCGGACGATGGCACTGACGTGCAGGCCGGCCTTGTGGGCGAACGCCCCCGAGCCGACGTACGGGGCCTGCGGACTGATCGCCCGGTTGAGCAGCTCGGCGACGTGGTGGCTGACGCTCGTCAGCTTGGACAGGCGGCTCTCGGGTAGACAGCGGTAGCCGAGCTTGAGCTCGAGGTTGCCGATGATCGTCGAGAGGTTGGCGTTGCCGGTGCGTTCGCCGATGCCCGTCAGCGTCCCCTGCACGTGGCGCGCCCCGCCGGCCACGGCAGCCATCGAGTTGGCGACGGCGCAACCGGTGTCGTCGTGGCAGTGGATCCCGACCGTGACGTCGGAACCGACGTGGGCGACGACGGCGGCCGTTGCCGCCTCGATCTCGTGGGGCAGCGAACCGCCGTTCGTGTCGCACAGCACGACGTGGCTGGCGCCGCTGACCACGGCGGCCTCCAACGCCCGCAACGAGAATTCCGGGTCGGCCTTGAACCCGTCGAAGAAGTGCTCCATGTCGACGAGGACGAGGCGTCCAGCATCGCGGAGGAAGCGCACCGAGTCGGCGATCATCGCCTCGCCTTCGTCGAGTGTCGTCTGGAGTGCCTCGGTGACGTGGTAGGCGGAGCTCTTGGCCACGATGCACACCGCCGGAGTCGCTGCGTCGAGGAGATTGCGCAGCGTGTCATCGGAGTCGACCTTGCCCCGCGGACGCCGCGTCGACCCGAAGGCGACGAGCGTCGACGTCGTGAGGTCGAGCTCCCTGGCGGCCCTGGCGAAGAACTCGACGTCCTTGGGGTTGGCGCCGGGCCAGCCACCCTCGATGAAGTTGACACCGAGCACGTCGAGTTGCTCGGCGATGCGCAGCTTGTCCTCGACGGTGGCCGTCACCCCCTCGACCTGCAGGCCGTCGCGCAGTGTCGTGTCGAAGATCTCGATCGTCGTCGGTGCGGTGGTCATCGTGTTCTCGCTTGCGCTCGGCTGGTGGACGGATGGAACGTTGAAAACTGAAAGAGCCGCCCGGTGGGCGGCTCGACGTGCATGCGGATTGTCCGCATGCACTAGCAAATAATGATGATCGCCGCGAGGAGCGGGCGGGAGATCGTCGTCGGGTTCACGGAGCGTCATTCAACCGGTTCATCGGCCATGTTGTCAACGTTCGCTGCGTTCCCCGGCCATGCCGGCCGTTGCCGACCGCTCGGGCGCGGGCGCTCGCTCACGCGCATCGGCGGTGAGCATCGGGACCTCCCGGCAACCGGATTTCTGTGGGTATGGCTGTGCATGAACGGTGGATGAATGGTGTGATGCTGTGGGTAACGAGAAAGTTTCGTGGACAACCCTGTGAATTCAGAGATAGCCCTTGACCTGGGACTATGCGCCCACCAAGATGTCCGACGTACCGGAGAGCGCAACGCCAACCGGGACCGGAGCTGAGTCTGTCAGGTGCCCTCGGGCATCGGACGGAGAACGGCTCCGATCCACGAGGCGTCAGCGGAATCGGTGCACGGGACGACTACCACCCAGTCGCCGCCGACTGGCGAACCGGCTTGCCGGGGAGCCAGGAGACGACGACATTGCTGGTGGGGGGAGCCGCCGGTTCGCCGGAGGCCGACCTCGTCAGCGAGGGTCTTGGACGAGGGGGAACACCACCGGGCTTCGGCTACGGAGTGCCCTCCGGATCCAAGGTCTTCACGAGTGGGCCGTCGCAGTCGGTCCGGATTCGTCCGGGTCGGATGGGACGGATTCCTACGTGACGGGAACGGAGCGGGGCAACCCGCAACCGGGCCGATAACGCGGCATCGCCCGCCATGCCCTCGGGCACGACGGGCGATGTAGGTCGAGTTGAGGCTAACGCCGAGAGATCGACCAGTGGTGGATGGTCCGTCCCATTGGAGTCGCCCCGGGCGGCGCAGCGGCCTCGGCCGCAGCGCTCCCGGGGCGCTCTGCTTTTCGCCAGCGCCCTTCGTCTGCGTCAGCCCGATGACCGATTGTCAGTCGAATCGGTGACGGAAACGAGTCGGCGATCGAGTACACCGTCATCGTGGGGTTTGCCGAGAATCCGAGTGCTACATCTGCCGGCGTGACCCTGCGCCGGTGGCGCCGAAGCGACCTTGGCGCGATGGCCGAGATCATCAACGCGCGCATCGTCGCCGATGGCGAGGGTGAGCCCGTCACCGAATCGTCGCTCGCCGAGACCTATGACCATCTTCAGCGCTGCGACCCGGCGACCGACATCGTCGTCGCCGAGGCCAACGGCGAGGTCGTCGGCTACGCCCGCACTGGGTGGAACGACGTCGTCGCCACCGGGCATCGTGAGTTCTGGGTCGCCAACGGGGCGTTGGAGTCAGTCAGCGGCCTGGAGCGGACTCTGATCGATTGGGCGATCCAGCGGGCGATCGAGAACGCCGCCAGCCACACCCACGACCCCAAGCGTCTCCGGGCGTTCGCTGCTGTCGGCGGGGCCCGCCACGCCCTGTTCCTCGATGCAGGCTTCGAGACCACAGGGTTCTCGGCGACGATGGTGCGCACGGCCTTGGACGACGTGCCCGATCGTGCGTTGCCGGCCGGACTGGTCACCCGTCCCGTCGTCCACGCCGACCTCAGGGCGATCTGGGAGGCCGACGTCGATGCGTTTCGTGACGACGACGACTTCGTCGAGCAGACCGAGGAGGATTGGGAGCGCTTCGGTGACGAGGCCGCCCGTGGCGTCGCTCTGTGGAAGGTCGCGTGGGACGGCGAAGACGTCGTCGGTCAGGTGCGCACCCGCGTGGCCGAGGGTGAAGCGGCGCGGATCGGGCGGCGCAGAGCATGGACCGAGGAGATCTCGACACGGCGTGATTGGCGCAGGCGGGGCGTTGCCTCGGCGTTGATCACCGCCAGCCTGCGTCAGCTCGCCGAGCTGGGGTTCGACGAAGCGGCCCTCTCGGCCGACATCGACGCTGCGTCAGGGTCCTTCCGCCTGTACGAATCGCTCGGCTACCGCGAGGTCATCCGCCACGCCATGATGGTCCGGCCGCTCTGATCGGTCCTCGATCTGGGCGGCGAAACGTGCGGAAACCGGACCGGAGCCCGCCCAGATCGGAACGTGGACCGCAGGCCGCCCAGAACGGTTACTCGGCGAGCTCGCACCAGTCCTTGTAGGCGGGCTCCTCGCCGCGCACGGCGCGGGCGTAGGTCTCGGCGATCGCTCTGGTCATCGGTCCAGGGCAAGGGATCGCCCGATCGTCGACCGAGTTGACCGAGGACACCTCGGCGGCCGTCCCGCACACGAACATCTCCTCGGCGATGTACAGGTCGCTGCGGGCGATGTTGTCGACCCGCGCCTCGTACCCGAGATCACGGGCGATCGTCATCACCGAGTTCTGGGTGATCCCCTCGAGGGCGCCGGCCGACAGCGGCGGCGTGAGCAGGATGCCGTTGCGGGCGACGAACACGTTCTCGCCGCTGCACTCGGCGACGAGTCCGTTGGGCGCCAGCATGATCGCCTCGTCGTAGCCGGCGTTGAGCGCCTCGACCTTGGCCAGCGACGAGTTGACGTAGTTGCCCACCGTCTTCGACGCCGGAGGCATCGTGTTGTGCTCGTGGCGGGTCCACGACGAGATCTTCATGCGCACGCCCTTGGTGACGGCGTCGTCGCCGAGATAGGCGCCCCATGGCCAGCAGGCAATGGCCACGTCGACGGTGCAGGGCAGTGTGTTCAGGCCCATCTCGCCGTAGCCGAGGTAGGCGATCGGACGCACGTAGCACGATGGCAGCCCGGTCGACAGCACGGTCTGCTTGCACGCGGCGATCAGCTCGTCGACGGTGTACGGCAGGTCGAAGCCGAGGATCTTCGCCGAGTTGACGAGGCGGACGATGTGGTCGGTGAGCCGGAACACGGCCGGGCCCTGCGACGTCTCGTAGGCGCGGATGCCCTCGAACACGCCGGTGCCGTAGTGCAACGTGTGGGTGAGCACGTGGACCTGGGCCTTGTCCCAGTCGACGAGCTCCCCATTCATCCAGATCTTCGGCGTCGGCGTAATCGGCATGATCAGGTCCTCCAACTGCGAGCGAGCGAGCGCCAGCGCGGTGGCTCGATGCGAGCGACCGGAGCGCTAGCGGAGGGAGCGGCAAGACGCGGCCTCCGTGGCCGGGGAACGGCGAAGCGGCCTGCGTGGCCGGGGAACGCAGCAACTGGCATGGCTTCAGTCTCGCACCCGGGCGGCGATGGCGGAACCCACCTCACGGGTGGTTCCGCTAACAGGTTCGGCGCACGCTGCCCTGATCCGCTCGGCGGCCTCGGACTCGCCGAGGAAATCGAGCATCAGGGCCGCCGACAGGATCGCCGCGATCGGGTTGGCCTGGCCGGTGCCGGCGATGTCGGGCGCCGACCCGTGGACCGGCTCGAACAAGCTCGGCCCGGTGCGTGCCGGGTTGAGGTTCGCCGAGCTGGCCAACCCGACCCCGCCCGACACGGCGCCGCCGAGGTCGGTGAGGATGTCGCCGAACAGGTTGTCGGTGACGATGACGTCGTAGCGCTGCGGATCCTGGACGAAGTAGATCGTCGCCGCATCGACGTGGTGGTACGCCGTCGCGATGTCGGGAAAGTCGACCGCGACGTCGTCGAACGTGCGCTGCCACAGATCCCCGGAGAACAGCAGCACGTTGGTCTTGTGCACGAGGGTGAGGTGGTGCCGCGGCCGTGACCTGGCCAACTCGAAGGCGTAACGGATGCAGCGCTCGACGCCCATTCGCGTGTTCACGCTCCCCTGCGTGGCGACCTCGTGCGGCGTGCCCTTGCGGAGTACCCCGCCCTCGCCGGCGTACGGGCCCTCGGTGTTCTCGCGAATGACGATGAACTCGTGGTTCGGGCCGACGAACGGACGCTGGTTGATGTACAGGTCGAGGGTGAAGCGCAACTTGAGCAGGAGACCGCGCTCGACAACTCCGGGCGGCACCTCGGGCGTGCCGACGGCGCCGAGCAGGATGGCATCGAAGCCGCGCAGCTCCTCGAGCGTCTCGTCGGACAGGATCTCGCCGTCGCGCAGGTAGCGCTGGCCGCCGAGGTCGAACTCGACGGCGTCGAGCTTGACGCCTGCCGCGTCGAGGACGCCCAAGGCCTCGGCGATGACTTCCGGACCGATCCCGTCGCCGCCGATCACGGCGATTCGGGGCGGACCGTTACTCGTGCTCGTTCCCATCGCGCCCGAACCTATCGTCGCGGCGCCGATGACCGCCGATCTGCTGACGCCACGCCAACTCAACCGGGCGACACTGCACCGCCAGCACCTCCTCGGCCGTGTCCGCCGTCCGGCCCTCGACGTCGTCCGCCAACTCGTCGGACTGCAAGCCCAGAACCCCCGCGACCCGTACGTCGCCTTGTGGTCACGGCTCGTGGACTTCGATCCCACCGAACTCGAGGAACTCCTCCTCGGCCGTCAGGTGGTGCGCCTCGTCGTGCAGCGGGGCACCGTGCATGTCGTCACCGCCGACGACTGCCTCGTGCTCCGCCCGCTCGCCCAGCCGATTCTGGTCCAGCAGTTGCATGCTCATCAGAGCTACAAGCACAGCTTCGAGGGAGTCGACCTCGACGACGTGATGGACGGCGCGCGCCAGATCCTCGACCAGCCGCGCAACGCCAGACAGCTGCGCGAGGCACTCGCCGCACAGTTTCCCGATCTCGACGCCGGGGCCATGGCGTTCGCCTGCCGCAATCTGTTGGCGTTCGTCCAAGTGCCGCCGCGCGGCCTGTGGAACAAATCCGGAGCGGTGATCGGCACGACCGCCGAAGCCTGGCTCGGCCGCCCACTCGACGAGTCGTCATCAGTCGACGCCGTGATGTTGCGCTACGTCGCCGCGTTCGGTCCGGCAACGATTCGTGACGCGGCGACGTGGTCGCGGTACACCGGCCTGCGCGAGGTGTTCGAACGACTGCGGCCGCAACTGCGTACGTTCCACGACGACGCCGGACGAGAGCTGTTCGACGTCCCCGACAGCGTCGTCCCCGACCCGGATACCCCGGCACCGCCACGCTTCCTGCCCGAGTACGACAACGTGCTGCTCGCCCATGCCGACCGCCGGCGCATCGTCGGCGACGAGTTCCGCGCCCGAATGCCCTACGACCGGCTCGGGTTCCTCGGCAACCTGCTCGTCGACGGCATGCTCGTGGGCGGCTGGCGCCTCGATGGTCGCGCCATGCTCACCGTCTACACCGTCGACCCGCTCGATGTCCGTGCCCGCCACGACGTCGAGGCTGAAGCGCACCGGCTGTTGCACTTGCTCGCCCCCGATGGTCGTCACGAGGTCCGCTTCGAGATCGTCGGCTGAATGCTTCCGAACCGGTCGGAAGGCCGCCGATAGGCTCCTGCCGATCATGACTACGCACCTGTTGTCCCAACATGCCTTCGATCGGCTGCAGGCCGAACTCGAGGATCTCACGACACGTGGTCGCATCGAGGTCGCCGAAAAGATCGAACGGGCGCGCGAGCTCGGTGACCTCTCCGAGAACGGCGACTACCACGCCGCCAAGGACGAGCAAGGGCACATGGAAGGGCGCATCCGCCAGCTCGAGAACCTGATCGCCAACGCCGAGATCGTCGCCCCGCCCGTCGACGGCGTCGTCGGGCCTGGCAGCATCGTGACGGTGGTCTACGAGGGTGACGACGAGTCGGCCGCCGAGCGCTACCTCGTCGGGCACATCGAGGAGGAGCGCGACGACGACCTCGAGTTGGTGAGCCCGGAGTCGCCGCTCGGCCAGGCGTTGATCGGCGCACGCAACGGCGAGTCGGTCACCTATGAGGCGCCCAATGGTCAGCTGCACGTGAAGGTGCTCAAGGCCGAGACGGCCTAGCGACGTTCATCACGATCAATTCGTGACCATTCCTTTCCTGCCGGTCACCCGGTCAGTGGACCTGCCAACGGGGAGGGTGGTCCTCCGCGAGCTTTCCGGACCGCAGGGCGCCCCGACGATCGTCCTGCTCCACGGGCTCGGCGTCACGGCCGACATCAACTTCTTCCGCTGCTACCAAGCCCTCGGCGAGCAGTTTCGCGTGCTGGCGTTCGACCATCGCGGTCACGGGGACGGGCTCAGGACGCGCCGACCGTTCCGGCTGAGCGACTGTGCCGACGATGTCGCGGCGATGGCCGACATCGTCGGTGTCGACAGGTTCGTCCCGGTCGGGTACTCGATGGGCGGGGCCGTCGCCCAGCTCGTTTGGAAGCGCCACCGACGCCGGGTCGGCGGCCTCGTGCTGTGCGCCACCGCAACCCATTTCAACGACACGCGGGTCGAGCAGATCAACTTCCTCGGCCTCGGGGGGCTGGCCGCGATGGCTCGCCTGACGCCACCCGCCGTCCGCCGCACGATCGCCGCTCGTTACCGGCGCGATCGACATGCTGACTGGGCGACCTGGGCACGCGAGCAGACGGCCCGCTCGGACTGGCGGGCGGTCCTCGAAGCGGGCGCCGCGCTCGGCAGGTTCCGATCCGATCCGTGGCTCACCGAGATCGACGTCCCGGTGTCGGTGGTGATGACGCTCGCCGACTCGATGGTCCCAGTCGCCCGCCAACGCCGGCTCAGCGAGTTGCTCGACGACGTGGTCGTGTTCCCCGTCGCGGGGGACCATGACGCCGTGGCGTCGGTGCCGCAGTTCCCCGCCACGCTCGTCGCGGCGATCGACTCGGTCGTGACCCGCGCCGCATGAGACGGCTGCACGTCGTCGCCCTCGCCGCCAGCGCGGTGATCGCCGTCACGTGCGGCGCTCGGTGTCTCCGTAGCCACAGGGCCGCACGTCCGATCGCGCAGACGTCGCGCACCGGCCGCAACGTCCAGCTCGCCCGCATCGGCCTCGACGTCGGGTCGACCTATGCCGCGGCATCGGCCCGCAAGCTGTTCGCTTCGGCGCCGCGACGTGTGGAAATCGACGCCCAACGACAGTTGCGTACCGCCGAACACGTCGCCGAGCGCCTCGGCCAGATGAAGGGGGCGCTGATGAAGGTCGGGCAGATGGCCAGCTACCTGGACGACGGGCTGCCCGAGCCGGTGCGCAACGCCCTCGCCGAACTGCAGGCCAACGCCCCGCCGATGAGCAGCGAGCTGGCCGCCCAGGTGATCGCCGAAGAGCTCGGTGGGCCTCCCGAGAAGATCTTCCTCGACTGGGACCCCGATCCGATCGCCGCCGCGTCGATCGGCCAGGTTCATCGGGCAGTGATCGGCGACCCCGACACGGGAGCCGAGCGGGCAGTCGCCGTCAAGGTCCAGTATCCCGGAGTCGCCGAGGCGATCGCCGCCGACTTGCAGAACACCGACCTCATCGGCATGTTCCTCCGCCAGACGTTCCGCTCCCTCGACCCCACCGAGCTCGTCGCCGAGATCAAGCAACGGCTCGGGGAGGAGCTCGACTACCACCGGGAGCGGGACAACCAGCAGCGCTTCGTCGACTACTACCGCGGCCATCCGTACTTCTCCGTTCCCGAGGTCGTCCACCACCTGTGCACGGCACGGGTGCTGACGACCGACCTCGCCGTCGGGGCCACCTGGCGTGACGCGTTGACGTGGGAACAGGGTGAGCGCGACTTGATCGGCGAGGGACTGTTCCGCTTCGTGTTCCGGAGCCTCTACCGGATGCAGGCGTTCAACGGCGATCCGCACCCCGGCAACTACCTGTTCCACGGCGACGGGCGGATCACCTTCCTCGACTTCGGCCTCGTCCGCTACTTCAGCCCCGACGAGATCGCCGTGTTCGCCGGACTGGTGAAGGCGGCGGCCGTCGACCGCGACGCAGCGACGTTCCGGGCCCTCGTCGAACGTGCGGGATTGCTGTTGCCCGGAGCTCCGGTCGACACCGCCGAGGTCGGCGACTACTTCAGCGACTTCTATGCACCGGTGGCACAGGATGCCCCGATGACCTGGACCAAGGAGTACGCGAGCCAGATCGTGCGGCACACGTTCGACCGCTCGAGCCCGATCGCCCAGTACGCCACCGTGCCGCGAGCGTTCGTGTTCATCCAGCGCATCAACCTCGGTCTGTATGCCCTGCTCGGCGATCTCGGGGCGAGTGGCAACTACCGCAGGATGGCCGAGGAACTGTGGCCGTTCGCCGATGGTGCCCCGTCGACGCCGATGGGGACCGCCGAACGTGCGTGGTCGCGGTCTCGTTGACGGCTCGATAGGTCGATCCGCGGATAGCTTGCTGCGCCAATGTCTCTGCGCCGCGCCCTGCCTCTCTCCCTCGTCGCCGTCCTCGCCTTCGCGGCGTGCAGCGGTGACGACAGCGACACGATTCCCGAGATCAGCCTCGTTCCGGTGACCGAGCCGGTGGACCTGTGCGCCGCGGAGGACGACGGTGGCTTCGAGGTCGCCGCGACGGTCCCCGACTCGACCATCCCAGCGGCGACGACGGAGCCGACCGACTCGACGGTTCCGCCGGCATCCAGTGCACCGACCGACTCCAGCGAACCGACCGACTCCAGCGAAGCCGACCGACTCCAGCGAACCGACCGACTCCAGCGAACCGACCGACTCCAGCGAACCGACCGACTCCAGCGAACCCACCGACTCCAGCGCACCGACCGACTCCAGCGAACCGACCGACTCCAGCGAACCGACCGAGTCCAGCGAACGACTCCAGCGCACGACCGACTCCAGCGAACCCACCGACTCCAGCGCACCGACCGAGTCCAGCGAGGTCACCGAGTCGACCGTCGATCAATTTGCCGAGGCTCCCGAGGTCGAGCTGCCGGACGAGATTCCGACCGAGCTCGTCCGCACCGTGCTCGAGGAGGGTCCCAGTGACGGCCCGGAGGCCGGTGACGGCGACATCGTGTCGGTGTACTACGTGGGTGTCCTCTCCGAGGACGGAACGGAGTTCGACTCCAACTACGGCTCCGGCACGCCGCTCGCCTCGACGCTCGGTGCCGGCGATCGGATCGCCGGCTGGGACGAAGGCCTGCACGGAGCGCGGCCGGGCGATCGGCTGCAGCTCGATATCCCGAGCGACCTCGCCTACGGCGAGACCGGCAGTCCCGACGGTGGCATCCCGCCGGACACCGCGCTCACCTTCGTGATGGACGTCGTCGACGTCGTCGACCTGCCCGAGCTGGCCTTGCCCGAGGAAGCGCCGACCGAGCTCGAGGTCACCGTGTTGTCCGAAGGTCCGGGTGAGGGACCCGAGGTGTCCCAGTACGACACCGTCAACGTCTACTCGCTCGGCGCCCTCAGCGCCGACGGAACACAGTTCGAGAACAGCTTCGCCAGCGGCACCCCGACACCAGTCATCGTCGGAGGCGGTCCGGTCGCCGGCCTCGGCGAAGGTCTGATCGGCGCCCGCGTCGGCGATCAGCTGCAGATCGACGTCCCCGCCGACCAGGCCTACGGCGAGACCGGCAACGCCGAGATCGGGATCCCCCCGGCCGCCGCGCTGTCCTACGCCGTCGAGATCGTCGAGATCGACTCCCCACCGGAGTTCGAGCTCCCCGACGAGGCCCCGGAGGAAGCTGTCCGCACCGTGCTCGAAGAGGGCGAAGCCGAGGGACGGGTTGCCCAACGCTTCGACACGGTCACCGTCGACATTCTCGGCGCGCTGATCGATGACGGGTTCGTCTTCGCCAGCACATTCGGGACGGGTCAACCGATCCCGCTGACCGTGGGTCAGCCGAGTGTGATGACGGGCCTCGACGACGGCATCGTCGGTGTTCGCCCGGGCGACGTCGTGCAGCTCGACCTGCCGGCCGCGGACGCCTTCGGCGAAACAGGTACCGCCGACGGGACGGTGCCCCCCAACGCCCCGATCACGCTGCTCTTGCAGGTCGACGACGTGACCGGCCCGCCGCTCGTCGAGCTGCCCGAAGAGATTCCGAGCGAGCTGACGGTGACCGAGCTGCAACCGGGCACGGGCGAGCCGGCCGCCGAGGGCGACACGGTGTTCGTCAACTACACGGGCGTGCTCAGCGAGGACGGCACACGGTTCGCCACCAACTTCGGCGGTGAGCCGTACCCCGTGACGATCGGTGCGGGTGACGTGATCGCCGGCTGGGACGAGGGTCTGGTCGGTGCCACGGAGGGTTCCCAGATTCAGATCGACGTCCCGGCCGACGACGCCTACGGAGAAATCGGCGTGCCATCCGAGTCGATCCCCGAGGACGCAGCCCTCAGTTTCCTCGTCGACATCGTCGGCATCATCCCGGCGAGCGAGGCATCGGGCGAGCCAACCGACCTCGAGCTCCCGCTGAGCGAGGAACCACTCGAGGAGGTCGTGGTCGACGACGTCACCGAGGGCGACGGTGCGGAGCTGGCCGTCGGGACCACCGGATACGCCGACGTGTACACGGTCTGCGCCGCTACCGGCGTGGTGATCGACAGCAGCTGGGGGGCGGACGACAGGGTCCAGTTGCCGATGCAGAGCGGCCAGCTGATGGAGGGCCTGTACCAGGGCCTCCTGGGCATGAAAGCCGGCGGTCAGCGGATCATCAGCGTGCCCGCCGCGCTGGCCCTCGGCGAGGCGGGCAACCTCGACCTCGGCATCGGCGCCAACCACGACCTGATCTTCGTCGTCGACCTGTACACCGTCATCGACCCGACGCCACCGCCGGAGTCGACCGAACCGACCGGAACCAGCGAGCCGACGGACTCGACGGAGCCCGTCGACTCCACCGCGCCGAGCGAGTCAACGGAACCGTCGCCGACGACGGAGCCGAGCGCCACGAGCGAACCGGCGCCGACGACCACCGAGTCCGAGTAGCAGGCGGTCGGCGATGGCAGACGACGAACGAGGACCACTCCCGCGGTTCGACCTCGATGGGCGCACGGCGTTGGTCACCGGAGCGGCGCGGGGAATCGGCCGGAGCCTCGCCGTGGCCCTCGCCGGAGCCGGTGCTGATGTCGCTCTCGGACTTCGCGATCCGGCCGATGCCGGTGACCTCGAGCAGGACATCGTGGCGATGGGGCGGCGCAGCCTGCGCGTCGGGATGGACGTCCGCGACCTCGGGCAGATCTCCGCGGCCGTCGAACGCGTTGTCGCCGAGTTCGGCCACCTCGACATCCTCGTCAACAACGCCGGCCTCGGCCCGGCCAACAACGCCGAAGACGTCACCGAAGCGGATTACGACCTGACCTTCGACGTCAACGTCAAGGGCACGTTCTTCGCCAGTCAAGCGGCCGGACGGGTGATGATCGGCCAGGGTTTCGGCCGCATCATCAATCTCAGCTCGCAGGCTGGCTTCGTCGCCCTGCCGACCGAATCGGTGTACTGCACGACGAAGGCGGCCATCTCCCACCTGACCAAATGCCTCGCCGTCGAGTGGGGCACTCACGGCATCACCGTCAACGCCGTCGCACCGACGTTCATCCGCACGCCGGGCACCGAGCCCGATCTCGCCGATCCGCAGTTCCACGCCGATGTGATCGAGCGCATCGCCGCCCTCCATCGGGTGGGCGATCCCGTCGACGTCGCCGGCGCTGTGGTGTTCCTGGCGTCGCCGGCCGCCGACCTGATCACCGGCACCACGCTGCTGATCGACGGCGGCTGGACCGCCCGCTAGCTCACACCCGAAGTCGCCTCAGGCGAGGACGTCCTCGAGGTCGAGGCCGATGTCGAGGACGGGCGCCGAGTGGGTCAGTTCGCCCACGGCGATGTAGTCGACACCCGTTTCGCCGACACGCCGGGCCACCTCGAGGGTGAGTCCACCGCTCGCCTCGAGCACGACACCCGGCGCCAGTTCGTTGCGCAGGGCGACTGCTGCAGGCATCTCGGCGATGTCGAAGTTGTCGAGCATCACGATGTCGGCCCCCGCCTCCAGGGCCTCCGCCAGGCCATCGAGCGAGTCCACTTCGATCTCCACGGGGACTGACGCTGACAGCGAGCGAACGGCGGCGAACGCCTCGGCGACACCGCCGGCCGCCATCACATGGTTGTCCTTGACGAGGGCGGCATCGGCCAGCCCCATGCGGTGGTTCGCTCCCCCACCGATACGCACGGCGTACTTCTCCAACGCCCGCAGGCCCGGCATCGTCTTGCGGGTGTCGCGCACGACGGCCGGGGTGCCGGAGAGGGCATCCGCCCATCGTCGGGTCAGTGTGGCCACGCCCGAGAGGTGGCACAGCAGGTTGAGGGCCGACCGCTCGGCGGTCAGCAGCTGACGCGTCGGGGCCGTCACCCTGGCGATGTCGGTGCCCGGCACCACGCGCTCGCCGTCGTCGACGAGGTGGTCGAAGTCGGACGCTGCCGGCCCGCACACCGCGTCGATCACCGCGGCGGCGACCGGTAGTCCGGCGACGACGCCATCGCCGCGGGCACCGAACGTCGCGACGCTGCGCTGGGCGGCCGGAACGGTGGCGACGGACGTGACGTCGACGCCGCCCATCAGGTCCTCGGCGATCGCCATGCGCACGATCGCCGCGACGGCGTCCGGGTCGAGGCCGCCGGCGATCAACTGTTCACGGGTCACTGCGGCGAGCGGATGGACCACGAACATGCCGATGCCTAGCCCGCCACAGCTGTCGAACGTGGGCCGCCGACGACCGTCACCGGCTCAGCGTCGGCGGACGACAACCCGACGCGCAGGTGGACCACCCACTCGGGCATCGGCGCAGGGTGGTCACGGCGCCGGTGACATCCGCGGCTCTCGACGCGCGCCGTCGCCGCGGCGAGCACGGCGCTGGCTACGGTCGCCACGTTGGTCGCCTCATAAGCCGCCTGCGACGGCGCGACAAACCCCGGCGCGGTCCCGGCGACGATCGCCTCGACCGCCGAGGAGGCCGCGTCGAGCCCCTCGGCGTCGCGCAGCACACCGGCGTGACGCGACATCGCGGTGCGGATCGTCGTCTTGAGAGCGGGGTCGATCAGTCCGGCATCCACCGCCGCGAGGTCTCGGGTCATCGCCTCGACGGGCAGCTCCCACGCCAGGTCGCGGCCGAGTCTGGTGCCGGCGACGACGCTCTCCGTGAGGCTGTTCGACGCCAGCCGGTTGGCGCCGTGGACGCCCGTGCAGGACACCTCGCCGACGGCGTAGAGCCCAGGGAGCGCCGTCGTCCCGTCGAGTTGCGCCGGCACGCCACCGCACACGTAGTGAGCTGCCGGGGCGACGGGGATTCGTTGGCGAGCCGGATCGACACCGATCGACCGACACGCCGCGGTGATCGACGGAAACCGTTCGTAGAACCGCTCGCCAAGCGCCGTGGCGTCGAGGTAGACGTGGTCGCCGACACCCCCGGGTGCCTCCGCCATCCGGGCGCTGATCGCCGCGGCGACGACGTCGCGCGGTGCGAGGTCCTCCTGGGGGTGGACGCCGACCATCACTCGGCGGCCGGCGCCGTCGTAGAGGATCGCTCCCTCGCCTCGTACCGCCTCGCTGACGAGCGCCTGTTGTCCGGCGGCGTCAGGACCGCTCCACATCACGGTCGGATGGAACTGCACGAATTCGACGTCGCTGACCTCGAGTCCGGCGCGCATGGCGATGGCCACCCCGTCGCCGGTCACCGCGGGCGGGTTCGATGTCGATGCGAACACCTGCCCGTAGCCGCCGGTGGCGAGGACCACGGCGCGGGCTCGAACGACGCCGACCGATGCCACCGAACCGGTGGCGTCGAGCATCGCCACCTTGACACCTGCTGCCTGGCGCTGACCGTCGGGCGACGTGCCGATGATGACGTCGAGGGCGAAGGCCCGCTCGAGCACCTCGACACCGGCCGACACTGCCGATTGATCGAGCGTCCGCTGGACCTCGGCGCCGCTGCGGTCGCCGCCCGAGTGGACGATCCGCCGGTGACTGTGGCCGCCCTCGCGGCCCAGCGCCGGGCTGTCTCCGTCGTGCCCCGCCGGATCGAAGGCGGCTCCCAGGCGCCTCAGGTAGCGGATCGCCGTCGGCGCCTCGGCAACGAGCTCGCGGACGACGGCCTCGTCGCACAGCCCGGCGCCGGCGGCGAGCGTGTCGCGGACGTGGTTCTCCAGCGAGTCGGTGGGGTCGAGCACGGCGGCGAGGCCGCCTTGGGCCCACGCCGTGGAGCCGGCCGCCAGCTCGCCCTTGGTGACGATCAGGGCGCTGCGCACCGGCCGGACGGCGAGGGCAGCCGCCAGACCGGCGGCGCCGGAACCGACCACCACCACATCGACGTCACGCTCCCAGGACGGCGCGGGGGCGGCAAGCTGACCAGGCAGAGTGCCCATCACCGCCAATGCTCCCCCAGTTACTCGGCGGTCCGCGACGGGGTGCCGATGGCGATCATCCGCTCGACCGACGCCCTCGCTCGCTCGGCAACCTCGGCCGGTACGTCGACCTCGTCGACGCCGTCGCGCAGCGACCGCAGCAGCTTGGCCGGGGTGATCATCTTCATGTACTTGCACACGGCGGCGCGGTTGACGGGCTCGAACGAAACCCGCGGGTTGGCCTGGGTCAACTGGTGGAGCATGCCGGTCTCCGTGGCGACGAGGACCTTCGCCGCCGTCGTGTCACGAGCTGCTTCGACCATGCCGCTCGTCGACAGGATCCGCGTGCGCGTCTCGGGCACGACGCCCGCGCCGACCAAGTACAGGGCGCTCGTCGCACACCCGCACTCCGGATGGATGAACAACTCGGCGTCGGGATCTTCGGCGACCCGCGCCTTCAGCTCGGCGCCGTTGATCCCGGCGTGCACGTGGCATTCGCCGAGCCAGATGTGCATGTTCTCCCGGCCGGTCAGCCGCTGCACGTGGGCGCCGAGGAACTGGTCGGGGCAGAACAGCACCTCGGTGTCGGCGGGGATCGACTGCACGACGTCGACGGCATTCGACGACGTACAGCAGATGTCGGTCTCCGCCTTGACGGCGGCGGTCGTGTTGACGTAGCTGACGACGACGGCACCGGGATGCTCGGCTTTCCAGGCCCGCAGCTGGTCGGCGGTGATCGTGTCGGCGAGGCTGCACCCGGCCCGCTCGTCGGGGATCAGCACGGTCTTGTCGTAGCCGAGGATCTTCGCCGTCTCGGCCATGAAGTGGACGCCACAGAAGACGATCGTCGACGCCTCAGCGGCGGCGGCGACCCGGGACAGTCCGAGAGAGTCGCCGACGTGATCGGCGATGTCCTGGATCTCCGGCAGCTGATAGTTGTGGGCGAGGATCACGGCGTCGCGGCGGGCCGCCAACTCACGCACTTGCTCTCGCCAGTCGCTCGGCAGAACATCCACGGCGATCGGCACCGTTGCGGTCACGGTTTCATCGTACGGCGATCCTCGAAATCGCCGACGGTCGCGGCCACGGGTCTACGTCACAGGGCGGCGGCGATGTCCTCGGCGGCGGCGACGACGTCGGCGCCGAAACGCTTGCCCGGCTGGCGGGTGAGCCGTTCGATCGGTCCCCCGACGCTGACCGCGGCGAGCACACCGGCCGCCGCCGCGGTGACCGGAGCACTCACCGAAGCGACGCCGGCCTCGCGCTCCTCGACGGTCTCGACCCAACCTTGGCGACCGAGCTGACCGGTGAGGACTCGGCCGGCCGAGCCGAGGTGGAGGGGCAGCACCGCTCCCTCACCGACCATCCAGCGCAGACCGTGGGGTGACGGGAACGACACGGCGCAGCGCCGGCGCTCGCCGTCGCGCACGTACAGTTGCACGCTCTCGCCGGTCTGCTGGCAGAGCTCGGCGAGCCGCGGCCGGGCGAGGGCGGCGATCGGGAAGGTCTCGCTGGCGACGTGGCCGAGGGCGACGAGCCCGAGGCCGAGGCAGAACCGTCCGGCCTGGTCGCGGCGCAACAGGCCGTGGCGCTCGAGGGCGACGGCCAGGCGGTGCAGCGTCGCCCGTGGCAGACGGGTCGCCGCCTGCAGGTCGACGAGTGATTGGGGACCCTCGCGCTCGATCGCGTGCAGAACACCGATCGCCTTGTCAAGAACCCCGACGTTCGATACGCTTTCCATTCGCTAAGAAGCGTATCTCACCATCTGAGAGTCGAGCAAGCCCCCGCCATGACCGCCGCCACCCTCGCCGCCAAGATCTGGGACCGTCACGTGGTGCGCGCCGCATCGACGGTGGGCGAGCCAGATCTGTTGTACATCGACCTGCATCTCGTCCACGAGGTGACCAGCCCGCAGGCATTCGAAGGCTTGCGCCTGTCCGGTCGGCGCGTCCGCCGGCCCGAGCTGACCGTCGCCACCGAGGACCACAACGTCCCGACCACGGACATCGACCGCCCGATCGCCGACGAGGTCTCGGCCAAGCAGGTCGCCGCCCTGCGCCAGAACACCGCCGAGTTCGGCATCACCCACTACCCGATGGGCGACGCCGGCCAGGGAATCGTCCACATCATCGGGCCGGAGCAGGGCCGCACCCTGCCGGGCATGACCATCGTCTGCGGCGACAGCCACACGTCGACCCACGGGGCGTTCGGGGCACTCGCGTTCGGCATCGGCACGAGTGAGGTCGAGCACGTCCTCGCCACGCAGACGCTGCCCCAGGTCCGACCGAAGTGGATGGCAGTCAACGTCGACGGTTCGGTGCCGGCCGATGTCGCTCCGAAAGACGTCGTACTGGCGATCATCGGGGCGATCGGCACCGGCGGTGGACTCGGTCACGTCATCGAGTACCGCGGCGCAGCGTTCCAGTCGATGTCGATGGAGGGGCGGATGACGGTCTGCAACATGTCCATCGAGGCCGGTGCCAAAGCCGGTCTTGTCGCACCCGACGACACGACGTTCGCCTACCTCGAGGGACGACCCCACGCGCCAACGGGAGCGGCGTGGGAGTTGGCCCTCGACGACTGGCGCAGCCTGACCACCGACGAGGGTGCGGCGTGGGACCACGAGGTCACCCTCGACGCCACGACCTTGCGGCCGTACGTCACGTGGGGGACGAATCCCGGCCAGGTCACGACGATCGACAGCGCCGTGCCATCCCCCGACGACTACGCCGACGCCACGGCACGGGACGGCGTCGCCAGGGCACTCGACTACATGGGCATCAGCGCCGGCCAGGCGATCCGCGACATCGCCGTCGACACGGTGTTCATCGGGTCGTGCACGAACAGCCGGATCGAAGATCTGCGGGCCGCCGCCGCCGTCCTCGACGGCCGCCATGTCACGGCCAAGCGGGTTCTCGTCGTGCCCGGCAGCCACGCCGTCAAGACGCAGGCCGAGTCCGAGGGGCTGGACCGCATCTTCACCGCCGCCGGCGCCGACTGGCGTCAGCCGGGCTGTTCGATGTGCCTGGCGATGAACCCCGACAAGCTGAGCCCCGGCGAGCGCTCGGCGAGCACGAGCAACCGCAACTTCGAGGGTCGCCAGGGACGCGGCGGGCGCACCCACCTCGTCTCTCCTGCCGTGGCCGCGGCCACCGCCGTCGCCGGCCACTTCGCCACCCCGGCGGATCTGTCATGAAGCCGGTACGGGTGATCACCGGGACGGCACTTCCGCTGCGCCGCGCCGACGTCGACACCGACCAGATCATCCCCGCCGAGTGGCTCAAGCGCATCGAACGCACTGGCTACGAGAAGGGTCTGTTCGCGACGTGGCGCGACGACCGCGACTTCGTGCTCAACGACGAGCGCTTCAGCGGGGCGAGCATCCTCGTCGCCGGACCGGCGTTCGGCGTCGGATCGTCACGCGAACACGCCGTGTGGGCGCTCCAGCAATACGGGTTCGACGCCGTGATCGCCCCCAGCTACTCGGACATCTTCCACAACAACTGCACGAAGAACGGGCTCGTTCCAGTGGTCCTGCCGCTCGAGGTCGTCGAGCAGTTGTGGGACGCGATCGAGGCCGACCCCGCCACGACCGTCGTCGTCGACGTCGAGCGGCTCGTCGTCGAGGTACCCGGAATCGGACTCGACGTCGGGTTCGACCTCGGCGCGTCCACCCAGAACCGCTTCCTCGACGGCCTCGACGACATCGGCATCACCCTGGCCAGCGAAGCGTCGATCACCACCTACGAGACCTCGCGCGCCGCCTGGCTCACGTAGCCCCCCACATCTGGGGAAGATCGGTGTCATTCGCCCTTGTGGGGAAGATTCGTGTCAGCGTCTGACACGGAGTTTCCCCAGATCGAGGAACTGGGGGCGGCCGTTCAGTCGACGGCGACGGCGACCTCGCTGTCGACCACTCCTTCGCCCCGGAAGGCGTCGAGGTCGCGCAGCCGCTCGTCGTTGCTGAACACCTCGATCGCCGGGGTCAGCGGCAACTGGAGGCGACGCTGGAGCAGGCGCATCTGCGTGTGCTGGTTGTACTCGACGAGCGTGATCGCCCAACCGTCGCGCCCGGCGCGGGCCGTGCGCCCTGAGCGGTGGAGGTAGTCCTTGGAGTCCGGGGCCGGCTCGTAGTGGATCACCACCCCGATGTCGTCGATGTCGATGCCCCGCGCCGCGACGTCGGTGGCGACGAGCATCGGCAACGAACCGTCGGCGAACTTGTGGAGCACCCGTTCGCGCACCGGCTGCGGGAGATCGCCGTGGATCGCCTCGGCGGCGATGCCCAGGTCGGCGAGCGAATGGGCGACGCGGTCACACGACCGCTTCGTCTGACAGAACACGAGGACCTTGGGGATCGCCTGGCCGATCGCCCCGACAACACGATCCTTGTCCATGTGGTGGACGGCGAGGAAGAGGTGGTGCATCGTGCCGACGGTGTCCGTCGCCAAGTCGATCGCCACCTCCACCGGGTCGGTGAGGTAGCGGCGGATGATGTGACCGACATCGCCGTCGAGCGTCGCCGAGAACAGCATCGTCTGGGTGCGGCCTGTGCAGTGCCGCAGAATCCACTCGACCTGGGGCGTGAAGCCGTCGTCGGCCATCCGGTCGGCCTCGTCGAGAACGACGATGTCGACGTCGGCCATCGAGACGTCACCGGCCTTGAGCAGATCGATGAGGCGCAGCGGCGTGGCCACGACGATGTCGACGCCGTCGCGCAGCGCGTCGACCTGTTGCGGGCGGCTCGACCCGCCGTAGACGGCGAGGACCCGTTGGCCGCCGTGGTTGGCGACCGGTTCGAGCACCTCGGACACCTGCACGGCCAGCTCCCGGGTCGGTACGAGAACGAGCCCGAGGGGGCGACCGGGAGCCGCCCGTTCGACGATTCGCGACAGCATCGGCACGCCGAACGCCAGCGTCTTGCCCGAGCCGGTTCGGGCGCGGCCGCACACGTCGTGGCCGGCGAGGGCGACGGGGATCGCCGCGCCCTGGATCTTGAATGGCTGGGCGAAGCCAGCAGCGGCGAGGCCGGCGTCGACGCGTTCGGGGACACCGAGCTCGGCGAATCCGGTCGGCACCTCGACGGGGGGCAGGGCGGTGATCCGCGTCAGCGGAGCCGTTCGCTGGACGGATGGCCGGCGCGGCTGGCGTCGGCGCCGAGCAGCGCCTCGCCCGAGGGGTGGGGAAGTCAAAAAGGGAACCTGTCTACATGCGAGCGAGTGAGCGCAACGGTCATCCAGCGTATCCACGTTGAACACCAGATCGGCGACCGTGTAGGGTTGTCGTCGATGACGTTCCGCGGCCGCATCCTCCTCCTTACGTAGGGCGAGCGCCACAACTCATCGCGACTCGCCCACCCCCCGCCCACCCGGCCGGGGGGTTTCTTCGTTTTTCGGAGCACAACCAACATGCCACCACAACCCGCAAACGCAAGTCCTGGGCACCGCCCAGACCCGACAACGATGCCGTTCGGCAAGTACGCCCCGTGCGTGCCGATCGTGCTCACCGATCGCACGTGGCCCAACCGGGTCATCGACGAAGCTCCGCTGTGGTGCTCGGTCGACCTGCGCGACGGCAACCAGGCGCTGATCGATCCGATGGATCCGGTGCGCAAGCTGCACATGTTCGAAGCCGTCGTCAAGATGGGCTTCAAGGAGATCGAGGTCGGCTTCCCGGCCGCCAGCCAACCGGATTTCGACTTCATCCGTCAGCTGATCACCGAGGATCTGATCCCCGACGATGTGACGATCCAGGTCCTGACGCAATGCCGCCAGGAGCTCATCGAGCGCACCTACGAGAGCATCCAGGGAGCGCCCCGGGCGATCGTCCACTTCTACAACTCGACCAACCCACTGCAGCGCGACGTCGTGTTCGGCCTCGACCAAGCGGGCATCGTCGACATCGCGGTCAACGCCGCCAAGCTGTGCCGCAAGCTCGAACAGCAGCATCCCAACTCGGCGATCCGCTACGAGTACTCGCCGGAGAGCTTCACGCTCACCGAGCCCGATTTCGCCGTCGAGATCTGCGAGCGGGTGATGGACGTCATCGAGCCCGAAGACGACCGCCCGATCATCCTCAATCTGCCGGCCACCGTCGAGTGCTACTCCCCCAACGTGTACGGCGACGTGATCGAATGGTTCGGACGCACGATCAGCAGACGGGGCGACGTCGTGCTGTCACTGCACCCGCACAACGACCGCGGCTGCGCCGTCGCAGCTGCCGAGTTCGGGGTGATGGCCGGCGCCGATCGTGTCGAGGGCACGCTGTTCGGCAACGGTGAGCGGACCGGCAACGTCGACATCGTCAACCTGGCGATGAACCTGTTCGCCAACGGCGTCGACCCGCAGCTCGACATCACCGACATCGACGCCCTGCGGCGAGTCGCCGAGTACTGCAATCGCCTGCCGGTCCATCCCCGCCACCCATACGTGGGCGACCTCGTCTACACGGCGTTCTCGGGGAGCCACCAGGACGCCATCAAGAAGGGCTTCGACGCCCTGCCCGCTGACTACGACCGCTGGGGAGTGCCGTACCTGCCGATCGACCCCAAGCACGTCGGGCGCAGCTACGAGGCGGTGATCCGCGTCAACAGCCAGTCCGGCAAGGGTGGCGTCGCCTACGTGATGCACAACGAGCACGGCTTCGACTTGCCGCGGCGGATGCAGGTGGAGTTTTCGCGCACGATCCAGCACATCACCGAGGACTCCGGCACGGAGATCACCCCCGTCGTCATGTGGGAGGCGTTTCAGTCCGAGTACCTCGCGGCGACGCCGCGGTACACGCTCGTCGGTCACGAGCTGCACACCCGTGGCGGTGACGGAGCGGAGGGCAAGACGACGATCACCGCCCAAGTCGTCGTCGATGGTGTCGACCCGCACACCGTCGTCGGCAGCGGCAGCGGACCGATCTCGGCACTCGTGCGCGGCTTGCGCGAGGAGTTCGGCGTGACGTTCGACGTCGTCGACTACGCCGAACACGCCGTGGCCGTCGGCGCCGGCAGCCGCAGTGCCGAGGCGACTGCCGCGGCCTACGTCGAGAGCGTTGGCGATGGCGACGAAACGCGTTGGGGAATCGGCGTCGACCCGGACATCACGACGGCCGGGCTCAAGGCGGTGCTCAGCGCCCTCGAACGTCAGCAGCGCTGATTCTCCTTTCGCCGTCGCTCGCCAGCTCGCTCGGCGAGCTCGTAGCAGGGCGGCCGGGCCGAGCAGAGCCTCGATCTTTCGTCAGTGGCGCCACCGGTGTACCGCGGTGATCGGCTCCCCACTGCCCTCGGTAGGCAGTCGGTTCCGCGATCAGCTGTCGGTCGTCGGGGGCGACACGTCCTCGATGACGACCTCGCTCGGGTACTCGGCGAGATCATCGTCGAGATACATCAACGACGAGCCGACGTAGTCCCACAGCGTCTCGATGTCGTCGCCCTCGAGGCCTTGCATGCCCACGAGGAGGACATCCGTGAGGGTGCGCGAGGGACTCACGTACCAGCGGCCATCGACCTCGACGGTCACCACGCCGACCTGGCCGAGCTGGCCGACCAACCGCTCGGCAATCGCTTGCACCTCGACCGGCACGTCTTCACCCTCGAACGCGTTCTTGATGTCGGCGGCGCACGCTCGGCCCGACATCGCGACCTCGTCGGGCGCCCCACCGTCGCGGACCTCCACAGCGGTGACCGAGTAGTCGACACACGTTTCGTCGACCTTCGTTGCCGAGACGTCGAACCCCCGGCCCTCAGTGTCGGCGCCGCTCACGGCGATGTGAGTCGGCTGCAGCTTGATCCCGCCGGTCACCTCGACCTGCTCGAGGTCCAGGGCGTCGACCGAGATCGTCCAACCATCCAGCGCGCTCTCGACGTCTGCTTCGCCCAGCGCCTGTTCGGCGAGCTCGACGAGGATCAGGCCGTAGTCGTGCAGGGCGGCCATCTCGTCCGGCGGCGTCAGCTCGATCAAGCCGGCGACGTCGAGTTGGATACCGGCGTCGATCACCCCGCGCAGGGCATCCTCCGGGGTTGCCGCTCCCACCGCCGGGATCGACGTCGCCGGCATCGTGTAGCCGGCACTCGCCGCCGCCAGCTCGGCGGCCGTGTAGAACGAGCTGACGAAGTAGCTGCCGCCCTCCTCGACGACGGCGACCCGCAGTTCGTCGTCGCCGAGATCCTCGGCGATGTCGACAGTCACCGTCTCAGTCACCGAGTTCGTCGCGAGATCGAGACGGTCGAAGAGCAAATCGCCCACCGGCAACTCCGCCGTGTTGACGCCGACGGTCATCGTGCCGCCGGTGACCTCGACGAGCCATACTCGCTCGTTGGCCTGCTCGGACGCGTAAGTCATTCCGCCGTAGGAGAACTCGAAACCGGGCACCGCCGACAAATCGAGGTCCTCACTCACCACGCCGAGCCTGGACAGCTCGTCGACGTAGTCGACGGTGGCGTCCTTGACGACCTCGCGTTCGCCTGGAGCGAGGTGGTCGAGAACGCCGAGGACGTCGTTCTCGCTGAGTGACTGGAACATCGCCTCGACAGCACCGTCAGGTGTCTTGGCCCCGCCGTCAGCGGTGCCGAGTGCCTCGATCTGCCCGGCGGCGAAAGCGCCGCCTGCCACGACGAACAGTGCCGCAGCGGTGATCGATGCCGGGCCGCGCCGACGTTGCCGGCGCCGACCGCTGGCGGGGGCCCGTTCGGCGGTCGCGGACACACTTGGACGAATGGTCATCGGGGGTTCCTCTCCTGGGAAGTTGCAGTAGCGATCACGGCGGTGCCGCTGATCAAGACGAGCGCGCCGCCACCGACGGCGACCCGGCTGCCCCACTCGGCACGGAGCGGTGCCTCGAGCACCGCCCACCCGACGACGAGGGCGAAGCCGCCGACGACGGCACCGACGGACGCGGCCCAGCGGGGGGCTCCGGCGACGAAGCACGCCAGGGCGACGGCGGCGAGCAGGGGTACGCACACCCACACCGCCGGCAGCCACCGCAGCGAGCCGCCGCCAAGCAGCTCGATCCGGTCGATGACCTTGACGAGGTCATACGACGACCGGGTCCGCTCGCCGGAACGCAGCCACGGCGCGAAGGACGCCAGCACGATGGCAGCCAGTGCGGCGATGGCGACCGCGCGCGCGGCCACGAAGCCTCGCCGGCGGAGTCCTCCGGGCAGGCCGTTGACGGTTGTGACCGCGTTCATCGGTGATCTCAGACGGGGGCGGTCGCCGAAAGGTTCCCGACGGTTCCCCCCTCCACGTACAGGTCACGGTGACTGTCGAGGAGTGGCGGCCCGCCGGGTGACTCACCGCTGGCTACGGTGGCGGTCATGTGGAGAAGGCGCGAACGTCGTCAGCGCACGGGGTTCATCGGGTTTGGATTGCGCTGGCTCCGGCGGATCCAGCGCATCGCCATGCTTGCCAGCATCGCCGCCGGGGTCTACCGGTGGTGGCAGAGCGGGCCAGGCCGGCTCGGCGGCGGCGGCCGCGGCGGACGACAGGCGCCCACCGGTGGACCTCCTTCGCCCTCGCCGCTCGCCGCCGCGACTACCCCAGCGCGCGAACCCCGATCAGCTCAACGCCCTCGCCAGTTCATCGGCGCGTGCGACCCCGACGGCCGTCGGCGCACCGGCCGATCGCCCCTGGGTCGAACCACTCGACGACGGCAGCTGCCCGGCGAGCCACCCCGTCAAGGTCAACGAGACCTCGGGGATCTATCACGTCCCCGGCGGACGGTTCTACGACCGCACCGTGGCGGGGCGCTGCTATGCCAGCGCCGGCGACGCCTCCGCCGACGGCTATCGGCCCGCCAAGGCGTGACGTTCGGGACCAAGCTCGGCGCGGCGTGGGCCGCGTCGGGGTCGATGCTGTGCGTCGGTCTGGACCCTGACCCGACGCAGCTGCCGGCGCCGTTGATCGGTACACCGCAGGGAATCGAACGATTCTGCTGCGCGATCGTCGACGCCACGGCCGATCTGGTGTGTGCGTACAAGCCACAGATCGCCCACTTCGCCGCGGCCCGCGCCGAGGGCGCCCTGGAGGCGGTGTGCGCCCACATCAAGGAGCGTCACCCGCAGCTCCCGATCCTCCTCGACGCCAAACGCGGCGACATCGGCCCGACCGCCGAGTTCTACGCCCGCGAGGTGTTCGAGCGCTACGGCGCTGACGCCGTGACGTACAACCCGTACCTGGGCACCGACGCGGCGGCGCCGCTCCTGGCCCGCGGCGCGGTGTTCGCCATCTGCCGAACCAGCAACCAGGGCTCGGGAGAGCTGCAGGACCTCGATGTCGCCGGGCGTCCGCTGTACGAGCGGGTCGCCGAGATGGTCGCCACGCGGTGGTCGGTGCTCGGCGAATGCGGGCTCGTCGTCGGGGCGACCTACCCAGCGCAACTCGGAGCAGTCCGCGACATCGCCGGCGAGCTGCCGATCCTCGTCCCCGGGGTCGGCGCCCAGGGTGGTGATGTGTCTGCCTCGGTGGCAGCCGGTGCGACCTCCAATGGAACCGGCCTGCTGCTCAGCTCGTCGCGGGCGATCCTCTACGCCTCGCCCGGCGAGGACTTCGCCGAGGCAGCGCGAGCCCGCGCGCAAGAGACCGTGCAGCGCATCAACGCCGGCTGAGGTCCCCCTTGCTACACGCCGGCGGTGACTCCCAGGGCAGCTTCGAGGCCGGCGAGGTCCTGGGCGCTGAAGACGACACGGTTGTTCGTCGCGACGTAGACGAAGTCGAGGTCGACGCCGGCCCGGGCGACGCGACGGGCGAGGTCGGCGAGCACGCCGGGCTCGTCCTCGACGTCGACGACGACCACGTCGTGCTCGTGGCTGACCGCCAGGTTGGACAGCGCCAGGGCGTGTCTGGTGGCCTCCGGGTGGTGCACGAGGATGTGCATCTGAGCACGCTCCCCGTTGCCGAGGCAGGTCGCCGCGGCGAGATTCACCCCGGCGTCACTGACGGCTGCGGCCACCCGGGCCAACGCGCCCGGCTCGTTGTCCACCTCGATCACCAGGTCCTTGTGCATACGGCACCTTTCTGGTCAAACGGGCGGGAGTCGCCCGCAGCACCAAACCTACTGCGCCCCGCGGTGGCCGATTTCCGGCGGTCGTCCGTCGATCCGGGGAAGGTGTGTGTCAGACCCTGAAACGAATCCTCCCCACAAACCGAGTTGACAACGATCTTCCCCAGATCAGCTGGAAAGTGCGACGACGTTGACGATGCCGGGGGCGGCGCGGAGGGCGTCGAGGACGGCGGGTTCGACGACGGAAGTGGGGGCGATCAGCATCACGGCCTGACCGCTCGTGTCCGAGCGACCGACGTCCATGTCGGCGATGTTGATCCCGGCGTCGCCGAGCAACGTGCCGACCGTGCCGATGACCCCGGGACGGTCGTCGTTGGTGATCATCACCATGTGGTCGACCGGTGGCACGTCGAAGGTGTGCCCATCGACCAGCACGATGCGCTGTTCGCTGCGTCGCCAGTGCAACGTCCCGGAGATCGAATGGCCGCCACCGCTCACCGAGATGAGGTTGACGAAGTCTTCCGATGACGTCGAGGAGATCTCGCGCAACTCGAGGCCGTGGTCCTTGGCCCGTTGCGGGGCGTTGACATAGGTGACCGGTTCGCTCGACACCCGGGAGAACAGCCCCTTGAGCACGGCCAAACCGACGATGCGGGTGTCGTGGGCCCCGATGTCGCCTTCGACGCAGACCTCGACGGTTGGTGGCAATCGTGTCTCCTGGGCACCGCCGAGGCTGGCCCCGACGAGTGAGCCGAACAGCCCTCCGAGGCGCTCGGCGAGGGGCAGGAACGGTCGCAGCGAATCATGCGCCTCGGCGACGGCCAGGTTGACGGCGAACGGGACGAACTCACCGGCCAGGGCCAGTTGGACCATGTCGGCGATCGTGTCGCCGGCCTTGTCCTGAGCTTCCCGCGTACTCGCTCCGAGGTGCGGTGTGACGACGACGGAGTCGAGGCCGAACAGCGGCGACTCGGTGGTCGGTTCTGTGGCGAAGACGTCGAGGGCGGCTCCGCCGACGGAACCCTCGCGCAGCGCGTCGGCGAGCGCCGTCTCGTCGACGATGCCGCCCCGGGCAACGTTGACGATGCGCAGTCCGGGCTTGGCCTTGAGCAGCAGTTCACGCCCGATGATCCCAGCCGTTTCGGTGGTCTTCGGCAGGTGGATGGTGAGGAAGTCGGATTCGGCGACGACCTGCTCGAGCGACATCAGCTCGACACCGCCGAGCCGCGCCCGGTCGGCGGACACGTACGGGTCGAAGGCAACGAGACGCATCCCGAACCCGCGCGCCCGGTCGGCGACGAGCTTGCCGATCCGCCCGAGTCCGACGATGCCGAGGGTCTTGTCGGCGAGCTCGACGCCCTCCCACTTGCTGCGTTCCCACCGGCCATCGACCAGCGCCGCGTGGGCCTGGGGGACGTTGCGGGCCTGGGCGAGCAGCAGGGCCATCGTGTGCTCGGCAGCGGAGATGACGTTCGACTCCGGGGCGTTGACCACCATCACACCCTGGGCGGTGGCGGCGTCGAGGTCGACGTTGTCGAGGCCGATTCCCGCTCGCCCGACGACCATCAACTGGTCGGCGGCGGCGAGCAGCTCATCATCGACGGTGGTTGCCGATCGGATGATCAGCGCGTCTGCGCCACGGATCGCCGCCAGCAACTCGTCGCGCTGCAGTCCGAGCTGCACGTCGACCGTGTGCCCAGCGGCCACGAGGCGCTGGCGCCCACTCTCGGAGATCTCTTCGGTGACGAGGACGCGAGCCATCAACTGCATGCCTACCGCCGGGATCCCCGTTCTGGGCGGCCTCCGGTCCATTTCCCGATCTGGGCGGCATCCGGTCCGGATTTGGGGCTGTCGGCCGCCCAGTTACCGACTCACCGGGCGCTACGTTCCCGGACCGTGCAGTCGGGGGACGAACTCGCCGCGATCGAGGAGTGGTTCGTCGCCCGCGGCGTGCCCCACTTCGTCGAGCGGCGGCCTTCAGCGTGGGACATCTGGGGACGGGCAATTCCGCTGCTCGTGGCCGCCTACCTGCTGCTCGGCCTCAATGCCCTCGACCTCGCCGACTGGTCGTGGCGGCGCAATGTCCTGGCCGCTCTGTTCGTGGTTGCCGTCCTCGTGCTGACGTGGGTCGGCGCCAACCTGCTCCGTGGCCGTCGACCGCTGCAGCGACCCGACACGATCGGCCCGGTCGAGCTTGCTTTGCTGGTGGTGGCTCCGGCGATCCCGTCCGCCATCTTCGGGCAGTGGGGAGATGTCGCCCAGACCGTCGTCGAAGGCGTCCTCGTCCTGCTCGCCGTGTGGGCCCTGACGAGCTATGGGGTCCTGCCACTGCTGGCATGGGCCGGCCACCGCACGTCATCGCAACTGCCAGCCTTTCTCAACCTCATCTTCCGGGCCCTGCCGCTGTTGCTGCTGTTCATGACGTTCCTGTTCGTCAATGCCGAGGTCTGGGAAGTCGCCGGCACGCTGACCGGGCCGGTGTACGTCGTCGTCCTCGCCGTCTTCTTCGCCCTCGGCAACATCTTCCTGCTGTCGCGCCTGCCCGCCCTGATGCGCGCCCAGAACACGTTCGCCGACTGGGCCGAGGTGACCGCCCTCGTGACCGCGACGCGGGTGGTGTCGGACGGGTTCGTCCGCGGCGTCGCCGGCGACGGAGACGCCGTCCCCGAGGTTGCCCGCCCGTCGATCCGCCAACGGCTGAACATCGGACTCGTCGCCGTGTTCTCGCAGGCGATCCAGATCACCGCCATGGCGCTGGCGATGTTCGGATTCTTCGTGCTCTTCGGGTTTCTGGCGATCAGCGCCGAGATCGCCGCTGGTTGGACCGGCAGTGACGCTGTCCACGTCCTCGCCGATGTCACGTTCGGCGGCCGGCAACTGGTCATCAGCGAGCCGCTGCTGCGGGTCGCCGGATTCCTCGGTGCCTTCGCCGGGATGTACTTCACCGTGGTGCTGTCCACCGACGCGACCTACCGCGAAGAGTTCGCCGAGGACATCGGCCCGGACCTGCACCAGGCGCTGGCGATGCGTGTGTTGTACCGAACGGCATTGGCGGCGTCATGATGGACGGCGGGGAGGGTGCACTGGAGTGACCGATGGCTGACCACGACGACACCGACGACATCGACATCCGGATCGTCGAGACACCCGTCGACCTCCGCCGCCTCGTCGTGCTGCTCAACCAGGTATGGGGCACGATGACCCCGCTCGTCGGTGTCGAGCTGTTGCGCGCCCTCGGGCACACCGGGGCCTACGTGGCCGGGGCATTCAGCGACAACCGGATGGTCGGCGGTTCCCTCGGCTTCCTCGGACGCCACAACGGCGAGCTCGTCCTGCACAGCCACGTCACAGGAATCCTGCCGGGAGTGCGCAAGACGGGACTCGGCCGACAGATGAAGTTGCACCAGCGCCAGTGGGCCGCCGAACAGGGCCTCGAGACGATCGTGTGGACGTTCGACCCGCTCGTCCGGCGCAACGCCTGGTTCAACGTCGGCGTGCTCGGAGCCCGGGTCGATGCCTACCTCGTCGACTTCTACGGACCGATGAGCGACTCGGTGAACGGGCGTGATCCGAGCGACCGCCTGCTCGTTGCCTGGCCGACGAGTGGACCGCTGCCGGCCCCCGACCGCGCTCCCGTCGTGCCCCCGGGGACGATCGCCGTGCCGACCCCGGACGACATCGTCGTGCTGCGCCGGACCGACGCCGCCGGTGCCTCGGCGTGGCGCCTACGGTTGCGCGAGGAACTCGGAGGCCCGCTCACCAACGGGGCTGAGGTCGTCGGGTTCACCCGCGACGGCGAATACCTCGTGCTGCCGCGTCCGGAGTCCTGAGGGTGGGTGCTGGATAGCGTCGCCGCAATGGCTCATCCCTTCTTGTCGAACGCATGGATCGAGGCGGCCCGGGAGATCCGCCAGCGACACGTACCCGACGTCCCGATCGCTGCAGCGGTCAGGATCAACCTCGTCGTCAACGACGCGCCGTTCGGCGACGGCCCGATCGCCAGCTACCTCGACACGACCTCGGGGTCACTGGTCATGGAGCTCGGCCAACTCGACGAACCGGACGTCACGGTGACCACCGACTACGAGACGGCCAAGTCGCTGTTCCTCGCCAGCGACCCGGCGGCGGGGATGCAGGCGTTCATGGCCGGCAAGCTGGTCGTCAACGGCGACATGATGAAGCTCGTCGTGCTCCCGACGCTGGCCGCATCCGACCCCGCCGCCCAAGCCGCGTCGGAGGAGATCCGCTCGATCACTTCGTGACGTCCGTGTCGACGGTCTACAGCTTGTCGAGCGCGGCTGTCAGCTCGCCCACCGACCAGGCACCGTCGCAGCGCACGGTCTCGGAGAACTCCCACGAACGCACCCGCTGGACCGTTCCGCCCCGAACGAAGAACGTTTCCCCGTTGAAGCGGCAGGCCGCCGACGCCAGATAGGCGACCACCGGCGCGACGTTGGCCGGGTCCCACTCGTCGAACACTCCGTGGCGGGCGGCCATGATCTCGTCGAGCCCGGGGGTTGCCAAGGTCAGCCGGGTCCGCGCCGCCGGGGCGATGCAGTTGACCTTGATGTCGTAGCGGGCCAGTTCCTTGGCGACGATCTGGGTGAACGTGGCGATCCCCGACTTGGCGGTCCCGTAGTTGCTCTGCCCGGGGTTGGCCAGCAACCCGGATGTCGACGACGTGTTGACGACGTTGCGTGTCGCCGGCCGGCCCGCCTTGTGCTCGTCACGCCAGTAGGCGGCAACGTGGCGGGTCGGGCAGAAATGACCGCGCAGATGGACGCGGATGACGTCGTCCCACTCCGCCTCGGTCATGTTGACGACGAGACGGTCGCGCAGGATTCCGGCGTTGTTGACGAGGATGTCGGCACCTCCGAAGGCAGCAATCGCCGTCTCGACCAGGCGGCGGGCTCCTTCCCAGTCGGCGACGTCGTTGGTGTCGGCGACCGCTTGCCCGCCGTCGCTGCGGATCTCGGCGGCGACCTCCTCGGCCGGGTTCTCCTCGACCCCGCCGGTCGCGCTGCCGTCGTTGCCGCCCCCGGTGTCGTTCACGACGACACGGGCACCCTCCCGGGCGAACAACAAGCCATACGTCCGGCCGAGCCCGCGGCCCCCACCCGTGACGATCGCCACCCGTCCGTCCAGTGAACCCATTGCGGCGGCAACGTACCCCACCGATCGCTCGACTGCGAGAACCGTCAGACGAGGATGATGATGTTCACCGCGCTGTTGCGGCGCACCTGGTCTCCGGCCGAGGCCTCGTCGCCATCGATCGATGCCGCTACGAACGTGCCCTGCGTCGAACCGAGCAGGTTGCCGACGCGCAGACCGGCATCGCTCAGCGCTTGGCCGATCTGCGGCAACGTCATCCCCGTCAGATCTGGGAACGTCACGAGGTCGGGCCCCTTGGAGACGTTGGCCGTGATCGTGCCGCCCCGGGCGAGCTCGGTGCTGACGGCCGGGCTCTGCGTGGCGATCTCGCCGGCGGGGACCTCGTCGTCGAACACCTGCTGGTCGACGGCGAGAACCAGGCCGAGGTCGCTGAGCAGTTGTGTTGCCTCTTCTTCGGTGAGGCCGCGCAGCTGGGGCACACCTCTCGGTTGCGGGCCGTCGGACACCACCAGTTGCACTTCGGCTCCGGGGAGCACGTCGCCACCGAGTGGGACGCCCTCGACGCTCGACGAGATGACGGTCCCCGCCGGCACGTCCTCGCTGAACTCCGCAGTCGGCTCGGCGGCGACGAGCTCGAGGCTCTCGATCTCCGCTTGGGCGTCGGCCAAGCTGAGCCCGCTGAGATCGGGAACGCTGCGGAACTCCGGCCCTTCGGAGATGACGACGAGCAGCGGCGACCCTTCGGCGAGGTCTTCGCCCGCCAACGGGGACGTCAGGATCACCTGACCTGGGGTTCGGTACTCGTCGGAGCGGTCGTCGTCGACGGTGATCTCCCAGTCGAAGTCGTCGACGAGGGCGAGCGCCTCGTCGCGCGGCAGGCCGACGACTGCCGGCACCTCGTGCGTCGGCGTGCGGAACAGCACCCAGGCGAGGTAGCCGAGCCCACCGAGCACGCCGAGCAGGAACAAGCCGACGAGCCATGGCACCCATCGGCGACGCTTCGGTTGCGGCGGGGGTGCCTCGACGGCGGGGACGGCGGGGACGGAACTGCCGCCGCCGGGGCCGCCCCGTTGGCCGGACCCGTGCTCTTGGCGGCTTTGGCGGCCCGCTTGTCGTTGACCTTGGCCGCCTTCAGCCGGGCCTTGGCTTCCTTCTTGCGAGCCCGCCGGCTCAGCGTCGCGGTCGACCCGGCGGAACTCGCCGGAGGCTCCAGACCGGAGCCGCGCCGCGCCGGCGCCGGTGGCGCATCCGCAGGCGACGGCGGGTGGGGCGAGCCCCCGGCCGCCGCGGGTGCGGCCACAGCCGCTGCGGCAGCTGCGGCACTGGGCGCATCGGTTGCGGGCCCTGCGGGCGCAGCGGTCGGCGGCGGCACGGTGAGGTTGCTGATCGCCTGCGGCGGGCTGCTGATCTCGTCGGTCTCGTCGGTGGGTGAGACCGGCGTCGCCGAAGGAGTGACGAGCGCTCGCTCGGGCGTGGCCGGCGGGCGGGCGATCCCCCCGGTCGGATCGTCCGGCGCCCGCATCTTCGCCGTGTCCTCGAAGATGCTCGGAGCGAGGATCGGGATCGGCGCCGGCCGGGGCAGCTTGTCGGCGGCGCGCACGAGTGCCCGGCCGAACTGCGAGGCAGTGAAGCGCTCGGCAGCCTCGGGGCGGCCGGCGCGCTCGAGCACCGCCGCCAACGGGCCGAGATCGGCGGACACTGGCATCAGCTTGCCGATCCGCGCCGACAGGGTGGCGACGGTGGACTCACCGTCGAACGGGACGTTGCCGGTCACCGCCTCGACAAGGATCAGCGCCAACGAGTAGACGTCGGTATGGCCGTCGAGTGGCGTGCCCTCGGCCTGTTCGGGCGACGCGTACCGGGCCACGTGGGTGGCGATGCGGGACGGCTCCTTCCAGTCCGACTCGCTGAGGATGCGGGCGAGACCGAAGTCGACGATGCGCAGGCGGCGGTCGTCGCCGAACACGAGCTTCGACGGGGTCAGTTCGGTGTGCACGAGGCCCTTGCGATGGGCGAAGTCGAGGCCGCGACAGGCCTCCAACCCGACCATCAGTGCCTGCGATGGCGTGAGGTGACGGCCGCGGTCGAACAGATCGCGCAGGTTCCCACCGGAGAGGTACTCGACGACCACGTAGACCGTGCCGCGGCGGCCGATCTGCTCCTCGCCCCAGTCGTACACCGCGGCGAGATTGGGGTGCGAGATCGATGCCATCTCGTCCATCTGCTTGCGGAAGCTGCGCCGGAATTCCTCCGACTCGGAGAGTTCTGGCCTGACCAACTTGACCGTGACGGTGCGGTCGAGCTCGATGTCATGAGCATCGGCGATCAACGTGTTGGCGCCGGCGGCGACGGTGTGCAGCACTCGATACCGGCCACCGATCGTGCGACCGTCGAGTCCCTTGCGCCGAGGGGCGGGAGGCGGCTGATCAGCTGGTTGGTCGTCGCTCATGTGCTCGCAGTCATCGCGCAGGCGAGGTGACGCCCGCCCGACGCAGCAGATTACCGGCATTGAAGGTCGTCCTCCGGTGCGCGCGACGAGGCGCCAGCCGAGGAGCGGCCAACCACGGCCTGCGTGGCCGGGGAACGCAGCAACACGATGAAAGCTCGTCCTGCGGTGCGAGCGACGAGGCGCCAGCCGAGGAGCGGCCAACAACGGCCTGCGTGGCCGGGGAACGCAATGACGGCATGATGACCGGGTGGAGTCCCCGCCGACGTCGCGCCGTGGACTGACCCGCATCGATCGCAAGCTCGCCGTGGCCAGTTTGGCGATTGCCATCGGGCTCGTGTTGATCGGCTGGGCGATCGTCAGTGGGGTGACTGGCGACGAGGTGACCAAGCTCCCCGACGCCATCGAGCAGACCGCCCCGGTGCCAGACGCCGTCCAGGTGCTCGCCCAGTCGCAGGTCATCGTCGACCTCGCCGAGGGTTACGAAGGTCGCCTGATCGTCGACGGTGTGGAGTTCCCGACAATGCGCCTCGAGGAGCTCACGAACGACAACGTCGAGCCGGGCGAGCAGGTCGAGATTCCCGCCGGCGTGGTGTTCGAGCCGGGCAACGACACGCTGACGTTCACGCCCGGTCCGGGAATCGAGCTGGAGGCCTTCGACGAGGGCGCCCATCGGGCCACGGTGATCTACTGGCCGGTGGAGCGCGGTGAGGGCGCGGCGCGCAGCTACTCCTGGACGTTCAACGTCGTCTGACCGCGCTCCCCCATCTGGGGAAGATCCGTGTCAACGGGACTTTCGGGGAAGATTCGTGTCAGGGTCTGACACGAATCTTCCCCAGAAGCCGAAATGACACGAAACTTCCCCAGAAGGCGAGGTGACACGGTTCTTCCCCAGATGCGGAGGGACGGGGTCAGGGGAGGTTGCCGGTCTCGAGGAGCTGCTCGAACGCCGCCTCGTCGATGATCGGGACGCCGTGTTGCTCGGCCTTGGACACCTTCGAGGCGCCCGGGCTGTCGCCGACGACGAGGGCATAGGTCTTGGCGCTGACGCTGCCCGGGCTCGTACCGCCGCGGGCGACGATCGCTTCGGTCGCCCCGTCGCGGCTGAACCCGGCGAGCGTGCCCGACACGACGACCGACTTGCCGGCAAGCGTCTGCGGCTCCGCTGGATCGGTGCGTTCGACGACCGCACCGAAGTCGACCCCGGCGGCGCGCAGCTTCTCGATGAATGCTCGGTTGCTGTCCCTGTCGAACCACGTGCGGATCGACGAGGCGATCACCCCGCCGACACCGGCGACGGCGGCGAGGTCCTCGGCCGGGGCGTCGATCACCGCATCGAGCGTCCCGAACGTGGACGCCAGCACGCCGGCGGCAGACGGCCCGAGGTGCTTGATACCGAGGGCGGTGAGCAGCCGCGGCAGGGGTCGGGTCCGCGACCCGTCGATGTTGGCGACGAGCTTCTCGGCGCTGATCGTGGCGAATCCCTCGAGACCGAGCAGTTGGTCGACCGTCACGCCGTAGAGATCGGCGGGGTCTTCGACGAGCCCGCTGGCGATCAACTGCCCGACCGTGCGATCTCCGAGACCCTCGATGTCCATCGCCCCGCGCGACGCCCAGTAGCCGATCCTGGCGTGGCGCTGGGCCGGGCACGACGGCTCGACACAGCGTCGGTCCGCCTCGCCCTCCGGGCGGACCAACGGATTGCCGCACGAGGGGCACGACTCCGGAAACGTCCACGGCTCGGCTCCGTCCGGACGCAGCGCCACGACCGGGCCGACGACCTCGGGAATCACGTCCCCTGCCTTGCGGACGATCACCGTGTCGCCGGGCCGAACGTCCTTGGCCCGCACCTGGTCCTCGTTGTGCAGCGTCGCCATGCCGACGGTCGACCCACCGACGAACACGGGGTCGAGCACGGCGAACGGTGTCGCCCGCCCGGTGCGCCCGATCGACACCTGGATGTCCCGCAGCAGGGTGGTCCGTTCCTCGGGCGGGAATTTGTAGGCGATCGCCCACCGGGGGGCGCGGGACGTGAACCCGAGCCGGGCGCGCTGGTCCTCGTCGTCGAGCTTGACGACGACGCCGTCGATCTCGTAGTCGAGATCGTGGCGATGCTCCTCCCAGTGCTTGCAGTGCCCGAGCACCTCGTCGAGCGACGTGAACGTCTTCGTCTCCGGGTTCACCGGCAGGCCCAACGACCGGAGGTACGCAAGCGACTCGGTGTGACTGGCGAGCTCGGGGCCACCATCGAGGGCGCCGAGTTGGTACGACCAGAACGCCAGATCGCGCTGGGCGGTGATCGACGGATCCTTCTGTCGCAGGCTGCCCGCTGCCGAGTTGCGCGGGTTGACGAACGGCCTCGTTCCGGCCGCCGTGGCCGCCTCGTTGAGTCGCTCGAAGCTGGCCACCGGCATGTACACCTCGCCGCGTACCTCGAGCACAGCGGGAGCCGGGCCGCCGGCTGCGTCGAGCTTGCGCGGAACCGCCGTGATCGTGGCCACGTTGGCGGTGACGTCCTCACCGACCCGCCCGTCTCCGCGGGTAGCCGCCTGTCGGTAGCGACCCGCCTCGTAGCGGATGCTCATCGCCAGGCCGTCGATCTTCAGCTCGCAGACATAGGTGACGGTCTCGTCGGGAAGGCCCCGGGCGACACGGGCACCCCACGCTTCGAGCTCCTCACGGGTCATCGCGTTGTCCAGGCTCATCATCGGGACGGCATGGGTCACCGGAGCAAACAGGGTGCTCGCCGGGCCGCCGACATCGCCCGCCAACGGGTTGTCGAACTCGACCTCCGGGTGCGCCTCGGCGAGGGCCCGCAGCTCGCGCACGAGGGCGTCGAAGTCGCCGTCGGAGATCTCCGGATCGTCGAGCTCGTGGTAACGCTGGTTGTGGTAGCGGACGAGCTCGGCGAGGGCCACCAAGCGGGCGGCTGGGTCACCAGCCTCGGTCAGCAGATCACTCACGGCTACCGATCATCGCACGACGACATGGCGATCCGGCGGCCGATCTCGCGCACCGCCCGACAGACGCGCTCGGCGACGACCGGCGTATGCAGCCCCAGGCCACAATGGGCGGTCACCATGCTCCGACCGCTCAGCAGGGTGGCATCGACGCCCCGTTGTTCGAGCTGTCTCCACAGATCGCCCAGCTCCCGCCACTGGCGATCGGCCGAGACGAACATCGGTCCGTCTGTGGGGACCACCCCCCAGGCGATGCGCCCGCCGCCCTCGAGGAACCGGGCGAGGTAGCCGGCCGCCCCGGCCACCGCCGGCCGAGCGGGGATCGACAGCACGTCCGGCCCAGCGGCGAGCAGCGATGCCACATCGGCGTCGCCGCAGCAGTGGACGCCGACCGTGGCGATCCCGGACACGCTGGCCATCGCTCCCGACAGCAGATCGATCGCCGGGTCGGGGGCGATCGAGAAGCCCGGCTCGAACAGCTCGCCGAACGATGGCTCGTCGATGACGACGATCTGTGGCGAGCGGGGCAGCGCAGCGGCGACCGTCGCCGACAACGACACGACGTGCGAGCGGACCGCCCGAGCGGCGACGGCGAACGCCACGTCGCCGGCCAGACCCGCACGTGTGAGCGCCACGCCGAGAGTCACCGGCCCGACGAACTGCCACTTGACCGGTCCGACGAGACCGACCGCCACGGCGTGGTCGAGGAACCGCCGCAAGCCGCAGAAGCTGTCGGTCGTGATGTCCGTGATCACCGGGGCATAGGGGTCGACCGCGGCCGGGTCGACGGCGATGCTCCCGTACTGACCGGCCGCCACGCCGTTGATCCCGACAAGAGCCTGGGCGATCATGCCCTCGGCGGGGCAGCGGCGGGGCAGTGACGGAATGGCCGGCACGTCGTACTCGGTGACCGCGAATTGCACCGCTTCGGCGACGGAACGATGAGGGAGCGACCCGACGCCCGTTGCTGCGCCGGGCCGCAGATCGGTCAGTCGTGGCACGCCACGGGCGAGGACCCGGTGGGCATCCACGGCCGCCTCGGGGAGGTGAGCAGTCGTCGTCGCCACTGTCTCGCAGTCTGACCGATCTCGCCACGGTGGACGCAGTCGGCCCGCCCCGTACAGTCGCACAGCGTGCCCGGCCGCACCGCAGGAGTCAGTACCTCTCGCTCGGCTGAGCGGTCGCCCCGGGTCCCAGCCGTCAGCCACGTCGTGGTGTGGGCAGCCCGGGCCCTTTGGCTCGTCGTCGCCGTCACCGGCGGCGCGGGGATCGGTGAGGCACTCGGCGCCCACAGCCGCGCTGTGCAGGTCGCCGGCACGGGTGCCGCGTGGGCGGGCTGGGCGGTCGGGGCGGTCGCCCTGGCGGTCCCCGGCGTCGTCACCCTGACCGTCGCCAGGGCGACGATCCCGGGGTCGGTTGTGGTTGCCGGGGTAGCGATCGTCGACGGAACCGGGCCCGGTCAGGCGATCGCTCTACTGGCACCCGCCCTCCTGTGCAGCACGCTCGTCGGCAGTGCGGAGTTCGGGCGGGCGTACATCCAGGCGTCCGCCTACGGCGCCGAGGCCCGCTTCGGCTTGCGCCCGCCGGTCGGCTACCTGCTGGCCTGTATCGCCACCTGGCTGCCGACCGTCCTCGCCTTGGTGATCGTGCTGCCGGCGTTGGCGAGTCGGGTCTGGGCGGTCGGCATCGTCTCGTTGATGGTCGCCGCCACCGGTTTGGCGCTCCTGCCGAGGCGCTGGCACCAACTGTCGCGGCGCTGGCTCGTGCTCGTCCCGGCCGGCATCGTCGTGCACGACCCGGTGGTCCTCGCCGACACGCTGATGGTGCCGCGCCGCACGATCACCGGGGTGCTCCTCGACGAGCTCGGCGTGGCAAGTCAGACGGCCGCCGACCTCACCGGCCCGACTCCCGGATTGGCGGTCGAGATCCGCCTCGCCGAGCTGACCACCGCCGTGCTGGCCCCGACAACGGCGCACGGCGAGGGTCGGACGATCCACCTCACTGCCCTGGTGGTCTCGCCGACACGTCCGGGGGCGGTGGTCAAGGCAACTGCCGCCGCCGGCTATCCCACCGGGTGACCGGCACCATCGGCTCTAGCCTGGCGGGGTGACCGAGCAGCTCGTCTACCTCGACCATGCGGCGACCACGCCGATGCGTCAGGTCGCGGTCGACGCCATGCTGCCGTTACTCGCCGAGGGATTCGCCAACCCGAGCGGCGCCCACCGTTTCGCCCGCCAGGCCCGCCGCGCGGTCGACGATGCCCGGGACCGGATCGCCGCGATCGTCGGCTGCCTGCCCGGGGAAGTGGTGTTCACGAGCGGCGGTACCGAGAGCGACAACGCGGCGATTGCCGGGACGGTGTGGCGGCACGGTGGCGTGCCGGTGTGCGCGGCGGCGGAGCACCATGGCGTGCTCAACGTCGTCGAGCGCCATCACGGGCGCGTCGTCGGCGCCGACCAGTACGGACGGACCGATCTCGACCAGCTCGCCGCGGCACTCGGCGATGACGTGTCGATCGTGTCGGTGATGGCGGTGAACAACGAGGTCGGCTCGATCAACGACTTGCGGGCCGCGGCTGCGGTCGTGCGGGCCTCGGCGCCCACCGCCTTGCTGCACACCGACGCAGTGCAGGCGCCGTGCTGGCTCGACCTCCGCCAGCTCTGGCCGCACGTCGACTTGATGTCACTCAGCGCCCACAAGTTCGGCGGGCCAAAGGGCGTCGGGGCGCTCGTCGTCCGCAAGGGTGTGGCGATCGATCCGTTGCTCGTCGGCGGCGGACAAGAGCGTGACCGCCGCAGCGGGACGCACAACGTGCCGGGGATCGTGGCGATGGCCGAGGCCCTCGGCGCCACCGATGTCGAGCGAGTGGACGAGTGTGCGCGCATCGCCGTGTTGCGCGATCGGCTGGTTGGCGGCCTGCTCGACACCGTCGCCGACGTTCGCCAGACGGTTCCGGGCGACGTCAAGGTCGCCGGCGGGGCGCACGTCTGCGTCGAGGGTGTCGAGAGCGAATCGCTGTTGTTCCTCCTCGACGAGGCCGGCCTGTGCGCCTCGGCAGCATCGGCGTGCGCGAGTGGGGCCATGGAACCGTCGCACGTGCTGGCGGCGATGGGCGTCGAGCCGCGCTGGGCGGCAGGCGCCCTGCGGATGACGCTCGGCCGGACGACCACAGACGTCGACGTCGACCGGGCCATCGACATTCTCACCGCGGCGATCACGACGTTGCGGGCCCGCACGCCCCAGGTCGCCCGATGAGCAAGGTGCTGGTGGCGATGAGCGGCGGAGTCGACTCGTCGGTCGCCGCGGCGTTACTGGCCAACGAAGGCCACGACGTCGTCGGCGTCACGATGCGTCTGTGGGGAGGCGACAGCGACACGGGCTGTTGCAGCGTTGCCGATGTCGACGACGCCCGCCGGGCCGCCGACGCCCTCGGTGTCGAACACCTCGTGTTCAACTTCACGGAGGACTTCGACACCCACGTCGTCGCGCCATACGTGACGGCCCATCGTGCGGGAGCGACGCCGAACCCGTGCATCGAGTGCAACCGCAAGGTCAAGTTCGCCCGCCTCGCCGAACGGGCGACGCAGCTCGGTTTCGACGCCGTCGCCACCGGTCACCACGCACGCATCGGGCGGCGCGGCGACCGGTACACACTGGAGCGGGGCGCTGACCGCGACAAGGACCAGAGCTACGTCGTGCACATGCTCGGTCAGGACGACCTGGCCCGCACGCTGTTCCCGATCGGGTCGCTCACCAAGCACGACGTTCGGCGCCTGGCGGCCGAGCTCGGTCTGCGCACGGCGACCAAACCGGACAGCCAGGATGTGTGCTTCATCACGACGACCGGTGGACGTGAGCAGTTCCTCGGCCGGCGGATCCCGTTCACCCCTGCCCGAGTCGTCGACGCGGCGGGATCGGTGCTCGGCACCGCGCCGGCGATCGAGCTGGTCACCGTCGGCCAGCGCAAGGGCCTGGGGCTACCTGGCGGTGGGCCGAAGCGCTACGTGCTCGCCGTCGACCGGACGGCGGCGACGATCACGGTGGGCGACGAGACCGACCTGCTCGACGACGCGTTGGTGATCGACGCCCCGTCGTGGACCGACGGCCCGGTGGACGGCGAGGTCCTCGTGCAGACGAGCGCCCACGGCATCCCGCACCGGGCGACGGCGGAGCTGACCGCGGGGCGGCTACGTATCCGCTGGGGCGAACCCCAGCGACGGGTGGCGGCCGGCCAGAGCGTCGTCCTCTACGACCTCGCCGATCGCTGCGTCCTCGCCGGCGGCATCGCCGCCTGACTGTTCTCTTCCCGGAGTGCGGTCATCGTTGACCGAAATTCGGCATCAGAATGGGCCATCGATGGAGGGATACCGACCGGAGTCCTACGGCGACCGCATCGCCGACGTGTACGACGAATTGTTCGGCGACGTCAGCGACGTGCCGGCGACAGTCGCCTTTCTCGACTCGCTGGTCGCGGCACGGCCCGCACGGATCCTCGAGTTGGCGGTGGGAACCGGCCGGTTGGCGATCCCCCTCGCCGGCGCTCGGACACCACGTCACCGGAATCGACGTCAGTGCGGCGATGCTCGCCCGACTCCGTAGCGCTGACGGCGGCCAGCGCGTGGCCGCTGTGCTTGGCGACATGGTCGACGACCTTCCGGCGGGGCCCTTCGACGTCGTGTTCGTGGCCTTCAACTCCCTGTTCATGCTCACCGATCCCGTCCGCCAGCAGGCATGTTTCGCCGCCGTCGCCACGTGCCTGGCGCCTGGCGGTGCGTTCGTCGTCGAGGCCTTCGTACCGTGGGACCCACCACGCGCCGGATCGCACGTCGAAGTCCGCTCGATGACGACCGACCGGGTCGTGCTCGTCGACCAACCTCACCGATCCGGCGACGCAGGTGGTCAGCGGACAGTTCGTCGAACTTGCCGACGGCGAGCCGGTGCGCCTCCGACCGTACTTGCTTCGATACTCGCAACCCAGCGAGCTCGACGGCTGGGCGACCGCCGCCGGGCTGCGCCTCGCCGAGCGCTACGCCGACGTCGAGCGTTCCCCGTTCACCGACGACTCGCCGTTCCATGTGACCGTGTATCAGAAGCCCTGACACTACGATCTACCCACACTGCGGGATTTAGGTGCACCAGTTTGGTACCCCGGCTGGTCGTATCCTGATCCATAGCTGTGAGACAGATGCGCTTGAACCCGCTCAACGGTCGTTGGGTCACCATCGTCTCCGACCGCGCCCATCGTCCGCGCGATTTCGCTCCCCGCCAACCGGCCATCGAGGCCGACCCGGCCCGGCCGTGTCCGTTCTGCCCCGGCAACGAGGACGCCACACTCCCGTCGCTCGACACCGTCGAGGCCGACGGCACGTGGCAGATGCGCGTGATCCCGAACCTCTATCCGGCGTTCGCCGGCGGTAGCGGGTTCGTCGTCCACCATGTCGGCCCGGTGCACGTGATCGCCGAAGCGACCGGTACGCACGAGGTCTTCGTGTACTCCCGCGACCACCAGGGCGGGCTCGCCGACCTCGACGACGAGCAGGCCGGCGCCTTCATGCAGGCCCTCAAGCGACGCCTCGACGGTCACGCCGCCGCGCCCGGCGTGCGCTACACGCAGGTCATCGTCAACCACGGGCGGGAAGCCGGCGCTTCGCTGGACCATCCCCATGCCCAGATCCTCGGTCTGCCGTTCGTGCCCACGGAGGTCCTCGACGAGGAGCGAGCGTTCGCCCGCTTCGCTGGTGGCTGCGTGATCTGCACGACGATGGAGGCCGAGGAGCAGAGCGGCGACCGTGTCGTGTTCACCGACGCCGACGTGGTGTGCGTCGCGCCGTTCTGGAGTGGCGCGCCGTACGAGTTGCTGCTGATGCCGCGGCGCCATGAGGGGCACTTGCAGGCCGCCGACGACGACAGCCTCGAGGCGGTGGGCCGGGCGATCCGCGACGTCGTCGCCGAGCTCAACTCGACGCTCGGCGACGTGGCCTTCAACCTCGGCATCCACAGTGCGCCGCACGAGCACGCCGGCGAGTACCACTGGCACGTCCACCTGTGGCCGAACCTCGTCACCCAGGCGGGTTTCGAACGCGGCACCGGCGTGATGATCAACGTCGTGCCCCCCGAGGACGCCGCCGCTCGACTCCGCGTCGCCCACGCCGGCGCCGCCGCCGTCTAGCCCTCGCTCCCGCCCGATCTGGGCGGCCTCCGATTCATTGGCACGATTCCGGACGCCAGCGTCATCACAGCGACCAATGTTCAGAGTTGGCGGAGGATGGCGGTCGTCAGCGACGCAGCGACGACGACGACGATGAACGGGGCGCGGCGCCAGGCAAGCACGATGGCCACGAGGATTCCCGGCAGACGAGCGTCGATGACGAGGTCCTGACCCGTCGACAGCGTGCCCTGGACCACCAGGGCGCTGAGCAGCGCCGCCGGGACGAGGGCCAGACACCGGTCGAGGGCCGCCGGCAGAGGGCGCGAACCGATGACGACCAGACCGAGGAACTTGAAGGCATAGGCCCCCGCGGCCAGCCACAGGACCAGCGACCAGCTCACATCAGCACCGGCTCGTCGGGCACGTCGTCGCGGTGCGCTGGGTCCGGCGTCGGCAGGCCGACGAGCACGGCGGCCGAGGCGCACAGGATCGGCACGCCCACCGGCGTGAACGGAATGAGCACGAGGCAGATCGCCGCACCGAGGGCGGCGGCCAGCAAGCCGAGTCGGTGCCGCAAGTGCGGCGCGACCATGGCGACGAACCCAGCCGGGAACGCCACGTCGAGGCCGTAGGTCGCCGGTTCGATCGCCGTGCCGATCAGCGCCCCGACGAGCGTCGCCGTGTTCCAGCAGATGTACACGGCGATGCCGGTGATCCAGAAGGCGTGGCGTTTGGCGACCGGATCGGCCTGCGCACTCGCCATCGCCGTCGACTCGTCGATCGTCAGCTGGGCAGCGAGCGCCCGATGAGCCAGCGATCCACTGATGACCCTCGACATCGCCAGTCCGTACACGGCGTTGCGCGCGGCAAGGACCATGGCTCCCCCGAGAGCAGCCGACGTCGTGCCACCGAGAGCAACCACGCTCACGGCGCTGAACTGCGAGGCTCCGGTGAACACGAGCAGCGACATGACGCAGGCCTGGGCGACGGAACCGCCGGCGGCCACGGCACCGACGCCGAACACGAAGCCGAACACCCCCACTGCGGCACCGAGGGTGACCGAGGCCGATACCACTTCGCGGCGGGCGGCCTTCGAATCCGTCAACGAGGAACGGTCAGCCACTGAGTCGGGCGATGAGTGTGGCGGCGGCGGCGCGCACGGTCGGGGCGTCGGAGGAGTCAGGGCCGAAGGCCGCCTCCGCCACCTTGATGGCATGCTCGTCACCACTGGAGACCGCCCGATCGACAACGTCCGCGGCGTCGATGTCCCGGTCGGCAGTGCGGGCCCCGACGCGGGGTCGGCGATACGTCGACACGAGCGCAGCGACGGCGCGCCACGTGCAGCCGAGGACCAGCTCGACGGTCGCCGCGTCGAGCAACTCGGCGACCGGGCGGATCACCGCTGTCGGTGTCAGCGTGTGGACGTAGACGATCGGATCACCGGCATCGCCGGCGATGATCTCCGCACCAGCGGCGGCAAGCAGCGCGTCGACGTCGAGTGCCGCGGGATCGACGGCGTCGACCGCCTCGGCGAACGCCTCGTTCCCGGTGAGGCGCTGGCGAACGGTCTCGAAGATCAGGCCGCTATCACTCGATCGCACGTCAGGCAGTCCGGCGATCCCGGCGGCCACCGTCAACGTCCCGGAGGGCCTCGACGGGCCAGGAACTTCCTGGTAGCGCGCCGCCCAGTAGGCGAGCCCGCGGGCGAGCTCGGCGAGCCGCTCGGGGGTCTGACGGTGACCCAGGCTGCGCACGGCGTGGGCGGTACGCAACCAGCCGTGAGTCGCCGCGGCCATCAGGCCCGGTGCCAGGCGAGGCACCCAGGCTCGCACCACGTCAGCCCATGGCGCGGCGGCGAGCTCGTCGGTGAACTTCTGCTCCCACGCCCCGAACGTGGCGAGGTCACCGAGCTCGGGCTGTCGTCCACTGTCAGCGATCGGCCCCTCGAGGCGGCCCACGTAGTGGTCGACCCAGCTGGCGATGGCGTCTGATCGGCCGAGACGGACCAGCGCCTCGACGACCATCGGGCCGTGATTCGACAACCCGCCGCCGAATTCCGGCCCGAACTGTCCGAGACGCTCTAGTGCCTCGTCGAGCGCGTCGTCGCTGGCCACTCGATCGAACGTAGTAGCACCGGTCCGTCGCCGGCGACGACGTTCCGGGTCAACCTCCGGAGATCCGCCAGACGTTGAACGCTGGGCCATCGCCGGGGAGGACAACGTGCCCGTCGGCAACGTCGAGCTCGCCGTCGCCGAACAACCGCTCGGGGGTGCCGGTCAGGCCGAGGTCGCCGCGTCCGATTCGCAGCGGTTCGTGGGGCGCCCGGGCGGCGAGCACGAGCACCGTTTCGTCAACCGTTTCGCGCACGAAGGCGAGGGCCTCGGCGTTGGCGCCCACGTAGCGCAGCCCGCCGCGGCGCAGCGCGCCGACGTCGCGGCGCAAGGCGATCAGCGCTCGGTAGGTGGCGAGCAGATCGTGGTCCCAGGTCGACTCGTCCCACGGGAACGGCTGGCGGCCGGCATCGGAGGTACTCCCGCCGACTCCGACCTCGTCTCCCGCGAAGACCATCGGCACTCCCGGCAACGTGGCGAGCAGGCCGACGCCCACTCGCTGGTGCTGTGGCGAGCGGGCGACCGTGGAGAACCGCGGCGTGTCGTGACTGTCGAGCAAGGTCATGCTCGCACTCACCGAGCGCCACGGCACGCCGGCCGTGAACGCGCGCATCGTTGCGGCGAGGTCGTCGCCGCCGATCTGCGGGAGCCGCCCGGGCACGCCGATGAGGCGAGCCGCGGGGTCGGCCAACCAGCTCCAGATCGGCCGCGTGAACCACGTGCAGGCCATCGCCCCGTGCCATCCGTCGCCGGCGAGGTCGGCGGTGGCGTCGTGGAGGTGTTCACCGAGCAGCCACGAGTCCGGTCGCACGGCGGCCATCGTCGCCCGCACGTGGCGAAAGACTTCGTGATTGACGTCGATGGGCCCATGCCGTCCGGTCATGTTGCCGACGTCGATCCGCCAGCCGTCGAGTGCGTCGTCACCCTCGGTGAGCCGCCGGCGCAGCCAGCGGGCGACGATCCCGTCGGGCTCACCGAGCAGCGCCTGGCGCAGCTGGGCCGAGCGCAGGTCGAACTTCGGCAGGGTCGGCACGTCGAACCACCCCACGTAGTCGTGAGGATGCTCGGTGAAGTAGTAGTAGCTCGTCTCCGGTGCGGCCGCGTCGGCCAGCGCCGCCTCGAACCAGCGGTGGTGGTTGCCGGAGTGGTTGGTGGTCAGATCGCCGATCACCCGGATGCCCCGACGATGCGCGGCGTCGATCAGCGCCGAGAAGGCGGCGTCGCCGCCGAGTACTGGGTCGACGGCCTCGAACGTCGAAGCGTCGTAGCGATGACACGACCGAGCCGGGAACACCGGAGTGAGGTACAGCAGGTTGACACCGAGCTGCACGAGGTGGTCGAGTCGTTGGCGGACACCGACGAGGTCGCCCCGGTACAGCTGGCGGACAGCGCGCTTCCAGTCGTCGGCGATCGGGGTGTCCCAGTCGCACTCGATCGCCCAGTCCCCCTCGGGGTCGACCCAGTCCTGCTCGTCGATCCCTCTGGCGAAGCGATCCGGAAAGATCTCGTAGCACACAGCATCGGCGAGCCAGTCGGGTGGCGCAGCGAACGACGAGAGGACGAAGTCGTCGCGATCTCCGACGTCGCGTCGCCACGTTCCGGCGCCGTTGACCCACTGGACCCCAGTGGGCGTCTCGACGATGAACCGGTACGACGTCACCGGGTTGACCGCCCGCACTTCGCCCTCCCACCAGGTCGCCCCGTCGTCTCCCGGCTCGGCACCGACGACGGTCGCCACGGTGTACTTCGGCTCGCCGTCGGTGATCGCCCGCACGTGGATCGCTTCGGCGTCGACTCCCGCCGGCACGCGCAGCCGGACGCCGACCCGTTCCCCGAGGGCTGGCGCCGGATCGTCGAGATAGCGAGGAGAGCCGTCGTGGTGCGGCTGGGCGGCGAGGGCGGTCACCGGTGGAGCATGCCATCGAATCTCACCGCCCAGTACCGTTCGCGGCCATCGACGCGCAACACGCACCGGACCTCGAGCTGGACCAACTCGAGGAGACTGTCGAGGCGATGCTCGTGGAGGCCGGGGAGATCGCCCTGCGCTGGTTTCGCAGCGGGCTGGAGGCCGAGGACAAGGGCGGTGATCGGGGCTATGACCCGGTGACGATCGCCGACCGGGACATCGAGCGCGTCCTTCGCGAACGGATCTCGGTGGCGTACCCCGACCACCAAGTCGTCGGCGAGGAGGCGGGGACCAGCGGCCCGCCCGGGCGGTACCGCTGGCTGATCGACCCGATCGACGGCACCAAGGCGTTCGTCAGCGGGTCACCGCTGTGGGGGACGCTGCTCGGGTTGCTCGACGATGGACGCCCGGTCGCCGGGTGGATCCACCAGCCGTACCTCGAGGAGACGTTCGTCGGCATCGCCGGACGCGGTGCGTGGATGGCCCGACGCGGCACGCGTCAGGAGCTACGTACTCGCCGCGGGGTCACGCTCGATGACGCCGTCGTCTACTGCACGGCGCCGACGATGTTCGCCGATCCCGGTGAGCGGGCGTTGTTCGACGAGGTGCGCCGGCGGGCTCGCCTCGTGCGCTACGGCGGCGACTGCTACGCCTACGCCCAAGTGGCGATGGGCCACGTCGACCTCGTCATCGACACCGGGCTGCAGCCGTACGACATCGTCGCCCCGATCGCCGTGATCGAGTCCGCTGGCGGTGTAGTGCGCGGTCGCCACAGTGCCGACACCGCGCCGGCCGGCGGCTTCGCCCTCGCCGCCGGCTCGCCGGAGTTGGCGGCGGCCGTCGCGGAACTGGAAGCGTCGCTCAGCCCTTGACCGCCCCGGCGGTGATCCCACCGACGATGAATCGTTGGAGGAACTGGAACAGCAGGACCACGGGGATCGAGGCGATCAGCGCGCCGGCGGCGAACGGCCCCCACCGCAGGTCGTAGCGGTCGCCGGCGAGGAGACCCTGCAGACCGGTGGCCACGGTCTTCGACGGCGACGAGATGTCCTGGCCGAACAGGATCACGGAGGCGATGAGGAACTCGGCCTGGGCGGAGATGAACGACAGCAGGAAGATGATCGCCAACACGGGCATCGCCAGCGGGAAGATGATCTTCCAGTACACCTGGGCGTGGGTCGCGCCGTCGATCTTGGCGCTCTCGTCGAGCGACGCGGGGGATCGTGTCGAAGAACCCCTTGATCAGCCAGGCGTTGGCCCCGAGCGCGCCGCCGAGGTAGAAGAGCACGATCGTGGCCATCGAACGCGGCCCGAGCCCTTCGAAGACCGCCAGCCGCTGGACCATCAGGTAGATGGCCACGAAGGCCATCGACGCCGGGAACATCTGGATCAGCAACAGGCTGAGCAGTCCTCCTCGGCGGCCACGGAAGCGCAACCGCGAGAAGGCGAACGCCGCCGACGCGGCGAGCAGCACCGTACCCGTCGACGTGACGAGTGCTGATGATCAGCGAGTTGAAGAACCACTGCCAGATACGGATAGTTGTCGAGCAACGCCCGGAACTGGCGCAACGTCAATGACTCGGGCCACAGCCGCTGATTGGTCAACGAGGCGCTCTCCGAGAAGGCGGCGAGGACCACGAACCAGACCGGGAAGAGGGCGAAGAGCAGGGCCAGCACCCCGACGATGTGCCGCCACCCGGTCTCGCGGAACCATCGGCCGAACGGCCGCCGGCGTTGGCTGACGTACGGCTTGTCGGGTCGCTGAACGACCTCGACCATCCCGGCCGCGGGAATACTTGCCGACCGAGTAGATGCCCTCTTCGTACGTACCGTCGCCGGTGCTCACTCGCACCTCCTCGTAGGCCTTGGTGTACTTGAACCCGACCGCCGAGATCACGGCGACGATCAGGAAGATCATCACCGAGAGGGCGGCGGCCAGGCCCTGGCGCTGCGGGCTGACGTCGAGGGCGACGCGGTAGACCCACGTCATCAGGATGTCGGTCGTCCCGGCGCTCTCGCCGGTCTTGCGCGGGGATGCCGCCGGTGAGCAGATACACCAGCGTGAAGTTGTTGAAGTTGAAGGCGAAGCTGGCCACGAGCAGCGGGCTCACGGAGACGAGTAGCAGCGGGAAGGTGATCTTGCGGAACGCCTTCCACCCGGTGGCGCCGTCGACGAACGCCGCCTCCTTGAGGTCGGCGGGCACGCTCTGCAGGGCACCGGTGCTGACGAGGAACATGTACGGGTAGCCGAGCCACATGTTGACGAGGATCAGCGACAACATCGCCACGACCGTCGAGGACTGCCACGACACGTGGAAGGGCAGCCACTTGTTGATCCCGAACGTCTCGTTGAACATCCCCTTCCAGACCAGGGCGGTCATGAACCCGGGCAGCGCGTAGGGGATGATGATCAACGAGCGGTAGAGCTTGCGGCCCCTCATCCGCACGTCGTTGAACACGACGGCGAGGAGCAGTCCGAGGGCGAACGTCACGACGACGGAGGCGAGGGCGAACACGAGGTTCCACGCCAGCACGCGGAAGAACGGCCCGCGGAACTCCGACGACGTGAACACTTCCTCGATAGTTGTCGAACCCGACCCGGGTCGTGAACCCGGGGCTCAACTGGGTCGGCGGATCACCGTCGGCGACGAAGAAGCCGTCGACGTCGCGGTACACGACCGGCGGGTCCTGGGCGACATCGGTGATCGTGCCGGCGTCGGCGTCGTAGATGCGCGTGGTCTGGCTCTCGACGGCCTGACCTCCCGAGATCGTGATCGCCGCGTCCTCGCTCTCCCCCGGCATCTGGTAGGTGTCCGGGTCGGGATAGCCGGGCAGCGTGCGCACGTCGCCGGCGCGGACACCGGTCAGGTCGTCGACCGACTCGACGAACGTGCGACCGGTCGTCGCCAGCGTGGTCAGCTGGGCGTCGGCGAGGTCGAGCTCGGTCAGCTCGGTGTCCGGTGCCGAGGAACAGCTGCTCGGCCTCGGGATCGAACAGGGCGAAGCCGGCGAAGACGCCGTCGGCGTCCTTCAGCGGCGTGATGTCGTACCGCGTCGCTCCCTCCACCGGCCGCACCGACTGGCTCTGGATCTGATCGATCGCCTGGGACTTGCTCAGGACGTGCCCGGTGCCGTAGTTCGTCGTCGAGGCGTAGGCCGTGTAGAGCACCGGGTAGATGCCGAAGACGCGAGGAAGAACAGGCCCGGCAACAGGTACTTCATCGGGATGAAGCGCCGCGGCAGGTACACCACGTTGAAGGCGACCAGCGAGATGGCCAGCACGGCGACGTACCCCCAGGCCTCGTGGTCGATGGCCATCGTCAGCCCGGCGATGACGATCGCATCGGTGGCGCCGAGGAGGAGGATCTTGACGATCCACCCAGAGGTCCGTGCCGCCGCGACCGCCGCCCGAGCACGTCGGCGTGTTGCCGTTCGAGGACCGACGCCCGGGACGATCCGGGCGTCGGTTCCTCGGTGGTCATGGACTAGCCGCCGATCAGCGAGCGGATCTCCTCCGCCGCGGCGGTGAACTCGGCAGGGCCGTCACCGCCGCGCAACGTGTTCACCTCGGCGAGGCCCAGCGAGCCCCACACGTTGCCCATCTCCGGGATCGCCGGCAGCGGGATGCCCGCCGTCGCCGACTCGTTGAACCCGGCGATGTCCGGGTCGTCGGCCACCTGATCGGCCGCCGAGGTCAGCGCCGGAGGACGGCCCCCGGCCTCGAACAGGGCGAGCTGGCTGGCCTCTTGGCTCATGTAATCGAGCACGAAGCTGGTGGCCAGGTCCTTCTGCTCGGAGAACGACGTTGATCATGAACCCCTGGACGCCGACGAACACCTCCGGCGCCTCGCCGCCCTCCATCGGCCGGGATCGGGCTGATGGCGTAGGGCACGCCCGTCGCCAGGAACCCGTTGTCGGCCTGGCTCAGCGCCCACGGGCCGGTGACGGCGAAGGCGGCATTGCCCGAGCCGAACGACTCGATCATCACGTCGTACGTGACGTCCGGGCTGAGCAGGCCGGCGGCGGCCTGCTCCTGCAGCCACGTCGCCGCCGCCAAACCACCCTCGGAGTCGATCCCGAGGTCGTCGGGGTTGTACGTGCCGTCCTCGTTCTGGGCGAAGATGTACCCGCCGAAGGCGGACAGGAACGGCTGCAGGTGATAGGCGTCGCCCTCCGGACCGATCTGCAGGGCGAGACCCTGGTACGCCGGGTCGTCGGCGTGCTCGGCCTTGAAGTCGGTGGCGATCTGCATCATCTCCTCGAACGTCGCCGGCGCCTCGGGCACGAGGTCGGTGTTGCGGAACAAGGGCGATGTTCTCCACGGCGTACGGCAGCCCGTACGTCTGGCCGTCGTAGGTGAACGCCTGACCGCCACCGGGTTGAAGCCGTCGGCGACGCCCGAGATGTCGAGCGGCTCGACGACGCCGTTGGCGACCAGCTCACCGAGCCAGTCGTGGGCGCCGATGATGATGTCCGGGCCGTCGCCGTTGCGGCGCGGTCAGCGACAGCTGTTCGCGGATGTCGCCGAACTGCAGTTCCTGGACGGCGATCGTGATGCCGTTCTCCTCGGCGAACGGCTGGGCGATCGCCTCGATCACGGCGTTTGCGTGTGTCGTCGGCCCAGATCACGAGGTCGGCGTCGCCACGGGCGGGGGCGGTCACGGGCGGCTCGGTGGCGGCCGGGGCCTCGGTGCCTGCGGGCTCCGTGCCGGCTGGCTCAGTGCCGGGCGGGACGGTGGTGGCCCCGGCGGTGCCGGCCGCGCCGAGCACAGCAGCTGCCGTGAGGAATGACCAAACCTTGGCCCGAGTGCGCATGTGTTCCCCCTTGTGGATGGTTGCGCACACCGTAGGCGCGCCGCTCAGGTCTGTCGAGAGTGCCACGGGTAGCGTGCGGCCGGTGCGGGTCCTGATGCTCACGTGGGAGTACCCGCCGCTCACCGGCGGAGCGGCCGCCCACGTCGACGGCCTCAGTCAGGCAATGAGCCAGGCCGGTCACGACGTCGTTGTGTTGACCGTCGGACCGCCGGGACCGCTGAACCCGACGATGACGTCAGTCCGCGTACTCCGCGCGGCGACTGGCCTGCCGTGGATCCCCGACGACGAACGGGTGGCCGGTGCGGCGTCGACGAACCATCACCTCGTCCAGTTGACGACGGAGTTGGGCGATTGGCGGCCCGATGTCGTCCACGCCCACAACTGGGAGTGCGCCTGGGCGGCGACGACCATCGCCGCGCTGCACGGGGCGCCACTTGTGACGACGTTCCACACCACGTTGCGCAGCCAGCACGGCGGGCGCATCCCGCCGGGCGAGCCGAGCACGATCCACGCGGTCGAATCGTGGCTGGCCCATGGATCCGATCAGGTGATCGCCCCGTCGCTGTTCATGTCCCGCGAGGTGCTCAGTGGTTTCGAGCTTCCTGCGGATCGCGTCCATCGGGTCCCCAACGGCATCGACCCGACGTGGTGGTCGGCCGGCGAGTGGCCGGAGATTCGCCCGCCGGTGGTTCTCACCTGGGGGCGCGTGCAGTACGAAAAGGGATTCCAGGTCCTGGCCCGGGCGATCAGCATCGTTCGCTCGCGGCTTCCCGACGTCGAGTGCATCATCGCCGGGCGCGGTAGCTACCTCCCGGAGTTGCAGTCGCAGGTCGACATCGAAGGAGTCAGCGACGTCGTCCGCCTGGTCGGCTTCGTGTCCGACGTCAAGTTGCGCGACCTCGTCCATCGCGCCGGATGTGTCGTGATCCCCTCGCTCTACGAGCCGTTCGGCATCGTCGGATTGGAGACCCTGGCCGGCGGTGCCCCGTTGATCGCGGCGCGTACCGGTGGGTTGGCCGAGCTGATCGCCGGCACCGGTGCCGGCCTGCTGTTCGAGCCGGGCAACGCCGACGAGCTCGCTGTCTGCATCGAGCGGGTGCTCGGCGATGCCCGTCTCGCCGACGACATGCGGACCCGCGGCACGGCACTGCTCGGTGCCCGCTACTCGTGGTCGGCGATCGCCGGGGCCACGACGCTGATCTACGGCGGCGCCACCCCCACCGAAACCGACGCCGCCCTCTCCCCCAGCTGACCCCGATCCCCCCGACCCGAGTGTTTCCGGCGACCCGAGTGTTTCCGGCGCGAAGGCCCGCCCGGAAACACTCGATTGACCGGAAACACTCGACTGGGGAGGCCGTTAGCCTGCGCGGCTATGCGACCGGTCCGCAGGTTCGAGGTCCGCCCGACGATCCCTGACGCGCTCGCCGCCCTACCGGGGCTGGCGACCAACCTCCATTGGGCGTGGGACCGCGAGGCGGTACGTCTGTTCGAGCGGCTGTGGCCCGGCTGGTCCGCTGGTGACGCCCACCCGGCGCACATGGTCCGCACGACGTCGTCGGACCGCCTCGCCGCCCTCGCCGAGGATCAGGCGGTCGTACGCGACCTGGCCGCCGCCAAGGGACGGCTGGAGGCGGCGGTCACCGGGCCGACGTGGTTCGCCAATCGCCCGGACTCGCCGCTCGGCACGGTCGCCTACTTCTCGCCGGAGTTCGGGGTCACGGAGGCCCTGCCGCAGTACTCCGGAGGTCTCGGCGTGCTCTCCGGCGATCACCTCAAGGCGTCCTCCGATCTCGGTGTGCCGCTGGTCGCCATCGGGCTCCTGTACACCGAGGGCTACTTCCACCAACAGCTCGACGCTGACGGCTGGCAGCAGGAGCGCACCCTCAACATGGACCCCGAGTCGCTCGGGCTCACCGACACTGGCGTGCGCGTGACGGTCGACCTCGCCGGCGACGAGGTCGCCATCCGCGTCTGGCGGGCCGACGTCGGCAAGGTCGCCCTGTACCTGCTGGACACCGACGTCGAGGGCAACAGCGCCGACGGCATCGCCGTCACCGACCGGCTGTATGGCGGTGACTCGCATCACCGGCTGCGCCAGGAGATCGTCCTCGGCATCGGAGGCGTGCGCGCCCTGCGCGCCCTCGGGATCGACCCGCAGGTCTTCCACAGCAACGAGGGCCATGCCGGGTTCCTCAGCCTCGAACGGATCCGTGAATTGGTCGGCGCCGGACTGCCGTTCGACGGTGCTGTCGAGGCGGTGCGGGCGGGCGGCGTGTTCACGACGCACACGCCAGTGCCTGCCGGCATCGATCGGTTCGAGCACGCCCTCATGCAGAAGTACTTCAGTGCCTTCGCCACCGAGTGCGGGGTGACCTTCGACGAGCTGTTCGCCATCGGGGTGAGTCCCGACGAGGGTGGCGAGGACGACCCCAAGTTCAACATGGCGGTGATGGCCCTGCGCCTGGCCGCGTGGCGCAACGGCGTCGCCCAACTGCACGGCGCGGTGAGCCGCACGATGTTCAACGGGTTGTGGCCGGACCTGCCGGCCAGCGAGGTGCCGATCGGCGCGGTCACCAACGGCGTGCACGGGCGGAGCTGGACGTCGAGCCGCGTCGATGCCCTGCTGACGCGGTCGATCGGCGACGACTGGTCGACCGCCGGCGCCGACCGGTGGTCGGTCGTGCGGGACCTCGACGCCGCCGAGATCTGGGACACGTTGGTCGCCGGCCGGCGCGGGCTGGTCCGCTTCGTGCGCAGCAGACTCGGCGGCGGCGTGTTGAACCCCGACACCCTGACGATCGGCTTCGCCCGGCGCTTCGCCACCTACAAGCGGGCGACCCTGCTGCTGTCCCAACCGGAACGGCTCCTGGCGATGCTCAACGATGCCGATCGGCCAGTGCAGTTCGTCTTCGCCGGAAAGGCCCACCCCGCCGACACCCCGGGCAAGGAGCTGATCCAGAAGGTCGAGCAATTCGCCCGCAAGGGAGACGTCCGTCACCGTTTCGTGTTCCTCGCCGACTACGACATCTCGATCGCCCGGGAGATGTACCACGGCTGCGACGTCTGGCTGAACACACCGCGTCGTCCCCTCGAAGCGTGCGGCACGAGCGGGATGAAGGCGACCCTCAACGGGGCGCTGAACTGCTCGATCCTCGACGGCTGGTGGGACGAGTGTTACGCCCCCGGGCTCGGCTGGGCGATCGAATCGGCGGAGGACGATCCGGACCTCGAACGTCGTGACGAGCGGGAGTGCGCCAGCCTCTTCGCCGTGCTCGAGGAGCAGGTCATTCCCAAGTTCTACGAGTACACGTCCGGCGGCCTGCCCCGCGGATGGATCGAGATGGTCCAGGAGGCGTGGGCCACCCTCGGACCGCACGTCACCGCGGCGCGGATGGTGCGCGACTACACCACCGACCTGTACGAACCGGCGGCCCGGTCGGCACAGGACTTGACCGTCAACAACGGATCGCTGGCGGCCGAGCTCGCCGCGTGGCGCCGCCATGTCCAAGCGTCCTGGCCATCCGTGTCGATCACGTCGCTCGACGTCGACACCAGCGCGGCCGACACCGGTGTCAGCCGTCCGGTCACCGTGACCGTGGCGATGGATGGGCTCGACCCCGGCGACCTGCGCGTCGACGTGCTCCACGGCACGGTGGGCCCGGACGGCGAGTTCGACCCCGAACCGGCGACGGTGACGCTGGCCCCCACCGGCGACGGCACGTATCGCGGTGAGCTCGTGCTCACCGCCCCCGGCACGTACGGCGTCACCGCCAGGGTCATCCCGGTCCACCGGGCGCTCGCCACGCCCTACGAGCTCGGCCTCGCCACCTGGGCCAGCTGACCCGACCCACCCGAACCGTTCTGGGCGGCCTGCGGTCCATTTCCCGTTCTGGGCGGCCCGCGTTCCGGAAACCTGTCATTCGGCCGCCCAGATCGACCACCCGAGTGCCCTAACGTCGGACCATGATCGACAAGGCCACCGACACCGCGGACATCGACGCGCGGATCGCCGAGGTCGCCGAGAAGTCCGGATTCGTGCCCAACGTGTTCAGCGCCCTGGCCCAGCGGCCCGAGCTGTTCCGGGCGTTCTTCGAGTTCCACGACCTGCTGATGGACAAGGACACCCCGGCGCTGTCGAAGGCCGATCGCGAGCTGATCGTCGTCGCCACCTCGGCGGCCAACAGCTGCACCTATTGCGTGATCGCCCACGGGGCAATCCTGCGGATCCGCGACAAGGACCCCGAGATCGCCGACCTCGTCGCCGTCGATTGGCGCAAGGCACCGCTCGACGACCGTCGGCGAGCCCTCGTCGACTACGCCGTCCGACTGGCGCGCTCGCCCGAGGACGTCGGACCGGCCGACGCCGAGGCGCTGCGCGCCGTCGGGTTCAGCGACGACGACATCTGGGACATCGTCGCCATCGTCGGCTTCTTCGCGCTGTCCAACCGCCTCGCCCAGGCCTTCGACATGCGACCCAACCCGGAGTTCTTCATGATGGGCAGGGCGCCGCTCACCGACCGGTGAACTGAGCCTTGCCGGGCCCGTGCTCGCGGAAGCTGGCGACGCCGATCTGCGAGTCCTCGGTACCGAACGCCTCGACGAACGCTTCGCGCTCCGCCGCCAGGCCCTCGGACAGCGGCACCGACAGGCCGCGCTCGATGACCCGCTTGCACAAGGCCTGGGCGACGACGGCGCCGCGGGCGACCTCGGCAGCGAGGGACAACGCGCGCTCGAGCGGGTCGCCCTCGACGACCTCGTCGGCGAGGCCGATGCGCAACGCTTCCTCGGCGGTGACCTGGCGGCCCGTGATGCACAGCTCCTTGGCCCGGCTCGGCCCGACCAGCCGGGCCAGCCGTTGCGTAGCGCCACCGCCAGGAACGACGCCGAGGAGGACCTCCGGCTGCCCGAACACGGCGCGTTCGCCGGCGATGCGATAGTCGCACGCCAGCGCCAGCTCGCAGCCACCGCCGAGCGCGTAGCCGCCGACGGCGGCGATCACGAAGCGGTCGAGGGCGGCGATGGCGTCGTTCGTGGCATGGAACGCGTCGGTGATGGCGCGGGCCTGCTGCTGACCGCCGAACTCATTGATGTCGGCGCCGGCGGCGAAGATCCGCTCACCGCCGGTCACCACGACAGCGCCAGGCAGCTCGGCAGCCAGCTCGTCGACCGCCCCGTGCAGCTCGCCGAGCAGGGCGGACGACAAGGCGTTGACCTTGCCGTTGCGCAGCGTGATGACGGCGACGCCGTCATCACGTCGTTCGAGTGTCAGCAGCTCGTACATCGGCCCGAGTCTGACAGCTGGGACGCTGTGAGTTCAGACCGTGAGTGAATCGGATCGGAGCCCGGGAGTTCGACCGGTGCCCCGGGCGTGGACGTTCATCCTCGCGGGCGAGATGCAGAGATGGAACTGGGCGTCGACGCCGCCGGTCTCAGCGAGCGCTGAGCAACGGTCCGAGCATTTCGTCGGCCGCGGCCCACGGATCCAGCTGCCTGGCGAGCACGGCATCGGTCAGCTCGGCCCAGCGCTGTTCCCCACACAGCTCCCGCGCTTGCTCACCCAGCCGCCGCGCCACGATCTCGGCGAGCTCGTCGCGTAACCGGGCCGTGCGGCGCTGTTCGAGGCGGCCCGACGTGGCCGCGTGCGTCCGATGGGCGTCGACGGCAGCCCACAGCTCGCCGATGCCCTCGCCAGTGGTCGCCACGGTCGTCACGATCGGCGGACGCCACTCCGTGGCGGCGCTGAGGTCGAGCATCTGAACGAGGTCGCGACGGGTCTCGTCGGCACCGACCCGGTCGGCCTTGTTGATCACGAAGACGTCGGCGACCTCCATCAGTCCAGCCTTGTTCGCCTGCACGCTGTCGCCCCAGCCGGGATTGACGACCACGACCGTGGTGTCCGCCTTGCCGGCGACCTCGACCTCGACCTGGCCGACGCCGACGGTCTCGATGAGGATCAAGCGGCGGCCGAGGGCATCGAGCAGACGAACGGCTTCCGGCGTGGCCAGGGCGAGGCCACCGAGGTGGCCGCGGGTCGCCATCGAGCGGATGAACACACCGGGATCCGTGGCGTGGTCCTGCATGCGCACGCGATCGCCGAGGATCGCCCCACCGGTGAACGGCGATGTGGGGTCGATGGCCAGCACGGCGATGGAGTCGTCCGTCGACCGCACATGTCCGACGATCGGCACTCGTCAGCGTGCTCTTGCCGGAGCCCGGCGCCCCGGTGATTCCGACGGTGTACGCGGTGCCGGACCGTGGAGCGGCGAGGTGACCGATCTCCCGCGCCTCGGCCCCGCCGCGCTCGATCAGCGACAACAGTCTGGCGAGGGCCGGGCGATCACCCGCGACAGCGGCGTCGAACAGCTCCGCGACGGATCGTCGTGGCGCTTGCGTCACGCGACGTTGATGACCTCGGTGACGCCATCGATGCGGTCGCGCATGATCCGCTCGATCCCCGCCTTGAGCGTCTGCGTCGACGCCGGACAGCCGACGCACGCCCCGATCAACTCGACCGTGATCACGCCACGGTCCTCGTCCACGTCGTGCAGGATGATGTCGCCACCGTCGGCGCGCAGCGCCGGGCGGATCACCTCGACGGTCTTTTCGACCTGCTGGCGCATGCCGAGAGATGAGCTGGTGGCCGCTGACGTGCTGATGGTTCCATTCAACCAGCCGATCCGCTGGAAGATTCCATACCCTCACCGCGGTGGCCGTGCTGGCGCATCAGGGCGGGTGGGACGAGATCCTGCTGGTCATCGCCCCGATGGTCGCCGTCGCCGGCTTGTTGTGGATCGCCAAGCGCCGCGTCGACCGCGCCGCCGCCAGCGAGCGTTTGCGTCAGCCCGACGACTCACAACCGGGCGTGTAGCTGACACGAACGCGCCGGGCGCGCTCAGAGTCGCTCGATGCCGGCGCCGACCGCCGCCAGCCGGCCGACGAGGTCGTCGTAGCCGCGGTCGATGTGGTGCACCCCGCTGACGGTCGTCACCCCGTCGGCGGCGAGGCCGGCGACGACCATCGCCGCGCCCGCCCGGATGTCGTGCGCCCGCACCGGCGCACCTGACAGGCGCGGCACACCGCGCACGACGGCGTGATGGCCGGTCGTACGGATGTTGGCGCCGAGGCGGGTCAGCTCCTCGACGTATCGGAAGCGGCCGGGATAGAGGTTCTCGGTGACGATCCCAGCCCCGTCGGCGACACTCAGCATCGTGATGATCAGCGGTTTGTAGTCGGTCGCGATGCCCGGATAGGGAAGCGTCGGCACGTCGATCGAGCGCAGCCGGCCGTCGGCGGCAACCCGCAAGCGGCCATCCCCGACGGCGATCTCCAGACCCATTTCGGTGAACCGGGCGAGCAGGTTCTCCATGTGCTCCGGTCGCGCCTCGACGACGTCGAGCTCGCCGCCGGCAACGGCAACCGCGGCGAGGTACGTCGCGGCTTGGATGCGATCAGGGACGGTTCGATGGTCAGCCGCCTTGAGGCTTCCCCGCTCGACGCCGTTGACGACGATGCGTGACGTGCCGATCCCGGTGATGTCGGCCCCCATCTCGACGAGCAGGTCGCACATGTCGACGACTTCCGGCTCGCGAGCGGCGTTGTCGATCGTGGTCGTCCCGTCGGCGAACACCGCCGCCGTGACGACGTTCTCCGTCGCCCCGACACTGGGGAACGAAAAGGCGATTTCGGCACCATGGAGACGATCCGCCGAGGCGTGCACCTCGCCGTGGGCGAACTTGAACGTGGCGCCCATCGCCTCCAGGCCGGCGACGTGCAGGTCGATCGGGCGGGCACCGAAGTCATCGCCACCGGGCATCGACAGCCGGACCTCGCCGCAACGCGTGAGCAGCGGACCGAGCACGTTGATCGAGGCGCGGATCCGTTCGACGAGCTCGTACGGCGCCAGCGGCATGAGGTCGCCATCGTTCTCCAGGACCAGCCGACCTGGCTCCGGGCTGTGCGCGCTGCACGCCGAGCGCGGCGAGCAGTTCGCCCATGATCGCCACGTCGTCGATCGCCGGGACGTTGGTGAGCTCGTAGCGACCGTCGGCGAGGAGGCTCGCCGCCATCAGCTTGAGCACGGCATTCTTCGCCCCGGGCACGTGGATCGTCCCCTTCAGCGGGCCGAGGTGGCGGATCGCGATCTGGTTCGGGTGGTCGGGCAGGTCTACAGGTGCAGCCACAGACCCGCCAGTATGCTCCGGCCGTGACGGGCCGTGGACACGGGTGTCTGATCGCCCGGTCGTGGCCGGCAAAGAGCGCCACCGCTGAGCACGTCCGGGCGCCACGGGACGACATCGTCCGCGAACGCGCCGACGGCGACGGCCGGTTCGTCCAGGAGTCCGGTCCCTTTCTGGAGTACGAGCGCGTGGTCGGCGACGGCGCTGATGGCACGACGATCGAGGAGCGCACGGCCTATCGGTACCACCTGCCGTGGTTCGGCTGGCTGTTCGCCCTGCCGATCCGCTGGACGATCGCCCGCCGTGGCCACGATCCAGCCAGCGATCGTCCACCGGCCCACCGCACCCCGGCGTGGGCGCCGCCTGACCGGCTGACGCCCCGCCAGTTGAGCGTTCTCGGACTGCTCGCCGCCTCGTCGATGGCGTCGGCATTCATCAACACGTTGTTCACCCAGACGGTCGAATTCGCCGCCGACGACTTCGGCGTCGGCGACTCCGGCATCGGCATCGCCGGGGCGGTCGTGCGCGCCGGGATCGTGCTCGTGCTGCCGGTGGCGATTCTCGCCGACCGCGCCGGGAGACGCGGCGTGATCGTCGTGATCGGCTTCGCCGCCCCGTTGGTGGCCGCCGCCGGAGCGTTGGCGCCGACGTTTCCGTTCCTCGTCGCCACCCAGACACTCGGCCGGCCACTGGGCCTGGCCCTCGACTTCCTCGTCGCCGTCGTCGCTGCCGAGGAGATGCCGCGCAGTTCGCGCGCCTACGCGGTGAGCGTGCTGGCGATGGCCAGCGGACTCGGCGCCGGCATTGCTGTGATCTCGCTGCCGCTTGCCGACCTCGGCACCGGCGGCTGGCGCCTCGTCTACGCCGTGACCCTGATCTGGTTGCTGGTCGCCGTCTCGATCGCCCGCCACCTGCCGGAGACCGAGCGCTTCGAGCGCCCTCACGTCGTGTCGCCACCGATCGACCGTCGCCGCTTCTCGGTGCTGGCCGCGGTCGCCGTGCTCGGCAACCTGTTCATCGCCCCGGCGAGCCTGTTCCAGAACGGCTACCTGGAGGACGAGCGCGGCTACTCGGCAGCGCTCATCGCCGCCTTCACCCTGGCGACGGCGACGCCAGCGGGCATCGGGCTGATCGTCGGCGGGAGGATCGCCGATGTTCGCGGACGTCGACGGCTGATCGCCGTGTGCGTCCCGGTCGCCGCCACGCTGCTCGTGGTCTCCTACACGGTCGGCGGCCCACCGATGTGGTTGGCTGCCTCGTTCGGGGGGATCATCGGGGCGATCGCCTTTCCGGCGCTCGCCGTGTACCGCAACGAACTGTTCCCAACCGGCAGCCGCAGCCTGGCTTCGTTCCTGGTCACCGCCGCCGCCCTGCTGGGCGGCATCGTTGGGCTCGTGACGATGGGCGCCCTGCTCGACCGTGGGCGCAGCCATGGGGCGATCCTCGGTTCGCTGGCGTTGGCCCAGATCCTCGTCGTGGCCATCGTTCTGCGGTGGTTTCCGGAAACAGCCCACCGCGAGCTCGAGGAACTCAACCCGATCGATCAACCGCTCCATCGCTGACCGCGCCCCCACATCTGGGGAAGGTCCGTGTCACGCCGACATCTGGGGAAGATCGCTTGTCAGCGTCTGACGTCACGACGCATCTTCCCGGGCGAGATGCGCCGCATGCTGCCGAACTCGCCGACGAACGGCGGTTCACCGGCGAACCCGTGTTGACCCCAGACGATCACGTCGTCCATCGTCTTGCCCTCGGCGAGCTTGGCCATCGCCGCCTCATGGAGCAGCGCCGGGTCGTCGTTGACGAAGTGCCAGACGCCGGTGCCGTCGAAGTTCTCGGGGACGCTGATCACCATGTTCGGGCCGATGTGGACCGTCCCTTCGGCCTCCGGCGCGGGCGCCACTCCGGTGGGCTCGACCACCACGAAGGTCTCGATGACCGGGTCGGGCAGCTGCGGATTGTCGAGTACGAAGTAGTTGCCTGGTTGCAGATCGAGGGTCATCTCCAGTGACTCGCCGGCGGCGATCGTGCCGTTGCCGCCCTTGACCGTCATCATCGTCGTGAACGCCGCGTCACCGGCGGCCATCGCCTCCTCGAGGGTCACCCCGTCGTTGAGCCGGGCAATCACGAGATGGTGGCCGACGTTCTCGGCGCCGGCGGCTTCATCAGCCTCCGTCTCGAGGGTGATGTCGACGAGCCCGCCGGGGACTTCCGACGGCACGGCGAGCCCCTGGGCGCTCGCCGAGATCGTGATCTGCGGGCGCCGGTACTCCCCGGCGTCGGCGTGGTAGGCGCCGGCGAACACGGCACCCGCCGCCGCGAGGGCGGCGACCACGGTCCGCCAGCGGTGCGGCCGCGGCGGGAACGTCGGTTCGACGCGATGCCGGTTGGCGGTCGAAACGTGCCTACGTGCGTACATGGTCGGTGCTCCTGTCAGGTCGATCGGGCAGGGCGGCCATCACGGCCGCGCACCTGCCCAGGGGGAAGTCGATCATCAGCAGATCACCGCGGCCCAGTCATGGAGAGCGCTTGTCGAACCCGTGGAGATCGGCACTGTGCAATCTGTCACGACGCGGCGGTGCGGCTCGGCCGGACGATGCGGCGGGAACCAAGATGGGCGAATGAGCGTGACGTGGACCGCCTATCGCACCTGTCCGTTGTGTGAAGCAGGGTGTGGTCTCGCGATCACCGTGCAAGGCGGTCACGTCACACGGATCCGCGGTGATCGTGACGACGTGTTCAGCCACGGGTACATCTGTCCCAAGGGATCGACACTCAAGCAACTCCACGACGATCCCAACCGCGTGCGCACGCCGCTCGTGCGCCGCGACGGAGAGCTCGTCGAAGCGTCGTGGGATGAGGCATTCGCCGAGATCGACCGCCGCTTGGGACCGATCATCGAGCAGCACGGGCGCGACGCCGTTGCCGTGTATCTCGGCAATCCAAACGCCCACTCGCTCGCCGGCATGCTCTACGGCAAGACGTTGGTGAAGGGCGTCGGGTCGCGGAACGTGTACACCGCAAGCACCGTCGACCAGCGACCCAAAGAGCTCTCGTCGGCGCTGATGTTCGGCGGTGCCTTGATCGTCCCGGTCCCCGATGTCGACCGCACCGACTACTTGCTGATCCTCGGCGCCAACCCGTACGCCTCGAACGGCAGCTTGGCGACGGCGCCCGACTGGCCGGGGAGGATCGAGGCGATGCGGGCCCGCGGCGGCAAGCTCGTCGTCGTCGATCCGCGGCGTAGCCGCACCGCCGCGGAGGCCGACGAGTGGATCGCCGTACGCCCGGGCAGCGATCCGTTCCTGCTCGCCGCGATGGTACGAGTGCTCCTCGACGAAGGCCTCGTCGACCTCGGGGACGTCGCCCCCTCTGTCGACGGCGTGGAACGGCTCGGGCCGGCGTTGGCCGCCTTCGGTCCCGACGAGGTCGCCGACGTCACCGGCATCGACGCGGCAACGATCCGCCGGCTCGCCCGCGAACTCGCCGCCGCCCCGACGGCAGCCGTCTACGGGCGCATCGGGACGACCACCGCCGAGTTCGGAACGGTGGCCAGCTGGCTCGTCGACGTTCTCAACGTCTGCACCGGGAACCTCGACCGACCCGGCGGGGCGATGTTCACAACGCCCGCAGTCGCCGGCTCGAACACCCACGGTGCCCCGCGTGTCGGGCGCGGCCTGCGGCCCAACCATCCACGCTCGCGGGTTCGCGACCTGCCAGGCACGTTCGGTGAGCTGCCCGCCGTGTGCCTCGCCGAGGAGATCGAAACCCCGGGAGAGGGCCAGATCAGGGCCTTGGTGTGTGTGGCGGGGAACCCGGTGCTGTCGCTACCGAACGGCGAGCGCCTCGACAGGGCCCTCGACTCGTTGGAGCTGATGGTGTCCGTCGACATCTACCGCAACGAGACGTCACGGCACGCCGACGTGATCCTGCCGGCGCCGTCTGCGTTGGAGAAGGAGCACTACGACGTCGCCCTGCTGCAGCTTGCCGTGCGCAACGTCGCCAACTGGTCAGCACCGGTGCTGCCGCGTCCCGAGGGTGAGCCCGACGAGTGGGAGGTGCTCGCCCGACTGGCGTTGATCGCCCAGGGGGCCGGGGCTGCCGCCGAGCCGGCCATCGTCGACGACCTCATGATCGGTGCGCTGGTGAACGCCGCGGTGGCCGACGAGCACAGCCCGTTACATGGTCGTGGCGCCGACGAGTTGCTCGCCGCCCTCGAGCCGCGAACCGGTCCGTCGCGGATCATCGACTTCTACCTACGCAGCGGTCCTTACGGCGACCACTTCGGCGCGGATCCCGACGGATTGACACTCGACAGGCTGATCGCCGCGCCCCATGGGATCGACCTCGGGCCGCTACAGCCGCGACTTCCCGACGGCTTGCGGACACCGACCGGAAAGGTCGACGTCGCTCCCCAGCCGATCCTCGACGATCTGCCACGGATGGCCGCCGCCATGCAGCGGTCGTCGGACGGCCTCACCCTGATCGGCCGTCGCGACGTGCGTTCCAACAATTCGTGGATGCACAATGTCGAGGTGCTCGTCAAGGGCAAACCACGATGTGTGCTCCATGTGCATCCGGACGACGCCTCCGAGATTGGCCTCATCGACGGCGGGTTCGCCAAGGTGAGCAGCCGCGTGGGTGCCGTCGTCGTGCCCGTCGAGGTCACCGATGGGATCCGCCGCGGCGTGGTCAGCTTGCCCCACGGGTGGGGCCACGACCTGCCCGGTGCCGAGCTGGACGTCGCCGCGAAGCACGCCGGCGTCAACGTCAACCTGCTCACGGACGACGAGGTTGTCGACGCCCTCACCGGCACGGCCGTGCTCAACGGCGTGCCCGTCGAGCTCGTCCCGGCCTGAAGGCGCGACACTTTGGCGATGCGCCTGGTGCTCGCCGTGCTGCCGGCCGTGGCGCTGGTCGGCGCCGTACCGAGTACCACCGAGCCTGCGCCGGCGCCAGCCTGGAGGATCGCCCAGATCCGTGGCATCGGGGTGGACGGCGAGATCAGCTCGATGTCGCCAGACGGCGACTGGCTCGCCGGCATCGGGCCGGAGGGCACGTTGTGTCTCTGGGAAGTCGACACCCTCACACCGAGTTGCGACGACACGGAGCTGCCGATCTCGCGGCAGACCCCGTTGCCGTCGATGGCCTGGGCGCCGGACAGCTCGGCCGTGGCGTTCGACCTCAATGCCCTGGTGTTCGGTATCGACAGCGACATCTACGTCTACGACGTGGCCGACGCCGAGCTCGCCAACCTCACCGAGGATGGCTACGCGGGCTCGCTACTCGACGCGCCGACCGCCACGCCGATCGACATCGCGCCGACGTGGTCGCCGGACGGGAGCCAGTTGGCCTTCGTGCGCAGCCCGGTCGGCGACGGCGACTCTCGATCGACGACGATCATGCGCGTCGACCGTGGTGGCGGAGATCCGGTCCCCATCCACCGCCTCGATGTCGACGAGCCGTTCGCCGTCTGGACACCGATGCACTGGTTGGCCGACGACACGATCCTGTACGCCCAGACTGCCGTCGACGTCGAGGATTCGGCGAACGGCATCTGGCGCGTCGCGCTCGACGGCGGCACGCCGAGCCGTCTGAAGCTCGACAGCTCCGAGGAGGAGCTGCCGGGGGCGGCGATCGCCGGGGCCCGCGGCGACAGCCTGTCGCTGGTCTCGCTGGTCCTGGTCGGTCAAGCAGGTGATCCAACGGTGACGAGGTTCTGGACCGCCGGCTTGGATGGATCGACGCACCCCATTCTCAACGTCGACCCGGACACTGGCGCCGCGGTGCCCTCGGACGACGTCAGCATCGACGAATCGGCCGAGGGGTTCACGCTCGCCTGGCCGGTCACGCCAGCCGGGCTGTCTCCAACCGGTGACACCGGGCTGGTGGCCTACCGCGACGGCGATCAGCTGGCCTTTGCCCTGCTCGAGCCGTCCACCGGCGACCACCAGTTGCTCGAGTTGCGGATCCCGTTCGTCCCGACGGATGCGACACCGCCGCAGTGGGCGGCCAACGATCTAGCGCTGCTGCGCGGGCCTCCGGGTAACGCTCTTGTGCTCACCCTCGAGCAGACCTGACCCAACCCTGGAGCATTCTTCGGGGCCCCAGCGTCGGTTTCCGCCGCCAGGCCTCCGGAGATCTGGCACGACCGATCATGGTCTGGTTACCGACAGGTAGGAGGGCGACGGCGGAGGGAGTATTCTTGCCGCCGCTGTGCCCGGGTGCCGGGGTCTGGGCCGTGCCCAGGAGTCGAGCCCCGGGCCCTCACCGGAACGGGCGGCAGAGCGGCCGCGCGTAAGCAGGAGACATCGTGGAGCTAGCACTGTTCGGATCCGAGGGTGGATGGCAGGAGTTCGTCCTTGCCGGCGGTGAGTGGACCGTCCTGTGGCTGTCCGTCGCCGCCGCCCTGCTGGCGATCGGCGTCGGCTTTTACCTCGCCAGGTCGGTGATGGCCTACGACGAGGGCACGCCGAAGATGCGCGAGATCGCCGGGGCGATCCAGGAAGGCGCCTGGGCCTACCTCAAGCGCCAGTTCCGCACGATCGCCATGATCCTCGTGCCGCTGGCGGTGGTCGTGTTCGTCACGTCGACGGCGATCACCAAGACCGACGGTACCGAAGCGCTCAGCTTCGCCCAGTCAGGCGCCTTCCGCACGGGGGCGTTCGTCCTCGGCTGTCTGGCGTCCGGCTTCACCGGCTACATCGGCATGACCCTGGCCACTCGTGGCAACGTCCGCACGGCCGAGGCGGCCCGCACAGGCACCCTCGCCGACGCCCTCACCGTGGCATTCCGCACCGGCGGCGTCGCCGGCATGTTCACCGTCGGCCTCGGCCTGCTCGGCGCCACGTTGATCATCATCTTCTTCCAGAACACGAGCTCGGCGATCCTCGTCGGCTTCGGGTTCGGAGGTTCGCTGCTCGCCCTGTTCCTGCGCGTCGGCGGCGGCATCTTCACCAAGGCCGCCGACGTCGGCGCCGACCTCGTCGGCAAAGTCGAGGCGGGGATTCCCGAGGATGACCCGCGCAACCCGGCGACGATCGCCGACAACGTCGGCGACAACGTCGGCGACTGCGCCGGAATGGCCGCCGACCTGTTCGAGAGCTACGAGGTCACCCTCGTCGCCTCGATCATCCTCGGCGTCGCCGCCTTCAACTCGATCGGCGCCAACCCGGCGCTCGGTCTCGTGTTCCCGCTCGCCGCCCGGGCCATCGGCGTCATCGCCTCGATCGCCGGGGTCTTCGCCGTGAAGGCCAAGCAGGGCGAGACCAACGCCCTCAAGCCGATCAACCGCGGTTTTCTCACCGCCGGCTCGCTGACCCTCGTCGGCACCCTGCTCGTCTCCCTGTTCTACGTCGGCAACGACTTCGACAATGCCGGCTGGAAGTGCTTCGGCGCCGTGGCCATCGGCCTCGTCCTCGCCCAGCTCGTCAGCCGCCTGACGGAGTACTACACGAGCACGCACCACAGCCCGGTGCAGGAGATCGCCGACTCGGCGGAGACCGGTCCGGCCACGGTCGTCTTGTCCGGCACCTCGATCGGCATGGAGAGCTCGGTCTACGCCGTCATCGCGATCGCCATTGCCATCGCCGTCTCGCTGGCCCTCGGTGGCGGCAACCTGCAGTTCTCGCTGTACCTCGTCGCCCTGTGCGGCATGGGCATGCTCGCCACGACCGGCGTGATCGTGTCCGAGGACACGTTCGGCCCGGTCAGCGACAACGCCGCCGGCATCGCCGAGATGTCCGGCGAGTTCCACGGCGAGCCGGAGCGGATCATGGTCAGCCTCGACGCCGTCGGCAACACCACCAAGGCTGTCACCAAGGGTTTTGCCATCGGCTCGGCGGTGATCGCCGCCGTCGCGCTGTTCGCCAGCTTCATCGAGACGGCCGGCAACGAACTGCTCGACACCAGCGTGATCGAAAGGTTGCAGGAGACCAGCCGCGGCATCTTCGACGAGGTCGAACTGCAGATCAACGTCGCCGACCCGAAGATCTTCATCGGCCTGCTGATCGGCGGGGCGGTGCCGTTCCTGTTCTCGGCCATCGCCATTCGCGCCGTCGGCCGGACCGCCGGCGTCGTCGTCCGTGAGGTCCGCGACCAGTTCGCCGACGGCAAGATCATGGCCGGCACGAAGCAGCCCGACTACGGCCCGGTCATCGACATCTGCACCGCCGCCTCGCTGCGCGAGCTCACAACACCCGCGCTGCTCGCCGTGCTGACCCCCGTCATGGTCGGCTTCGGCATCGGCTGGCAGGCCCTCGGCGGCTTCCTCGCCGCGGTGATCCTCACCGGCCAGCTGATGGCCAACTACCTCAGCAACTCCGGTGGAGCGTGGGACAACGCCAAGAAGTTCATCGAAGACGGCAACCACGGCGGCAAGGGCTCGGAGGCCCACAAGGCGGCGGTCATCGGTGACACGGTGGGCGACCCGTTCAAGGACACCGCCGGCCCGGCGCTCAACCCGCTGATCAAGGTGATGAACCTGGTGTCGCTGTTGATGCTCCCAGCGATCATCAACCTGGAGACCGACGACAATGCGGCCCGGTTCGGCATCGCCGGAATCGCCGGGGTCGTGTTGATCGCTTCGATCGTGTATTCGTCGCGCAAGACCGAAGGGATCGCTGCGGTGTCGACGCCAGCAGCGCCAGCGGCGAAGCTCGAAGCCACCGTCGGCTGACCGACCGATGTTCTCGGGGCTGGCCGATTGGGTCACCGACGTCGTCGACTCGCTCGGCTACATCGGTGTCGCCTTGCTCGTCGCCCTCGAGAACGTCTTTCCGCCGATTCCCTCGGAGATCATCCTCCCCTTCGCCGGCTTCGTCGCCCGCGACGGCGGGGCCACGCTGCCCGGGATGATCGCCGCGGCGACCGTCGGGTCGCTGCTCGGCGCCATCGTGCTCTACGGCATCGCGGCCTGGATCGGCCCGGATCGCCTCGACAGCTTCCTCCTGCGCTACGGCAAGTGGTTCCGGCTCACGCCGGCTGACGTGCGCCGCGCCGAGGGATGGTTCGACGACAATGCCGATCGTGCCGTGCTGATCTGCCGATGCGTGCCGCTGCTGCGCTCGCTGGTGTCGATCCCGGCGGGCTTCCGCCGGATGAACCTCGTGCGGTTCCTCGTGCTGACGTTGATCGGCTCGTTGATCTGGAACGCCGCGCTGGTCACCGCCGGCTACGTGCTGCGCGACAACTGGGAGGACGTCGAGCCGATCATCTCGGTCGTCCAGTACGTGGTGATCGCCCTGATCGTCGTCGGCATCGCCTGGTTCGCCTGGACCAGGCTGCGCCCGGGCCACGCCGAGTAGTTCACCAGCTCACTCGATCTGGGCGGCCTTCGGTCCACTTCCCGACCTGGGCGGCCGGCGGTCCGGATTCCGCGGGTTTGGCCGCCCAGATCCACTGGGCACCGCGGCAACGCCGCGGCCGCCCGGATCACAGGGCGCCCAGCCACTCGGCAACCACCGCAGCGACCGCGGCGTCTTGGCCCTTGAGGTCGTGGCCACCGTCGAGCCAGTGGTGGGTCACCGACCCACTGATCGTCCTCGTCCACTGCTGCAACTCTTCCGGTGAGCCGAACGGGTCGCGCGTGCCATGGACGAACAGCCACGGCACCGATACCTGTGGAAGGTGTTCGATGCGCAGCCGCTCCGGCCTGCCGGGGGGATGCAGCGGATAAGAGATCGTGACGACTCCGAGCAGCCGCTTCGGCGCGGCCAGCCCATCGACACCGGCGGCGACCATCGAGCAGATCCGCCCACCCATCGAGCGTCCACCGATGACGACGTTGCGGCGACTGCCGATCGCCGCCAACTCCTCACGAACGGCGGCCATCAGCACCTCGGGCTTGTCCGGAGCGCGTCGACCAGCCTTGCGGTATGGGAAGTCGGCGCGCACCGTCGACCATCCGGAGCGCGCGCTGACCGCCGCATCCACCCGCACCAGGGTCGGCTGATCGCGGCCACTGCCCGCTCCGGGGAAGAGCAGCAGCGTTCCCGACCGTGCCGTCACTTCGCCACCTCGGTGAGGATCTGGCGGGCTGTCGCCAGGTCGTGCATCGCCTTGGCGGCGTCCGCTTGGTCACCGCCGTGGTCGGGGTGTACCGAGCGCATTCGCTGGCGGAACTTGGCCGTCAACTGGCGGCGAGTCGGCATTGGCGAGCCGACAGGAAAGCCGAGGACGTCCATCGCCCACGCTCGCGGATCGGCCAGCGCCGAGAGCGGAACCGCGGTTGTCCCGGCGAGGTGGGTGATCAACGCCGGACCGACCGGACCCCGCCAGCGCATCGCTTGGTGGAGCAGCGGGGCGATCGTCAGGCGGCTGTTCGGAGCCAGCCGCTCGACGGCGTAGATCGCCCCGAGGACCATCGACATCGGCGAGCCGCGGCTGTCGAACTGGAAGCTCAGCTCCTCGCCATCGCCGTTGAGTTGGTGGAGCGACCGACCGAGGCCATGGCGGTCGATCTGGAAGCGGTGTCGCAACCGCGGCTGGACGATCCGCTCCCCCAGCTCGACCTGGCCGATCAGGCGGTGAACATCGGGAATCAGGTCGTCGTCCACCTCGTCGATGTGCGCGGCGATGACGGCGCCGAGGAGCAGTCCGCCGAACCCCGGCGGCGGGTCGGCCGGGAGCACGAGATGGCCGAGGGCGACGCGGCGCGTCGGTGCCAGCGGGCGGGTGTGCCACACCTCCAGCTCGGCCAGGAGCATCGACGTCAGACGTACGGCCGCACGAGCGAGCGCAAGTGCTGCGCTGCGCCAATCACGTCGGACGCCGCGGGCTCGGCGGCGTCACTCGTCTGGGCGAGTTGACCGGCCGCCTCGACGACGCCGCGCCAGACGTTCTTGGCCAGACCGTACGGCGGATGGGCCGGTTCGCACAGTCCGGCGAGCACCGCCACGTCCTCCCGGCCGACCCGATCGTCGGGGTCCTTGGCCAACCGATCGGCTGCGGCGAACAACCGCGGCAATGCATCCTCGGGGGCGGCAGCCGCCGCTCCGGCGACGACGGTGCCGGCCTCGATCCCATCGAGCAATTCGTCAACAGCCGACTCGGCCTCGGCGGCGACGATGATCGTCATTCCCTCCCACCGGTGGGCGACGCCCGATTCGACGAGCGCCGCCGTCAACGTGGTGCGATCGTCGTCCGGCCACTCGTCGAGGCCGTACTCCACACCCGGCTCGTCCTCGGCGAGGGCGATCGGGAACGGCCCGAGCTCCTCGTCGAGGCGCTCGAACAGGCCGTCGGTGCGTGCCTCGAGCAGCTCGGGGACCACCAATTCGTCGTCGGACCACGTGTGGGCGATCTCCTCCTCGGCGAGTGCCGCCGACAACTCGGCACGCTGTTCGAGCGTCCACGCCGAAACGTCGTAGTGCACCTTGACGGTGTCAGGATCGTTGGGGTCCCAGTCGAGCACGACCGGAACGCTAACGGGACCCGCCTACGCTTTGGCCATGCCAACGTCGTCAATGCGTCCCGACCGCAACCTGGCGATGGAGCTCGTACGGGTCACCGAAGCAGCCGCCTTGGCGGCGTCACGGTGGATCGGGCGCGGCGACAAGGAAGGGGCTGATGGGGCCGCCGTGACCGCCATGCGTACCGTCTTGTCCACGGTGACGATGGACGGCATCGTCGTCATCGGCGAGGGCGAGAAGGACGACGCTCCGATGTTGTTCAACGGCGAACAAGTCGGCGACGGCACCCCGCCACTCGTCGACGTCGCGGTCGACCCGATCGACGGGACCCGGCTCACCGCCGAGGGTCGCACCAATGCCCTGTCGGTGATCGCCGTGAGCGAGCGCGGGTCGATGTTCGATCCCGGCCCGTCGTTCTACATGGAGAAGATCGCCGTCGGGCCGAGCGCCGTCGGGGCAATCGACATCACCGCGACGCCGACGCAGAACCTGCGGTGGATCGCCAAATCGAAGGGCGAGTCGGTCCGCGACCTGATGGTGGTGATCCTCGACCGGCCCCGTCATACCGAGCTGATCGACGAGGTGCGGGCGTCCGGAGCCCGAATCCAGATGATCACCGACGGTGACGTGTACGGCGCCGTCGCCACCGCGTGGCCGCGGGCTGGCGTCGACGTCCTGCTCGGGGTCGGCGGGACACCAGAAGGTGTCGTCACGGCGGCGGCCCTCAAAGCGATGGGCGGCGAGATCCAGGGCCGGCTGTGGTGCCGCGACGAAGCCGAGCGGGCGACCCTCGCCGCCGCCGGCTACGACACCGACACGGTGTTGACGATGGACGATCTCGTTCGCAGCGACAACTGCTTCTTCGCCGCCACGGGGATCACCGACGGGCCGCTGCTCAACGGCGTGCGCACGGACGACCGCGGGGTGATGACCCAGAGCCTCGTGATGCGCTCGCGGTCGGGGACCGTGCGGATGATCGACGCCCTGCACCGCGTCGACAAGGTCAACGCCGTGCTCGACGCCAACTGACCGACCACCCGCTTCCAACCAGCAACCGATGGGTGTCCAGGGGACCGTTCCGTCCCCTCAACACCCATCGGTCGGCGGGGCGGACGGAACGGTGACCGAGTCGGCGGGCCGGCGGACGCGGCTGAACACGGCCCATCCGGCGAGGGCGGCGACGATCGACGCGGCGAGCGTCCCGATCTTGGCGTCGTCCTGCAGGGCTTGCTCGTCGAAGGCCAGGCTGGTGATGAACAGGGAGACGGTGAAGCCGATTCCGGCAACCGTGCCGACGCCGACGATGTGCCCCCACCGAGTTCCGACAGGCAGCCGCCCGAGTCCGGTGCGCACCGCCAGCCAGGAGAAGGCCGCGATGCCGACCAGCTTGCCGACGACGAGGCCGAGGAACACGCCCACGAAGACGGCCGAAGGATCGCTCAGCTGTGCGCCGGTCAGCTCGACTCCGGCGTTGGCGACGGCGAACAGCGGCACGATGGCGTAGCTCGTCCACGGGTGCAGACTGTCGATCAGGCGGTCGCACGCCGAGATCGACCCGCGAATCGCGAACGCCGCCGTGCGCACATCGGCGGCGTGGAGGTCGCCGCGGTTCTCGAGGACATCGACGACCTCGTCGGCTTCGAGGGCCGTTTGGCGCGGCACTGCCGGAGTCAACAGACCCATCACGACACCGGCGATTGTGGCGTGAACGCCGGACTCGTAGACCGTCAACCACAGCACCAGGCCGAGGATCAAGAGCACCGGCGGATAGATGACGTCGAGGCGATGGATGATTGCGACAACGACGGCGATCCCGGCGGCGACGACGAGAAACATCGGTTCGAGGTCCGCTGTGTAGAAGACGGCGATGACGACGATCGCTCCGATGTCGTCGACGATCGCCAGGGTCAGCAGGAGTACCTTGATCGATCCCGGGACTCGTGACCCGAGGAGGGCGACGACTCCGAGCGCGAAGGCGACGTCGGTGGCCATTGGGATCCCCCACCCGTCGCGACCGTCGCCGCCGGCGTTGACCGCCACGAAGATTGCCGCCGGCACGATCATCCCACCGAGCGCAGCCATCGCCGGGAGGGCGACCGCCCGACGGTCACGCAACTCGCCGACGACGAGTTCGCGCTTGATCTCCATCCCGACGACGAAGAAGAACAGGCCCATCAGCAGGTCGTTGACAAGGTGCAGGAGGTCTTCGTCGAACTCGTAGGCGCCGACCTGGACGCGGACCTCCGTGGACAAGAACGACTCGTAGCTGGCCGGCCAGACGTTGGCCCACACCAACGCGATGATCGTTGCACCAATGAGCAGGATGCCGCCCGCGGCCTCGACGTGCAGGAAGCGGACGAGCGGCTGGGCCACGACCCGCGCCAGACGGCGATCGCTGTGCAAGAAGCTGGGTGATGCGCTTGGGATCGGTCGGGCGGGCACGCTGGACTCCGGGGTCGACGGTTACGTCGCCGACCAGCCTTCCCGGCACTCCGCGCGCCACCTTACTCGCCGGCCGCAGCCCCTCCGGTTCTGAGTCACGACATACGACAACCGTCGTCGTGTGTCGTGACGAACAAGTCCATTGGGTCGCCGCGACCGGTCACGATGCGGTCAGCCGGGGAGCGAGAGACCAGGGAGCAGCGGCGGTAGCAGCGATGCCGTGGTGGTCGTCGTCACGGTTGGCAGAGTCGCCGGTGTCGTCGTCGCCGTCGGAGTGGTCGTCGCCGGTGTCGTCGTCGCCGTCGCAGTGGTCGTCGTCGGAGTCGTCACCGGCAGGCCGTCGCCGTCGTCACCGGCAGGACGGTCGACGGAGGAAGGTTGACCGGCAGCGTCACGGCGGGCGCGGTCACCGGCGGAGTCGTCACAGCAGGCGCGGTCACCGGGGGTGTCGTCACAGACGGAACGGTCACTGCAGTTGTCAGCGGCGGCGTCGTCACCGACGGAACCGTCACGGCGGACACGGTCACGGGCGGAACCGTCACAGGCGGCGTTGTACTGGCCGGCGTCGTCACCGGCGGCGTCGTCACCGGCAGGAGACCATCAATCACCTCGTCGACGATCGGCACGTCATCGACCACCGGACCGACCACCGGCACCACCACGTCATCGACCACCGGATCAACCACCGGCACCACTACATCCTCGACCACCGGACCGACCACCGGCACCACCACGTCATCGACCACCGGATCAACCACCGGCGCCACCACATCCTCGACCACCGGCACGACAACATCGTCGATCACCGGATCAACCACCGGCAGCACCACATCCTCGACCACCGGCACGACGACATCGTCGATCACCGGATCAACCACCGGCAGCACCACATCCTCGACCACCGGACCGACCACCGGCACCACCACATCCTCGACCACCGGACCGACCACCGGCACCACCACATCATCGATCACTCCTCGACCACCGGCACCACCACATCCTCGACCACCGGCACGACGACCTCGTCGATCACCGGATCAACCACCGGCAGCACCACATCCTCGACCACCGGCACGACGACATCGTCGATCACCGGATCAACCACCGGCACCACCACATCCTCGACCACCGGCACGACAACATCGTCGATCACCGGATCAACCACCGGCGCCACCACATCCTCGACCACCGGCACGACAACATCGTCGATCACCGGATCAACCACCGGCAGCACCACATCCTCCACCACCGGCAGCACCACATCCTCGACCACCGGCACCACGACCTCGTCGATCACCGGATCAACCACCGGCAGCACCACATCCTCGACCACCGGCACGACGACTTCGTCGATCACCGGATCAACCACCGGCAGCACCACGTCCTCGACCACCGGCACCACCAGCCCGTCAACCACCGGGTCGACAAGGTCATCGATCACCGGATCGAGAACCACGTCGGTCACAGGTGACGTGACGTCGTCGATGGGCAGCGTCGGCGCCCGCGATGGTTCGGCCCCCAGGGTCGGACCAGGTCGCGCCGGCTCGACGACGGGAGCTGGGACAATCGTGGTGGTCGTGCCCGGCGACCCGATCCGCGGTGAACGATTGGCAAGAAGACTGCGTGGCGCGGCAACGATCGGATCATCATCGGCGTCGACGTCCCGCGGTGCGGCGACCACCGTCCTGACCTCGTCGTGGTCCATTGTGTCCCCGCCACGGGATCCACCCGTCACGTTGAACAGCAGCGGGGTCGCGACAAGCACGGCCGTCGCGCCCTTGAGCAACAGCCCGGAGCTGAACAACCCCGACATCGTGCCAAGCGTGGTGATGCCGACGGTCGACGGCGCGGCCAGAACCGAGACGGCCGGCGGAAGGAGCTTGCGCAGACTGGCGTTCACGTCGCGGAGCTCGCTGACCGCTTGCTGGCAACTCGGGCAGTCGATGAGGTGCCGCTCCACGTCAGTGCGCTGGCTGTCGGTGAGTTGATCGCGCACGTAGCTCGCCAGTCGGGGGGCGTATCGCTCACAGGTGTCGTGCGGCGCGGAATCGATGTGCTCGGCGAGATAGGCGGTAGCAAACGCCTCACGCGCCCGGTGCGTGAGCGCGGCGGTCGCGTTCGGCGCCAGTTGCAAGTGGGCGGCGACCTCGGCGGACGACCGTTGCTCGACCTCGGTCAACCAGAGGGTCTGCTGCCATCGCGGGCTCAGTGACGCGAACGCCCTGGCCACGGTGTCGGCCTCGACGTAGCGTTCGGGATCTTCGTAGACCGGCGAGCTCTCGGTGTCGCCACGGAGGTCGTGCGCTGCTGCCGTGTTGATCCGCTGCCAACGCGAGCGGCACCCGTTGCGCACGGCGGCGAGGAGATAGCTGCGGAAGTTGTCACGAGGTCCGTGCCCGTTGCGCATCGCCTCGAGCACTCCCGCAAACGCATCGGCGACGACGTCTTCCACGTCCGAGCGCGAGCGCAGCATCCACTGCGCGGTTGACTCGGCGGCCCGACGATGGCGCTGGTACAGCTCACCAAACGCTTGGCGGTCCCCGCGCCGAGCCCGATCGATGAGCTGCTCTTCGGAGGCGGTGGTGAGTCGATGTCGGATCCGCCTCACGGTAGATCCTTACCCACGAGGCCCGTGCTACGAAACCATCTCAGACGCAGCGTGGCACCGGGTCGCCCCGGTGCCATGCCACTCCCGCCGAATTCGACGTCAGCAGTGCACCCGAGGACCGTGGGGAGAGGCGCGGTCCTCGGTGCTCGCCGATTGGCGAACATTCGATGTCGTAGGTCTTCCCTCATCGACGCCTCTCCCGTTGTCGAGTTGGTGACCTACAAGAGTGATGACCGCCGTCGCGATGACGGCGTCCCGCCGGAAATTCTTGAAGGCATCGCGGCAGCTGCCGACGATGCCAGCTGGAGATTCAGGTGGCGAGGATCGTGACGTTGTTACCGGAGACCTCGACAAAGCCACCGGCGAGCTCGAAGCGCTGCACAGAGCCGTCGGTGAGGTACACCCGGGTCTCGGCGCCGACGAGCGTGCCGAGGAACGGCGCGTGGTCGGCGAGGAAGGCGACATCGCCCTCGGTCGTACGCGTGACGACCTGGGTCGCCTCGCCTTCGAAGAGAACCTCCTCCGGCGACACGACCGAGACGTTCACGCCGCGCTCTCCTGCAGACTCTTGGCCTTGGCGTGGACCTGCTCGAGGCCGCCGACGTTGAGGAAGGCCTGCTCGGGAACTTCGTCGAGGTCGCCGTTGACGATCGCTTCGAACGACTCGACCGTCTCGGCCACCGGCACGTACTCACCCTTCAGACCGGTGAATACCTCGGCGACGAAGAACGGCTGGGAAAGGAAGCGCTGCACCTTACGAGCCCGGTTGACGGTGAGGCGGTCCTCCTCGGACAGCTCGTCGAGACCCAAGATGGCGATGATGTCCTGCAGCTCCTTGTAGCGCTGCAGCGTCTCCTGGACCCGTCGGGCAACGTCGTAGTGGTGCTGGCCGACGACTTCTGGCGACAGGATCGTCGACGTCGACGCCAGCGGGTCGACCGCCGGGTAGATGCCCAGGGCGGCGACGACGCGGCTCAGCTCGGTGGTCGCATCGAGGTGGGTGAACGTGGTGAACGGGGCCGGGTCGGTGTAGTCGTCGGCGGGCACGTAGACGGCCTGCAACGACGTGATCGAGCGTCCCCTCGTCGACGTGATCCGCTCCTGCAGCTGGCCCATCTCGTCGGCGAGCGTCGGCTGATAACCGACTGCCGACGGCATGCGGCCGAGCAGCGTCGACACCTCGGAGCCGGCCTGCACGAAGCGGAAGATGTTGTCGACGAACAGCAGCACGTCCTGGTTCTGCACGTCGCGGAAGTACTCGGCCATCGTCAGTGCCGACAGGGCGACTCGCAGACGGACGCCCGGCGGCTCGTCCATCTGCCCGAAGACGAGGGCGGCCTTCTCGAACACGCCCGACTCCATCATCTCCAGGCGGAGGTCGGTCCCCTCGCGGGTCCGCTCGCCGACGCCGGCGAACACGGACACGCCGCCGTGCTGGCTGGCGACGCGGTTGATCATCTCGGTGATCAACACCGTCTTGCCGACGCCAGCCCCACCGAACAAGCCGATCTTGCCGCCGGCGACGTATGGCGTGAGCAGGTCGATGACCTTGATTCCCGTCTCGAACATGCGCGCCGATGGCTCGAGCGCATCGAACGCCGGGGCCTCTCGGTGGATCTCCCACCGCTCCATGTCGGAGAACTCGGCAGCAGCCTGCTCGGCATCGACGTCGAGAGGATCGCCCCACACGTTCCACACATGGCCGAGCACCTGCTGGCCGACGGGGACGGTGATCCCCCGACCCGTGTCGTGCACGGCCGTGCCACGGGTCAAGCCGTCGGTCGGCTTCATGCAGATCGCCCGCACGCGACCCTCGCCGAGCTGCTGGGCGACTTCGGCGAGCACGGATATCGGCTGGCCCTCGACCTCGATCTCGAACTGCAGCGCCGAGTTCAGCGCCGGCAGCGAGCCGCGGGGAACTCGACGTCGATCACCGGACCGGCGATCCCGACGACGCGGCCCTCGGTGCCCGTCGACTGCTGGTTGTCCGTAACGGTCACAGTGCTTCTCCTCTGAATGATGCAGTTTGCAGCTCGACCTCGGTGACGAAGTCGAGGGCGACGCGTGCGGCCGAGTCATCGCTGCCGCCGGCGAGGGCCTCGGCCCCGCTGACGATCTCCATGATCTCGGTGGTGATCGAATCCTGGCGAGCCCGGTTCATGATCCGGCTCAACGACTTGATCAACTCTTCGGCGTTGTCGGTGGCCGACTTCATCGCCCGCTGACGGAAGGCGTGTTCGGACGCCGCGGCGTTGAGCAGTGCGGCGTAGACCCGCGCCTCGACGTAGCTCGGCAGCAGGGCGTCGAGGATCGTCGCCGGATCGGGCTCGTACTCGTAGTCGCCATGGAGCGCATCTGATGGGCCGGCTCCGTCTGATTGCCGAGCTGCGCCCGGACGTCCATCGCCCCCGGCGACCGTCTCGACCGACAGCGGCACGAGCGGACGCAGCACGACCTCCTGGTTGCCGGCGGAGATGAACCTCGTGTAGACGAGCTCGACCTTGTCGACGGCGCCAGACGTGAACTGGTCGATGACGTACTGGGCGATGCGCTTGGCGTCCTCCAGCCGCGGCGTGTCGGAGAACCCGGTGAACGACTCGCCCAGTTCGTAGCCCCGGAAGTGGAAGTAACCGGTGCCTTTCCGGCCGATCGGGACGATGCGGTACTGCTTGCCGTTGAGGACGTCGGCCTTGACCTCGCCCTCCGTGGCCCGTTGCACGCCGGCGTTGTAGCCGCCGCACAGACCGCGGTCGGCAGTGATGGCGACGTAGGCCGTGGTCGAGATCGTGTCCCGGCCGGCGAGCAGTGGCATGTCGGTCCCGGCGCCCGCGGCGGCCAGGTCGCGGACGACTTCGGTGATCTTCTCCGAGTAGGGCACGGCGGCGGCGACGCGTTGCTGCGCCTTGACGATCCGCGACCCAGCGATCAGCTCCATCGCCCGCGTGATCTTCTTCGTCGCCTGGATGCTGCGGATGCGTCCCCGCAGGATCCGTTCTTGCCCACCCGCCACGGAACTACTCCCCCACTGCGTTTCCCGGCGACGCCGTGCACTGCCTGCGCAGCGTGTAACCGCTCCTCGGCTGGCGCCTCGTCGCTTGCATCAGTCCAGGGTCCTTCACTCTGTGGCCAGCGTCTTGTGCGACGCGGCGTCGCCGACTTCGTCCTGATCGACGGTCGTCGGATCGATGGCGTACCCGGTCTGGTCGCCTGCCCGGAACTGAGCCTTGAAGGCCTCGACGATGTCGCCGAGACCCTCAGGCACCCCGGTGCTCCTGATCTCCTCGAGCAGCGCGCCGTGGCCCGATCTGACGAACTGGGCGAGCTCGGATTCGAAGCGCTTGACGTCGGGCACCGCGACGTCGTCGAGGTAGCCACGAGTGCCGGCGAAGATGACGACGACTTGCTCCTCGACCGGCATCGGCGAGTTGAGCGGCTGCTTGAGCAGCTCGACGAGTCGGTAGCCGCGCTCGAGCTGGGCCTTCGACACGGCGTCCAGCTCGGACCCGAACGTCGCGAATGCCTCGAGCTCACGGAACTGGGCGAGGTCGAGCTTGAGCGTGCCGGCGACGGCGCGCATCGCCTTGATCTGGGCGGCGCCGCCCACGCGGGACACCGAGTTGCCGACGTCGACGGCCGGGCGAACTCCGGACTTGAACAGGTTGTCCTGGACGTAGATCTGCCCGTCGGTGATCGAGATGACATTGGTCGGGATGTACGCCGAGATGTCGCCGGCCTTCGTCTCGATGACCGGGAGCGCCGTCAACGACCCGGCACCGTTCGCGTCGGACAGCTTGGCCGCCCGTTCGAGCAGCCGGCTGTGCAGGTAGAACACGTCACCCGGGTACGCCTCGCGGCCTGGTGGGCGACGCAGCAGCAGCGACACCTGACGATAGGCCTCGGCCTGCTTGGACAGGTCGTCGTAGACCACCAGGGCGTGCTCGCCGTTCTCCATCCAGTGCTGGCCCATCGCGCACCCGGCATAGGGCGCCAGGTACTTGAACGGTGCCGGGTCGGCCGCCGGGGCGTTGACGACGACGGTGTACTCCATCGCTCCGTGCTGGCGCAGCGTCTCGACCGTCTGGGCGACGGTCGAGCCCTTCTGGCCGATCGCCACGTAGATGCACTTCACGCCCTGGCCGCGCTGGTTGAGGATCGTGTCGATGGCGATCGTCGTCTTGCCGGTCTTGCGGTCGCCGATGATCAGCTCGCGCTGGCCACGGCCGATCGGCGTCATCGCGTCGATCGACTTGATCCCCGTCTGCAGCGGCTCGTGCACCGGCTTGCGCCCGGTGATCCCCGGGGCCTGGATCTCCATCCGCCGCGGCTGCACGCCGGTGAGGTCGCCGAGACCGTCGATCGGTTCGCCGAGAGCGTTGACCACGCGGCCGAGGACGCCGTCGCCGACTGGCACGGAGAGAATTCGTCCGGTCGCCTTGACCGTCTGGCCCTCCTCGATCTTGTCGACGCTGCCGAGGACGACGGCGCCGATCGAAAACTCGTCGAGGTTGAGGGCGAGGCCGACGGTGCCGTCCTCGAACTCGAGCAACTCGTTGACCGCGGCATCGGGGAGGCCGGACACGCGGGCGATGCCGTCACCGACCTCCGAGACGCGGCCGACGGTGCGCGCTTCGAATGAGGGTGTGAAGCCCTCGAGGTTCTGCGTGAGGGCCGCCGCGATGTCGGCGGCGGAAAGGGTGAGTTCTGCCATGGCTTGTCCTTTATTGCGTTCCCCGGCCACGCAGGCCGTGTGAGCAAGTGTTGTGACGAGTAGACCGATGAGTCATTGCGTTCCCCGGCCACGCAGGCCGTGTGAGCAAGTGTTGTGACGAATAGACCGATGAGTCACAGGCGGCTCTTGAGCTGCTCGAGGTGGGTGCGCACGGTGCCGTCGATGACGGTGTCGCCGACGGTGGCGACAACACCGCCGAGCACGGAAGGATCGACGACGGCCTTGACCGTGATGTTGCGTCCGGTGGCGTTGGCGAGGGCCGCCCGTAGGCGGTCTTGCTGATCCGCGCTGAGCGCCACTGCAGTGCGGACCTCGGCGACGGTGGCGTCCTTCGTCGCTGCCGCACGCTGCACGAGCCGGTCGACGATGGCCGGGAGGTCACGACCGCGGCCGCTGCCGACGATCATCGACACGAGCTGTGCGGTGGTCGGCGATGCCTTGCCACCCAGCAGGTCCTCGACGATCGATTGCCGACGGGTAACCGGCACCAGCTCGTCGGTGAGCGCGTTGCGCAGCTCGTCGCTCGACTCGTACGAGCGAGCGAAGCGAAACAGCTCGTCCTCGACCTCGTCGAGCGTGCCTTCGGCCTTGGCGATCTCGAACAACCCGTTGGCGTAGCCCTCGATGACGTTCATTGCGTTCCCCGGCCACGCGGGCCGTTGCTGGCCGCTCGCTCGTTGGCGCTCGCTCGCTCGCATCTTGATTCGGGTTCGCTCATCGTGTAGCTCCCGAGGTTGCGGGTGTGGTTGCACCAACCTTGGCGATGTACGCCTCGATCAGCTGCTGTTGGGTGGCGTCGTCGAGCGACCGCTCGACGACGAGGTCGGCAGCGGCGCCCGCCAGGCGGGCGATCTCGCCGCGCAGCTCGTCGCCGGCCCGTCCCGCTCCGGCGGCGATGTCGGCTTGCGCCTTGGCCTCGAGCTCGGCAGCCTCGGCGTCGAGCCGAGTTCGACCGTCAGCCAACAGTGCTTGCGCCTGGGCGTCGGCCTCGGCGAGGACGCGTTGGCGCTCGGCGTCGATGTTGCCGAGCGACTGGCGGATGCGCGCCGCTTCGGCCTCCGCGTCGCGCTTGGCGGCCGCCGACTCGTCGAGCTCGACCTGGATCTTGTCGGTGCGGGCAGCCATCGCCTTCTTGAGGAGTGGCCCGGCCTTCCAGATCAGCAACCCGATGACGATCAACGAGGCGATGCCACCGTAGATGAGCTCGGCCTGCTCGGGCCACAACGGGTGATGGGTGGTGTATCCCTGGTCGTCGATGCCGTACTCGGCTCCTGGGAACTGTTGCATGCCGGCGACCAACGCTGACGTGAGGTGGTTCATCGGCTGACTCCGGCGCTCATCACGGCGCTGACCGCCTCGGCGACAGCGTCCTGGTCGGGTTGCCGTCCAGTTGCCAGCCGGCCGGCGGCGGCGGCGACCTCGCGCACCGCCGTCTCAACGTCCACTTGGGCCCTGGCGCGCGCCTGCTCGACCTCGGCAGCGGCAGCCGCCCGTCGCTCGGCGATCGCCGCATTGACGCCGGCGAGACGCTCGGACCGTTCCTGCTCGAGCGTCGCCCTGGCGGCGTCGATCCGCTTGGCCGCATCCGCCCGTACCGATGCCAGCTGAGACTCGTAGGCCTCGGCGTCTCCCTGGGCAGCAGCGGTGATCTGCTCGGCGTCTTCGTGACCGGAGCGGATCAACTCCTGCCGCGCCTCGGTCCCCTTCTGCATGCGCGGGAAGAGCACCCAACGCATCAGCACGGCGAGAACGATGAACGCGCCGAAACCCCAGATGACCTCTTTGAGCTCGGGGAAGATCGGGTTGAGGTCGTTCTCGGGAACTTCCTCGTGGGCCTCTCCCTCCTCGGCGCCAGCGGGCGCGTGGAAGAGCTCGTCGAAGTTCATCGTGTAGCCGTACTGGCTCATCGGCACCTACTCAGGCGAACTTGAGGAGGATGAACACCACGAAGCCGATCAGCGCCAGCGCCTCGGTGAAGGCGATGCCGAGGAACATCGTGGTGCGGACCATGCCGGCCGCTTCGGGTTGGCGGGCCATCGCCTCGACGGACTTGCCGACGAGGTAGCCGATGCCAATGCCAGGGCCGATGGCGCCGAGGCCGTAGGCGAAGCCGGCGCCGACCGCCGCCTGGATGTTCTTCTGGTCATCAGCAGCGAGTCCGTCGCCGGCCTGCTGGATGAGGAGGCTTACTGCTTCCATGGGTTGGGGTCTCCTAGTCGTGGTCTGGGTTGGGAGAAGTGGTGATCAGACGGCGATTGCTTCGGGCATGCGGGCTTCCGCAGGCAAATGGTCGTCGGCGTGCTCGTCGCCGTGACCCTCCATCGACGTGCCGATGTAGACGCCGGTGAGGATCGTGAAGATGTAGGCCTGGAGGAAGGCGACGAGGATCTCGAAGAGGGTCAGGAAGATGAGCATGGCGAACGGGAAGATGCCGATGATGGCGAAGGCGACCTTGTTCGTTTCCGCCTGGAACAGTGCCTCGGACAGGAGGGCGAACGTCACGAGGAGGATGTGCCCGGCGAGCATGTTGGCCATCAGTCGGACGGTGAGCGAGAACGGGCGGACGAGGATCACCGAGACGAATTCGATGACCCCGACGAGCGGCTTGAGCGCCGTCGGAACACCCGGTGGCCAGAGCAGGTGGCCGAAGTAGCCGAGGCCTTGGTGCTTGATGCCGACGCAGATGAAGATCACCCAGACCAGCAGCGACAGGCACAGCGGGATGGCGATGCGCGCGGTGGCCGGCATCTGCAAGATCGGGATGATGCCTGGTGCGTTGCAGAGATAGATGAAGATGAACAGGCTGACCAGGAACGGTGTCCAGGGCAGGCCAGCCTTGCCCATCGTCGGCAGGACGACCTGGGTCTCGATGAACTCGACGATCATCTCGGCGAGGTTGCGGATTCCGCGGGGCGCCTTCGTGCCATCACGGCTCCCGGCGAGCCAGAAGATCAGGCAGCCGATGCCCGCCGCCACGACGGCGATCAGGGCGACCTTGTTGAACGTCGGGAAGAAGTCCTTCCAACGCAGGATGGCGTTGATCGGCGGGAACTCGAGTGCGAACACGATTGCCTTCCGTCGTTAGGGCTTGAGACCTGAGGGCTTGAGGCCAGGGTGGGCGAGCGAGATGGCCACGTACTTGAGCTCCCACGCGAGGAGTCCGAGGTGGGTGACGATGACCGTCACACCGAGGGCCGGCAACGACACCCAACTGGCGTCCTTGACGAGCCACACGGCGATGAAGATGAGGCCGAGGCGGATGAGGTAGCCGAACAGCACGCCACCCATCATCAGGCTGAGCGAGATGCGCGCCGTGGTGGCGATGATCGCCGCCGAGAGCAAGAAGTTGGCGAGCACGATCGTGATCCCATAGGCCGCCGACCAGGCCCCGTCGGCACCCCAGATGACGAAGCAGACAGCGATGATCACCGGGGCCACGAGCAGGCCGCGCTTGCTGATGTCCTTGGAGACGTCGACCTCCGGCGCTGGACCGTCGAGCCGGGTGGTGAACACGTCGGTCACGGCGCGCTGTCCTTCATGGCGGTCCCCGGCCACGCAGGCCGCGACCGTTCAGCATCACGGTCCGCCGCACGTTGGGCCTCGAGCGCTTCCATCTGGGCCGTGTAGCGGGCCTTCCATGACAAGAACATGCCGATCGCCGCGAGCATCGAGAAGACGATCATCAAGACTGGAGTCGTGCCCAGCCAGCGGTCGAGGGCGAAGCCGATCCCGAAGAACGCCAGCAACGTGAACGCTGCCTCCATGGCCCGCCCGAGGCTGTCGTCGGCGCGCACCGTGCGGCGGGCGTAGCTGGGTGAAGGCAACAGTTTCATCGGCGTTGATGATGGTTCACATGGGGTGGCGGGAGCTTGTGAATCCACGCACAAGCTACACGCTTCTGCCATCCGACGCAAGCGTTGCGTCTGGCCGCCGACGCAACCGCCGCCGTCGTCAGGACGCTACACGTCCGTTGTCCCGTCGTCGTCGCCGCACGCTCGGGTGCAACACCGTGTACAAGACGATGGCGATCGCCGCCATCCCGAACGGCAGGTACGACGGATTCTCGTTGGTGAGCACCGGGTAGAGGACGAATCCCGAGAGCACCAACGTCCACGCCCAGAGGATCAACACGCTGCGACGATGGCCGTGGCCGAGGTTCATCAGGCGGTGGTGGAGGTGGCCCTTGTCGGCAACGTCGAGGGCTTGACGGCGGCTGGCCCGGCGGATCACGGCATAGATGAGGTCGAGGATCGGAACACCGAGGATCAACAGGGGGATCACCAGTGGAGCGAGGAAGAAGTAGGTCTGGCCGATGTATCCCTCACCGCTCGGGTCGGATCGGCCGCCGACGACGCTCGTCGACACCGCCATCATCAGACCGAGCAACAGCGCCCCGCTGTCGCCCATGATGATGCGCGCCGGGTTGAAGTTGTGCGGCAGGAACCCGACGCACATGCCGACGGCGATGATCGCCACGAGCGGACCGAAGTTCGGCGAAGCGAGCAGCCCGAGGTCACTGAGCTTCTGGGCGTAGAGGAAGAACGATCCGGCGGCGATCGCCACGATCCCGGCGGCCAGTCCGTCGAGGCCGTCGATCAAGTTGATCGCCTGGGTCATCCCGAGCAGCCACAGCACCGTGATGAGCGGGACCCAGTCGGTCGACAACAGGATGTCGTCGACGAACGGGATGCGGAAGTAGTACATCGTCACGCCGTACTGCACCAGGATCAGCCCGGCGAGGACGATCGCCGTCACCTTGGCCGGAGGCAACGAACCCTTGATGTCGTCGTACAGCCCGACGGCGAGGATCACGACCGCCGCGCCGATGATCCCACGGGGCTCAGAGTTGCGGGCGAACAGCGGGTCGAATCGGTCGAGCAGCCGGGCGACGGCAAAGGCGACGATGAACCCGGCGAACATCGCCGCCCCACCGATCGCCGGGATCGGCAGTATGTGGACCGTCCGCTCGCTCGGTTGGTACAGCCAGCCGCGCGACCTGGCGAACCGGCCAACGAGGGGGGTGGCGGCGAACGTGACGATGGCGGCGACAGCACCGATGATGAGGTAGTCACCGGTACCCGGCACAGCCAGCGATCCTACGGGTCCGACCGTCTGGGGAAGATCCGAGTCACCCCGCCATCTGGGGAAGATCCGTGTCACCCCGACATCTGGGGAAGATCCGAGTCACGCCGCCATCTGGGGAAGATCCCTGTCAGGGGCTGACACGGACTTGCCCCGGATCGGGCGAGGACGGGTCAGGGCGCGAGGTGCGGGTCGCCGTCCGGGTAGGCCGGAAAGCGGGCGCACAGCTCGGCGACTTCCTTGCGCACGGCGGAGAGCTCCTCACCGGTGTTGCGTTCGCGCAGCGCCCTCGAAATCAGTCTGGCGATCGTCGTCATCTCCGCCTCGGTCATCCCTTGGGTCGTCACCGATGGGGTGCCAATGCGCAAGCCACTCGTGACGAACGGGCTGCGCGGGTCGTCGGGCACGGTGTTCTTGTTCAGCGTGATACCCGCCTCGTCGAGCGTCGACTGGGCGACCTTGCCGGTGAGCTCCTCGTCGAATGGGCGCAGGTCGACAACCATCAAGTGGTTGTCGGTGCCGCCCGACACGAGCCGGAACCCCTCCCCCGCCAGTGCCTTGGCCAGCGCCGCGGCGTTGGCCACGACCTGCACGGCGTAGCGCTTGAACGACGGGTCGGCGGCCTCGCGGAAGGCGATCGCCTTGGCGGCGATGACATGTTCGAGCGGCCCGCCCTGCCATCCGGGGAACACCGCCTTGTCGATCGCCTTGGCGTGTTCCTCGCGGCACAGGATGGTGCCGCCGCGCGGACCGCGCAGCGTCTTGTGCGTCGTCAGTGTGACCACATCGCAGAACGGCACGGGATCCGGATGGGCGCCACCGGCGACGAGCCCGGCAAGGTGGGCGATGTCGAACAGCAACAACGCGCCGACCTCGTCGGCGATGGCCCGGAACGGTTCGGGCTCGAGGCGCCGGGGATAGCTCGTCGTGCCGGCGACGATCATCTTCGGTCGATGCTCCAGCGCCAGGTCGCGCACCTGGTCCATGTCGATGCGCTCGTCGCCGGGGGTCACCTTGTAGGCCACGAAGTGGTACGTCAGGCCGCTGGCGTTGACCGGCGAGCCGTGGGTGAGGTGGCCACCGTGATCGAGGCTCAGCCCGAGCACCGTGTCGCCGGGCTGCAGCAACGCCTGGTAGGCGCTCATGTTGGCGTTGGCGCCGGAGTGCGGCTGGACGTTGGCGTGCTCGGCGCCGAAGAGTGCCTTGGCCCGGTCGATGGCCACCGCCTCGACGTCGTCGATGACCACGTTGCCGCCGTAGTAGCGCTTGCCGGGATAACCCTCCGAGTACTTGTTGGTGAGCACCGAGCCCATGGCCCGGATCACCGCCGGTGACGTGAAGTTCTCACTGGCGATCAGCTGCAGCCCGGTGGTCTGACGCTCGAACTCGGCGGCAAGGAGCCGCTCGATCTCGAGATCGGGGTCGGTGTCACTCGGGAAACTCATCGCCGCGATCCTACGACGGACAAACTTCGGCGCTGAGCACGGTTGATCCGCGATACTGCGATCGGTGTCCGCTCCAGGGCCGGTAAGTCGTTCTGCCACAGGTACTCCACCTGTCCTCCGCAAACGGCTGCTGCGTCGTCTCGACGAGGCAGTCCTCGAACACCGGCTGACGACGATCGTCGCCGGTCCGGGGACCGGCAAGACGACGCTCATCGCGCAGTGGGCGGCGTCACAGCGCGCCGTCTGGCACACGGCGACTCTCGGCGAGTCCGAGGTCGCCATCGTGCGCTCGCTGATCGACGGTCTCGGTGACCAGGCGGCGATGCCGAACGCCGAGTTGTCGATGGCAGCCGACGCCCTCACGTCGCTCTCCCCGGACGACAACCCGGCGCGGGCCGATGCCCTCGGCGCCGCCCTCTGCCGCTTTGTCGCCGCCCAGGCCTCCGAGGGCGAAGTCGTCCTGATCGTCGACGATGCCCACGTCCTCGGTACGGATGGACCGGCGTCGCAGCTGATCGCCGCCGTCGTTCGCCACGCGCCGCAACATCTCCACGTCGTGCTGGCGTCGCGAGGAACGCTCCCGTTCCCAACTGCCAGGCTGGTCGTCGAGGGGTTGGCGGCGGAGATCGCCGCCTCCGAGTTGTCGTTCAACACCGAGGAGACCGCCGAGCTGCTGGGTGACATCGGAGCGGACCACCCGCTGTCGACGGCCGGCATGCTGCTCGAGCGCACTGGAGGGTGGGCGGTAGCGGTCGCCTTCGGAGCCCGAGTCGAGTTCCGTAAGCGGGACACCGATGGCGTTTCCGACCGTGCCGACCGCCCGCTGTTCGCCTACTTCGCCGAGGAGGTGCTCGCCGGCGAGACGCCGGCCACCCGCGCGGCCCTGCGCGCCGCCGCCGACCTGCCGTGGCTGACGCCCGAGTTGGCTGCCCACCTCCACCTCGGCGACGCCGGCCACCAGCTGACCGATCCCGAACGAGCCAGCATCGTGATGACGCCGGTCGCCGACGTGGCCGGGGCGGTCGCCGTGACCCCCTTGGTTCGCCAACTCCTCGGTGGCGTCCCGACGGCGGATCACGACGCCTCCGTCGTCGATGCGGCAGCGCAGTGGTACGAGGATCGCGGCGCCTTCGGTGAGGCGCTGTCGTGCCTCACTCGTGCTGGCTCGAGCGAACGCCTCCCGGACTTCCTACGCACCCATGGGGCCGCGATGATCGCCTCCGGACAAGGCACCGACGTCCTCGAAGCGCTCGAAGCGCTCGCCACATCGGCCACCGCAGTCGGGATCGACCTCGGCATTCTCTGGGCGGAGGCGTTGCAGGCTGTCGGCCGCGCCGAGGAGGCGGTTGCCCGGTTCACCGCCGCCGTGGACCCGGCCGGCCCGATCGATGCGGCGGTGGCCTGGCGCCTCGGATCGTTGCACTACCTGCGCGGCGACACCGTCGCCGCCAACGCCGTGCTCGAACGGGCGTTGCTCGGGTCGGGAGATCGCGCCGACGATGCCGAGTGCCTGGCGTGGACGGCGGCAATCAGTTGGTCGAGGGGCGACCGGGACGGAGCCTTCGCCGATGCCCAGCGAGCGCTCGAGCTGGCGACGAGTGCCGGCGACGACAAGGCCTTGGCGACGGCCTACACGATGCTGACGATGATCGCTCGCGTCGATGGCGACCACATCGCCCAGCATCGCAACTACGCCTGCAGCCTCGAGCACGCCGAGCGAGCCAAGGACCTCCTGCAACTCGTGCGGATCCGTTGCAACAACGGGTCCCACCTCACCGAAGACGGCGAGTTCACCCAGGCCCTGGCCGAACTCGACGTCGCGACCAGGCTCGCCGACCTCGGCGGATACGGAATGTTCCGCGGGCTGTGCTTGACGAATCGAGCCGAGGCGCTGATCGCCACCGGCCGCCTCGACGAAGCGGTGGCCGACCTGGAGGCGGCCCGCGTCATCTTCCAGCAGGTGTCGCCGACGATGGATGCCTATCCGCTCGTGCATCTCGGAGACGTGTACAGAGCCCGTGGCGATCACGCCCTCGCCGTCGCCGCATTCGAACGCGCCGCGGTGATCGCCACGTCGGCGACGGAGATCCAAGCCCTCGTGCCGGCGCTCACCGGGCTGGCCCTCGCCCACCTCGATGATGATCCGCGGGCCGCCCTCACCGCAGCGACGAAGGCCGTCGAGCATGACGCCACCGTCCATCACGCGAAGGCGTTGGTCGCCCTCGGATGGGTCAAATCGGCCGCCGGTGACGACGTCGGCGCCGCCGAGCTGGCCGAGCGAGCCGCCCATCTCGCCCGCGAGCGGGGCGACCACGTGGCCCTGGCCCTGGCCTTCGAGCTGGCGGCCGCCGGTGAGCCGGACACATCACGTCGGGCAGCGCTGCTCACCGATGCCCGCTCGCTGTGGTCCCGCGTCGGCTCGCCGCTCGGCGTCGCCCGCCTCGATGTCGACCTCGCCGAGATCACCCAGGGCGCCGATGGCGTGGCCCTCGCCGCCTCGGCCGCTGACGCCCTCGACCGGCTCGGAGCGAAGCGCGAGGCGATCCGGGCACGGGCTGTCGCCGCCTCGGCGTACGGCGATGCAGTGACCGGTGTGGCCGTCACCGTGCTCGGCGGCTTCACCGTGCTCGACGATGGACTCCCCGTGCCGTCGTCGAGCTGGCAGTCGAAGGTGGCCCGTGATCTGTTCAAGATGCTCGCCATCAATCGCGGCCGGCCGATCCACCGCGAGGTGCTCATCGAGCGGCTGTGGCCGGGCGAGTTCGGCGAGAAGGCGAACAACCGCTTGTCGGTCGCCCTCACGGCCATCCGCAACGCCACCGACCCGGGCCGCTTGCGCCCGGGCGATCACGTCGTGATCGGTGATCGCGACAGCGTCGCCCTCAACGTCGCCAACGTGTCCGTCGATGTCGACCAGTTCCTCGCCGAGGGCGCCCGGGGGCAGGTCCTGATCCGCCAGGGCAACCGAGCCCAGGGACTCGCCCTGTTGCGTGTCGCCGAGGCGCGCTACACCGGCGATGTCCTCGAGGAGCAGCCGTACGCCGATTGGGCGTTGCCGCTACGCGAGGAAGCGCTGGCGATGTACCTGTCGATCGGCGGCCTGCTCGCCGGTGCCGATGCGGCGAGCGGTGATCACGAGTCGGCGGCCCGCCGCTACCTGCGGATGATCGAGCGCGACCCCTACAGCGAGCACGCCTATCTCGGTGCCGTCGCCGCGCTCCGGGCGGCCGGCCACCACGGCTCGGCGCAGCGCCTGTACGCCAGCTACGTCGCCAAGATGGCCGACATGGACATCGAGCCGGCCACGTTCCCCGCCGCCTAGCTCGCCCCACCCGAGTGTTTGCGGCCACCCGAGTGCCAGCGGCGCGACGGTGGCTCCGCAAACACTCGGGCCCCTAGAACTCGGACTCCAACGCCGTGATCATGTCGACGCGGCGGGCGTGACGCCCACCGTCGAACGTCGTCGCCACGAACGTGTCGAGGATCTCCTCGGCGAGACCGACGCCGACGACGCGGGCACCGATCGTGACGACGTTGGCGTTGTTGTGGGCCCGCGCCATGCGCGCCGTGTAGAGGTCGTTGCACAGTGCCGCCCGGACGCCGCGCACCTTGTTGGCCGCGAGCTGCTCACCCTGGCCACTGCCGCCCACGACGAGCCCCATCTCGGCACCGCCGTCGCGCACCGCCCGACCAACGGCTGCACAGAACGGTGGGTAGTCGACCGGCTCGTTGGAGTCGGTCCCGAAGTCGACGACCGTGTGGCCGGCATCGCGCAGCCGCGTCGCGAGATGTTCCTTGAGCTCGAAGCCGGCATGATCCGCGGAGACTGCGATCGTGACCATCGGTTGGCGATGCTACGAGCTAGGCGCCGGGCGAGTTCGATGCGCGCTCCGACGGCGCCGGTCCAGTCACGCTCGTCCTAACGTGCCCGCCGATGGCCCTCGACCCGCGGACCCCGGTGATCGTCGGCGTCGGTCAATACGTACACCGCGCCGGCTCGGCCGACGAGGGCGTCGAGCCGGCCGCGCTGATGGCCACTGCGGTCGGCGCGGCCATCGATGATGCCGGCCTGCCCGGCCCACCCCGGCCGATCGACTCGATCCGCGTCGTCAACCTGCTGTCGTGGCGCTACGGCAATCCCGCCTGGGTGCTCGCCAGACGACTCGGCGTCGAAGCCGCGGAGCTGGTGTACACCACTGCTGGTGGCCATTCACCACAAGCGCTCGTCAACCGCACGGCCCTCGACATTGCCGCTGGGCACGCCGAACTCGTCGTGCTCGCCGGTGGCGAAGCGTGGCGAACACGCATGCGAGTCAAGCGGGCGGGCCTGATCCTCGATTGGCCGAAGGCACCCGAGACGGCGAACCCGGCGACGATCGGCGACGACCTCGACATGACGCATCCCGCGGAAGCCGCACGGGGGATTCACCTCCCTGTGCAGGTCTATCCGATGTTCGAGTCGGCGATCAGGGCGGCGGCGGGGACGTCGCCCGACGAGCACCTCGTCGAGACCGCCGAGCTGTGGTCACGGTTCAGCGCTGTCGCCGCCACCAACCCCTACGCCTGGACGACATCGGCGATGACCGCCGAGGCCATCGCCGCAGTGACACCGCAAAACCGGATCGTCGGGTTGCCCTACCGCAAGGTGATGAACGCCAACAACGACGTCGACATGGCGGCGGCGATCATCATGTGCTCGGCGGCCAAGGCCGCGTCGCTCGGGATCCCTCGTGACCGCTGGGTGTTCCCACATGCCGGCACCGACTGTCATGAGCATGCCTACGTGTCGCACCGCTGGTCGTTCACCGAGGCACCGGCGATCCGCATCGGCGGACGGCGGGCGCTCGATCTCGCCGGGGCCGGGATCGATGACGTCGCGATCGTCGACCTGTACTCGTGCTTCCCGTCAGCTGTGCGCCTCGGCGCGACGTCGCTCGGGCTCGATCTCCGCGCCCAGCTCACCCGCACGGGCGGGCTCAGCTTCGCCGGCGGGCCGTGGAACAACTACGTGATGCACGCCATCGCCACGATCGTCGCCGAACTGCGCGAGAGCACCGCCGAGCGGGCTCTGGTGTGGGCCACTGGCGGGTACCTGACGAAGCACTCGTTCGGTGTCTACGCCGCGGCGCCGCCGGCCCACGGGTTTCGCCATGATCAGCCGCAAGCCGAGATCGACCGCCTGCCGGCACGTGTGGCCGCCGAGCAGCATGACCCCGCGGTGGGCACGATCGAGGCGTACACGGTGATGCACGACCGGGACAGCACGCCGCAGTTGGCCATCGCCGCGTGCGCCCTACCCGACGGCCGTCGCGCATGGGCAACGTCCGGCGACGTCGACACGGCCACGGCGTTGACGGATGGCGAGTGGGTGGGCCAGACCGTTCACCTCGAGAGGAACGGAGCACTGCATGTCTGAAGCCAGCCACCCCGTCGAGCGGCCAGCGGTGATCCTCGACTGCGATCCGGGCCACGACGACGCCATCGCCATCGTCGTCGCCGCCCATCTGTGCGACCTCGTCGGGATCACCACGGTCGCCGGCAACGCCCCGCTCGATCGAACAACTCACAACGCCCGGGTCATGCGGGAGTTGCTCGGCATCGACGTTGCCGTCCATGCCGGAGCGGCCCGTCCGTTGCTCGCCGAGCCGAGCGCGGCGGTCGACGTCCACGGACTCACCGGCCTCGATGGCGCCGCCCTCCCGGAGCCCGTCCGCCCCGTCGACTCCGAGGATGCGGCAGCGTTCATCGTCGAGTCCTGTAGGCGCCGGCCGGGCACGTGGATCGTGGCCGTCGGCCCGCTGACGAACATCGCCCTCGCCCTGCGGCGGGCACCAGACGTCGCCGGATCGGTCGCCGGGATCTCGGTGATGGGTGGAGGAACGTTCGGCAACCGCAGCGCGGTCGGCGAATTCAACGTGTGGGCCGACCCAGAGGCGGCGGCGATCGTGTTCTCATCCGGCGCACCGCTGATCATGGCCGGTCTCGACGTGACCCATCAGTTCCTCGCCACACCTGAGCGCATCGAGCGTGTCAGAGCGATTGGCGGCCGCCTGGCCACCACGCTGTCCGAGCTGCTGACGTTCTTTTCGGGCTCGTATCGCTCCCGTCACGACGAGATCGCCGGCGCGCCGATGCACGACGTGCTCGCCGTCCTCGCCGTCGTCGAACCCACACTGTTCGAGCGTCGCCGCCGCCACGTGGCGATCGAGACCACCGGGTTGCTGACCCGCGGCATGACAGTGATCGACGAGCGAACGGTGCGCAGCCGGCCGGCAGGTAACTGCGACGTGTTGAGCACCGTGGACGGCGACGAGGCCTTCGACCGGGTAGTCGGGGCCATCGCGAGGTTCTCCGTGACCGACCGTTGAGCGGCCGCAGGCTTGCGGACGGTCCCTAGGTCGTCCGCTTCTCGACACGAGGACGGCCGCACGTGATCACGATGGTTCGCACTGGTCACAGTGGACGTCGTCGAGTGGTTCGCCGGCGAGCAGTGCATCGACCCAGTCGACCAGCTTCATGCCGTTGACCTCGATCTCGTAGAACTTGTCCCACTCGAAGACTCCGTGGTCGTCGCCGGGTGCGGTGAAGCTGTGCAGGACCACTCCGGCGTCCTCGATCGCCGTCTCGTTGGCGTCGATCGCCGCGAGGAGTTCGGACGGGTCCAGACCCAGTGACTCAGCGCTCTGCGCCGCTTCCTGGTCGTAGGCGTAGTCGAAGCGGGCGAGCACGATGTCGGGATCGTGGAGGCCGGCCTGGATCCAGAACCGTGGGGGACCCCAGTCGCGGGCGGTGAGTCCTTCGTTGACCTCCCAGTCAGGCATGTTGTCGTAGGCGCCCCACAGCCCACCGAGGATCTCGGCATTGAGGTCAGGGTCGTCTGGGATATGGCCGGACTGGCCGCCGAACACGATGACTTGGGCGTCGGGGAGCAGGTCGGCGACGAGGCCGCCGTAGACGGGAGCGGCGACGGACCCGTCGCTCTTGCCGACAACGACGACCTGATCGGCATCGGGATAGTGCTCCGCGAGGTAGGACAGCGCCGCCGTGCCGTTGACGAAGCCGTTGTGCTCGACGGTCAATTCCGGCGAGTACTCCTGGGTGACGTCACCGAGATGCACGTCACCAGTGCAGGACGGCACGTAGAGGAAGCTGTAGTCGCCGAACGGATTGCCGGTCCGGGTGAAGTCGAAGATTCCGTCTTCCGTTGCTGGATCCTCGCCATAGATGCTCCAGTCGTAGGCCGCCTCCCCGCCGGTGTCCAGGCCGATGAAGGCGCAGGACTCGGCGTCGTAGCACGTGCCACCGCCGTCGAGGAAGAGCACCACCTTGGTCGGGTCGGCCCGTCGCTCCCAGAAGGCGAACTCGCTGCCATCGGCACACGCGCAGTCGCCGCCCGGCACAACCTTCTCCCAACCGACGGTGGCGCCGGTCTCATCCGCCGGGGCGGCATCGTCGAAGATGTGCTGACAGGCTTCTTGGGCGGCATTCCAGTCCGCGCCGGGCACCAACGGGATCCCGACCAACACGAAACCGTCCTCGGCGAGCTGCGGGTCGGGAAGACCCTCGACGCCGTGGTCACGCATGCAGTGGGCGAATTCGACTTCAACGTTGAAGGCGGCTTCCTCGTCGGCGGACAGATCGACATCGCTTGGCGCGCTGACCGATCCGCTGTGCAGGCTGGGCTCTGACACCGCCGGCTCCGACCATGCAGGCTGACTCGTCGGTGGCCCGGTCGCGATCGCTTCATCAACCGTCGCCAATCCGGCACCGGCCACGATCAACGCTGCAGCCGCCGCGGCGAACGTCGCAACGAACCATGAACTCCTCATCGCCCGTCCCTCCTGGTTCGCGGTTTGGGTCCCATTCGACGACGGTAAGAGCGATGGCGAGGGAGGCCTATCGGGGAACTCCCTCGACGATCCCTGACACCCCTGAGCGGCTCTCAGGGTCCCCGTGCTCACACGGATTGGAGTAGCGAACTCAGCAACGCCCCGAACGGTCGCGCCAGGACCGCGTCGAGTACTCGGCGTCGTGCAAGAGTGTCGGTGTGAGCCCGCCCGGGGACGGTAAGGACGGCGAGCACGACCAGTCCTGGCGGCACCGCTTCCTCAAGGGCACCACCGGACCGCAGCGCCTCGTGCTCGCTGTCGGCGCGTTGGCTGCTGCCGTGCTGGCGATCGGAGGTGTCGTGACCGCCATCGTTCGATTCGTCGACGGCGACGACTCGCGGCGCATCGGGCCGGCCACCGACGAGGAGCAACGCATCGAGAATCAGAGCGCTGCGGCAGATGAACTCGTCGGGTTCCTGATTGATCATGACGAAGGCGCGGTGCAGCTCAACCATCAGGTGATCGCGCCACGCGGGCCGAACGACGTATCGCTGCAGTACGCCTGTGACGAGCCCGCCGGGTGCAGCGTCGTTCGATTGCAGCTTCCCGATTCGACCCCGAACGAGATCCCCAACGGGTTGTGGTTCCAGGGCTGCTACCTCGTCGTCATGAAGGGTGCCGGATACCAAGCCGACCCCCTCGACCTCGAGTTGCGCTGGCGCGGCGAGACCTGCGCCGCCCAATGACCTCCGCGAACCCGTCGACACCTGCCGATCCGTCGAGCCGGACTCGTCACCCCCGACCCTGTGCCGACGACCCGGCGATGGGGATGCCGCCCTGCCGAGCGGGAACGTTCGGACTCGTCAGAGGAGCGTCGCCGTGGTCAGCGTGACAACGAGGGGCCGGGTGACGTACCCGTCGAACCGCTCGTTGATGAACGCCCCGATGTCTTCCAACAGACCCAGCCGGTCGCCATTGTCCATCATCTGGGTCCCCGAGTACGAGAGCATCAGCTTCCGATAGCCCGTCGCCGAGTAGGTCTGGTCCCAGTCGTAGCGGCGCACGGCGACGTCGCCGAAGCGAGGATCGCCAGTGAGCGCTACCCGGATCGCCGGCTCGACGTCGTCTCTCGCCGGTGCCGGCGGACCGGAGTGGCCTTGTCGGTATCGCTCGTAGATCGGTTGGGTGGCGGCGAAGAAGCCGCGATCCGCGGGCGAGCTGACCTGGATGAGATCGACGATCGCCACGATGCCACCGGGTCGCAGGATGGCGGCGGGCCGATCGAGTCGAGCCTTGGGAGATACCCAGTGGTAGGCAGTGGCGGCGAACACGGCGTCCGCACTCTCAGCCGCGATGTCGATCTCTTCGAAGTCGCCCACGCTCACCGCAAGGTGATCGGACGGGAGATTCGAGCGCAGCTTGGCGGCCATCGCTGGGCCGATCTCGATGGCGTGGACGACGGCGCCACGGGCGAGAAGGTCCCTGGTTGCCTGCCCGGTTCCGGGCCCGATCTCCACGATGGCGGGCTGAGGTGGCAACAGGGTGAACAGGGCGTTGAACATCTCCGCCGGGTAGGAAGGGCGGATCTCGTCGTAGACGGCAACTGCGGCGTTGAACGAGAGCCGCGGATCGTTCGATCGACCGGTGCGGTCCATTCGATGATTCTGCCCCGCCCCCAAGGTGGGCAGGACCTGACCGTCAGTCTCCGGTGCCCTACACCTTGGTCGTTACCGGAGTGGCTGTCGCCGTCACCGTCACCTCGTCTCCAATTCGGATCGTGGCGTGCAGTGGTCCGATCGAGCATCCAACGCCGAAGATGCTGTTGCCTTCCACAAGGGCGCGAATTCCCTCCCGCAGGTTTGGTGCTTCGTTGCACCAACGGTGTCGGCGAAGCACCTTCGCCGGTTCCCGGCGACGGTCCGCGGTGACCTGGTCGATCTGCGGGATCGTGCACCGCGGCCAGGGGACCACACATTGCAATTCGGCCTCGCCGATCCGAATCGTCGACCAGGAGTCCTCCTCCCACGGTTCGGAACCGTCGATCACGAGGTTCGGTCGGAACCGGTCCATGGCGAACTCCTCGCCAGCCCGTTCGCGCAGCCAGGCCAGCGACGGCTGCGCCGTCAACAGGATGGGCGCAGCGTCGCTGAACGGGGCGTTCTGCCCGAACACGTCGAGTTCGTCGGGAAGACGCCAACCGCACTCTCCGACCATGGCCACCAAACGACAGGGCTCGCCTGTCAACTCCGAGAACCATCCCGCCGCGTCATCCCCGGCATCGGCGGCAGGCACCGGGAGTCGGAAATGCGACTTGACCGTCGTCGTCTGCTGCCCAGGCGGATCGACGACAATCGGTGACATGCCGGGCGCCTGCAGTCGCAGTCCACCGCCCTCGAGCGGCTCGGGTTGAACGGTGGCGAGGACCCGATGCTGGCGCTGAGTGATGCCGCGCTGGTCTCCATCCACCACCTGCCAGAGCCGGTCACCGGAGAGACCGATCGCCGACACCGTCGATGACCCGAGGGCGACCCCGCGACACGACTTGATCGGATACACGAAGATCGCGCTCAATGCCCGTTGCGCCACACGCTCACGGTACGCCAGGCCTTCGCTCCCTCGGGCGACGTTTCAACCCAGCGACCACGTGCTGGGTTCACGGCGGTGATCCCGTCACTGAGAGTCGTCCGATTTGGGTGATGGCGGCGCCGGAGGCTTCGTCGATGATTGGTGTGCGCCGTGGTTCAGCGGCGAGATCTCTAGGAGGAACGCGCAATGAGCATCGGACCGATCCAGGCCTTGGTGATTGGCTTCCCTGACAACGACTTGTTCGAAGGTCGGATTGCTGAGGAGCTGGGGCGATTGAGTGATGTCGGCCAGATCAGGATCATCGATGCGGTGTTCGTCATCCGTGACAGCGATGGGGCGGCCGTGCTCAGCGTCTCCGACCTCGACGACGACCAACGAGCCGAGCTGCGGGCGGCGGTCGGCGCCTTGGTCGGGCTGGGTGTCGCCGGCGGCGAAGGGGCCGTCGTGGGCGCCGCACTGGGCGGCTCGGTCGATGCCGATGCACCGAGCGCCGCCGAGGTGGTCGCGGCGGAGCTGCTCGAGGACCTTCCCGAGGGGAGCTCGGCGTTGGTGCTCGCCATCGAGCATCTCTGGGCGATACCGCTGCGTGACGCCGTGCGCGACGCCGGCGGCATTGTCCTCGGGCACCGAACACTCACTCCCGAAGACCTGATCGCACTCGGGATCGACATCGCGGACGCCGCCGAACTGGCGGCTGCCGAGGCGGACGCCGATAACGAGGAGTGAGTCGCTCGGTCCTCGCGGGACACGGGACAACCCCGATCCGAAGAAGGTCGCGCCGGTCGGACCCTAACGACGCACGAACGGTTCAACGGCAACGTTGCCCGCCACGTTCGACTCGCTCTGCGGACCCATAAAGAGCCACGACCGAACAACCGCGCGAGCGCAGGCGATGCGCTCCGATCGGCATGGCGGTAGTCGTCAAGCATGGTGGTCATGCCGTTCGCTTCGACGATCGCGGCCACCGTACGCTGTAGTTCTGGCAACGCATTGGACACTCGGTTGTGATGCGGCCGATCCGCATCGAGTCGCCGCGTTCTGGGCGGCCGCGCTCGGGTATGTCGTTGAGCCGGGCTACGACCCCGACGGTGCTTCCATCGTCGACTCGGACGGTGTCGGTCCAGCCATCGGCTTTCTTCGGGTGCCCGAGGGCAAGACCGCCAAGAACAGGATGCACATCGACATCCGCGTGGCCGGCGAGCCGCCGTGGGACATGGCTGAGCGAGAGGAACTCATTCGGGCGAAGGCCGCCGAACTCCTCACGCTTGGTGCCACCAATGTTCGTGAGGAGTTCTACGGAGCGCATCTCGGCCACGTCGTGATGCTCGACCCAGAAGGAAACGAGTTCTGCGTCGCGTGACGTGACGTGGATGCGTTACGTCCGATCTTGGGTGGTGAAAAGTGTGGATCACGGTGCTCTCGTGTGATGAGGTCCGTGGGCGGCCTCCCGACAGGGCCTGCGTACTGTCCGTCGCCGGGATGGTCGGCGACGGACCGCCACGGTTGCGGCGGCGCTCTCGTCGCGAACCGATCCAGCCGATCGTGCGTCATGGGAGCACCGGCGAGCGAGTCGCCCTTCCCAGTGAGGGGGACTCCTTGAGGGCGTCCTTGATCCGCCTTGGTGGCGCGATCAGGAGCGCTGACGACGTGGCGGAATGCGGAAACGAGAATGCGGGCCTCGCCGCTCGACGCTCATACTGGCGGACGTGGATGAGCGAAACGTGGACGCCTACCTTGAGCGGATTGGCCTGAACGTTCGGTCACCGGACGTGAGCTATCTGCAGGATCTCCAGCGGTCACACCTCGGGTCGGTCCCGTTCGAGAGCCTGAGTATTCACCTCGGTGAGCGCATCTCGTTGGCCGAGAGGGCACTGTTCGACAAGATCGTCGTCGGGCGGCGAGGCGGTCTCTGTTACGAGCTGAATGGGCTGTTCGCCGAGCTGCTCGCCGCCCTCGGCTACGAAGTCACACGGCTGGCGGCGTCGGTGTACACGGGCCAGTCGGTTGGCCCGCCGCTCGACCATCTTGGCTTGCGGGTGGTCGCCGACGGTGAGCCATGGCTGGTCGACGTCGGCTTCGGCGCGTTCGCTCATTACCCGCTGCGCTTTGACGTGCGAGGAGACCAGGCAGATCCGGCGGGCACCTACCGGATCGAGGAGCTGGTGAACGGCGATGTGGTGGTGGCCGAGAACGGAGTACCGACCTATCGGCTGGAACCTCGCCCGCGGAGCTCGCCGAGTTCGGGCCTACCTGTTGGTGGCAGCAGACTTCTCCGGAGTCGCACTTCACCATCGCTCCGATCTGCTCGATCCTGACCGACGACGGACGAGTGACAGTGCGCGGGCGGACGCTGATCGAGACCACGTCAAATGTGCGCAGCGAGCGGGACGTCGACGACGATGGCGAGCTACTGGCGATCTACCGCGAGCGGTTCGGCATCGCGTTGCACCGGATTCCACTTCCGCCGCCGGTCCCACACGCCGGCCCGATCCATCAGTAGGTGGCCACCCGCGGCCGCCGTGGTCAAGGTGTGGGCCAAGAGCTCCCAGACACGCCGAAGCGCGTCACAGAACGTCCGCGACTCCCGCCCGTCGACCCTACCGAACGGCTTTCGACGAGTGGTGCGTGAGTGATGAAGGCCGGGCGTAGGTTTGCGGCTTCACCCCGACCGGGGGCGCTTGCTGCATTGTGGTCGGGGGCTTCGGCCACGACCAGCGGGAGGTCTCTGACTATCTGACCACAGTCGCACCGCCGTGGTTCGCGAGGAAACGGACGCAGGCCGTCGGCATCACCGGCTGCAATGTCGGACACCGGAAGCCTTCGGCGGTCGGGTCGACATATGGGCTGCCCGGTCGGCGCGTTACCGCTGACCATTGAGCGTGCAGGTGCGCCGACGTGTTCGCTGGGTCACAGTGTCCCGCGAGCGCGCGAGTCTGGCACGGTGCATTGGCTCGTAATCTCGGTTGTCCTCTCGGTGATTCTCACGGTGCTGCTCAACGTCGGGCTACGAGCGTTCCCCGAAGCCGCCCACCGCCTGGCACGAAGCTTCACAACGTTCACGTCGCCGAGTGCCGATGCTCGGAGGGACGACCGGCGCGTCCGCTTGCTCATCCCGTGGAAGGCGATGGTGCTCGGCTCGCTGATCCTGACCCTCGTGGTGAACATCGTGCTGTGGATCGCCTGAGCACGGTCGTACGAACGTCAGCTCGCCTGACGACACGCTGCACAACCCGCGTTCGATGGGGCCACCGCTCGGCATGTCCTCACGACATCCGAATACCCACCGCGCGTTCTGCAAGCGCATCGTCGATCAGCCGAGCGATGGTGACCGCCGCCGACAGGATCGACTCTGGGTCTCGCGGCGACGGATACGTCACGTCGAGCCGTGCGCGGATGGCGTGGGGGGCGAGATCGACCAAACTCACGAGTCCGGACTGCGAATCGTCCGCGAGAGTCGGGAGATCGACGGCGAGTTCAACGATGCGCTGCGCCAGTGGCTGACCTCACGTCAGCGAAGGGATCACGTTCAGCCACCATGCGACGCATTGGGGCGGCGTCACGCGGCTGCCCGGGGTTACAAGCGAGAGCTCATACGTTGCCGCTCGACTTCTGCGCCAATCTCCTCGCTCATTCGGACGAGGGGCCCGGTTCGGCGTTGTTCCTGATCTTCTGGTCTTCGTAGTTCTCGCCTTGGTCTGGCGGCCCGTCTGGATCTCGCCGGCGGCGTCCTAGGCGGCGGTTCCAGTCACGTGCGAGCAGGAGGCGAAGGAGGCGCTGGCCAAGCTTGCCTCGGCGGGCGGTGTAGGGGTACCAGAACAGCTCCGACTTTGGGGTCAGCCGGGTCGCAGTGACCGCCTGTGGGCGGCAGTACTTGCGGATCCCGTGTGCGCCACCGAGGCGTGCGCCGACTCCGGACTGCTTCCAGCCGCCTTGAGGAAGGGGGATCGCGAAGATGTTGGCGAACATGTCGTTGACATTGACGGCGCCAGCCTCGAGGCGCCGCGCGGTGTGCTCACCGCGGGCGCGGTCCCGAGTCCACACGCTCGCCGACAACCCATAGCTCGAGTCGTTGGCCAGACGGATTGCCTCGTCCACGTCGTGGACCTTCATCACAGGCAGCGTCGGCCCGAAGGTTTCCTCGCGCATGCAGAGCATCGATTGGTCGACGTCCACGAGCACCGTCGGCTCGAAGAATGCTCCGGGGACGTCGAGCGCGCTTGCCGCCGACGAGCGCTCGTGCGCCGTTCGCCAGCGCCTCCGACACCTGTCGCTCGACGATGCCGAGCTGGGCCTCGCTGGACAGAGCCCCGATGTCGGTGTCGTAGCCCTGGCCGGGGGCGCGCTGGCGCAGGCGGCGCACGCGCTCGACGACAAGCTCGACGAACTCGTCGTACACCGGCTCCTCCACGTAGACGCGCTCGACGGACGTGCACGTCTGGCCGCTGTTGAACATGCCGCCCCAGACAGCGGCGTTCGCCGCCCGCTCGAGATCGGCATCCGCCAGCACGATCATCGCGTCCTTTCCTCCAAGTTCCAGGCTGTAGGGGATCAGCCGCTCGGCGGCGCGCTGGGCAATCCTTCTTCCGGTGCGGGTCGAGCCGGTGAACTGGATGTAGTCCGCCTCATCGACCAGCGCGGCGCCGGTCTCTCCGGCGCCGGTCACGCATTCGAACACGCTGGGAGCGCCGACGTCCTCACGCCAGCCCCGAACGATCTCCCGAGTGGCCAGCGGGGTCAGCTCGGAGGGCTTGACGGCGACCGCCGCGCCGGCCAACAACGCTGGCAGGGCATCGCCCAAAGCGAGCAGAACTGGGTTGTTCCAGGGGCAGATGACACCCACGACCGGGTACGGCCGATAGGCGATCGTGAGCTTCTTGGTCGCCGTCAGCAGGTCGTGCGGGCGCGGATGCGCGTCGGCCAGAAACTTCTTGGCGCCCTTTCGGTAGTACTCGAGCGAGTCGATCGCCAGTGGAACCTCCAAGGTCGCCTCCTGCCACGGCTTCCCCGTCTCCCGCTGGAGCAGCTCGGCGATCCGCTCGTCATTGTCGAACAACCAGTCACGCAGGCGTCCGACCCATTGGCCCCGTCCAGTCGGTCCGAGGGCCTCCCAGGGCGGCTGGTTGCGCCGCAGCCCGGCCACGACGGCGCGTACTTCCTCCGCGCCCTGGTCGGGCACCGAGGCGACCACGGAGCCATCCACCGGTGACCTCACGTCGAAGCTCAGGACCGGCGGCGATGCCCTCCCCGGCGGATCGGCGGCGGTTGTCCTCGCCGACCCACCCACCGTCGTCTTGCGGTCGCTTCCACCCATCAGCAGCACAGATTCCCACCTCCCGACCTGCGATGCCAACGGGCGACTCCGGACGGCCAGCGCCGAGCACGAGCGTCGCGGTCGCGGCGTTCCAGGCGGCGAACAGGCGTGGGGGGTTGGTCACGTTGTCTCCTGTGGACAGGTGGTGACCCGAGTGATCATGGATGGGGCTGGACGTTGTCGTCCCTGGGCAACGGCTAGTACTTGGCGCCCAGTGCGTCGAGAAGTCGGTGCGCCGCCCGCTTTCCGCGGCCCCAGTCTGCAATCGCCCACGTCTCGTGCGTCGTCACGGTCAACCGGGTCTCTGTGGGTGAGTGCGCCGCAAGGCTGACGGTCAACTTCGATCCCCATGAGAGGGCGCTCGCACCCTTCTTGAACACCAGCGAACTCGGGCCGCTCTCGCCCTCAGCCAACGAGTATCCCTTCTCGCCAGCTACCCGTCGGGTCGTCGCCGTCGCCTCCTCGAGTGGCTGAGCGAGCGTTGCAGGAATGGTTGGCATGATCGTCCTCTCCGCACGGAACGGCCGTTTCGGCGGGTCGACCGACAGTAGCGAACTCCCCCACGTGCTCTTTCTCGTCACGAGGCCTTGCCCGCTCCGTTCGATTACACAACGTCAATTGAGCGGGGCGGTCTACGCAGATCGTCGACGAGCACGGTGCCAGTGCAGTGCTCGACCTGCAGTTGTGGCACGGGCACGTTCGCGAGTGTCTGCTGGCAGCATTGCCACAGGAACGCTTCGAGCTCGTCGACCTCCGCGACGTGACTGTCCGGAGGGTGGGTCAGGTTGGCCAGCGGAGCACGTCGCCGCCCCCGCCCAACATCGCCGTACCTGGAAGCACACGCAGTCGCCACGGCTCCAGCCGCAACGCAGCGAATGCCGAAGAGGTCGGGCCGCCCGACCACGCTGGCACGATCGCTGGGTCGTAGCCGACTGGTGCCGGGGCGTTCTTGAACAGCTCCCACACCGATCGCCGCGTGTCATCGTCGAACTGCCATTGGACTCGGCACTCTGCCGTACATGTGTCGTGATTGGTGGTCCAGTACGTCACGGACACGTAGGGGCTGCGCTCGAGGTGGGCGCGCTTCATCGGTGTCGGGCCGGTCGCGACCCAGCCGACCAATGACACGCCGTCCCACTGCCACAGCGGGTGCAGGATCCGACCTCGGGGCCGGTCCTGGGCGTCGACCGTCGCTACCGTCGCCCACACAATCCTGTGCGCCATCTCGACAAACGCCGCGGCGATGACAGCGAGATCGCTCACCTGCAGATCGTCCCACGCGCGCACTCGCGATGACGATGGAGTTGCGCCATCATGCCGCCGGCGGCGGCCCTGATGAGGCCGCGCCGCCGGCGTGTACTCCGAATCAGATCACCGCGCGAACGTGGACCTCAGCGCTTGGAGTTTGGTCATCTAGCGGGAGATGAACGGCAGGTCGCGCCGCAGGAGCATGTCGTAGATGACCTGCGGGCGGCTGTCGTCGGGGAGGCTCAGCTTCACCGAGACGACATCTCCCGCGGCGGCGATGTCCTCGATCGTGACGGACTCGCTGATCGGTTGGTTGGTGACCAAGTTCAACCCCTCGCGATAGAGCCGCTCCAGCGATGCGACCGAGTCGGCGGCCTCGTCTGCCGACGAGAAGTGGTAAGCGACCGTGATGGCCGCCTCGCCGTCGACAGCGTTCCAGCCGAAGCCAACCGCATCGAACGGTGCCAGCGGGACCTGGTCCTGAACCAGGTCCTGGAGCTCGGCGAGCACGTCGGACGAGATTGGTTGGCCGCTGCCGAGTTGATCGAAGCCGGGTTCAACGCGAGACAGGACGGCGGCGACGACGTCGGCTTCATCGAGCGCAGTTGCCACGGCTGCGAGTGGCGCGTCGTCGGCGAGAGTCTCGTCGCGCCCGCCAAGCCACTGCTGCACAAACGGTGTGCTGAACGACGCGGCGATGCGGTCGCCGTCCCAGGCGAGGCGCACTGGCCGACCCAACCGATCGACGGGGTTTGGGTCGGTCAGGTTGTTGTCGAAGTCTTCGCCCTCGCCGTAGCTGACGACGCCGTCAGCGACTTCAGTGAGGTCGGGGTTCAGCGTGCCCTCGTCGAAGTCGCCGGTGATGACGGCGAAGGATTCTGGAGGCGTCGACTGCTCGACGAAGGCGTTGGCGTCGACGAGAGACCACCCGAGTGCGGCGTCGAACTCGGCAATGTCGCGGAGGGACTGGTAGTTGAACACCTGACCCAGCGGGACGAACAGCGGCGCGAACTCGTCCTCCCGCGGTAGCCCCGTCAACGGAAAGATCCAGGGTGCGACAGCGTCGATGTCGGGCTCGCTCGGCCGCTCGAGCCCCGCCAACTCCGTCGCCGCGACCAGGTCACCAGTCTGGACCATCAAACCGTCGGTGTCGGTCGAAGCTGGCAGCTCAGCGAGGGCTCCGAGCACCGTGTAGTCGTCGCCGCTCGACAATTGGAGCGACGAGTCGTCGGTCGGCACGGTGGCAGGGGCGAGCAGGACCACGGCGGACAAGGCGAGGAGGCGCATCTACCCATCATGGTGTATCGCCGTCGGGGAGTTCACGACGCCCCTCGGGACCATCGACGCGCTCATGAACCGCACCGACCGCCGGCGCTCCCGTACGTCGCCGACCGATCGCGGAACACCGTGCAACATGGCATGACCATGTGCGTGGGCTCCGGGGACCGCGGATGGCTGGACGGGTCACGTGGTTGGGTGGCGGGGGGTGGACTCGCGGTGCTTGGCCCGTCGGTAGTGGGCGTGGGCCTTCGCCCTGTTTCCGCAGACGGCCATGTCGCACCATCGTCGCGAGCGGTTCTTGGTGGTGTCGTAGTACAGCAGCACGCAGCGCGAGCTGCCGCAGCGTCGGACTCGTGACCGGTCGAGGCTGGTGGCGGCGAGGGCCGTGATCGCGAGCGCCAGTCGCAGCCGTTCGATCGGTCCCGGCGCGTCGAGCGGCAGTCGATGTTGCTGTCGGGCGGGTCGATAGCTGAGCCGGACGGAGACAGCGGCGACGTCGTCGTCGAGCGCGGCGGCCGCTGCTTCGTCGTCGCTGGTCTCGAGCACGTCGCGAAGCGAGCGGCGCAGCCGGCGGAACCAGGCCAAGAGATTCCGCCCGCGCCGTTCGCCGGCCGCACGGCACTGATGTGCCAGATCGGTGTCGATGAGGCCTGCCGCCTGGGCCCAGTCGACCAGGGCGGTCCAGTCCGGAAGGAGTTCCAGCCGGTCACCATGGGCGTCGACGGCTTCGGTGTTGACCAGGTCGATTCCGGGATGATTGCCCACCCAGAAGAACCCGGTCGCATCGTGCATCGTCATCCTCTAACCTTCTACTTGAACATAGCAGGTTAGAGAGCCGGGAGCAGCTGATGACGACGATCGGTCGAGTGGTGGCAGTCAACGTGGGCCAACCACGAACCATCGATTGGCACGGACGGGCCGTCACAACCGCCATCTGGAAGCAGCCCGTCGACCGCCGCCTCAAGCTGCGGGGCGTCAACATCGACGGCGACGACCAGGCCGACCGCCGCGTGCACGGTGGACCCACCAAGGCTGTGTACGCCTACGCCGCCGAGGACTACGCGTGGTGGGGAACCGTGCTTGGAACCACTCTCGAGCCGGGCACCTTCGGCGACAACCTCACCGTCACCGGTATCGACCTCGCCGACCGCGTCATCGGTGAACGGTGGCAAATCGGCAGCGCAACTCTGCGTGTCACCGAACCACGGATCCCCTGCTTCAAACTCGGTGCACGAATGGGCGACACCGGCTTCGTCGAGCGCTTTGCCGACGCCGCCCGCCCCGGCACCTACCTGGCGATCGACACCGTCGGGGAACTCGGCGCCGGCGACCCGATCGAACTGTTGCATCGGCCCGATCATCGAGTCACCATCGGAATGGTCGAGCGTGCCTACCACGGTCACCCCGAACTCGGCGAACGACTCGTCAACCTCGCCGACCTCTCCGAAGCCTGGCGTCATTGGGCCGCAAAGGCGCTCGCACGACAGCCAGGCGGCACGCCGCAGTCATCAGCGTGAGATCTCCGCCATGTCGTCCGCCGCCTCCGCAACAGCAGCGCGCCGGACACGAGCCGGCCGCCTGCCGAGCGGGAAGCGCGGATCAGATCAGCGGAGCGTCGCCGTGACAGGCGTGACCACGAGGGTCGGGTGGTTCGACGTCGCGCTGGTCGATGGACTGGGCGGCTCTGGGAGGCTTCGGCCGACGGTTCAGAGTTGGGCGGCGTCGAGGTCCGGGGTGTCGGCCTCCGATGGTGGGCGCCAGTCGATGGCGGCGACGATGCGCCAGGCCGTGCCGAGCAGGGCGGCGGCCAGCAGCAAACCGAGTGTGAGCCGGCGTTCGTCGTAGTCGGGCCGCTCGGGTGGGGCGAATGACACCGGAGTCAGAGTGTCGTGGGTGCTGCCGATCACGGCGACGCCGCACCTGTCACATGACGCACCGACGACCACCGTCGTGCTTGCTCGGCCGGCCATGTCGGCCATGATCCGTCTCGAGTGTGTGCATTCGGGGTCGCAGTAGCCGATTCGCACCGCGGATTGCGGTTGGAGCCCGGTGATGTCGACGCGCACCTGGTCGCCTTCCTCGACGAGTTCGGCGGGCGCGATGCTCACGGTTGGCGGTGGCGGGGCCTGCGCACCGAAGACCAGCACGGCCAGCGCCCGACGCTCTCCGTCGCCGTCGTCGACGACGAGCACACACGACCCGCCTGGCCCGCAGTCTCCCGGGTCGGTGAGCTGGTACTGGAAGCGGGCGTCACCTCGGTCGTCGAACCGCACCGGATATCGGTTGGCGCACCCGGCGACTCCGCGCAACATGCGAACGCACTGGCGCACGGCGCCGTTGGCGCCGTTTGTCCCATCGACGACTGAGACGTCGAGCACGTCGCCGGCAGCGAGCTGGTCGAGCACTGGGGTTGGCAGCACGGTTTGTGCCTCGCGCTCCACCGCCACCATTTCGACGACGACGTGGCCGCCGCCGCCGCTGTCGTCGTCACCGGAGCGGCCGAGCCCGCCGAGGGTCGCGAGCATGGCCAGTGTTGCGTGGACGGCGAGCATGGCTCGACGGTCAGCCTCTGTCGGGGGGCAAGGTCGTTGACTCGTCGAGGCGGCGGTTGAGCGTCAGCAGCCGGCCCATCACCGGTAGCGCCACGAGGTTGGCGCTGTGGAGCAGCCCGATGATCAGCAGGATGCCGCCGATGCGAGCCGTTTCGTGTTGGAGTTGGGCCGCGTTCACGGTGTCGTCCCAAGTTCCCTTTGGCTCGAAGCTGACGGTGAACAGGATGTAGGCGAAGAAGATCAGGTAGTAGGCGACGTCGGTGAGCATCAGGAAGCTCTTGCCGGTGCGCGGGTTGGCTCGGAACACGTCGGCCGCGTAGCTGCGTCCGAAACGTTTGATCAGCGGGCCGAGCCAGAAGGCGATAGCGGCGAGCACGGCCAAGGTGATCAGTTCGAGTATCCACCAGTCCATCAGCACCCTCCCGTGGTTGATTTCAATGACTCCGAATGTGACGGCGGCGATGGCGCCGACGATGCAGGCGAGGACGGCGACGATGCCGCGGTGTTGCACCTGCAGCCGCTGGTCGTCGTGGATGCTCAGCTCGACGCGGGCGAACAGGTCGGGACTCTCGTCCACGGTGCGGGCGCCGTCGTGCAAGGCCTCACGCAGCCGTTCCTCGAGAGTGCTCACCAGTCGTCCTCGGGGTCTGCCGTGAGGCGGGTTTCGAGGGCGGCGAGGCCGCGCTGCAGGTGGGTCTTGACCGAGTTGCGGGACACGCCGAGGGTCACTGCGATGTCGTCGATGCCGAGTTCGTCGTAGTAGCGCAGCACCAGACAGGCGCGCTGCCGGGCGGGCAGGTCGCGCAGGGCATCGAGCACCTGGCGTTGGTCGTCGCGCACGGCGAGCTCGTCATCGACGCCGGCCTGGACGTCGATGATCGGTGAGCGATGGCGCAGCGAGACGAGGCCGCGACGGTTGTGGTCCCGGGCCAGGTTGAGCACGATCGAGCGCAGGTAGGCGGGCGCCCGGGCTGGATCCTCGATGCGCCGGGCGCTGCGGGCGAGACGGATGAAGGCCTCCTGCACGAGGTCTTCGGCGGCGTTGCGATCGTCGACGAATAGCCGGGCGAGGCGCACCAGGGAAACGCCCTCGGCGCGGAACATGTCGGCGACGAATCGATCGACGTCGAGGTTCGCTGGTACCGCCCCGGTCAAGGGCAGACTGCCGGCGGTGACCTCGCCCGACGACAAGACCATCGCCGGGACGGGCACGGCGACGGCGAGCCAGGCGCGCAGCGCGTCGTGGAGCCTGGCGCGCGTCGTCTCCACGACCGGCATGCTCGCGCGGCGCAACACGGTTACCCAGCGATTACGTCCCTGCGGGTGAACGAGGCAGCGCCCAGGGCGACCACCGCGGCCACGTACCCAAGCAGCGCAGCCATCGCGAAAATCGGTGGGCGTTCGAAGTCGACGCTTCTCAACTGCGACCACGGGATGACGGTGGCGACGTTCTCGCCGATCATGAAGCGGGCCAGCTGCGGCCGCAGCCCAGCGACGAGGCGCTCGACGACGAGTGCCCACGCCGCCATGGCGACGAGGGCGGCGCTCGTGTTGCGGCCAATGGTGGCGATACTCGCCGCCAGCACGGCGACGAGCGAGGTGATCAGCGCCAGGCGAGTCATCGCCAGCAACAGTCCAGCCCACCATCCACCGGCGGTGCCATCGGTGGTGCCATTGAGCGCAACGGCCGGGACGGCCGCCGCCAGGTACACGACTTCGAGGGCGAACCCGATGGTGAAGGCGAGGATCGCCGCCGACACCATGCGGGCGGTGTGGAGACGGCGGCGCGACGGCTCCCAGGTCAGCGCCGTCGTGATCGTGCCGGCCTTCCACTCGGCGCCGGCCACCGATGCCCCGCAGATCGCCGCCCCGACGACAAGGAACAGTGCCGCGGTGAGCAAGAAGCTGTCCTCACCGCCGCCTCCCCACCACGAGACCATGCGCGCCGGATGGGTGCGCTCGCGGGCTAGCGCCACAGAGTCGCGGCTGGTGAGATAGACGATTACGCCGGCCAGCGCCGACAGCGACACCGCCAGCACGATCATCCAGCGCACGAGCCGCCGGTGCAGCGCCCGGCGCATCTCGACGACTGTGAGAGAGACGAGGCTCCCCCTCATCACATGACCTCCTGGTCAGCGTTGCGTCCAGTGATGCTGAGGAACAGCTCCTCCAGCGAGACCGCATCGGGCCGCAGCTCGCTCACGTACAGTCCGGCGTCGGCCAGCAGCTTCGTCACGTGGGCCGCCTCCGCACGGGGCAGCGCCACCCGCAACAACGGACCAGACGGGTCGACATCGAGGCCGGCCCGCCGAAGTACCTCGCCGGCGGCGACGGTGTCGTCCAGCCCGACGAGCAGCGAAGGGCGGGCGGCCTCGGCGAGGACGTCGTCGACGCGCCCGCTGAGCACGAGGCGTCCGCGGTCGATGATCGCCACCCGGTCGCACGTCTGCTCGACTTCGCTGAGCAGGTGGCTGGACAGGAACACGGTGCGCCCCTCGGCACCAAGGGCCCGCAACAGTTCGCGGATCTCGCGGATGCCGGCCGGGTCGAGTCCATTGACCGGCTCGTCGAGCACAAGCAACGCCGGGTCCTTCAGCAGCGCGCCGGCGAGGCCGAGCCGCTGACGCATACCGAGCGAGTACTTGGCGACCTTCTCGTCCGCCCGTTCCTCCAGGCCGACCTGCCGCAAGCTGGCGGCGACCCGTCGGGGACCGACCCGGTCGATGGCGCCGAGCAGGGTGAGGTTCTCGCGAGCCGTCATCGTCGGGAACATCGCCGGTGTCTCGACGATCGCGCCGACTCGGCGCATCACCGCCCGCAGCCCGCCCGGCGCGGGCTGACCGAGTACCGCCGTCCGGCCAGCGGTGGCCGCCACGAGGCCGAGCAGGCAGCGGATCGTCGTCGTCTTCCCCGACCCGTTCGGTCCGAGGAACCCGAACACTCCGCCCTCAGGCACCGACAAGTCCAGTCCGTGCACCGCGACGTTGGGTGCCTTTCGCCACCGCCGGAACTCCTTACGCAGTCCTTCGACCTCGATCACTGCTGCCATGCACAGACAGACGAACCTCCAGCCGTCGCGGGTGACATGAACCGAAAGAACGATGCCGCTGTCACCCGCGACAGCACCGTCGTGCGTCCGTCCAAGCACGAGGCCGATCACCGAGGTCGGCCCAAGAACCCGAGGAGGGTGACATGGACAGTTGGCGGATCAAGCACATCGGACGAGGAACTGCAGTGGCGGCAGCCGTCGTGCTGCTGGGAGGCGGAGCGGTCGCCGTCGCCGCGTCCGCCGGCAACGGGGCCAAGCACGGCTCGACGGTGCTCGAAGACAGCACCGGCAGGGAGGTCGGGTACGCCCGCTTCACCGAGGACGCCACCGGCGCGGTGCACGTCAACGTGCACGTCCAAGGGATGTCAGCAGGCCTGCACGGCATCCACGTCCACTCCGTCGGCAGCTGCGGCAGCGGCTTCGCCGACGCCGGCAGCCACCACAACCCCGGGGGCGCGGCGCACGGCCACCACGCCGGCGACCTCCCCAACCTGGTCGTCAACGGGGCCGGTCAAGGTCACCTCAACGCCACGATCGAGGGCTTCACGTTCAACGACGATGCCGCCATCTTCGACAGCGACGGCAGCGCCCTGATCGTCCACGCCCTCCCCGACGACTTCGTCACCCAACCGACAGGCGGCAGTGGCGGACGCGTTGCCTGCGGCGTCATCCACGAAGGCTGACCCTCAGTCCACACTGCGCGGCGCTCTCCGTGAAGGCTCGCGCCAGTCGACGCGAGTCCTTCACGCGCGCTGGCGGACAGCGTGCCGGACCACCCCACAGAATCATTGGCGAACCCCTAACCCAAGCCGCATCGAGCGGCAAAGTGTCGGTCGCGACCTCCCGCTGTGAACCCACCGTCACGTCGGTGTCAGATCGTGGGGCGCGGTCAGGTGTCACATCTCAGCGTCGGGATGGTTCACAACGCAGCGGACGACGTCGGTGCTCGCCGGACTCAACGGAGACCACGACATGACTCGCTACGTGGACTTCCTGCCAACAACCCCGGGCTGTTCGACATCCTTCTGCGGTCCGATGTCACATCTGCTGGTCTTCGTTCGTCATGTCGGTGGACAACACGAGTGACACCCGCCACTGGCAGGTGGCGAGCATCGGAGTGGAGAATTGATGAGCCGCGACAGCGATGAAGTCGGTCGGGCCCGTCCGTTCTCCCCCCAGAACCCCCCGAAAGGACATGCCATGTTGAAGCGTCTTGCTGAGGTGTGTTTCCGACGTCGCCGTGCGGTCGTGCTGTCCTGGGTTGTCGGAATCGTGGTCCTGGGAGGACTGATGGGCGCGGTGGGGTCCGGCTACAGCTCGGATTTCACGTTGCCTGACGTCGAGAGCAAGCGGGGGGTCGACCTCCTCGATGAGCAGTTCGGTGGGCAGGGTGCCGGCCAGATCGGCAACCTCGTATTCGAGGCGGACAGCGGGATCGACGATCCGCAAGTTCGCGGTGTAATTGAGCCGTTCCTCGCAGAGGTCGCCGAGATCGAGGGCATTCAGTCGCTGACCAGCCCGTACGACGAGGGCAACGAGGGCCAGATCTCCGATCGCGGCGACGATGCCGGCAAGATCGCCTACGCCTCGTTCGAGGCGCCGTCGGACGCCTCGTTCGAGGACACGGTGTTGATCGGCGACGACATCCGCGCGGCGATGCCGGAGTCCGAAGACGTGCGGATCGAGCTCGGCGGGATGGCCTTCGCCGAGTTCGAGGTGCCGTCGTCGGAGGCGCTCGGCCTCGGCTTCGCCATCGTCATCTTGATCATCGCCTTCGGTTCCGTGCTGGCGATGGGGCTGCCGATCGGGGTCGCCCTCGCCGGCATCGTGTCCGGCTCGATCATCACCGGTCTTCTCTCCAACGTCATGAACATGCCGGAGTTCACGTCGACGATCGGGATCATGATCGGTCTCGGCGTGGGCATCGACTACGCGTTGTTCATCGTCACCCGGTTCCGGGAGAACCTGCACACCGGGCACAACATCGAGCAGTCGACGCTGATCGCCATGAACACGGCCGGGCGGGCCGTCGTGTTCGCCGGCTCGACCGTCGTCATCTCGCTGCTCGGCATGCTGATCATGCAGTTGGGCTTCGTTTCCGGCATGGCGATCGGCATGGCCGTCGTGGTGGCGTTGACGCTGCTCGCCTCGCTCACCTTGCTGCCTGCTCTGCTCGGCTTCGCCGGTGAGCGGGTCGAGCTGACGAGACGGCGTGGACTGATCGCCGCCCTGCTCGTCGCCGTCGCCTTGGTGGGAGTGGGGCTGGGGATCCCGGCGCTGATCGTGGTCACGTTGCCGGTGGCCGTCGTCGTACTGTTGGCCAGCTTCGCCGTCTCCTCGCTGCGCAAGCCGGTGCTCGAACGTGAGCGCCGGCCGCTGCGCGAGACCCTCGCGTATCGCTGGAGCCGGGTCGTCCAGCACCGTCCGTGGACCGCGGTACTGGTTGGCGCCGCGCTGCTGATCGCCTTGGCCCTGCCGATCTTCGGGTTGCGCCTCGGCTTCTCCGACGAGGGCAACTACCCCGAGGACACCACCACGCGCCAGGCCTACGACCTGCTCGCCGACGGGTTCGGACCGGGCTTCAACGGCCCGATCAGCCTCGCCGCCGAGTTGCCGGCCGGCACGGATCCGGCTGCGCTGCAAGCGGTCACCGATGCCATCGAGCCGAGCGTCGCCTTCGTCAGCGACCCGATCATCAACGACGAATCGACCGCAGTGCTGTGGCGGGTCGTTCCCGAGACGGCACCGCAGGACGAGGCGACCACCGATCTGGTCAACCAGCTGCGCGATGAGGTGCTACCAGACGCGACCGCAGGTACCGACCTCGACGTCGCCGTGACCGGCGGGGTGGCCATCGGCGTCGACTTCACCGACTACCTGTCGCAGCGTCTGCCGTACTTCCTCGCCGCCGTCCTCGGCCTGTCGTTCCTGCTGCTGATGGTCGTGTTCCGGTCATTGCTCGTACCGCTCAAAGCGGTCGTCATGAACCTGCTGTCGATTGGCGCCGCCTACGGCGTCGTCGTCGCCGTGTTCCAATGGGGCTGGGGCGGCGCACTGCTCGACATCGAAGGAGCACCAATCGAACCGTTCGTGCCGATGATGCTGTTCGCCATCGTCTTCGGCCTATCGATGGACTACGAGGTGTTCCTGCTCTCCCGGGTGCGCGAGGAGTGGGACCGCACCGGCGACAGCCGCACCTCCGTCGCCGACGGGTTGGCCTCAACGGCCCGCGTGATCACCGCCGCCGCGGCGATCATGGTCGTCGTCTTCGGCAGCTTCATCGGCGAATCCGACCGGGTCGTCAAGCTGTTCGGCCTCGGCCTATCGATCGCTGTGCTGATCGACGCCACCATCGTGCGGATGCTGCTGGTGCCGGCCACGATGGAACTACTCGGAGACCGCAACTGGTGGATCCCCCGCTGGCTCAACCGGATCCTGCCAAGGGTCCACATCGAAGCACCCCCCGACCTCGACGCCGAACTCGCCGAGCTCCAACAAGAAGAGGTCACCAAGATCGGTTGACAACCGTCACGCTTCTCCGAGACAGCGATCGAGCTCTCGACAACTTCGTTGGCAGCACGCACGTACTCGACGATGGTCGCCGAGCTCGACCGCACAAGGAGGCAAGAGTGGACGTTGGCGAACTGCTGGCGGAACTGTTCGGGCGGATTCCCGACCATCTTCACCGAGCCGTTGACGGACTCTCGGCCGCCGATTTGGCGGAGGCGCCCGTGGCCGGCTCCAACACGATCGGGTGGCTGGTGTGGCATCTCACCCGGGTCCAGGACCACCACGTGTCCGAGTTGCTGGGACGTGACCAGGTGTGGATCAGTGGCCCGTGGCCTTCGCGCTTCGGGCTGGAGAGCGATCCTGATGACACCGGATATGGGCACAGCGCCGAACAGGTCGCGCGCGTGCGGCCCGACGGTGTCGAGGTCCTCATCGGCTACTACGAGGCCGTGGCGGCACGGACGGCGGAGCTGCTGGCTGGGGCGAGTGCCACCGACCTCGATCGAGTGGTCGATGAACGGTGGAACCCGCCGGTCACGCTCGGTGTTCGCTTGGTGAGCATCGCCGACGACGACATCCAGCACGCCGGCCAGGCCGCCTACGTTCGCGGAGTCCTCGGCATCTGACCCGGGCGAGGAGGTCGCCGCAGCCGTTCTCAACGGCGGCGTACTTGCCGGCACCGGCGAGCACAGAATGCGCGCACCAGAATCCAGACCGTGACCACCGCTCGATCGAGCGTCTGGCCGGTCAGCCAGAACGGGAAAGCGCGCCGTGATGCTCGCGGAGTGTCTCGGTGCGGCGTTGTTGGTAGACGCACCCGAGTCCGGCGAATGTCCGGGCGTGGGTAGGGAGGGTGTCGTGGTTCCCGTGAGCGATGTCGCGGGCGCGATGGAGGATGGTGGTGGCGATCGGGTTCTCGCGGGTGGCGGCGATGCCCCGTTGGAGTCGGATGTCGGTGTCGGGGTGGTTGCAGAGGACGGCTGCTTCGGCCCAGAGGGCCGTGTACCAGGGCCGCCAGAAGAATGCGGCCGTGAGACGGCTTGCCCAGATGTCGGGGTCGTCGATGTCGGCGGAAAGTCGTTCGAACGCGAGGTCTGGCTGATCGTGGTGGAGAAAGAGCAGTGCGTCGAATGTCGGCGCCCAGCCGGTGGAGCAGTCCTGCAGGAATGCGGGGTCACGAACGAGTGCGCTGGTGATGTCTGACCATCGGCGATGGCCCGACTCGTCGCCGAGCAGACCGTGCACCATGGCCACCGCGTACGTGGTGGTGCCGAGGGTGCCGGCGATGGGGCGACCAGCGCGTTCCCAGGCGGCGAGGAAGCAGTCACCGCGAGCGGTTGCCGCCTCGAGTTTCCCGGAAAGCGCATCGACCTTGATCCGTCGTGTGACCGCGAGATGGTCCTGTCCGCGGTAGCAGGCGAGCTCGGCGAGCGTGTCGGCGTAGTGGGCGGCGAGGGCGAGATTGCCGGCGGCGAGGTGCACTTCCGAGGCCATCAGCAGGAAGTCGTTGAACTGAAACCCGGTCGACGCGTCGAGTGGCAGCGCCTCGAGCACCTCGCTTCGACGGCGCAGGGCCTTGAGCGCGTTCCCGAGGTCGGCGTGTCTGAGGTGTTCGCAGCAGAGACAGTCGAGGGCGACACTCTCGACGAGGGCGGCGCCGGCGTCGCGGGCGCAAATCGCGGCGCGGTTGGCGGACTCGACGGTGTCGGGCGCGAGGGGACGCCAGCACTCGATGGCGGCCGCAATCGCGGCGTCGACTGGCGGCGAGCCGCAAGCGTGGGCGCGGGCATCATCGAGCCACGTCGCACATTCGTCATCGCCGGGGACATCGGCGATGATGCCGGGATACGCCTGGGCGTAGATCACCATCCAGGCCCGGGCGTCGGCGGCGGCGGCGTGCTCTCCGTCGGACATCGCCTCGCTGGCGGCGGAGTCGAGCAGGCGGAGGGTGTCGTTCCCTACGAGGCGGGCGGCGGCAGCCCCGGCGGCGAGACGGAGCAGGCGGACCCGGTCGATCCCCGCGGCGGCGAGTTCGGCGGCCTGCTCGTAACGGCGCTGTGCCTCGGCCGGCCGGCCGCGAAGGAACAGCAGCTCGGCCAACAGCTCGGCCAGGTCACGGGCAATCGTGTCGAGCTGGTTCTCGACGGCCTGCATGATCGCGGCCCGGGTGTCAGCGGCGACCCGATCGAAGCGCTCGCACCACGCTTCGTCGCGTTCCTGTCGGGCGAGCACGCTCAGCTGCTCGCGGCACCAACGTCGGTGCCGATCAAGCGCAGCACGAATCTGGCCGAGCTCGGTGAGCCGTTCGGCACCGAATTGGCGGATCGTCTCGAGTGCCCGGTAGCGGGTGGGCTCACCGGCGGCGACGACCAACAGGCTGTGGTCCGTCAACCGGGCGAGACCATCGGCGATGTCGGCGCGGCCGCCGCCGAGTCCAGCGACCGCGACGGCGGCGTCGACATCGAACCAAGATGTGAACACCGAGACCCCACACAGCAGAACGGCATCGGACGGCGCGAGCAGGTCATAGCTCCAGGCGATCGCGTCGCGCAGCGATCGATGTCGATCCGCCGCACCGGCTCCCGAGGTGAGCACGCGCAAGCGTTGATCAAGCCCCCCGATGAGCCCGTCGAGTCCGAGCGATGGAACCCGTGCAGCCGCCAGCTCGATCGCCAAGGCCATGCCATCGAGGGCGCGACACAGATCACCGACCTGGCGGCGGTCGAGCCTGTCGTCCCCGCCCGCGGCGATGGCCCGCTCAACGAACAGCGTCACCGCATCACCGCCGTCCCCGGTGACCGACAGGCCGGGTACGGCGTACACCCACTCGAACGGAGCCACCAGGCGGCTACGACTAGTGGCGAGGAGCACGAGCGCCGGACACGACACCAGCAGGCGCTCGGCGCACGAACGCACGGCGTCGACCACGTGCTCGCAGTTATCGAGGACGATCACCGCGTCCGCAGATGCGAGCGCCGCAACAACGGCGTCATCGAGCGAACCGCCGGGCTGCTCGACGACGCCGATCACCGCGGCGACGGCGGCGATGACCATCCCCGGGTCGGTCACGTGGACCAGATCGACGAACCATCCGCCATCGCGCCGAGTGGCTGCGAACTCCTGCGCAACCTGCAACGCCAGGCGCGTCTTGCCGACGCCACCCGGTCCGGTCACCGTCACCATGCGGTGCTCGGCGACCAGTGCCATCAACTCCTCGCGCTCGGTCGCACGCCCGATGAAGGTGGAGACGGGCACCGGCCAGCGGACTCGCTCGCGGCCGACGCCCGCTTCGACATCGCCGCATCGGCGAGCCAGACTGCGCCGGTCGGCGACCTGCAGCTTCCGCATCAACGACGACACGTGGCCCTCGACGGTGCGCTCCGACACGCACAGCTCGTCCGCGATCTGGCGGTTGGTGAGATGACTGGCGACGAGCGACCACACCTCGCGCTCGCGCCGCGTCACCACGGAGCCGGGTGACGTTCTCCTCGTCACCCGCCGCAGTATCGCGCCGCCCGGCGCGATCAGCGGCGAAATAGCTCCGTGGTCGACCAGACACCCGCGTGCTCGTCCACGTGCCGCAACGAGGGCGAAAACGCGTGGTGAGCACGCGTGCGAGCCGGAGCCCTGTTCGTCACAGTGCCCATCGAGCCGCGTCGCTCCGCCCTACTCCAGTCGGTCCCTGGCCGCGCCGGTCATCGAGCAACGAGAGGATCCCATGTCATCAACCCTTCCTCCCCCGCAGGCCTGACTGGCGGCGGCCGGTCAGGCTGCGGCGCCGGTTCTCAGGCGCCGTCGCAGTCGCCACGCTCGTCGTCGTGACCCTCGGCGCTTCCACGGCAGCGGCACGGCGGCCACCGGACGAGCCGCCGGAGGGTCCACCCGATGACCCGCCGCCCACCACTGTCGTCGACGAACCTTCGGCAACCCCGCCAGCAACCACCGCACCGCCGTCAACGATCCCTCGACAGGTGCACAGCTTCATCGTCACCGCCGATTCCGTGGTCGCGACGGCGGAACTCGCCTACGCGGGCGCCCCGGCGACGCTGATCGTGTACTGGGGCGACAACACCGCCACCGAGCTGACGCCGCCGCCGCCCAGCTCCGTCGTCGTTCGCCACGAGTACGCGCCCGAGCCTCGGTGGAAGGCCGTTCGACCGGATCGTGACGGCGAACGTTGCCGGCGAGTCGGATGCGCGGTCGTTGCGGGTTACGCCGCGATACCTCGTCAGGCAAGACGAGGCGTCGTTCATGAGTATCGACGACTGCGAACCCTTCTACGAAGACGAGTCGGAGTGGCGGATCGACCGCCACGAGGTATCCGTGGGCGGGGTGCTCGTCGCTGACGCGGCATCCTGGGACTCGACCAGGCCGACCAACGTCTCCCCCTCCTACTATTCACTGCTCGACGGAAGCGCCGTGCGGGCCGAGCTGACCGCCGCTCAGGTGATGTACATCAGCTACCGGGTGGTCGATGACGACGGGCTCTCCGACGACGTCGCCGGAACAACGGTGGTTCACGATCCAGCCCGATGGCTTCGTCGGCAACGAGTGGAACCACCTCACGTTCAACGACGACCCCGACTGCGAAGCCCGCATCTCCGCCTACATCTGGCAATCCCTGGTTCGTCCCGGACTGTAGACGAGCCACGAAATCTGCGACGCCTTCCCTCCAACCGTTCAAAAGGACGATCGATGCAAGCTCACGCAATCGGGGCGCCGCCCCGTCCATCAGCCAAACCTGCACGACGACCCGGCCGGTGGTGCTCGGCTCTGGCCGCCGCGCTGGTCGGCGCTGCGACGCTTACCGTCGCAGCCGGGACAGCAGACGCCGAAACTCGCGATCTTTGCGCCGACCTCGCTCACCGGGCCGCGTCGAACGTGGACCTCGCCGCCGGCTTTCTCGCCTTCGGTGACGTGTTGTTCAACATGGGTTTCGGCGACCTCGCCCAGGAGCACTACGACATGGGCGTGGTACTTCGCGGACGCGGCCACGCAGTACTTCAGCGATTACGACAACCTGGGCTGTTAGGGACCACGCCGCTCTATCGAGCCATCGGCCCATCGACGCCGTTCCCATCTGACTGTCGCAGGCACGACCCGGACCTGGCGAGACGAGACGAAACGCCGCCACACAACAGATTCACGACCGGGTGACCACGGCTCAACACGAGCCTCTTCACCCGAAACCCCAGCTTCCCAAGTTGGAGGAGAAGGCAACCAATGAACAGGAGAAAGCAATGAAGCTTCGACGATTAGTGATGGCGCGTCGCCGCGGTGTGGTCGCCGTGGTCGCCGCAGCGCTTGTGGCCACTGCTGCGCTGCCACTGAGGGCTGTGGCGACGTCGGTGCCCGAACCGGCGCCGGCTGCCTCGTCGGTGCGGGCTTGGAACCTGCACGCTCTCAACGCCCTGGTCCCACCGTCCGATGCGCCAGAGCCCGGCGCCGGTCAGACGCCGCCAATCACCCTGTTGCACATGGCGATGGTCCACGGGGCGATCTACGACGCGGTCAACGCCATCGACGGCGGCTACCAGCCGTACCTGCCAGGCCTGCAACCGGCGTCGCCCTCGGCATCGGTCGATGCCGCCGTCGCCACCGCCGCTCACGACGTGCTCGTCGGGCTGACGACCGACCCACCGTTGCCGGAAGCGGTGGTGACGCGGCTCGATGGCCTCTACGAGGAGGCGTTGGCGGCGATTTCCGACGGCGCCGACAAGACCGACGGCATCGCCGCCGGGGCCGCCGCCGCCGCCGCGATGCTCGCGGCACGAGCCGACGACGGTCGCTATGTGCCGTTCTCCCATCCGATCGGCGATCAACCCGGCGAATGGCGTCCGGCCCCACCCGACGAGTCAGCGACCCATTCGCCTGGGTCGCCAACGTCGAACCGTTCACGCTCGACAGCCCGTCACAGTTCCGTTCGGCGGGGCCACTCGCGCTCGACAGCGCCGAGTACGCCACCGAGTACAACGAGGTCAAGGACCTCGGCACCGCCGACAGCGCCCGCGACGCAGAGCAACAGGCAGTCGCCGAGTTCTTCACGGTCAACCCGGTAGAGATGTACAACCGGGCCTTCCGCACCGTCGGCGAAGCCGAAGGCCTGCAGCGTCGTTGACGAGGCGCGCCTGTTCGCGATGGTCAACGTCACCGCCGCAGATGCCGTTATCAACTGCTGGGACGACAAGGCGTACTGGCACTTCTGGCGTCCGATCACCGCGATCCACGAGGGCGACAACGACGGCAACGACGACACCGTCGGCGACCCGGCATGGGAGCCGATGCTCCCGACACCGCCGTACCCCGATAGCGCCTCCGGCTACAACTGCGTGACCGCCTCGACGATGCACGCCGCCGACGCCTTCTTCGAAGGGGCCCCAGTCCCCTTCAGCCTCGTCAGAATCGTCCCCGACGCACCAGAGGTGACCCGCGACTACGCGACGTTCACCGATGTTGTCGACGACACCATCGACGCCCGCGTGTTCCAGGGCATCCACTTCCGCACCGCCGATGAACAGGGCGCCGAGATCGGTGCCAATGTCGCCGAGTGGGTCGCCACCAACCACTTCCAACCAGTGAGCGCGGCGAGCACCCCGCCCACCACCTGAGCTCAACAGTTCTCCAGCCACGCGTGAGACATCTCTGTCTCACACGTGGCTGGAGAGTGCCAATCGTGTCCCGCTGAGCCTGGCGGTAGGGAGAACGCATACCTGCGTGATTGAACTCGGAGCGGCCTGGATGGTCGACGGTTGCGGTCGGCTCACCCATGATCCAGCCTCGCGGAGCACGGTACGCAACCGCATGTCGTCGTGCTCTGGCCCACTACCAGGCGATCTCCGGGAAGCCGTAGGTGACGCAGAGCCCGGCACCGTTGATGGCGACGAGGCTGAGCACGAGCCACCCGAGCATCCATCGGCGGGCCGTTCCTTGTCGCGTCGACATCGGCGCGGGCATGTACCACTCCGGCAGCAAACCCCGCGGCTCGTTCAGGTCGAGCGGCACGGCGTCGTCGTCGACCGGCTGATCCGGATCCGCTGCCAGGGCGAGGGCGGCCAGTTCGTCATCGCTGATGTCGCGGCCGTCGAGCAGTCCTGGCACGACGACGACGGTACCCCAGCCTTGTGACAAGGTGCTGTCGTGCTGCTGGGACTGGTCCACGTCAACATGGGTTCGATGAGCCGGCCAGACGAACTTGTCGCTGCCGCCAAGGCGGCCGAGGCGGCTGGGTTCGATTCGGTGTGGGCCGGCGAACACGTCGTGCTGCCCGATCCGCAGGTGCCGCCATCGCCGATGGATCCGCGCGACCCGGCGCTCGACTCGATCCTCGCCCTCACGTGGGCCGCCGCCCACACCGCCACCGTGCGGCTGGCGACGGGGATCGTGATCCTTCCCCAGCGCAACCCCGTCGTCCTTGCCAAGCAGGTTGCCACGCTCGACGTCCTGTCGGCCGGGCGAGTCATGCTCGGCGTCGGCGCCGGCTACCTCCGACCGGAGTTCGAGGCGGTCGGCGCCAACTTCGCCGAGCGTGGTGGGGTCACCGACGAGTATCTCGACGCGATGCACACGCTGTGGTACGACGAACATCCCGAGTACCACGGTCGCTTCGTCGAGTTCGCCGGTGTCGATGCGCACCCGCGACCTGTGCAGCAGCCGATCCCGGTGATCGCCGCCGGCCACAGCCCACCGGCGTACCGGCGCACCGTGGCCCGCGCCCACGGGTGGTACGGCTACGGGCTCACCCCCGAAGATGTCGCGGCCGCGCTCGCCGGGTTGCGTGCCGCTGCCCAACGCGTCGAGCGGCCCGTCGAGCTCGGCGACCTCGAGATCAGCGTGACACCCCGCGGCCGGCTCACACCCGAGCGCGCCGCCGCCTACCAGGAGGCGGGAGCCCACCGGCTGGTGCTGCTCGCGCCGCCGACGGTGAGCGGCCCGGCAGAGACGATCGACGCCGGAGTCGCTGCGATCGCCCACCTGTGAGCGACCCCCAACCAACCCGTTGATGCAGTTGGCTGAGTACCTGTGCCTGGCCACCCCTCGTGGTTGCACTCGGTCAACACCGAACGCCAGCCGGACCAATCAATTCGCTGTGCCCGAACGGACGACCACGCTCCGTCTACCGTCCTCTGCCACGATCCACAGTCGTGTGGTTGGAGTCCTCGGGTTGCAGACCGCGGGGCGCCTACGTGACACGACCGGGATGATGACGTGGGACTTCCGAGTCATGCTCGCTGAGGTTCCCCCTGATCGCGGCCCGCCTCGAGGCGGTGGCGGCGCAGCGCCGTCACGAGACGAGATCGCCGTGGGGCTCCGCACAGCCGAGCGTCGCGGACAGCCACCGACCGCCACCGATGGCGACTGACCCGTCTGAACGTGCACGGCCGACGTCGTCGGCGCCTCATCGCGGTGCGAAACTGAAGATCTCCGATGGGGAGGGAATGCGCCAGGCTAGGGGGAATGACTTCACGGATTTCACACACGTCCGTCGACGCGCACAACGCCTATGAGCAGTCCGTCTGGTGGTGCCAGGTGCTCGGCTTCGGCGAGGATCCGCGGGACCCCAACCGGCCAGGAGACGAAGAGTGCATGATCTTCTCGCCCGACGGGCGGAACCGGGTGCTGTTCATCGAGGTGCCGGACGACAAGGTGGTGAAGAACCGGATTCATTTCGACCTTTCTCCAACCGACCGGACGCGCGACGAAGAGATCGAGCGGCTGGTCGGGCTGGGTGCGACGGAGTTCGCCGACCACCGCAACCCGGACGGAGGTGGCTGGGTGACGCTGGCGGATCCGGAGGGCAACGAGTTCTGCGTGTTGCGTAGCGAGGCCGAGCGGCCGGATCCGTACGCCCACCTAGTCAGCTGACGCGATCAAGACCCGAGCGACGATGGGGCGTCCCGCCGCCGCCGCGCTCCATCCGCGCAAGGATGGCTCGATGGCAACCCAGGTCAATATCGACAATTTCGTTCGCGCCGAGACCGACAGGATGTTCGCAGCGCTGTCGGCGCGTGCCCCGATCAACGTTGTCGTGCATCACCGCGAGCCAGCGTCGATCGAGGACCAGCCGGTGATCCGCCAGAACCGCGACACGCTGTACAGCAGCGTGATCGTCGACATCTCCGAAGGAGCGACGCTCACACTTCCCGATGCCGGGGACCGCTACCTATCGGCGATGGTCGTCAACAACGACCACTACATCAACGAGGTACTGCACAGTCCTGGCGATCACGAGCTCACGGTCGGCCGGTTCGACACCGACTACGTGCTCGTTGCCGCACGAATCCTCGTCGACCCCAACGACCCGGCCGATCTCGACGTTGTTCACGCCCTACAGGACCAGATCGGCCTACAGGCGCGGTCGGCACGTCCTTTCGTGATGCCCGACTACGACACGGCCAGCTTCGACACGACTCGCGAGGCGGTGCTCACCTTGGCGCGGGGCGTCAACGCCTTCGCCGGCGCATTCGGCCGCAAGGACGATGTCGACCCGATCAAGCACCTGCTTGGAACCGCCTCGGGTTGGGGTGGCCTGCCCGAACAGGAGGCGTTCTACATCAACGTCGACCCCGGCTTTCCGACCGGCGAGTACAAGGTCACCGTCGGCGACGTGCCCGTCGACGGGTTCTGGTCGATCTCGGTGTACAACGCCGACGGCTACTTCCAGGCCAACGACCGCGACGCCTACAGCGTCAACAACATCACCGCCACACCGAACGACGACGGCTCGGTCACGGTGCACTTCGGTGGCTGCGCCAACGACCGACCGAACTGCCTGCCGATCATGGACGGCTGGAACTACGCCGTGCGCCTGTACCGACCACGACCAGAGATCCTCGACGGCACCTGGACCTTTCCCGCTGCCGAACCTGCCTAGGCGCAGGAGCGTCGATCCGCGCTGCTGCCGGCTCGACGACCCGGCCCACGACGCACACGAGCTGCGCACCGCGGCGGAGAGTTGGCGAGCATCGCCGTGCGACAAGTTCGCCGGCCAGCCCAAGCCGTCTGTCAGGCGTCGGGGTCCTCGGCGAGGCCATCGGGGTCCAGACGCAGCACGGTGAAGGGCCGCCCGATGACCGGGCGGGCGACGTTGCGCACCGGTACGCCACATGGTGTGGTTCCGGCGCGCGACCCGCGGTGGGCGTGGCCGTGGATGGCGAGGTGGGCCCCGCCAGCGTCGATGGCCTCGGCGAGTAGGTAGCTACCCAGGAAGGGATAGATCTCGCGTCGCTCACCATCGAGCGTGGCCTCGATCGGAGAGTAGTGGGTCAAGGCGATGCGCAGGTCGGTGTCCAGTCGCTTCAACGAGTCGCAGAGTGCGTCGGCCATCGCTCGGCTGTGGCGGACAAACGCCTTCATCAATGGCTCGCCGAACTCCGAACAGCTGGCGCCGCGGAACCCGCCCCCGAAGCCGGGCGTGCCGGCAATGCCGACGCGCACCCCGTCAAGCTCGACGTCGACCGAGCCGCCGTCGAGCACGATGGCGCCAGCCGATTCCATGATCGTGCGCACCTCCTCGGCAGCTTCGCTTTCGAAGTCGTGGTTGCCGAGCACCACCACGACAGGGACGGGCACGGTCGCCACTTCGGAGGCGAACATCTCGGCCTCCGCCGGTGTGCCATGGCGTGTGAGGTCTCCAGCGACAAGCAACACGTCGGCAGACTCGACGAGCAACTCCGAGTTGAGCACGGCACCAGAGTCCAGACCGACGTGGACATCGCCAACCGCGGCGAGCCGCACGCAGTTCATCAGGGGAGGTCCTCGACATCCGGGTCGGCCGCGACGTCCATCAGCTCGACGTCATTGCAGATCTCCCATCCGGGCGCGAGTTCGGCGATCACGGTGACAATCGCGTCACGCCGGGCCGGTGTCGACACCGTCCCGGTGACATGGATGCAATGCTCTTCCGCAGCCACCTGCAGGTCTTGCTCGCCGACACGCTGATCAGCGAGCAGCGCCTCGTGGAGGTGCTCAGGGAGGTAGCGCTCCTCAGCGGACTTTGCCGTCATCCCTCCTCCCCCAACGTCACGGCCGACATGCGGCGGATCACATGGTCGGGCACGGCGAGGTCGGTCGACTGCGCATACAGCAGCAGGCTGAGAACACGCCGCGGTCCGTGCCGCGCCCTCATCAGCAGATAGTCCCAGTCCAATTCGCCCTTGGCGATGATGGCGAGGGCATCCCACCAGTAGTGCGCGGTCTCCTCACCGTGTGCCAAGGCCTTGGTCACCACGAGATCCTCGGGGCCGAGAACCGGGACCTTGCGGCCCCACACCTCGGCCCACTCGCCGCGCTCGAGCATGGCGTCATCCAGATCGACAGGACCGGACGAGCTGTAGATCACATCGAGGAAGACCTCGTTCATCCAGAGCTTGGAGAACCAGGAAGAGGGCGTTGGGTCGAGCCGATAGCCGGCAGCACCAAGCGCCTCGACGGCCGCGGGCTCATCAGCTCGACGGATGAACACATCAAGATCATGGGTCCACGACGTGCGTCCGTGAACGATGGAGGCGATGCCACCCATGAACAGGTACGGCACCCCAGCGCCCGCCAACGCATCGCAGGCGGCGCGGAAGGCCACGACGAATTCCTCCTCATTGACGCCGGTGCGAGCTCGTTCCGTATTCACGGCACTTCGGTACCCACCCAGCAGCGGATCGGAACCGGATCGCACCAATCGTGAGCGCCAAGTGGGCGGCGACCTCAGAGCCCAGAATGCCCTCTTGACGGGGAATCGCGGACTCGACTTCGGCGTCGCGTCCCGACTTGGGCACGGTGTCACTCCCGATGCCAGCCGTTGTCAGCGGAAGGCGCCCGCCGCTGGCCCCTGGAGACGCTCGCCGCCTGCGGGGTCTAGGCCTGGGCGAGCACCTCGAACACGTCGGCGGATACGAAGGTCACCGGTCCCCCTGGCGGGGGCCCCGCCGCGGCGCGTTCTGCCGCGGCTTTCGCCGCTTCTTCGCTCTCAAAGAGAAGGAGGCTCTGTCCGTGCGTTCCGTCCGCGGACCGCGCCCACGTCCCGCTGACGAAACCAGGCGCCTGCTTGACCATCGGCACGGTGTAGTTGTTCAGCAACTCGGTGGCCTCGTCGGCGCGACTCGAGTCGATCTCGACTCTCCCGATTACCGCGTGCATGGCAACCTCCTTCGGTCGTGGTCCGGGCCGCCGCGGTGGTGGCCGGCAAGTGGCACGGTACGAGTCCGCGGGCCGCAGTTCAATCGCGAACCTCCGGTGCCTTGCCGCTTCAGGTCGTGGCGTTCAGTGGTGGCGCCCACCCGGGCCGTTTGATGAGACAGAACGGGTGACCCGCCGGGTCGGCATACACATTGTCTCCGAGCCGGGATCACCACCACGGCCCGCGGCCACTGCACGCCGCAGCGTCCTCCTGAGCACGTCCCCGGGGTACCGAGTCGAGCAGCTGAGGGCGGTTCGGACGTTGCACTTCCCCTCCCGCTCGACCCGCGTCACGATCGCTGCATGGCGACGTGCACACCGCAGGACCAGGGCATGCGGCTCGACTCATCGGCTGTGGAGGCTTGCAAGTGGACCGTCCCCGCTCACGGCGCCGAGCACGACCAGTCGCAGCCGGTCCCGTACGCCGAACCCGCCGAGCTCGAACGCCCCACGCGAGATGCCGCCCCACCCGGCCCGCACGGTGCCGCCAATGACCCTCGGGGCTGAAGGTGGTTCGCATGTCGATCCGCCGAGGTTGAGACGTCCGGGGCGCGGCGGCGGGCAATCCGGCAGTCCGGCCTCGGGTCGTGCCCCCCGGGGCGAGCCGGCGGTCTCACCCTGGCTGAACCGCACCACACCACCGTCATGGTCTGATCGGGGCGGGTTCGGGGAACCGGACACGTGGCGTAGGCAGGTATGCGGTCATGGGCGTCACGGAACGGTTGGACAATTTCCAGCGGCGGCACGAGTGGGCCGGTGCGCCGCTGGCCGTGCTCTACAAGTTTCACGACGATCAGGGTGTGTACCTTGCTGCGCTGATCGCCTTCTACGGCTTCTTGTCGCTGTTTCCTTTGCTCCTCCTATTCACGTCGATCCTCGGGTTCGTCCTGCAGAACGACGCAGAACTCCAGACAAGAATCCTCGACTCGACACTGAGCCAGTTCCCCGTGATCGGACAGCAGCTCGGCGATCCTCAGAGCGTGCGCGGCAGTGGTATCGCCCTCGTGGTCAGTGTGCTCGTCGCCGTCTACGGCGCCCTCGGCGTCGCCCACGCCATCCAGCACGCGATGAACGTCACCTGGGCGGTTCCCCGGTGTCGCCGCCCCAACCCGTTCCACCTGCGCTTACGCAGCCTCGTGCTGATCGCCATCGGTGGCTTGGCGACGATCACCGCCACGGTCCTGTCGGGCCTGGCCAGCGCCACCGCGATCAGCGCCAACCTCGACTGGTTGAGTGCCACATTGATCGTGGTCGCCGCCATCGCCGTCAACACGGTTGTGTTCGTCGTCGGCTTCTGGATCTGCGTGCCGATGAACCGCTCGGTGCGCAGCCTCCTTCCCGGCGCAGTCACTGCCGCCGTCGTCTGGCAGGCGTTGCAACTCGGCGGCACCACCTACGTCAGTCGCGTCGTCACCAACAACGACGACGACACCTATGGCGCCTTCGCGCTCGTGCTCGGACTGATCGCGTGGATCTTCCTCGCCGCCCTGGCAATCGTCTTCAGTGCCGAGATCGACGTAGTGCGCTTCAAACGGCTCTACCCGCGCTCCCTGCTAACGCCGTTCACCGACGACGTCGAACTCACCGGCGCCGACCGCCGCACCTACACGGACATCGCCACGGCTCAGCAGTACAAGGAGTTCGAGACCGTCACCGTCAGCTTCACCGAAGCACGCCAAGGCGACGCAGACCCCGGCCAGCACGACACCACGGATCAAGCGTCACACAGCTGACCGGAGATGGCCGGCGTCGGGGATCGCAAGCGACGACGTGGTCCATCCGATCATTTCGATCTTCGGCGGTACGCACAGAGATCTACTCCACCCGGGCGTTCAGAACCTGAAGCGAGTCAGGCCGCCCGGATCTGTGCCCAACACGACAGTCGCCGAGCGTGGCTCGATGCGATACACGTGCCACGGCGGCGGTCCTTGAGATGGTGCGTTGAACGGCGCGGTGATGCCGGAACCGCTCTCGTCGGGCTCCGCCGGCCAACCGTTGTCCGCCCACGCTTTCGCAATGCGCGCCACGATGCTCGGGTCGGTCACCCGTGCGGCGTCACCCTCGATGACGACGTCCGCGTCGCGGATCGACACCGCGGTCGAGCAGCGCGGATCGCGTGCGACGTTACGGCTCTTCCGGGTTCCGGTGCCCGTTTGGAACCAGAACGCGCCGTCGAGCCAGAGTGCGCCGACCGCAGTCACATGCGGGCTGCCGTCCTCGTTCACCGTTGCGAGCCAGGTCGTACGAGCGTTGTGCGCGTCAGGAGCCGGCGCCGATCCGGCATCCAGCTTCTCGGTGACTGCAGCCCAGTCCACTGGCGGAAGCCCGTCTGCTGCACCCAGATTGATGATCTCCATGACACCTTTCCTTTCGTAGCCGGGGCCACACGTGCGCTCCGGCATGTCTGATCAGACGTGCCGTGATTGGCCAAGTCATCGCGCCAGCGGGAAGTCGCGTACGTGCGGAGGATGAGCGTCCGACCGATGGAATGTCTAGCGCGCCGGTGGTCTTCGCGGTGCTGCTGGCGGGCTACTGGTGGCGTCTCCGCTGCTGGAGGTATCGGTGAACCATCGGGACGACGATGGAGCCTTCGCCGACGGCGGCAGCGACGCGCTTCATGCTGTTGGCACGGACATCGCCGACGGCGAACACTCCGGGGACGCTGGTCTCGAAGGCGTACGGTGGGCGGGCGAGCGGCCATCGTGGCGGATCGACGGCTTCGCCGGTGACGAGGAAGCCGTGGTCGTCGCGGACGAATTCGGTCGGCAGCCAGCCGGTGCGGGTCTCGGTGCCGATGAGGATGAACAGGCCGGCCGCAGGCAGGCGTTCACGTCGCCCGGTGCCGCGGTCGGCGATCTCGATCCACTCCAGACGCGTCGCCCCGCCGCCATCGACGATCTCGACTGCGGTGCGAACGACGATCCGCGGATTGGCCTCGATCTCTCGGACCAGGTAGTCGGACATCGTCGCCGACAACGACGCCCCGCGTGCGGCGATCGTCACGCTGGCGGCGTACCGTGCCAGATGCACCGCGGCCTGGCCGCCAGAGTTACCCGCTCCGACGACCACGACATCGGCGCCTCGCAGTGCACGCGCCTCGGTGGACGACGCCCCGTAGAACACGCCGCGGCCGACGAGCGCCTCGATCGGTGCGACGCCGAGCCGCCGATACGTCACTCCGCACGCCAGGATCACGGCGTGGGCAGCGACCACAGCACCGTCGTCGAGCGTGAGACGGTGAGGTGTCCCTGACTCCAGACCGGCGACAGCTCGGGCGAGATCGAACGCCGCGCCGAATCCCGTTGCCTGGAGGACCGCGCGTCGGCCGAGCTGTCGGCCGGTGATCCCACGCGGGAAGCCGAGGTAGTTGCGGATCATCGAACTGGTACCGGCCTGTCCGCCGAACGCCTCGGCCTCGAGGACCAGCGTATGGAGGCCCTCCGAGGCACCGTAGACAGCCGCTCCCAGCCCGGCAGGGCCGGCACCTACGATCGCGAGGTCGAACACGGACGACGCAACGTCAACGGTGGCGCCGAACGCCGCGGCGAGCTCGCGGTTGCTGGGATCGGCGAGAGTCGTGGCTCCCATCACCTCCACCAGAGTCCGCCAGCCCTGCCGCCCGACCCGCCGTGCGATCGCCGCTCCGACCGCTGAGTCGGGATGGTGAACACCAACGGGCACGCCCAGCCGATCCAACACCTCGTGGATCTCTTGGCCGCGCCGACCGTCCGCGCTGACGATCCTGACGGCCTCGACGACGGGAGCGGTTGTCCACGACCACTCGCCGAGGTCCTCGGTGATCGCGCCGTGGAACTCCTCGTCGCGTGGACCGGTGGGCTTGGTGAGCACGGTGTCAACAACCCCCAGCGCAACTGCTCGCGACACCGCCGGCATCTGGTCGCCGCGCAGGCCCCACTCCAGCAACAGCACGCAGCGTGTCGTCGGCGACACGTTCCGCACCCGGGCGAGGACGTCCACACCATCGGACACGCCCTGCGCCAAGTCGGCGAGCACCATCGCTATCGGGGTGCCCGCTGCAACACTTTCAGTCAGTCGTGCCACGGCGACGTCACCGCTCGCCACGACCTCGAGCCGATAGTCCCGCCGATACCGATCCAGCTCGTCACGAAGCCTCGCTCCCTCCGCACGGTCCTTCGGAACGATCAGGATCACCGGCTCCATGACTGTGGTGTAGCCGGTTGGCGAGCGCGATGCGGTATGACCGACCACCTCGGTGATGACCGTCACACAACCGAGGGCCGTGGCACTGGCAACAGCCGCAAGGGGGCGACGGCCAAGACGACAGCGGTCGGACCCTGGGGCGGGTGCGATAATCGTTGTGGTGGCGAAGATCAAGACGCGAGCGACCGGGGCCGACGTCACCGCCTTTCTCGATTCGGTGCCCGACGAGAGCCGTCGCTCGGACGGACATGCGCTGCGGGCCCTTCTCCAACGCACCACCGGAGCTCCGGCGGCGATGTGGGGACCGTCAATCGTCGGGTTCGGCAGTCACCAGTACACGAACACGACTGGCACCAATGATTGGTTCGTGGTTGGTTTCTCACCGCGCAAGAACGCGATCACCCTCTATGGAATCTACGACGCCTACGGACCTGCTGATCCGTTGCTCGACGAGCTCGGTCCCCACACCACCGGCAAGGGATGCCTCTACATCAAGCGGCTCAGTGACGTTGACGAGGACGTACTCGAGCGAATGGTCCGCCATGCGTGGAACCATGCGCACCAGTCGGCCTGATGCTGCGCCGCCATCAAGCGAGCCGGATTCTCGTAGCCGGAGAACAGCGCCGGGACGCTTCATGTCGCCGGGCGTCGACCCCACACGCTGGCCATGCTCGGTGGTGCGTAGTGGGCTGATCGCTCATCCGTCACGGCGAGGAAGCGCGACAGGTCGTCGGCGGTCACCAGACCGGTGCCGATGAGCGGTCCGCCGAGCTGTTCGACCGTGCCGCGTGTCCATTGCTCGGTGCCACCGCTGACGATCGGGGCGTGGAGCTCACCGCCAACCTCTTCGAACCCAGCCGCCTCCAATGCCCCGGCGAGTTGGGTGCCGAAGCTGGGGTCGGCGCCAACCGACGTGAAGATGGCCGCGGCGGCACGGTAGAGGCGCTCGACAAGTGCTGAATGCTCGGCTGGATAGATGTACCTGGCCAGTGCCGCACCCATCGGGCCCCCGAAGTCGACATCCTCGACGAGCACCCAGCCGCCCGGGCGCACGGCCGCCAGGAGGTTGCCCAACGCCGTGTCGTGGTCGCCGATGTGTTCGATCACCGCGCGGGCGTGAACGAGGTCGAACGCGGCCTCCTCGGGAGGACCGCTCATGATGTCGTGGGTGCGCACTTCGACGTTGGTGCGGCCGTGTCCGTCGATGAACCGGGTGTCCAGATCGGTGGCGACGATTCGGCCGGAGGTGCCGGCCTGATCGGCCAGCCACAACGCCACGGCCCCGGCACCGCACCCGACTTCCAAGCAGCGCCACCCCGCGGTCACGCCGAGTCGGCGAGGTAGCGGATCGTCGCGCCGTCGAACAAGAACTCCAGACCGCGCAGACGGTCACGTTCCCGCTCCCAGGCCTGATCGAAGACATACTCGCTCACTGCCACCTCCACGACGGCCGAACCGTCAACTATCAACGCACATCCGTGACGTCAAGTCACGCGCCGCCGCGCGATGCTCGCGACCGTTCTCGGTCATCTGTTGCGGCGATGTGTTTGGCAGGGACGACGTGGTGGTAGCGGGCGCTACAACTTCACCTGCCGACGTGTGAGTTCGGCCCACTCGTTGGTCGTTTCGCCGCGCCATCGACGCGAGGCGTAGCTTCGATGGCGCGGCCGGCCGGTCAGTCGTGTTCGCTGGGGTCCGAGGGCAATCGTTCTTGAAGGAGGAGCCGGGGGTGTGAGCTGATGTCGCTGGAATGGGAGCAGCTCATCGTCGACTCGACCGATCCAGAGGCGCTCGGACGATGGTGGGCGACCGCCCTGGAGTGGGTCGTCGTCAACGACGATCCCGAGGAGTTCGAGATACGACCCGCGCCGGATCGCCTTCCGGGACTCCTCTTTGCTCGCGTCCCGGAACGGAAGTCCCTCAAGAACCGTCTGCACCTCGACTTCCGCCCCGACGACCGCGACGCCGTCGTCGCCCGTCTCCTCGACCTCGGCGCGACTCATGCCGACGTCGGCCAGGGCGACGAGTCATGGGTCGTGCTCGCCGACCCCGAAGGCAACGAGTTCTGTGTGCTCTCGTCACGACACACGTAGCCCGCGCGCTCTACGCGTTGCCGGCTGTGCGTAGTCGGCGCGCGACCGCCGCCGACGTCGACGCATGGAGGATCAGCGGTAGCAGAGGGCCCGACGCCCCCTGAAGTCGAACCCTCCGGCCCCAACCGCCTGGGGCTTTGCTACCGAGCCTCGGTAACTAGGCTCCTCGGGAGGGTATGACCGAGATCAGACGGCAAGTCGGGACCTAGGTCCCGACTTGTGTGGTCCGAAGACCTTGCGGCCCAGCGGATCGGGGATGCCGGTTGACGCTGCGGCCCCGCGGCACCGTCCTGTCGGTCGGTTACCGACGACAGGGAGCCGATGGCTAGGGTCGGGAACAACGCATCCAGCAGCGCGGTGTGCAGAGTTGGGGAGAGCATCCAGACCCAGTGCTCACCGCTGTCCCGCCGGCCGGCTGAGCAGAGTCTGGGTGTTGCCTCGGCGTGATGGCCTCTCGTGTCGGCTGCCCGGCCGGGAGGTCGTTGCGCGTCACCGCAGCCGGGCGGGCCGAGTTCTGTGCTATCTCAAGTCTCGGATCCAGTTCGACGTCGGACTGCGCAATGGCCGCGAGCGCTGACCGTCAGTGCACGAGCGTCTGACCTTGGGTCTCGCGAAGGCAATCGAATTACCGTCCGGATCCTTGACCATCACCGTATCGACGCGGTCGTTGCGCGCCGACTCGACGTCACCGGCGAGCCCTGTCGCCTGGAGTCGCTCAGCAATCTCGTCAATATCGCTGACGATCAGTGTGCAGGACCCCTGGCCGGCTCGCTCGGGCGCTGTGTAGACCTGCAAACCACCTCCCTGTTCGAGTTGCCACTCGACAACTTTGGGCATCGGATGGCTTCCTTCGCCGAGCAGCATCTCGAACCACCTCGTGGACACCTCTAGATCGCGAACCGCGAGACTGGCGAGTGCGTTGGTGACCGTCATGCAGATGCAGTACCCCCGATCGGCGTCACCCATAACCGAATGCCGATCCACCTTCGTCGACGACGCGTCAGCCGGCAGGGCGCTCGGGGAGCGTGCCGCGCCGACGAATTCTCGCTAGAACTGTCTTGTTGGGGGAACCTCGTTCGTTGTCATGATGAGCAAGCATCGCGAATGGAGAGTGACATGCGAGTTGTCGTCAGCGAGTTCATGAGCCTCGACGGCGTCGTGCAGGCGCCCGGCGGCGCGACCGAGGACACCGACGGCGGCTTCCAGCACGGTGGCTGGTCGATGAAGTTCTTTGACCCTGACATCATGGGTGCAGTCGTCGAGGGGTTCGCCGAGCACAACGAAGTCCTGCTCCAAGGGCGGCGGACGTATCAGGTCTCGGCGGAGGCGTGGCCCGGCCGAAAAGGAGGGTTCGCCGACTGGATCAACGCCGCACAGAAGTACGTCGTGTCCGACACGCTCACTGAAGCGGACGTGGCGGCCTGGACGCCCACCACGATCATCCGCGGCGCCGACCTGGTCACGGAGGTCTCCGCGCTGCGTGCCCAACGCGGCGGCGACATCTATGTCTATGGCAGCCTGACCGTCGCACGCTCGCTGCTTGCCGCCAACCTCGTCGACGAGCTCGTCCTCATGATCGAGCCGATCACGCTGGGCGGCGGCAAGACCTTGTTCCCCGCGGATGGCGTCGCTCGTGAGTTGGAGCTGACGTCCGTCGAGACCGCAAAGACCGGCGTGCTGGTCTGCCGCTATCACCCGGTCTCAGCCGACTGAAGAGCCGCCATCGGCGCTCTACTCGGTGTAGACGACCTCGAAGCGTTCGAACACTGTCGGCATCTCGACGACCACCCGAGCGTTGCCGCGACCGTCGGTGGCGATCGAGAGCAGGCCAGGCTCCGGCGGCGACGTCTGTTCGAGCTCGAAGCCGGCGAGCGCCGCGGCGGTGGCCCGTTTGTGGCCATGGATGACGAGGTCAATCAACTCGTCGGCCAACTCCTGGCTATCACCAAACGGCTCGATCACCGACGGCAGCGGTGATCCTGCGGCGACGGCGCCACTCGCAATCGCACGACTCCAGAACGCCCCCACGTTTTCCGCGTTGATCGGAGGTAGCGATGTCGACACCCGAACGATGGTACGGATCCGTCAACCCAGTGGTTCAGCCCGCTCAGGCTGCCGAGCTGTCGAGCAGGCGTCCGGTGTCGATGTGCAGCCCGAGGTCGACGAGGTAGCGGGTGAGCTCGATGCGTTCGGCGAACATGCTGCGGAGGTCGTCGGTGATCGGTTCATCGAGGCGCTCCAGCGGGAGGGCGGTGAACGCGCTGCGGACGGAGAGTCCGGCGTCCATGCCAGCCCGCACGACTTCCTCGTCGAGTCGATAGTTCTCGTCGGCGAGGCCCTCGACGTAGGCCTGCACGAGCAGATCGTGGAGTGCGGGAAGGTCGGCGGCGGCCAGCACGCCGTCATGGGCGTGGCCGATGAGCAGTTGGCCGAGGTCGTCGCCGGCGGCGGCCAGGCTGGCCATCGCCCAATCAATCACGACGAATGTGTCGGGCGCCTCCTCGGGCACGAGCAGGTTGTGCGGGCTGGCGTCACCGTGGGCGTACAGCTGGGGCAGGCGCGCCGCGACGTCGACGAGCGTGGGCAAACGCACGGCGAGTTCGGCAAGATCGCTCCGCAGCTCCGTAGCACCAGCCAGCAGCGGGTGTCGCCACGTCGCCTCGGCACGCAGGGACGGAAGGGCGACTGGGAGCAGCCGACTGGTGTACATGATGCTGACCAGCTCCGCCGATCGCTCAGTCGACCGGCGAGGCAGGCCGTCTGTCGCCGTCATCCGCACGTGCAACTGGCCGAGCAGCCGTGCGGCACGTGCGTAGCGTTCCCAGTTCCACGGCGACGGGTCGACATCGACGTCCTCGAGAACGAGCATCATCCGGTCGTCGCCGAGGTCGACGACACCGTGCAACACGGGTAAGCGCAGTCCGGCAGGCAGAACGGCCCCGAGACCCGACCGGTACAGGTCGACCTCATGGCGCCACACCGAGGCGTCACCCAATATGGCGCGCGCGTCGTGGGGCAGCGCGGCCCAGCGTGGCCAATGACGAAAGGAGCGCACGACCTTGACAAAGACCGACCAGCCTTCGCCGCCAAGGCGCGCCAAACCCTCCGTCGCCGGCGACTCGTGCGGATAGTCGACGCGCTCGAACACGTCATCCATCGTCGTGTACCGCCGTCGTTGGGGCATGGAGACCAGCCGACGATCCCGTGGAGATCAGCCTCGACGCGGCCCGCATGCCGGAAGTCGCAAAGGCTCCGAGCTGACCGTGCTCTCCGGCCTCGGCCACGTCTGCAACCTCGAACGCCCCGACCAGTTCAACAACGTCAGGCGATCATTCGCCACGGGCTTCGACCAACTCGTAGAGCTTGCCGTCCGGGGCCCGAAAGTGAACGTAACGGAACCGCTCGTTCGCCGCGATGCTGGCATCGACCTCGACATCTGCGGCCCGCAACTCGGCACAGGCGGCATCGAGGTCCTCGACCAGAAAGCCGACGGTGCGCTCGCCGTTCAGCTCGTCTGTCGGGGCGATTGCCAACATCGAGCCGTCGGGAAGTTCAAACAGGTCTGCGTCGAGCCCCGACGGATCAATCGGCGCAAGACCCAACACGTCTTGGACGAACCGAGTCATCGTTCCCCGGGCAATCGTGCGCGTTCCGACGAACGCCAGGCCGTTGATCCTCACGTCGGGCCTCCCTCGCCGGTCGATTGTGCCGGAAGCGGACAGTACCGAAACGTCGGCCTGAGCAGCTGTTCCGATCATGCGGGCTTCGTTGCAGGGAATCCTCGCCGGATCGCCAGCGAGCTCGCCCATGTAGCCCTCGATCACTGTGCCCGCGATTTGTACGCTGAGCGGGTGCCGCGCACAGACAGGGCGCTACGCGTGATCGCTGCCCCGCCTGAGAAGGTCTACGCCGCGCTCGTGGACCCGGAGGCGCTGGTTGCGTGGCTTCCGCCGGAGGGCATGAGCGCGCGGTTCGACCGATTCGATGCGCGGCCCGGCGGCTCCTACCGACTCGTGCTCACCTACGAGGACACTGCAGGCGGCCGCGGCAAGACGACCGCGGAATCGGACGTCGTAGATGCCCGCTTCGTGAGCCTCGAGCCCGGTGTCCGCGTTGTACAGGAGATCGACTTCGAGTCCGACGATCCCTCGTTCGCTGGCACGATGATCATGACCTGGGACATCAGTTCCGTCGATGGCGGGACCCTGGTCGAGATCACCGCGGACGAGGTGCCGGACGGGATCTCGGCAGATGATCACGCGGCTGGGATGGCATCATCGCTGGCCAACCTCGCGCTGCACCTTGAGCCGTAGGCCTGGCCGCGACTTCGAACTGCCGAGGCCGAAGGAGTGGGCGACGAGCTGTCCGCACGGTAGGTGTCGGTCACCCCGGCAGCGCCGCGCCCGAACCGTCGTCGCGACACGACGGTGTCTGTCACGGTGTTCATCGACGCCCTGGTTTTGCAAGAGTGGTGACTGTGGCTGATGCGGCCCCCACGGGGCGCTTGGCGGAACTGACGGTCGCGCTGTCGTTGGCGACGGACTTGGGCACGGGCCAACCGATGGAGCACGGGCTGCGCACGTGCTGGTTGTCGGTGGCCATTGCTGATGCGCTAGGGGTGACCCCGCAGGACCAGTCGTGCGTGTACTACGTCGCGTTGTTGCGCTTCATCGGCTGCACGTCGAACGCGTCGGAGACGGCGGCGCTGGCCGGCGGTGACGACATCGGGTTCAACGCCATGATGGCGCCGGTTCTGGGCGCATCGCCGGGCGAGGCGATGCGGTTCCTCGCGCGCCATCTCGGCGAGGACCTCCCCGCTGGCCGTCGTTTCGGCCTGGTGGCGCGGGCCCTCGCCGACCCGGGCGGGCAACAGCGCAGCCTGTCGGAGCACTGCGAGGCGGCCGCTCGCCTCGGTACTCATCTCGGGCTTGGCGAGGATGTTCGTCTGGCGCTCGGACACGCCTACGAGCGCTGGGACGGAAAGGGGTATCCCGCCGGTCTCGCCGGCGAGGAGACGCCCTTGGCGGTCCGGGTTGTGAGCGCAGCCCGCGACGCCGAACTCTGGAGTCGTGAGGGATGGGCCACCGCCGCAGTCATGCTGGACCGTCGACGCGGTCGCGCCCATGATCCGGCCGTGGTCGACGCCTTGCTGACCGACGGCGAGCGGTGGCTGGCCGAGATCGGTGACGATCCATGTTCGGCGGTGCTCGACGCTGAGCCGGCCCCGGTGCACATGATCGACGACCTCGACCAGGCCTTGACGGCGCTGGCGCACTTCACGGACCTCAAGTCACGCTACTTCCGTGGCCACTCGACCGGAGTGGCCCGGCTGGCGGCGGACGCGGCTCGCTGTGCCGGCCTTGCCGAGACCGATGCCGACGCGTTGGGCCGCGCCGCGTTGGTGCATGACGTCGGGCGAGTCGGGGTGCCGTCGGGGATCTGGGACCGCACCAGGCCGCTGAGCGGCAGCGATTGGGAGCGGGTTCGTCTTCATCCGTATCTCACCGAGCGGGTCCTCGATCGTTGCGGACCTCTCAAACCGTTCGTGCAGGTCGCCGTGCATCATCACGAGCGAGTCGACGGTTCCGGGTATCACCGCGGGGTGTCGGGAGATCAGCTCACCCAGCCCGCTCGGCTGTTGGCCGCCGCCGATGCCTTCCACGCGATGGGCGAAGAGCGCGCCCATCGGCCGGCACTCACGGCGGAAGATGCCGCTGGGTGCTTGCTTGATGACGTCGACGGCGGCCGGTTCGCCAGGGCCGAGGTGGACGCTGTGCTGGGTGCCGCTGGGCAACTGCCGCGCCTGCCGAACGTGCCCCGACCAGCCGGCCTGACGGAGCGCGAGGTCGACGTGTTGCGTCTGATCGCCCGGGGCCATGTCAACAAGCAGGTCGCTGCCGAGCTGGGAATCTCCCCCAAGACGGTCGGACATCACGTCGAGCACATCTACGCCAAGGCGGGCGTCACGACCCGAGCCGGCGCGGCGCTGTTCGCCATGGAGAACGGCCTGCTCACACGCTGATCGGAGCCATGCCGGGGGAACAGCGGTGGTGAAAGGCGACGAGACGAGCGATCCACTCGTCGGGATGGGTGGCGTGGGGGAGGTGACCGGCGCCCTCGAGCACTTCCACTCGCGCTGCCGGCACGAGTTCGTCGAGCTCGGCGATGATCGCGGGGAACAGCGCGGGGCTCTCGGTGCCGTGCGTCAGCAGCAGCGGCACCGTAGTGGTGGCCAGCGTGGTGGCATCGATCGACGCGGCTGTCGGGTCGGCCAGCTCGTCGAGGAATGTGGGGGCGTTGGACTCCAGCACGGCCCGGAACGACTCCGGGAGCCGATCCCACGTGCCCGGTCCCAAGGCGACGTGCTCGACGAAGTACTCGGCAGCGAGTCGATGATCCCCCGAGCTGATCAGGTCCCGCACGACCGTGAGGTCGGCGTCCGCGGCAGACAGCGCATCGATGAGGGCCGGATCGGACGTCCCTTCGAGCAGGCCCCACAGTGGCGGCTCGTGGACCGCGGCGGTGGCGACCAGCTCTGGGCGTGCCGTGAGCAGCGTCAAGGTGACGATCGCGCCGTACGAGTTACCCGCCACGTGAACCGGCCGGCCACAGACATGCTCGATCAACCCGGCAAGGTCGGCGGCATCCTCGGCACGACTGCCGGGCCCGTCGCCCGCCTCGCTACGAGAGTGACCACGCCGATCCCACACCACCACCTGGTACCGCTCGGCCAGCCCGGCCACCGCCTGGTTCCAGCCAGTTCCGTCTGTCCACGACCCGTGAGTCAGCACGAGGCAGTCCCCACTGCCCGTTGTCTCGTAGTAGAGCTCGACACCGTTCAGTCTGGTGGTCGCCATCGCCCTCGCTCCTTGCATCATCCGGGAAGCCCATCATCCCCATGGCGGCGGATCGACACATCGGGCGTTCACCCCATCGCCAGCGGCAAGGGCTCGGATGGCCACGCCGGGGCCACGGACGAGTCCATGCCGGCACGCGTCGGAAATGGCGGTCACCAACACCAGCCATCGGCATCAACTTCGTAGGAGTAACGTGGATTGTCTCATCGGCCGCGGGAGCAGCGATGACCAACCTCTCGACGGCTATCGACGACGCTCGACAGCAAGCGTTCGTGGGTCGCCGCGACGAACTCGCTCGCTTCGACGAGATCATCCGGGGTCAAGGTCCTGCCCGAGTGCTCTTCGTGCATGGCCCCGGCGGCATCGGTAAGACCGCGTTGCTCGACCAATTCCGGATACGAGGGCGATCTGCCGGCCGGACGCCAGTGTCCATCGACGGTCGCGACGTCGACTGCTCCGCGGCTGGGCTCGCCGCTGCGTTCGACCGCATCGCCGGATCGAGTGCGCCCGCCGCCGATCTGCTGCTGCTCGATGGTTACGAGCGGTTTGGCCCGATCGACTCCTGGGTGCGGAGTGAATTCCTCCCGTCACTGGACGCCGGAATGGTTGTCGTGCTCGCCGGCCGGGAGCCGCCGAGCGCAGCGTGGCGTACCGACCCAGGATGGCGGGCGGTGGCGACGGTTCAACCGCTCGACGCGCTCAGCCCCGCCGAGAGCATCGAACTGCTGGAGCGGGCAGGGGTCCGACAGTCAGTCGATGTCCGGCTCGCGAAATTGGGACGAGGTCACCCGTTGACGCTCGCCCTCCTCGCCGACGCTGCAGTCGCCGGCCGGGACGTGCCGGAGGACTTCGCCGATGTACCCGATCTCGTGCAGACACTCGTGACGCAGGTGATCGGCGAGGTGCCGAGCGAGGCTCATGCCGCCGGACTGGCGGTTTGCGCCCACGCCTGGCTGACCACCGAGGACCTGCTCCGACGGGCGGTGGGTGGCGACGCACCCGAGGTGTGGGCGTGGCTCGATTCCCAAGCCTTCGTGACCCGTGGTGTCGACGGCCTGTATCCCCATGATCTGGTCCGGGACGCCCTCGATGCCGACCTTCAGCGCCGTTCCCCCGACAGGTATCTGCGGGTTCACCGCATCGTGCACGAGTACGTGATGGCCCGCCTGCGTCATCCGGACACGGTGGATCGCCAGCTGTGGGCCCACCACAAGCTGTGGCTGCATCGACGGAGTCCACTGTCATCGGCCTACTGGATGATTCGTGATCACGGACCTGTCGCCGTGGTCCCAGGTGTGCTCGGCGACCACCCGGCTGTGCTCGAATTGATCGAGCGTTTCGAGGGCCAGGAGTCCGCCGCCGTCGCCGAGCGCTGGCTCGCTGCCCAGCCTGAGAACCTCTTCGTCGTCCGGTCCCCGACCGGCTTGGCCAGCTTCATGTTCCAGGTCGTCTACCCCACCGATCCGTCGTTGTGCGATGCCGACCCCGTCGTGCGGACGATCCTCGACCATGCGGGGTCGACGTCACCAGCGCGACCCGGCGAGGAGGTGTGGATCGCTCGGTACTTCGGCGGCTCGGCTGAGTACCAGCACGACCCCTATGGAGTCGTCATCGGCGCGGTCGCCGGGTCGATCGAGTGGGTGACCCGCCCGCTGGCCTGGACGTTCGTGCCGTCCGTCGATCCGGAGTTCTGGGGCCCCGGCTTCAGTTACATCGGGTTCACCGAGCAGCTCGTCACCGAGCTCGCCGGCTGCCGCTACACGGTCTACGGGGTCGATTGGCGGCGGCTCTCCGTAGACGCGTGGATCGACCTGCTGGGTGAACGCGAGTTGACGGGGGCCACTGGACCACCGCCTGCGCACCTCCTACGTCCGCCGCCGCTCACCCGCGCCGAGTTCGACGCCGCCCTACGGGCAGCGCTGCGCGACCTCCACCGGCCCGAACGGCTGCAGACCAACCGATTGATGGGATCGACGCTCGCCCACGGGTTCGCAGGTGCCGATGTCGACCGGCTCGGCGCAGCCATCCGCGCCGGCATCGACCAGATCGGCCGGGAACCTCGCGCCAGCCCGCTGCAGCGGGTGCTCGATCGCACCTTCGTCCGAGCAGCGCCGACTCAGGAAGCAGCGGCGGAGGTGCTCGACCTTGCCTTCTCGACCTATCGACGTCACCTTGCCAAAGCCATCGAGCGCCTGACCGATCTGTTGTGGGCCGTCGAGATCGGCCAGGTGCGGCTCGAGCTGCCCTCCGATTTGAGCACAACCTGAGCACCACCTGACCTGGAGGTTGAGCAGCCCGGCGCCGATCGATGCCGACATGGCAGACATCCTCGTTCTCGGCGGCGGGCTCAATGGGCTGTCGACCGCCGCACTCCTCGCCCGCGACGGTCACCAAGTCACCGTGCTCGAGCGCGACCCAGCCGAGCCGATCGGCAGCGCCGACGTGCTCTGGGACACCTGGAACCGCCGAGGCGTGAACCAGTTCCACCTCCCCCACTTCATGCTGCCCCGCTGGCGAGACCTGATGGAGCAGGAAATCCCCGGGGTCATCGACGAGCTTGTTGCTCTCGGTGGCCTCACCTTCAACGCGTTCACGGCGCTCCCTGCCGAGATGACCGGCGCACACCACGAGGATGACGAGCGGTTCGACACGGTGACCGGCCGCCGACCGGTCGTTGAAGCGGCGGTGGCCACGGCCGCGGCGAACACGCCAGGGGTGACGATTCGCCGGGGCGTCGCGGTCACCGGACTCACCACCGGACCGGAGGTCATCCCCGGAGTTCCCCACGTCACCGGAGTGCTGACCAACGGGGGAATGGCCGTCCGCGGCGACCTCGTCGTCGACGCCACGGGCCGGCGCTCACCCGTGGGCGGCACGCTCGAGGCGATCGGCGGCAGGCGTCCCGCCGAGCAGTGGGAGGACTCGGGGTTCGTGTACTACGGCCGACACTTCCGGTCGGCGGACGGCACCCTGCCACCGTTCGCGGCCACCGTGCTCGAACACTTCGACAGCGTTTCGGTCCTCACCCTGCCCTGCGACAACGGGACCTGGGCGACTGCCGTCATCGCGTCTGCCGGGGACAGGGCGCTGCGCCCGCTGCGCGACGCTGCAGTGTGGCAGGCGGTGCTCGCCGAGTATCCCACGGCGTCCGATTGGGGTGAGGGAGAGCCGATCACCGACGTACAGGTGATGAGCGCGATCGAGGACCGTCACCGCCGCTTCGTCGTCGACGGCGAACCGGTCGCGACAGGACTGCTCGCCGTCGGTGACGCATGGGCGTGCACGAACCCCGCACTCGGCCGAGGGACCTCGATCGGACTGCTCCATTCCTGCGTCCTCCGCGACCTTCTCCGCCAGGTCGGACCTGAGGAACCGGAGAAGTTGGTCCGGCGATTCGACGAGGACACGGAGGCCTCCGTCGGCCATCTGTATCGGATGACGCTCGACTTCGATCGCCACCGCCTCGCGGAGATCGAAGGCGACATCTCCGGCCAGCCCTACACCACGGCCGATCCTGCCTGGGCTATCGCCAAATCGATGGATGCCGCGAAGCTTCAGGATCCCGACGTGCTTCGGGCGCGGGTCTCGATCGGCTCGCTCCAGGCGACACCCCCCGAAGCGCTGGCGACGCCCGGCTTGCTCGACAAGGTGCTCGCCCTCGGTGCCGACGCCCCGCACTACCCCGCTCCCGGGCCGACGCGCACCGAACTGCTGGCGACGATCGCCACGGCGCAATGAGCAATCAACGCTGTTGTCTGTCTCTCCGATCGACCACGACAACGATTTCGTGGCCACGCACCGCCACTGCCGAGTCGCACCGCCGATGGCCTGGGTAACGCGTGGGTAACGGGGAGGTCGGATGATGCGCTTCCCGCGCCACGCGAAGCCCTCCAGAGAAATTGGCCTCGCTGCCGTGTCAACGGACCCAGCGGCGCCCTTCACGAAGTTCGAGTGAGCCATGTCCAGATTCCAATCTCGCCTCGCCATGCTCGGGGTGGCCGCCGTCGTCGCCGTGACCGCGTCGAACGTCAACAGCGTTTCGAACAGCCCGCCAGTTGGCATCAACGACCACTTCGACGTGGTCGAGGGCACGCTGCTCGTCGTCGACGCTCCGGGCCTTCTGGTCAACGACTTCGATCCCGACGGCGATCCGATCGCCAGTGGGTTCCACAGTGATCCCCCGGACGGGACCGTCCTGGCGATGGCCCCGGACGGGGCGTTCATGTACGAACCCGATCCCGGCTTTGTCGGCGTCGACTCGTTCGCCTACGCCGTCCGCGATGACCTCGGCAGCTTCACCGGCCTCGTCGTCCACGTCGCTATCACTGTGACCCCGACCACACACCCGATGAGCGATCCAACGGCGGTGGCGGCCGGCGCAATTGCGGACCCGAAGAGATCGTCGGGAGTTGGCCCGTCCGCAGCGTCTACCGATCCACGGCTCACCATGGCCATGTTCTCCTCTGCGTCGTCGGCGGCATCGACACCTTCGTCGCGCGGTGTGCCAGCCGAGCTCGCGGTCACCGGAACGACATCGAACGTGATGATCCCGGCCGCCCTCTTCGGCGCCGGGCTGCTGGTGATTGCGTACGGCGTCCGGCGAGCCCGGACCGAGGCTGACGAGCGTTTCGAACAGGCATGATGCGTTGAGGTGCATGACACGATCGTCAGGTCCCTGCGACGGCCGAGGGCGGGTTTGGCCGACGGGCACGTCGAGTGCGGTTCGGTCGGGCGGGCACCGACTAGGCGATACGCGCGGGCCGCGTCTCGGCGCGTCGTGCTTGCGCTTCGAGGACGGCACGCTCGGGCTCGGCGGCGGTGATGTCGTCGGGCCACGTCGCGACGACTCCCGCGGCCCACTCGGTCCAGCGCTCGACCATGATGTCGAACTCCTCGAGGAACTGGCCACAGAGCACGAGCCAGGGCAGGCGTTCGGGGAATGCCCCTTCGCCGTTGAGGTATGCCCTGGAGATTCCGGCGCTATCACGGTGCCGGTCGTCGCTCCACCGCGGACCGCGGTCGAGTGTCGCGAGGATGTCGTCCTTGGTGCCGTGTTCGGCGTAGAACAGTTTGACCAGCGCCTCGAACTCGAGCACGGGCCCGGCGCCGGGTTGCGGTACCCACGCCGCCATCGCTCGCCGGCCCTTGGCGGTGATCGAGTAAACGGTGCGGGGCCGCCTGCCCGTCGTCTCCTTCGTGGCGCGAGCGAGCCCGTTGGAGACGAGCTTCTTCGGTTCCTCGTACAGCTTGCTCTCGGGCATATCGTTCAGGGCGGGCTCCGTGGGCATCGACGTGGTCAACATCGATCAAGCCGCGGCGTGGGACGGCCACGAGGGTGACCTGTGGACCCAGCAGGCTGACCGCTACGACCGGGCGAGCCGTCGAATCTGGAGGCGCTTCGTCGAGGCGGAGCTCATCGGGAGCGCAGACCGGGTTCTGGACGTGGGCTGCGGCACCGGCGGGCCGACGCGCGACGTCGCCCGGCTCGCCACCGACGGCCAGGTCACAGGTGTCGACCTCTCGACCCGGATGCTCGCGCTGGCCCGCGAGCGAAGCGCGGACGAGGGCCTCGACAACGTGACGTTCGTGCGCGGCGATGCCCAGGTCTTCGGGTTCGAATCCGAGGCGTTCGACGTGGCGATGAGCAGCTTCGGAAGCATGTTCTTCGGCGATCCGGTCGCCGCATTCACCAACATCGGCGGCGGTCTGCGCCGGGGCGGCACGCTCGCGTTGCTCGCCTGGCGTGCGCTCCAGGAGAACGACTGGCTGATGTCCCTGCGCGGCGCACTGGCCGTCGGACGTGAACTGCCCATGCCGCCACCCGACGCGCCGACGCCGTTCGCGCTTGCCGATCCCGAACGTGTCCGCACCATCCTGGAGTCCGCCGGGTTCCAGCACGTCGGCCTCGCGCCGATCGACGAGCTCGTTGACCTCGGTGACGACGCATCCGACGCGCTCGCCTTCGCCAAGACGATGGGCATCGTCGAAGGACTGACCCATCGGCTCGAAGCACCAGCGCTGGCGGAAGCGATGTCCAACCTCGACGACCTGCTCCACAAGCGCGAGACGCCCGACGGCGTTCTGCTCGCCTCTGCGGCGTGGCTGATCACGGCGCGCAAGCCTTGAACGCATCACTTCTGAATCCGACTCGCCAGCAAATGTCTGACTAAAGTCAGTTGAATTGACGAGGAGTTGGTGCGGCGAGTGCGACGGTTCAATCGGACCGTCACCCAACGCGTCGGCGCGCTCCACGACCACTATCTCGCTCGCGACCGACCGCTCGGAGAGTCGCGGCTGTTGTGGGAGATCGGCGAGCACGGCTGCGAGGTACGCAGGCTGCGCGCTCGGCTCGAACTGGACTCGGGATACCTCAGTCGCCTGCTCCGCTCATTGGAAGCTGACGCCCTGATCGAGGTGGGACCGAGCGACTGCGACGGACGGGTCCGCAGCGCACGGCTCACCAAGAAGGGGGCGGCAGAACGGACAGTGCTCGACCGCCGCAGCGAGGCCCTCGCGTGGTCGATGCTCGAACGGCTCGACGACGATCAGCGTCGGCGTCTCGTTGCGGCGATGGATGACGTCGACCGGCTGCTCACCGCGGCGCTGGTCCAGATCGATTCCGTCGATCCGGCGCACCGCGATGCCCAACGCTGCCTCAACGAGTACTTCGCCGAGCTCGACCGTCGATTCGACGCCGGCTTCGATCCGGCGCGGAGCATCTCCGCCAACCTCGACGAGATGCGACCCCCGGCTGGCGCCTTCCTCGTCGCCAAGTCCCATGGCGATGTGGTCGGATGCGGCGCGCTCGAAGTTCCACGCGCGAGCACCAGCCGAAATCAAGCGGATGTGGGTCGACCGACGAGCGCGCCGACTCGGCGTTGGCCGCCGTCTGCTCACCGAGCTCGAGCAGCGAGCCCTCGCCAACGGCACTCGCACGGTGCGTCTCGAAACCAACGAGGCCCTCACCGAAGCAATCGCGATGTACCGAGCAGCCGGCTACCGGGAGGTCGATGCATTCAATGACGAGCCCTACGCCCACCACTGGTTCGAGAAACGCATCGACTGAGACCGAGCTCCCGACCGCCCCACGATCCCAGCACGGTTATTACCACCGCGCCGAGTGGTCAGAGATTGCTGACGGCGAGGTTCGCCAGGGCGACGCTGGCGTCGCGCATCTGGGCCTCGTCGAGGCCCTGCATGGTCACGTCGATGGTGAGATCGCCGACGGCGACGAGCACACCGCCGACTCCCTCTGGGAGATCGTCGTCGCTGTAGAAGAACAACGCCCGATCGCCGACGTCGTCGATCTGCTCGCCCTCCACGCCAAGTGACTGACGAGACGCCTCGGCCTTGGCGTCGAAGCGACCACCTGACTCGATGCCGATCGTGATTCCAACGCCGCTGTCGGCTTGGAACGTGCACACACGTCGACGCTCATCACCGCCGGGTACGCCCTCGCCGACGATCAATGCAGTCGCCGTCGCGGCTTCGGCGTCGGGAACGAGCGAGCAGGCGTCGACAAGCACAAGTGTCGACCCCGACGCACTGGTCGCCGCCAGCGTGTCTGCGGTCGTCGAATCCGATGCCTCGACGACCGCTTCGCCGTCGAGACCGGCGACAACGAGCACACTCGGGGCCGGAGCAGCGAGTGCGCCGCCATCTGCGTCATCGGTGGGGATCTCGATCCAGGCCGTTTCGCCAACCTCACACCTCTGGATCGTCGGGAAGTACAGCGTCTGCCCAACCGCACTGTCCGGAACCTCGAAACTGAGCTCGAACGTGTCGCGATAGCCCATCTTCCAACGGCGTGATCGCTGTGTACACAACCTCACGCACCCGCTCGTTCAGCAGCTCGCCGTGAGATCCGACGATCGGGTCGTCGAGCCGTTCGATGACCTTGTCGACCGTCCAGTTGGCGTTGATCGTCGGGGTCACGTCGGGAATCGACTCGTGCACCTGAATGCGCACCTGCGTGGTCGGCGAGCCTGCGCAGCCATGAGCGAGAGCGAACGTGACGACGGCGAGTGAGCCGGCCTCGACCGCTTCCTCGTCGATGCTGACATGTGCCGACACGGAGCCGGCCGCACCGACGGCGAGCATCACACCGGTACCAACGGCCGCCAACCGACGTGTCCGACGCGACAGAACTACCACGAACCACTTCCTCTCCGAGACGTTCGCCACATGGTCGCCGCTCCCACCCATCGAGTTCCCGACCCCATGCTCGGATCGAACCTGACGGCCGAACGACGTCACCGGCACCGGCGCCCAAGTTCCGGTCACCCGTTGATCGGTCTGTCCCGCACGAACACGGTGAATTGCCCTCGACTTTGCGTCGACGATCGTGCCACCCTGGACCGTGGGTTTGTACCGGGACCACGTGTTTCCCCGCATCATGAACCGCCTCTGCAACACGAGAGAGACGCGCCGCATCCGCGCCGCGGTGTGTGCGCCGCTTGCCGGGGAGGTGCTCGAGATCGGGTTCGGCACCGGTCTCAACCTTCCGCACCTGCCACCGGCCGTCACTCGCCTGCGCGCGGTCGACCCACTGAGGACCGGTCGAGATTTCGCCAGCGAACGCCTCGCAGCCAGTCACGTCGACGTCGATTTCGTGGGCCTCGACGGTCAGTCACTGGAGCTCGACGACGATTCGGTCGACGCCGCGCTGTCGACGTGGACCCTGTGCACGATTCCCGACGCGGCCGAGGCCATTCGGGAGATCGGTCGCGTCCTTCGTCCTGGTGGGACGTTCCACTTCGCCGAACACGGCCGGGCGCCTGACGCCAACGTCCGGAAGTGGCAGGACCGGCTCAATGGCGTGCAGCAGCGCGTGGCGTGCGGTTGCAACTTGAACAGAGACATCGCGGCGATCATCGAGGACGGGGGCATGACGATCACGAGTATCGAGACGTTCTACGCGAAGGGTGATCCCAAGGTCTTCGGATGGATCTACCAAGGCACCGCGGCGGGGAGACCGAACGGTGGCGAGTTGTCAGCGAGATAGTCGTCAGCCGTCTCGACAGGTCCAACGTCCCTTGGGTTCAACCGTCATCGATGCCACCGCCTGGCCGGGCGGTCTAGGTTCGACACATGACTGAGCCGGCGCGAAGCGTGTATCGACTCGCGCGGTCTGCCACGATCGACCGGCGGCTGCCGAGTGACGTCCGTTTGCGCACGATCACGGATGCCGACGATCGTGCACTCGCCACGCTGATGGAGCGGGCCTACGCCGGGACGGTCGACGAGCAGCTCGGCGGAAACAGCGACGGCGCGGTCGAGATGGCCGAGTGGCGGGCGGCAACGCCGTTGGTCGAGGTCAGTGTTGTCGCCGTCGACGCCGACGATCAAGCCGTCTCGGCGTCTCTGTGTTCAGGAGCTCGGGACGGCGAGGTGTGGATCTCGTACGTCATCACTGACCCGGCATGGAAGGGCCAGGGGCTCGGCACGGCGGTGGTCGCCGAGTCAGTCCGGCTGCTTCGTGATCGTGGTGCGCTCGACGTCCTTGCGGGCGTCACCGATGGCAATGTCCCGTCCGAACGGCTGCTGGCAGCCGTGGGCTTCGAACACGTCGGCCCGGTCTGACCGCTACGGTGACCCGTCCAACGGCGAATGCGGGGGACGGGATGCCAGCAGCGGAGTTGTTCGACGTCAGCGGGTCGGCCGGGGTGGTCACTGGCGGAGCGAGCGGGATCGGGCTCGGTTACGTCGAAGCGCTCGCCGAGAACGGCGGGCGGGTCACGATCCTCGACATCGACGGCGAGGCGACCGAGCGTGAGGTTCTGCGGCTGCGCGGGGCCGGACTCGACGTGCGCGGGGGCCGCGTCGACGTCACGGACCACGCCGCCCTCGACACCGCGATCGACGAGGCGGCGGCCACGTATGGCCGCCTCGATGTCGTGTTCGCCAACGTCGGAGTCGATCCCGGCCCAGGGTTCGTCGGCGCTTGGGCGGGATCGACCCGCCCGCGCAACGACGACGGGGCGCTCGAGCACTACACGACGGAGCGTTGGGAACGGGCGATCGACATCAATCTCACCGGCATCTTCGCCACAATGCGTGCCGCGGCGCGGCACATGCGCCCGCAGCGCTCCGGCCGGATCATCGTCACCACGTCGGTTGCATCGACCAAGAACGAGGCGGTGATCGGCGCCGCCTACATGGCGGCCAAGGCCGGCGCCGCCCACCTCATGCGCAACGTCGCCCTCGAGCTGGCGGCCTACGGCATCACGGTCAACGCCATCGCCCCCGGGTGGTTCGTCACCAACATTGGCGACGGGCACGCTCACAACCCCGAGGAGCAGGCGGCCGTCGCCCGCGAGATCCCGATGCACCGCGTCGGCTGGCCCGCCGACATCAAGGGCCTCGCCCTGTTCCTCGCGTCTCCGGCGAGCGCCTACATCACTGGCCAGGAGATCGTCATCGACGGAGGGTGGCGACTCGGCATCGCCGACTGACCACGAACGCGCCGGACTTTGCACCCAGCGGTGGAGATCGGCCGGACCGAACGACCCGGTCAGGCAAGGGCGGCGTTTCGGGCTTCTGCGTCACGACTGACGACAACAGGGGTCGTGTGTCGTGACACAGAACCTTGAGGCGGCTCCACGCATCGAAGCGACAGGGACCTTGCGTTGTGGCTCTGGCGACGACATGCTGGTCGACCATTGCTCGACTCGCTGACGTTGTCATCGATTGCGCCCGCCCAGCGGTCGTCGCCAGATTCTGGGCGGAGGCCCTCGACGGGTACGCCGTCGCGCCCTATGACGACGACGAACTTGCGCGCCTGCGCTCGATCGGTGTTGATGATCCGGAGGATGACCCCACGGTCCTTGTCGAGGCAGGCCGTGGTTCGCTGCGATTGTGGTTCCAGCGAGTGCCCGAGGGCAATAGTCCTCAAGTGGTAGCCGATGGCCGACGCGTCAAACGGAACCGGGTGCACCTCGACCTGCGAGCCGATGACCAAACCGCCGAGGTCGAACGGCTCGAAGCGCTGGGAGCTCGACGGATCGACATCGGTCAGGGTGACGTGACCTGGGTCGTCATGGAGGACCCGGAGGGCAACGAGTTCTGCGTGCTGTCGTCGCGGGACACGTAGCGGCGGCGGCGACGTCGTAGCAGTCCGCCAAGCTCGGGCTTAACAGGGTGCTGAAAAACGGCTGAGGGTCCTCGCGTTTTGGGTCGGGATCGAAAAGACTGTGGGGGTGCGTGGTAGCCCTGATCCACAGTTGGCGATGTTCACGTCGTTGAGCATCGAAGACCTGATCCCGTCAGATCATCCGATCCGCCGGATCCGCGCCGTGGTTGATGTCGTGCTCGCCGAGCTGGACGACACGTTCGAGGCGATGTACGCGACGTCGGGCCGGGCGTCGGTGCCGCCCGAGGCGTTGTTGAAGTCGACGGTGTTGATGGCGATGTACTCGATCCGTTCGGAGCGGGCGTTCTCATGTGGAACGGCTTGTCAAGCGTGTCGCGAGTCGTGGGTCGCGTTGTGTTCGGGACGCGTCGAACCGGAGGTTCGGCGCTTGTGTGCGTGTTGAGCAGGCGGCGGAGCCTCTCTGCCAAGGGTGGAAGCGCCCGCAGGGCGGAGCCCGAGGACGAACGACCCTTGACAGTGGGGTGGCGGCTGCTACGTCACCGCCGAGCCCGTCGTTGGTGGTGGGGGTCGGGCCCCGAGGTGTGCCGGACGCGCCAGCCGGTCGTGGATCGAGCCACCGCCAGTCTCATGTACGCGGGTCGGGACCGCAGTGTGTGTATGCGCAGCAGTTGGCCCCACTCTGTGTTCGCCTCCGGTGGCACCGGATAGCAGAGAACGTCCGGGGATCGGGTCTGCGTCGGCGGGTGGCTGGCGCGTCGCGGGAGGGCCGGCCGTCGCGGGCGTCGATCGACGCGACGGTCGGGCGGAGGTGGTCACGTCATGGCGTGGTCAGTTCGGCCCAGACGAACCCGGCGAGTTCGCGGGCGACCGCCGCGGTGACGGTGGATTGGGATTGTTTGCGGGCAGCGAGATGACGGAACCGTCGACACAGCCGCAGCTGGGCGGACCACGCCCGAGCGGCGACGGCGGGGTCGACGCCTTGTTGGCGGCGACGCAGGTTGGCCGACACGTTGGGTTGGAAGCGGTAGGCCCAGGCCGACTCGACGAGCTGGGTGCGCACGTGCACGTTGCCGGCTTTGGTGATCTCCCCGCGCCAGCTCGTGTTGCCGCTCGAGTACTCGCGGGGCACCAGCCCGCAGAACCCCATGAACGAGCGGGCGGTCGGGAAGCGGCGGAAGTCGCACACCTCGACGGCGATCGTCAACGCCCCCAGGGCGTCGATCCCGCGGTAGGCGCCGAGACGGGCGACGGCGTCGGCGAACAACTCGTTGTGGCACCAGGCGGTGAGCTCGGCGTCCATCGCGTCCAGCGACGCCTCCCGGGTGGTGACCTCGGCGAGGTAGAAGCTGAACGCCGAACGCACCGCCGGATCGGTGAAGGTGCGGTTGGCGACCCACTGGCGGTGACGCAGACTCCAGTTCGACCCGCCCCGCCACACCACCGCATGGCGCAACAGGAACGACCCCAGACGGTGACGGGCCCGGCTGAGATCCTCCACGGCGACCTGGCGGGCCCGGCACACGTCACGCACCCCCTCCTCGGCTGGGGTCGGCACCCGCACCGCCGTCAACTCCCCGGCCCGATGCAACCGGGCCAAGCGGCGACAGTCACGCTTGTCGGTCTTCACCTTGTCACCCGGCTTGCGCGGGATCATCGACGGAGCGATCACATCGCAGGCCACCCCCAACGACGTCAACAACCGGTGCAGCTCATAGCCCGTCGGACCGGCCTCGTAACAGGCCCGCAGCTGCGCCGGCGGACCCACCCGGTGAATCAACCGGCGCACCGACTCCTCATCATGGAACACCTTCTCGGTATCGGGCACCTGCTCGTCCGGGCGCAGCACCCCAACCGCGATCCAGTCCTTCGACACATCCAAACCGAGATGAACAACGCCGCGATGCGGCAAACTGGTCGACACGGTCGGCTCCTCTCCGTATGTGGCTCCATCCGCCCAACGCGGTTGACCCACGAATCATCGTGCGGGGCAGGAGCCGGCCGTTCCATTACACCTGTGAGCGGCTCAACTACGACTTGTTGTTCAAGTGGTTCTTGGACATGCCCATCGAGCAGCCGGCGTTCGACGCGTCGACGTTTTCGAAGAACCGCAAACGGCTGTTGGAGGCCGAGGTGGCCGACAAGTTCTTCGCGGCGGTGGTCCGTCAAGCGAAGCTGCGTCGCTACATCTCCAGCGACCACTTCTCGGTGGACGGCACGCTGTTGGAGGCGTGGGCGTCGCACAAGAGCTTCAAACCGAAAGATCAGCCTCCGCCGTCGGAGCCGCCCGTCGGCCGCAACGACGAAGTGCAGTGGCATGGCGAGAAACGCTCCAACGAGACCCACGCTTCGACCACCGATCCCGAAGCCCGTTTGGCCCGCAAGTCGGCGGGCACCGCATCCAAGCTGTGCTACGCCGGGCACCTGCTGATGGAGAACCGCAGCGCGTTGATCGTCGACGCCGAACTCACCGCCGCCACCGGCTACGCCGAACGTGACACGGCCACCGACATGCTCGCCAGACTGCCGGACTCGAAACGTCGGCGCACCGTGGCCGCCGACAAGGCCTACGACACCAAAGACTTCGTCGCTGCGACCCGCCAGGGGCGGCTTCACACCGCACGTCGCCCAGAACACGACGAACCGGCGTTCGGCAATCGACGGGCGCACGACCCGACACCAAGGACATCTCGTCAGCCAACGGATCCGCAAACGGATCGAGGAACCCTTCGGCTGGATCAAGACCATCGCCGGAGGACGCAAACTCCGCTACATCGGCCGACAACGCAACCGGGCCTGGTTCCGAATCACCGTCGCTGTCTACAACCTCATCCGCATCACCACCCTCGACACTGCACCCGCCTGACCAGCCGCACCCCCGCCCGGCCACGGCAGTTCCACGAGCCGAACCATCGGAACCGGCGACCAACATGTCAAGCCGATCCCACACCGCACCGGCCACCAACGGCCCGACGCCGACACTCAAACCCCGATTTTCAGCACCCTGTTAATTGCCGCTCGAGATCGAGCCGATACGGAATGCCGGCTGAGGAGCGGGGCGCCGGTGGCTGTGCGCCTCTCGGGTGGCTTGCAGTGCATGTGCTAGCACATGCGTATGGGTTCGGGGCGGCGAGCCGTGGCGGTGACGATGGTGTTGCTGTTCGCGGCTGCGTGCGGCGGTGGAGATGAGGCGGAGAACGACGATGGTGGGCCTGGCAGCACTTTCGGTTCGAGCGAAGTGGCGTCTACCAGTGCAGGAACCGTGGCGGCTCCGAGCGTTGCACCGGTGCCCGCTGCCGAGAACACCGTCGCCCCGGCCGAGGCGCCTGCGCCGGCTGCCGACGGTACGGCCGCCCTGGCGGAACCGCCTGCGCCGTTGCCGTCGGTCGCCAGCCTTCAGGGCATCACGCTGTCGGCGACACAGATCTCCACGGTCGACTTGCTGACGGCGATGGCGTGGCGTCCTGGCGATCCCGATCCGTACGTCGCCGATCAGAACGGGGTGATTTATCACGTCGTCGGCGGCTCCAGCGAACCGGTGCTCGACCTCACGGCCAAGGTGATGGACTGGCAACCGGGCGCCGAGTACGGCTTCCTAGCTATGACGTTCGATCCTCGGAACGGGCGACTCGTCGTCTGCTACAACGGCAATGACGTCCATACCCGCATCGAGTCCTATGCAGTCGGAGCCGACGGCCGGCCCGATCCGGGGGCGGTGTGGGACATTCTGCTCATCGAGAAGCCTGGTGTCGGCCACAACTGCGGACAACTGGACTTCACGGAGGACAACACGCTGTTCTTCAGTCATGGCGACGGCGGCGGCAGCGGCGGCGCCGACGCCCAGGACCTGACCAAGCTGCTCGGCGGCATCTTTCGCATTGCTCCCTCGGCCGATGGCCCCGGTTACACCATCCCTACCGACAATCCCTACGTCGGGCGGGATGGAATCGCTCCGGAGATCTGGGCGAAGGGAATGCGCAACCCGTGGCGGTTCTCGATCGACGACGCCACCGGCGACATCTGGGTGGGCGATGTCGGCGAGAGCAACTGGGAGTCGGTGTACCGCATCCCGGCCGGGCAGTCCGGGGTCAACTGCGGGTGGCCGACCTACGAGGGAGATCACCAGGTAAATTTCGGCGGAGGCGCCCACGTGCCACGCAGTGGACCATTCAACCGGTGCACGTCTACAGCCATGCCGAGGTCGGTCCTGCCGTCATCGGTGGCTACGTGTACCGGGCGCGGCGATACCGCAGCTCGAAGGGGCCTACATCTTCGCCGACATGTCGTTGCCACTGTTCGCCATGGGGGCGGACGGTGTTACGCCGATCACGGTGCAGGTCAGCTGCCGGTGACATCCTTTGGCGAGGACCAACCCGGGAGCTGTACGTCTTGACGCTGCACAGTGGCGCCTACCTGCTGGGACCGGCCTACGGCGACGGCCCAGGCGCCATGATCCGCCCAAACTCCGGTGCGTCACGGATATCGACGAGGACCGCATCGCCTGAGGCGAGCTCGGACTCGACCGCGTCCTCATCGAGGTTTTCCACTGTTGCCTTCGTCTCGGCCACGAGCTCAGCTGCTCCATCCTCACTGGCATCTCGTTGCGTGTGCAATGCAAGGCGCTCACTCCGTCCAAGCAGTGACGTTGCGTCATCGGAACGTGTCGACGGTGCGATCGGTGCATCGTGCACGTGGGACGGCCATAGCGTCCCGTGTCATGATTGATCGCCCCGTTCGCGTCGGCTTGCAGATCCATCCGCAGCACGCCGAGTATGCCGCCATCCGCCGGACCGTCGCCGCTGCCGAAGAATCGGGTGCCGACGTGGTGTTCAACTGGACCACTTCTATCCCCTGTACGGCGACCTCGACGGCAAGCATTTCGAGTGCTGGACGATGCTCGGAGCCTGGGCCAGCAGACGTCACAAATCGAGATCGCGCGCTGTGACGTGCAACAGCTATCGCAATCCGGACTTGCTCGGCGACATGGCCCGCACCGTCGACCACCTGAGTGGTGGCCGGCTGATCCTTGGCGTCGGCGCTGGTTGGTTCGAGAAGGACTACCGCAACTTCGGCTATGACTTTGGTACTCCGGGTACGCGATTGGCCGCTCTCGAGAATGCGTTCCCGCGCATCGACGCCCGGCTGGCGGCGGCAACCCGCCGCCGACGTGCAAGGTGCCGCTGCTGATCGGCGGTGGCGGCGAGCGCAAGACACTGCGGCAGGTCGCTCGCCACGCCGACATCTGGCACACCTTCGGGGACGTGGCGACGGTCGCGCACAAGCGCGCCGTGCTCGAGGACTGGTGCGCCAAAGAACGTCGTGATCCGGCCGAGATCGAGTTGTCCTGCGGGGTCGATACCGAAGGCGACAACGCCCGACCGGAGGTGCTCGGGGAGCAACTTCACGCCGTCGGCACGAGGCTGTTCACTGTCGGTGTCACCGGACCGGACTTCGACCTCGGCGCTCTGCGGAATTGGGTGGCGTCGCGCGACGACAAGAACTCCGCCTGATCGACTCGGCTCAGCCAAAGGTGCGTCCACAGCAGCGTCGGCCAGACCCGACGTCGGCCCGCACGACGAGCCCGAGCCGAAGGTCCTCCCCGCCCCGCCGGATCTGGGCATCGAACCCACGCCCTCCTCACCCCATGGCGTGTCGACGTGTCGACGAGCCACGCGCTCGCGCTGCCTTGTCGTGAGAAGTTGCGACCGAGTGCAAGTCGACGACGGCGGATCCGTTTCGCTGCCGTCCACGCTTTGCAGTGCGGCGCGTACGAGAAGACATCGGTCGGTGGTGCTCGACGTATCGGCAGCCACCAGCTTCACGTGACCGAACGTCGCGCCTAAAAAGGACGATCAGTTCAGGCGAGAAGGACCAACCTTGGGGACATGTCCTCGGCGGCCACGCGTTCTGGGACAGCTCGCGACTGCCGTCTGAGACCCGAGCTGCCGTTCCGTACGCAACGGGGTGGGTCGCTCGGCGCACCATGGTGCGAGCGCGTCGGCGATCATGCGGCCGTGTCGGACTCCGTGGTGCGTCGGGCGTGGGTCATTCCGATCGTGGTGGGGGATCGAACAAGGCCAGCTCGGCGGCATCGGGTGCTTGGAAGAGCGCGGCCCACTCGTCGAGGTGGGAGCGGCCAATCGGGTAGCTGTCCCAGGGGGGTTCTGCGTTCCGTGCGTGGATGCGCCGCCAGAGTTCGTCGGTGGGTACATCGAGGTAGTGCAGTTCGACGCCAACGCCAAGGCCACGCGCTGCCGCCCTGAACTCATCACGTTCGGATCGTGTCCAAAGGCCGAAATCGAGGACGACGCTCAGGCCGAGGCGCAATACCTCTTGGGCAAGGTGCCAGAGTTCATGCTCGAGCTTCACGCGGTTCGGCTCGTCCCAGGGGTTGGAGCCGAGGGCCATGAGCCATTCATCCTTCGTGACGCGCAGTGCGCTCCGGTCTGCGGCCAACTGCATTGCGAGCGCGGTCTTACCCGCCCCTGGCAGCCCGCAGGTGAGCATCAGTCGGGCCCCGCTCACCTTGGCAGTCAAGCAGTTCCGCGTCTGCCATGCTCGAGCCGCCACATGCCTGTTGAGGGTCGCCACCGCGCGACGACCCGCAATCTGATCGCGGCTCGGCTCGAGCGGCACGCCTCGTGAACGACGTTCAGGCGCGACGGATTCGGCGAGATGAGCGTCGCAGGTATCACAGAACGCGCGGCGACCCGGTCTTGCGAAACATGTCCCCGAACGCCGGCTCGATGGCAGCCCCTCGCTCGTGAAGAAGCCCAAGGGAACTGGCTGTTGATCTCACGGCGTTGGCGGCCGACGGATGCGGGTGGCCACCACCCGACCCCGTGTGGGTCGAACCGCCGGCGGGCTGACGCGCTGGCCGCCGCCGCTCCTCTATGCTGCCCGCCGGAGTGGCCCGCAACGAAGCGCCACCGTGCCACGAGGAGACCTGCCATGGCTGACGAGACCGAGCCCACGACCAGCGCCGACGCACCCGCCGACGACACGACCGACGTCGCCGCTGCGGTCGTCACCGACGGCGCCTACGCGCTCGTCGTCGCCGATTTCTCGGACATCGACGCGGCGTGGGAGGCGTACGACGAGCTCGACCGGGCGGTCGACGCCGCCAGCCTGAACATCGAGATCGAGGGCGTGCTGGTCCTCAAGAAGGGCGGCGACGGCACCGTCGAGGTGCAGAAGCTCACCGACCCCAGCGCGCGCCGGGGCCTGACGTGGGGCGTCGTGGGGGGCGTGGTGCTCGGCGTGCTGTTCCCGCCGTCGATCATCGGCAGCGCCGCGGTGCTCGGCGCCGCCGGCGCGGGCATCGGGGGTCTTCAGAAGCGCCATCACCGCAAGGAGCTCGCCGAGGAGCTCACCGACGCTATCGACGCGGGCCACTCCGGACTCGTGCTGCTGGTGTCCGACCCCGCCGCCGTCGAGCTGCAGAAGGCGCTGGCCAAGGCCGACCACATCGTCCAAAAGGCCGTCGACAAGGCTGCCGCCGAGGAGATCAAGGCCGAGGCCAAGGCGGCCCAGGCGACGGCGGACGACTCGGCCAAGACCTGACGAGCAGGCACCGACGAGGAGATCGAGGCGCTCCCGATCGAGCTCGAGCTCGGCGTGGGTCGACGAGGTCGAGACCATCGCGGCGCTCGACCGGGCGCCCGTTCCGTGACCTCGCGACCTTGCTCGGCGTGTGGGTCAACCTCGACGACGAGGCCAACCTCTCGGCCAGCCTCAAAGCACCGGCGCGCGACCGCCTGGTGGAGCACCGAGGCGTTCGCCGCTCTCACGGTCACGCCGTGACCACGAGTCGAAGCTCGGCCGCCCGAGCCGGCCCGCTCGTGACGGAGGTCGGCCGCCGCCGACTCGAGCTGGAGCTCCACGTCCGCGGCGGTCTCGCGCCCGACCAGAGCTGTGCTCGCTCAGCCAACGGGCGGCGGACCGACCGGCGACAGGGTCTCGGCAGCGAGCACTTCGGAGAGCAAGGGCCAGGTCAGTTCCTGCAGCGCCGCCTCGACGAAGGCAACGTGGCCTTCCACCAGATGGTCGAGGCGACCGGCGGCATGGCCAAGTTCGACCGGCGCCGAGCCTGGTTCACCGCCCACCGCGACCGATTCGCCGACGCCCTTGGCTGATCGATGGACCACTGAGGCCGAGGCCCGCATGGCGTGCTCAGGGACGGCGGAGCCCTGCGGTCAGGATCACCACGACATCCTTGCCGTTCTGCATCTCGCTTCGGGGCCGTACGTCGACGTTCGGTTGCGTCGTTCTGAGCGGCCTGTGATGCGGTGGTGTCAGCGACTTCGTTAGCGCGGGTCGGCCTCGCCGAGGTCAGCGCGAGTGACCGATGGGCTCCGCGACGATGCGCGGCTCGCAGTCCTGTCGGGCGCCCGTCCGGCCGGACGACGACTGAAGAGAATTCAGACCTTGGCCGACCTCGACACGTTTGGTTCGCTGCACGTCGGACCCAAGCTCCGGCGCGCCCGGTGCACCGTGAGTATTCGTAGGCTCACGTCGGATGGAGCTGGCTGACGGATACGACCTGCGAGTCGCTGTCGAGGCCGATGTTGAGCAGGTAGCTGACCTGCTCGCCGAACGGGGTGACGCCGCCGATGCGGTCGATTTGCGTCTCGTCGTCGAGGATCCATCGGAGGGGTTGGAGGCGTGCTTCGTCGTCACCCACGGTGACCGCATCGTGTCAACGGCGACAGTGCTCAGAGAAGCCGTACGAATCGGTGGCGTGGAGATCCCCACCGGACAGGTCGAGCTCGTCGCCACCGCATCCGATCACGAAGGCCGTGGTCTCGTGCGAGCATTGATCGACGAGGCGCACCGACGGTCATCCGCCCGCGGCGACCTGTTGCAGGTGATGATCGGAATCCCGTACTTCTACCGACAGTTCGGCTACAGCTACGCGATGCCGATCCCGCGCGTTCGCCAGCTGCGGCCGAACGCTCCTGTTCGGAACCCGGCGATCACGGTCCGGGCGGCGACCCATGACGACATCGAAGCGATGCGTCGACTGCAGGACGAGGCACAAGACGATGCCGACGTCGCCATGCCGCACTCGCCGTCGTGCTGGCGATGGCTGATCGACCGTGACGGCAGCACCCAACGAGTTGCCGAATCGGACTCTCACGTGATCGCCACGTGTCGAGTCACTCCTCCGGGCGAAGACCTCGTCGTCGCCGAGCTCGCCGGATCGGTCGAAGGCGTGCAAGCACTCATCGCCGACGCCGCCGGAGCGGCCGGTTCGACGACCGTGCAGGAACGGCCACACACCTCAGTCAACGCGACAATCGACGACCTTGTCGCACCCATCGAGGGTCCCGCCGCGCTACATGAGTGGTACTACGCCCGCATCGAGTACCTCGCCCCGCTCCTTGAACGCCTCGCTCCGCTCCTGCTTGCTCGTGCCGATTCGGCAGGCCTGCTCGATCACCCCCACGATGTCCTGTTGTCAACCTTCCGGTCCCACGTGCGGTTCACCATCGGCCCCGACGGAATGAGCCCAGTCGACACCGGCGGGACCGAGCAGGCGCCGACATCCAAAGGCGGTTCCGGAATCCCACCCGACGCCCTGCCACCGCTCGTACTCGGCCCGCAAGGTGCCCTCGGTCTCGAGGCCGCCGTCCCGGACGTCTACCTCGGACGTCAACGCGAGCTGATGTCGGCGCTGTTCCCGCCAATGCACGCCGACCTGCTCACCTTCTACCTCCCCATCTGACCACGCCGCTCGCGACCGCTCCGTCCCATCGTGATCGGGAGTCCGCCGTGGACCACGCCAACCTGACGCAGCGCATCGATGCCGTTAGGGCGCGTCCAACCGCACCGCGCCAGCGTCGTTCGGTGCCGTCGTTAGTGCCGCAGTTCGGGTGCGCCGCGATCGTCACTTCGGTCGGTGAGTCCACCTCGTTGCTGTCGACCGGACCGACGCCGCTCGCTGGGTAACGCTCGGGTAACGGTCGCACGTCATCGTCACGGGCTCACCCCCAACAAGCGAGGAGCAGTGAGAATGACAATCACAACCCCTGCCCGGACCCTACGTCGCGTCATCGCCGCGACCATCGCGATCGTGTCCATCGGGCTGGTCTCAACAGCCGCTTCGGAGGCGACCGCGGTGGTCGCCATCCTCCACCCGATGCAGCCCCTCGGGAACATCGACTGCTGCCACTGACCCGACTTTGGCCGGTTGAAATGGTTGACCATGGTCCACAGGTCGACCTCCACCGAGTGGCATCGACGGCTCCACCAGCCGGCGTCAGGTTGCGTCTCGGTCGAGTAGTACTCCCGCGTCACTCGGATACCCGGATCGTGCCGCCGCCCGAATGACATGTCGCTGCTCGTCTGACATTGCCGCGCCCGGCTTCGGAGGATCTTCGGTGCGACGTCGCGACGCCGCTCATCGAGTTCGACGCTGCGGCGGGTGACAACGTGGCGGACAGTGGAGGCATGCTGCTTGGCCGCGGCATTCGGTCGCGAGGTTCGGGCGCGTCGTCGAACAGGATCTTGCGGAGGCGTTGGCGTAGCCGCTGGCGCGCGACGTGTCCTTCCTTGAACGCCGTGGTCTTCGACACCGTCTGCTGTTCGGACTGTGCATCCTCGGGTGCGCCATCGACGTTCGGTCTCTCAGCCAATCGGCCGTCACCAGGGGCGACCGGAGACGGCGTAGAGACGCGCCGCTTCCCCTCCGAAGGTCGAGAAGATACGTGAATCCCGCAGCACCGGAGCGACCACAGCGGTGTCACCAAGAGGATGCCCGTGGCGACGACGCCTACCTTCACGGCGTGCACCGCTTTGGCCAGGATGGTGCTGGAGTCTTGCGTTACGGGCGGTCGATGAGTGCGAGCGGACGTCGGATCACCGGTGTGCTCGTCGTCGCTGGCGGGTGTCCGATTCGACGAGGATGTCGAGTACCTCGCCGATGGTGCGTTGCTGGGTGATGGCTTCTCGTAGCGGGAGGTGCGCCTGGATCTGGTAGCGGTTGCGTCGGCCGTCCTTGGCTTTGACGACGTAGCCGCTGGTGGTCAGGTCGGTGACGATGCTGTAGGCGCTGCGTTCGGTGATGTCCAGCGTCGTGGCGATGTCGCGCAGGCGGACCCCGGGGTCGTGGGCGATGCACACGAGGACCCGGGCGTGGTTGGTGAGGAAGCTCCACTCCATCATGGCCGCACAATCTAGCAGAATAATTCTGGAAGTAAGTTGCTAGTGTTACACAACCAGCATACGATGGGTGTACACCTCGAAGCTCGTCGGTCGCCGACCGTCAGCTGCTCGAGGGTGATCGAGAGGATCTGACATGTTGATTCGATCCGAGCCATTCCGCGAGTTCGACCGGTTCACCGAGGCGATGCTCACTGAACGCCGAGCCCGCCAAATCCCCGTCGACGCCTACCGTCGGGGCAACGAGTTCACCGTCTCGTTCGACCTGCCCGGCGTCGATGCCCGATTCATCGACCTGACCGTCGAAAAGGATCTGCTCACCGTGCGGGCAACGCGCGGCTGGGTCCGCGCCGAGGGCGACCAGATCCAGATCGCCGAACGGGCCCAAGGCGAGTTCAGCCGCCAACTGTTCCTTGGCGAGGGCCTCGACCGTGACCACCTCAGCGCCACCTATGAGAACGGTGTGCTCACCCTGACCATCCCCGTCGCCGAGGAAGCCAAGCCCCGCAAGGTCGAAATCACCAACGCCGGAGACGTCGTTGAGGCCGTCACCGCAGGCTCCGTCACCGAATAGGAACCGGGGGGTGTAGCGGCCCGGCTCAATGGCGAGCCGGGCCGCTGAAGATCTGCGCTGAACGACGGGCCAACCCCTTCGGGGTATCTGGACCAGCACAATTCGCCGCGATCCAGAAGCCGCATGGTCGCTTCCCTCAGGCCGGGCCCGCTGGCGCGGCGGCGACACCCCAAGACCACGAGCAGGGCAGCGATCCAACTGCCAACGGCGATCTTGTGGTGGTCGTAGCACCACGCGCCGGGGACCTCATCGCCGAGACCGCCGCGGCAAGCCCGCTTTGATGCGTACGACTCGCACGACATAGGGACCGCTGAATGACAGGCAGCTATGTGCCCGGCCGCGGGTCTACCGGTCAGCGTTTGTGGCCCCACGCCTGAAGGAAGAGGTGTGATACGACGACTGTGTTGGGATCGTCGAGATGCTGACGGAGCGATCGCTTGAGCGCCTCGAGTTCGTCCGGAGCAACCGAGTCCGTCTCGACAAGTCGGCCGCTCAGGTTCTCGACGAAATCCAACAGGATCGTCCGGCGGCCGTGTCCCGGCGGGTACACGTGGACGAGCGGACGAACCTCGATCTCGCCGACACCCGCGTCGCGCAGCAGGCGAGGCAGTTTGCGACCGATGAATAGATCGATTCCGGCCGACGACGAATACGTGTTCAAGACCTCGATAGCGCGATCCCATGCGGCGAGTGGAGGATCGCAGACGTGGGCGACGTAGTCCGCCTCGTGGAACGCGACGATCCCACCAGTCTTCGCGAGCGCGACCGCCTCGGCGATGATCTCTTCGGGCTGAGGCACGTTGACCAACACGAGCCTCGACGTGACGAGATCGAATTCGCCTCGTGGCAGTCCCGTCGCTCGCCCATCCCGATGAACGATCTCGACGTTCCCGAGGCCCCGCTCACCCACCATCGCTCGCGCCATCTGTACGGCATCATCACTGCGCTCGACACCGATCACATGCCCCGACGGACCGACACGCAGGGCGAGGAGGTCAAGGCAACCGTGAGGGCCGCAGCCGATCTCGACGACGCGCGCCCCTGATGCGATCGCGCACTGATCAAACAGCCACGACGACTCATCGGCGAGCTGGCCCGCTTGTTCTTGCAGTCGCTTCTGCTCGGCTCGCCGGTACCCCAACAAGTACTCGTCCCGTTGTGCCATCTCGCTCCCGGTCACTTCGGCGTCGCCAGTCCGCCTCCCCCACCGCTGCTCGGCTCGTCACCCTACGGCGCACAGAGTTCAGACAGTCCTCTCCCCGGGTGTCCGAGTACCGAGTCCGAATATCGCGCCAGCTAGGGCCCGCTACTGCCGGGAGTCCGTCGCTCTCCCAAGTGCCCTGCAGGACGCCATTCGGTTGGTGACGGGGTTCGGCGAGCCTGCGCGGAGCTTCTCATCGGTGTCGGGGCTAACTACGTCGCCCCGCTTCGGAAGCGCCGGATGTTGGATGGTGGCGGGCGCAACTACATGCCGTTACGGCGCGACCTCCGGGCCCTGGGGCTGTGACGTTCGGTTCGTTATGGCGGTAGATCAGTCCCTGTCTTTGTCGACGTGGTAGTCAGCCAGTCGAGGGTGTCGGTGTGGCCGGTTCGGATCGTGGCGGTCGCTTCGACGGTGGTGTATCCAGCGGCGCTGTGAGCAAGGTGCGCAACCACGGTCAAGAACCGGCAGGTGCGTCCTTAATAGCGTGGGCGTCGATGCGTGACGGCACTCGAGGGTTCTACGTGACCGTCGTGAGAGGCGCGGTCGATGACATCGTGCGAGACTTGGACTCCGCATTGGACCTCGGTGCGCTCGCCGCACGGGCGGCGACATCCCCGTTCCACTTTCACCGCATCTTCCGCGGGATGGTCGACGAGACGCCGCTGGGGTTGAGTAGACGGCTTCGTCTCGAGCGGGCGGCGTACTGGTTGTCCAGCACCGACAAGTCGGTTGCGACGATCGCATTCGATTCCGGGTTCGACACTCACGAGGCGTTCACGCGTGCCTTCCGAGCCGGCTACGCGATGGCGCCGTCGTCGTTCCGGCGGCGCCGCACGCTGCGCATCGAGCTCGCGGCACGGTGCGGCGTCCACTATCGAGTTGGCGGGACGACACCGTTCACCCCAGTTGACAGAGGAGTACACGAGATGAACGTCGAAATCGTAGAGCTGGGCGAACGAACAGTCGCCACCGTCGCCCACGTCGGCCCCTACAACCAGATCGGCGAGGCCTTCAGACGCCTCGGCGCGATCGCCGGAGCTGCGGGACTGTTCGGTCAACCCGGACCGCCGGAGATGGTTGCCGTCTATCACGATGATCCCGACGTCACGCCCCCCGAAGCGCTGCGCGCCGACGCTGGCGTCGTTGTCCCGCAGGGGCGAGCGCTGCCTGACGGTCTCGCCGAACTCCATCTGCCGGCCGGGCAATATGCCCGCACCACCCACGTCGGGCCCTACGAGCTCTTGGGCGACGTGTGGTCGCGATTCCTGGGTGGATGGTTGCCGTCGAGCGGGCACCGAATCGGCCCAGGCGGCACGTTCGAGATCTATCGCAATGACCCCTCCAACACGCCTCCCGAAGCGCTGATCACCGACCTCCACATCGCCATTGAATGACGGCGCGTTCGGCGTTCATCCCCGTTGATGCCGACTTTTGCCGCCGACCGCACCGACCGCGCGCCTCCAGCCCGACATCGCTCGCGGTGACCCGGTCGCGCTGAACTAGTCGATGGCTGCGCGCGCAACTACATGCCGATCAGTGCGCGTCGTGCCGGTTTGTTCGGCGGCGTTCGGTCGCGACATTCGGTCGTCGCGACGCCGAGATATGTCAGTCAGTGATGACCTCGCCGCCCGAAGTGGTCGCCAACGCTCGGTAGAGGTTCAAGCTGATCGAATCGCGCACAAACCGGACCGAGCCATCTCCGAATGCAAAGTTGACGCCGCCTCCGGCCTCGTACTCTGGGTCGTGCTGTGGGGTGAGGTCGACCCCGGTGGCGGTGATGCCGTACGCCGATGCGGCGCTGACGGCGGCCACGGCAAGTCCGGCGACGATTGAGCGTGCCCGTAGGCGGGACGGCGGCGCTGCTGCTGTCCGGGTCGTGCTTCGCATTGATTCCTCGATTCGTGGTGAGCGGGTTGGCCGGAGCGCCGGATCCGGCGGGATCCGGTCTCGTCGACCAAGGTTCGACGTCAGCCCTGCCACGGATGGCCTCTTCGAGCATCACAGCCGACGTGTCGCCTGTCCGCCGCAGCACGCACTGGTCGGTCGCAGCCGACCACCGCTCGTAGTCCGACCACGTTGTGACGTCGCAGGTCATGCCTTCGTCGAACTATTTGCGTGCGCATAGACATGCCGCTCGGAGCGGGCTCGGCGGAGGCGCGGAGCGTCGTTCGGTGCTGTCGTTCTGTGGTTCGTCAGGTCAGGGTCAGCTGTGTCTGGCTACGGAACCCCGGCCTATCGTCGCTGGCGCTTCGTCGCCGGCCCGGGGGCGACCAGATCCCACGACAGTGTCAGGTAACTGCCCGGCGCTGACGCCTGCCAATCGGCCTGTGCTCGCTCGAGGGAGCTGGCGCACGGAGTCGGCCGATCCTGTCGCCACGCATCCCAGTGCTCATGAACGAGCCGCTCGGCGCGGTCCAGACCCGGCCGATTGCGGGCGATCACTGCCTTGCCGGCACCGTGGCGCTTCTTGGCCATCGAGCGGAATGTGCCTCCGGCGGCCACTGTGGCGAAGAAGCCGTCGACCACTCCAAGTTCCCGTTCGACGACGAACGTGACAAGGTCGTGCGGAAGCTCGTTTCCGACCGATGAGCCGAGGATCGACCCATCGACGCGCATCTTCCGGACCCTGGCAACCCAGGGCCTGCGGTCCTTGACGTTGATCGCCCGGTAGAAGCTCACCTCCACATCGGTGACCGTAGGCGACCCCCATCAGCCAACCCATGCCGATTCGACACAACCCCACAGGTCGCTCGCTCTGCTTCGAGGCGCGACGCCCATGCCGATAGGTACGGTCCGGCGGGCGGCCGGGGCCGTGATTGGGTGTTGGAATTCGGTGCGGGGTGGCGATGATCCGGTGGCTTGAAGACCGGTTACGTCCGGCGAAGCGTCGTCCACGTAAATGGCTGAACAATTCCCGCGGGAGTGATGTGTTCTTCTCGTTCGTGGGTGACCAGGGTGAAGAGTGGCTTGAACGTTGCGGCGAGATCTTGGGCGGTGTGGCGACACACCGGAAGGCCAGAGCACGATGGCGGTCCATCTTCGGCGAACCCGGCGACAACGACCGCACCACCTCGCCGGACGGCGTTGGCGGCGAGTCGCACGTAGCGGTCCTGATCGGAGGGGTCGACGAGAAAGTGAAACACGGCTCGGTCGTGCCACAGATCGAAGCGTCGATCCGGTTTCCAGGTCATCACGTCATTGACGACGAAGGTCACCGCGGCGGACCTCTCGCCCAGCCGGGCCTGCACTTCTTCGAGCACTCGTGAAGAGACGTCCACCACGGTCAGATCGCGGAACCCCTCAGCGAGCAGACAGTCGACCAGCGACGAGGCGCCCGCTCCGACATCGACAATCGGCGCCGACACTCCCAGACCGAGCGCGCCGATGACCCTCAGCGATGTCGCCGGCTCGCGCTCGTACCAACTCACCTCCGTGGTCGATCTCGTCGCCCAGACTCCTTCCCAATGGTCGCCAGCCGTCGTCACGATCACATGTTGGCTGATTGAACCCCTTCGGCGAACAGATTCCGGCCCGCCGGTGCCCCCTCCATGAACACGTCGGAAACACCTCCGACTCTCGCAGAAGAGGTCGCATCGCTCGTTCTACCGTGCGACATCCCTGCCGCTAAGTGATCATCTCGTCCGTGGCTCTCGCGCGACGACCTCCGTACTGCGGATCGATCCCGGGCCTCCGCCCGCCTCGGGTCTTGACCCGCCTGCTAAGTTGCTCTGTAACCGGTTGCATGTAACCGGTTACAGGGGGATCAGTGAAGAAGGCCGTGACGATCCGGGACGTCGCCCGGCGGGCTGGTGTCAGCGTTGCGACGGCGTCGCGGGCGATGAATGGGATGCAGATTGTGAGCGAGCAGACGCGCGAGCGGATTCTCGCTGTGTCGGAAGAGCTGGCGTTCACGCCGAGTCCTGCGGCGCGTCGGTTGAGCCTCGGGAAGACGATGACGGTCGGCGCCATTGTGTCCTATCTCACCCGTGCGCAGGCGGTGGAGCGTCTACGCGGTATCGACGAGGTGTTCGCTGACGGCGAGCTGGACCTGATCGTTTACAACGTCGAGTCGGTCCAGAAGCGCGACCACTTCTTGCAGACCCTCGTCGATCCCCATCGCCACGACGGGCTGCTCGTCGTGTCATTGCCGCCCCCGCCCGATGCGGGGTCGGTCCTTGAGCAGTCGGCGGTTCCGATGGTCTTCGTCGATGTCCACGTCCCCGCCGTCTCGGCGATGCCGCGGGTCGTCGGCGACGACGTCCAGGGCGGCGCGCTCGCGGTGCGCCATCTGCTCGACCTCGGCCACCGCCGGATCGGACTGATCAGCGACGCCACCGATGACCCGTTCGGGTTCACGTCGAGCCGCGACCGCAAGGCCGGCATGGTGCGCGAGCTCGAAGCCGCCGACATTGAGCTGCCAGACAAGTGGGTGGGTCACGGCGAGCACGGGCGCTACGAGGCGCGCGACCTGGCGCTGCGGATGCTGCGCGCCGCCGACCGGCCGACAGCGATCTTCGCGTCGAGCGACACCCAGGCCCTCGGCGTAATCGCCGCCGCCCACGAAGCCGGTTTCAACGTTCCAGAGGACCTGTCGGTGATCGGCTACGACGACATCGAGTCGGCGGACTATGTCGGGTTGACGACGATTCGTCAACGTCTCATCGAGTCCGGCCGCCGCGGCGCCGAGCTGTTGCTCCGCGAGATGGCGAACCGCTCCGATATCGCCCCGGTTGTCGAGCTGCCACCTGCGCTCGTTGTCCGCTCGACGACGGCGCCGCCGAAGCGCACCAGCACGCGATCGCGGCGCCCAATCTCTCACCACAAGGAGGAAACGTCATGATTGGCAATCAACGGGGAACATTGACGGGTGGTCGCCATCGGCGAAGGTTCGTGGGTGCGATGGCGATCCTCGCCGTCGCCATCGGCGCAAGCGCCAGCGCGAACGCCACGTCGACCACCCCTCCCGGCACGGAGCAGAGCTCGGAAGTGCCGGGATGTGGCACGGAGCCGGTGGAGCTGCGGGCCTACTTCGAGACGGGCTTCGACCTGCCCTTTACCCTGTCGGAGGAGTTCACCCGACAGTTCCCCAACGTGACCTGGGACATCAGCCAGGACCAGTTCACCAACCTGATGAATGCGACCCCGCGCCTACTGTCGGGCGACAATCCGCCGGACCTGATCCGTTTGCCGACGATGGTGTCGCTCGTCAACGACGGCCTGTTGCTCAACCTCGACGACTATGCCACGGCCTTCGGCTGGGACGAGTGGCCGGCTGCCCAGCTCGCCCAAAACCGGGTGGCCGAGGACGGCACACGCGGGTCGGGGTCGCTGTACGCGATGGGGCTGAACTACTCACTCACCGGCGTCTTCTACAACCGGGAACTGGCCGACCAGATCGGCATGACCGAGGCGCCGGCGACGGTCGCCGAGTTCGACGAGCTACTCGCCGCCGCCGCCGAGGCGGACCTCCTGCCGGTCATGGTGTGGAACGCCTCGCAAAGCGGAGGTGGTCTGGCATTCCCACTCCAGCAGTTGATGGCGGCCTATGGCCCGCCCGAGCCGATCAACGAGTGGATCTTCCAGAAGCCGGACGCGACGATCAACACGCCGAGCAACCTCGAGGCCGCCGAGCACCTCCAGCGATGGATCGAAGCGGGCTACTTCCCCGAGGACGCCAATGCCATTCAGTACACCGACGCCAACGCTCGCTTCCGCGGCGGCGAAGGCCTGTTCATCTTCAACGGCGACTGGGAGAACTCGGTGTACAACGGCGAGATGGCCGGCAACGTCGGCTTCTTCCTGTTCCCACCCCTCGAAGCCGACGCACCCGTCGCAGCGATGTCGGCACCGCTGACCTATGGCATCGCCGCCAACGCCGAACATGCCGACTGCGCGGCGTTCTTCTTCGACTGGGTCGCCACCAACGAGGCAGCCCGTCAGATCAACGTCGACGTCGGCGGCTCGAACCCCGGCGGTCCGACCGACCTGGCGATCCCGCCCGTCGAGGAGGGTTCGGTGACCAACGAGACGTTGGCGGCCGGACCAGCTCGTCGCCGAGGACAACGGGGCGATGGACTTCATCGCCAACGCCACGGGTGCGATCTTCGCTCAGGGTTGGACGCCCGAGCTGCAGGAGATGCTGGGTGGCCGACAGGATGCCGCCGGACTGCTCGAAGCGGTGCAGGCCGAGTACGAACGGCAGCTGGCAGAGCAGGCGTAGCCTCCCGATCACGCCAGCTCACCACCGGTGCCGAGAGAACCGACCGTGACGCGCCGCGACCGCGAATCCCGCGGTGGCGCGTCACGGTCGTCGAGCGTGCGCCGTATCGGCGGCCGGCGGCGAGTCGTCGCCGGGTGGTTGTTCGTGCTGCCAGCACTGGCGATGTACGCAGTGTTCGTCCTGCAACCGCTGACGCAGACGATCCGTTATTCGCTGTACCGCTGGGACGGCATCGGCCCACGGACGTGGGTTGGCCTGGCGAACTACCGCGCAGTCATCGATGATCCCGACCTGCTCGGGTCAATCTTCAACTCGTTGAAGCTCGTCGTCTTCTTCAGCCTGATCCCTGTGACCCTCGGGCTGATCGCCGCCAGCGTGATCCACCGTGTCGTCAAGGGCCGAATGGGGACCGCGGCGAGGACGATCCTGTTCCTCCCCCAGGTGATCCCCCTCGTCGCCGCGGGGATCATCTGGGGCTGGCTGCTGTCGCTGTCCGGGCTGGTCAACCAGACCCTCGAGGCACTCCGTCTCGACGGAATCACCCGTGCCTGGCTCGGGGACTTCGACTGGGCGCTGCCCGCCGTCGGCATGATCGGTGTCTGGGTGCTGTTGGGGTTCTGCACCGTGCTCCTGCTGACCGGCATGGGCAAGATCGACACGTCCCTGTACGAGGCCGCCCGGCTCGACGGGGCGGGATGGCTTGCTGAGCTGCGCGCCGTCACCCTGCCCGGTGTGCGCTACGAGCTCGGCGTCTGCCTCACCGTCACGGTGATCGCTGCCCTCGCGGCCTTCGACATTGTCTACGTGTCGACGGGCGGCGGGCCGGGCAACGCCACGGCAGTCCCGGGCATCCAGATCTACATCCTCGCCTTCCTCGAGCGCCAGGTCGGCCTGGCGTCGGCGCTCGCAGTCATGGTCATGCTCCTCGTTCTCGTTGTCGTCATCCCGATGCAGCGACTCACGCGGCAAGGCTCGCGATGAACGCCTCCCGTGGCGAGGTCTACGCCGGCCGTGTGTTCCTGCTGGCGATGATGGCGTTCACCGTCCTCCCGTTCATCAGCATCGTCACCACCGCGCTGCAGCCGTCGGGCTCGCTGCCGAGTGGCCTGGAATGGCCGGCCGACCCGCAGTGGGACAACTTCGTCGAGGCGTTCGACGTCGCCAACGTGACGACGTTGATGAAGTCGAGCATGCTCATCGTGCTCACGGTCGTGCCGATCTCGCTGGCCATCTCGACGATGGCCGGATTCGGCATCGGGTTGCTGCGCATACCTGGCGCCCGCTGGCTGCTCCTGCTGTTCGTGTTCGGGTTGACACTGCCGTTCGAAGGGATCATCACCCCGCTCTACTTCCTCGCTCGCGACCTCGGCATCCTCAACACCCGGCTGGCCATCTCACTCCCGTTGATCGGCCTATTCATGCCGTTCGCCGTGTTCTGGATGCGTGCCCACTTCGCTGCCATGCCGACGGAACTCTCCGAAGCAGCTGAAGTCGACGGCGCCGGAACGTGGAACCTGTTCTGGCGGATCCACGTCCCGCTCGCCCGCGCCCCCATCGCTTCGCTCGGCATCCTCATGTCGATCTGGACGTGGAACCAGTTCCTCCTCGCGCTCGTCCTCGTCGAGGACCCCGCACAACGCACGATGGCCGGCGCACTCGGCGCGTTTCAGGGCCACTATGCGACGGACATTCCGCTGCTCTGCGCGGGCACGATCATCATCCTGTTGCCGACGCTCGTGGTGTTCCTGCTCTTCCAGCGCCACATCGTCGCCGCCCTGCTCCAGGGCTCGGTGAAGGGATAGCCGATGAGCATCGCCTCTCGTCCGCAACTGCTCACCTATCCGGATTCGCTGGGCGGCGATCTGGCCACCCTCGGGGCACACCTCACAGGACCGCTGTCCGGCTTGTTCCACGGAGTGCACATCTTGCCGCCATTCCCGTCATCGGCCGACCGCGGCTTCGCCCCGCTCACCTACCGCGAGATCGACCCACGGTTCGGAACGTGGCACGACATCGAGCGCATCGCTGAGTCCCACGACGTCCTCCTGGACGTGATGATCAACCACCTGTCGAGGCAGAGCGCCGAGTTCCAGGACTTCCAACGCCGCGGTCGGCACTCACCCCAAGCCGACCTGTTCATCACCGTCGACAAGGTCTGGCCCGACGGAGATCCACCCGCCGCCGACATCGCCAGGATCTTCCTGCGCAAGCCCGACTCGCCCCTCTCCACAGTCACCATCGGTGAACCGGCGAAACCGAGCGGGTGTGGACATCGTTCGGCACCGCCGACTGGTCCGAACAGATCGACCTCGACGTGACAGCGCCGGCGACCCGCGCCCTGATCTCCGAGTGGTTGCGAGTCCTCGCCAGCCACGGCGTGCGCATCGTTCGCCTCGACGCTGTCGGCTACGTCACCAAGAAGGCCGGGACGAGTTGCTTCATGGTCGAGCCGGAGATCTTCGAGTTTCTCGAATGGATCACCGGTGTCGCTGACACGTTCAAGCTCACCCTCCTGCCGGAAGTGCACGACCACTACTCGACACATCGACGGCTTTCAGCTCACGGGTATTGGACCTACGACTTCGGCCTTCCGGGCATGGTTCTCAATGCCCTCTACACAGGAAAGGCGAATCGGCTCGCCGAGCACCTCGCTGGTGCTCCTGCCAAGCAGTTCACCATTCTCGATTGCCACGACGGGATCCCGGTGCGACCCGACCTCGACGGACTCCTCGAACCCGCAGCGCTCCGCGATCTCGCCGAGCGCACCGTCACCCGAGGAGGCAATCTGAACCACATCCTGTCGCCCGTCGACCCGACCGAACTCGACGTCCACCAACTCAACTGCACGTACTACTCGGCGCTCGACGGCGACGACGACCTCTATCTTGCTGCCCGCGCCATCCAGCTGTTCGCCCGCGGGGTCCCGCAGATCTACTACGTCGGGCTGCTCGCCGGCGAAAACGATCTCGCCACGGTCGAGGCGACCGGCGAAGGACGCGCCATCAACCGCCACGACTACACAACGGACGAGCTGCACCACGCCCTACACCGTCCCGTCGTCAAGCGGCTAATCGAGCTCGTCCGCCTGCGCAACACCCACCCCGCGTTCGACGGCAGCTTGCACGTTGAGAATGCGAACGCCAACACCCTTCATATGCACTGGCGCGGCATCGACACATCGTGCACGCTGCGAGTCGATCTACGCACCGGCCAGTTCAGCATCGATGAAATGGCGGACTAGTCATCGCTCGGTCGCCTATGCGGCAGAATTCGTCCCGCGCTCGACCCTGTCCGCGCGACGTCGGCACGACCACACAGGTGGTCACTCGATCGGTGAACATCCCACACGGCGGAGAGACAATGGTCACCGTCAACGGAGGCGCCGCGCAGTGGCCCACGTCGCCCGTGCATCGAGACCAACCACGATCGTCCTCGTCGGAGCGGGCGCGCCGATGTCCCGACGGTGGCGGCATGCGAAGCGACGCCAATTGTGCCGCGGCTCTCCGTCCACACCAGCGCGGCGGGCCCGACACGGCGCACATGTCCATGCCGTTCTGGCGCGCCCGCGAGCGCGAACCCGGTTGCGTTCGGTGCGCGTATTCGGGGCGGCACTCTCGATTGCATCGGAACTGCAGTCCCTGGAGCGAACCAGCCGACCGATCGGCAGATCTGGCACGGGCCGCCTCAGGTTGTCGGTGGCTCGATCACCTGGGGTGCTTCGACGACGAGGTTGACCGTGATGGCGAACGGCTCCGGCGCCCCGACGCTGAGAACTGACCAGGCGATCTCATACTCGCCCGGGGGTGGTGGGGCGATGATGAAGCCGTATCCCTCGGACACCGCCTGCGCCACGCCCGGCTCGGCCCCAAAGACGTTGTTCGCCGCGAAGGTCAGCGTGAACAGTGGTGAACTGACCCGGTAGGCGCTGGTCTTCTCCGATGCTGGTCTCCCGCTGCGCGACCCAGAACTCTGCCTTCGGGAAGCCGAGTTCCGGGCCGCTGGAGGGTCATGCCGGCAGGTCGATGCCGAAGATCGGGACGCCGGCGGGGCACTGGCGGACGGCCGGGTTCCAGTCGGCGAACACTCCGTCGGCGTTGTCCTTCCAGATCCAGGTGTGCAGGACCCAGAGAGGAAGCGTGGGGTGGCGGTGGAAGTCGACGCCGACGAGGTTCGGTGGGCTCGTCGCGGTCCAGGCGTCGACGGGGACGATGTACTCGTGGGCGACGAGGCCGGTGATCGCGCCGTTGCCGTCGAGCTCGTAGACGAGGGCTTCGGGGCGGGCGATGTCGACCGTGGCGTCGAGCAGAGACTCGTCGATGTAGTGGACGCCCATGCCGCCGTGCGCCGGGTCCTGGAAGCAGCCCAGCGTGTCGAGGGAGCTGACGTAACCGGCTGCCTCGGCGGCGTCGACGTCCTGGAAAGCCGCCGTCGCGAGCTGTGCCGCGGCGCGGTCGGCCGGACGCATGTCGTGGGTCGTCGGGTGCTCGGCGGGGCTGGTGGTGGGAGGCTGGGTGGCCGGGGCCGCCGTGCCGTAGCCGTCCGTGCACGCCCCGAGTGTCACGGCGGCGGCGATCGCGACCCCGGCGAGACTGCAGCGGCGCCATCGGGATGTGAAGGAAAGCATGTCAGGCCGCCTCGGCCGTCGTCGGGTCGATCGTCTGAGTGATCCGATTGACGACATCGGCCGGGAACCCGCCACGCCTGGCGTGCTCGCGCACGGCGTCCGCGTCGTCGGCGATGTAGACGCAGTACATCTTGTCGGCGGTCACATGGCTGTGCAGCCACTGGACGTGCGGCGCCATCCGGGCGAGAACGTCGTTCGACGCGCACGCCGTGGCCGCCATCTCGTCCGACGACATCGTGCCGAGCCCGGGGAGATCGCGCTCGATGAGATACTTGGGCATGAGGTGCTCCTTGTCATGGGCGCCGTTGTTGACGCCGTCGCCATCGTCGAGCAACGTCGGGTGGGTGACCGTGTGACGGACGATCGCAGCCAATTCGCCGGTCACACGGTCCGTCACACGATCCCGGATCAGCCTGCGCACGACTGGTCGACGAGGAACGGCGAGGAGCGGGCGGCGTGGATATCCGACTGATCGGCAAGCCGGCGATCCTGGCCGACGATGGTGAGCTGCGGCCGGTGCGCGGCCACCAGTCATGGGCCCTGCTGGCCCGCATTCTGCTGGCCGAACGCCCACTGAGCCGACGCCAGCTCAGCGCCGAGCTGTTCCCGTCGGCAGACGACCCGCTCGGCGCGCTCCGCTGGTGTCTCGCCGGGCTCCGCCGGGCGCTCGGCTCGGCCGACGTGCTCGTCGGTGACCCGGTCGTGGCCGGTCTCCCGGCCGCCACCCGTCTCGACGTGTCCGACGTCGAGGCGGGCACGTTCGACCTCGAACGGGCCGGTGACCTGCTCGAGGGCATCGACCCGCGGTGCAGCCCGGAGATGGACACGTGGCTGCTGGTGTCCCGTCAGCGCGTCGCCGGCCTCATCGACGCCCTCGTACGCGCCGAGGTGCTTGGCAGCCTGTCGGCCGGCGCGACGGCACGGGCGCTGCCGCTCGCCGAGCTCGGTGTGCGGCGCGCCGTGTTCGACGAAGGCACCCACGTCCTGCTCGTCAAGAGCCTCGTCGCCGCCGGTCGGTACGAGGCGGCACTCGAGCACGTCGACGACACCGAGGCGCTGTTCCGACGCGAGCTCGGGATCGAGCCGACAGCGGCGCTGCGCAGCGCCGGCCGCCGGCGGCTCGCCGATGCCCCGCCCGGCGTTCCGCCCCGGGCCGTGGCCGCATCGCTGCTCGAGTCAGGCCGCGCCGCCTTGGCCGCCGGCACGGTCGACGCCGGGCTGGAGTGCCTGCGCCGGGCCGCCGACGGAGCGGGAAAGGCGGGCGACGAACATCTCGAGGCCGTCTGCCTGTTCGAGCTCGGTGCGGCACTGGTGCATGCCGTGCGCAGCCACGACGACGAGGGCGCGGTCCTCCTGCAGCACAGCGCCGACCTGGCCGCGTCGCACGGCGACCACCGCCTGGCCGCCGACGCCCATCGCGAGCTCGGATACGTCGACGCACTCGCAGGACGCCGGCCGTCCGCCGACATCCATCTGCAAGCCGCCCGGCAGCTGGCCGGTGACGACGACCAGCTGCTCGCCGGGATCGGCAGCGTGCATGCCTTCAACCTCGCCGACTGGGGTCGGCACAACGAAGCGCTCGCCGAATACGGCGCAGCCATCGAACGGGCCGAAGCAGGCCCGAACCACCGACGCCTCGCCTGGTCGCTCGGGCTCGGGTCATGGGCGCAGCTGCGAGTCGGCGACCTCGATCGGGCGGCGGACTGGGTGCAGCGATCCCTCGCCCTCGTGGCCGACACCAGATGGGTGTCGTTCCGGCCCTGGCCGCTGGCCATGAGTGCGGAGATCAACCTCGCCGCCGGGGCCGACCCGCTCGCTCTGCGCCATGACCTCGACGACGCCTTCGCCCTCAGCTGCACCCTCGGCGACCCTTGCTGGGAAGGTGCAACAGCACGCGCAATCTGCCTCACCCACGCCGCCGTCGGCGAGCACGACAAAGCGCTCGAGTGGATCGACCAATCCCGCAGACGATGCCTGCGGGAAACGGACACCTACGTCGCCATGCATGCCGCGATCCTCGACACCGAAGCCACCATCAGCGCCGCCGCCGGCCAGCAGACCCGAGCCAACGAGGCCGGACGCGCCCTCGTCGCCCTCGCCGCGCGCTGCCACATGGACGACTTCCTCGCCCGAGGCCTACAGATCGTGAACGGCACGCCCGACACGACCAACTCCTGACCGACCGTTCGCCGACCCCAGATCTACGGTTCCAATTCGCGTCGCCGACGCACGTACGTCTCTCGCGACGACGGTTTGACAGCCGCGGAGATGCCGATCTGGCGGGCCCGTCAACGCGGTTCCGGCGTCGTTCGGTGCGAACGTTCGGGCGCGGCGTTCAGGGCGGGTGCCGCCAGTTCTTCCTGCACGCAAATCAGCGAACGGCACACGCGTAGCTGCTGCCGAATGGAAGCGTGCCGAACTCAGCGCACGTCGAGCGCCGGCCACGGCGGGTTGATGAAGGTTGGCGATGTGGCGCCGAACACTTAGGCCGTTGGAAGTTGCAGATCGACCATCATGTCGGCGTGCCGGTGGATGATCTTCCAGCCGTCGGTTTCGTAGCGGAACATCATCGTGACTCGCAGGACTTGCGGCAGCACCGCGGCGGACCTGCGTAGAGCGCTGACTACTTGTTGCACGCGCAAAGACATGCCGTACCTTGCGCGTCTCGCCGGCCGAGCCACCGTCGTTCGGTCGTGTGTTTCTGGCGCGGGGTTCGGATCGTTGGCTGAGCATGTAGTTGGCGCCGAGTCGGCGGGTAGGTGACCGACGTCGTCAGCCGCGGCCGATGTAGGGCATCTTGGTCGCCATCACCGTCATGAACTGGACGTTGGCGTCGAGGGGGAGTGTCGCCATGAACACGATGGCGCGGGCGACGTCGGCGACGTCGAACGTCGGCTCCAGGTCGATGCGTCCGTCGGCCTGTGGCACGCCGGTGGTGTGCATCGCCGCGGTCATCTCGGTGGCGGCGTTGCCGATGTCGATCTGGCCGCAGGCGATGTCGTAGGCCCTGCCGTCGAGTGACGTCGATTTGGTGAGGCCGGTGATCGCGTGTTTGGCGGCGGTGTAGGGCGCCGAGTTGGGGCGGGGGACGCTCGCCGAAATCGAGCCGTTGTTGATGATCCGCCCGCCGCGCGGCGATTGCCGCTTCATGAGGCGGAAGGCGTGCTGGGTGCACAGGAACGCCCCGGTGAGAGTCGTGTCGACGACGGTGCGCCACTGCTCGACGGTGAGCTCCTCGAGCGGCACACCGGGGGCGCCGACGCCGGCGTTGTTGAACAACAGGTCGAGGCGGCCGAAGCGGTCGGCGACCTCGTCGAACAGCGCGTCGACCGACGCCGGATCGGTGACGTCGCCGACGATGGCGACCGCGCCGCGCCCTGCCTGGCCGGCGGTCTCCTCCAACGGGCCGCGGCGGCGGCCGACGGCGACGACGGTGAACCCCGCGTCGGCGAGTGCCACCGCGGCGGCTCGGCCGATACCGCTGCCGGCCCCTGTGACGACTGCGATCGCGGTCATCCCGCTGGCTCCGGGAGGCGGCCGTCGAGCTCGTCGTCGATGTAGACGCGCACGATGTCGTCGAAGGTGCGCTCGGTGACGAAGCCCAGGGTCGACGCTCGGCGGGTGTCGAATGCCGCAGGCCAGCCGGCGACCATGCGGGCGATCGTCTCATCCCGTTGGCGACGGACGAGGCGTTCGGCATCGGCGCCGCCGAAGCGTCGCAGCGAGGCCAGTTGCTCGGCGACGGTCGTCGACACGCCCGGCATCGTGAGTGCGCGCCTGTGGCCGAGGGCGCCGGTGTCGAGCGTCGCCGCATGGAGGAAGAAGCCGGTGGCGGCGCGCGGCGAGGCGAACCAGTGGCGAACGTCGTCGGACACCGGCAGCACCGCCTCGCGGCCGTTGAGCGGCTCGCGGATGATGCTCGAGAAGAACCCCGAGGCGGCCCGGTTCGGTGCTCCCGGGCGGACGCAGATGGTCGGTAGCCGCAGCGCGATCCCGTCGACGAAACCGCGGCGTGAGTAGTCGGCCAGCAGCAGCTCGGCGATCGCCTTCTGGGTGCCGTAGCTCGTCAAAGGGGTGAGCTGTTCGTCGTCGCCGATCACGTCGGGGAACGGTGCGCCAAAGACCGCGATCGACGAGGCGACCACGACACGCGGCACGTACTCGCCGTTCTGCTTGGCGCACAGCGCGTCGAGCAGCAGCCGCGTGCCGTCGAGATTGATGCGGTAGCCCTTGTCGACGTCGGCTTCGGCCTCCCCGGACACGACCGCGGCGAGATGGAACACGACATCGGGGCGGCACGCCACGAGCGAGGAGGTGATGCCGGGCTCGGCGAGGTCGCCGCGTCGACCCTCGACGGTGAATACCGCGGTGGGCACGGCCGGCTCGACGACGTCGACCAGCACGAGGTGCGAGATCGCTCGCTCTCCGAGCGCGCCCGCACGCACCAACGCGGCGACCAGCTTCTGGCCGAGCATGCCCGCGGCCCCGGTGACGAGGACTCGCACCGAGACAGCCGACCCCACGATGGCGATCGTATGTCACCAATGATCTGCCCGGCCCAGGCGGAGGGCCGCTGCTCGAGTGGACCTGACCTGCTCTCGCCGGCTCGTGGACGCGCCACGGTGATGCCAGTGAGTATGGAGGTGGCCGCGCGATTGGGGTCCGCCACCGTTTCGTGGTGGGTGGTGGCTACGGTCAGCGGCTCGACGATTCCGGTCTGACTGGTTGGTGGCATCGAGCATGTCGAGATGCCTGTCGGCTGGGGCGTTGACGCAAACATGGGCACGCCCCGTACGGAGGGTGATCGATCGGCCGCGGGCTACCCGGGCGAGGTCGCTTGCGTGGCAGCCGAGCGCCTGCGCGCTCGGCGGGTGGCGAGCGCCATCTTCAGGAGGTACCACGGCGACGGCGGGACCCACCCCAGTTGCATGGCCGTGCCCTGGTCGTCGCGGTTGGCCCAGTGCTCGATCACCTTGCGGTCCTTGACCCGCATCCAATGCGTCTGTGTCGTGGCAAACCGTTTGCCGGTGGGCGGCATGGCCTGGGTGATCTCGCCATTCGGACCATAGATCGTGAACACGCCGGTGTGCCGACCCGACATTGTGTTGTGGATGACGACGAGGTCGCCCGCGGCGACGACGTCATGGACCTCGAAAGCCAACTCGTCGAATGCGCTGCGCAACCACAGCGCCGTGGCGTAGAACGCCTCCGGGCCTCGTCCGCGCGCTGCGGGCGGCTCGTCTTTGGACTCCCGGTTGTATGCCTCGGGGTGGACGAGCTCCTCGAACTCGTCGAGCGCTCCGTCGGCCATGATCTGCATCGACCGGACGCACAGGTCCTTGGCCGCTTCCATCGTGTGGTCTTGTGCCGGGGCGTCATTCGTCAACGTCATGGCATCGATGATGAACCTCGTTGACGTGGATCGCTTGGAGTCGGGATGGAGAACTCCTGGAGAGCATGCTGCATTCGGGTCCCCCACTTCGACGCTGGCATCGAGTGGCACACGCGGTGCTTCAGACTCCCTCGCAGCGAACCTCATCGACCGGGCTTGCGAGCGAGCACGAGCTGACGTCGTGGCGCACGAGGCACGCCAGACTGACCGGGTGTGTGCTCGTTGCTGTGGGTGGAACGGGCCCGTCGTGGGACCCCCGTGGTACCTCTGGTCGCGTATGGTGATGCCGATTTGGATGGGTCGATGGGCGGGGTCGGGCGTCGTTCGGTCGCGTTGTTCGGTGTCCGTAGTGGAGGAACCGACCGGGGGTGGCGTAGCGGGTTTGTCTCGGTTTGGTCACGGATCGCACCACCGTCGGGTCGAGGCTTCGTGACCAAACCGACCGGCACCGACTGTGTTCGGGTGCATCGCCGTGCTGTTGGTGTTCAGCTGAAGGACTGCGGGCCGAACCGGCCGCACGCGATGAGTATCGCGACGCGAGGTAGACGAGGTTGAGCACGACAAATCTGTGCTCGCCACGGCGGTAGTGGGTGATCATCGCGCCGACCATGAGCACCACCCAGCAGACGGCAGTGATGGGGACGAGGACGGGCGCCGCGTCGACCACGGCGGGCAGGATGAGGCCGGCCGCGGCCAGCAGCTCGAGGGCCCCGAGGGTTTTGACGAAGCCGGCCGAGTGGTCATTGGTCCATCCTCCGCCGGAGACATGCGCCAACTTTTCCTTGGGCACGAACGTCTTGCTGATGCCGCCGGTCAGGGCGACGACGGCCAGCAGGCCGGTGATGATCCACAGCGTGAGATTCATGATGGTGTCCTCCGTGTTCCTGAATGGCCGGCACCGGCACGTGGTGGCCGATCACGTTCGCTCCCCTGAACGTCGGGGGTCGCAGGTCGACCCTCACGGCGTGACGTTGTTGGTGGCCATGCTGAAGTGACGGGTGGGGCCGGGCTGGCGTGACGGGTTGCGGTGGTGACCTCGTTCACAGTGGGGACTGTCACGTCGGATGTCAGTCGCTCGTCATGGTCACGTCGAGCCGAGGAAGGGAGTCGTCGATGAAGGTCTTCGTTGCTGGGGCGACTGGTGTGGTCGGTCGTCGAGCCGTCGTGCGGATGGTCGCCGCCGGGTTCGAGGTGTCGGGAGTTGCCCGCAGCCCGCAGCAGCGCGCCGGGTTGGTCGCTGCGGGCGTCCGGCCGATCGAGGTGGACCTGTTCGACCACGATGCCGTGGTGGCTGCCGTGGCCGGTCACGGGGCCGTTGTCAACCTGGCGACGGCGATCCCGACCGGCGAGGCGGCGAGCGACACGACGGCGTGGGCGACCAACCACCGCATTCGGCGCGAGGCGTCACACCACTTGGTCGACGGCGCCATCGCCGCTGGGGCGGTCCGTTACGTGCAGGAGTCGATCGCCTTGCTGTACGCCGACGGTGGCGACCGTGTGCTGGACGAGTCGTGGCCCGTCGCGCCGACCAACATCACCGATTCGGCGCTCGAAGCCGAGACCGAGGCCGAGCGGTTTGCCGCGCATAAAGGGGCGGGCGTGGCTCTGCGCTTCGGGCAGTTCTACGGGTTCGACAGCGTGCATAGCGTCCACGCGATGGAGGCGGTGAGAGCCGGCCGGCCCGCCGAGCTCGGCCCGCCGTCCGCGTACCGGAGCTCGATCACGACCGACGACGCGGCGTCGGCCATCGTCGCCGCGCTCGGCGTCGCGAGCGGTGTCTACAACGTCATCGACGACCTGCCCCTATCGCGTGGCGGCTATGTCGGCGCGCTCGCCGATGCCCTCGGCGTGCCGGCACCGCCGGTGTCGTCCCTCGACGTCGAACTGGCACCCGAGTTCTCGATGCTGTTGCGGTCGCAGCGGGTCTCGAACAAGCGGTTCACGGCCGCCAGCGGCTGGCGCCCCGCCTCCCGTAGCGCCCGAGACGGCTGGCCAGTCGTCGTCGCCGCATGGCGCGAGAATCAGGCGCCCCAGCGGGGTGACGCGACATGCTTGACTTGACGACGTCTACGCGGGCGACCGACTCGCGTCCCAACACGACCGTCATGCCCACAACTGACGAGCTGTCCCGAGAGTTCAGCGAGTTCCGGCCGCGACTGCTGTCGATCGCCTACCGCATGCTCGGCAGTGCGTGGGACGCCGAGGATGTGGTCGCGGAGGCCATGGTCCGCTGGCTGCGCGTCGACCGGGCCCAGGTCCACGAACCGCTGGCGTACCTGACCACGATCGTGACACGGCTGGCGATCGACCAGTTGCGCTCGGCGCGGGCAACGCGTGAGCGCTACGTCGGCGAGTGGTTGCCCGAGCCGGTGCTCACGGCACCCTCGCCGCTCGGGCCGCTGGACACGGTCGAACGGCGTGAGGCGGTATCGCTCGCCACTCTGCGCATGATGGAGACGCTGTCGCCGCCGGAGCGGGCGGTGCTCGTGCTCCACGAGGCGTTCGAGATGCCCCATGCCGAAATCGGCGACATTCTCGACATGACCGAGAGCGCTGCCCGCCAGCACCTCCGCCGCGCCCGCGCCCGCATCCAGCGTGACGCCGAGTCGTCGAGCCCGGCGGTGCACGACCGATCGCTCGACCGGTTCCTCACCGCCCTCGAGAACGGCGACCTCGCCGAGGTGCAAGAGCTCCTCGCCGCCGACGTCGTCGCGTACAGCGACGGCGGTGGCAGGGTGCGGGCCGCCCGGAAACCGATCATGGGTGCCGAGCACGTCTTAAACTTCTATGCCGCCCTGCGCCGCCACCATCCGGTGCGCGACATTGACAAGGTCAACGTCAACGGACGAACCGCGGCGCGCCTGTGGATTGGCCGTCAGCACCTGCTCCTCGCCATCGACGTACGTGACGGCAAGATCTACGAGATCGACGCCATCCTCAATCCGGACAAGCTGGACTACCTGCAGCGGCAGCTCGAACACCGGTAGGCGAGAGCAGCGCCAACCCTGTCAGCGGCGCCCCTCGACCCAGCCTCATCGCCAGCTCGGGTAGCACAGCTGCCAGCCGAACTCGCGCTTGGCCTTGTCGTTCCAGACGCCACGAAACTCGGTCATTACGTCGATCACGGCCGTGTCGCCCGCGATGCCGCCCGACCACCGGAGAGCAGATGGTTGCACACGCAACGAGATGCCTGATTGTGTGGTTGGTAGGCGTGGCGAGGGTTCTCGTAGCGTCGAGAGGCTCCGGCAGGTTCGCTCTCGAAATGCCTGCCGATCATCGTCTGGCTGACTAACGAGGTGTCGGCCTGTCGGGGTCTCACCGTGGTGTGGCTCACAAGAGGGACGTGCTGGTCCTTCGAATCAGGGGTGCTCGCCGCGGTCCCAACCGACAGACAGGAGGACCCAGTGATGGATGTGATGATCGGTGTCGACCCGCACAAGGGGTCGCACACGGCGACGATGCTCGATCGGGCCGAGCACGAGTTGAGACGGATCACGGTGCGGTCGGGCGCCGCCAGCTCGAGCAGCTGCTGAGTGGGCCGACGGTGTCGAGCCGCGGACGTGGGCGGTGGAGTCTGCCGGCGGGATGGGCTATCTGTTGTCCCAGCAGCTCGTTGCTGCCGGCGAGACGGTGCTCAACGTGCCGGCGACGTTGGCGTCACGGGTGCGGGTTCTGGGCACCGGGCAGTCCACCAAGACCGATGCGAACGACGCCCACTCGGTCGCTGTCGCCGCGCTGCGGGCGCCGTCGCTGGCGGTGGTGCGACCGGCCGACCACATCACGGTGTGTCGGCTGCTGGTCAAGCATCACAACGATCTGGCCCGCTGGCGGAACAAGTTGTGCTGCCGGCTGCACGCCCTCGTTGCCGAGCTGGTGCCCGGCGGGATCGACAAGGAAGTGGTCGTCAACCAGGCACGATCACTGCTCGATGGGATCGAGCCGGACGACGTGGCCGCCGTCGAGCGGCACCGCCAGGCGGTCGAGCTCGTCGACGAGATCGACCACCTCGACGTCGTCATGGGCGACTCCAGGGCACGGATCACCACCGCCGTGGCGGCGTCACAGACGACGCTGACCGAGATCTTCGGGGTCGGCCCGATCGTCGCCTGCATGCTCATCGGCTACAGCGGCGACCCGACCCGGTTCACCACCGCCAGCCGCTACGCCGCCTACACCGGCACCGCCCCGGTCGAGTTCTCCTCCGGCGGCCGCGTCACCCACCGGCTGTCACGGCGCGGCAACCGGCGACTGAACCACGCCCTGCACATCGCCGCGATCACCCAGATCCGCAACCACGCACAGCCCCGGCCGCCGCTACTACGAACGCAAGCTCGCCGAGGGCAAGACCCCACGCGAAGCGTCCGCGCGTTGAAGCGCCGCCTCAGCGACGTCGTCTGGCGACAACTCGTCGCCGACGCCCGTCGCGTCGCACGCTCACTGACACAGGGGCCCGGGCAGGACAATCCAGGACGACTCTGACGCCTGCGTGGCCGGCTCAAACCTGAACACCGGCGCTTCGGCGAAGTCACCACCCGGACCTTGAACCACACCCTAGGACCACCGGCCGAGTGAGTCGACCGGTGACACTCCCGCGCGCCCCAACACGGCCGAGAACGGGAATTGACAACAAAGAGGTTTTCGTTAGGGGCGGGATACTGTTCGAACCGTCGGCGTGGTTCTGGGCGTGTGTTCGGTGTCGACGGCACCTGCGGCGGCTCAATCTGCATCCAGGCGGCGGGCTCGGCACGTACCGCCGATTACGTGCGGGCGATCCCAGCCGGCACGGGGCACTGCAGCTCGCGTCGATGCCAGGATCGGGCTATGGACGCGACACTCGTGGACCGCGCCGTGGCTGCGGCGATCTCCCTCGCCAGCGAGGCGGGCGTATCTGCCGAGCATCCGGAGATCGTTCAGAACTCGAACAAGCTTGCGGTCCGCATCCTGCCCTGCGACCTTCTCGCCCGTGTAGCGGTCGTCGGCCAGCACGTGGGAACTCTCGAGATCGCGGTCGCCGAAGGCCTCACGGCCCGAGGCGCCCCGGTTGCGCGTCTCGACGCACGGCTGGAGCGGCGGGTCCACGAACGCGACGGCTTCGCAGTGACGTTCTGGACCTACTACGAAGACGTGTCGCCGCCCGGGGCTTCACCCGCTGCGTACGCGGACGCTCTTTACCGACTCCACGTCGGCATGCGAGACCTCGACGTTATGGCGCCGCACTTCACCGATCGCATCGCCGAAGCTGAGCGATTGGTTCTTGACCGGCAGGCGTCTCCGTCGCTCGCTGACTCCGACCGCGACCTCCTCGCCCACACGCTCCGCGACGCCCACCGCACCATCACTCTCCGCAGTGGTGCGGATCAACTGCTGCACGGAGAACCGCACCAGGGCAACGTTCTCAATGCCAGGAACGGGCCGGTCTTCATCGACTTCGAGACATGCTGCGGCGGCCCAGTCGAGTTCGACGTTGCCCACGTGCCCGACGAGGTCGCCATGCGCTATCCCGACCTCGACCGAGTGCTCCTGATCGAGTGTCGGCGACTCGTGCTTGCGATGGTGGCTGCTTGGCGCTGGGACACCCACGACGAGTTCCCGAACGGGCGCCGACACGGTGAAGCAATCGTGGCCCTCCTCCGCGGGACCACCGTGGCCGTCACTGGGCGCTCTCAGCGCCCCGTGATCAACGAAGCTCGCCCGTCGACCCGCAATCGGCGTCGTCTGGTCGGGCATGGAGCGACGCTACGCGTGCGGCGATGACACCTCAACCGCGCCAGACGGGTACGCGTTAACCGGGATGGGGAGCAAGGCGGCGGCCGCTCGCGATCGTGGACTTCCTTCGACGGTCGTTGCAGCCCCAAACTACGTGCCGTTCTTTGCGGGCTTCCGCCGCCGAGCCAGCGGCGTTCGGCGCCGGCGTTCGGTGCGCCTGGCCACGGGTAGCCCGAGGTGGCGTCATCGAGACGACCAGCGCCGCGGATCGCCGAATGTTCCGAGGTCGGAGCATCGCCGAATCGGGTCGCTCGCGGGAGCAGCTGTTCACCTCGATGTGGACCGTCACCGCCGAGCGCTCGGGCCTCTGCGTCCGCCTCACCCGAACTCCTCCGGACGCCCACCCGCCGAGGTGACGACCTGCCGAGCGAGGCCACGTCGCCGGCGCCATCCAGGTCCTCCCGACGGCCAGCCGATCGTGCTGCTCGCCGACTGCGGCACCACCGGCGGCTACCCGGTCATCGCCACGGTGGTCGCCGACGACATCGGCAAGGTGGCGCAACTGCCGGCGGAGCGCAGCTGCGGATCACGACGCAGGCGTGCACAGCTCGACCGCCCACTGCGCCTCGCCGTCCAAGATCTGGACCCAGCTCGAGGTCACCCCGGCCTGGTCCGTGCTGTCGAGCGGCTGCGTGCCGTCGGGCACCACGCAGGCCCGCCCGAGGACGAACTCTTCGGTGGCATCGTCGAACGTGAACGCGTCAGCCCATTCCGCTGCCATCAGCACGAACCCGTCTGCGAGTGGCACGGACCGCTCGCGTGGGTTGTCGTTGACGACCAGGCCGTCGGGCGCCGTGGTCGGCGTCTCGCCCGGATGGTCGGACTGCCACAGCCCGAGCTGCTCCTTCTGGGCCTTGCCGGTGTAGACGCACACGAGGTCGAACCGCAGCTCGGTCGAGTCTGCGACCGTCGCGCCGTCAAAGCCGGTGATGTTGCCGCGCCACAATCCGTCGGGGATCTGTTCGGGAACCGGCTGCCCGTGGGCGCAGCCGGTGACAAGATCCGGTCGTCGGTGCTGTCGACGACGTTGATAGCGCCTCTCGGGCCGTAGTAGTCGTCGACGTACGGCCCGACGCCAGTGCGATCGCGCTGCAGCGCGATCGCGGTGCCGCCGTCGGACGTGAGCGTCGCGCCGTCCCCGGCGCACTCGACGGCGAAGTGGTCATCGTTGCGGAACTGCGCGAAGTCTCCTTCGAGGGCTGCGCCGGACGCGTCGAAGAAGGCGATCCAGCCGCCCTCGCCCCAGCCGCCATCGAGCGTGATCGACGACCCGTCTTCGACGTAGGTGCCCTGGTCGTATGCCCCGCCGAGGGTGCCTCGCGGATCCACCCCGTGGACGGTGCCCTCCACGTACCACGGGTAGGCGAACCCGAACAGACCGTCGCCGAACCACCAGCGGGCCCCGCGCTCGGTCACCGACGTGTCCGCCGCCGGGATCGCGCGGTCGGTCTCGATCCAGATGCCGGCGAGGCAGTCGAGCGCCGGGTCGCGTGGTGGCGGCGTCGGTGTCTGCTGCGGCGGCGTCGGCCGCAGGTCGGCGCGGCGCGTCAGGGACAGGGTGCTGCCCTTCGGTGTGGTCAGCGTCGCCTGATCACCCGAGCAGTCGACGCCGAGCGCGGCGGTCGGGAGGAGCACCTGGGCGTACTCCTGACCGAAGACCGCCGGCACACCCACGCTCACGCTGAGCCGGGTCGGCAGCAGCCGGACACGCCCGCCCTCGGTAACCAGGGCTCCGGCGGCGTCGAGCTCGAGCGGCTCCGGCCCGTCCTCGGTGGAGCTGCCGCCGGCCATCCCGACCAACAGCCCGTCAATGGTGGAAGCGTCACCGGTGGTGAAGCGGAAGTAGCCGTCGCCGAACTCGGCGATGACCCCCGTGAGGTCGACGTCGACGAGCCCGTAGTCGTAGAACAGAGCGGCGTCGGTGTAGTGGTCGTACTCCCACATTCCCGCCAGGCAGTCGGCCGGTGGCGCGCTCGACGGGCCATGTGGCGACGACATCGGCTGCGGGCACGACGGCCGCGCCCGCCAAGGCGGCGACGATCACGACAGACGCGACGAGTTTCATGGCGGGCGCTCTCTTTCGGTGTCGGATCGGCAGGTGGCTTGCACTCGTGACGTGTCACCGCTCCCGGATTCGCTCCACCCTCGCAGATTCTCGGCCCAACAAGTGCCGGAGTAGGAGGGCCGGGCGCGCTTGCGGCCGGTGTCCGAGAACGTCACGCCGATAACGCGCGGATCGCCGGCGTCCCGACCGCGATCGAAATGCCGGTCGAGGGCGCTTGCGATCGCGAGCAACCCACCGATTGCTGGCGCGCTGACGGAGTACAGAACGACGGTTCAAGTCGCCCACGTCTCGCCGGAGCAGACCACCGACCGCCGTCGACTTTGAGAATCGCGGATATGCCGATAGGGGCGGACACATCGCCGTTGGCGAGCGTCGTTCTGTGGCCTGGTTCGGTGTGATCGTGCTCAGTGCTCTCTGGCTGCCGCCAGAGCGACTAAAGGTTGTGCGATGCCGATCCCGATGGCGGTCGCCTCGTTTAACAAGAGAGTCACCAACCGCCTCACGCGTCCCTTCGCCGCTCACGTGCCTGGCTTCGCCGTCGTGGTGCACCGAGGACGATCATCAGGACGTCTCTACCGAACGCCGGTCAACGCCTTGCACCGCGATGACGCCTATCTCTTCGTGATGACATATGGGCCCGATGTCGACTGGGTCAGGAACGTCGAGGCCGCCGGCGAATGCGACATTGAAACGCGAGGGCGGACAGTGAACCTCGCAGAGCCGCGACGCTTCATCGACCCTCATCGGCGGGCCATGCCGCCGCCTGTCCGGATCATTCTTCGGCTCATCGACGTCGACGAGTTCATGGTGATGCACACCACATGACACGAGCGCTCAGACGACCTCCTGACGTCATGTCCGCGCCCACCGCCATGCCGTTACGTGCTCCGCGTGGGGCCGAGAAGCCTGTTGTTCGGTCGCGCCGTTCGGTGCTTTCAGCGCGGCTGAGACCGAGTCGGTTGCAATTCGTTTGGAGCGTGCTGGGCGGTCTGTCCGGTCCCGCGGGGAGGTCGTGTTGGTGACGGTGGTCACCAACGGTCACATCTCGTGCGGCTGCGGGTCATAGTGCTGACGAAGAAACGAAGCATTCGGAGGTAGCTCATGAAAGCAGTCCGTATCGCTGCGCCGGTCGGCGTCGAAGGCCTCGTGTACGAGGATGCGCCCGACCCGAAGCCAGCCATTGGCGACGTTGTAGTCAAGGTGCACGCCTGTGGCTTCACCGCTAGCGAGATCTTCTGGCCGCTGTACACCGACCGCGGCGGGCGCGACCGCACACCGGTGATACCGGGCCACGAGTTCTCTGGGCTCGTCGTCGAGCTTGGCTACGGCACCGCCGGGGTTGCCGTCGGCGACGAGGTGTACGGGTTGATCGACGGCTACCGCGACGGCGCAGCGGCGGAACTGATCGCCATTGAGGCCCGCGACATCGCGCTGGCACCGACAACGGTCGACCACGTGCAGGCTGCGTCACTCCCTCAGGCTGGCCTCACGTCGTGGCAGGCGCTGTTCGATCACGGTCGTCTCGGTCCCGGCCAGACCGCCATGATCCACGGCGCCACCGGCGCCGTCGGTTCGATCGCGGTGCAACTCGCCAAGGCGAAAGGCGCTCCGTGTGATCGGCACCGGTCGCTCGAACGTCCGCTCCGCTGTCCTCGACCTCGGAGCTGACGACTTTGTCGACCTCGAGCAGCCTGACTGGCAGGACAACGTCGAACAGGTCGACGTCGTGTTCGATACGATCGGCGGTGACGTTCTCGCCCAGTCCGTCGGAGTCGTGAAACCCGGCGGCGCGCTCGGTTTCCATCGTTTTACCGCCCCCAGCGGATCGCGACGACATCCGCACCGTGTTCTTCGTTCGCGACCCGAATGGCGCCCAACTCGTCGAGCTCGCTCAGCTCGTCGACGCCGGCAAGGTCCGCCCGCAGGTCGGTGCCGTCTATCCGCTGGCCGACGCTCGGGAAGCGTTCGTCGCCAAGTCGGGCGGTGGCGTCCCAGGCCGTGTCCTCCTGCGGCCCTGACGTCTGCTCCGTCCTCTTGTGCACGATCACGGGTCCGACCACGTTGTGACGTAGCAGTTCATGCCTTCGTCGAACTATTTGCGTGCGCAACTACATGCCGTTCTGCCTGCCCTGGTGCGACCGGAGTGGCGGCGTTCGGGCGCGGCGTTCAGTGCGGGTGCCGCCAGTTCTTCCTGCACGCAATTCAGCGAACGGCACACGCGTAGCTGCTGCCGAATGGAAGCGTGCCGAACTCCGCGCACGTCGAGCGCCGGCCACGGCGGGTTGATGAAGGTTGGCGAGGTGGCGCCGAACACTTAGGCCGTTGGAAGTTGCAGATCGACCATCATGTCGGCGTGCCGGTGGATGATCTTCCAGCCGTCGGTTTCGAAGCGGAACATCATCGTGACTCGCAGGACTTGCGGCAGCACCGCGGTTTGACCTGCGTAGAGCACGTCGGCACGCTCGATGGCGACGGTGTAGCCAATCTCGTCACGTACATCTTTGACCAGGTACTCGATGTCGACCTCGGCGCCGCTGGGGAGGAACGCCCCGGCGGCGAGCAGGTAGCGCTCGCCGACGACGTCCACGCCTGCTTCTCCCAGTCCGCCGAATCCGCCGAAGATCGACGTCGGATCGTTCTCCGTGGCCATCGCCAGCCATGGCCCGGGGTCGCCGTTGAGGAATGCCGAGTTGGCCGCCTCGTAATCTTCGAGGAACGACTCGAAGCCGCGTTGGTCATCGGGTTCG
>CAWBBL010000006.1:0-10051 GCA_963786985.1 Ilumatobacteraceae bacterium | reverse complement strand
GCCGATTTCGTTGTCTAGCAGGGCCAGGTCCGATGGCTAGACCGATTGTCCCCCGGACACCCTCGTTTACCGGCATTTACCGCTGTTTGTGGGGAGAGCGTGGGGAGAGACAGTGATTGGCCGACCGGCGACCGAGTAATCCAGTCCGCTTGTTGAGCCGCAGCGGTTCGGGCTTGCTAGTAGCGAGGACGAAGGTGTGGCGCCGCCAGGCTCCTCGGGCCCGAGAAGACATTCGTTCCTGTCCGGTCGAGACTCGCCAGGCCCGTGTCGCGCTTTGATGGCGAAGCCGACCTTTAACCGGTATGGGCGGAAACTCGACTTCTGCGCAGGGCACGCCGAAAGATGCGCCGCCGTCCGAGGCGGAAGCGCACGATGTCCCGAGGAGTCGGGACGATCGGCGAGCCTCGTCGACAGCGGTGTCCCACTCGAACGCGCGTGAGCCGAAACGACCGCCGAGTACGCGCTACGGCCAGCTACCGAGACTCGTCGACATCTGCGAGGTCGCCGAGCATCTCGGTGTGAGCGTAAGGCACGTGCGACGGCTCGTTGCGGAGCGGCGCATCCCCTCTGTCAGTGGGGCAACCTCCTCCGCTTCGACCCCGAGGAGATCTCGACGTGGCTCGTCCTACGAAGGGTCGACCCGCTCCTCCACGGCCGCCGCGATCAACGAGCCATCTGACGGCTGCCACATCACTGACGCCGCCGTGGGCCGTGTGGATGGCTGGCCGGTGTCCATATTCGGAGACCCTCGGCGCGGCGCAAACTATCTTGCTGAACGCCGAGCGGGCTACTGACCGAGCGCGGTGGAGGGTCGCCGTGAGTTACACCTGTTGCGGGGAGTGTTTGTCCTCATCGACACCTCAGAAGACCTACGGGGTGAGCGTGACCTTGAGCGACTCGGTGCCGCGGTGGCCGAGTTCGATCCCGGCTTCGAAGTCGTCGAGGGCGAGGCGATGGGTGATGATCTTGTCGAGCGGCAAGCGCCCTTCAGCGATCATCTGGAGCGCCGTCGAGTAGGTGTGCGGGCTGAGGTGGGCGCCGTGGATGTTGAGCTCCTTGGTGTCGCCGATGATCGTCCAGTCCACCGACACTGGTTGACCGAACACGCTGAACTCGACGAACGTGCCGAGCTTGCGCACCATGTGCAGACCCTGGACCACTGACGGCGGTGCGCCGGTCGCCTCGATGTAGACGTCGCAGCCGTAGCCGTCGGTGAGACCCCGGACTTCGTCGACGGCATCGACCTTGGATGGGTTCAACGTGAGGTCAGCCCCGGTCTCGGTGGCCAGCGCCAAACGGTCGTCGCTGAGGTCGAGGGCGATCACCATGCGGGGGCCCTTCTGCTTGGCCGCGGCGACCATGCCGAGGCCGAGCGGGCCGCAGCCGGCGATGACCACGACGTCGTCGGTCGTGATGTCGCCGCGGTTGACGGCATGGATCGAGCACGCCAACGGCTCGACGAACACGGCGTCCAACGGGTCGATCTCCGCCGGCACCTTGTAGCTGATCGCGTTGGCAGGGAACTTCATGTAGTCGGCCCACGCACCCTGCGTGTTCTGGTGGAAGCCGTAGATGTCGTGGGGCTGGCACATCCAGTAGTGACCGCTGCGGCAGAACCGGCAGTTGCGACACGGAACGATCTGCTCCGACACGGCGACGTCGCCGACAGCGAGCCCGGAGTGCTCGCCGGCGCCCTCTCCGAGGGCGACGACCTCGCCGACGAACTCGTGACCCGGCGTCACCGGCGGTTGGCAGTACGCCGGACGGTCGGCGTCGCCCCAGAACAGTGGGGCGCCGTGATAGCACTTGATGTCGCTGGCGCAGATACCGGTGGCGATCGTCTTGACGAGCACCTCACCGGGGCCCGGCTACCGGCGTGGGCAGTTCCTCGAGGCGGTAGTCCTCGGGCCCGTGACACACCACGGACTTCATCGATCGGGGGACGTCGTTCATCGGCTTCTCGTACTGCACTAGATCGGCTGTTACCACAACACGTAGCCGCCGTCGGCGACGATGATCGAGCCGGTGAGCCAGCTCGCTGCGTCGCTCGCCAGGAAGAGCACCGTGGCGGCGATCTCGTCGGGATCACCGAGGCGCTTCATCGGCGTGCGCTCGAGCCACTCGGCGCCGAGTTGCGGGTTCTCTTCGATCCCGAACAGTGTCATCTGCGTCCTCACGTAGCCCGGTGCCACGGAGTTCACCCGCACGCCCCGAGCCGCCCACTCGGCCGCCAAGCTGCGACTCAAGTGGTGAACTGCTGCTTTCGACGCGTTGTAGTAGCTCTGGTTCTGCGGCGTGTTGACGATCTCTCCCGAGATCGAGCCGATCGTCACGATGCTGCCCGTTGCCCTTGGCGAGCATCTGGCGTCCGAACGCCCGGCAGCACCAGAACACCCCGTCGAGGTTGATGCTCATGACGTCGCGGTAGAGCTCGTCGTCGACCTCCTCGGCGGCTGTGCCCGAGCGGGCGATGCCGGCGCTGGCGACGAGGATGTCGGCGCCACCGTGGTCGGCGGCGATGCCGTCAGCGACACGATCCACCGCCGCCGAGTCGGTGATTTCGACCTCGTAGGCGGCGACGTCGAGGCCGGTGGCTGCCAGTTCTGTCCTTGTCCGCTGGAGCTGCTCGGTGTCGCGTGACACGAGCACGAGACTCGCTCCCGCCTCACCGAGGGCCTCGGCGCAGGCCCGGCCGATGCCCTGCGAGCCACCCGTGATGACCGCGGTCCGTCCGGTCAGATCGAATCGTTCGAGATACATGGCGTCACTGCCTTCCTTGCTCGGTCGTCGACACGACGATGCCCTGCCCTATGCCCGGACCACGAGCGTGCCGCCGCTCTCGAGGTCGGCGACAGCGTCGTCGGACAGGCCGGTGTCGGAGATGATCGTGTCGATCTCCTCGAGCTTGGCGAACGTGGCGAACTGCTCGTTGCCGTACTTCGAGTGGTCGGCGAGGAGGACGGCGCGCCGCGACGAGCGGATCATCGCCTCCTTGACCCGCGCCTCGTCGCGGGCATGGGTCGTGAGGCCTCGTCCCGACGTCATCCCGTCGCAGCCGAGGAAGGCGATGTCGGCGAGGCGTTCGACGATCGAGGCGACGCTCTCGAAGTCGACAACGGCAAGCGTGTCGCGCTTCACCGTCCCGCCGGTGATGATCACGTCGAGGTTCGGCTTCTCGACGAGCGCGGCGGCGACAGGCAGCGAGTTGGTGACGACGGTAAACCGCCGATCGACGGGCAGGACTTCGGCAAACCGGCGCGGGGTGCTCCCGGCGTCGATCATCAACACCCCGCTCTCGGGCAGTTCGTCAAGGGCGGCGCGGGCGATCCTCGTCTTCTCCTCGACGCGGACGTGCTCGCGCTTGTGGACCAGCGGCTCGTACCGCTGCTGGTCGATCGGCACCGCCCCGCCATGGACACGCCGGATCAGACCCTCGTGCTGCAGCGCCGAGAGGTCCCTCCGGATCGTCTCGGCGGCCACGCCGAGCGTCGCTGCCGCTTCGAGCACGGTGACCCTCCCATCGGCCTCGGCGATGGCGACGATCCGGCGATGACGCTCGTGCTGCAACACCTCAAGCGTCCAGGATGATCTGGGCCTTGATGACCCGGGCGGCCGGGTCGCGCATCGCGTCGAACGCCTTGGCGCTGTCGGCGAGCGAGAAGCGATGGGTGATCAGATCGGCGACCTCGACGGCACCGCTGGCCAGCATCTGAATGGCGCGGGGATAGACGTTGGCGTAGCGGAAAACGTGTTGCACGACCGCTTCCTTGACCTGACCGGCGGCGACGTCGTAGGCGATCGGTGCGGGCGGCATGCCGACGAACACCACCGAACCGCCCGGGCACAGCGGCCCGAACACCCCGCCGGCGGCGGTGGCGGAGCCTGACGCCTCGAACACCGCCTCGGCGCCCCAGCCGTCGGTCGACGCAGCGGCCACGTCGGCGATCGATCCGGTTGCGCTGTCGACGACGGTGACGCGGTCGTCGAACCCGGCGACGACGTCCAACTTGGCGACGTCGATGTCGGCGACGATCACCTGGCGGGCCCCGGCGGCGAGGGCGACGCGCGTGATCAGCATGCCGATCGTGCCGGCGCCGATGACCACGGCCGTGTCGGCCACCCTCAGCGCTGCCTTGTCGACCGAGTGCACGGCGACGGCGAGTGGCTCGACGAACGCCCCCTCTTCGAGGGACACGTTGTCGGGCAGTTTGAACGTGAACGCGGCCGGGTGGACGACACTCGGACGGATCACGCCGTGGACCGGCGGGGTGGCCCAGAACCTGACCGCCGGGTCGAGGTTGTAGCGGCCGAGCAACGTCGCCTTGCTCCATCCGCTCGGGATGCCCGGCTCCATGCACACGCGGTCGCCGACGGCGAGCCCAGTCACGTCGGTGCCGGTCTCGACCACGACGCCGGCGGCCTCGTGGCCGAGCACCATCGGCTCGCGCACGACGAACGGCCCGATCGAGCCGTGGTCGACGTAGTGCAGATCGCTGCCGCACACGCCGACGACGCGCGGTTCGATGCGCACGTCCGTCGGGGAGAGTTCTTCGTCGACTGGGAACGGTTCGACACGGAGGGTGAGGTCGGCGTCGAGGACGAGGGCGTCGAGTGGGGCGGTGGTCATGTCAGTCATCCCTTCTTGACGACGACGACGAGCCACACCAACCACACGGCGACCGGCACCCACAGCGCGATGTGCGGCTCGAGGAATCGCAAGTAGAGCAAGAAGGCGGCGATGCCGGTGACGACCGAGATGAACACGCGGTCGAAGGCGTTCGTCTCGAACGGAAGGAAGCCGCGACGCCGCTCGGTCTGGGTCATTTCACCGCTCCCGCCGTGAGGCCGGCGATGATGTGACGCTGGAGGAACACCACCAGCACGGCGCCGGGCGCCATCGTTACGAGCGCGAGCGCGGCCAGCTCGCCCCAGTTGGTCCCGGTGACCCCGACGAACTCGGCGAGGGCGGTGGGGATCGTGCGGGCATTGACATTGGTCAGCCGGGACGCGAACAAATACTCGTTCCACGCGAAGATCCACGTGAACATCAGCGTCACGGCGAGCCCGGGTCGGAGAATCGGAAGGAGCACCGACCAGAGCACACGCATCGAGCCGGCGCCGTCGACGAATGCCGCCTCGTCGAGCTCCTCGGGGACCGCATCGATCATGCCCTGCAGCATCCACACGGCGAACGGCACGTTGAACACGGTGTAGAGCAGGATGAGACCGAGCTTCGTGTCGAGCAGCGACCAGTCGCCGTAGGCGAACACCCTCGTGAAGAGCAGGTACACCGGAAGCAGGAATGCGGCGACGGGCGCCATGCGGTTGGTGAGCAGCCAGAAGAAGATGTTGTCGCGACCGGCGAGGCGGAAGCGCGACAGCGTGTAGGCGGCGCCGATGGCGACCGTGGTGGACAACACGGCGTTGCACGACGCGACGACCACCGAGTTGCTCAGGTACCGCACGAACGTGTCGGACGTGACGACGGCCCGGATGTTCTCCAGCGACAGGCTCGTCGGCAGCAGCGAGTAGTTACCCATCAACTCGACGCGAGGACGGAGGGCGACGATCGCCAGCCAGTAGATCGGCAGCAACCAGAGGGCACTCAAGGCGGCCCACGCGACCGTCCACCCCCAGCGGCTCACCGGCTTGCGGACCGTGAGCGGGACTGCGGCCGTGGCACTGGTCGGTTGGCGTGGCGGTCGGCTCACGGCCACGGCCGGGCGGGCGAGTGCGTCAGCCACCGCGCGTCCGCGTCCGCTTGATGCCGGTGGTCACCGTGTACAGCGCCCAGCTGACGACCATGGTGATGTACAACGCGAACAGCGACACCGTGCCGCCGTAGCCGTAGTCGTTGTTCTCGAACACGATGCGGACGAGCTGGAGGCCGAGGAACCGGGTCGCGTCGCCGGGACCTCCCTTGGTGAGCATCACCGCCTCGTCGACGAGGCGCATGGCGTCCATGAGGCGGATGAAGGTCACGGCGATCAACACCGGCTTGAGCATCGGCACCGTGATGTACCAGAAGGTCTTCAGCGCCGACGCCCCGTCGACGCGGGCCGCCTCGAACGGTTCAACCGGCAGCGAGGACAGGCCGGCCAGGAGGCAGAGCGTCACGAACGGGGTCCAGTGCCAAATGTCGACGATCACCAGCGCCGCGAACGCCGTGCGGTCGCTGGTGCCGATGTCGATCTGCCAGCCGAACCAGCGCTCGAGGTAGTGGGGCAGCGGTCCGAGACCGGGAACGAGCAGCACCCGCCACGCCGCCCCGACGGCGATCGGGGCGACGAGCAAGGGAACGGTGTGGATCGTGCGGAAGATCTGCCGGCCTGGGAACTTGCGCATCAGCAGCCGGGCGAGCCCGTAGCCGATCAGCAGCTCCGAACCGACCACCCAGGCCGCGAACTCCAAGGTCAGCCGGGTGGCGTGGAGCACGCGCTCGTCGAAGACCAGCCGGCGTACGTTGTCGAGGCCGTTGAAGACCGGATCTCGGACGACGGCGTTGAGGTTCCAACGCTGGAATGCCGTCCACGTCACATAGACGAACGGGATGAACCCCGCCAGCACCATGAGCACGAGGCTCGGTGCCAGCAGCAGCCAACCGGTCGATCGTTTCCGCACCACCCGCGGAGATCAGGTGCGATAGCCGAGGTTGGTCAACTCCTCCTCCGTCGCCGCGGCGGCTTCGTCGAGCGCTTCCTGGGCCGTTCGCTCGCCGAGGATGGCACTCCAGATGAACGGCGCCACGAGGCCCACCACCTCGGCGTGGAACGGGAACGGCGGGGCGCCCTTGAACAGCGGCCCCTCCTCCCGCAGCAAGGTGAAGTAGCCGCCCGTGGCTTCGTCGGCCTCGACGATCAACGGCGAGTCGTAGGTCGCGTCCTGGGTGACGCGTGCGGTCTGCGCCGCCCACTCCGGCTGGACTTCGGTGAGGCCGAGGAACTGGAGCCAGAGCAGGGCTGCTTCCTTGTTCTCGGCGCCCTCGGGGATGGCGAACGCTCCGCCGTCGTAGTAACCGACGTAGCCCTCACCGGACTCGGCCGCTTCGAGGACACCCTCTTCGAGCGGCGGCACGGCCACGCCGACATTGCCGACGACGCTCGAGCGCGACTCGTCGGAGGCGATCCACGACGCGTTCTCGCCGTACACGATCCCCTGAGCGGCACGGCCGGCAGCGAACGTCGAGGCGACCTCGTCCCACGTGCTCGACGTGGACTCCGGTGGCGCGAAGTCGAGCAGCGACAGCCAGAACTCGAGGGCGGCGACCGCCTCGGGACTGTTCATCGCCCCGCCATTGTCCACCGTCGCGGCGTAGTTCTCCTCGGCATTGATGCCCCAGTTGTAGAGACCGAACGTCGGGGCGACCGACTCGAAGAACTCGTAGAACGACGCGGCGTGGCTCGTCGTGCCCTGCACCGTCGAGCCCCACAGCTCGATCCCCTGTTCCTCGCCGTAGGCGGTGAAGAACTCGGCGATGTCGCGGTACTGCTCGTGTGTCGTCGCCGGCTCGAGCGGGTAGCCGTACTGCTCCTCGAACGCCGCCTGGACCTCGGGGTCGCCGAACAGATCGGTGCGGTAGAGGTAGATCTTGATGAACGCCTCCATCGGCACGCCGAACAGATTCCCGTCGGCGTCGGCGAAGTTCTCGACGAACGTGTTGAAGTTGTCCCACGAGAACCCGGGCGCCTGCAGGTCGGCGTTCTCCTCGAGCATCGCCGTGAGGTTGGTCAGCCGTTCGGCGGCGATGTCGGCGTAGACGATGTCCTGCTCGAGGTAGATGAAGTCGTAGACGCCGGTGTTGTTCTCCATGTCGTTGAGCGCCTTGCTGCGCATCTCGTCCCAGCTCGTGGTCTCCAGCTCGACGGTGATGCCGGTCAGCTCCTCGAACTGGGCCCCCAGCGTCTCGGCGGCGTAGACCGACGGAGGTGTCGACTCGCTGACCCCGGTGATGGTCGTGCCGGCATACGGCTCGGCGGCGGCGGCCCACCAATCGGCATCGATCGCCGAGGCCTCGGTGGCAGCGGCCTCGGTGCCGGCGGCCTCGGTGCCGGCGGCTCGGTGCCGGCGGGCTCGGTGCCCCCCGGAACCGTAGTGTCGGTGCCCGCGGCGACGGTCGGTGCCAAGCCGACGATCGTGACGGCCGCGAGTGCTCCGAGAGCGATTCGTCTGAATCTCACGAACAACCTCCTTGTGGTTGCACTGTCACGCCTGGGCTGACATCCGTTCAAAGCAGGACGCGTCGGCGAATGTGTCCAGGCGGCCACCGATCCGGTGACCAACGTCGAGAGTGTGACGGGCGTTTTCGGGCTTGTCAAGACACAATCAGGCAGTTCATCAAATAGATCGGGCAAGATCGGGCAATCGTTCGGCCTAGATGTGCCCGCTCATCAATCGTCGGCCTTGCCGGGGGCGCCGTGCGGGTACACCTACGATGGCGAGCAATTTGGGGGAGCAGATGGACCGACAGATCGTCGCTGGAGTCGACAGTTCGACGCAGGCGACCAAGGTCGTCGTCGTCGATGCCGAGACCGGCTCGCTGCTTGCCGGCGGACGGGCGGCCCACGTGGTCTCCGGGATCAACGGCGCCCGCCAGACCGATCCCGCGCGTGGGTCGACGCCCTTCGCGAGGCACTCGCCGCAACCGGGCTCGCCAGCCGGATTCGGGCGATCTCGATCGCCGGTCAGCAGCACGGGCTCGTCGCTCTCGACGCCGAAGGCGAACCGGTGCACGACGCGATGCTGTGGAACGACACACGCTCGGCGGTCGATGCCGACGAGTTGGTCGACGAGCTCGCCGGACCGCACGAATGGGCCCGTCGGGTCGGCCTCGTGCCGGTCGCATCGTTCACGATCACGAAGTGGGCGTGGCTGCGACGCACCCGTCCTGACCTCGCCCGCGCTGTCACCGCGGTGCGGCTACCCCACGACTTCCTGACCGAGCGGCTCACCGGCCGGGGTGTCACGGATCGGGGGGACGCCTCCGGCACCGGCTGGTGGTCGCCGTCCTCGGGGGAGTACGTCGATCCGCTCTTGGCGCTGCCCCAGGTGCAGCTCGACGAGGCGATGCTCCCGACGGTCCTCGCGCCCGGCGAAGCGGCCGGAGAGGTCACGTCGGCGGCGTCGACGCAGCTCGGGCTCGCCGCCGGGACGCTCGTCGCCACGGGGACCGGAGACAACATGGGCGCGGCCCTGAGCCTCGGCGTACAACCAGGCGAGCCGCTGCTGAGTCTCGGCACGAGCGGGACGGCATTTGCCGTCGCCACGACACCGATCGAGGACCCCACCGGGATCGTCGCCGGATTCGCCGACGCCACCGGCGCTTACCTCCCGCTGGCGGCAACGCTCAACTGCACGCTTGCGATCGACCACTTCGCCACCTGGCTCGGTCTCGATCGCGAGGACGTCGCCCCTGACACTGGCGTCACGGTGCTGCCGTTCCTCGACGGCGAGCGCACCCCGAACCTGCCGACGTCAGCCGGGCTGATCTATGGCGTTCGCCACACGACGACGCCCCAGGAGATCCTCCTCGCCGCCTACCAGGGCGCAGCTGGGTCGCTGTTGCTCGCGCTGCAGCGCATCAGCGAGCTCGCCGGCAACGACAAGCTCGTCGATCGGACCACACCGATCACGGTCATCGGCGGCGGCGGCCAGGGCAGGGCGTGGCGGCAAGTCATCGCCGACCTGTCGGGTCGCCCGGTGCTCCGACCGACTCGCTCCGAGCTCGTCGCCACGGGAGCGGCAGTGCAGGCTGCGGCGCTGGTGACCGGCGACGACCCGGCGTCCGTCGCCAACCGTTGGGACTTGGAATTCGAGGCGCCGGTTGAACCGCGGCACGACGCCAGTGCTGCCCTCGTCCGCATCGCCCGCTGGCACGACATCGTTCGTCAAGCCGCGATCCAGCCGAACTGACCGATGCTGACGATCCACCGGGCCGAGCGGGCCGACCGCCTCGTCGATGCCCTGGCTTCAGTGCTGCTCGACCCGCTCGACGATCCGTTGGCGGCGGAGCTCGTCGCCGTGCCGACGCGAGGTGTGGAACGGTGGCTCGCCC
>CAWBBL010000005.1:0-20397 GCA_963786985.1 Ilumatobacteraceae bacterium | reverse complement strand
CACGCTCCCGTCTGGTCGTGAACAGCGCCACCGCCAGCACGATCACCGCCCCCGCACGAGGCCCTGGTTGTACTGCTCGAACACGCGGATCATGTTGAGGCTGTTGTCGACGAGTGTCAGCAACACCGCCCCACCGACCGCTCCGAGCACGCGCCCGTGCCCGCCGGCGAGCGAGGCGCCGCCCACGACAACGGCGGTGATCGCCGCCAGTTCGAGTCCGTCGCCGGTCGTCGGGGCGCCGACCCCAGCGTGAATTACCAGCGCCAGACCTGCCGTCACGGCGAACATCGAGCAGGAGATCATCGATGCGAACACGATCGGCGTCGACGAGATGCCGGCCCGACGGGTCACCTCGCGGTCACCGCCGAAGGCGATCAGGCGCAGGGCGAACCGAGCGTTGCGGATCCACAGCGTCGTCAGCACCACGATCCCGAGCGTCACGAGGAACACGTACGGGAAGGGGCCGACGGCCTCGTACGCCCACGTCACCACGGACGCCGGCACGCTGCCGCGACCGTGCACCGTGTAGGCGAGGACGAGACCCTCGAGGATCGAGAACATTCCCAGCGTGACGATGAACGGCTCGATCCGGAAGCGGACGATGATGAGTGCGTTGACCGCACCCACCGTCAGGCCGATCAGGTAGGCGAGCGACACGGCGACAACGAACTTGCCGAAGTCGCCGTCGGCGATCCCAGAGATGAGCACGGCCGAAAGCTTCGCCACCGCTCACCGACAGGTCGATCCCTCCAGCGAGCACGGCGATCAGCATCCCGATCGACGCGATGACCAGTACCGGCACCTGGCCGAGATAGTTCTCGATGTTCTTCGACGTGAGGATCTGTTGGAGTTCAACGTGGCGTAGGCGGCGAGGCCGAGGACCACGAACCACACTGCGTACCCCTCACCGACCGCCCAGCGCATCCGATCGAGAAGCGGATCGAAGCGCCGCTCCACCGCCGCATGCGTCATGGTCACGAGAGCCCTCCCGTGGCGGCAGCGAGCGCCGACCCCTCGTCGACCTCGTCGCCGTTGAGCTCGCCGACGATGTCGCCGTCGCGGATGATCATGATCCGGTCGGTCAGGGCGACGAGGTCCTCGAACTCCGACGACACGGCAATCACCGCCGCGCCGCGCGGCGACGGACTTGACGATCTCGAGGATCTCCGCCTTGGCTCCGACGTCGACGCCGGCAGCGGCTCGTCGAGGAGCAGCACCCGCGGCTCGGTCGCCAGGCACCGCCCGAGGACCACCTTTTGCTGGTTCCCGCCGGACAGCGACTGCACGCTCGCCCCGGTGTCGACGACCTTGATGCCGAGCTGGGCGACGAGGCCTGCGGCCACCCTGGCCAGCCGCCCCCGCCGCTGGACCCCTCGCGAGGAGTACCGCGACAACACGGACAATGTGAGGTTGTCGGTCGTGCTCCGTTCGAGCACGAGGCCGAACCGCTTCCGGTCCTCGGGCACGAGCACGAACCCCCTGGCCATCGATCGCCGGGCCGCGCCCAACCGGACTTCGGCACCGTCGACCGTGACCCGTCCGTCCGCAACCGGCTCGAGCCCGGCGAGGGCGCGCAGCAGCCGGGATCGTCCCGAACCGGTGAGGCCGGCGACGCCGACGATCTCACCGGCACCCACGTCGAACGACACGCCGTCGCTCGACGATCCCGGGAGTTGGAGCCCGCTGACCTCGAGCACCGGTCGCCCGCCGCGGCTGGCCGGCGTCGGCTCGAACATCGCCAGCCGGCGTCCGAGCATCGCCTCGATCAGGTCGTGCCGTGACAAGCCGGCCATCTGTCGATGCAGGACGCAGTGGCCGTCACGCATCACGGCCACGTCGTCGGCCAGCCGCACCACTTCGTCGAGGCGGTGCGTGATGTAGATGATCGCGATGCCTGCGTCGCGTAGACGGTCGACGAGCGCGCACAGCCGGTCCAGCTCACCGCGGCCGAGCACCGCCGACGGCTCGTCGAGGATCAGCAGTCGGGCGTCGCGGGCGAGCGCCTTGCCGATCTCGACGAGTTGCTGCTGCACGACAGGGAGCGTCCGCACCCTGGCGTCGACGGACACCGAGTCGGCGCCAAGGCGGGCGAGGATCTCCCGGGCCCGGCGACGCATGACGACTCGTCGCAGCCATGGCCCAGATGACGGCTCCAGTCCGAGGAACAGGTTCTCCGCCACGGTGAGCTCGGGAACCAGGCTGAGCTCCTGGTAGACGGCGACGATCCCGTGGGCGAGGGCGGTCGCCGGCGAGGACAGCACGATCGGCTCCCCATCGACTTCGATCGCCCCGGCGTCCGGCGCAAGGACGCCGGCCATGATCGAGATCAGCGTCGACTTGCCGGCGCCGTTCTGGCCGATGAGCCCGAGTACGCGACCCGCCGGTACATCGAGGTCGACACTGTCGAGCGCCCGGCTGCCACCGAACGCCTTGCCGATCCCGCGGGCGCGGAGGACGGGCACCCGCCCGTCCTCCGCGCCCGGGTCGACGGCCGGTTCAGCAGAGCTCAAGCTCGGCGAGGAGCTCATCGCTCAGGTTGGAGGCCGGCAGCCACAGATCGTCGCTGCACTCCGGCTCGACGTAGTCGGCGATCTGCGTGTCGTCGAAGATCGGTACCTCGACGTTGATGAACGACTGCAGCGTCTCGCCGTTGAGGGCGGAGACCGCGGCGTCGAGGCAGGCCGCCGAGTGCGTCGGCGGGTAACCGACGGCTGCAAAGCGGACGTCGTGCTCGTCGGCCAGCTTCAAGAACCCGTTGATCGGCTCGCCGGTCACCGGGGGTACCTCGAGCCCGCGCTCGGCGTACACCTGGATCGTCCCGATGGCACCGAACCCGCTGTCGGACCACACCGCGTCGATCTCGTCACCGAACCGAGTCACGAGCTGCTCCATGATCGTCTTCGCCTCCGTCGGCGACCAGTTGGTGTACTGCTCGTCGAGGATCTCGATGTCGGGGTACTGGGCGAAGACCTCCTTGGCACCCTCCTCCCGCGCCGTTGCGGTCGGCACGCCGGGGATTCCCTTGAGCATCACGATCGAGCCTTCGTAATCGATCTCGTGGGCGATCCACTCCGCGTAGAGCGCACCGTTGAGCCGGTTGTCGCGGTCCACCCGGGCCACGTACTGATCGGTGTCGACCGTTCCCGTGCAGATGATGACCGGCAGCCCTTGCGCCGCGGCACGCTCGACCGGGGCGGTCACCGCCGGTCCCATCGGGGTCACGATCAAGGCGTCGATGTCCTGCGCCAGCAGGTCGTTGATGTCGTTGACCTGCTTGTCCTCCCGGCCGTCGGCACCGGCGTAGGCCAGCTCGACACCGAGCTCGTCGGCGTGCGCCTTCAGTGTCTCGTCGTAGATCGTGGCCCAGGAGTTCGTCGGCCCCTGCGACGCGAAGCCGATCGTGTACGGCCCCTCCTGCTGGTACTCGGCCGTGTCGACCTCGGTGATGCCGAGGTCGGTCGGCTCGAGGCCGGGGTTCTCGAGTCCGAGCAACGCCCAGTCGTCGGACCACGCCGCCTGCAACGAGTTCTCGGAGCCGCCCTCGGTCCCGTCGGTGCTGGTGCTCGCGCTCGCGTACTGCGACGTCCCGGCGACGAAAGCGACTGCGGCCGCAGCCGCCACCGCCCGCCTCGCCAGCCGCCGGTCGTGACGTGTACATGTCCTCATGTCATCTCCCCTTGTCTCCCGTGTCGGGTCTCCTCGGGTGGCTCGGCCACCCCTGTTCGTCCCGGGCCCGGCGCCCGAGCACTCGACTGTCGCCGTCATCGGCGGCCTCTCGCCGCTTGCTGCACGGCGACGGCGACGACGATGACGGACCCCTTCACCACCAGTTGCAGCCAGGCGTCGGCACCGCTGAGCACGATCAGGTTGAGCAGGCAGGCGATCGTCGCCGCGCCGACCATCGAGCGGCCGATCCCACCTCGGCCACCGGTGAGGGCGGCGCCACCCACCACGGCGGCGGCGATCGAGTCGAGGTCGTAGCCCTGCCCGATGTACTGGTCGACGTAGCCGACGTAGCCGGCGAGCAACAGCCCGCCGATGACGGCGCACAATGAACACACGACAAACGACACGGTCACGACGGCGCCGACCGGCACCCCGGCGACGCGAGCCGCGCCGGAGTTCGCGCCGGTGCTGTACGTCCAACGGCCGTACGTGGTCGACCGCATCAGGAATGCCGTCACCGCTCCGAGGACCACCGCGACGACGAGGGGAATCGGTACACCGACCCACCGGGACTGGCCCACGGTCGTGAGTGCCGACGGCAGCGTCCCGCTGGGCACACCCCGTCCACGCGGTCTGCACACCTTCGATGAGGATCAACGTTGCCAACGTGGCGACGAACGGCGGCACGCGGCGGCCCACGACCAAGCCGGCGTTCAGCAGCCCGACCACCGCACCGAATCCCAGACAGAGGGCGAGGGCGGCGAGCAACCGCACGTCGTCGCCGTCGCTCACCCGGGCCACGATCACCATCGCGAAGGCCATCACGGCGCCGACCGACAGATCGATGGCCCCGGCGATGAGCACGATCGTCTGACCAATCGTGATCACAGCCAGGATTGCGACCTGGCGGCCGACTGTCGTCAGGTTGGATGCGCGGTAGAAGTCGGGAGCGATGACGGCGGCGACCAGCAGCACAACGAGCAGGCCGGCGAAGGGAGCGATCGCCTCGCGGTCGACACGACCGACGTCGAAGCGGCGAACGCTCACCACCGCGGTCACTGAGGGCCTCGTTTCGATGCGAGCCACCTGGCGCCGCGGACGAGCAGCACGGCCTGCTGAGACGCGTCAATCACGATGCTCGCCCTCGCAAAACTCGCGGCGAGTGTCCGGTACACATCGACAGCCTGCCGCAATCCGCGGAGCGACACGCGCTCGTCGGCGGTGTGGGCCCTCTCCAGCAGACCTGGGCCGAGCCCGGGCAGCGTCGGAATGCCGGCCAGTCCCTGCAGCCAGCACGCGTCGGTCGTGCCTGGAAACGCTCCGGTCGGCGGCGCCGAACCGAGCACCGCCTCGAGCGCGGCTCGGGCGGCGATGACGATCGGGGCGTCGACCGGCACCTCGGTAGCGGGGAGCCAGTCGCGGGGCGCCGGCTCGAACCGGTACTCCGCGCGCAGCCCCGGGCGCTCGGCGCGGGCTGGTCCAGGAAGCGGTCGAGGTCGGCTTCCAGCTGAGGGCGGTCCATGCCGGGCAGCAGTCGGACGTCGACGGCGAACGACGCCTTGCCCGGCACCACACCGAAGCCGACGCCGCCCTCGATCCGGACGCCGGCGTTGACCGTCGGACGCAGCCCGGACATCGACGAATTGAAACTCGGGTGGAACAGATCGGCGAAGCGCACGAGCAGCCGGGCGCATTCCTGGGTGGCGCTCACGAACCCCTTCGAGTCGGACAAGCTCGAGTGGCCCTGGTCGCCGTAGACGTCGATCGAGAAGTTGGCGATACCGCGACTGATCGTCTGCAGCTCATCCCAGTCGCGGTCGATACCGCCGGGTTCGCCGATCACGATGGCGTCAGCGCGCACCGCGCCGGATTCGGCCAGGTACCGCGATCCATAGGCCGACCCATGCTCCTCGTCGGCGGTGAACACGAGCGACAGCCGCCCAGCGGTTGGGCCGTCCGCTGCGAGCTCGGCGGCAGCGAGAAGCATCGCCGCCACCGCACCCTTCATGTCGCAGGCACCGAGCCCGTAGAGGTAGTCGTCGTCGACGCGCCCGACGAACGGGTCGCTCGACCACACCGCGTCGCCCACCGGTTTCGTGTCGAGGTGACCACTGAGCGCGAGCTGGCGTCCGCCGGGTCCGAAGTCGAGGTCGACAAGGAGGTTGGGCCGGTTCGGCTCGGCGGCGAGCACTCGAGGCGTGGGCAGGCCCAGCTCGGTGCAGATTTCGGTGACGACGCCGGCGGCCATGCGCTCGTCACCGGGCGGGTTGGGGCTCGGCGCGGCGACGAGTCGCTCGGTCAACTCGACCACGTCGGGCCGCCGGGCCGCGGCGGTCATCGTCGGGCGCCTCCGGCGCGGTCCAGTTCACCAGCCCTCGGCGCTCGTCCGATCCTTGCGATCGGTTTGGACCACGATTCCAAAGTCGGGCCACCCTACGGTTCGGCGTCGATGGGCGTCAAACAGTGCGGGGCCCGGCGACCGCGACGCCGGCGCACTGTTCGCGGCAGGTTAGTCGTGGTAGCGCGGCGCCCATTCCACGCCCTGCCACGTCCACATCCGCACGGGGCGCAGGCGGAACAGCCAGCGTGGCTTGTCGAGCGTCGGTTCGAGGTACTTCGGGCCGTTCGGACCGAGATAGCGGGTCGACATCCGCTCGGCGATCGGTACCCACGCGCCACCGACGTTCGGCGTCTCGACGCAGTCCGCCTCGCACTGCGCGATCACTTTGCGCAGCGTGCCGTCCTCGTCGATCGTCAACGCGCACCGTGGCTCGTCACGTAGAAACTGCGCCCATGCCGACCGCTTGCGGGGGATCACGTAGAACGAGCCGCCGCTCCACTCGTGCCACACGGGCACGACATACGGCCACCCGGAGTGGTCGTGGCACGCCAGTCGCGCGAGATGCGCCTCGGCCAGGAACCGCCCGACCTCGTCGGGCTCGAGTCCGCCAATCCTGCCGCGCCAACTCTCATCGGACATTCGTCGCTCCTTTCGCGTCCGTGCACCCGACGGACTGGCGGTGCGCTCGCGGGAGGGTATCCGAGTACCCAAATTTCGAGAGCAATCACCATCCGTCTGACGACCACCAGAGGTGTCATCGAGCCGGCGTTGTCGGGCATCGGACGACGCGATTACCGGAGAGCGACTAGTGGATACCGCAGCTGGTTGCCACTTCGGGTTTCCGTGCGTCCGGCGCGCCTGGCGATGTCGACGCTGTCGGTTGAGCAGCCGCCCAGCGATGCCCCGCTCTCGGCGCGAGGTCTTCTGCCTGCCTCGAAATGGCGGCGAACGCTTGGCAGGGTGCTGAAGAGCTGACTTCAGTGGATGGTCATGCATGCTGCAAGACTTCCAGTGGGCGAGCGGGCGTCTTTGATGAGTCCTGCGAGCAGAAACCTGCCTGCTCAGCTCATCAAAGTTGCGAAGCCGGTCGTTCGCCGTTCTGGCGCATGCATGAACATGCCACGACGCGAATGGATAAACGGTCCAAGGGCCGAAGCGGCGTTATGGTTGCATTTGCAATGATCACTGCACCACGGTGAAGGCGCTGACGGCCGCCGAGGAGGGCGAGTTCATCGCGATTCGCGATCGAGGACACATTCCGCGCCCTACCCGCGGACGACGGCCGACACAGGACCTATGTTCCAGCACTTTGTCACGGGCGTCTCCGGCGGGCGAAGTCACGGCGACGGCGGCGTTCACGCGATGCCGCTCGCCCAACTAGCGACCTGCGTCTGAGTGCGTGCCACCAGGGGACACGCGCGATCGGCCTGGTCCGTGGACGGAAGTATCAGCGCCTGCACAACGCGGCGACGACCAGTCTCGGCGTCGACGAAGTACCGCTCTGTGACCTGTAGCGCCGCCCGCCTCCACCGTGAGGGGCCTAGCGACACGTCCAGTGGTGGACACGTTCGGTCGAGTGATCGGTCCGTGAGTCCTTGAATATTCGAATCTGCGGTGGGCACAAAGCCAGTGTCAAACCGCCGTCGAAGCTCACCTCGGCTGCAATCGAGGCGGGCCGGCACGGCAGGACCACCCGACAACCTTGGAGTTGAAGCGGAGAACTCGATCGGAGTGTCTGCGCACGACGGTGGGGTTGCTTCCTCGTAGTGTGGACCGGCGGTGGTTGTCCGTTTGGAAATCGGCGAATTGGACGGGTTCACCCAGCCGCGGCGTTTCACGTCGGAGGTCGTTGGTGAGGCTCCTGGCGCGCCCGGCGTGCGCGTTGTGTGGGGCCCTGAGACAGGCGCGTTCGGTGGGCGCTGCGAAGACAACAATCGCCGGACAATTCCATGTCGTCGACTTCCTGACCCCAGCCCTGCACTTCTCGACCAACTCGACTTCCACCGCGCTCGCTGGCCGATGCGCCCCATCGAACCCGAGGTTGCGGACGGCGGCAAGTGACGATCATGCGACCGGAGCGGCTCGGCGACAACCGTGTGCCGATCTACTACGCGGGCGGCGCGAACATCGACGACTTCCGAGGTGCCGCCGGCCCGCACACTGGACCCGAGGATTGGGTCGGGTCGCTCCGCGCGCTACCGCCCGCGTTCCTGGGAACCGAGCACCCTCCGGACACCGGCCTCTCACGGCTGGGTGACGGGTCAAGCCTGCGTGACCGCGTGGCCAGCGATCCCGACGGCTGGCTGGGTAGCGAGCTGTCTGCGAGGTTCGCCGGAGATACTGGGTTGCTCGTCAAGCTGCTCGACGCCGGCCAACGGCTGCCCGTACATTGCCATCCGACGCGCGAGTTCGCCCGCCGCCACCTTGGGAGCTTCTTCGGCAAGACCGAGGGATGGATCATCATGCGTGCGGATCCCGGCGCCGAACTGTGGCTCGGCCTGCGGGACACGATTGATCGTCACGAATGGACCAAGTGGGTCACGTGTCAGGACGCTGCGGCGATGCTTGCTGCGATGAACGTCGTGACGGCGCAGGCCGGCCAGGTCGTCTTCGTCCCTGCCGGTCTACCCCACGCGATCGGACCCGGTGTGATGCTCACCGAGCTGCAGGAGCCCACGTCGTTCTCGGTGCTCGCCGAGCACTCGGCGTTCGGCGTCAGCGAGGACGTGGCGACACTCGGCCTCGGATGGGACCTCGCGCTCTCGTGCTTCGATCTGCGTGGTCGCCGCGACAGCCTCGGCGAACTCATCGCCGAGCCGAGACCGCCGGGACCTCGCCGCTCTCTGCAACAACTGTTCCCGTCCGAGGCTGCTGATTATTTCGGAGCGATCCTGGTCTCGTGCCGCCGTGACACCGTGGCGCTGGGGCCACCGTGCTTCGCCGTGCTTGTCGTCGCCGCCGGCGCTGGCGAGGTGCGTTTCAGCGACGGGCGCGAAGCTCTTCTTCAGGGCGAGACGTGGGTTGCGCCGTACGGTGCTGGGCCGCTCGAGTTCGCGGGCGATGAGCTGGAAGTGATCGTCTGCCTACCTCCGGGTGTGTACGAAGCGCAGCATCGCTAACTCCGCATCGGATCTGGCGCCCTGCTACCGACCCGGCCGTGGTGAGCCTGCCGATACTATATTATGTGACCGAAGCGTTCGCCGGCCTCGGGGGGACACGCATGGAGTATCGGCAGCTTGGGCTCACCGGCATCAGCGCGTCCACGCTCGGGTTCGGGATGTGGCCGATCGGTGGCACGCAGCACGCGGGGGACTACGGCGTCGTGAGCACCGATGAGGCGATCGGCGCGATCCGTCGCGCGCTCGATTTGGGCGTGACGTTGTTCGACACAGCTCCCGCATACGGCAACGGACATGCGGAGCTCGTCCTCGGGCGCGCCCTGGGCTCCCGTCGCGACGAGGCGGTCGTGGTGACGAAGTGCGCCGTCCACTGGGACTACGACGCCGAAACGTGGGTGACTACGTCGACCCACGACGACATCGTCCGCTCCGCGGAGGAAAGCCTTCGGCGGATCGGCACGGACTGGCTCGACGTGCTGCTCATCCATGTTCCGGACCCGAACGGCTCGCCGAAAGGGTCGATGGCCGCCTTCGGCGAATTGGTGACAGCCGGCAAGGTCCGAGCGGTCGGAGTCTCCAATTTCACGATCGAGCAGCTCGAGGAGTACCGCCAGCACGGGCCGGTCCAGGTGCAGCAGGTCGGCTACAACATGCTCGACCGGCGCGCTCGAATCCGCGATGATCCCGCGGTGCGCCGAACTGGGTGTCGGCGTGATGACGTTCGGAGCGCTTTGCCACGGCCTCTTCTCGGGCACGTGGGACGCCCACACCGTGTTTCCGGAGGCCGACTGGCGATCCAAGGGCGATGTCTTCGGTCTGCCGTTGTTCGCCGGCCAGAACTTGCGCCACAACATCGGCGTTGCGCGACGACTCGCTGCGTTCGCCGGCACGCGCGGCCTGACGCTGCCGCAGCTGGCGATCGCTTGGGTGGTGCAGAACGCTCATGTCGCGACGGCCCTCGCGGGAATGCGGGGCCCGGCCGAGGTCGAGGAGAACGTCCATGCGGTCGACAAGCGGCTGGACGACGAGGATCTCGCTGCCATCAACGAGATCCTCGTCGACGCCGTCGGGACGCAGGGATCGGCGCACTACACCGTGAACGAGCGCGCCGCGCGACGATGACCCGAACCTCGCCTCAGCAGACGCGACGAAGGTCCGACGCATCCGATGAACCGATGATCACCCGATGAAGATCATCGCCATCGAGACCATCGTTCCGGGTGAGCTCTCGCAGCTGCCGGCGCTCGTGTTCGTACGCATCCACACCGACGACGGCCTCGTCGGATGCGGCGAGACCTACTACACGCCCCGGGCCGTCAGCGAGTACATCCACGAGTTCCTCGCGCCGCTGGTCATGGGGATGGATGTCAGCGCGCCGGAAGCGATCTGGGAGACCGCGTACAGCGCCGCAGCGAGGTTCGGGGGCAAGGGTCTCGAACTTCGGGCCTTGTCGGCGGTCGACATCGCCGCGTGGGATCTCGTGGCGCAGGCCGCGGAGATGCCGCTCTACAAGGTGCTCGGCGGCCCGGTGAGGGCGACGGTCCCTACCTACAACACGTGTGGCGGTTCGACGTACGGCAGGGGCTGGCGCCCCGGGTACGGAGATGCATCGGAGGTCGGTGACCTCGATGATGCCGCAGCCTTCCACTCGCGACCGGCGGAGCTCGCACGCGAGTTGATCGAGGAAGGCTTCGCCGGGATGAAGATCTGGCCGTTCGACCGCCTCGCGCAGGAGCACGGCGGGCAGACCATCACGCGCTCGGACGTCGAGCGAGGCCTCGAGCCGTTCAGGCGGATCCGCGAAGCGGTGGGCCACGACATCGAGATCATGGCGGAGGGCCACGGGTACTGGTCGCTCGGAGCGGCCAAGATCATCGCCAAGGGCCTCGAGCCCTTCGAGCCTGCGTGGATCGAGGATCTGATGCTCGCCGACTGCCCGGAGGCGCTGGCCGAGCTGAGGCGCTCCACGTCGATCCCCGTGCTGGCGAGCGAGTACCTGATGACCCGGTTCGAGTACGCGGCGATGATCCGAGCTGGGGCTGTCGACCACGTGATGATCGACCCGACGTGGTGCGGTGGCATCACGGAGGCGCGGCGCATCGTCGCGCTCGCTCAGGCGGCGCACCTCCCGGTGACGATGCACGACTGCACCGGGCCGTTCACGCTCCTGGCGGGGGTCCACCTCGCGTTGAGCTGCACGAACTCGACGTACCAGGAAGTCGTACGCGCCTACCTGCGAATGGTGTACCCCGACTTCGTGGACGATCGGATCAAGCTCGTCAACGGTCGGATCGTGCCGCCCGAACGACCAGGCATCGGCGCGGCGCTCAGGTCGGACCTCGTCGATCGGCCCGGGGTCGAGCAACGCTGGAGCCGGCTCGAGCGGAGCGCTCGGGTGCCGCCGAGGAAGATCGAGGTCGGAGCTTTCGTGACCCGAGCAGATGAACCGAGGAGCTGAGATGGTACGCGCCGCCGTCATGCACGAAGTGGGTGCGCCACTTGAACTCGAGACGATCTCCGTCGCTGCCCCGAGAGGTCGGGAGGTGCTCGTTCGGCCGGCGGCCGCAGGCATCTGCCATAGCGACCTCCTCTTCCTCGACGGGCTCTGGCCACATCCGCTCCCGACGATCCTCGGCCACGAGGTCGCCGGCGTCGTCGAGGCCATCGGTCCGGAGGTCACCAGCGTCGAGGTAGGGGATCACGTCCTCGGATGCGCTGGTGGGGGCTGTCACGAGTGCCCGTACTGCGTGATGGGCCGGCCGATCATCTGCATCAACCGCAACCACGACCGCTCGCCCGTCGAGGAGCAACGCCTCCGGCTCGCCGACGGCACCCCGGTGATCCAGTACGGCCAGCTCAGCGCCTTCTCGGAGATGCTGCTCGTGCACGAGCACGCCGTGGTGAAGATCGACGCCGACATCGACCTCCAGCTCGCGTCCATCGTCGGTTGCGGCGTGGCGACCGGATTGGGCGCCGTGTTCAACACTGCTCGCGTTCCCGTCGGAGCCACCGTGGTCGTCACCGGCGTCGGGGGCGTGGGGCTCAACGCGGTGCAGGGCGCGCGGATCGCCGGAGCGTCGCAGATCATCGCGGTCGACATCACGCCAGGAAAGCTGGAGTTTGCGCGCGCGTTGGGGGCCACCACGGTCGTCGATGCATCGTCGACTCACGCCGCGGACGCCGTCCGCGAGCTCACGAACGGGGGCGCCGACTTCGTGTTCGAGACGAGCGGGGTGCCGGTCGTCGCCGAGTCGTGCGCAGACATGGTCGGCAACGGCGGCACGATCGTCCTCGTCGGCATCCCCTCCAAGGAGGCCACCGTGGCGATCAGGCCCGCCGACCTGATCCCGCGAGAGATCGCCATCCTCACCTCGCACGTGGGATCGCTGCGACCGACCGTCGATCTCCCGCGGTACATCACCCTGGCGAAGCAGGGGCATCTTCAGCTGGAGCCACTCGTCTCGCAGCGGTTCGCGCTGGCGGAGATCAACGACGGCTTTGCGGTGATGCCGTCGGGCAGCACGGCCCGTTCGATCGTGGTGTTCGATACGTGAGCGCAGTCGCACCCCCTGACCACAACCGCCCCGGCACTTCCGCGGCCCAGAGGAAGGACGAGCCTCAATGACCATCGACTCGACGGTGTCGCGCTACGCGAAGAGCATCGAGGCGCACCGGAGGCGGGCGCGCGTCATTGCCGGTGGCGTGAACTCCAACGTCCGGCTGGCCAGCCGCCCCGTACCGCTGACGTTCGCCCGCGCCGCCGGCGCATACATGTGGGACGTCGACGGAAACGAGTACGTCGACTACGCGGGCGGCATGGGCCCGATGGTCCTCGGCCACAACCACCCGCGCGTTCTCGACGCCGTCCGCAACGCGCTGGAGATCGGCCAGGCATTCGCCGGCCAGAACGAGTTCGAGGCGGAGTTCGGCGAGCGGCTCGTCGACACGGTGCCGTGGATCGAGAGCATTCGTGTGGGGCTCACCGGAACCGAGGTCGACCTGCTCGCAGTGCGGATCGCCCGAGCCGCCACTGGCCGCACGAAGGTGCTCCGTTTTGCCGGGCACTACCACGGCTGGCTCGACCCGCTCCTGGTGGGCTCGGGCCCGATCCCCGAGCCGTTCGGACGTCCTCCGGTCGATCCCGGGCAGTCTTTCGCCGCCTCCGAGGACGTCGTCATCTGCGAGTGGAACGACCTCGCGCTGGTCGAGCAGGTGCTTGAAAGCGAGCCGGTCGCCGCCGTGATCATGGAGCCGATCATGTGCAACACCGGCCTGATCGCACCGGAACCGAGCTTCCTCGAGGGGACTCGCGACCTCTGCCGCCGTCACGGCGCGCTCCTCGTCGTCGACGAGGTGATCACCGGCTTCCGGTTCGGCTTGACCGGCGCGCAGGGAGCCCTCGGCATCAACGGAGACATCACGCTCTACGCCAAGGCGGTGGCGTCCGGCTACCCGATGTCGGTGCTCGGGACGACGCACGAGCTGCTCGCGGCCGTCGGGCGGGGAGAGGTCAACCACTCGGGTACGTACAACGCCGGCACGCTCTCGGTCGCCGCCGCCGTCGAGACGCTGCGGATCCTCACCGAGACGAACCCGTATCCCGAGCTTGAACAGCGCACGGCGCGACTCGTGGCCGAGCTTCGGTCGGCGGGGGCGACGAAGGGCCTCGCCGTGGACCACGTCGGCGGCTCGATGTTCCAGCTCCGGTTCGGCTCGCCGGAGCCGATCACGTCTCGGCGAGCGTTCGTCGAGCGCTCCGATCCAGCGCTGTTGATGCGCTTGGTCGACACCCTGCAGGATCACGGCGTGCGACCGACGAGCCGCGGTCTGTGCTTCGTCTCCGTGGCCCACGACGACCACGTCGTCGACGTGACGCTCGAACGCTTCGAGGCGGCGCTCGCCACCATCTGATCCGGGCGCTACGTGCCTCCGTACCAACGGGCGGTCCGTAGCGAGACTGACGTGTCCCGCGGCTCGTTCACGAGCGCCACGAGTCGATCGGGTCGAGTGGGAACATCGGTCGCGGGATGCGGGCCCAGGGCAGGGAGCCGACGTCCGACTGCGTCGGGCCGGGCGTCGCCACGCGCACGAACGACGTCGTGATCGCCCGCATGTACTGGAAGTTCGACGCTGTCTTCATCACGATCATCTTGTGATCCGCAGGTTCCACGCCGAGGGTGCGGTACACGTCGGGGTGAATGGCGCCGACGCCGGTGTGCTCGGTCACCAGGACGGTGACGTTACCGACGTCGAGGATGGCGGTCCGGCCCGAGTCGACCGAGCCCTGGGGGAGCCCGTCGAGCTCGACGACGCCGTCGCCGAGCGCGCGCACCGTCCCGGTGACCAGCAGCGGCGACCAGAACGAGTTGGCCCAGCCACCGATGTCGACCGTGACCATGTCGCCGACGCGCGAGGCGGCGAGCCGGCGGGCGAGCTGCGGGTCGACGACCGGCACGAGCGCCCGGTGTCGCCACCGCCCCGCCACGAGCGCCCCGAGGATCGTCGTGCTGTCGCCGCTCGAGCCGCCGAGGACCGAGTCGCCGGTGTCGCTGAGGAGGACGATGCCGCTCGAGGGATCGTCCGCGTACCGCAGGGCGGCGTCGACGGCGAGGCTCTCTTGCTCCATGAAGCGGTGACGCATGCTCCACGCGTGGTCGGCGAGCTCGTCGGCGAGGCTCTCGGCCGCGTCCTGATCACCGTCCGTGGCGACGGCCACCGACCAGCCGGCCTGCTCGACGTCGAGCCACGGCTGCATGGGGAAGAGCGAGACGGCGAGGGCGCGGCCGTCCGCCTCCAGCGCGCGGGCCCGGTCGAACCACTCCTTCATCGGCCCGTACGCCGTCAAGTACTGCTCCTGGTGCGTGATCATCGGCACCTTGCGCCACGCCACCGTCGGCCTGATGTCACCGGAGAGGTGCCGCAGGGCCAGGCGTGTCAGGTCGTGGGCGGTCTCGAACGGATCGTGCGGCTGGGTGCGGAACGCGAGGAGGAGATCGCATTGGTTCGTCATCTCCTTGGTGAGGTTGGCGTGATGGTCGAGCATCACCCACAGCGGGACCTCCGAGCCGGCTGCCGACCGGATGACCGCGAGGAGGTGCCCTTCGACGTCGTCGACTCCGTCGGCCGCGGCGGCGCCGTGCAGCAGGACCAACAACCCGTCCACGGGCAACGATTCGCGCAGGCGGTGCGTGAGTCGACGGCACAGCTCGTCGAGGGTGTCTCTTGTCAGCCGCCCGCCCGACTGCGCGTCGGCGCGCAGTACGGGAACCAGTTCAACGTCCGCGGCGCTCGCCTCGACCGCCGCGTGCGCCCCGGCGATCGGCCCGCTCGGATCGGATCTCGCGAGCACCTCGTCCCCTTCGAGCAGCGCCAAGTTCTCGAAATCTGCGAGCGTCGTGGGAACGGGGTTGAACGTGTTCGTCTCCTGCATCAGGTGGACGAGCGCGATGCGCTTGGTGCTGGTCACCGTCGACCTCCGAGCGCTCAGTAGTGGACCCATCCGCCGTCGACGTTCAGCACCTGCCCAGTGACGAAGCTGCTCTCGTCGGACGCGAGGAAGACGAATGCGCCCGTCAGGTCGTCCGCGAACCCGCGTCGTGGGATGCACTGGCGCTCGGCCGACAGCACCTTCAGCTCCTCCTCGTCGAAGCCCAACGCCACCTCTTGCTCGGTGCGGATCGCGCCCGGCATGACTGCGTTCACCCGGATTCCGTCCGCGCCCACCTCGCGAGCCAGGGCTCGGGTGAACCCGATGAGCCCGGCCTTGGACGAGACGTAGTCCAGGAGCCCGGCCATGCCGAGCTCGACGGTGACGCTGGTGACCGAGATGATGCTGCCGCCGCCCGTGCGGAGCATCCCCTCGCGGCACGCCTGCGCGCACAGGAAGGCGCCGCGCAGGTTCACCGCATGCGTGTGGTCCCACTGCTCGGCCGAGATCTGGTGCCACGGAAGGCGGTTGGAGTAGGCGGCGTTCGCAACGAGCACGTCAACGTCACCGAGCTCCGACCGGGCCGCTGCTACCACGGCCTCGATCTGGGAGGGTGACGTGACATCGGCGGAGGCCCGGATGGCCCGGCCGCCGGCGTCGACGATCGACAGCACCACCTCGTCGGCCAGCCGCTCCATCTCGGGGTCTGGGTACGAGCTCACGACGACGCTCGCACCCTCCCCTGCGAACGCCTTGGCGACGGCTGCGCCGATGCCCCACGACGCGCCCGTGATGAGCGCGACTCGACCCTCGAGCCGGCGCCCACCGATCGCCGGCGGCGCAACGGTCACCACACGCTCCAGCCGCCGTCGACGACGAGGTTCGTGCCGTGGACGAACGACGACCCCTCCGACGCGAGGAAGACGACCGACGTCACGTAGTCCTCGGGCTGGCTGTTCCGGCCCACCGGCGTCTGGTCGGCCAGATGCTTCCAGAGCTCCGGTTCGCCGTCGGGCGTCTCCATCCAGGTGATCATCCCCGGGCTCAGGGTGTTGATGGTCACGCCGGTGCGACCGATCTGGCACGCCAGGTAATTGGTCAGGCCGATGAGGCCGTGCTTCGCCGCGGTGTACGCGCCGGCACCCGCGTTCCTGCCCGTGTTGTCGGGGTTCTGCCCGATCGAGCCGTAGATGGACGAGATGTTGATGACGCGGCCCCACCCTCGGGCCGCCATCTTGGGGATGAACAGTCGACACAGCCGCTCGGCCGCGACGACGTTGATCTCGTAGGTGTCACGCCACTCCTGCGTCGTCTGCTGTCCCCACGGCTTCGAGTGCGGATCGCCTCCTGCGTTGTTCACGACGATGTCGACGTGTTCGGGGAGTTGGTCGAGCTCCTCGTACAGCGCGTCGCTCGTGAGATCGCCGACGATGTAGCGATGCGGCGTGCCCAAGGTGGAGAAGGTTTCGCGCAGCGCCCCCTCGCTGCGCGCCAGCCCGATCACGGTCGCACCGTGCGCGGCGAGCCCATGGACCAACCCCCGGCCGAGGCCGTAGCCACCACCGGTCACCAGTGCGGTGCGCCCGGTGAGGTCGAACAGACCGTTGCTTGCTGCCATCGTCCAAGCCCTCCTGCTTGTGCACCCCCAGTGGCGGCGCGTTCGACGCACGCAGAGCGTCAGCGATTGTTTGCGCTGCCGTCTCCCCTGTGCTACGAAATGCTATAGCACAGGTGGACACACGAGCTCGCCCAAGGGGGGAACATGAAGGCACACGCGAGGTCCCGCGCGCCAGGTCGCCGCAGCATCGCGGCAGCGTTGGCGGCGGCGCTTGCACTCATCGCCGGCGGGGCCCAAACCCAGGCAGGTGAACAAACCACGAGCGGCGGGGAGCAGTCGACGACGCTCGTCGCGACGCTCCCCCAAGAGCCCGCCAGCTGGAACTACTGGGATCAGGGCGCGAACGCGCTGCGCTTCCCGACATTCTATAACGTCCAGGAGACCGTGGTCGAGGTGCTGCCCGACGGCACGATCGCCCCGATGCTTGCCGAGGAGTGGACGATCAGTGAGGACGGCCTCACGTACACCTTCACGATCCGCGAGGCGAAGTTCCACGACGGGTCCGACCTCGACTCGGCCGACGTCGTGTACTCGATGAAGACGAACGCGGAGTCGCCGCTCAGCAAGCTCAGCGCTCCGCACGTCAACGTCGCCAGCGTCGAGGCGTTGGACGAGCGAACGGTCGAGATCGTGCTCAATCAACCGAGCCATACCTTCCTCAAGGAGCTCGGCAACTCGGCCGGCTACGTCGTCCCGGAGAACTTCCTCGAAGAGAACGACGCCAACAGCGTGATGATCGGGACCGGCCCCTACGTCTTCAGCGACTACCAGCCGGACACGAGCCTCACGTTCAACCGCTTCGAGGACTATTGGGGCGAGAAGCCGTTCTTCGAGGTCATCGACTGGCGGTTCGTCGACGACGAGACGGCGGCGCTCAACGGTCTGCAAGCAGGTGAGTACGACTTCGTGACCGCCGTGCTCGCCGAAGGCATCGAGCGTGTCGCCACGTTCAGCGAAGACCCGGAGTTCACGGTCCTCTTCGAGAGCTCCGGCGAGGTGTCGTACATGTGGCTCAACGTCAACGTGGAAGCGTTCCAGGACATCCGCGTGCGGCAGGCCATCGCCCACAGCATCAACCGTGACGAAGCCATCGAGGTCTACGACCGGTACGCGCAACCGACGTGTCTGATGGTGGTCCCGTACGCCGAGGCCTACAACAGCGACTACTGCCCGTACGAGTACGACCCCGAGCGGGCCATGGCCCTGCTCGCCGAAGCTGGATACGAGGACCTCGAGATCGACTATCCGTTCACGACGGTGGCGTCGCACCCGTTCACGATGGAAGTGCTCACGCAACAGCTCGGCGCCGTCGGCATCACGGTCAACAGCCGTGGCCAGGACCTCACTACCTGGCTCGACCAGACGTGGACCCAGGGCGACTACGAGATGAGCGAGATCCGCGACTCCGCCAACATCATGCAATATGGCTGCGAGGGAGGGCGCGAGCCGCTCGGCAAGAGCAGCCAGCTCTGCATCCCGGAGTTCGAGGATCAGCTCGCGGTCGCCGACTCCTACCTGGACGAGGAGGAGTACCTCGCGGCGATGTCTGACCTGGTGAAGACCTTCGCCGATCTGGCGTGGGTCACGGTGATTGCGGCGCCGGAGGTGCCGATGGTCATGCGGGCCGACCTCGAGGGCATCCAGGAAGTGCGCATCAACAACGGGATCGACCTCGGCGCGGCTCGCTGGGCCGACTAGAGATCCATGGGCCGGGCGAGCCACCGGCGCCCGACCACGACCGCTGCCCATAGTCGTCTGGCGGTTCGCCGCCGGACGACGGGCGGTCTCCCCGTCCGCTTGCAGTCGACGCAACGATGCTGAGACACACACTGCGCTCGCTGCTTTCGTTGTTGTTCGCAGCACTCGTCGGTTCGATCGTGATCTTCGCGCTGGTCAACATGCTGGGCGGCGACATCGTGACCGTTCTCCTCGGCAAGGAGGCCGGCCCGGGCGACGTGGAGTTCATGCGCGAGGAGCTCGGGCTCGACGAACCGCTCGTCGTGCAGTACCTCGATTGGCTCCGCGGGGTGGTGACCGGCGACCTCGGCACATCGTACGGAATGGGGTACGACATCTCCGACGAGATCGTGCGGCGACTCCAGCCGACGCTGTTGATCACGATCGGCGCGCTACTCGTTTCGGCGCCGCTCGCGCTCGTCCTGGGAACCTTCTCAGCGGTGAACGTCAAGAAGGTGCGTGGGGGCGTCGTCGACGTCTTCGCCCAGGTCGGCGTCGCGATCCCGACGTTCTGGGCCGGTCTGCTCCTCGTGCTCGTTTTCGGCGTCCGGCTGGGCTGGCTACCGACCGGGGGATACGTCCCGTTCGGCGACGACCCCGTCGAATGCATCCGCTCGATCATCCTGCCGGTACTGGCGCTGAGCTTGGGTATCACCGCGGTCTTCACCAGATACGTCCGCTCGGCGATGATCGACGTGATGAACGAGGACTTCATCCAGTCGGCGATGGCGCGGGGCCGGAGCCGTCGCGGCGGGGCGCTCGTCCACGGTGTGCGAAACGCATCAATCCCGCTGGTGACGGTCGCCGCGTTGCAATTCGGCGCGCTGCTCGCAGGAGCGGTCGTCGTCGAGAACGTGTTCGTCGTGCCCGGCATCGGCCGACTGATTGTGACCGCCACGCTCGGACGAGAGGTGATCGTGGTGCAGTCGCTCGCCCTCGTGATCATGCTCATCATCCTGACCCTGAACTTCTTGGTCGACATCGCCTACGGCTACCTCGACCCGCGCATCCGGGACAAGGCCGCCTACGAGTGATTGAGGTCGACGCACTTCCTCGCGCGACGGCAGACGCCGACGCCGTCGCTGCGGCGCCGGCGTCCAGACGGATCCGCCTGCTCCATCTGCCCATCACGCTGTACCTCGGTGGCGCGCTGGTGACGGCGTTCGTCGCCGTAGCACTGCTGTCGTTCGTGTGGACCCCCTATCCGCCGAACGAGCTGCACCTCACGAACCGGCTCGCCCCCCCCGGTACGCCCGGCTTCCCGCTGGGGACCGATCGGGCGGGTCGCGACGTCGTCACCGAGCTCATGCTCGGCGCAAGGAACTCCTTGTACGTCAGCGTGGTCTCGACGATCGTGGCGCTGATCACCGGCGCAGCGATCGGCCTCGCCATCGCCGGGACGAGGCGCTCGGCACAGGGGCCGTTGACCCGTTTCGTCGACGCGGGGCTCGCCCTGCCCGGCATCCTCACCGCGCTGGTCCTCGCCGCG
>CAWBBL010000004.1:0-76658 GCA_963786985.1 Ilumatobacteraceae bacterium | reverse complement strand
CGGCCATCCCACCGCACCGGCGGCGCACCCCTCACACCGATTCGAAGTGCCCCAACGCGTCATCATCGAACGTCAGGCCGATCCCGGCGCCGTCGGTGACGCGGTCTCGCCGTGATGAACGTCGATCGGTTGCACGAGGCGGTAGATCGGCGTCACGTCCGAGCGTTGGTCGAGGGTCTCGACGCCATGACGTTCGGCAGGGCCGCAGCGAGGTGGACGTGGATCTCGGGGAACACGTGCGGACTCACGGACCGCCCGTGAGCGCTCGCCACTGCCGCGATACGGAGGAACTCGGTGATGCCACCGCACACCGTGGCGTCGGCGCGGAGATCGTCGGCGTGGTCGTGGTCGAGGATCTGCACGAAGTCGTCGAGGCCGGCGCGGTCCTCGCCGACAGCAAGCGGAATGTGCACGGCGCGACGGAACGGCGTCAGCAGTCTGGCGAGTCGGGCGGGAAACGGATCCTCGATCCACGTGAGGCGCAGGTCGACCCATGCGTTGCAGTACGGATCGCCGACTGGAGGTCTCGCCACGACCAGTGCAGGTCGACCATCAGCTCGCGTGTCGTCGCCGCAGGCATTGCGGGCGGCTTGCAGCCGAGCGGTGTCGGCCGGTGATGCCGTGGGCGGCGACCTTGATCGCTCGGTAGCCCGCGGCGACGTAGCCGGCGACCTCCTCCTTCGACGTCCGCGGGCTCCGGGGTCAGATCGGGGTAACCGCCGGCGATCGCCACGTCGACGTCGTCGCGGTAGCCGCCGAGCAGGGTGGCCAGCGGCATGCCGGCGATCTGCGCCTTGATGTCCCAGCAGCAGATGTCGACGAGGCTGAGCGCGCTCATCAGCCCACCGCGCTGACCGATCGGCAGGCAGCCGTAGTACATCCGCGCCCAGACGTGCTCCGTCCGCAGCGGATCGAGCCCGATGACCAGTGGGGCGATCACGTCACGGACGAGCAGGTGGACGGGCGAGTTGCGGGCATTACCGATCGCCCGCCCGACCACGCCATCGCTTGTCGTCACCTCGACGATCATGTAGTCGCGATGCGCCACGACGGCGTCGCCGAGGTGGAGCGGGCCGATCGAGGGGGACCACACAGCGGCGCGCCGAGACCGTCTCGATCGCCATCAGGCCGAGTGTACGCAGCGACCCCGGGCTGGAATCGATTCTGATATCGTTTAGTGGTGGCGGGGGTGATGCCGCAGGACGCACCGGAGGAACGGCGACGCGCCGTGGTGACGGGCGCCGCGAGCGGCATCGGCGCCGCCGTTGCCCGCGGTTCCTCGACGACGGTTGGAGCGTCGAGGCCTGGGACCTCGAACCGGGCGACGACCACGACTTGCGCTGGTCCACCGTCGATGTCTCCGACCTGACAATGCCTCGCCGCGGCGTCGTCGCTCGAGGAGGTCGATGCGGCGGTCAACTGCGCGGCGATCGCCACGCTCGACGCGATCCTCGACATCGACCCGCCGACTGGAACCGGACGCTGGCGATCAACCTCACCGGGTCGTTCAATGTCGCGCGGGCGCTCTACCCAGCGCTTACGCCAGGCGGGCGGCACGTTGATCCTCGTCGGTTCCGTCAACGCCAGGAACACCACCACGCGTCGCGGCGCCTACAGCGCGTCGAAGGCGGCCGTCGTTTCGCTGACCCAGACGATCGCCGTCGAGTGGGCGCTCGCCGATTCCGGGATCCGCGTGCTCTGCGTCTCGCCGGGTCTGACGAGCACCGCACAGGCGACGATGCGCATCGAGTCCGGCGCGATCGACGAGGCCAAGCTCCTCGGGCGTGTCCCGACCAATCGCTGGATCACGCCGGAGGAGATCGCCGCGGCCGATCGTCAGCCTGACCGGAGCGCGACTTCTCCGCACTCCATGGCGCCAACGTCATCATCGATGCCGGCTACGACGCCTGGGGCGGCCACTTCTGATGCGCGCCGGCCACGTACCCCGAGCTCCGCGACCAGGTCGTCGTCGTCACCGGAGCCGCCCGGGCATCGGACGAGCGATCGCCATCGCGTTCGCCGAGCAGGGGACGACCGTCGTCGCCAACGACCTCGACGCCGATGCCGCCGGCGAGACCGTCGACGCCGTGCATCCGCGCCGGGGCCGCGCACGGCGATCGCCGTTCGTCGCCGATGTCGGCGACGCCGAAGCATCGCGGACGATGATCGACGAGGTCGTCAGCCGCTTCGGACGGATCGACGTCCTCGTCTCCAACGCCGGGATCAACCCGGTCTGTCGCGCTTCCTCGAGCTCTGCCAGGAGACCTGGGCGCGAGGTGCAGCACGTCAACATGTGGGGGCTCGTTCCACTGCGGCCAGGCCGCCGCTGCGGCGATGGCCAAGAACGGGCACGGCTCGATCGTCGTGATCGGATCGCCGGCAGCCGCGTGAGGCGTACGCCAGCCAGGTGCACTACTCCGCGGCCAAGGCGGGGCTGCAGATGCTCGCCCTCGGCATGGCCTGGGAGCTCGGCCCGCTGGGCATCCGGACGAACATCCTCCATCCCGGTTGGATCGAGACCGAGCTCAACCGTGAGTACCTGTGGGAGAACCCGACGGCGCTCGACGGCATCATCGAGCAGATCCCGACTCCGGCGCACCGGCCAGCCCGCGATGTCGCCGGGGCCGCCGTCTGGCTGTGCACGGAGCAGGCCGCCTATGTCAACGGCGCCTCGCTCACCGTCGACGGCGGGCTCGTCGCCGGCCGGGTCAAGACGTGATCGGCAGCAGATCACGATCAATCAACACACAACAAGAAGGGGGTTCCAGGTGAAACTCACGAACAGGTGTAAGGACACGTCAGCGACGTGCGTCGGCACGGTGCGGCGTCTGCGGCAGCGGCGGCGATCGTGGCCGTCACCCAAGGAGCAGCGGCCGCGACCACCGAGCCACCGCCGTCCGACGCGGGCCGCCGGCGATCTCGAGATCGTCTGGGTCGAGCAGGGAGCAGGCAACCCTTATTGGGACGCGCAACACGCCGCCGCCGCCGAAGCCGCGGATCGCCTCGGCTTCGACTTCCGGGTCGTGAGTGGCGACCTCGATCCGGCGGTGCAGGCATCCGTCGTGCAGCAGACCGTCGATCAGGGTCCCGACGCGATCATGGTCAACGCCATCGATCCGTCGGCGATCGCCGAGGCCTACCAGTACGCCGCCGACAACGGCGTGCCGATCGTCAACCTCTACGGACTCGACGAGGGCGCCACCGCCGAGCATCACGTTCGACGAGATCCGCACCGGTGAGATGATGGGTGCCCACGCCCTGGGCCTGCTCGAAGCCCGCTACGGCGAGCCGACCGGCGAAGTCGCCGTGCTGCACGGCATCCTCGGCCAACCGGCGAGCGATCTGCGCGCCCAGGGCTTCATCGACTTCTTGGAGGCCAACGGCATCGAGGTCGTCGACGTGCAGCCGACGAACTGGCAGGCCGACGAGGCATCGGCAACGATGGAGAACTGGCTCACTCGCTATCCCGAGCTGTCGCTCGTCTATGCGCTCAGTGACACGCTCGCCGTCCCGGCGATGAACATCGCCGAGCGTGACGACCGTCTGTGCCGCAACGACGTCGACCCGGCCGAGCTCGAGAACTGCGTGATGTTCGTCTCCGTCGACGGCATCTTCACCAACGAGGTCGTCGACGGGCGCATGTTGGCGACCGCCCCGTACTCGCCGGAGTGGTCCGGCTTCAAGTTCGCCGAGCTGGCCCATGCCGTGGCATCGGGCGGCGAGTTCGAACCGGAGAACGTGATCAACTCGATGCTCGTCACGCCGGAGAACGCGGAGTGCGTCGTGGAGATGACGACGGCGATGACCGAAGACCTGGCCAACTTCCCGTTCGAGGGAACGCTGCAGGAGATCGCCGCCGACTCGTTCGGCTGCACGGTCCTCGACGAGGTCTAGCCGTGACGGTCGATGGGACTGAGCGCCTGGCGCCATCCCATCGACCGGTCGTGCAGCGCGATGTTCCAGACGTGAACGTGGCGATTGGCGCGGTCAACGACTGCCGCCGACGACGACTGCTCGTCATGACCGACGTGCGCAAGCGATACGGCGACGACGGTCGCCCTCGCCGGAGCATCGCTGCGCGTCGCCGCGGGATCGATCCACGGCCTGATCGGGCAGAACGGCGCCGGCAAGTCGACGCTGCTCAAGATCCTCGCCGGAGCCGAGACACCCGACGACGGCACGATCGAGCTCGGCAGGCGAACGGTCCACCCGACGTCTCCCGCCGACGCCCATCATCACGGGATCGGCATCGTCTACCAGGACTTCAGCCTGCTCGCCGAACCTGACGGTGGCGGAGAACATCTCGCTCGGACGCGAGCTGACGAGGCGCGGTTCGATCGACGCCGGCGCCTCCGAGGAGGTCGCCCGGCAAGCCCTCGAGCGCGCTGATGGTCGGCGACATCCCGTTGTCCAGCCTCGTCGGCGAGCTGACCCAGGCGCAGCGCCAGCTCGTCGAGATCGCCAAGGTGCTGACGCTGCAGGGCTCGCGGGTGCTCGTGTTCGACGAACCGACGGCGGCGCTGAGCGCCGACGATGCGGCGCGCCTGTTCCGGGCGATCCGGTCGCTGGCCGCACGCGGCATCGCCGTCGTCTTCGTCAGCCACCGCTACGGCGAGGTGCTCGAGCTGTGCGACAGCGTCACCGTGCTGCGCAACGGCCAGGTCGTCCATCGCCGGCGCGCACCGACGGCGATGACCGTCGACCGGCTGGTCGAGTTGACGCTCGGCCAGCGCGCCGAGTCGGTGTTCGCCCGGACTCGGCACCGCGGCCCGAGGACGGCGGTGTCCACGTCGCCGTCGACGGTCTGCGGACACCCGGTCTCGACCGCACCGCTGACGGTCTCGGTGCGCCGCGGCGAGATCGTGGCGCTGTACGGGTCGATGGGATCCGGCCACGCCGAGGTGGCCCGCGTCGTCTGCGGCGACACCCGACGCGGAGGCCGGCGAGATCCGCATCGGCGACGTCCACGCGTCTCCACCCGGCGTCGCGATCGCCGCGCAGACGACATCGGCATCGTGCCCGACAACCGCATGGACAACGCCCTGTTCCCCGAGTTCAAGGTCGCTCCAACGTCAGTGTCGCGTCGGCGTGGAAGACACGGCTCGGCCCCCACTGGCCGCTGCTGTCCGCACGGCGTGAGCGCGAGCAGGTCGTCCCGTGCGGCGGCCAAGGTCCAAGTCTCCACGACGTGCTGCGGCCGCGCCGTCCGCGTGCTGAGCGGCGGCAACCAGCAGAAGGTCGTGCTCGCCCGCTGGCTGATGCGTGACGCCGACGTGTTGCTGCTCGTCGAACCGACCCAAGGCGTCGACGTCGGCGCCCGCATCGACATCTACCGCGAGATCGACGCCCTCGCCTGCGCCGGGGTCGCCTGCCTGCTCGTGTCCAGCGACACCCAGGAGGTCGAGGCGGTCGCCGATCGCGCGCTCGTGTTCTTCAAGGGCGAGGTCGTCGCCGATCTCGACGGGGCAGCGATCAACGACCGCAACCTCCTTGCGGCGAGCCAGGGGTCGCTGATGGACACCGCGGTGTGAGCCCGTCGACAGCTCCACTCGCCGACGGCTCGCTCGGCAGGCGTTCGGCTGGCCGCCAACCTCGAGCGCTTCGCCTCGACTGCTCTTCGCCGTCGCCCTGTTCATCGTCTTCGCGGTCACCGCCGACGTGTTCGCCACGTCAACAACATCCGCAACATCCTCGTGCAGATCACGATCGTCGCCGTCGTCGCCGCCGGCCAGACGGTCGTGATGCTGGCGGGCGGGCTCGATCTGTCGGTCGGCTCGGTCGTGCTGCTCAGCGAGGTCGTCGTGTGCCGATCTCGCCGTCCGCCGACGGCTGCCGGTTCCGATCGCCATCGTCGCTGCCCTCGTCGCCGGCGCGCTCGTCGGGCTGCTCAACGGCGTGCTGATCGTGCTCGTGCGCATCGAGCCGATCCTCGTCACGCTCGGCACGCTGCTCCTCGCCGCCGGCGTCGCCAAGCTGCTGCTCGGGTTGACGTACATCCAGATCGACAACCCGTTCTTCGACCGTCTCGCCACGACCGAGCTGCCGGGCGGCATGCCGTTGATGGTCGCCATCATGTTCGCCTGCTACGCCCTCGTCGCCTTCGATGCTGTACCGGACGGCGTTCGGCAAGTACGTCTACGCCGTCGGCTCCAACCGCCGTGCGGCGATGCGTCGCCGGACTGCCCGTCAACCGTCACGCAGATCATCGCCTACGTCGCTGTGCAGCGTCCTCGCCGCAGTCGGCCGGTGTGCTCAACGCCGCCCGACTCGGACTCGTCAGCCCGAACGACGGGTCCGGCCTCGAGTTCTCGTCGATCACGGCAGCGCTCGTCGGCGGCTTGAGCGTGACTGCCGGCGGCGTCGGACGGGTCGAGCGGACGCTCGTCGGCGCCGTGATCATCGGCATGCTCGTCAACTACCAGACGATCCGCGGCGTCCCGCCGAACCTCCAACAAGCGATGATCGGCGGCGTCCTCCTCCTCGCCGTCGTGGTCGATCGTCTGCTGCGCCGGGGAGCACGATGAAGCTGCCGGCCAGCGGCTCGCGGCAGCGCCGACCTCTGGCTGCTGCCGGAGCTCACCGTCGGGGCGTTCTGCACGTTCGCCGTCATCAACCCGGTGTGGGTCAACCGCAACCTCGTCCAGACGATGGTGTCGCAGTCCGCCGCGCTGGCGCTGGTCGCCGTACCGCTGACGTTCTCGATCATCTCGCGCAACATCGACCTGTCCGTCGGTTCGGTGCTGGCGCTGCTGGGCATGGTCATCGGTCGCGTGTCCGAGTCCTCCTCGCTGACGTGCTCGCCGTGCTGGCAGCCATCGGCGTCGGCATCGTCATCGGCGCTGTTCCACGGATTCCTCGTCGCCAAGTTGGGCCTCAGCGCGATCATGGCGACGCTGGCGACGTTCATCTGGGCGCGCGGCCTGACGCTGGCGATCAACGACAGCCGGCCGATCCCCGTCGACGGCTGGTTGGTCGAAGTCGCCAACGCAGCGGTGGGCCGGCTTCACCATCGCCGCGCCGCTCGTCGTCGTCGCCTACGTCGTCGGCCAGTGGCTGCGCAGCCGGACCAAGGTCGGCCTCTACACCGCGGCGATCGGCGGCGGACCGGACGCGGCACGTCGCTCCGGCATCGCCATCGACCGCTACGTCGTCGGCCTGTTCGTCGCCACCGGGGTCGTCGTCGGCATCGCGGCAGCGCTGACCGTCGGACAGCTCGGCTCGGCATCCCCGTACATCGGCACCGAACTCGAGCTCGATGCGATCATCGCCGTCGTCATCGGCGGCACGAGCCTCGCCGGTGGCTACGGCTCGGTGAGCCGGACGGCCGTCGGCGTGACGTTCATGAGCGTGCTCAACAGCGGCCTGCTCAACCTCGGGCTCACCGACGGCTACTACCAGTCGGCGCGCGGACTCGTCGCTGATCGGCGTCTTGTCCCTGCAGATCCTCACGCGTCGCCTCGTCGTGCGCCGTCACGTACGCAGCGACGCCTTCACGACTTCAAGGAGCGGTCAGCGAATGAAGCTCGACGGGTTCGAAGGCAAGGTGGCCTTCGTCACCGGAGCCGCCCAGGGGATCGGCCGGCAGATCTGCCTCACGCTGGTCGAGCCAGGGGTGCACGGTCGTCGGTGCCGACGTCGCTGCCGGTCGAGCGTCGACGGCGTCGACGCCGGTCAGCGTCGATGTCGTCCGACGAGGTCGGGATCGACTCGGCCGTCACCGGGGTCGAGAGTGACGATCGGCGCCATCGACCTGCTCGTGCTCAACGCCGGCGTGATCTCCAAGGCGTCGCTCGCCGACACCACGACAGAGGAGTGGGATCGCCAGCTCAGGGTCAACCTCACCGGGCCGTTCCTCCTGTCGCGACGGGTGGTGCCGGGGATGGCGGCGCGCGGCTTCGGTCGCGTCGTGCTCATCGGGTCGAGCGCCGGCATCACCGGGGCCGGTGCGGCGCCGCCGCCGCTGCCCGGCTATGCCGCGTCGAAGGCAGGAGCGATGGCGCTCGTCAAGTCGATCGCCGCCGAGTACGCCGGCGCCGGCGTGACCGCCAACGCCCTGGCACCGACGCTGATCGACACCGGGATGCTCGGCACGCTCGATGCCGACTACCGCTCGTCGATCCCCGTCGGGAGATACGGCACGCCGGCCGAGGTCGCCGCGCTGGTCGTGTTCCTGTGCTCGGCCCATGCCGGATACATCACCGGCGAGATCGTCGACATCAATGGCGGCTTCCTGATCGACTAGGAGACGGCGATGAAGATCTTCGACACCGACTACGAACGGCGCACGCTCGAGCCGCTCGTCGGCGCCCGCCGGCAACTCGCCGGAGTCGACCTGATCACGTTCGGCGACGGCCATGCCCGCAACACCCGCGGCGCTCGACTTCCGGACCGGCAGCGGTCTGCGCTTCCAGGTCCTGCCCGACCGCGGGTTCGACATCGGGCTCGCCGAGTTCGCCGGCATCGGGCTGTGCTGGCTGCCGCCGAAAGGCCTCGCCGGGCCGTGGTTCTACGAGGGCGATCACGACGACTACGCCTGGCTGCGCGTCGGCCTCGGCGGCCTGTTCAACACCGCCGGCCTGGTCTCGATGGGGACGCCACAGACCGTGGCGACGGCGCAGTACGGGTTCACCCAACGGCTCCAAGCCAGGTACGGCACGCACGACCGGATCGCCATCACTCCCGCGGAGCGCTTCAACTACGGGGAGCGTTGGGACGGCGATCGGCTCGTCCTCTGGGCCGAGGGCACGGTGCGCCAGGACATCGCCTACGGCGAGAACCTCACCTTGGCGCGCACGCTACGAGGTCGAGGCGGGGACGTCGACCGTGTCGATCCGCGACGAGGTGACTGCAACGAAGGCTTCTTCCCGACCCCGCATCAGATCCTCTACCACTTCAACCTCGGCTTCCCGTTCCTGCGTGCCCGGCCGGGGTCATCGCCAGCCCGGACGGGCCGGTCGGCGACCTCTCGTTCTCCACCGACTCGGGCAGTCGCCAAGTCGCCGGACCGTTGGCAGTTCATCACCGAGCCGGAACCGAACTTCACCCACGAAGGTTTCACCCTGCCCTTCGACGCCGACGGCGACGAGGTCATCACCGTGGCGGTCGCCACCGGCTCGGGCGCCGGATCGCATGGCCGTGTTCCTGCGCACCCGGCGGGCGCAGCTGCCGTGCTACGTGTTCTGGCGGATGATGCGCGAGGGCCTCTACGCCTACGGCCTCGAGCCGTGCAACTCGCCGTTCGGTTCGACGGACGAGCTGCTCGCGCAAGGCTGGCCGCTGATGCTCGAACCCGGCGAACGGCGGGCTTACGAGCTCGACTTCGGCGTCGTCACCGGCGAAGCAGCCGTGGACGCGCTGATCGCCAGCATCACCGGACCACGGTCATCGACCGACCCAGCGGTCACGACGGAGAAAGGACACGACACAGATGAGCACCCGCCTCGATGCCTACCTGGAGACCCTCGGCAAGGTCCCGCCGGCGATCGACGGCGATGAACGACGCTGATCCACAGGTGCTCGAGGGTTACCTCACGATGCGTGAGGCGATCATGGCGCATCACGAGGACGGGCTGCCGTTCAAGTACAAGGAGCTCGTCTTCGTCATCCTCGATCTCCTCGCCGGCAACCTCGACGGCGCCAAGCTGCATCTCGCCGCCGGGCTCGACGCCGGCCTGACGAAGCGCGAGGTCACCGAGGCCCTGCTCCAGACGATGATGTTGCACGGCGTCGAAGACGTGGGGGCTCGGGGGGCATCAGCTCGTCGACTTCGCCGAGTCGTACGAGCCGACGCCGGCGCCGGAGTCGGACGGGTGACCGCTGCCGTTCTGATACCGCGAAAGCGGTCCGGGATGTCCGGATCGCGGCGGTGGGATCGTCGTGGACCGGAGGCCGCCCAGTTAGGTCGGGGCGTTGACCGCCAGGGCGGCGAGCACGGTGCGCGCTTGCCACGGGGTCAGCGCTGGATGGGCCGACTTGATGCGCGCCAAGTGGCCGGCGATGACTGGTGCGGCGAAGCTGTTGCCGGTGCCGACGATCGTCGTGTGGCCCTTCCAGGCGACCTCGACGTCGATGCCGGGCGCGCCCCACTCGGCCGGGGCGGCGGGGTTGTACCAGAACCGCTCGCGGTCGACGCCCGGCCCGCAGGCGACCGAGAACACACCCGCAAACTCACTCGGGATCGTGCGCTTGATCTCGTTGCTCATCGCCGACACGAGGAGCATGCCCCGGAACGTCGCTGCGTCGACGAGCTCGTAGAACGTCTCGGTGTGGCGGACGTTGGTCGTCGACAGGCTGAGGCTGGCGACGGTCACGTCGTGGTCGATGCACCATCGGAGCCCGTGGGCAAAGGTCCGTGCCGAACCCTTGAGGTTGTCGCCGAGCACGCGCACGCTCACGAGCTCGACCTCCGGGGCCAGCCCGCGGATCACAGCCGCGCACGCCGTGCCGTGGCCGTAGAGGTCCTCGTGCTCGCCGGTCTCGAAGCGAACACCGTCGGTGGCGTCGTCGTCGAGAACAACCGCCACGTGCTCGGCGACGCCGGCGACGAGCGGGTGCGAACCATCGATCCCTGAGTCGAGTACGGCCACGCGCACTCCTCGTCCGGTCCGATCCCCGTAGGCCCAATCGGCGGTGATCGGATGATCGCGCCCGAGGGACGGCGCGGCTCCCGGTCCGTCGCCGTGGAACGGCGCCGACCACGCCGGCAGGTCGTCGTCGATCACCGTTCCATGGCGTCGAGCAACGTGTCGATCACACCAAGCGCTCGCGCCTTGTCCGCGGCGGGGAGTCGATCGAGACGGGCGGTCGCCGTCGCCAACTGCCCGCCTTCGGTCGGCACCGACGACAACAACGCGGCAGCAACCTCCGTGAACGCCGCGGTCGACATCGCCGGACCGCCGCCGGAGGTGTCGGCGCGCTGGCGGTCGAGGATCGACACCACGGCGATCACCTCCCCTTCGTCGTCGAGCACGGGAACGCACTGGATCGCCGACGGCACGTACCCCGTTCGTTCGCCGACGTCGCGGGCAAAGCGTGGATCGGAGATCACGTCGCGGACGATGAGCGACTGGCCGGACGCCGCCACGAAGCCGGCGATGCCCCGGCCGGCGGTCATCCGGGTGCCGACGATCTTGTCGGCACCCGCCCCGGCGGCGGCGACATAGTGCAGCCCATCGACGTCGACCATGGCGATCGACACCGCTGCTGCCTGATAGCCGCCGAGCCCCAGCGTGCACAGCGACGTCAACGCGCTTGGGTCGTTCATCGGCCAGATCATCGCATCCGCGCCGAAGGGAGCAGGCGTTGTCGCCCGCTCCCTTCCCGCCATGGAGTGCTCGGAGTGCTCAGAGCTTGATGTGGCCTTCGGTGTCCTTGTCGCTGTCGTCGGGGCTGGCGACGTCCGGGTTGCCCTGCTCGTCGAGCGTGAATCGAACGTGGCCCTCGGTGTCGGTGTCGTCCACCTGGTAGAGCCTGTGGCCCTCGGTGTCGGCTGCTTCCGGTGCACGCAGTTCGTCGTCGACGTCGGAGATGTCGCCTACGGAGGCTCGGGTCGTTGTTCATGATGTGCTCCCCTCTTGGTGGCCGCTGCTGCGACCGCTGTGATCATTATCTGCCGACCGGTCCGCCAGTGCAGTTCGCCCGTACACGTTCGTTGTGTATCGGCGCGCACTCGGGGTGCGCCGAGCGGGAGGCGCCTTCGGTCAGACTGGCTCGATGGAGTGGGACATCTTGCGGACGCTCGACGGCGAGCAGCGGCGCGAGGTGTTGCGCATGGCGGTGCGCCGCCGCTACCGGTCCGGCGACACGCTGTTCCACCAGGGCGATCCGGGCGACAGCATGCATCTCGTCGACAAGGGCCACGTGGCGATTCGGGTGGCCAACGGCCGGGGCGACCTGTTCACGGTCGACGTGCTCGGCCCGGGAACCAGCTTCGGCGAGCAGAGCCTCGTCCATGACGCTCGGCGCTCGGCGGCGGCGGTGGCGATCGGCAACGTCGAGACATTGATGCTCCAGCGCCCGGCGTTCGACGAGCTGCGCCGCCGGTACCCGGCGATGGCGTGGGTCCTCGTCGAGCTGCTCGCCGGGCAGGTGCGCCGACTCTCCGACCAGCTCGTTGACGCCCACACGATGCCGGCCGACCAGCGCGTGCTCAAGCAGCTCCGGCGGGTCGCCGGCATCTTCCGCGACGGCGCGACAGCTCGGTTGCCGATCACCCAGGAGGAACTGGCCTCGCTCGCCGGAACCACCCGGCCGACAGCAAACCGCGCCCTGCAGCCGCTCGTGGCCGAGGGCGTCGTCGGCGTGAGTCGCGGCCAGATCGTCGTCCACGATGTCGAGCGGCTGCCGACCGAGCTGAACAGCCCGGCACGTGAACTCTCCGTACTGCTGTCGCTACTTCTAAGCTGCTGACCCGAGGGCGGGGAGGTGGCGTGCAGTGTGAACAGTGCGGGGCGATCAGTCCCGCTGACAAGCGGTTCTGCGGCGAGTGCGGGGCGAAGCTGCCGCGAGGCTGCGCCACCTGCGGTGCCGAGTTGGAGGTCGGCAAGCGGTTCTGTGGCGACTGCGGGTCGGAGGTTGCGGTGACCGCCACCACCACCGGCCCGGTTCAGGTGCCCTCGCCGGCCGATCCGGTGACCGAACGACGCGTGTGCTCGGTGTTGTTCTGCGATCTCGTCGGGTTCACGGCGCGCTCGGAGGTCGAGGACCCCGAAGAGGTGCGTGAGCTGCTGACCAGGTACTTCGAGACGGCGCGAACCGTCATCGGGCGCTACGGGGGAGTGGTCGAGAAGTTCATCGGCGACGCGGTGATGGCCGTGTGGGGCACTCCCGTGGCGACCGAGGAGGACGCCGAGCGTGCCGTGCGCGCCGGTTTGGACCTTGTCGATGCCGTTCGCCAGCTCGGTGCCGAAGGCGGCGTTGACGATCTCCGAGCGCGGGCCGGCGTCGTGACCGGCGAGGTCGCCGTGACGATCGGGGCGACGCACGAGGGGATGGTCGCCGGCGATGCGGTCAACACCGCGGCCCGCATCCAGGCCATCGCCGCGCCCGGCCAGGTGCTCGTCGACGGGACGACCCGGCGAGTGACGACGAGCGCGATCAGGTTCGAGGACGCCGGCGAGCACCAGCTCAAGGGCAAGGTCGAGCCGGAACGGGTGTGGCGGGCGATGCATGTTGTATCGGCGATCGGAGGCGCGCAACGGGTCGACGGGCTGGAGGCCCCACTGATCGGCCGCGGCGTCGAGATGCGCATGGTTCGTGAGCTGTTCCATGCGTCCGTCGAGCGCCGGCAGCCGCGGTTGGTGCTCGTGTCCGGCCCGGCGGGCGTCGGCAAGAGCCGGCTGGGGTGGGAGTTCGAGAAGTACATCGACGGTCTCGCCGACACTGTGTGGTGGCACCGTGGGCGCTGCCTCTCCTACGGGGAGGGGCTGGTGTTCTGGGCGCTCGCCGAGGCCGTTCGTCAGCGTCTCGAGATCGCCGAGGAGGATGAGCCGGAACTGGTCGCTGACAAGCTCGCCAGCGGTCTCGAACGCTTCGTGGCCGACCCCGATGACCGGGCGTTCATCGGAGTTCGCCTCGGGCGGCTGCTCGGGACACCGTTCGCGGGTGACCCTGGGACAGAGCTCACGCGCGACGAGTTGTTCGCCGGATGGCGACGGTTCTTCGAGCGACTGGCGTCGACGGCACCGGTGGCGATCCTCATCGAGGATGCCCACCACGCCCGCACCGAGCTGCTCGAGTTCGTCGACCATCTCGTCGACTGGGTGCGTGATCTGCCGCTGTTCGTGCTCGTCTTCGCCCGGACGGAGATCGACGAGCGGCGGCCCGATTTCGGATCAGGACGGAACCGGGTCAGGGTCACGCTCGACCCGCTCGACGCGTCGTCGATGGACGCCCTCGTCGAGGCGCTCATTCCGGGATCACCGAGTCCGGCACGTTCGATGATCGTCGAGCGCGCCCAGGGCATCCCGCTCTACGCCGTGGAGAGCATTCGGGCACTCATCGACCGCGACGTGGTGCGGCCGATCGAGGGCGTCTACCGCATCGTCGGCGACGTCGGCCAGCTGGAAGTCCCCGACAGCCTCCATGCCCTCCTGGCGGCACGACTCGATGCCCTCGACCCGCAGGTTCGCCAGGTCCTCACCGGTGCGGCCGTGTTGGGGAGCAGCTTCCCGGCGGAGGCGGTCGCCGGCGTGTCCGGGTTGCCATCCGCAACCGTCGAGTCGATCCTCGGCGAGCTGTTGCGCCGAGAGGTCTTGCAGGTGTCCGCCGATCCGCGGTCGCCCGAACGCGGGAACTATCGCTTCTCCCAGGAGATGTTGCGGCAGGTCGCCTACGAGACGTTGTCGCGCCGCGACCGCAAGGCTCGTCACCTCGCCGTCGCGGCCCATCTGCGGGCGACGTTCCCGCGTGATGGCGAAGAGGTGATCGACGTCGTCGCCCGCCACTACGTCGACGCCCTCGAAGCGGTGCCCGATGATCGCGACGTCGGCGAGATCCGCGAGCTGGCGGTGGCGGCGATGACGAGGGCGGCCGAGCGTGCCTCCCGGGCCGGCGCCTCCGCCCGGGCCACGTCGAGCTACCTCGATGCCGCCGATCTCGTCGAGCGAGCCGACGCCAACGACCCACGCGCTCCCGACTTGCTGCTGCGCGCTGCCCAAGCCTCGACTGCCGAAAAGACTTCGGCGGCAACGGTCCGGGTCGCCGAACGCGCCGTCGAGGCCCACGTCAACCTCGGCGATGAACGAGCACTGGCGCGGGCGCGCACCGTGCTCGGACGGTTACTTCGCCGCCTCGGCCGGCACACGGACGCCAGGGTGCAGCTGACGGCTGCTCTCGAGGTGCTGCGCGAGAACCCCGACATCGACACCACCCACGCCATCGAGCAACTCGCGTCGCTGGAGACGTTCGCCGGTACGTCCGCTGCCAACAGGCTCACCGAAGAGGCCCTCGAGGTCGTCGCCTCGCTCGACCTCCCGTCGCGGTTGCCCGACGTGATGATCACGCGGGCGATCTATCTCGACGTCGCCGGTCGCCGCCGTGAGGCAGCGATGTACTTCCGCGAGGCAGCCCGCCTGGCCGACGACCACGAGAACGCGCGAAGTGGGGCGATGGCGTACCACAACCTGGCCAACTGCCTCATGGTCGACGATCCCGTCGACGCCGCCGAGGCAGCGCGGCAGGCCTTCGACCTCGTCGTCCGCTCGGGCGACCGGTATGTGCTCGGGACCAGTGTCGCGCAACCTCGTCATCGCCCTTGCGGCGACGGCCGACTGGGACGATGCCGACAGAGCACTCACCGACAACCCCAACCGGCACCTGTTCGCCGACGACGACTTCTTCATCACGGTGGATGCGTGGTTCAGAGCTCTACGCGGCGATGCAGACGTCGCCGACGAGCTGCTCGGCAAAGTGAACGACATGCTTGCGAGCGAGGATCCCCAGGACATCGGCATGTGTGGCCACCGCTCGAGCGTTCACGGCGATGGCGCGCAACGACCATGGCGAGGCGCTGCGCCAGAGTCGCATCTCCGTCGAGCAGGTGGAGCGGGCCCTGCCCTTCGCCGGTGACGACGGACGGTGGGCGTGGCCGCTGGCCGCCCGGTGTGCCCACGAGTTGGGCGATCTCACCGCCGAGGCGGAGCTGCTCGACATCTGCGAACGGCACCAGCCCGGCCAGCTCGCGCCGATGCAGCGCGCCGAAGCGCTGTTGATCCGCGCCCGCCTCGCCGCCGCGGAGCAGGCCGCCGACGCCGCCGACCAATTCGTCCTGGCGGTCGAAGCGCTGCGCTCGATCAGCACTCCCTACCACCTCGCCCACGGGCTGCTCGATCACGCCGGTTTCCTGGCCGCCGCCGGCGACTCGGCGGCGGCCGAGCAGGCCGTCGCCGAAGCACGATCGATCGCCACCGGGCTCGGTTGCCGGCCGCTCCTCGATCGTGCCCGACGCACTTGCCGCGCCGGTGGTTCAGGCCGCCGTCGCGCAGCGTTGATCGAGACGCGCAGGAATGGCGTTCGGCCGGGTCAGCCGAGGGCCAGCCACCTCTCGACGACGGCGTCGGCGACCTCGGAGGCCTCGCCGTGACCGGTGACGGCGGGAATGAACTCGTCGCGATCCAGGCCCTGGAGGACGAGATCCTCGTCGCCGGCCTGGACGGTGGCGGTGCGCGGGACGTCGCGCAGCAGGGCGATCTCCCCGAAGGAATCACCCGCGCGGAGCTGGCGCACGGTTTCGCCGGCGATGCTGACGACTGCCTCGCCCCGCTCGATGATCCAGAACCGGTCGCCCCGGTCGCCTTCCCTGATGACCACCTCGCCGGCCGCGAAGGTTGCCGGCACGAGCACGTGCGCCAGGCGTTCCTGCACCGGTGGCGGCAACACAGCGAGCAGCGGAACGCCGCGGACGAGTTCCAGGCCGGCCGGCGCCAGGGCGGTCTCGTCGATCCGCCGCAAGCCGGCGAAACCGGCCAGCCCGGCGAGGGTCACGGCCCCGCCGACGATCGCCAACCCCGTGCGCAGCCCGACGAGCTCGATCAGCAGCGGCATGACCAGCGCGCCGAGGGCCATGCCGACGGTCAACAGGCTCTCCAACGCTCCGAAGACCCGACCCATCACCTCGGCGGGCGCGACGCGTTGGACGATCGTGTAGGCGTTGACGTCGACCATCGAGTTGGCGAGCCCGATGAGGAACATCGCCACGAGCGTCGTGGCGAGCGACGGAACGGCGGCGATCAGCAGCAGCGGGGCAGCCCACAGGATCACGCCGACGCCGAAGTCGCTGGCCAGCCGTCCACGGCGGGCGAGCACGAGCACCACGAAGCCGCCGAGGATGCCTCCGACGCCGAGCACGGCGTCGAGCAGGCCGAGACCTGACTCACCCATGTCGAGGAGGTCCAAGGCGATGCTCACCTCGTACACGAGCGACGCTCCGGCGACCACCGTCTGAGCGGCCATCAGGGCGGTGACCAAGCGGAGGTCGCGGTTGCCGCGGATCACGGCGAATCCAGCCGCCGCGTCGCGGAACAGGCCACCTGCTTCGATGGTCGGCGGTCTGCTCGTCGTCGTCCTCGGCGGCGTCGGCTGGCGCCGCGCTCGTCGGTTCGACGAGTCGGCTGAGCAGGATCGCCGACACGACGAACGAGGCGGCGTTGACGAGATAGACCACCTCGACGTCGGCGATTGCCAACAGGAACCCGGCGATGGCCGGGCCGACGAAGAACCCGAGGCTCTCGATCGTCGACGCCACGACGTTGGCGCTGGTCAGCTGCTGCGGTTCGGTCGCCAGGCGCGGCAGGAGGGCGGACTGCGCTGGACGGAAGGCAAGCGAGAAGATCGATGTGAGCAACCCGAGGGCGTACACGAGGAACGCCGGCCCGTCGGTGGCGATGACGACTGCTCCGACGACGACCGTCACCGCCCGGGCGATGTCGGCCGCGACCATCACCAGCCGTTTGGGGAAGCGGTCCGCCGCGGTCGCCATCAGCGGGCCGAGCACCGCCATCGTCACGTACCTGGCAACCCCGAAGAACCCCAGCGCCGCGGCCCCGTGCTCCTGGAACACCCACACGGAGACGGCCACCGAGTAGGCCCAGTCACCGATCACCGATGCGGCGAGGGCCAGGTTGATCCGCCGCAGCGCCGGATTGCGGAACACGGCAGCGAACGAGCGCGTCGATGCGGCGACGTGCTCAACCACCGTGGTCATGCGACTCCCCTCCGGGTCGCAGACCCGCCGGCGACCGCTGCCGGCAAGCTAGCCGGTCGCCACCGGGCCGGACGATCCGGGCACGGCGACCGCCCTGCTACACCATCATGCGTGAGGGTCGACAAGGCGATCGTGTTTGCCGAGCGTGAGGGGTTCCGGGCCCTCGAGCTCGACGTCTACCGGCCGTCCGATCCCGACGGTGGCCTGGGCCCACTGCTCGTCTACTTCCACGGCGGTGGGTGGCGCCAGAGCCATCGCAGTCGCCCACCGCGGGAGACTCGCGGGTGGGCCCACGGCTTCTTCGAGCGACTCACCGCAGCCGGATTCGTCGTCGCCGCGCCCGACTACCGCCTCAGCGGCGAGGCCCTGTTCCCGGCCCAGCACGACGACGCCGTCGAGGCGCTGTGCTGGCTCACCGACCACGCCGCCGAGATCGGCGTCGATCCGGCCCGCATCTACCTGTGGGGCGCATCGGCTGGCGGACATCTCGCCGCCCTGGCAGCACTGCACGGCAACGGCCCACCCGTCGGGGGCGTCGTTTGCTGGTACCCGGTGACGGATCTCCTGGCCCTCGACCAGACGGCGACCGACTCCTTCGAGGCCCGCCTGCTCGGCGGGCCGATCGGTGAGCACGTCGAGGTGGCGAGGGCGGCCAGCCCGGTCAGTCACGTTCACGCTGGTGCTCCACCGTTCCTCATCCAGCACGGCGCGGCGGACACGTGGGTGCCGTGTGACCAGAGCATGCGGTTGGCGGAGCGCCTGCGCCGTACAGGAGTCGCGGTCGAGTTGGAAATCGTGGCCGACGCCGATCACTTCTTCGACGGTGCCGCCGACGTCGCGGCGATCTTCGACCGGGCCGTCCGCTTCCTACTGGCGCTCGATCGCGCCCGATCTCCGAAGAGCGCGCCCCACTAGGTGGCAACGCGACAAGTCCCGACACATCGCGCTCACTGCGGCCCGCGTCGTCGGGACTTCCGTCACTACTGGCGCGCGATCGGTGCCCGACCCCCGAGGGCGAACTCGTCGAGGTCGACACCGCACACGACCTCGCCGTCGAAGAACGGACGCACCCGGGCTTCCCATTCCTCGTCGGTGGGATCGCCGTCACCCGGAACGAGGTGGGAGAGCACCAGCGTCTCGACCCCAGCCCGACTGGCGATCTCGCCGACCTGTTCTGGCGACGAGTGCGCCGAGCGCAGGTGATTGAGTACGGCGGCCGAATTGGGCAGGCCGGCGAGCCGGGCCGCGAGGCGGTCGACGTCGATCACCTCGTGAACGAGCAGGTCGGCGCCATCTGCCAACCGGGCGACGTTGGCGCATCGCCCGGTGTCGCCGGAGAAGGCCACGGAACCCTGCGGCGTGTCGACGCGGAACCCGAAGGCCGGGAACACCGGGGCGTGCTGCACGAGAGTCGCCGTCACGCGGACGCCGTGGTCGTCCTCGGGGTAGATCTCGACGGGATCCATGTCCGGTGCGGCGGCGCTCGGCGAGCTTCCGTCGCCCGTCAGGCCGAGGTCGATGTCCGGCGAGTAGCCCTCCCGGCGCACGCCGATCTCGTGCACCCGCAGCGAATCCGTCACGTTGGTCCGGCCCTCATCGGCGACGCGCAGGTTGATGTTGTAGGCAAACGCCCGCCACAGGTAGTCGACCGTGCCGTGAATCCCCGGGGTCGGATCCTCTGGAAAGGACACCTGGGCGACGGAGCCACCGGGGAACGCCGGCACCGGCAATCCGGCCGGCGCCGGGCCGAACACCTCGATCGGCTGCGACGGCCAGCTGCCCTGCACGAGGTTGGCCAGATCCATGATGTGGTCGGCGTGTAGGTGGGTGATGAAGATCGCCCGCAGCAGCGGACGGTCCGGGGCAAACCGCTGGTTGACGGTGAGCCCGGCCCGCCAGAGCTGGCGGTGCACACCCTCACCGGCGTCGATGAGGTAGACGGCGTCGCCGACGACGACCGCGTTGGCCGACCCGCACCGCCGCGCCTTGGGATAGGCGCCCCCGCCGGTTCCGAGCAGGACGAGGCGAGTGGCCGCGTCCGTGTGCCGCGGTCGGCGGCCGTCAGCAACGGTGGTCATGGCTGAGCGAAGCTAGTGCCGCATCAGGGAACCTGACGTGTCGCGCCGGGTTGGTAACGTTCGCCCCCAGGGTCCTGCATCGCGGCGCGCACGCGGGGCTGATCAGTGTCATCTGAACAGGGGGAATCGACGTGACGACGACGGATGAGGTCGTGTTTCCGACACCAGACGAGATCGAGGGCTACTGGGCGCTCGACAAGATGCACGCACCACGGCCGATCACGCCGCTGTCCTTCGACCTCGTCGTGCGCACCCTGGCCGAAGGCTTCACCAAAGCCCAGGCGGAGTACGACTGTCCGATCATGGTGTCGACCAAGGAGATCAACCACTTCTTCTACGTCGCCTTCCACCCGATCCCTGACGAGGCCGAGATCCAGCGGAGGATGGTCAACTACCACGAGAAGCTGGCGGCCAAGGTCCCGCAGATCGGCAAGACGTGGGAAGAGGAATGGAAGCCGGCCGTCATCGCCCAGAACATTCCCCTGAAGACCGCCGACTGGTCCGTGCTCAGCGACGCCGAGCTCATGGCCAAGCTCGACGAGCTGACCCAACTGATGCGCGACCAGTGGTGGATCCACGGACACATCAACTTCGTGCTGTTGTCGAGCAGCGCGTTCTGCGACCTCTACGACAAGGTGGTGCAGCCTGACGAGCCGACCGAGTCGTACCGGACGCTGCAGGGGCATCACACCCGCTCGGTCGACGCCGCCCGTGGCCTGTGGGCACTCAGCCGCACCGTCGTGGCCAGCCCAGTGCTCACCGCACTGTTCGACAGCACGGAGGAGAGTGAGTTGCTCGGGGCGCTCGACGAGAGCCCGGAGGGTCGGGACTTCCGCCGTCAGCTCGACGAGTTCCTGTTCGAGTTCGGGTGGCGCAGTGACGCGGTGTACGACCTCGCCGACGTGCCGTGGCGCGAGGATCCGTCGATCCCGTTGGCCAGCATCAAGGCGATGATCGGCCTCGACGAGAGCGAGGACCCCGAGAACCAGTACCAGCACAACGTCGCCACCCGCCAGCAGCTGATGGCCGATCTGCGCGAGAAGCTCGCTGACGATCGCGAAACCCTCGCCAAGTTCGACGAGCTCTACGAGGCGGCGCAGTACAGCTTCCCGCTGACCGAGGACCACGCCTTCTACATCGACCAGCTGTACATCAGCGTGTTCCGTCGCTTCGTCCTGGCGGTGGGCGACCGGCTCGTCGCCAAGGGTGTGATCGACGCCGCCGACGACGTCCACTTCCTCTATCGGGACGAGGTTGTCGACGCCCTCACGAACGGCGGCGACCGTCGTGAATCCGTCGCCGAGCGACGGGCAAGCTTCCAGCGGGCGTGCGCGGTGAGCCCGCCAACCGAACTCGGCACGCTTCCTCCGCCGCCGGACGTGCCCGACCCGTTCATGGATGCCCTCGTGTATCGGCTGCTCGGCATCGTGCCGCCCGAGGAGAACTCCGACCCCAACGTGATCAAGGCAGTCGCCGGTTCGCCCGGCTCGTACACCGGCTCAGCTCGCGTGTGCCGGTCGCTGTCGCAGGCGATCGACGACCTCGAAGAAGGTGAGGTGATGGTCTGCGAGATGACGTTGCCGCCGTGGGTCCCGCTGTTCTCCATCGCCGGCGCTGTCGTTTCTGACGTTGGCGGGGTGCTCTCGCACAGCGCGATCGTCGCCCGAGAGTACGGCGTACCAGCGGTGGTCGGATCGAACATCGGCACGACCGTGATCAAGACCGGCCAGGTGATCACCGTCGACGGCAACAAGGGCGTCGTGTACCTCGACGGGCGACCGGCCTGAGCGTTTGTCGCACGGACTGCTTTTCACCATCTTCCAGTAAGAGGGCTTGACTCAAAGGTGTTAAATCGAGCTGTTGCAATCCTCGACGAGAGGATTTCGTTGGGGAATTCAACAAATGGCCCGAACCACCTCAGGAGGCAAGCCCATGGCCCCAATCCAATTCCGATCGAAGTCACCGAGGCGGACTGCCTGGCGAGGTGTCGCCGCGGCGGTGGGGGCCACGATGGTGCTCGCCGGCGGAGCGAGCGCGGCGGCGACCACCGTGCCTCCTGACACGGCACCATCGGAAGGCTCGGCACCGACCGAGGGCGTCGGTCACGCCGTCCGCCGCCGGGATCACCTCCGAGCCCTTCGGCGAAACGGCCGACGGCGAAGCCGTCGAGCTGTACACGCTGACCAACGCCAACGGCATGGAAGTCAAGGTCATGACGTACGGCGGGATCATCCAATCGGTGCGGGTGCCGGATCGTGATGGCAACATGGCCAACGTCACCCTCAACGCCCCCGACCTCGAGGGCTATCTCGACGGCCACTCGTACTTCGGCAACATCACCGGCCGGTACGCCAACCGCATCGCCCGCGGCACGTTCACCCTCGATGGAGAGACGTACTACCTCGCGATGAACAACAACGGGGTGAACCACCTCCACGGTGGCGAGGTCGGCTTCGACAAGGTCGTTTGGGAGGCGACCGAGGTCACCGACGGCGACGGTGTCGGTCTGATGCTCAGCCGAACGAGTCCCGACGGCGAGGAGGGGTATCCAGGGGCGTTGACCGTCGAGGTCACCTACACGCTGACCGATGCGGACGAGATCCGCCTCGACTATCACGCCACGACCGATGCGCCGACGGTGGTCAACCTGACCAACCACTCGTACTGGAACCTCGCCGGCGAAGGGAGCCGGCACCACCTATGACCACGAGTTGCAGATCAACGCGGCGAACTACACGCCCGTCGACGCGACGCTGATCCCCACTGGCGAGATCGCCCCGGTCGCTGGTACCGCCGTTCGACTTCACCCAGCCGCACGCCATCGGCGAACGGATTCGCGATGGATCCGACGAGCAGCTGCTGATCGGCCAGGGGTACGACCACAACTACGTGCTCGACCGGCCGAGTCCCGACGACGAGTCGATGATCGTCGCCGCCGAGGTCTACGAGCCGACGAGCGGACGGGTGCTGACGATCTCGACCACCGAGCCCGGCATCCAGTTCTACTCGGGGAACTTCCTCAACGGGACCGAAGTCGGCGAGAGCGGCCAGGTGTATCGCCAAGGCGACGGTTTCGCCCTGGAGACGCAGCACTACCCCGACTCGCCGAACCAGCCCGACTTCCCGTCGACGGTGCTGCAACCCGGAGACGAGTACGCGACGACAACGATCTACGCGTTCTCGACGCGGTGACCTAGCCACCGTCCCACGCCGTCCGTTCCGGTCGCCGGCCCTCGCGGCGACCGGAACCTGGCTGGATATCGTCCTGCTGGCAACAATCGCCGAGCGGGAGCTGGAATGGGTACTCATCCGAGCGCGTCGTCGACCGGCGCGGGCGCCGAACAATTGCGTCGGCGCAACTTGAGCGTGCTCCTCGGTCACGTCCATCTGTCCGGACCGACGTCGCGCTCGCAGCTCGCCGCCCGCACCGGGCTGAACCGCTCGACGATTGCCGACCTCGTCGCCGACCTGTCGGCCCGCGGTCTCGTCGCCGAACGGCGCACCGCCCGGGCCACCGGCCCGGGCCGTCCGTCACCCGTCGTCGCGGCCCGCGCCGAGGGTGCCGTCGTCCTGGCCGTCGAGTTGGCCGTCGACTCGATCGCCGTGGCGACGGTGGGACTCGGTGCTCACGTGTACAACCGCGTCCGCATCGACCGCCAGCGTGGTCGATTCTCTCCCGGCGAAACCGTCGAGGACGCCGTCAAGCTGGCCGAGCCGTTGATCGCCTCGGTGCCCGTCGGGCACCACTTCGCCGGCGTCGGCGTCGCCGTCGTCGGTCTGACGAGGAGGGCTGACGGGTTCGTGCACCTCGCTCCCAACCTTGGATGGCGGGATGTCCCACTCGGAGAGATGCTCGCCCAGCGCCTCGGCCGAGACACCCCGATCTCGGTCGCCAACGAGGCCGACCTCGGCGCCCTCGCCGAGCATCGGCGCGGTGCGGCGCCGGGCGTCGACAATCTCCTGTTCGTGTCCGGGGAAGTCGGGATCGGCGTCGGTGTGATTCTCGGAGGCAACCCGGGACTGGGTGCTGCTGGCTACGCCGGCGAGGCCGGTCACACCCTGGTCAATCCGGCCGGCGTGCGGTGCGCGTGCGGGGCGATCGGATGTTGGGAGACAGAGGCAGGCGAAGGCGCTCTGCTGCGCCAGGCCGGGCTGGCGATCGGTACCGGTGGCCGGGCCTCGGTCGATCTGGTCATCGCTCGTGCCGCGGCCGGAGAACAGCAGGAGCGTGCAGCAATCGAGTCGGTGGGTCGTTGGCTCGGTCTCGGCATCGCCGACCTGATCAACCTGTTCAATCCGGAACTGGTGGTCCTCGGCGGGATGTACGCACGCCTCCACCCGCTGATGCATGGGCAGATGGAGGAGGGCGTCCGCAGCCGGGCGCTGGCCGCCCCCGGTTCGATGGTCCGGATCGTTCCGACCGCGTTGGGCATCGACGCCCCGCTGATCGGTGCTGCCGAGCTGGCCCTGTCGGCAATCATCGACGATCCGATCCAGATCGCGGCGACGTCGAACGGCGGTTGAGCTGGTCCGGACGCGCCGAGTATTCGGCGGCGGCGGACCAGGCCGGCGGCCTATCGTCACCTCGATGGCGGTTCGTCCGGCTGGGGCGGTCACCTTCCTGTTCACCGACATCGAGGGCTCCACGCCTCGCTGGGAACGCCAACCGGACGCGATGCGTGCCGAACTCGCCGAGCACGACGGGATCGTCAGGGCGACGATCGCCGCGGCCGGGGGCGAAGTTGTCAAACACACCGGGGACGGTTTCATGGCGGTGTTCGCCGACCCGGTCGCCGCCGTCGGCGCAGCCGTCGAGTGTCAGCGCGGGCTCGCCGGCCGGGTGACGTTGCGCAGCCGCATCGGCTTGCACACGGCGCCGGCCGCCCCGACCGCCGACGACTACTTCGGGCCGGGGCCCAATCGCGCCGCCCGGGTCATGGCCGCGGCGCGGGCGGGCAGGTGTTGATGTCGGAGTCGACGGCCGTACTCGTGCGCGACCACCTGCCGACCGGGCTCGAGGTGGCCGACCTCGGCGAACGGCAACTCCGGGGCCTCGATCGACCGTTGCACATCTGGGCGGTACGCGGCGCCGGTCTCGGAGGCGACGGGGAGCTGGAGTCGGTGACCGCGCCGATCTCGCCGAGCCACGATCGTGTCGTCGGGCGCGAGGGCGAGCTGGCGACGTTGCAGTCGGCGGTGGACGCGGCGCGTGGCGGCCGCCCGAACATCGTGCTGGTGGTTGGCGAGGCGGGAATTGGCAAGACCCGGCTGGCCGACGAGGCGGCGAACCGCGCCAGGGCGGCCGGGATGGGGGTGCTGCACGGCGAAGCCGACCCGACGATCCGCGAGCCGATGGAGTTGTGGCGCAGGGTGTACCGGTCGCTCGGCGTCGATCCGGCCAACGATCCGGCGATCCCGGCCGCCGACCGGCGGTGGGAGCATCTCGACTCGTTGGCCGGAGCGCTGCGCTCGTCGGCGCCGGCGATCGTGGTCCTCGACGACCTCCACTGGGCGGACGCGACGGCGGTCTGGGTGCTCGAGCAGCTGCCGCGAGCGCTCGGCGACGCGCCGGTGGTGCTCGTCGCGACCAGCCGCGACGGCGAGCCGGACATGCCCAAACTCGATGCGCTGCGACGTGTCTGCCGGGTCGTGCGTCTCGAAGGCCTGGACGCCGACGCCGTGCACCAGCTGGCGGCTGCTCAGGCGAGCCGGCCGATCGACGCCGTCGCGCTCACGGCCCGCACCGGAGGCAACCCACTGTTCGTACGTGAGCTGCTGTACGCCCCGGACAGCGGCGGGGTGGTCGGCGACGTGCTCGACCACTCGTTGCAGCAGCTCGACGCAGACACCCGGCGGTTGCTCGGGGCGGCGGCCGTGGCCGGTGGCGGAACGCCGCTGTGGGTACTCGCCGCGGCGCTGGGGACCACATCGGGGGCGGCCGCCGACCGGCTCGCCCCGGCGGTACGCGCCGGCGTCCTCGCTGAGGTGGGCCCGACCGGCGTGCGCTTTCGCCATGCGTTGTGGGCAGAAGCCGCCGAGCGGCACGCCGATGGGCGCGATGTGCATGCCGGGCTGGCGGCCGCGTGGGAGGCGGTCGGCGGGCTCGAAGCGCGGGCCGCCGCCACGGGTCATCGCGTCCATGCGGCAGCGGACGGCGAGCAGCTCGTCACGGCGGTGAACTCGGCCATCGAGGTCGCCGCCGAGTTGGTCGGGGCCGACGAGCAGGCCAGAGCCGTCGCCCTGCTGCGCGCTGCCCGCGACGCGGCGGTGGGGTGCGCGGACCTCGCTCAACTGCGCGCCAGGGTGTCGGCCGACCTCGCCGACGTCCTCGGGTGGCTCGGCGACTTCGACCTGGCGCGCACGTGCTTCGAGGAGGCCGCGGAGCTGTCGCGTCGCGGTGCGGATGCGCTGCTCACGGCGCGTGCCGAGATCGGTATCGCGATGTGGGCCAACCCCTTCCTTCCCGACCCGTCGCGTCTGCGCCGATTGGAGCAGGCGCTGGCCGCCCTCCCCGCCGAGGAGCTACGTCTACGCGCGGCGCTGCTCGGTCGCCTCGCCGTCGTCGCTGGTCCCCAGCTCGACGCCGACCATCGGGCCCGCGCGTTTGCCGACGACGCCGTCGATGCCGCCAGGAGGACCGGCGATCCGCTGCTCATCGTCCAGGCCCTCCTCGACCGCTACATCTCGCCCACGACTCGTGAGGAGCTCGATGCCCGCCTCATCGTCGCCGACGAGGTGATCGCCCTCGCCGAGCGGGCCGGTCGCGGCGACCTGGCCCTGCAGGGTCACCAGTGGCGTTTCTCGCATCATCTCAACCGCGGCGACGTCGCCGCCGCCGGGCGTGCGCTCGGGCGTGCCGAGCTGCTCGCCGAGTTGCTCCCGTCGCCCGGATGGCGCCACAGCACGATGGTTCGACGGACGACGTTGCTCGCCCTGGCGGGTAGTCGACGGGCGGCGACGGTGTCGATGACCGAGGCACTCCTGGTCGGCGCGGGCTCGATCGAAGAGCTCGCGCTGCTCGGCTTCGAGCTCGGTCACCGGGTCATGCTCGTCGAGCTGTTCGGCGGCCACGATCCGAGGTTGGACGATCTCTTCGGTCGGTTCTTGGACCTCGCCCCCGGGGTGACGGTTCCGTTCCTCGATGTTCACAAGGGCCTCGTCGCCCACGCGGTCGGTGACGAGGCGCGGGTCGACGAGATGGTGCAGCGCTACGGCCCCGAGCCCGAGCGGGTCCGCGACTCGTTGTTCGGCGAGTACCTGCTCCGCGTGCTCGCCGACATCGTCGCCAGATCCGGTGCCACGTCGATGGTTGGCCCTGTCTATGCCACCCTCCTGCCGTACGCCGGCCTGCTCAACGCCGGTGGTGGTCTCAACGCCGGACTGCCGGTCGACGACGTTCTCGGTCGCCTCGCCGCCCTCGCCGGCGACGTCCGGGCCGCCGTCCGTCACGCGACGGACGCCGTGGCGTTGGCCCGCGCCATGCCGTCGCCACCGATGCTCGTGCACTGCCTCGATCATCTCGGCGACGCGCTCGCCGTGTTGGGCGACGACGCTGCCGACGCTCACTGGAACGAGGCCGCGGCCCTGGCGGCGACCGTCGGCGTCGAGCGGTCAGGTCGGGTGCCGGCACCGACGGCTCGCGATGACGGCGGTCGGGCCGCGACGATGCGTCGAGACGCCACCGGCTGGGAGGTCACGTCGCCCATCGGAGCGGCCAAGCTCCCCGACAGCACCGGCCTCGGACAGCTCGCTCGCCTGTTGTCGACACCCGGTGTCGAGGTGCCGGCGATCGAGCTGGCCGGGGGACCGGGCGCACCGGTGGCCGCCGACCTCGGGCCGGCACTCGACGCCCAGGCCAAGCGGGCCTACCGGCAGCGGTTGCTCGAGCTGCAGGCCGAAGTCGATGACGCGGCGGCCGGCAACGACCCAGTACGCGCCGAGCGGGCCCACGTGGAGATCGACGCTCTCCTGCGCGAGCTGGAACGGGCGGTCGGCCTGGGCGGCCGCGACCGCCCGAGCGGCTCCGGCGCCGAACGGGCTCGGGTCAACGTGGTGCGCAGCCTCAGGCGGGCGATCACTGCCGTCAAGCACCAGGCTCCCGATCTCGGGGCGCATCTCGAGGTCAGCGTTCGCACCGGTCGTTACTGCGCCTACGTTCCGGAGCCGGCCGCCGCCCTGCGGTGGGTCGTGGAGGCCTGAACGAGCCCGAAAACCAGTGACGGAACGTTGTTCCACGGTGAGTGAACGCCGGAGATGGCATGAGCACCTCACCAGAAAGAACCACCACCCCGTCGAAGGTCGAGCGTTGGCTGATGGCCTTCGCCCGTGCCGGCGCCCTTTGGTATCCGCTGTTTCCCGCCGCACGTCGGACGATCAGTGAGGAGGCACGGCGATGATCAAGCCCTCCGGTGTCAGCCACGTGGCGATGGTCACGGCCGACCTCGACCGCTATCGGGACTTCTACGAGGATGTCGTCGGGCTCGACACGGCGCTCGTGCTCGGTGCCGCCAGTGAACACGGCCGGCACGCCATCCTCTTTGCCGGCGCCACCGTGCTCCACGTGTTCGAGGTGCCGGGGTACGACCCGGCGGCTCACGGGATCGGGTCGGCGATGTTCCAACGGGGCCGCCTCGACCATCTCGGCTTCACCGTGGCCGACGAAGCAGCGCTCGGCGAGGTGCGCGACCGTCTCGTCGCCGCGGGCGCATCGAGCGGCGAGATCCGTGTACTCGGACCAACGCTGTCGGTGCGCTACGAGGACCCTGACGGCTTCGAGGGCGAGATCGACTGCTTCGACCCGGCGTTCGATCCCTCGGCGATCGGGCCCGACGCCGAGGTCGTCGACCCCACGTGGCTCGACCGGGCCCAGCGCGTCCTGCAGTCGGTCCCCGCCCCTTGAGCGACCGAAGGGTGCCAATGTGACGGAACGGACATGCTGGCACCCTTCGGTTGCGGGTTACCCCCAGAGTTGGGTGGTGGCGAGGGCGGCGCCGTCGGCGAGGGCGCGGAACTTCGGCCAGACCACCGTCGGGTGGACCTCGGGGGCATAGCTCGCCCGTGAGGAGAAGCCGCAGTCGGCGCTGGCGATGACGTTCTCGCGGCCGATGATGCCGGCGTACTTGACGATGTAGTCGGCGATCAGCTCGGGGTGTTCGACGTAGTTGGTGGCATGCCCGAGCAGGCCCGGCATGAGGATCCGGCCGTCGGGCAGGTCGATGTCCTCCCAGATCCGCCACTCGTGGTAGTGGCGGGGATTGGCCACCTCGAAGCTGTTCGCCCCGGCGCTGATGGCCAGCATGAACGGGACGGCCTTGATCAGCGGGATGTCGTTCATCCGCGGGCCATGGTTGAGGCCGTAGCACGTGTGGTGGCGGATCTGCTCGGTCGGGATCCCGCGTAGGGCATGGTTGAGCGCCTCGACGTGGACCCACGCCGCCTTCTCCCGTTCGCCCTCGTCCATCGACGGATCGCTGAGCATGTCGATGAGGAACGGGTCGTCGACCTGCAGCACGAACCCGGCAGCGACGATCGCCAGGTACTCCTCGCGCATCGCCTCGGCCACCGCGGCGAGGTACTCCTCGTGCGTGCCGTAGTACTCGTTGCGGCCGAACCCACTCGGGCCCGTGGAGGGCATGAACACGTCGGCGACATCGTGGTCGGCGACCGCCGCCCGGAGGTTGTCGATGTCGATCTGCAACAGCTCTTGACCGACGTAGCTGATCGGGCCCTTGCAGATGATCCGCCGCAACGGTGTGATCGTCGACGAGTACTTCTTGAAGTAGTCGGCGTAGTACTCGGGGAAGTCGTCGACCTCCTTCTGCCACGACGGGGCCATGCGCATGTCGTCGAAGTCGGTCTCGAACCCGCCGAGGCGGTCCTTGACGTAGCCGAGGAAGCTGACCTTGCTCATCTCCCCGTCCGTGACGATGTCGATGCCGTTCTCGACCTGTCGACGCACCCGATCGGCGACTGCCTCGGTGATCTGGCGGTCGAGCAGCTCGGTGTCGTAGGGCCGGCCGTTCTCCCGTTCCTTGAGCGTGTCGAGCAGCTCGTGGGGACGGGCCAGGCTGCCGACGTGGGTGGTGAGGATCCGATCGGTGCTGCGCTTCATGAGTCGCCTTCTTAGCTCCCGTTGACGCACGTGATGTAGGTCCAGCACGCCTGGAACGTCGGGCGGCTGTGGAACAGCACGTCCATGGCGTGGCGAATCAAGCGCAGGCGGTCGGCGACGGCCTGCTCGCTCGGCGGCGCGCCGTCGAGCTTCTCGGTGCCGCCGACCCATCCGAGCACGGCGTCGCTGTACGTCGCCAGCAGCTCGTACCACTCGCCAACCCGCGCCTCGATGCTCGCCTCGCGTACGGACTCGACCTTCAGCCCGGCGAGCTCGAACGTCTCGAGGTAGACCTCCAGTGGCCGGGGATGGCGGAACACCTTGTCGCGGAACTCGGCGTGGGCGGCCATCCGCTCGGCGTCGTCCAGCGCGCTGCGGTAGGCGGCGTAGGTCGGATCGGTGCGCACCAGCCCTTCGGCGAGGTCGCCGACGACCCACACCGTCTCGTCGAGGATCCATTCGCTGGGCCGGGCCCGCGGGTTGCGGATGTTGCCGGAGTTGACGAGGACGTGCCCGCCCGGCCGGAGGGTGCGCAGCCAGGCCGCCACCGTGTCGCCGAGATCGGGGTACAGGTGCACGGCGTTGGTCGACACGACGGCATCGACACCACGTTCGACGAGCTCCGCGCCCAGCACCTCGTCCAGGCGCTGGAGGCGCTTCTCGTCGGCGAGGTAGCGCAGCAGGCGCAACCCGACCCGGGAATCGTCCCCGAACTTGTCCATGGCGACGCGTAGGAACTTCGGCGAGCTGTCGACGATCACGGCCCCTGCCTGAGTGCCGAACAGGCGCAGTTTCAGGCGGTCGACGAGGATTCCGGTGCCCCCCGAGTAGTCGACGAAGATGTCCCCGTCGGCGAGCAGGTGGGCCAGTTCCTCGACGGTCGGGTCGAGGTTGCGGTACCAGCTGTGCTGGGCGACGTTGTCGTACGACGCGCCGAAGGCGTCGACCGGTTCGGTCGTCCAGGTCTCGTCGGGGATGCGTTCCCAGCCGGCCGGCCAGGAGAATGCCGTCGTCTCCCGGTCACTCGGCGTGAGCGCCGTGGACACGTCGCGATGCAAGGCGATCAGCGTCTCGACGTCCTGGGGTCGATGGCGGCTCCACCCGCAGTCGGTGGCGACGCCGAAGTCGTGGACGAACCGTTGGGCGGCCACGATGCGCGCCTTGGCGCCGGCGAGGCCGTCGGCGGGGTGAACGAGACCGAGGTACAGGCTCGTCTCCGGACGGAGGGCCAGCTGGGCCAGCGTCTCGAAGAACGCCACGTCGACGCGGCCGCCCTGCACCGGGAGATGAACCCAGTCCAGCGACCGCCCGAGGCTGAGCGACAAGGCATTGGCGATGTCGACGAGCGCCTGGGCGTCGTAGGGCCGTTCGCGGTGGTGGCGCTCGTGGCCGTGACAAAAGTGATAGCCGAGTTGGACATCGGCGGGGATGCTGCGGCCGAGCCGGACCAGTCGCTCGACGATGCTCGATCGCGGGTCGTCGAACCACGCCGGCATGACGCCGTCGAGCATCGCGAACTCGAAGTTGGTGTCCCACTGCACGGCGAGCTGGTCGTGGGGGATCGCCTCGAAGATCGTCGCCAGCTCGTTGAAGATGCGCGCCTCGTAGAGCGGCTCGATGCGGGCTTGGTCCTCGGCAGCCACGAACGCGGCGATCGGCGCCAGTGGAGTCGGCAGCGATACCTGGAACCGGCACGGCGGCGGGATCTGTCCGTCGCGCTTGCGACGGGCGAACACCTCGAACGACGACAGCGCGGCCTCGGCGTAGCCGAGGTTGTCGAAGCGCAGCGTGTCCAGCGACTCGCCGTCACGAATGCGCAACCGCGGGAGCGCCCGATGCTCGTTGGAGCCCGGTGGACACACCTCGAACTCCGGCCGCGAGCTGAGCACTGGGTACTGCCAGACGATCCAGTCAGACCGCGGACCGGTCTCGCCGTCGGGCACCTGGCGCAGCCGGTCGCCGAGCTCGGCGACCATCACGGCGAACACCTCCTCGGCGCTGCGTAGCGGAACGCTGCCGACGAGCAGCACGCCCCCGGACGCCACCCCCTCGTTGTGCTCGGTGGTCATCGACGCACCCCTCTTCTTGCGTTCCCCGGTCATGCAGGCCGTCGTTGGACACTCACTCGCTGGCGCTGGCCCGTTCCCATCGTGCGTTGAGGACGCCCCGGCGGTCCAAGCGCGACGTTCGCCAGCGGCGAACGACGTGCTGGCGGCTCGGGATGAGGTCGAACCGTCATACTGACCGGGTGAGCCGGAGGGCGACGTCACCCGTTCTCGTCGGGCGCGGCATCGAGCTCGGAGAGCTGCGCACCGCGCTGGAGCACGCCAGAGCCGGCGAAGGCGGCCTCGTCCTCGTCGCCGGCGAGGCCGGGATCGGCAAGTCGCGACTGATCGGCGAGTTCGTCGCCGACGCCCGCGCCGCCGGGGCCGACATTCTTGCCGGATCATGCCTGCCGTTCGCCGACGCCGTTCCCTACGCGCCGTTCGCCCAGATCCTCGGTCACCTCGCCGCAGGCGACGGCGCGCCCGGCGACGTCCCCTCGGCCGCCGACCCGGCCGATCGCTTCCGGTTCTTCGCCTGGGTCGCCGGCCAACTCGTCGCCGCAGCTGCGGTCCAGCCACTCGTCGTCATCGTCGAGGACCTGCACTGGGCCGACGAGTCGACAGGTGACCTCCTGCTGTTCGCGGCCAACGCCGTGCGCTCGGCACCCGTCGTGATCGTCGCGTCGCGGCGGCCGTCCGAGGGCACGCCCGCCGGCGGCCTGGAGGTCGCCCTCGGCGAGCTCGTCCGCTCCGGGCGTGCCGTGCACGTCAACCTCGGCCCGCTCGGCGAGCCGGAGATCGGCGAGCTGATCGGTCGGATCGTCGGCTCGGATCCATCCCCCGGTCTTCGTCAACGGGTCGCCGAACGGGCTGACGGCAATCCGTTCTTCGTCGAGGAGCTCGTTGCGGCCGGCGGCGGGGACGACCTGCCGACGACCATCGGCGACGTCGTCCTGCAACGCGTCACCAGCGCCGCCGGGCCGACCCAGCAGCTGTTGCGCGTCGCCGCCGTCATCGGGCGTCGGCTCAGCTACGCGTTGCTGCGTGAGGTCGTCGATCTCGACGCCGCCGCCGTCGACTCGGCGTTGCGAGACGCCCTCGGCCGCCAGCTGATGGTGCGCGCCGGCGACCTGTACTCGTTCCGCCATGCCCTTGGCCACGAGGCTGTGTACAGCGACCTCCTGCCGGGCGAACGGGCGACCCTCCACGAGCGTGTCGCCATCGCCCTCGCTGCTCATCCGGAGCTGGCCCTCGGTGACGATCCGGCGCTGGCGGCGGGCGAGCTCGCCCATCACTGGCATGCCGCCGGACGAGTCCCGGAGTCGTTGGTCGCGTCGGTACGCGCTGGCCAAGCGGCCGAGCTGGCCCACGCCCCGATCGAGGCCGCGGTCCACTACCGGCGGGCTCTGGAGCTCTGGCCGCGGGTCGCCGACGCCGCGGCGGTCGCCGGGGTCGACCGCCTCTGGTTGCTCGAACACGCCGCCGAGGTCGCCTCGCTGGCCGGGAGCCACCACGGCGCCATGCAGCTCGCCGATCAGCTGATCGCCGAGCTCGATCCGCATCGAGAGCCGGAGCGCCACGCCCGGATCCTCGATCGGCGGGCGTTGTACTCGTGGCACGCCGGTGACCTGACGACCTCCAGGCGGGCGGCGGTGGCGATGGCCGAGGGCGGCGAGTCCGGTGTCACGTTGGCGGTCGTCACCCGGTTGTGCGGCGTCGCCTACCAGGCCGCCCTCGAATTGCGCTATCTCGACGCCCTCGCCCTCGCCCGTGACGCTCTCGCCGCAGCCAGACAAGTGGGGGGCCGATCGGAGGTCAGCTACGCCCTGCACGTGCTCGGCTCGCTCGAAGGCCATCTCGGACGCTACGACGACGGCATCGGCCGCCTCCACGAGTCGCTCGCCCTCGCCGTCGAGGGCAACGACGCCGAGCGCATCGGCTCGACCTGGCACAACCTCGTCGAGGCGTACGTGTTCGCCGGGCGGGCGGCCGAGGCGGTCGACCTCGCCGAGCGCGGGCTCGTCGACCTCGGGCGCCTCGGCCTGCATCGAACCTATGCCGCCCTGATCACCGGTCAACTGACGTTGGCCCTGCTGACGCTGGGGCGGTGGGCCGAGGCGGACGACATCAGCGCCCGTCTGCTGGCCGGCGACGTCGACCCCTACTTCGCCCTCCCCGTCAAGTTCGCCCGGCTCCACCTGCTCGTCCGCCAGGGCCGGGTCGCCGCCGCCGAAGCGCTGCTGGCCGAGCTCGACGCCAGTTTCGGCGCGTACGACTACACCGTCGGGGTGTGCGCTGCGTGGCAAGCCGAACTCGCTCTCTGGCAGGGCGACTGGCCGCGAGCTCGCCGCGCCCTCGCCCGTGCCGACGAGATCACGGCGACCACTGACGAGATCATGCTCGAGCTGCGGCTGACGGCGCTGGCGACGCGTCTCGAGGCCGATGAGTACGGCTGGACCCGGACGAGCGCTGCGCCGCGGAGCCTGCAAGATGGGCAACGAGCTGCGGACGAACGGCTGGCCCGCGCCGAGGCCTTCGTGGAGCGGATCGAGAAAGCCGTCGAAGGACGGTCGGCGCCTTTCCACCACACTCTCGAGCTGGCCCGGGCAGAACGCAACCGGCTCGACAGGTCACCCGACGCCCAGGTGTGGTCGGCCGTCACGGCGGGTGCCGGGATGGACAGCTACGTGGCGGCGTACGCCCGCTGGCGCCACGCCGAGGCACTCCTCGGCGGCGACGCCCGCGTCGGCAGGTCGACCGCCGCCCAGCTGCTCGGTGCCGCCGCCGCCGGAGCAGCCGAACTCGGCGCCGAGCCGCTCGCCGCGGCGGTCGCCGACCTCGCCCGCCGGGCTGGAATCTCGCTCCGTGCAGCCGGGACCGATGGCGACGATGTCGAGTCGGTCGATGAGCTGGCCGCTCGCGGCCTGACGGCCCGCGAGCTGGAGGTGCTGCGTCTGCTCGGTGAGGGCCGCTCCAACCGGGAGATCGGCGAGCAGCTGTTCATCAGCGCCAAGACGGCCAGCGTGCACGTCACGCACATCCTCCAGAAGCTCGACGTGACGACTCGGGTGCAGGCCGCGGTCGCCGCCCAGCGGTTGATCGCGCCGCCTACCGAGTAAGTGGTACCCCGGCGAGCTGCCGAACTGGGCGGCCGAACGCCGTGAATCCGGACCGCCGGCCGCCCGGATCGGCAAACGGACCGCAGGCCGCCCAGATCGAATAAGGCGGCCAATAAGGCATCGTCCGATGTGCGCTGGGGGCCTTAGGGCGCACCGTGGTGCTCAGTCCGACACACACCGTGTGGACCATCACGAAACAAGGAGACCCCCAATGTCGAACTCACGTTCCAACCTCTCGACCGTTCGGCGCTTCGGCGTTGCCACTGCTCTCGGTGCCTTGCTCGGTGCCGGCGGCCTGTTCACGCTGCTCGGGGCCGGCGGCCCGGTCAACGCCCTCGACGTCGCCGAAGGCGACGGGCAACCGCAGCCACCGACTCCCCCGATCGAACAGCTCGATGACCTGTTCCCCGAGGACGATCCGATCCTGGACGTGCCGGTGCTGACGATCCCGACCGACGACGACGGGCCGATCTTCGACGGACCGATCGTCTCGATCCCCAATGGGGACGACGGTCCGATCTTCGACGGACCGATTTTCACCATCCCGATCACGCCGGGAGACACCGACCCACCCGTCGACACAGCGCCCGAGCAGCCGCCCGCCGAGCAACCACCCGCCGAGCAGCCCGAGGGACCCACGACGCAGCCCGGCGGCGACACGCCGACGACTCCCGAAGGTGTTGCCCCGTTCGTGCGCATCACGGCGGCGTCCATCGACTGCGCCGGGATGGTCCACGTCACCTACGACACCGGCGCCGCCCCCGCCCTGGCACCGGAGAACGAGCACGTCGTGATGTTCAGCCCGGCGAGCAACCCGGCGGCCGTGACGTCCCAGCGCCTCTTCCAGCGGCCGGTCAACGGGACCTTCACCGTCGATCTGCAGTCGCCGGCGCCCGAGAGCTACCGGGTGTTCGTCGTCGCCGACTTCGAGCCGGCCACCGTGGATGGCGTGGTTCTCGTCGACGAGGCCGACGCCGCCGCTCCCGTCGATTGCCCAGCGGCAGGCTGACCGACCATCACGATCGATCGGCGGAATCGCCCGCTCCCATCGCTGCTCCCCTTGCGGAGGCGCGGCGGTGGGAGCGGCGGTTGCGCGTCCGGCCCAGTGTCTCAGGGAGGCTGACACGCTTGCCCGGCGCGCGGGCGCCGGTGTACCGTGCGCATTCACGTCGCCTGGGGGGCGAGGGTGACGGGCGGATCGCAGCGATCAACAGCGACTCGTCCGGCGCAGTACAACCGGCTTCGGTCGCCGAAGGGGAGGGCACTATGAAGCGTTCATTGGTAGGTCTGGCCACAGCGGGCACCCTTGTGGTGGCCGCGTTCGCGAGCGGCGCCGCACCGGTCACGGCATCGGGCGGCACGACCGAGCCGCCGGGTGGCTCGGTCCCCGGGGGCGGTGGCAACATCCAGGCCCCCGGTGAGTGTGGTCTGGGCACCGGCGAACCGGCGACCGGAGAGCCGATCAAGATCGGGGCGATGGCCACCAACTCGCCGGTGGCCGACTTCACGTGGATCACGTCGCTGACCGGCGCCTACTTCGAGTGCGTGAACGACAACGGCGGCATCCACGGCCGCCCGATCGAGTACATCGCCGAAGAGGAGCAGGTCGACCCGCAGCAGATCGCCTCGCTGGCGGTCAAGCTGATCGAGCAGGACCAGGTGCTCGGCATCGTCGGCAGCACGAGCCTCATCGAGTGCAGCGTCAACCGTGACTACTACGCCCAGCAGGAGTACTACCTGATCATCGCCGGTGTCTCCCAGGACTGCTTCACCAGCCCGAACTACTCGGCCGTCAACATGGGCCCGTACTACTCGAGCCTCGGCGGTGCCCAGGCGGCGGTGCGCGCCGGCGCCGAGGGCACGATCGTCGTCGCCTCGCCGAACCAGCCCGGCTTCGACCTGATCAACAGCGGCGTCGTCGAGTTCGCCCAGGAGAACGGCATGGAAGGTGTGAGCATCCTCGAGGACCCGCCGTTCGCCGATCCCGGCCGGATTCGCCCAGCGCCTCGTCCAGGAGGCCGGCGAGGGCGGTGCCGTCGTGCTCGACTACACCGGCCCCAACGCCATCCCGCTGCTCCAGGCGATCGAGCAGCAGGGGCTCATCGACTCGGTGGTGTGGGCCAGCTCGACGCCGCCCAACGACCCGTCCGCCGCCGAGGCGCTCGGTCCGGCATGGAACGACAAGTTCCTGATCAACGCCGAGTTCAACGTCCTCGATTCCGGCATGCCGGATCAGAACCACATGAACGAGGTCCGCGAGCAGTACGCCCCGGACGTCAACAGCTCGAGCTTCGCCCAGATGGGCTACCTCGCCGGACGCATCGCCACCGACGCCCTGCTGGGGATCGAGGGCGAGATCACCAAGGAGAGTGTCAACGAGGCGTTCCGCAGCGTCACCAACTTCACCAGCGACATCTTCTGCAAGCCGTGGTACTTCGACAGCGGCACGGGTTCGAACGTTTCCAACAACGTCGACATCACCGTGGCTCCGAGGGACGGGGCGATGGTCCAGGTCGAGGACTGCTTCGAGATCGCCGAGTTGCCGGGCAATCCCCTGGCGGACATCCGCGCTGCCGAGGAGGAGCTCGGCCTGAACGTCGGGTAACGCGCCCGCGATGCCGAGCCTCGATGATCTCAAGCCATTTATCGTGCTCGGCTTGGCGCTGCGGCGGCGTGTTCGCCATGTCCGGCGTCGGGCTCGTCGTCCTGTACCGGGCGACGGGGGTGCTCAACCTCGCCTACGGGGCGATCGGCGCCACCGGCGCGCTGATCTCCTGGTCGCTGCTCGGAGGCGTCAACCGGTGGATCGCCTACTCGGCGTGCATCGCCTTCGGCGGCCTGGTCACCCTGCTCTACGGCGTCGTGTTCGGGCCGCCGTTCGCGGCGCGCGACCCGCTCGTCAAGGCGACCGCGACGATCGGCCTGCTGCTCATCCTCCTCGGGGTGATGCAGTGGGTCTGGCCGCCGTCGACGACCCGGACGTACATCCTGCCGACCAGGCTGTGGGACTACGACGTCGCCGACGTGCGGGTGAACTGGACGCAGATCCTCGGCATCGCCTTCCCGATCGTCGTCACCGCCGGCACCGCGGTGTACCTGCGGGTCACCAAAGTGGGCACGGCGATGCGGGCGCTGGCCAACGATCGGGAAGCGACGGCGATGCTCGGTGTCCCGGTGCGCCGGGTCGAGGCGGCGGCGTGGCTCGGGTCGGGGATCGTGTGCGGCATCTCCGGCATTCTGCTCGGCGACCTCGTCGGCCTCGACCCCGTCGGGGTCACGTTCCTCGTCATCCCAGCACTGGCGGCGGCGCTGATCGGGCAGCTGCAGTCGCTGTGGATCACCCTCGCCGCCGGGTTCGTCATCGGCATCGTGCAGTCCTGCCTCCACAGCCTTCTACGACGTCCGTATCGGTGGACGAGCGATCGCCGAGTTCCGCACGATCACCCCGTTCGTTCTGGCAATCCTCGCCCTGCTGTGGTTCGCGCGGAAGCGTCCGTTGGTGCGCGTCTGATGGATCGCCGCGAAACGTCCCCCCACCTGCGATGACGGCCGAGATCGGGACGCTGCGGACCGAGGAGCCCGCATCGGCGCTGCCGGTCGCCCGGCCGCAGGTCGCGACGTGGAGTCCGACACGAGTCGCCGTCATCGCCGGCCTCACCCTGGTGATCGTGTTCGTCGTGCCGTTGGTGCTCGACAGCTACTGGATGCTGGTGATGACCGGGGCGGTGATCTACAGCATCGTCACCCTCGGCCTGAACGTGCTGATCGGTCGCGTCGGGATGGTGTCGCTGTGCCAGTTCGTGCTGGCGGCGGTCGGCGCCTGGGTTGCTCTGCGTCTCAGCTACGGCACGTCGCTGCCGTTCCCCCTGCTGTTGCTCGCCGCCGGCCTGGTGACCGGTGTGATCGGGGTGCTCATCGGCTTGCCGGCACTGCGCCTGTCGGGTCTGCACCTGGCGCTGATCACGTTGATGGCGGCGGGGGCGATCACGATCATCCTGCGCACGACGCTGTTCCCCAACGGCGGGGGCGGACTGTTCGGCAACTCAGCGGCCGGTGGCGCGTCGTCGCGGATGCCCCGCCCGTCGATCGCCCAGAGCGACACGGCCTACTACCGGTTCTGCGCCCTTGTCGCCGCCCTGATGTTCGTGTTCGCCGTGTGGCACGTGCGGCGCAAGCCCGGTCGGGCGTGGGCGGCGATCCGTCAGAGCCAGGCCACCGCCGTCGCCGCCGGCGTCAACACCGTGCTGTACAAGTTGTGGGCCTTCGCCCTGGCGTCGTTCATGGCCGGAGTTGCCGGCGCGCTGCTGGCGGCTGCCGCCGGGGGAGTGAGCGTGCAGCAGTTCCCGGTGCAGAACTCCGTGCTGCTCCTCGCCGTGGTGCTGATGGGCGGCGTGTACAGCATCTGGGGCGCGGCCGTGGCCGCCCTGCTGTTGCGTGTGCTTCCCGCCCTGCTCGACGACTGGGGTCTGTCGACCGAGTTGCTGACGATCCTCTTCGGGGTCGGCGTACTGCAGGTGCTGATGACCGCCCCGGGCGGCATCGTCGACCAATTGCCCAAGGACCTGGCCAAGCTCGGTCGCCGCATCCGCGGACTGTTCCACCGCCGGAGCCCGGCGGCATGATCGAGGTCGAACATCTGCTGGTGCGCTTCGGCGGGGTCGTCCCGATCGACAGGATGACGGTCACCTTCGCCGCCGGGACGTGTGGGTTGATCGGTCCCAACGGCGCCGGCAAGACGACGTTCTTCAACGTGCTCAGCGGGTTCGTGCGGCCCTCCGCTGGGCGAGTGACGGCGTTCGGCGAGGACATCCTCGCCCTGACCGACTTCAAGCGGGCCCGGTGGGGTCTGCGCCGGACGTTCCAAACCGAGCAGGCCATTGCCCAACTCTCGGTGTACGAGAACGTCCTGCTCGTCCACGAGCACAGCGGCGGCGACCGCAAGTCGCGCCGCGACGACGTCGGCAGCGCGATCGCCTTCGTCGGACTCGATGACGTCGCCCACCGTCTGGTCGGGTCGCTCGGGGCCGCACAACGACGCCTCGTCGAAATGGCCAGGGCGGTCGTCGGAACGCCGCGCCTCGTCCTCCTCGACGAACCGGCGGCCGGGCTACCCGACGAGGAGACTGCCCACCTCGGCAGCCTGATCCGTCGCATCCCGGCGGAGACCGGCGCACTCGTCGTGCTCGTCGACCACGACATGAGCCTGGTGTCGGCGTGTTGCGCGACCACCGCCGTGCTCGACTTCGGGCGCCTGATCGCGTCCGGCGAGACCGCCCAGGTGCTCCGCGATCCCAACGTGGTGCGCGCCTACCTCGGAACGGAAGAGGTGGCCTGAATGGCCGGAGCTCTCGCCGTCGACGGGCTGAGCGTGCCTCGCGGTGGGCGCCCCGTGCTGCGCGACGTCTCGATCCAGGTTCCGCCAGGGGAGGTCACGGCCCTGCTCGGGCCCAACGGCGCCGGCAAGTCGACGCTCGTGCTCGCCGTCGCCGGGGCCATCCGCCCGACCGCGGGAACCGTGCAGCTCGGCGATCTCGAGCTGACCGGCCGTCGCCCGGAGCAGGTGCGCCGGGCCGGCCTGGCGGTCGTCCCCGAGGGCCGTCGGCTGCTGCCCGAGCTGTCCGTCGCCGACAACCTGCGCGTCGCCACCTACATGCTCGACGGCGAACAAGCCGAACAGGGCACCGCCTACGCCTTGGAGCTGTTCCCCGAGCTGAAGCAGCGATGGGGTTCGACGGCCCGCTCGCTGTCTGGTGGGGAGCAGCAAATGGTCGTTCTTGCCCAAGCGCTCGTCTCGCGTCCCGCCGTGATCCTCGTCGACGAGCTCTCCCTGGGCCTTGCCCCACTCGTCGTCAAGCGCCTCGTGCCGATCCTCGCGGCGGTCGCCGAGTCGGGCGTTGGAGTGCTGCTCATCGAGCAGTTCGCGCACGTCGCCCTGGGGCTCGCCAACCGGGCCTACGTGCTCCAAGGCGGCCGGATCCGCTACGCGGGGACGGCGCGCGAGTTGCAGGAAGATCCCGACCTGCTCCATTCGGCGTACCTGCTGCGGGTCTGATGGACGACCTCGCCGGCAACGTCGTCGTCGTGACCGGCGAGAACCCGGTGGAACCGCCATGAGGGTCGGCGTGATCTTCTCGCAGGCCGACAGCGGGACCGATCCCGACGCCATCAGGGCGTGGGCGCGGCGCGCCGAGGCGGCCGGGTTCGACCACATCATGGTCTACGACCACGTCCTCGGGGCGTCCGTCGAGCGGCTCGGCGCGGGTCCGTTCGGCGGCCCCTTCCCGGCACCGCCGTACACGTCCGAGCACACCTTCCACGAGATCCTCACCCTGATCAGCCACCTCGCCGGCGTCACCTCGACGATCGCCTTCGTCACGAGTGTGCTGATCCTGCCCCAGCGTCAGACGGCCCTCGCCGCCAAGCAGATCGCCACCGTCGACCTGCTCAGCGACGGGCGACTGCGCGTCGCCGTCGGCACGGGGTGGAACCGGGCCGAATACGAGGGGCTGGGGGCCGACTTCGATTCCCGACGCGATCGTCTCGAGGAACAGGTCGACGTCCTCCGCCGGCTGTGGACCGAGCCGCTCGTGTCGTTCGGGGGCCGCTTCCACGAGCTCGATCGAGTCGGTATCAACCCGCTGCCGAGCCGGCCGATCCCGATCTACGTCGGCAGCGGAGCGGCCGATGCCGTCCTGCGGCGCGTCGTGCGCGTCGCTGATGGATGGATGCCGCTGCTGATCCCGGACCTCGATCGGCGCACCCTGGCCGAGGGTGTCGCTCGCCTCGGCGAGCTCTGCGAGGAGGTCGGCCGCGATCCGCTGACGCTGCCGATCCACGGTCGTGTGTACCTCGGTGACGGATGGCAGAGTCGCGTCGAGGAGGCGCTCGAGCTCGGCTGCGCCGATCTGTCGGTCGGCTTCAACCGCCTTGCCGAACCGGGACGATCGCACGACGAGCATCTCGACGAGGTGATCGCCGCGAAAGAGGAAGTGGACGCCATTGTTGGCAGCACAGGAGGACGTCATGACTGAACAGGCCCACAAGGAGCTACTCGCCGACGTGTTGTCGAGGTACGCGGCGTCACCGAACCCACGGTTGCGCGAGGTCAGCGAGGCCGCCGTGCGCCACCTCCACGCCTTCGTCGAGGAAGTCGGGCTGCAACGTGACGAGTGGTTCGCCGGGATCCAGTTCCTCACGGCGACCGGACAGAAGTGCGATGCCACCCGTCAGGAGTTCATCCTGCTCTCCGACACGCTCGGAGTGTCGGCGCTCGTCGAGTTCGTGACCCACGGCGGTACCGAGGGCACTACCGAGAACACGGTGCTCGGTCCGTTCTACGTCCCTGGGTCGCCGATGCGGGCGCGCGGCGAGTCGATGCTCGTCGACCCCGATGACGGTGATCGCGTCGTGATTCGCGGCACCGTGACCGACGATTCCGGGACTCCGCTCGCCGGTGCGACGCTGGACTGCTGGCAGAACGCCACGGCCGGGTCCTACGCCGTGCAGCAGCCGGGGGTGCAATCGGCGGACAACCTCCGTGGCATCTACACGACCGACGAGGCCGGTACGTACGAGCTCCGCTCGGTCCGTCCGATGCCCTACTCGATCCCGTTCGATGGACCGGTGGGCGACCTCCTGCGGGCGAACGGTCGGGGGGTGATGCGACCAGGGCACACGCACATGTGGGTCAGGTCACCGGGGTGCAAGGACCTCATCACCCACGTCTTCGATGCGGACACCGACTACCTCCACGAGGACGCCGTGTTCGGGGTGCGCCCGAGCCTCGTGCGCCAATTCGTCCCGGACGACGACGGTGAACTCGTGGCCACGTTCGACGTTGTCCTCGATCGGTTGCCGTAGGCGGCGGTACTCCGTTGCCCAACGACCCGCGCTCTGGGACGACGTCTGTCGAGGACGGTGCTGTCGGCCCCACGTTGCTCTACCTCATCGGGCGCATCGATCGGGTGGTCCGCCGGCGCATCGACGAGGTCGTCGGCGCCCACGGGTTGTCGGTCAGCCAGTACACGACGCTGAGCGTGCTCGAACGCCGCAGCGGCTTGTCCAATGCCCAACTCGCCCGCCGCGCCCTCGTGTCCCCGCAGTCGATGAACGAGGTGTTGCTGGCGCTCGAACATCGCGGTCTGGTCCGCCGCCGTGCCCATCCCGATCATGGCCGGATCCTCCAGGCCCGGCTCACGGCCAAGGGCCGCCGCCTGCTGGCAGCGTGCGATGCCGACGTACGCGCGGTCGAGGGGCAGATCTTGAGCGAGCTCACGGCGCGCGACGAAGCGGCGTTGCGTCGTGGGCTGCTCGCCGGGGTGCGGGCGCTGCACGGAGGCCTCGACGCCGGATGAGTCGACCCGTGGTCACGGTGCTCCACGGATAGTCTGCGACATCGATTGGTGGCCGGTCGCGGCCGTTCGAAGGGGGCAGATTCGGTGGATCAGGTGCTGCAGGTTCTGCAGGTGCTGCGCATCAAGGGGCGGGCGACGCCCGACACGCTGGCGACCGCCATGGGCGTCGAGGTGACCGACGTGATCGAGCAGTGTGAGCGGGCGGAGCTGGTCGAGAACACGAAGATCGGTTATCGCATCACCGACCTCGGCCGGGAGCGTGTCGACGAGCTGTATGTCAGCGAGCGGACCCGTGCCGAAGCCGTGATCGTCGACACGTACGAGACGTTCCTGCCGATCAACGACGAGGTCAAGCAAGTCGTCACCGATTGGCAGATGCGTGTCGTCGACGGCCAGATGGTGCTCAACGACCACGCTGATCCGTGTCACGACGACAACGTGATCGCGCGGCTCCACGACGTCGATGCCAAGGCGGCACCGGCGCTGGAGTCGCTGACCTCGGCGCTACCGCGCTTCGACTTGTACTCCCGCCGGCTGCAACGGGCGCTCGCCGAGATCCGCGACGGCGACCACACGATGGTTGCGGCGCCGATCAAGGACAGCTACCACACCGTGTGGTTCGAGCTCCACGAGGATCTCATCTTGCTGTCCGGGCGCGAGCGCACGGAGGACTGAGCCTCAGCTGTAGTCGGGGATCTGCTGGACCGCCCACTCGTTGCCGTCCGGATCGCGGAACCCGGTGAAGCGACCCCACGGCAGGTCTTGCACTTCCCCGGCCTCGACTCCTCGTTCGAGGAGGTACGCCCGTGCCGCGTCGGCGTCGTCGACGACCACCTGCAGGCCCTTCACCGACCCCGGCTCGGTCTCGACGAGCCCGGTGCCGATGGCGATCGAGCAGGCCGATCCCGGCGGGGTGAGTTGGACGAACCGCAGCTCGTCGTTCACTTGGTGGTCGTGGTCGACGACGAAGCCGACCTGGTCGACGTAGAAGGCCTTGGCCCGATCGACGTCGGAGACGGGGACGAACACGAGCTCGAGCTTGAAGTTCATGGTTCCATCCTGGTCGTCGAACGTGGTCACCTCGCGACCAGTTTGGACGACTGGACGGCCAACTGCCCGGGAACCGGACCGCGACGCTCAGCGGGTACGGATCGGGTCAGATGACGGCGAGTGCGGGGAGTGCGTCGATGACATCGCGAGCGAGGCGCTCGTCACCGACGACGTCGAAGATCAAGTCGCGGGGATCGAGCCGGGCGCTGATGCCCCGGCAGACAGCGACGGCCTCGGTGACGATCTCGGCATCGACCGCGTCGTCGCCGGCCGGCCGGACCCCGCCGACGGCCCCGAGGTCGACGTCCCAGCCGGCGTCGCCGAGGTCGGTGAATCGGAATCGCACCAGTCGTCCGGGGCGCAACCCCCCGCGGACGGCGAGCGTCCGCGGCACCAGGCCGCACGCCGCATGGGCCATCGTGAGCAGCGACGCCGGCGGCGGGACGACCATGCTTGCCCCGATGGCCCGACGAACATCGTCGGCGTGGGTCCAGGTCTCGAAGGCGCGCACCAGCACAGCAATCCGCGCTGGGGACCGGCCACCCCACCAGTTGATCGGTTCGTCGAGGCGCGCCTCGCCCCGGGCGGCGACTTCCGCGGACGTCGCCTCGGCGGCCGCCTCCAACTCGGCGACTGCCAACGCCGGCGGTCGACCGGCATGCCGGGCATGGGCCTGGGCGGTGCGCCCCTCGTTGTCGGTGGCCGTCTCGGGGATGCCGGGCAGGGGCACTCCCAGCTGGTGGGCCAGCAACGTCTCGTTGGCGGCCAAGTGGACCACGACGTCGTGAACGGTCCAGCCATCGAGCTCGGGTGGGTCGACCGGGCGGGTCCAATCGTCGATCGTCAGATCGCGCAGCAGCAGGATGGCCCGGCCGAGTTCCACCCGGTGAACGTCGATCGGCGAGGAGCCGGCGATGACCACGGCTGGTTCCCGGCGCCGACGGGCTTCCGCGAGCACCCGGGACCGCAGTCCCGGCGCTGGCGTGACCTCGGTGACGACCGCGGCGGCGAACTCGCCGGCCGCCGACCGCAGGTCTTGTTCCCGGCGGCCGTCGTCGGGGCTGGCGTCGAGGTGGGCGGCGATGGCCGCGGCGTCGTCGGCGTCGTGGGCGTCGAGGGCATAGGCGGCGAGGTCGTCCGGTGACACCGGAACGTTCGGGGAGTCGTCGTTCATACCCATCGCTCACTGTGCTCGCTCGTCGGGGAATCGAGGTTCTCGGCAATCCGGGCCAACGCCAGGCGCAGCCGCGACTTGGCCGTGCCCTCCGGGATGCCCAGCACGTCGGCGACCTGCCGGTAGGTGTACCCCTGGAAGTAGGCCAACTCCAAGGCTCGGCGCTGTGCGGCGGGAAGCACCTCGAGCGCTGTGCGGACTCTGCCGGTGGTGTCCGCCCGGAGCACCGCCGCAGCGACGTCGGGCACCTCGCCGGTCTCCCGGGCGACCCGCGCCTCCCGGCGCCGCCGGGCCTCCTCCCGGCGCACGGTGTCGACTGCGCGGCGGTGGGTCAGCGTCCCGAGGAAGCCGCGCAGCGTTCCGCGCCCCGGGTCGATGCGCTCGGGATGCTCCCACAGGTACACGAACACCTCCTGGGTGATGTCCTCGGCGATCTGCCGATCGGCGAGCGTCCGCACCGCCAGTCCGTACACGAAGCCGGCATAGCGGTCGTACAGGTCGACGAGTGCCGCTTCGTCGCCGCCCGACAGGCGCTCGACCAGAACCCGCTCTGCCCACGAGGCTTGATGCCGTTCGTCCATGAGGCAAGTCCTCTCCACAGCGCCTGTTCGAATCCGGGCATCGCTGTGGATCACTCGAATTCTGCCGGCCACGACCCGCCGTCGCACCAAGTGTGTCGATGTCCGATTTGGTCAAGACTGCCAGCGTCGAGATCCGTACCGTGCTGACCATGACACCACGCATCGACGCCATCGGGATCGTCGTCGCAGACATGGCGGCGGCTCTGGACTTCTATCGCCGCTTGGGAATCGACGTGCCGACCGGCGCAGAGACCGAGCCGCACGTCGAGGTGACATTGGCTGGAGGGTTGCGGCTGATGTTCGACACGGAGGCGACGATCCGGTCCTTCGACGCGTCGTGGACGCCGCCGGTCGGTGGCCGGGCGATGGCCCTGGCGTTCGACTGCGGCGAACCTGCTGGCGTTGACCGGGCCCACGATGGCCTCGTCGCGGCCGGCCATGAGAGCCACCAAGCGCCATGGGACGCGTTCTGGGGACAGCGCTACGCGACGGTCCGCGATCCGGACGGCAACCCGGTCGACCTGTTCGCCGCCTTGCCCGCGGCAGAACCACCCGGCTGAGGCCGAGTCCCGAGGCCGAGCTGGCCGAGCGTGGTGCCGGCCAGCGACCGGACGTCGTTGGCGAAATGTGCCTGGTCGGCGTATCCGCAGTGCGCCGCGACCGCGACGAGTGGGACACCTCGCCGGGCGAGGGCCAGCGCGTCGCCGAGGCGCAGGATGCGCGCCAGCAGCTTCGGGCCGTAGCCGAACGCGTCGAGGGCCCGGCGTTGCAGCTGGCGGGTCGACAGCCCGATCGCCGGGGCGATCGAAGCGACCCACTCGCCGCGGCGGGCGCGGCGAACGATGTCGGCGAGCTCCGGGTCAACCACGACCGGGCGCCGGGCGTGGCCGGCCACAACGTCCTCCAGCCCCGTCACCGCGCTGGGTGCGGCGGCGATCTGCTCCTCGAGGCGGCGCACCTCCGCCGGTGCCCAGAGTGCGTCGAGGCGCACCCGCACGTCGCGCACGGCGTGCGCCGGGACGCCGAAGACCGCCGGCCCGAGGCCGGGGGCGAAGCGCAAGCCGGCGGACCGGGCGCCCGGCGGCTGCACGGTCAGGAAGCTGCGGCGATCAGGCCCGGCGACGACGAGATGGTCGTCGATCCACAACAGGTCCATGCACCCGTCGGGCAGTACGCGCCCGGCCGTCCCGTCCGACTCCGCCGACCACGCGATCGCCCCGTTGATCGACGACCGCCACTCCCGATACACGACCCCCAGCCTGCCACGCCCGATCTGGGCTGCCCCTGATTCGTCGGTCGATGTGCGGACCACGACGCTCCCAGCGACCAACGGTCAGACCGCCGGTTGCCGACGGACTGCCCGAACGCCGACGAGGACGAGCCCGAGCGAGGTCACCGACCACGCCAGCAAGGCGATCGCCAGGACGACCTTGGGGAGCCACTCGAACGCTTCCAGGCTGATCGCCGCTCGCATCCGGAACGTTGCCGCCCCGTACATCCCGAGCGGGAACACCATCGCCCAGTACGACGGGTGATAGCGCAACGGCATCCGGCGGACGACGTGTCGCCACACGCCGATGGCCACCATCACCGGGAACCAGAACGTGGCAGTGGCCCAGGCCAACACGACACAGCCTTCGACGAACGGGGCCAACCGCTCGACTCGCGCTCGAGTGCGCTGCGGCGAGCAGGAGGTTGGAACCCGCCAGCACGGTGATCGCCACGGCGCCGGCGGCGATCCACGCCGGCGGATCGGCCTCGGTCGGTTCCAGCGGCTGGAACGTCCAGCGCAGGAAGACCATCGTCATCACGATGACGTACAACACGAGCCCGAGCGTGAACGCCGCGAGGCAGATGAACGACAATGTGTCGCTGTCGTCGCGAGCGAGCAGCAGGGCGCCGAGTACGGCGACTGACTCGGTCGACACGGTGAGCAGGAACCAGGTGCCATTGATCCCGGCGCCGAGTCCCGGCTTGTCGGTACCGATGACGACGGCGATCAGCGTCGTGTACGCGAGGACCGCCCACAGTGCAAGGCTGGCGTACCACAGCGCCCAGGCGAGCCCCCACCAACCGTGGAGCACCGCCGCGCCGCTACCGACGACATTGGTGGCCGCGACAACGGTCAGGAACGCGAACCCCTTGGCGTGACTGGTCAGGTCGTCGACGAGTGCCCGTGGATAGCGAACGAGACGGCCGACGAGCAGCGCGGCGAGCACGACGTAAGCGACGACGGCGATGGCGAACAGCACGTCGGCCAGCCAGTCGAGGTCCTGTTGGCCGGCGGCGATGGCAACGATTCCCGTCGCCATCACCAAGGCGAAGTACCCGGGAAACAGCGTCTCGACGGGCGAACGCCCGGGCAACCGCTCACCAGTCCGAGCGACCGAGCGCCAGCGAGGGAGCGGCCATCGGCGGCCTGCTTGGCCGGACAACGCAATGAACGTTCCTCACGGCCGGAGCCAGCGCAGGAACAGCGCCGCTCCGGCCGCGACGATCACCGACACGGCGGCCGTCGCCCAGGCCAGACCCTCCTCGTCGGTGACGAACGCCTCGACGGCGACGGTGATGAGGAACACCTGGAAGGCGACGAGGATGATGACGTACACGGCGACTGCCGACGACGTCCGCTTGCGACGCTGGGCGACGTTCACCCGCGTCTCCATCACACTGTCCTGCCGAGCGCCCAGATCCGGCCGTCGTCGCGGAGCTCGACGTGCGATTCGTCCGAGCGGTCGCGGCGGCGGACCGGACGTGACCCGCCCCGAACCCGTCTCGAAGTTGCCCTCGTGACACGGGCAGTGCCAGCGGTCGAGCTCGGCCTCGTAGAACACGACGCAGCCGAGATGCGTGCACTTCTGGCTGAAGGCCACGACGTCGCGGTCGCCGAGGCGCAGCAACACCGCGGGGTCGTCCTCGCTCGGATAGCGGAACAGGAACGTCTCACCGACCGAGACGTCGGCGAGGGCCACGATCGGTCGGGCCTCGCCCGTGTTGATCGAGCGAAGTTGCGTCCACGCCGCGATCCCGACGTTGCCGGCGGCCATCGCCCCGGCGCCGACCACGAGATAGCGGGTGAACTCGCGTCTGGTCACCTCGTCCTCGGCTGCGGCCTCGTACGGGAAGTCACGGCGCCAGAGCGGACGCACGGGCACTGGCTCGTCGCTCACGCCGCGTCGTCCCGCCTGGTCGAGGCCGAAGGGATCGTCGAGCCAGGATCGCCGTGGCCCCGCCGACGACGTCGAGCGCTCCGGCGGCAACGTCGTCGACGACGGTGTACACCTTCGTGCGTACCTCCTGGCGGCCGAACAGGAAATCGCGCAGCAGTGATCCGCGGCGGGTGTCGGCGAACTCCTCGATCGTGCCGTACCACAGGGCCTGACTCGGGCACACCGATGCGCACATCGGTTTGAGTCCGTCGATCGTGCGGTCGGTGCACATGTCGCACTTCATCATCTGGTCGAAGTCGGCGATCATCTTGGGGACTCCGAACGGGCATGCCAATACGCAATTTGAACAACCGATGCACCGCGGCTTCAGCGCCGACTGGACGATCCCGCCCTCCGTCTGCTTGATCGCGTCGGCGGGACACACTTCGGCGCAGGTCGGGTCGGCGCAGTGCATGCAGACCATCGGCGCCGTCTGGGTGGTGGTCCGTCGCTCGATCCGCTCGAGGTGGATCAGCGACTGGCCACGGTGCGTGCCGCATTCCATGCACGCCTGGACACACGCCTCGCACCCGATGCAGCGGCTCTGGTCGATGACGAAGACGGGGGCGTCGTCGACGCTGTAGCGAGTCATTGCGTGGTCCGTTCGACGCGCACGGCGGCGACCTTGAACTCGGGCATCTTGGACACCGGGTCGACGGCCCGGTTGGTCAACTGGTTGGCCGCCTGTGTGCCTGGCCAGTGGTAGGGGATGAACACGGTGTCGGGACGAATCGTCGTGACGACGCTGGCCGGCAGCGTGATCGCGCCGCGCCGCGAGGTCACCGTGACGAGATCACGATCGGCGACGCCGAGTCGGTCGGCGAGGCGCGGGTGCATCTCGCACAGCGGCTCCGGGTACTGCTCGACGAGCCCGGCGATCCGTCGGGTTTGGGTACCGGACAGGTACTGGCTCACGACCCGACCCGTCGTCAGCCAGATCGTGTACTCGTCGTCGACGACTTCGGCGGACTCCTTGAACGGTACGGCGGAGAACCGCGCCTTGCCGTCGGGATGGTAGAAGCGCCCATCCTCGTAGAGCCGGGGCGTTCCGGGGTGACCGACCTCGGGGATCGGCCAGAACAGGCCCATCTCGTCCTCGATGCGTTGCCAGGTAGCGCCGGCGTAGTCGGCCGTGCCGCCGGTCGAGGCGATGCGCAGCTCCTCGAAGATCTCCTCGGTGTTGTGGTACGGGAAGTACTGGCCCCGGCCCAGGCGGCGGGCGAGGTCGAGGAGGATCTCCCAGTCGCGTCGGCGCCTCACCGGGCGGTTCGACGGCGGCGTTGATCTTGATGATCCGCCCCTCCCCGCTCGTCGAGGTTCCCTCGTCCTCCTCGTGCAGCGAGCCCGGCAGGACGACGTCGGCGTGGTGGGCTGACTCCGAGAGGAAGAAGTCGATCACGGCGTAGAACTCGAGGCGGTCGAACGCCGCGGCGGTGAAGTTGCTGTCGGGGGCCGAGACCGCCGGGTTGAAGCAAATCGACAGCAGTCCCTTGATCTCGCCGGCGTGGATCGCCTCGATGATCTCCTGGGCGGGGATCCCCTTGCCCGGGATGTCCGCCTCGTCGCAGCCCCACACCGAGGCGATGTAGGCGCGGTGCTCGGGATTGGAGATGTCGCGGTTGCCGGGGAGCTGGTCGCACTTGTGGCCGTGCTCGCGGCCGCCCTGGCCGTTGCCCTGCCCGGTGATCGTGGAGACACCGCACCCCGGCTTACCGAACTTGCCGGTGGCCAGACCGAGGTTGATCGCCGAGACCACGTTGTCGACGCCCTTGGTGTGCTGCTCGATGCCTCGGGCGTGGAGCAGCATGCCGGTGGCGGCCGTGCCCCACAGCTCGGCGACCTCCTCGATCCGCGTTGCGTGGACGCCCGTGATATCGGCTGCCCAGCGCGGTGTCATGGCGGCGACGGCTGCGGCTGCCTCGTCGAATCCGGTGGTGTGGGCGTCGATGAAGGTGTGGTCGAGCCAGTCGTGACGGATCAGCTCGTGGAGCACGGCCCCGAACAGGCCGAATCGGTGCCCGGGCGCACGCCGAGGAACACGTCGGCAGTGCGGGCCAACGGCACCACCCGGGGGTCTTGGACGATCAGCTTGGCGCCACGGTCGCGGCCTGCCAGATGTAGCTCGTGGTGATCGGAAACGTCTCGGCGACGTTCGACCCAGCGACCCACACGACATCGGCCAGCGGGATGTCGCTCCACGGGTTCGATCCGCGGTCGATGCCGAGGGCCTTCTTGTTGCCGGCCCCGGCCGACACCATGCAGTAACGGCCGTTGTAGTCGAGGTTGGCGGTCTGCAAGGCGAGGCGGGCGAACTTGCCGATCAGATAGCTCTTCTCGTTGGTCAGCGAGACGCCGGAGAGCATGGCGAAGGCGTCGTTGCCGTACGCCGCCTGGATCCGGCGGATCTCCCCGACGACCCGGTCGAGGGCCTGATCCCACGTGACCCGGCGGAACCCCCCGGGGCTGACGGGTCTCGTTCCATTGGGTGCAACAAGCGGTCGGGGTGGCTGCCCTGGAGGTAGCGCTTGACACCCTTCGGGCACAACATGCCCTTGTTGAACGGGAACTCGTACCACGGCTCGAATCCGACCACGGCGTTGTCGTGGACCTTCAGCTTGATGCCGCACTGCTGCCCGCAGAAGCAGCAGTGCGTCTCGACGACCCGGTCGACTTCGATCCCCGCGTTCCAGCCTCCCGGTGGCGCTTCGTTGAGGTGCGGTCCGAATCGGGCGACGAGTGCTTCTTCGGTGATCGGCGGGCGGGCCATCAGCCGAACCCTCCGACGCGCGCCGACTGGGCGAGGGTGACCTGGGCCCGCCGGCAGCGCGGGCAGGTGTCCTGGTAGTTGCCGCCGCCGACCAGGCTGTAGTCGAACCCGACGTCGGGCAGCACGACCTTCAGGTCGTTGATCTGCTGGGCGCTGGCGAAGGCTCGCCGCAGCGTCGGCACGGCGCCGCCGGGCCTTCGGCGTTGGCCCGTTTGTAGTAGGCGACTCCGAGGTTTCCCGGCCGCTGGAAGATGTGGAACAACTTGCCGAAGGGCAAGTACATCAGGCCGAGGATCACGGTCAGGGCGTGGATCGTGTTCAGCGCCGAGTAGAACTGCCCGTCGAGCCAGGCGCTGGACACGGTGAGGAACAGGCCGGTCACCGATACGGCGAACAGCCCGGCGAGGGCCAGGAAGTCGTTGCTGCGCTCCGTCGCCAGGGCCCCCGGATCGCGCAACCGCCGTCGCAGGAAGATGAACACTCCGGCGAGCACGAGGACGGCGGCGATGTCGAGGGCGTGAAAGATCGTCCAGCCGACGAGACTGCCGGCGTCGAACTTCAACGTGCCGACGCGTGACACGTAGACCTGGTAGCGGTCGGCCTGCTGACCGACGCTCTCGAAGTGCAGCAGACCGAGGGTCAACGGGAACGTCACGAGGGCGGCGAGGATGCACCCCCAGAACACGAGCTGGTGGGCGAGCCAGCGGGCCCGCGAACGGCGACGGATGAATCCCTGGGCGAGCAGCTGGGTGCCGACGAGCCCGGGAAGGGCGGCCAGATTGGCGGACTTGCGCTGGCGGAAGGCATCCCAGCCGCGCCGGTTGAGCATCGCCGTCGGTGGCCGGCGGACCCACACGGCGTAGCGGTAGACGACGCCGAACACGGCGAAGATCAACCCGAAGAGGTAGCCGACGAGGGCGGCGTCGAACCAGGCCAGACCGTCGCTGCCGACGAAGGTCAGGGCGACGACGATGGCCACGGCGACCATTCCCCAGACGACTCCGCGCCGATCGAGCGCCGACGTCTCCACGTCCGCACCGTACCCCGCCGTCCGCCCCTACATCTGGGGAAGATCTGTGTCATCGCCCCTTGTGGGGAAGATTCGTGTCAGCGTCTGAAACGAATCTTCCCCAGAAGCTCGTTTGACACGAATCTTCCCCAGAAGGGGGTGAACTCTGTGAGGCGGCCGGTCAGACGTTGAAGCGGAACTCGATGACGTCGCCGTCGTCGACGACGTAGTCCTTGCCCTCGACGCGGATCTTGCCGAGCTCTTTGGCCTTCGTCCAGCTGCCGATGCCGAGCAGGTCGTCCCAACGGATCACCTCGGCGCGGATGAAGCCGCGCTGGAAGTCGGTGTGGATCCGTCCGGCGCACTGCGGCGCCGTGGAACCCTCGTAGAACGTCCACGCCCGCGATTCCTTGTCACCCGTCGTCAGGAACGTGCGCAGGCCGAGCAGGTGGTACGAGCTGCGCACCATGCGGAACAGGGCGCCTTCGCCGAGACCGAATCCCTCGAGCATCTCGGCTCGCTCGGCGGGGTCGACGATCGTTGCCGCCTCTGCCTCGAGCTGGACGCACATCCCGATCACCTCCACGTTGTCGCCGGCGTCGTTGAACTCGGCGGCCACCTTCGCCTCGGCCGCCGGGATCGCATCGAGCTCGTCCTCGCCGACGTTGACGACAGCGAGCACGCGACGGGCGGTGAGCAGGAAGTGCGGGGCCAGCAGCGTGCGCTGCTCGGCGGTGAGGCCGGCCCGGTACAGCGGCCGGCCGTCGCCGAGGGCGGCGTTCGCCGTGCGCAGGGCGTCGAGCTCATCGCCGAGCGACCGATCGAGCTTCGACTGCCGCTCGACCTGAGCGAGGCGCTTCTCGACCGTTTCCAGGTCGGCGAGCGCCAGCTCCAGCTCGACGACGCGCAGGTGCTCGATGGGGTCGGGGGAGCCGGCGACGTCGTCGTCGACGAACGCCCGCAGGACGATGACGATGGCGTCGACCTCCCGGATGTTGGCGAGGAAGCGGTTGCCCAGGCCCTCACCCTTGCTGGCGCCCTCGACGAGGCCGCCGATGTCGACCACCTGGACGGCGGCATGCACGACGTTGCGGCTCTTCGACATCTCGGCGAGTCGGTCGAGGCGCTCGTCGGGGACCTTGGCGACGCCGATGTTGGGATCCTTGGTGGCGAACGCGTACGGCGCCGCCAGCGCTCCGCCGCCGGTGAGGGCGTTGTACAGCGAGCTCTTACCCGCGTTGGGCAAGCCGACGAGGCCGAAGCGTTCCATGAGGCGGTCGAGGCTACGTGTTCCGAGGCCCCGTTCTGGGCGGCCTCCGGTTCATTGGTCGATAACCGGACGCCAACGTCATCACAGCGACCAAACAACGCCGCATCCGTTTACGGTGATGGCATGACGCCGTTGGAAGCGCTCGACCGCGCCATCCACTATCTCGACCGGGCCCACCAGACGGGGTTCAAGGCCAAGGCGTTCGTCCGGGCGAGGGAGGTCGTCCGGGAGCTGCCCGACGGCGAGCTCGAGCAGCGCGCCGCGGCGGGAACGCTCACCGACTTGCCAGGCATCGGCAGCGCCACGGCCCGCCTGGTCACCGAGGCATTGAACGGCGGCGACGGCGAACCGGCCTACCTGGCCAAGCTGGCGGCGGAGACGGTGGTCCCGATCACCCCCGAGGGGCAGCGCTACCGCGACGCCCTGCGTGGCGACTGCCACACCCACTCGACGTGGAGCGATGGGGGAGCGTCGATCGAGGAGATGGCCCGGGCGGCGATCGCCCTCGGCCACGAGTACATCGTGCTCACCGACCACTCGCCGCGCCTGACCGTCGCCCACGGTCTCGACCGCGAGCGGCTGATCAAGCAGATCGGCGTCGTGGCCGTGCTCAACGAGGAGCTGGCGCCGTTTCGCATCCTCCACGGCATGGAGGTCGACATCAACCTCGACGGCTCGCTCGACCTCGACGACGATCTCCTCGCCCACCTCGACGTGGTCGTCGCCAGCGTGCACTCCAAGCTGCGCATGGACCGCAAGGAGATGACGCCGCGGATGATCGCCGCCGTGCAGTCACCGCATGTCGACATCCTCGGTCATTGCACCGGCCGGCTGATCGACAAGCGACCGCCGTCGGTGTTCGACGCCGACGCCGTGTTCGCCGCATGTGTCGAGTCGGGCACGGCGGTGGAGATCAACTCCCGGCCGGAACGCCTCGACCCACCGTTCGAGCTGCTCGAGCGGGCGATCGCCGCCGGTTGCTGGTTCTCGATCGACAGCGATGCCCACGCCACCGGTCAGTTGGAGTGGCAGCCGCACGGCTGCGACCGGGCCGCCAAGGTCGACGTCCCGATCGAGCGGATCATCAACACGCGCAACGCCGACGACCTCGTCGCCTGGACCGAAGCCCACGCCTGACGGCTCCCGGCTGGAGCGCGGCGATCAGGCGAGGGTGGCGTAGAGGGCGGCGAGGATGGTTGCGGCGCGGAGGTCGCCGGACGTGGTTTCGCCCATCTTGTTCATCACGTAGGCGAACGTCATCCGGGCGTCGAGATCGATGACGGCGAGCGATCCTCCCCATCCACCCCAGTAGCAGGCCCGCTGGTTGGGGCTGATCGGCATGTCCGGGCTGGGCAGTCCGAAGCCGATGCCGTGGCGCAACTTCAACGGCAGGACGAGGTCCTGGGTGTAGGTCTGCTCGTCGAAGACGGGGTCCACTCCCGACGGTGAGAGCAACCGGATTCCGTTGGCCTCGCCGCCGCAGGCCATCGGGGCGTGGATCATGGCGACGGAGCGGGCATTGCCGAAACCTCCAGAGGCGGGGAGCTCGGCCCGTCGCCACGGGATCGTGTTCGCCGCCGCGGCGTCCAGCGGCAGCGATTGGACGACCCGCGCGGCGATCGATCCGGCTTCCATTCCGTCCAGGGTGAAGGGGTGGCTGGGGGGAATCACGTGGGCGACACGACTGTCGTGCTCGGTGCGGGTGCCGATGTGGAAGTCGGCGCCCAGCGGCCCGGCAATCTCCGTGGCCACGAAGTCGCCAATGGTCTGGCCGGTGACCCGGCGCACGAGTTCACCTTCGAGGAACCCCTGGGTGATGGCGTGGTAGCCCGACGCCGTGCCCGGCTCCCACCACGGCTCCTGGGCCGCCAGCAACGACGTCGCGTGGTCCCAGTCGTAGAGCTTTTCGACCGTCATCGGGTCGCTCCAACTCGGCAGCCCGGCCGTGTGGCTCAGCACGTGACGAACCTCGACGCTCGTTTTGTTGTTGGCTCGGAACTCCGGCCAGAACTTGTAGACCGGGGCGTACAGGTCGAGCTCGCCGTGGTCGGCCAGCACGAGGCACGCCAGCGCCGACACCGTCTTCGTCGTCGACCAGACATTGATGATCGTGTCTGCCGCCCACGGTCGGTCGGCTCCGTCATCACCGACCATCGAGCCGGCCCACAGATCGACGACGAGCTCGCCGTCGATCGTCACGGCGACCGCGGCGCCGACGTCGGTGGTGTCACCGTCATCGAAGTTGCCGGCGAAGGCATCGCGGACAGTGGCCAACCGGTCGTCGCACGACCCGCTGATGTCCATCGCGGTGACCGTACCCTGTGGTGCCATGTCGATCTTCGAGTACCCCGTCAACACGCTCGCCGGCGAGCCTTCGAGCCTTGCTCAATACGCCGGATCGCCGACGCTGATCGTCAACGTGGCGTCGCGCTGTGGCCTGACCCCGCAGTACACCGGCCTCGAGGAGCTGCAGCAGCGCTACGGCGATCGCGGCTTCAACGTCGTCGGATTCCCGTGCAACCAGTTCGGCGGCCAGGAACCCGGGACCGCCACCGAGATCCAGGAGTTCTGTTCGACGTCCTATGGCGTGACGTTCCCGATGATGGAGAAGGTCGAGGTCAATGGCGACGACCGGCACCCGATCTACACGGAGCTCACGGCGGTCGCCGACGCCGACGGCCATTCCGGTGACATTCGCTGGAACTTCGAGAAGTTCCTCGTCGGCAAAGACGGTTCGATCACCCGTTTCGCGCCGCCGGTCGAACCCCACGACCCCACCCTGGTCGCCGCCATCGAGGCCGAACTCGACTGACCGCCCGTCAACTCTGACGTCCTAGGTCGAGAGGTCGCGAAATCGCGGCGTTGGCCTTCGCGGATCGATGGCGGCGTTCACAACGCGGTCGTACCGGCCTGCGGTGTCCGCCGGGAGTGGACGGGAGCGCTTGTCGAGTTGATCCTCGCGACCGCGTCCCTCGTGTACGCCTGGTCGAGACGTTCCATCATCTCGTCGTGCTGGTCGCCGAGGAGCTTGAGGTCGTTCTTCGCCGAGGTCAACTCGCGCTGTTCACGGGCGAGCTGCTGGCGGTACCAGTGCGGCGAGTGCTCCGCCTTCAACCAGCGCTGCGCCTTGCCTTGAGCCTCCGCGATGGCGACACGATGAGCGGCCTGATCGCGTCGCTCGACGGCAGCGTTGAACCTCCGCCTCATCGCGTAGATCTCGGCGGCCAGCGCCTGCGTCTCTCGGGACGCGCCTCGGGGCGCGGTGGACTGCTCCACGGTCATCAGAACCTCCGCCGTTCTGTGATCGGAGCCGGGGGCCACTCAGGCAGCCCGGCGCCGTGCTCGAATCGAGCAGGGTACAGCGTGTGGCCCGAATTGGGGGCCGACGCGGACGTCCATCGGCGACTGAGGGTCAGGGCGATCTGTCCGGTGTTGCGGAGTACTCGTCGTGTCGACGGAACCATGACAGGTCGCCTTCGTTGCGACCGCGTGGCGCACGGTCCAGCCATTGCCACATCGGCCACAGCCCGTCGAAGCCACGGGCATACGCCGAATACGTGTGGAACACGTGGTCGCCGTCACGCGCGAATGCGCTCATGCCGGGTTGCTCGCCCGACCAGTCGCGCCAGTCGGCGTTCTCCGCCTCGAGCTGTGCTTGGTTCTTGTAGTTGTACTCGACCGTTCGTTGCGCCGGATCGATCGTCGCGTGGAAGTCGTAGTTGAAGTCGCTGCCCAACGACGAGACCCAGCGGAATCCCCATCCCATCCGCCGCTTGTAGGCGACGAGCTTGTCGAGCGGCGCACGCGACACGACGACGAAGGCGACGTCGTGGTGCTCGAAGTGGGGGATGCTGCCGGCGAAGCCGTCGGCGACCCCGGAGCAGCTCGGGCAACCCTCGTCCCAGTCCGGATCGAACATGAAGTGATAGACGAGCAGCTGCGAGCGTCCACCGAACAGATCACCCAGTGACGCGTCTCCGTTCTCGGTGGTGAACCGGTAGTCCTGCTCGACCGGCACCCAGGGCAGTTCACGCCGCCGTCGGGCAAGTTCGTCGCTGCGACGGGTGAGCTCCTTCTCCGCGTTCAACAACTCGAGGCGAGCGGCGTGCCACTCGTCGGGGGTTCCCCGTGCGTGTGATGTCATCGTCTCTTCTCCTTGACTCTCCGAGAGGTCGCCGGCCCGGCGCGGATCACATCGAGCCGGCCGGCGATGGTGACTGCCGCAATGTTCGCGGTCACGCCCAGATGCCTCGACTCGTGCACTGCTCAGAGTCGACAGTAGTGAGCGGACAAGGGCACGGTCTTGGACGGAATTCACCCCTCTGCGAGAGATGCCACCAAACCTCCCGTTGGGGTACCGTGCCGCATCATGTTCCGACGACGTTCGCCGAATCCGAGCTGCGGCTGCGGACGATGAGGGTCGCTGTTTCGGGGGCCACGGGGTTCATCGGGTCGCTGCTCGCTAAGGCGTTGATCGATGCGGGTCACGATGTGACGGCGCTGACACGCGATCCCGGGGCCTACGCCGGCGCTGGGCGAGCGGTGTACGCCGACATCGGCGATACGGAGAGCCTGCGCTCGGCGTTGGATGGCCAGGAGGTCGCCTACTACCTCGTCCACTCGTTGGCTGTCGAGGAATTCGCCGTGAGGGATCGAGAAGGTGCGACCGGTTTCGCTGCCGCCGCGGCCGCTACCGGGCTGAGCCAGGTGATCTACCTCGGCGGTCTCGGAGACGATCGGGATGACCTGTCCGAGCACCTGCGCAGCCGACGTGAGGTGGAGTCGATCCTGCGTGACGGGGCTCCGACGACGGCCTTGCGGGCGGGCATCGTGATCGGCGACGGGAGCATCAGCTGGGAGATCCTGCGCCAACTCGTCGAGCGCCTCCCAGTCATGGTCACGCCGCGTTGGGTCCAGACGAAGACCCAACCGATCGCCGTGGACGACGCCCTGATCGACTTGGTCGGGGTCCTCGGTCGACCCGACACGATCGGTGAGGTGTACGACATCGGCGGGCCTGAGGTCCTCACGTACCTCGACATGATGGTGATCGCCAGCAGGATCATGGACCGTCGTCGGCTCATCGTGGCCGTGCCGCTGCTGTCGCCGCGGTTGTCGTCGCATTGGTTGCGGCTGATCACGGACGTCGACCTGACCACGGCCCGGACCCTGGTCGATTCCCTGACGAACGAGGTCGTCGTGCGCGACCACCGCCTCGACGAGCTGTTGGGCCACACGTCGATGACGTTCGCCGAGGCGGCGGCCAGAGCGTTGGCGGCGAGAGCGCAGCGTCGGGTGGCTGCCGAGGTCCGTGCGCGTCCCTAACGTCCTCGTACCGTCCACCGAGCCACCGACCGTCGACGTGCCACGGGCGCGGCGCCGACGACGGATTGTTTCCGCTCTCGCAATCGTTGTGGGGACGGTGCTGCTGGCGGCCACGTTGCGCGTGCCTCACGGCTCGGCGTGGTTCACGGTCCTCGCCGTGCTGGTGGCAGCGACATGGACGGTCGGATCGTTCGTGTCCGGACCGATCCCGTTCCAGCCGAATCGTGACACGACATGGCGAACACTCCTTGATCCCGTCGTTGCCGGCATCGCCGCGTTCGGCGTGTTCGTCATCGCCTACCTGGTCGCTCGTCACTTGCCGCTCGTCGGCCCGGCCCTCGACGGCGTGCTGTCCACCGCCGACGCCGGCCCCATCGCCGTCGTGTTGTTCGTCGCGCTCGTCAACGGCGCCGGCGAAGAGCTGTTCTTCCGCGGCGCGCTCCACGCCGCGTTCGAACCGCACCATCCGGCGATCGCCACGACGGTGGTGTACGTCGTCGTCACCGCGGCCACCGGCAACGTCGCGCTCGTCATCGCCGCCGCCGTGATGGGCGCCCTGTTCAGCCTCGAGCGCCTGTCGACCCGCGGCGTGCTCGCCCCCATCGCGACCCACCTGACGTGGTCGACGCTGATGGTGCTCGCCCTCCCGCGCTGAAACGGATCACCGCGCTTCTACGTCAGTCCCGTCGCCTTGTCCCATTCGTCCGGGGTGAGGGGTGCCGCTTGTCGTTGCCGGCGGTGAGGCCGTTGAGTAGGGCGGTAACAGCGCTCGTGGGATCGAAGTCTGACCGCCGGCTGGTGAGCTGGTTGACGACGAGACCGTCCATCAGCGCCAGGAGGTGGTGAACGTCCCGCGACGGATCGGACGATCCGAGTTCGATGAGCAGTGGCACCATCCAGACGCCGATCTCGTCTTGGAGGTGAGTGATCTCGGAGCGAAGCGCGGGGTGATTGGTCGCTTCGACGAAGATGGTTCGCCGAGCTTGGCTGAGCACGCGTCCCTCCTGGGTGAGCTCCTCGAGGAGTCGGCCGATCGCCCCGGCGACGGCTTCGACAGTGGGCATGCGGATGTCGATGGCCAGCCGGGTCCACATGGCGGTCTCTCGCTCGAGGATGCGTCGGAGCACCCCGACGAGGAGCGCCTCGCGCGTTCGGAAGCGGTTCGAGGTCGACCCGACCGGGAGGCCGGCGGCGGCGTCGACGGCGCGATGGGTGAGCTGGCGCATGCCGTTGGTCCCCAACACGTCAATGGCGGCATCGAGCAGTCGGGGTTCACGGTCCAGCACCACCTCGACACTACATCGGTAGTGAATGAAACTACGTCCGTAGTAGGGTGTCGCTCATGGCCGCGATCCCGGGCGCCCTGTTCTTCGCGTGGTGCACGCTGATGGCGGTGACACCGCTGTACCGCCCACGGCGGTTGGCGATCCTCAGTTGGATCTCCAGCGCGGTCCCCAACGAGGTGCCATTCCTGTTCCTGTACATCGTCGTCGGGTCCAACCTGCCGACCCTCACCAGCGGGGAAGTCGATGCACCCGGTTCGTGGCTGCCCCTCGCCGTGGCCGCGTTGACGTCGGCCGGTCTGATCGTCGTCGCCCACCGCTCACTGCGCACGGGTGCAGTCGTCGAGCGGGCGTTGGCCGACGGCCTGGGCCCGCGGTGGCGGAGCGAACTCGATCCCGTTCTCGCCGGTGGGCTGCGCCGCCACTTGCCGTGGGCGAGGATCCTTGTCCTGCCGTGGATGTTCGGGCGACACGACGTCGAACGCTTGGCGAACATCGCGTACGGCGCCGACGGCGAGAGCAACCGGCTCGACGTCTACCGTCACCGCACCCACCCCTCGGGCGCGCCGACACTCATCTACCTGCACGGAGGTGGGTTCCGTTGGGGGCGCAAGAACCGCGAGTCCCGCCCGCTCATCTATCACCTCGCCGGCCAAGGTTGGACCTGCATCAGCGCCAACTACCACCTCGCCGCGCCCGCCGACGCCTTCCCCCACAACCTCATCGACGTCAAGAAGATCATCGCCTGGGTACGCACCCACGGTCACGACTACGGCTCCGATCCCGACACCATCTTCCTCGTTGGCGCCTCGGCCGGCGCCCATCTCACAGCCACCGCCGCGCTCACGGCCAACGAAGCGACGTTCCAACCCGGCTTCGAGGACGTCGACACCTCGATCACCGCCGGCATCGGACTGTACGGCTACTACGGCTCGGTCACCGACGATCAAGTCCTACCCACCACCCCGCTTGCCTACAGCGGGGAAGCGTCACCGTTCTTCGTGGTCCACGGTGACCACGACACCTATACGCCGCCCGACGGTGCCCGAGCCCTCGTCGAGCACCTCCGTGCAGTGTCGTCCAACCCGATTCTGTACGCCGAGCTTCCCGGCGCCCAGCACTCCTTCGACCTCTTCCACTCGGTGCGCTTCGAGACCGTGATCGACGGCATCGAGGCGTTCGCAGCATGGGTCCGCAGCCCACACCAGCCGGTACAACAACCCGGTCACGCACAAGCCTCGACCACCTGACCCGAAGGCTCGACAAGCGGTCAGAACGGTCCCGTGTCGATCTCCTCAGCTGCTCGCCCGACGTGGCGGCAGCAACGATTGAGCGGCAACCCGTGGTCCTGTCGAGGCTTCACCGGTCGGCGTCAGGCCAGGTCGGAACGACCGACTACACCGTTACGCTGGTCCGCTATGTCGAAGAAGACGAAGAAGAAGAAGGCGCGGATGCGGCGCTCCAAGGCGAACCATGGCAAGCGCCCCAACATGGGCCGCGGCTGACACAACTGCCCTTCGTCCTGCCACATGACGTTGTCGACCTCGGTCCCGCCGACCCGGCGTGAGGACGTCGTCGACCACTATCACGGCATCGCCGTTCCTGATCCATACCGCTGGCTGGAGGACGGTGACGACGCCGACGTGGTCGCCTGGGTCGCCACCCAGAACGAGCTGACCAGCTCCTTTCTCGCTGTTCCAGCCCGTGCCGAGTGGCACCGCCGCCTCCTCGAGGTGATGGAGCTCCCCGTCCTTCAGCACGCGGTGCTGCGCGGTGACCACCTGTTCTGCTACGAACGCCCGGCGGGTGCTGAGCAGTTCGTGCTCACCCGGCGCTCGGCGATCGATTCGGCAGAGCCGCCGGTCGTGCTCCTCGACCCGGCCACGTTCAGCGAGGACGCGGCGACGGCGATCGACTGGTACTACCCCTCCCGCGACGGGTCGTTGGTCGCCGTCGGTATCAGCGAGGGCGGCACGGAGCAGTCGGTGCTGCACGTTCTGTCGGGGGCCGATGGGTCGACGGCAGGCGGTGTCGGCGACCGCATCCCGGACACTCGGGCGAGTTCGGTGGCCTGGGAACCTGACGGGACCGGGTTCTTCTACGTTCGCTATCCCGCAGGTGACGAGTACAACCGCACCGTCCACCACCACCGTCTGGGCACGGACTGGCGCGACGATCCGGTGGTGTGGGACGACCGTCCTGATCCGCAGGCGTGGCCCGACGTGATGCTCACCGACGACGGCCGTTGGCTGATCGTCAGCGTCGAGGTCGGTTATCGGCGCACCGACATCCACGCCCTCGACCGGCACGCCGATCGATGGTCGACGACGATCGCGGACGTCGACGCCACGACGCAATTCTCGATCGCCGCCGACGACCGGTCACTCGTGGGGATCTCCAATCTCGACGCGCCACGCGGCCGCGTCGTGCGCGTCGTCCTCGACGGCGAGGTCTTGGATCGTGGCCCGGAGGCCTGGGACACGGTCGTCGCCGAGCGGAATGAGGTGATCGCCCAGCTCGCCGTCACCCGCCGAGGCCTCCTGATGGTGACCAGCTCCGGCGCCGTCGACACTGTCCACCGGCTCGACGCCGACGGCCGGCCGGGCGAGCCGGTGGAGGGGCTCGAGAACTCGATCTCCGTTGCCGACGGTGGCCTGGCCGCGGACTCCAGCGTGGACGAGGCGTTCGTCGTCGTCGACACGTATGTCGCCCCGACGGGACTGTGGAAGATCCCCGCCTCCGGCGCGGCGACCTCGGCGACACCACTGTCCGACGCCGAGCGGTTGACCGCTGGTCTCGTCGTGGAGCGCACCAGCTATCGGTCACCGGATGGCACGGAGATCGGCCTGTTCCTGATCCACCGTGCCGACGTCACGCCGAGCGCCGACACCCCGACGATCCTCAACGGGTACGGCGGTTTCACGATCACGATGAGCCCGGGCTGGCAGCCGCGGATCGCGGCCTGGTGCGCGGCCGGCGGCCTGTACGCCGTCGCCGGGTTGCGCGGCGGACTCGAGCACGGTGAGGAGTGGCACATCGCCGGGTCGCGGGACAACAAGCAGAACGTCTTCGATGATTTTCACGCTGCCGCCGATCACCTCGTCGACGCCGGGCTCACGAGCCGCTCACGTTTGGCGATCCTCGGCGGGTCCAACGGCGGACTGCTCGTCGGTGTGGCCGTGACCCAACGGCCGGACTTGTGCCGGGCCGTGCTCTGTGCTGTGCCGTTGCTCGACATGGTCCGCTTCCCTCGTTTCCTCATCGCCAAGCTGTGGACGTCCGAGTACGGCGACCCCGACGTCGCCGAGGAGTTCGCCTGGCTGCACGCCTATTCGCCGTACCACCACGTCGTCGACGGAACGTGCTACCCGGCGACGCTCGTGCAGACGGCCGAGGGCGACACCCGTGTCGACCCCCTGCATGCCCGCAAGATGGTGGCCAGGCTGCAGGCGGCGTCGGCGTGTCTCGACGAGAACCCGATCTTGTTGTCCCAAGAGGGTCGTGCGGGGCACGGCGTCGGCAAGCCGGTGTCCAAGCGCGCTGACGAGATCGCCGATGCCCTCACGTTCCTCGGACATCACGTCGGCTTGCAGCTGTGATTCCGTGACTCCGTTCCGGCCACGGAGACCGTTGATGGCCGCTCACTCGTTGGCGCTCGCTCGCTCGCACCCGTGAGATGATCACCACCGCGTCGATCGACTGGATCGCCGTCGGCGGCGCCGTGGAGCCCTGGCAGCGGCTCGGCCTCGTCACGAGCCAGGCCGACGAGGATGGGTGCGCGCAGATCCCGCTGTTCGGCACCGGCATCGAGGTCGACACGACCGGCCGGGTGGGGAGTCGCCGCCTCGTGATGTCGGGCGTCGACCCGCAGCTCAGCAGCCTCGACGGCGTGGCCGTCGAGGTGCGCGACGTGCCGCCGCCGCTGTTTGCCGTGCATCCGCTCGGCGCCCGCAGCATCGACCACGTGGTGATCGCCACGGACGACCTCTTGCGCACCTCGGGTGCCATCGCCGACGCCACCGGCGCGGCGCTCAAACGGGTTCGCGAGGTCGGCGAGGTTCGTCAAGGCTTCCACCGCCTGGGCGGCCTGATCGTCGAAGTCGTCGAGCGTGCCGGGCTGTCGGCCGGCCCGGCCGACGTGTGGGGCATCGTGCTCGTCGTCGACGACCTCGACGCGGCGTGCGCGTCGCTGGGCGAGGCGGTTGTCGGCGAGCCGCGCGCCGCCGTGCAGCCGGGCCGGCGGATCGCCACGCTGCGAGCGGCCGCCGGCCTCGACATGGCGGTGGCGCTGATCAGTCCTGACCCGCGCTGAGCTGATCCCGGACGGTGTCACAGGCGACCCGTACGATCGAGCCAGTGTCCGAGCTCACGCCAGTCCAGCAGCGCACGCTCGACACGCTCGGTCGCACCGGGCAGCCGGTCGTGTTCGACCCGGCGGTCGTCGCCGAGCTGCGTGCCGACCTCGACGAGGGTCTCGCCGAACTGGCCGGTCGGCTGTCCGAGTCGACGTCGATCGATCCGCCGCCGGCCCTCGTCGTCACCAAGCACGACCTCGGCGAGGTGTTCACGTGCGAAGCGAAGTCGGCGGCACCCGATGACTTCGTGTGGTCGGCTGCCAAGGCCAAGGGGCAGGTCGCCCACAAAGCGATCCAGCTGTCGGTCCACTGGCGCGGCGAACTCGTTCCGATCACCCTCGTCGACGAGGCGATCGTTCGTCTCGCTGACGAGGAGTACGGCCTCGGGCAGTGGCTCGCGTCGCTGCCACCGGGCGACGCCGCCGATCTGCGGGGTCGGGCTGTCGAGCACGTCACCAAGTTCCTCGAGTGCTTCCCACCGCTCGACCCGCGGTGGCGCCCGGTCACCGAGGGTGCGTCGCAGTATCCACTCGCCGGGCCGATCGTGCTGCGGGCGCGCATCGATCTCACCCTCGGTGTTCCCAAGCAGGGTGAGAGCCGCAAGGTCATCGTCGACGTGAAGACCGGCCGGCTGATGAATCGCCACCGTGAGGACCTGCGGTTCTACGCCCTGATCGAGACGATGGTGCGCGAGGTCCCGCCGCGACTACTCGCCTCGTATTCGCTCGATTCCGCCGCAGCCGAGTCGGAGGACGTGACCATCGACCTGTTGCGCTCAGCGGTGCGCCGCACCCTCGACGGTGTGCAGCGCATCGTCGAGATCCAGTTCGAGGGTCGCCCGACGACGCGTACCCCCAGCGCGGCGTGCCGATGGTGCGCTTGTCGGGCGACTTGTGTTGTTGGCCAGGCGTGGCTGGCCGCCGACCGGGAGTCCGCCTGACGGACTGCTGTGACACCCTCCCGTCATGATGAGGGCATGCCAGAGCAACCGCAGCAACGAACCGTGGTGGCGCCGCCTGCCGCCACCACTGTCGACTTCGCTACGGCGGCACGGGCACTCGCCGCGGCGGCGCGGCGGTTCGGGTTGGCTGCCCCCACCTTCCGCACGCCGCCGCGGCTCGTCGGTCTCGACCGCACGGTGCGCCGGCACGCCCACGGTGGTGTGGTGTCGGTGCGCGTCCGCGGGCGTCCGTGGGCGGCCGTTGTCGCCGACATGATCGAGGGCGTCGTCGTCGTCAACCGGCTCGACCCGCGCCGGGCCAACCGCGCCCGCTCCGATCTGTGGACCACGATCGCCGCCAATGCCGGCGTCGACCCGACGCGTCCACCCGTGTTGCTGCCCGGCGCGGGGTCGCGCCCGGCGGTTCGGAGGGTGGCGTGACTACAGCTCGGCGAGTGCGCCGACGACCACGAAACCCTGTCCGGGGAGGGCGAGCTCTGCCGCGGCTTCCAGGTCCGGGTTGGAGGCCAAGCTGTCCGGCGGGATGATCAGGATCACCAACTGCGTTCCGTCTGGCGCCAACGCGATCAGGGTTGTCGTGCCGTCCAGCACGCTGGGAGCCTCGGTCACGTCGAACCCGAGTTCTTCGAAGGCGGCCAGGTAGGCGGCCGAGACAGCAGCAGGGTCACCGGACAGGTTCCAGACGTCGGCGTAGACCTGGGTCGGGGGGAGTCCGAGGGCGAGGTCGACGGCCGGATCCTCGACGACTGGTCCGACACCGTCCGGGACCGGAAGGTCGTCCCAGAATTCCGGTCTGGCGACTGGCGGGTCGGCTTGACAGGTCGTTCCCGCCGCGGGGAGCTGCAGGTCGCGAATCACGGACGCCTCGGCGTCCGTCACACACGACGACGACAGGATTTGCCCGTGACCTTCGCCTTCGAAGGTCACCAAGGAGACGTTGGAACCCATCTGGTCAGTGAGCTCCTCGGCCCAACGGAAGGGGGTCGCCGGGTCGTTGAGCCCACCGACGATGACGATCGGAGCTGATCCCGAGTACGACGGGGTGATCGCCTCGACATCCACGGGGAACAAGTCGCGACACATGTCTCGGAAATCGGTGAGGTCGTAGCCGCGGCTGAATCTCGGGGCCACGCGTTGTAGTTCGGCGAGGAACGTCGCCGGATCGGCAGGCACCGTCCAATCGATACCGCTGGCGCAACGGATCACCGGGCCTGACTGACGGATGCTGGCGAACGTGCCGTCGCTCGATCGCCCGTTGTAGTCGTCGGCCATCTCCAACAAGGCAGTGCCGTCACCCGCCTCGGCCTCGGCCAGGGCCTTGCCCAGCACCGGCCAGACAAGTTCGCTGTACATCGCCGAGACGGTCGCCGTCTCCATCGCCACGTGATTGACCGGCCGGCCACTGTCCGACTTCACCGGAGTCTGCTCGAGGGCGGCGATGAGGGCGTCCCAGCGGGCGCCGACGTCGGTCGCGGTGAATGCGCACTCCGTGCCCTCCTCGCACCACGCCGCCCAGTTGTCGAACGCCTGCTCGAAGCCGAGCAGTTGGGTCACCCACTGGTCGTACTCGCTGTCGCCACTGGGCTCGTAGGCCGAGTCGAGCACCATCGCCCGCACTCGCTCGGGGAACAACGTGGCGTACACGCCTCCCAGATAGGTGCCGTAGGAGATGCCGATGTACGAAAGCTGCTCGTCACCTAAGGCGGCGCGGATCATGTCCATGTCTCGCGCCGTGTTCTCGGTCGAGTACAGGTTCAGCGTGTCGCCGTACACCTCTCGGCAGGCGGCCCCGAACATCATCTGCTGGGCGACGCTGGCGGCGGCCTCGACAGGGTCGTCGGGTGTGTCGTCGGCGTACAGGTACGACTCGATCGCCTGGTCGTCGATGCAGTCGATGCCGCCCGAGCGGTCGACACCGCGGGGGTCGAAGCCGACGATGTCGAAGCGACCCGCGAGGCCCATCCCGAAGTCCAACGACTCGGCAGCGGCCGACGCGAAGTCGTACCCCGAACCTCCCGGCCCACCTGGGTTGAGCAGGATGGCCCCCTCGCGGACCTCCGGGTTGGCCGGATAGCGGATCACTGCGAGGTCGATGGTCGGACCGGTCGGATCGTCGTAGTCCAACGGCACCGCCAACGTCGCACACTCCAACGGCTCGCCGATCCCTTCCTCGCAGGGGCCCCAGGTGAGGTCGCCGGGCGGTGTCGTGGTTGGATCGGTCGACGCCGACGAGACCGGAGTCAGGGGAGTGGCGACGATGGCGAGCAGGCCGATACCACCGGCGCTGAGCGTGCGCAGCATCGGCTGAGCGTACGGGAGCGCGACGCGATTCGGCGGGCGCCCCCCAGCCGACCGGCTACGGGATGGACCCGGCGACGAGCGGCTCGAGGGTCAGTTCTGGCTCGTCCTGTTCCAGTCGTGCGAGTCGGTAGCGGTTCTCGAACAGCGCGACGATCGTCCCGTCGGATCGGCGCAGTACGCGGATGCCGCCGATGTCGCGCAGGCGCTGGAGTGACTCGACGTCCGTCCGGCGAATGGCCTGGTAGCCGGCGGGGAGGATCTCCGCCGGAGCGCCGAACTCACCGGCCAGACGGTGGCTGAAGACGTCGAACTGCAAGGACCCGACGGCGGCGAGGATCGGCGCTGTCTCGGCGTGGTCGAGGTCGCGCAGCACTTGCACAACGCCCTCCTCGTCGAGCTGCTCGATTCCCTTGCGGAATTGCTTGGCCCGCCCGGTGTCGAGTGGACGAGCCGTGGCGAACACCTCCGGCGAGAAGCGCGGGATCGGGGGGTAGCACACGTCGGCGCCGGCCCCGTACACCGTGTCTCCGAGCTGCAATCCGGTGGCGTTCACGAGCCCGACGACGTCGCCGGGGAAGGCCACCTCGACGGTTTCCCGCTCGGCGCCGAAGGCGGTCATCGCATACTTCGTCGTCAGGTCGCGCCCCGTGCGCGCACAGGTCACTGTCATCCCACGGTCGAAGCGACCTGAGCAGATCCTGGCGAACGCCAGGCGATCCCGGTGCGCCGGGTCCATGTTCGCCTGGACCTTGAACACGAAGGCTGAGAAGCCGGCGTCGAGGGACCGCTCCTCGCCCTCGTCGGTGAGCCGCGGCCCGGGGGCCGGCGCGAGGTCGACGACCGCGTCGAGGATCATCCGTACGCCGAAGTTGGTCAGCGCCGAGCCGGCGAACACGGGCGTCGAGTCGCCGGCGAGGAACGAAGGCACGTCGACGTCCGCACCGACGGCCTCGAGCAGGGCCAACTCGTCGACCGCCGTCGCCCAGTCGGCGCCCTCGGTGGCGGCCGCCTCGTCGAGCCCGACGACCTCCTCTGGAGCGAGCGATGCCCCCCGCTCAGTTCGCGCGTAGCGGATGTAGGTCCCGGCGCGCCGATCGATGACGCCGCGCAACTCGCCGGCCGCCCCGACCGGCCACGTCGCCGGTGTCGGCCGCAATCCGATTTGTGCCTCGATCTCGTCGAGCAACTCGAGCGGTTCGCGACCGGGACGGTCGTACTTGTTGAGGAACGTCAGTACTGGAAGGCGGCGGCTCCGGCACACCTCGAACAGCTTGAGGGTCTGCGCTTCGATGCCCTTGGCGCTGTCGAGCACCATCACCACGGCATCGACGCCGGCGAGTACCCGGTAGGTGTCCTCGGAGAAGTCCTTGTGGCCGGGCGTGTCGAGGAGGTTGACCACATGATCGCGGTAGGGAAACTGCAGCACGGCCGAACTCACCGAGATCCCCCGCTGGCGCTCCAGCTCCATCCAGTCCGACGTCGCCGATCTTCTGCCTTCCCGGGCTTTGACGGCACCAGCACGCTGTACCGCTCCGGCGTAGAGCAGGAACTTCTCGGTCAGGGTGGTCTTGCCGGCGTCGGGGTGGCTGATGATGGCAAACGTCCGCCGCCGGGCCGCTTCGGCGAGCACGTCGGTGCCCGAGTTCAGCGGCGGGGCGGTGACATCCACGGTCGTTCGACGCTATCGGGGCGGATCCGATTGCAGCTCACTAGGGTGCCGCTGATGGTCGACAACGCAGACCGGATCACGGTCGAGGACAACGAGGCAGAAAACCGTTACGAAGCACTTGCCGACGGTGAGGTCGTCGGGTTCGCCCGTTATTCACGCCGTGGTGGGCGCACGATCTTCGTTCACACCGAGGTCAGCGAGGACCTCGAGGGCGAAGGCATCGGTTCGGCGCTCGTCGCCGCCGCCCTCGATGCCGAACGTGCTGCCGAGCGCCCGGTCGTTCCGTTGTGTCCCTTCGTCCGGGCGTACATCGAACGGCACACCGAGTACTCAGATCTCGTCGACTACACACTGTTGGCTGCCATCGACGGCGACTGACCTGTCGATGTATCACATCGTGTTGACGTCGCTCTACTAGCTGGGACCCAGGCAGTACGTGCCGGCGATGGCCAACCTCGGAGCCATCGTGTTCGAGTTCCACGAGTCGACCGCATCGGAGTCGCCGCCATCGTCGGCGAGCTCGAGCGGATGCACGACGTCGCCTCCGCCGGCGCCGTCCGCTGCTGGCGGTGCCGTAGCGTGATGCCGACGCCCGGGTGGCGGAACTGGCAGACGCGGGGGGCTTAAACCCCCCTGGTGGCAACACCATGCGGGTTCGATCCCCGCCCCGGGCACGGCACGGCAGGGTTGTCACGTGTGCCGATGTCTTGGCGGTGGCGAGCGCTGCTCGGCACTCCGATCCGGGCGTCGAGAGTCTCGCATTCGTGACTGTGGACCCCCAGATCCTCGTTTGGGACCGTCAGCTGTGTGCTGCCGCGCGGGCTTCGGCGATCGCCCGCCAGACACGTTCGGGTGTGCAGGGCATGTCGATGTGGCGGATGCCGAGATGTGACACCGCATCGACCACCGCGTTGTGGATTGCCGGTGTCGATCCGATCGTTCCGGACTCACCGATTCCCTTGGCGCCGAGCGGGTTCCGCGGGCTGTCGGTCTCGGTGTTGGAGGTCTCGAATGACGGCAGCTCAGCCGCCGACGGGATCAGGTAGTCCACCAGGGTGGCTGTCTGCGGATTGCCTTGATCGTCGAATTGGACCCACTCGTACAACGCCTGGGCGGCGCCTTGAGCGATGCCGCCGTGTTGTTGACCTTGGACGAGCATCGGGTTGAGGATCCGTCCGCAATCGTCGACCGCAATGTGGCGAAGCAGTCGGACGTCGCCGGTCTCCATGTCGACCTCCACCACGGACACGTGCGCGCCGAACGGAAACGTGGAGCCACCACCATCGAAGTCGAGGTCGTGACGGAGCGGACCTGGCTCCAGGCCCGGCGGCAGCCGCGTCGGGTCGTTGGACGCCGTCACCAGCGTCTCCCACGTGACCGACGTGGCCGGAACCCCCGCCACCTGCAGCCCGCCGTCACTGGTGACGATGTCGTCGGAGGATGCCTCGAGGAGATGGCCGGCGATGAGCTTGGCCCGGTCGAGCACCTCCGTCGACGCCAGGTGGATCGCCGAGCCTGCAGTCTGCAGCGATCGCGATCCCAGGGTGCCGGAGCCGCTGCGCACGGTCTTGGTGTCGGAATTGACCAACGAGATCTTGTCCATCGCGATGCCCAGGACCTCCGACGCAAGCATCGCAAACGCCGTGTGATGTCCCTGGCCGTGGGCGCTGGTGCCGGCGTACATGGTTACCGTTCCGTCGTCGTTGATCTCGCACGCGCCGTACTCCAGATGCAGACCAACGGGGGCGGTCACCTCGACGTAGGTCGAGATGCCGATACCGAGCTGCTTCGATTCACCAGCCGCCCGTCGACGTTCCTGTTCGGCGCGCAGGTCGTCGTAGCCGGCGGCCGCCAGGGCCGCGTCGAGCGGCTCGGCGTAACGACCAGAGTCGTAGTTGCCGCCTGTCGGCGTGGTGATCGGCTCGTCGAAATCCGGAAGGAAGTTGATCCGCCTGATCTCGGCCGGATCGATGCCGGTCATGTCGGCAGCGACGTCGAGCACGCGCTCGATCAACTGGGCCGCCTCAGGGCGACCAGCGCCACGGTACGCGCCGACCGTGGTGTTGTTGGTCAACGCCGTCGTCGCAGTGAACTTCACGGCCGGAATGTCGTAGACACCGACCGACATCATCTGCGTCAACATCGGCAGGATCGCCCCGATCGCCGGATAGGCGCCGCCCGACGCGGTGACGTTGGCCTCCAATCCGACGATTCGACCGGCCGACGTCACGCCGAGCTTGGCCTCCATCACGTAGTCCCGGCCGTGAACGAGCGCGATCATGTCCTCTGTCCTCGTCTCGGCCCACTTGACCGGCGCACCGAGCGCCATCGCCGCCTTGGCAGTGATCGCGTACTCGGGGTACACGGCAGCTTTCGGGCCGAACCCACCACCCACCCACGGACACACCACACGCAGCTGGTCGGGGTCGAGACCGACGACGGCCGCGAGCGCGCCATGCGCAGCATGCGGCGCTTGATGCGAGATCCAACACGTCAACGAACCGTCACCGTCGGGCACCGCGAAGAGTCCGTTCGTCTCCATCGGCACGCCGGCCAGACGCTGACTGACCATCGTCACCTCAGCGACCACGTCCGCGCCGTCGAGCGGGTCTTCGTCATCTCCATGGGTCGTCACGAAGCAAACGTTCGACCCGTGCCCAGGAAACAGGAGTGGCGCACCCGGTTCGAGTGCCGCGGCGGGTGTCATCAACACCGGCAGAGGTTCGATGTCGAGGAGAACGGTTTCGGCGGCGTCCATCGCTTGAGCTTTCGATTCGGCGACGACGGCGGCGCAGATGTCACCGACGAACCTCACCCGATCGGCGCAGAACATCGGGCGATTCAACGCCGGCGGCATCATCGGGAACATCTGCAGCGACGGCAACCCGAGATCGTTGCCGGCGTGATAGACGGCCCGAACCCCAGGCATCGCCGAGGCCTCCGACACGTCGACCCCGTCCAACACACCGTGGGCGACCATCGAACGGACGAACGCCACGTGCAACATCCCCGGCTCGACGAGGTCGTCCAAGTACTTGCCTGCGCCCGTCAGCAGCGTCGGATCCTCCAAGCGGAGTACCGCGTTCCCAAGGATCGAACCGGATGACGTCATGTCCCCCCCTAGCTGTGCGCCCGTGGCACACGGACACCTCTCCCCACGACTCGGGCTTCGTCAAACGATCGCCCAGCAGAGTTCTTATACCATCGCCGCTCGTACAACAGTGGTGCGACGGACGTCTGCCCCGCGTCACAGGCCGTCGGTCCTGATCACAAGCGACGGCAAAGGAGGGAGGAGGGCTGGCCCAACGGCTGGCCACCCTCGATCGCCGTCCGGTGCCGACATCAACACGACTGATGTCGTCCATCGGGAGAATCGGCTTCCTCGTCGACGATGCCGAAGGAAGAATCACCGTGCCAATCGGTCAAGGTGGCCGCTCTCGAGAGAACGGCCGTAGGAGGGACGACGAGTATGACGGGACAACCGGTACGCCGCGTCGTGACTGGCCACGACGCCTCGAACCAGTCGGTCATCGTCGCCGACGGCGCGGCGACACGCGTCTACGACGACCTCGGCGAGCCAGGGCTCGTGTTCCACGAGATCTGGCACACCGCCGAGACGCCGGCGATCATCGATCGCCGACAGCACGAAGCCGCTGAGGATCGACTCATGCTGGCGCCACCGAGCAACGGCGTGCGGATACGTGTTCTCGACATCCCGCCCGAGTCCGGACAGGCCGACATGGACGCGGTGTTCGAGAACATCGGTGCCGCCGACGCCAAGGTCGACTCCGACCGGCACCGATCGTTCCATCGCACGGAGACGATCGACTTCGGGATCGTGCTCTCCGGCGAGATCGTCCTCCTGCTCGACGAGGGCGAAACCACCGTCCGCGCGGGCGACATCGTGGTCCAGCGCGGGACCAACCACGGATGGGCCAACCGGACCGATCAGCCGTGTCGAATCGCGTTCGTCCTGATCGACGGGCGGTTCACCGACGGACTCAGCTGAGTCCGACGAACTCGGGGCGTCAGCCGTCGACGACCACCGGCTGACGGACCGCGCCGAACACCGACATCCCGTCATCGTCGACGACTTCCATCGTGACGACTTCGCCATCGCCGAGGAACGGCGTCGACGGCGCCCCGCCATCGATCGTTTCGATCGCTCGCCGCTCGGCGATGCACGCAGAACCCACAGAGCGATCGGCGTTCGAGACGGTCCCCGAGCCAACGATGGTGCCGGCGGTCAGCCGCCGGGTTCGGGCGGCGTGGGCGATCAACTCGCCGAAGTTAAACGTCATCTCCCGACCGTGCGGATGACCGAACCACTCCCCGCTGCGCTCGACACGAAGCGGCAGGTGGACCCGGCCGCCGCGCCACGCATCGCCGAGCTCGTCCGGCGTCACCGCGACGGGCGCGAACGCAGTTGATGGCTTGGCGTTCAGGAAGCCGAACCCGATGGCGATCTCGCGGCCGGCATAGGCGCGGAAGCTCACGTCGTTGATCAGCACGATCAACCGCACGAGGCCGATCGCGTCGGCGGGGCTCACGCGCATGGGAACGCGGTCGACGATGACGCCGAACTCGCCCTCGAAGTCGATCCCTTCGTCGAACCGGTACCCCGTGATCGGGTCGGTCGCACTGCGCAGGTCGTCGGACGCACCCTGGTAGATGAACGGGAACTCGCTCGGCTCGTGCGGCTTGTCCGGATGGAGCGCCTTGGCCATCAGGGCGAGATGGGTCTGGAACACCGAGCCGTCGAGCCACTGCGGGGCCCGCGGCAGCGGGGCGAGGCACGCCGACGGATCGAAGTCGGTCGAGGAGGCGATGGCCCCGGACTCGAGTTGATCGAATCGGCCGAGCAGCGACGGTGCGACGTCGGGCCACCGCTCGATGGCGCTGAGCATCGTTGGCGCCATGTCGTCGGCGGCGACCGCGCGAGTGAGGTCGCGCGAGACGATCACGAGTCGCCCATCAGGCGTCGGACCGGGAAGCGTGCCCAGCTTCATCAGCGCATCAGCCGGTGGCCTGCCAGGGGACCGGCCGGTGGAACGAGCCATCTTGGACGACGGCCACGATGCGACGCTGGTCCTGCAGGATCGAGATGTCGGCAGTCGGGTCACCGTCGACGAGCAGCAGGTCGGCGAGGCGCCCGGCTTCGACCGTGCCGACGTCGAACTCGACCATCTCGCCGCCGGTCCTCGTCGCGGCCACAAGCGCCTCGACCGGCGAGTAGCCGAGGTGGTCGACGAACAACTGCAGGTCGCGCGGCGTTTCGTCCGATGGGGTTGTACGGGAAGCCGTAGTCACCACCGGGCACGACACGGATGCCGCGCCGCTTCATCTCGGGATAGATCCGCTCCATCGCTTCCAGACCGGAGACGGCGCCCATCCGGGTGGCGGCCTCACGGTCGATGCCGAACTCTTCGGCCTCGTGGATGCGGGCGTACAGCAGGCCGGGGGCCGGGGCGACGAACACTTCGTCGCGGTGCTCCTCGAGCAGGTCGAGCGCCTCCTCGTCAGCCAAGGTGCAGTGGTAGATGCATCGGAACCCGGCCCGCACCGCCCGCTTGACGGCCTCGGCCGCCTGGGCGTGGCAGGCGAGCCACACGCCCTCGGCGCGGGCGGCGTCGCCCACCGCCTGGGCCTCCTCCTCGGAGTACATCAGCACATTGGCGCCACCAGGCGCGAAGCCTTCGTCGCTCGACATCAGGAACTTGATCGTGTCGGCGCCGAGCGCGGCCATGTCGCGGACGTACTGCCGCAATCCCGAGATGCTGCGGTCGTGAGTCGGGTCGTGGCCCTCGGGCACGCCCAGCACGCCCTCCGCGCCCTTCTCGAGCGCGGACGCGCGGAGCCGTGGGCCGGGCAGATGACCGCCGTCGATCTGGTCGCGGAGGGCGACCTCCATCCGCTCACCGAGGGCGCCTGCCGAGTAGGCGCTGGTGAATCCGGCGTCGAGGGTGATGCGGGCGTTGACGGCGGTCGTGAGCATGTGCTCCTCGATCGGCAGCATCATCCTGTTGACGACTCGCTCGATCGAGGACGGCCAGGTGAGGTGGGCGTGGCCCTCGACCAGGCCAGGCATCAGCGTGCAGCCGCGCCCATCGACGACCTCGGCATCGGGCGCGTCGATCTCGTCAGCGCCCTGGACGACCGTGTCGATCCGGTTGCCGCGCACGAGCACCGAGCCGGGAAAGCGCGCCGCGCCGGTACCGTCGAAAACCCAGACGTCGTGGAAGAGCACCGCACGATCGCCGTGACGGCCGATCATCAGCGTGGATCTCCGGTGTCGG
>CAWBBL010000003.1:0-46001 GCA_963786985.1 Ilumatobacteraceae bacterium | reverse complement strand
TGGTGTCTCGGCAACGAGCTCGACGGGCCGTGGCAGACCGGACACAAGACCGCCGCGGAGTACGGTCGACTCGCCGCCGAGACGGCGCGGGCGATGCGCCAGGCGGAACCCGAGCTCGAGCTCGTGGCGTGTGGTAGCTCGCACTCGTCGATGCCGACGTTCGGGTCGTGGGAGGCGACGGTGCTCGAAGAGGCCTACGACGTCGTCGACTACATCTCGCTGCACGCCTACTACGAGGAGTTCGACGGCGATCCCGGCAGCTTCCTCGCCTCGGCGGTCGACATGGACCGCTTCATCGACGCCGTCACCGCCACCGCCGACCACGTGCGCGCCAAACTCCGGCACGAGCAAGCGCATCGACCTGTCGTTCGACGAGTGGAACGTGTGGTACCTCAGCAGGTTCCAGAACGACGGCCCGGAGCCGGGCTGGCCACGCGCGCCGCGGCTGATCGAGGATCGCTACAGCGTCACCGACGCGGTGGTCGTCGGCAGTCTGTTGATCTCGCTGCTGCGCCACGCCGACCGCGTCGCCGTCGCCTGCGTGGCGCAGCTCGTCAACGCGATCGCGCTGATCATGACCGAGCCCGGAGGCCCGGCGTGGCGGCAGACGACCTTCCACCCGTTCGCCGCCACCTCGCGCTACGCCAGCGGCGACGTCCTGCGCCCGGTGATCGACGCGCCGACCTACGAGACGAAGCGGTTCGGCGACGTGCCGCTCGTTGACGCTGTCGCCACCAACGACGACGAGGGCGCCGTGCTGTTCGTCGTCAACCGCTCGCTCGATGCCCCGGTGCAGTTGACCGTCGACACCCGGCCGCTCGGCGCCCAGGTCGCGGCGGTGGAGTGCCTCCAGCTCGCCGACGCCGACCGCCACGCCAGCAACACCGCGGCCGACCCCGACCGCGTGCGTCCGCGCGCCCTGTCGGTGCCACCGCCTGGCGCCGACGGCGAGATCGAGGTCCAGTTGCCACCGATCTCGTGGACGATGGTTCGCCTCACTCGTCCGAGCGACTCGCTCTACACCCTGACGAAGCGGCCGTCCTCCCGTTCCTCAAGGGTCCCCTCCGCCGCCCGCTCCAAGGCCGCCGTCGCCTCGGTTCGGTCTGCCGGTACAAGCGCATCGGTCCCGGCGTCAGTGATCGACAGCACGGACTCCTTGAGCAGCCGGGAATAGGGATGCTCGGGCGCATCGAGGATCGGGCCGGGCGGGTCCCATCTCCACGACGAATCCCTTCTGCATGATCACGAGCCGGTCGGAGATGTAGTAGGCGGTGGCGAGGTCGTGCGTGATGTAGATGACGGAGACGCCGAACTGGTCGCGCAGATCCCGCAGCAGATTGACGATCGACATGCGCAGGGATGCGTCGACCATCGACACCGGCTCGTCGGCAATCAGCAGCGAAGGGTTGGGAATGAGGGCGCGGGCGATGGCCACGCGTTGCAGCTGCCCGCCGGACAGTTCGTGGGCATAGCGCCCGCCGACCTCCCTGAGGCTCAGACCGACTTTGTGCAGCGCCTCGTCCATCGCCGACTCGGCCGCCGACTTCGTCTTGGCGCCGAAGAGGCGACGCGCCGATGCGTAGAGGTAGCGATCGACCCGCTTGAGCGGATTGAACGTCTCGAACGGGTTCTGGAACACCGGCTGGACGCGCCGCAGGAATTCTCGCCGGGCAGCGCGGGTTCGACGTTCGCACCTTGCTCTCGCCCTCGAACAGGATGTCGCCGCTCGTCGGCTGTTCCAGCCCGAGGATCATGCGCGCCAGCGTCGTCTTTCCCGACCCGGACTCGCCGATGATCGTGAAGATCTCGGACGCATCGGCGACAGCGAGAGATTGGCATCGACGACTGCATCGACATAGCCGCGCGAGAGCTGGCCGCCCATGACGAAACGCTTGGAGACGTGGGAGACCTCGAGCAGCGCGGTCATCGCGCGACCTCTGACGTCCTCGCTGGCGATCTCCTCGAGGGGAGGCACGTCGGCGCTGCGCCAGCACGCCGAGCGGTGATCCAGTCCGACCGGCTCGAGTGGCGGCACCTCGGTCTTGCACTTTTCGATGGCGAGCGGGCATCGAGGGTGAAAGCGGCAGCCCGTCGGTGGTTCGGCAAGGTTGGGCGGTCGTCCCTCGAGCGCCGGCTTGGGCGTGGTGTCGCCGATGCGTGGCAGGGCGGCGACGAGATGGGCGGTGTACGGATGCCGTGGCGCGGCAAAGAGCGTGCGTGTCGGCGCCTCTTCGACGAGCCGGCCCGCATAGATGATGCCGATGCGGTCGGCGGTGTTGGCGTGCACGCTCATGTCGTGGGTGACGAACACCACCGACGACCCCATCTGGCGCTGCACCTCGCGGATCATCGCCAGCACGTCCTTCTGCACCACCACGTCGAGCGCCGTGGTCGGTTCGTCGGCGATGACGAACTCCGGCTGACACACCGTGGCCAGGGCGATCGTCACCCGCTGGCGCATCCCGCCGGACAGCTGGTGCGGATAGGCGGACAGGACGTCGGGGGACAAACCGAGACGCTGGAGGTGCGCTTCGACCCGGCCCCAGAACTCGCTGCTGGGCAGCCCCATCGGCCGGAACGCGAAGTCCTCGAACGTCCGGCGAACCCGCCGCACCGGATTGAGCAGGCTCATCGAGCCTTGCATGATGTAGGAGAGATGCTTCCACCGAAGCGCATCGACCTCCGCCTTCGGTGCGGCGTACGGGTCGGTATCGCCGTTCTTGAAGTGGTAGGTCATCGATCCGCCGACGATCCGCAGCGGTGGACGAATCGCTGCGGCGAACGTCTTGATCAGGGTCGTCTTGCCCGAGGAGCTCTCGCCGGCAAGGCCATAGATCTCGTTCTTGCGAACCGAGAGCGTGATGTCGTCGACCGCCCGGACCTCGCGCTCGATGCCGTAATACTTCGTCAGGTAATAGGCCTTGAGGCTGTTGACGGTCAGGACGTCCTCTGTCGCGTCCGTCATCAGCTGCCCATTCGCCGCAGACGCGAACGCGGATCGATGAATTCGTTGAGCGACACCGCGAGCAGATAGAGACCGATGAACGTGATGACGATGAGGACGACCGGCACGGCGATCCACCACCATGTGCCGACCACCATCGCCGAGTGGTTGTTGGCCCAATACAGCATCGTGCCGATCGTCGGGACGTTGATGTCGGTGAACCCCAGCACTGAGAGCGTCACGGAGAGCCCGATCGACCAGATCATGTTCGCCATGGCCGTGGCGAAGACGATCGGCATGACGTAGGGAAGATGCTCCTCGAACATGATCTTGCGTGCGCTCATGCCGGCGAACACGGCATGGCGGGTGAACTCGCGATGCCGCAGGCTCAGGGCGGCGGACCGGATCAGTCGCGCGTCGAATGGCCAGCCGAAGCACGCCATGACGATCGCCAGTTTCACGCGCATTCAGATCGTCTCTCATGACGAAATAGAACAAGCACGAGGATCGGAAAGATCGGCAGGGCCACGACAATGTCATTGATCGTCATCAAGGCACGATCGAACCAGCCCCCCACGTATCCCGCGATGAGCCCGACGGTGATCGAGATGATCCGTGACAGGAGCGCCACGAGCAGGCCGAACGTGAGCGTATTGCGGATAGCGAACGTGGCCTGCCAGAAGAGGTCCTGACCACGCGAATTGGTGCCGAACCAATACTCGGCCGAGGGCGGCTGGTCGGGCGGAACCAGATACTGCAGTTCAGGGTCCACCGGTGAGAAGAAACTGAGGCATGAGAAGCCGACGATGAAGGTCACCAAGACCAAACCGACGAGGAACTCTCGGTTGTAGCGGATGAGATCGCGGACGACGACGAACATCAGCTCGATTCCGTCCTGATTCGCGGATCGAGAAGCGGAAGCAGCAGATCGACGATGAAGATCGCCACCGCCACCGCGGTGATGGAGACCGTCGACACGGCGAGCACCGTGCTGCTGTCGCCGCCGTTGACCGCATCGACCAGCAGCGTGCCCAGGCCGGGATAGGTGTAGACCTGTTCGGTGATGATCGTGCCGGAGAAGATCGATCCGAGCGCCAGCGCCAGCGCCGTCACCTGCGGCACGGCGGCGTTGCGCATCACATAGGAGTTCACCACGCGCTTGCGCGGCACTCCGGCGAGCTCGGCGTAGGTCACGTAGTCCTCGGTGACGATGTTCGAGACCAGTGCTCTCATCCCCAGGAACCAGGTCCCGAACCCGACGACGATGAGCGAGGTGACCGGCAGGATCGCATGCTGGATGACCGAGAGGATGAAGTCGATGTTCCACCCCGGCTCGACGTCCATCGCATAGGCGCCGGAGATCGGCAGGATCGGCCACACGAACCCGAAGAAGATCAGGAAGAGGAAGGCGACGATGTAGTAGGGGATCGGCTGCACGCCCATCGCCGCCACCCCGAAGACCTTGAGCAGGCGGCTGTTCTGGAAGTAACCCGCCAGGCCGCCGAACAGGTTGCCCAGTGACCAGGTGACCAGGACCGAAACGCTCAGCAGGAACACCGTCCACGGGAGCGCCCGCATCACAAGGTCTATCGACGGCGTGGGAAAGGCGAGCAACGACGGGCCGAAGTCGCCCTGGACGAACCGACGCCAGAAGTTCACGTACTGCTCGGGGAGCGGCTTGTCGACGCCGTACAGGTCGGTGAGCGCCGAGCGCATCTTCTCGACTGCCTCAGGGCTGAAGTTCGAGCGGGCCGTGATCCGGTTGAGCATGCTCTCGACGGGGTTGATCGGTGAGAGGTGCGTGATCAGGAACGCTGTCGAGACCCCGACGAAGATGACGACGAACATCTGCACGGCGCGCTGGAACGCAAACCACGAATAGGCCTTCATCAACCGCCTTCCCTACTCGGCGACCTGTCGGATAGCACGGTACGCGCACCCGCCCCTCTAACGCGACGGCGGGTGTCCGGCCCGTTGGCCGGACACCCGCCATCACCCTCAGTCGATCAGCCGGCGACCGGTGCGAGCTGGGTCAGGATGTACCTGGAATTGGCCCAGTTGTTCACCGGATTGGCGTACGGATTCTCGGAGGTCGGATAGCCCGTCCAGTAACGCTCCGACAGCGCCACGAACACGTTGTAGGACATCACCGGAATGTTGGGCATCTCCTGGAGATGGAGCCTGACGAACTCTTTGCCGAGCTCCACGTTGCGCTCGAGATCGTCGAAGGGGACGGTACGGATCTCCTCGATGATCCGGTCGAGCTCGGGATTCTCCCAGCGCATGTGGTTGCGACTCGACGTCAGCTCTCCCGGCTCCGGGATGTACTCGGAATGATAGCCGTCGAGGAAGAACGAGAGGTCGGGGTGACCGCCCCACGTCTCGACGGCCCACGCCACGTTGGCCTCGTAGTCTCCGGCTGCCTGTCGATCCCACGCATTTGACCAAGGTTCCTGCACTTCGGCCGTCACGGGGACGCCGGCCTGGCTCCACATCTGGGCGGCGATCGTGCCCAGCCGGTTGATGACGCCTTCGGCAGGAATCATCATGTTGAACTCGAACGACTCGCCGTTGGGCATCGTCCATCCACCGCCGTCCTCGGTGAAACCGGCGCTGCGCAGCAGCTCGGCCGCCGCGTCGAGATCCTGGTTCCACCACCCGTAGTCCGAACGCTCGGCGAATCTCGTCTTCGTCGGTGGGCACCTCGTCACCGAACTCCGGCCGGACCATTTCGGCGATCTCCAGGCCGATGTTGGGGTTGTACGGCTTGATCACGCTCTCGCCGGTATCGAGCTCGAAATTGATCAGCTCCTCCTGCATCGGAATGTGGTAGTCGTCCGGATGCGTGCCGGTCGGCGGGATCGAGATCGCCGAGAGCGTCGCCGCTCCGCGGTAGCTGGACATCGACAGGCCACGTGCATCGAGCATCAAGGCGAGTGCCCAGCGAACGCGGGGATCCTGGAACTTCTCGTTCTGATGGTTGAAGATGAACATCGGCAGCGTGGGATCGGGATGGGCGTACGGGAACCCGGGGAACCAGCCCCTGACGGTGTCCTCCTCCTCGACGATCGAGAACATGCCCTCCGGCGAGAGGTCGTGGATCATGTCCAGATCGCCGTTGCGCATCTCGATCAGCCGATTGTCGATCGGCATGTTGTTGCGGTAGATGACGTACTGCGGCGCCGGTTCTCCGAAGTCGGCAACGGACGTGCGGTCCCAGTCCTCGCGCTTCTCCCAGATGTACCAGTTGCCGTTGGGGTCGTAGCTGTGCAGCACATAGGGCCCAAGCCCAACAGGATTTGCGTTGTCGTACTCGATCAAGTTCTCGACACCGGAGAAGATGTGCTCCGGCATGATCCAGGCGCCCTCCCAGCGCACCGAGAAGATCGAATGGAACCTCGAGTTGGGAGCCTGGAGCGTGAAGTGCACGGTCTGGTCGTCCACCGCCTCGACGGTTTCGACCTGGGTCGAGAACTCGCCACTCCAGTCCGTCCCCGGCGTGTCGATCTGGGTTTGCACGGTGAAGACGACGTCGTCAGCGGTGAACTGCTCACCGTCGCTCCAGTAGATGTCGTCGCGCAAGTTCACCGTCATCTCGGTGAAATCGGCGTTGTAGACCGGTGGCCCGGCCGCGAGTGAGTTGTGGGTCACGCCATCGATTCCGGCATTGGGATCGATGTACCAGAGCGTGTCCATCATCAGCTGATGCAGGCCGGTTGACGATCCGCCGCCGCCGTTGACCCAGATGTTGAACCAGCCGGGATTGTTGATGGCGCCCTCGGGGTTCTGAAGAATCAACGTCTGCTCGCGTGGCAGGTCCTCGATCGGAACAGCCCCGCTCCGGACGTACGGGTTGGCCGACGACCGCGCCGCACCAGCGAACTCCGGACCGAGCAACACGCCGGTGCCGGCCACCGCGCTGGCGGTGAGGAAGCGGCGGCGGCTCCACCCCGGCGTCCCTTCCTGCTGCGTCGAGACAGCACCGGAGACCGATGAGCCGGGACCAGGTGTCTTCGAGTTGCGCATAGTACCCCCTTGTCAGCGAGGGGTGCCCCCGGCACCCCTCTGCCTCACAATTGTGAACGTTCACAGTGGCGTCCGTCAAGACTTCGAACTGGTGTACGTGAGCGTTCACGTTGCGCCGTCGGAGGCCGGAAAGCCTGATTCCACGAGGTCCCGACAGATCGACCACGTTGCGGCCCGCGTCGTCGGGACTTCCACGTGCACCGGCCATCGGCACGTAGCGTTGAGGCCATGTCCACGGAGCTGCTCTCGGGATCAGCTCGCCGGCTTGCCGAGGAGCTCGCCGAAGAAGGCGTCGAGCTGGACGAGCACGACAGCGTGCGCGACGTGTTGCTCGACGAGCTCGATTACGCCCGGCGGATCCCGATGTTCGAGGGGCGCCGCCCGCTCTACGGTTCGTTCTCGATGCCTCCGGGCACGAGCATCACGATCGCTGACGGCATCGCCGACCTCGTGTCCCTCGACGGGTTGTCTCACGAGATGGCCCGCACCTTCGCCGACGGGCGTTCGGCGTTCCTCGTCAACCACCACGACGACGAGAGTCGGATGCTCGTCTGCTTCGACCGGCCGGTGCAGTACGAGGCCGAGCTCGTGCCGCTGCAGGAGGTCACCGGAGCCCGCATCGTGCAGCGCACGGTCGTGTTCGGCCAGGTGCGACTGTTCGCCGAGCGCCGGGTGATCTCGTGGGACGGTCAGTCGTGGAGCGACCGACCGACCGCCAGCGCACTGCTCGACGCGTTGTGCCAATCCGCTCCCGACCTCGACCGCGCCGTCGCCCACGGCTTGCTGGAGCTCGCCGTGCACTGGCTGTCTCCGGCGCGTGTCGGCGCGACGATCGTCGTCCACGAGCAGGGCTTCGTCTGGGACTCGATGGATGTCGCCACCAAGTTCCGGGCCCCCAAGCTGTCCATCCAGAACCGCCGGCACTTCCCGGCCCTGTTCGCCTCGTTGCAGCAGCATGACCTGGCGACCCTGGTGACGGCCGAGGGCAGCGTCGAGTACCTCGGTGTTGGATTGCGCTCGAGCACCGATGCCGAGCGCAACGTCGACAGCGACCGCGGCATGCGGCACCGCTCCGCACAACGCTTCAGCTACGACCACCCGTCGACGACGATCGCCGTCGTCAGCGAGAACGGCCCGGTCACGATCTTCCGCAACGGCCTGGCGATCAGCCTCTCAGCAGTGCGCTGACTACTCGGCGGTGTCGCTGGGCGCGGTTCCTTCGCTGGCGCGTGTCGTCGCTGGGCGCGGTTCCTTCGCTGGCAACTGTGCCATCGCTCGCCGCGGTGCCCGCGGTGGCCGCGTTCTCGGCGGTGATCAGCTGACCCTCGACGGTGATCACCTGAGCCGCGGGAGACGTGCCCGCCGAGCAGGCATCGATCGTGGCCAGCGCCTCGGTGGCGATGCCCGGCCAGTCCTGGCGCACCGTGGCGATCCAGTTCTCGCCCTTGGCGATCTCCACCAGCGCGAAGTCCTGACCGTCGACGCCGGTGACGATGACCTCGGTGCGCCCAGCCTCCTGGGTGGCCTGGTAGGCGCCCAGGGCGGAGGCGTCCCACGCCACCCAGATGCCGTCGACCTCGCCCTCCGGGTACTTCGACAGCAGGTCGCTCACGGTCGTGTTGGCGAAGCCGGTCGAGTCGGCCGGGTCGCCCTGGATGTACTCGATGATCTCGATGCCGCTCTCCTCGAACAGTGCCGTGGCGGCTTCGGCGCGCAAGCGCACCGGCTCGAACGGGTCGAAGTGGATCATCACGACGCGGCCCTCATCGCCGACCGCGTCGATCATCTGCTGGGCGCTGGTCTCGCCGAGGAACTCGTTGTCCGACGTGATGTTCGCCGTGACACCGTCGGCCGCTCCGGCATCGAGTCCGAACACCGGCACGCCGGCGGCGGAGGCGGCGGCCAACCCGGCACCGAACTCCAACGGGTCGCCCATGCCGAGCACGATCGTGTCGGCGCCCTGCGCCACCGCGTTCTCCATCTCCGTGTTGACCTCGGCCAGGTCACCGCGCGTGTCGACCATCGTCACCGTGTACCCGGCCTCTTCAGCGCCGGCGGTGAACGCGTCGACGACCTCCTTGGTGGCCGGTTGGTCGGAGTAGTACGGCGACACGATGGCGATGTCGGTGATCTCGGCGTCGCACGCCCCGTCGGCGCCGCCGGGTTCCGTGGTGGCGCCGGCGCTACCGGTCGCGGCAATGCACGTGAACGTGAACAATGGGACTCCGAAGCTGGCGATCCAACGTCTCGTCATGGGTGTGTCCTCCCTCGTTTCGGCCTCGTTGTCAGCGATGCCACTGATGTGTCGGCGATGTCAATGAACGGCACTGGCGCGCAGCCCGACGATCCTCGCCAAGATCGGCGTGAGTGTAGGCAGTAGCTCGTCGAACAGCGAAGCCGAACGGGCCTGCGTCGCCTGTCGGAGGTCGTCGGGGGTGGTCATCGACACTGCTCCAGCAGGCGGAGGTGGCGCAGTGCCCAGCGCGAGGTGAGCGACAACGGTCGCCCCGACCAATGCCGCATGCTCGTCGGCGACCTCGACGACGGTGCATCCGATGACATCGGCGATCGCTTGGCGCAGGGCGACCGACCGTGCCGCGCCGCCACACACGATGAGCTCGTCGGTGTGCGGGACGATCGTCGTCAGCAACTGGCGCACGGCATGGGCGATTCCCTCGACGACCGCGGCGGCGACGGTCGACGACGTCGTGGTGCGCCGCACTCCGAGGAGGACGCCGGTCGCCTCGGGCAAGGCCCGGGTGCCGTCGAGGTGGGGGATGAACAGCACCCCCTCGGCGGCCGCGCACTGAGCCCTCGCCAGGGCGTCGAACCGGGCATGGTCGACATCGCCGAGCAGCTCGCGCCGCGCCCAGTCGAGGACCGCCCCGGCCGCCGGCATCGGCGCCGCGGACACCCAGTGGTCGTCGGCCAGACCGGGCAGCGCGACCACACCGCCACCACGTTGCGCCGTCGACGCGGCCACGGCGACCCAGCCCGACGTGCCGAGATAGGCGTACGGGCGGTTCCGCTCGGTGCCGAGGAGGCCGAGCGTCGTGGCCACGGCGTCACCGTTGGCGTGCACGACGGGCAGTCCACTCGGGAGCCCGAGAGTCTTGGCGGCGGCGGCTTGCAGGCGGTGCACGGTGGTGACCGGCTGCAGCGGAGGCACGGGAATGGCGAGGGCGTCGACGAGCTCGCCCCACCACGTGCCGCCGACGAGATCGGAAAGCGCCGTGCTCGCCGCCGTCGTCGGATCGCACATCCCCGCCCCGGTGAGGCGATGCACGACGAGCGAGTGGCCGCCGAACAGGGCGACCGCGCACGCGCTGACCGTGTCCGGCTCATGGCGCTGCAGCCAGCTCCACTTGGCGGCGACGTTCGAGGCGTCGGGTGCCGACCCGACGACCTCGCTCCAGCGATCGCCGAACCGGGTGACCAGCTCATCGTGCTCGACGACCGCCCGGCTGTCGCTGTACAGGATCGCCGGCCGTAGCGGGCGGCCCGCGCCGTCGAGGCAGATCAGGTCTTGCATCTGCCCGGTGACGGCGAGCGCGTCGAGGTCAGTGAGGGCCGCGTCGCGGTTCAGGCGGGCAATCGTCGCGACGGTGCCGTCCCACCAGTCGCCGGGATCTTGCTCGACCCAGCCAGGGCGCGGGCTCGACAGCGGATGGGCGTGGTCGACGGAGGCGACGACCGCGCCGTCGACGATGACCGCGGCCTTGACCGAGGACGTGCCGACGTCGATCGCCAGCGTGCGGGTCACGTCACCGGGCCTGGCGCAGGCGGGAGATCGCCAGCGGGAGCACGGCGAGCAGGATCGCACAGCCGAAGATCACGGTCTGCAAGTAGGAGTTGATGCTCGAGTAGTTGAGCCCGTTCTCGAGGACGCGCAGCATGACGACGCCGAGCAGCGTTCCCGGCAGGTTGGGCAGGCCGTTGCGGAACATCGCCATGCCGAGGAACACGGCGGCGATCGATTGCAGCATCCAGGGCTCGGGGGCGGTCAGATTGGCCGTCGCGTTGTTCGCCGACTGCAGGATGCCGGCGGCAGCTGCGGTCAGCCCGCAGATCACGAAGGCGATCAGCTTGACGTTCTTGACGTTGATCCCCGAGTAGCGCGACGCGTCCGGGTTGCCGCCGACGGCGTACATCTTGCGTCCGAGCGGCGTCTGGTCGAGCAGGAACCAGATCACCACGCCGACACCGAGCGCCATCAGCACCCGGTTGGGAATCCCCAGCATCTTCACCGCGGGCGACCTCGACGAAGTTGTCGTCGACGAGGTTGTAGACCGGCCGGCCGTCGACTCGGAAGGCAGCCAGGTTGGAGTACACGAGGGACGTGGCGAGGGTGGCGATGAACGCGAGAATCCCCAGTCGCGACACGAGTACGCCGTTGATCAGCCCACCGGCGAGGCCCACGGCGAGGCCGAGCAGGAGGGCGAGCACCACGTTGGTCGGGTCGTTGGGGTCACCGCCGACGGTCGTCGTCGCCAGCAGGACTCCGGTCGACACCGACGCCAGGGCGGCGAGCCCGCCGACCGACAGGTCGAACTCCCCGACGACCATCACGACGGTCTGGCCGGCGGCGACGATGGCGAGGAAGGCCACAGCACCCAGCACGTTGTTGACCAGGTTGACCTTCGACAGGTACCGGTCACCGTACAGCGCACCGAAGTAGGCGATCATCCCGACGAGGACCAGCGGCCCGGCGAGCGGTCGCAGGATCGTGAACGCCTTGTTGCGCCGCGACGTCGGCGGATCGGGAGGTCGCTGGTCGGTGCGCCCGGCGCCGCTGGCGTCCACCGCTCGAGCGTCGGCGGCGGTCATCGCTGCCGTCCGTAGCACGCATGGAGGAGGTCGTGCTCGGTCGTCGTGGCCGCGTCGAACGTTCCGGCGAGGCGACCCTCGTGCATCACGAGGATGCGGTGGGCGAGTCCGAGCAGTTCGGGCAGCTCGGAACTGACCATCAGGATCGAACCGCCGGCGGCAGCACGGTCCTCGATCAGCCGGTAGATCTGGGTCTTCGTCGCGATGTCGACGCCCCGCGTCGGCTCGTCGAGGAGCAGCAGCGTCGGGTCGAGGGCCAGGTACTTCGCCAGCACGACCTTCTGCTGGTTGCCGCCCGACAGGGTGAGCACCTGCTGGTCGAGCCGGCGATAGCGCAAGTCGAGCCGTCGGGCGAGCGCCCTGGCGTGATCTCTGCTCCTCCGTCTCGATGTCACGTACGGCACACGCGTGTGCCGGTCGACGGTGGTCAGGTTGGCGTTGCGCTCGATGTCCGTCGGGACGAGCCCCGACGAACGGCGCTCCTGCGGGACCAACGCCGCACCGCGCCGCTGCGACCGCCGCACGCTCGTCGGAGCGAGCGGGACACCGCGGAGCAGCACTTCACCGCCCCGGCGCGGCTGCACACCCGCCAACATGCGCAGGATCTCACTGCGTCCCGAGCCGGCCAGTCCGGCGATGCCGACGACCTCGCCGGCGCGCACCTCGAAGTCGACGGCGTGGACCTGCGGACCGTGGAGCCCGCGCACCTCGAGCACGACGTCTCCGGGCTCGGAGACGCGCGGCGGGAAGATGGCGTCGATCGGCCGTCCGGCCATCGCCGTGATGATCGCCTCGGGGGTGGCGTCGGCGATCAGTCCCTCGGCGACGATCCGCCCGTTGCGCAGGACCGTGAACGTGTCGCTGATCTCCAGCACTTCGTCGAGGCGGTGGGAGACGTACAGGATGGCGACGCCGCGCTCCTGCAGCTGACGCATGGCGTGGAACAGTGAGGACGTCTCTGCATCGGTGAGCGCGGCGGTCGGCTCGTCGAGGATCAACACACGACTGTCATAGGAGAGCGCCCGGGCCAGCGCGGTCATCGTCCGGCCCACCGGGCTGAGCGACGCGGCATCGGCCCCGACGTCGACCGGGTGGCCGAGTTGGTCGAACAGCGCGCCGGCCTGTTGCTCGAGACGACGCCACTGGACCTTGCCGAAACGCGTGGCGAGCCGCCGGCCGAGGAACACGTTCTCGGCGACGGACAACCCGGGCACGATCATCAGCTCCTGGTGCAGGGTGGCGATCCCTTGAACGGTCGCCGACCGGGGATCATCGATGGTGACCTCCACGTCGTCGACACGGATCTCGGCAGCGTCCGGGCGGACGACGCCGGCGAGGATCTTGATCAACGTCGACTTGCCGGCACCGTTCTCGCCGAGCAGGGCGCGCACTTCGCCGGGCGCGATCGTCACGTCGACGTTGTCGAGCACGGTGATGCCCTCGTACGACTTCGTGAGTCCGTGCGCCCGGAGACGTTCCAGAGTGGCCACCGCCATGGCTGAGTAGTTTGGCGGTGTTTGGCGGGTTTGGCCGGATCCGAACGATCGAGGTGAGACGAGTGGTCGCCTTCTGCGGCATCGACGTGGGGACGCAGGGCTCGAAGGCCGGGATCTTCCGGGACGACGGCACGTGCCTGGGACAGGGCTACGCCGAGCACCACTTCGACCATCTGCGTCCCGGCTGGGTCGAGATGGATCCCGACCAGATCGTCGATGCGGCCCTCGAGGCGATCCACGCGGCGGTCGTGGCGTCGGGCTGCCAGCCCGGTGACGTCTCGGCGATCGCCCTCTCCGGGATCCTGTGCGGGCCAGTGTTCGTCGACTCCGACTGGCGACCAGTGCGGCCGATCATTCCGTTCCTCGACGTGCGCGCCAGCGAGGAGGTCGCCTGGCTCGCCAACGAGGTGGAGCCGCGCTGGGTGACCGAGTCGGCCAACAGCACCCTCGACACCTACGTGATGCCGGCGGTCTACGAGTGGGTACGTCGCCACGAACCCGAGGTCTGCGCGCGCATCGCCAAGATCCTGTCGCTGGCTCCCTATGTCGGAGGGTGTCTCGCCGGTCTCCGCGCCGACGATGCGTACACCGACCGTTCCCACTTGTCGGGCTGGATCATCGGGTGGGACGCCGCCACGGGGACGGTGTCGGAGCCGCAGTTGGAGTCCTTCGGCATTCCGGCCGAACTGGCGCCGCGCGTGCACGCCCCGTGGGACGTGGTCGGCGGGCTCACCACGACGATGGCCGAGCGGTGCGGCCTGGCGCCCGGGACCCCGATCTGCGCCGGCGCGGGCGACGTCATGCAATCGAACATCGGGGCGGGGCTGGTCCGGCCAGGGATGGCCACGGACGTCGCCGGCACGGCGTCGATCCTGACGGTCGGCGTCACCGCCCCGTCCGCCGCGATCACCGCGGTCCCTGGCATGTTGTACTCGCTGGGCACGCTCCCCGGCCAGGCCCTGTACTGGGGGTACGTCAAGGCCGGTGGGCTGTCCCTGCGCTGGTTCCGCGACGAGGTCCTCGGGCGCCGGGGCGACGACGGTTGCTACGCGGAGGGCGACCGCCAGGCTGCGGCGGTCGCTCCGGGCAGCGACGGCGTGCTGTTCACCCCCTATCTGTCCGGCGGCAATCCCGACAATCCCGATGCCGCGGGGATGTTCCTCGGCCTCACCGCGGCGAGCGGGCTGGGCACGCTGTGGCGCTCGATGCTCGAGGCGATCGCCTTCGAGTACGCCGACTTCCTCGACGTGTTCGCGGCCAACGGCTCGCCGGTGACGGAAGTGCTCGCCGTCGGCGGAGGTGCCGGCAGCCCGCTCTGGAACCAGATCAAGGCCGATGTGGTCGGCAAGCCGTGGCGCGTGCCGTCGCGCCAGGACGGCGCCATGTTGGCCGACGCCGCGCTCGCCGGAACTGCCGTCGGGGCATTCGGTGACCTCGCGGCGACCGTTTCGTCGTGGGTCGGCGAGGGAGCCGCCAGGTCGCCCGACCCGGCGGCGCACGAGGCGTATCGCCGCGTCCGCGCGGTGCGCGCCGACCTCCTCGCCGGGCCGCTGCGCGAGGTCTTCGGTAGATTGGCCCCCCTGCGTTCGATGATCACGGAGACACCATGACCACTGCAGGTCGCCGCAACGTATGACGCTGCGCGCCGTGGTCCTCGACATCGAGGGCACCACTTCGTCCACAACGTTCGTCCACGACACGTTGTACCCCTACAGCCGCGCGCGCTTCGCCACCTGGATCACGGCCCACGAGGAAGAGGACGCAGTGGCTGCGCAGGTGGCAGCAGTGCGCGAGTTGGCCGGCGAGCCTGACGCGCCGATCGAGCGCGTGGTGTGGTGGCTCGAGCACTGGCTCGACGGGGACGAGAAGGTCACCCCGCTGAAGGCGTTCCAGGGCTGGATCTGGGCCGAGGGCTTCGCCGCCGGTGACCTCGTGTCGCACTTCTTCGACGACGCCATCCCGGCCATGCGCCGCTGGCACGGCGAGGGCCGCCGCTTGTACATCTTCTCGTCCGGGTCGGTGAGCGCCCAGCGGGCCTGGTTCGGCACCACCCCGGAGGGTGACCTGTTGCCGCTGATCTCCGGCCACTTCGACACCGAGAACACTGGTCCGAAGAAGCAGCCGGCGTCCTACGAGGCGATCACTGCGGTGATCGGCGTGGCGCCCGAGGACACGGTGTTTCTCTCCGATCTCGTGACCGAGCTCGATGCGGCACGCACCGCCGGGTGGCACACCGTCGGCGTGCGCCGGCGCGGCGACCAGTACTACGACCAAGGCGTCGGCGACCACCTGGCCGTGCACTCGTTCGACGAGATCGACCTGTCGAGTGACGAGCCGCAAGGGCACCTGACGCCCACTACGACCTCGTCGTGGTCGGCGCCGGGATCAGCGGCGTGCAGATCGCCCGGGAGGCCGCCGTCCGGGGCCGGTCCGTGCTGCTCGTCGACAAGGGCGATTTCGGGTCAGGGACCAGCTCGGCGACCACCAAGTACCTCCATGGCGGCATCCGCTATCTCGAGCACCTCGACGTCCGCGTCGTGCGCGAGAGCCTGCGTGAACGGCGGATCGCCTCCCTGTCCGCGCCACACCTCGTGCGCCGGACGTCCTTCGTGCTCCCCGTGTGGTCGTGGACGCGACCCGGCCACTGGGCGATGCGCGCCGGCGGCGCGCTCTACGACTCCCTCGCCTTCGACCGCAATCGCGAGGCGCCCGACGCACTGCGCGTCGGGCGGACGCGGTGGGTCGGCCCCGGGGAGGTGCAGCGAGCGGTGCCGTGGCTCGATGCGGTCGAGCTGCGCGGCGCGCTCGTGGTCTCCGAGATGCTCAGCCTGCACCCGGAGCGCCTGCTGCTCGAGTATCTCCTCGACGCCGTGGGCCTCGGTGTCGACGCCCGCAACTACTCCGGCGTGACGGGTTTCGTGACGGCTCCCCGCGACGACGGGACCCTGGAGGTGCAAGGTGTCGAGCTGACCGACGCGCTCGATGGGACGGTCCACCGCGTCGCGGCGGGCGCCGTCGTCAACGCCGCCGGTCCGTGGATGGGCGAGGTGCTCGGCCGGCTCGGCGATCGGCCCGGCCGACGAGTCGGGCCGGTCGTCAAGCCGTCGAAGGGTGTCCACCTCCTCACCACCGAGTCGACGCAGCCGACCGTGCGCGGCGTGACCAGTGCCGTGCTGGCCAGGTCACGATCGGGACGCCACGTGGTGGTGTCCCCGTGGCAGGGCCGCGAGATGATCGGCCCGACCGACACTCCGGTCGCCCTGCCGCCCGACGCTGTGATGGCCGACGGCTCCGACGTGGCCGAGCTGCTCGACACCGTCAACTCCTGCCGTGTGCCCGAGGCCCAGCTGAGCATCGACGACATCGACGACGTCACCGTCGGCATCCGCCCGCTCGTCTCCGGCCCGAACGCCGACACCTACTCGGCGAGCCGCCGTCACGACCTGCACGACCACGGCGTCGACGGGGTCCACGGACTGTGGTCGGTGACCGGCGGCAAGTGGACGACCGGTCGGGCGATCGCCGAGGACGCCGTCGACCGGGTGTTCGGACCGCTGGCCGGCGCGAGACGGTTCGGCGGCTCGCCGACTCGCGTCCGGCCCACCCCCGGGGCGGCGCGATGGGCGGGCGACCCAGCCGAGGTCTTCGCCCTGGCGGCGACGTATCGCGGCGACGTCGCCCTCGATCCGTTGCTCCGCGAGCACCTGGCCCGCCTCTACGGCACGCGCTGCACGACGGTGATCGATCTCGTCGCCACCGACCCGGAGCTCGGCCGGCGCATCTCCGAGCGGCACGGATGCCTCGACATCGCCGCCCAAGTGGTCGTCGCCGTCCGCGATGAGCTCGCCGTGACGCTGGCCGACATCGTCGACCGCCGGCTCGTGCTCGGCACCCTCGGACAGGTCGAGGTGGGCGAGCTGCAGCAGATCGCGCGCATCGCCGCGCCATTGCTCGGCTGGCCCGATGACGGTCGTCAGGTCGCCGACGCCGAGCATGATCGCCGCCAGCGCCGCCGGGCTGTCTGGCACGCCGTTCCTTGAACGGTGCGGGTGGAAGTCCCGACCACGCGGGCCGCAGTGAGCGCGATCTGTCGGGACTTCGCCGGGCGACCTGGCTGTCAGGGCGGCGGCTGGTCGGCGGGCGGCACGACGCGATCGAACGCAGCCCGCTTGATCCTTCGCCGCGACCGATGCGCTTGCGCCGGCCGATCCACAGGTGCGTGCTGCCGTCCTGCCAACGGGCGAGCTGGTAGCTCCGCGTCACGCGCACGCCTTCGCGCGGGATCTCTTCCTCGTAGATCGTCAGGCCCGTCGCACTGCCGGTCGGGTTGAGGACGCGGCCCAACGCCTCGACGAGCTCGCTGCGAGCCATCCGGCTTCAGCACCTTGCCGCGCTTCAGGCGGAGCCCGTCGGCGGTCTGCACTGGCAGCAGCGGCACCCAGTTGCCGGGTGGCGTCGTGACGCCAGCCGATAGCTGGCGATGCCCCGGCGACGGGGATGCCTCGGGCGGCGGCGCGGTTCGCGGTTCCTCCTCGAAGCGATTGCGCGGGCGCTCGATCGCGCTTTCGACGATGCGCTCGACGGCCCAGGCCATGTTCGCCATCTCGTCGCGGAGGAAGATGACGTCCTCGATCGGCCGGCCCTCGAGCGTGCTGCCCAGGATGTGCGGTAGGAACAGGCCAGACGTCGCTCGCCGGCGACCGGACCGAGACTCCGTCTGGCTGCGGTGGACGACAGCTCGAACATCCGCCATGCCGCATAGCGGCGCGCCGGCGTCGCGCGACGAGCGGGATGAGGAAGCGCTCGCCGAACGTGTTCGTCACGATCAACGACTTGCGTCCGTGCACAGCGAGCCGACGTCGAGGTCGATCGGCATCACGAACCAGTCGTTTCCGTACGTGATGGCGAACTCGACGAGCAGCATCCGGGCGAGGTCCTGCGGAGCGGCGTCGACCGCGCCGAAGTCGACCCGTGCGTCCTCGAACTCCCAGAACCGGGCCGCCGGCATGCCGCGGTAGGTCACCGGCGCCGGGATCGTCGTGCGCACGAGCTCCTCCTTGGGCGAGTCTCGTCGATCGCCTGCAGCGACGCGTCCGGCGTTGACGTCGAAGTCGTGCCAGTCGAGCCGGCCGCTGTAGTACTCGCCGGCCGTCGAGCACCGTCTTCACCGGCGGCGGTGCGCGCCGCCAGCGAGAAGCCGTATTCCATGCGCTCGGGTGTCCACGCGCGATTGCCCCGCGCCGGCTCGGTGAACAGCGTGTCCATCCACTGCAGCCACACATGCCCTGCGGTGATCACCTCGGCGACGTCGGCCGGCTCGATGGCCAGCTGCGGTGGCAGTGCAGGCGGCCGCGGCGGCTGCGGACGAAGCGTCGCGCTGAGCGCCTGCGTACAGCTCCCGGCCGTCTGGCGCACGTCCGCCCATCACGACGCGACGAACGCCGAGGCTCTCCGGCGTCGAGCTGCTGCCGTTCGGCGTCGCGCGGCGCCGCCAAGGGATACGCCGCGAGCACGGCCGTCGTCGTAAGTCGCGCGACAGTGACCTGCTGGCCGAGCACGCGGAGGAAATGCCGGCCGGCGTCGGCTGCTAAGCGGAGCCGCTCGAGGGCGGTCGGTCCGCGGACGCACCGGCTCGCACTCGACGAGCGTCTCGAGCGGGATGGTCTGCGCCGTCGAACGGCCTGGCCGGCCGCCGTGGCCCGGTCAGCGAGCGCGCCCGGTGCGTAGCGGGTGAACCGGGCCGACTCGCCGCGCCACTGCGCCGCGGCCGGCGATCCGCTGTCCTCGCCCTGGAACTCGCCGATCTGCCACTGGCGCGCCAGCAGCCACAGCGGGTCGTACAGCGCGGGCCTCCAGCCCGGTGTTCATGTCGGCGTTGCGGCACTCGCGGCTCGAGCCTCAGCCAGCTGGTGATCGATGTCATGACGCACTCCTCTCTTCGACGTCCTAGGCCAGCGCCGCGAAGTCGGTCGTACGATCGGTGTCGCCGAGCGGTCGTTGACGGCGAAGTACACGCGCCGGCAGGTAGTGGCCGACGCATCGCGAGTGCCTCGGGATCGACGAGCGCGCAGCCGGGCGAGGTCGAGTGTTTCGAGCAGCACCTGCTGCAGGGCGTCCAGAGCGTCCATGGCTGGGCCGGGTCCGGCGGCACGGCGAGCAGCAAGCTTTGCGGCGGTGCCGCATCGGGCTGATCGAACTCGAACACCATCGCCCGTGGTCTCGCTCGCGCTCGGCACGACCTCGACCCATTCGTCGATGAGCAGACCGGCCAGCGGTTGCGATGCACGTCGAGCGTCGGCGCCGACTGGACGACGAGCGAGAACCGTGACGTGCGACAGCGGCTGGTCGGCTTTCGACAGCGGCAAGCCCACCCACCGATCGTCCGGCTCTGAAACGGCAGCTGGGCGACGCGCAGATGCAGCTGCTCGCCCGTGCGCCATCGCCTCCGCGTAACGCATCGACCGTCTCGAGGCGCTCCACGCCCTCGCGCACGCGGCTGGCCCGCATATGCCACGTGACCACCGCCAATGGGTCGCCATCTTGAACGTCGGCGCTCTGTCGCCAGCGCCGTTGCCGATCTCGGCGACATTGCCTGGCTGTGAACAACGGAAGGACGACGAACGTTTCGCCGAACACAGCCTGCAGCCGGCCGCGTGTGCAGCCGGGCGGGGTCGTCATCGTCGGCTCCGCCGGACGGTCGATCGCTCGGCGGCATCGAGTCGTTCGACGCGCGATGCGACCTGCCGGGCGACCGCTTCGCACCTGCGCGGACAGCGCCTCGCGGTCCACGTTCGAGCACCCGCTGACGACGCTGGAACGGCGCCGCGTGATCCCGAAGCAGCGAGCAGCTGCTCGAGCAGCGTCGCGCACCGTCGTCGAGGCTGGCGTCGGCGGCGATGCGGCCAGCCACGCGGCCAGCTCCTCCGATGTCACGGCGCGAGTGCCTGCGGCCGCGCCGGTCCGCTCGGCCCTTCGAGCTCGGCGACGTCGACGCCGTCTGGCCTGGTTCGCTTCGGGGAGGTTCAGCTCGCTGCCATCGATGCCGCGCGTGCCGGTGATGAGCGCGTGCGCCGCCCGCACCATCTCGGCGAGCTCGCCGTAGCTCGATGTCGTCCGCCGGCCAGTCGGCGCCCGCGCTCGGCGCGGACGCGCAGGATCGAGTCGGCCGGCAGCGCGGTGAATAGTGGCGCGGCGGCGTTGAGCAGCCGCCGCTCGAGCTCTCGCCCGGCGCGGTCTTGGCCCGCTCGCCGGCGCGTACACGACATCGAGCGGCGAGAGGTGCAAGCTCGGTCGAGACGCAGCTCTCTGCGCCGGTCGATGACGGCGCCGCGCGCGATCGACGGCCTTCGATCACGCATCGCACCTCCGCCGGATCTGGAAGCAGCGATGCTCACCCACGCGTTCAGCCGCGGCTCCGCCGTGCGCCCGATGAGCGCGCTCGTGACGGCGGCCCAGCCGGGCGCGACCGGCGAGCGTGCCGTCGAGCAGCATGACAAGGCGGTGCGTCAGCGCGATGCCGGTGCGCGGCGTGCGCACGACGTCGAGTTCGGGCGGCGGAGCCTCGCCGGCAGCGATGGCGTCGAGCGTACTGGCGGTGCGCGTCGGGTTGCCCTGCACCGCTTGGTGCACGCTCTCGGCGAGCAGCGCATCGCTCACCGCGTCCGCCGGCGTCGTCGAGGCCGATCAGCTCGTGGTCGAGCGTGTGGCCCCGACTGGGCCAGCTGCGCCGCGATCGGGCTTGCTTCGGCGCAGCTCGGCGATCAGCGTCGACAGCGAGCCGGCCGCTCTCCACTTGCGCTGCAGCGACGAGCCCGTCGACGACGTTGTTGGCGGCGACGGCCTCGACCGGCCGATCGGTGCCGACGGCCGTGCCCGGCATCTTGTTGGCGACCAGCGGAGCGACCTGGCGGAACGTAGGCGATGAAGTGGGCGAGCTTCGAGCTCGTGCAGCCGGCGCTCGAACCGGTAGCCGAGCAGGGCGCCGAGCGGCTGGCCCTGGCGCACGCCGTCGAGCAGCCACGTGGCGAGCCGGACGCGCTGCGGACGAGAGGTCGACGGCGAGGAGGTCGGCGAACTGGGCAGTGGCGTGGGTCAGGTGCCCGCTGCGCAGCACGGCTGCCGTTGCCGCCTGGGCCAACGACGGCGTGTGCGTGTACCCGGGGTCGCCGGCCGCGCTGTACACCACGCCGGTCTCGCCGGGCACGGACGTCGGTCACCGGCGTTGGCGCCGGCGCTCAGGTTGACCACCCACCCATACCCGCCGACGACGCAGCCCGGTCGGCCGCTCGAGCGCGCAGTTCCGACGAGCCGCCTGGAGGCGATCGACGTGGCCCAGGCGTCGAGCCGGTGCGAGCACAGATCGAGCGTTCCGGCGGCGAGGCGCTCGAGCCGCGCCGCGCTGACCCCGGACAGATGTTGCGAGGCTTTCGCGCAGCTCGAGCAGCGGGGCGACGCAGGGCGGCGACGTCGGTGTCGGCCGGCGGCGCGCTGCAGTTCACGCAAGAAGCTCCACACCGGCTCGTTGGAGACTGCCGGTGACCGGTTCGGTCGAGCAACCGCCACACGGTCAGCGCCTCGGCCTCGACGATCTCGATCTCGATCGGGGTGATCGGCCCGGTGGTGGAATCCACGCCGCGCACCCGCAAGCTGGCGGCCGCCGTCCAGTAGCCGAGCAGCAGGGCGTGGCGGAGCAACGCGTACAGCAGCCCGCGGGGTTCGACGTCGCCGAAGTCTCCGGTGCGCAACTGCTCGAGGTCGGTGGCGCCGAGGAGCAGCTCGATGTAGTTCGGGTCGAGGGCGGCATCGTCGGAGGGGATCTCCGGCTGCACGAGCGGTCCCTCGCAAGACGCGGTGCATGCCCGAGTAGGTGGCGTTGGTGAGCCGGGGATTCCAGCCGATGCCGAACCGGGCGAGGCCGGGACGTGCCAGCTTGGCCTGCTCCGCCCACCACCTGTCGAGGTTGTCCAGGTCGCCGGCCACGAAGTACAGCCACAACTGGCGCAGGTACTGGTCGCCCATCAGGTGGCGGATCGCGTAGCTCGACGACAGCCCGTCGGACGCAAAGACGTCGGCGAAATCGCGGTCGGGCTCGGCGCTGCGGCCGACCCGCGGCACCTCGGGAACGTGCTGGGACCAAAGGTCCCACATCTGCAGCAGGAAGTGGGTCAGTCGCTGCCTCGCGAGTGCGCTGCCTCCCCCGGCGCCAACGCCGACTGCCACAGGCGTAGCGACGTGGTGGGCAGGACGCCGTACGGCTGCCTGCCGACCCGCAGCGCCGGAAGCGGACCCGACGCGCGTACGTGGTCGACGAAGTGAGCCCGGGTCCAGGCGATGTCGGCCGCCGAACACCGGTGCGCCGATCATGTTGCCGAAGAAGTACCCCCAGGTCGCCGGCCACATTGCCCGGTTCATGTGGCGGGCGTCCAGTTGCTCGCGCCCACTTGCGTTGCGCGACGTTGGCGAGCGCGGCCGCGTCGTCGGCGCAAGCCGAGCGCCCGACGTCAGCAACGCCGGCGTTCGACTGTCGCTCGGCTGCGAATGCCGAGTCCGCGACGCTCATCCTGATAGCTCCGCTCGCCGTCTCGATCCGCCGTGTCGAATCCCGCCGGGTCATCCTCAGTGTTGTTCGTCGGTGTGCCTTGGAGGGTGAACCCGAGTCCGTTCGTGTAGTGGTGCGCGCCGAGCAGCGCGACCAGCTCGGCGGTGCTGATCCGGGACAGTTGACCGACGGCCTTCGTGCCGAACACGAGGAGGAAATCGAACCCTTGCGCCTGCTCGGGTGCCAGCCGCAGCGGATGCCCATGCCGACGCGCTCCGCCGCGACGTCGAAGTCGGTCATCCAGCTTCATGCCCTCGTCGACTGGCACCGCATTCGTCGCCGGGATCGTCGGCGAGCGTCGCCGGGTCGGGACCGACGGCGAGTTGATCGGGAATCGGGCCCCGGCGCCGGTCACCATCAGTTGGCCGCCGGTGTAGCCGAGCACCCACCACCGCCCGGGCAGCATCCGCGCGTATCGGCGCCCGTGTCCACGCCTCGCGCTTGGCGCCGACGTCAGGAAACTTGATCATCCCATCCGCGCAGCGGCTCGGTCTCGGGGACCGGCTGCTCCGGAAGGTCGTCGATGTTCATCGGCGTCAGCGCCCGGGCGATCCACGCGGCGCGCGGCCGGTCGAAGCGCTCGACCAGCTGGTGCCACGCCCCGCGGCCGGCCGCCTCGTCGTTGCCGGCGCGCCACGTGCTGCTCCCAGAAATGCCGTGCCCCACGTGATCTCGGCCTCCGTGAGTTGCGGCTCGTGCGTGTCGACGTGAATCGCGTCGGGGTAGACGCGCACGCGCAGGTCGGCGCCGCCGTCGGCCGCGCGGGAAGAAGCGCGTCTCGAGACGCACGGGCAGGAGGAGCAGCGGTTGCGGCGGTCCGAACGACAGCGGCGTCTCCAGGTTCGGATTGGACGGGATCACCGGGATCGGCGGGAATCGGATTGGCAACGGTCATTGATGGTCCTCGCTGGCGCGATCAGGGAAGAAGCTCGGATGCGTGGATCGCCACCCGTACCGGGAGCTGCTTGGTGATCAGGGCCATGTGGGCGGCATTGCGTCCCCAGATCCCTTTCACCGGCTGTGTCGGCGTCAGAGACAGTCGCCGGTCACGCGCAGATGGGAGAGACGATTGAGCGCTTCGGCACTGCTGGCGATGTGCCCCCAGTTCAAGTCGTTCCACGTCTTCGAGCGGCGGGAACGCTCGCCCGATTCGCCGGGGCCGAACGGGTCGTCGTCGAGACCGAAGCGCGGCTCAGCTGGGCTGCTGCTGCAGCACGAAGAACCAGCCGGCGTCGGCGAGCGCCTTGTCACGCGTCAAGTCGAAGCCGACGAACGTCACATCCGCATCGAGCGTGCCGCGGAAGAGCGGGTGGCTCTCGAGCGGCGGCGTGACGCCCGCCGGGAAAGTCGGTGGCCAGCATGCGTCGGCCGTCGCGCACGACGGCCTTGACCGCGTAAATGACGACACCCGGTAGCGCCGCAGCAGCTCGCCGCGGAGCAGCAGCACGAGATGGTCCTCGGCCGCAGCGCGCGCATTCGAAGCCGAGCGCACGCTTGCGCCATTCGTGAATCGGCGGAATGTCGGATGTGGTCGTCCGCATCGGAGGACGTCGCGTCCCAGAACTGCCGGAACGAGCGTGCCGCGCTGATCGGTGGGGTAGCCGCGCCAGAGCAGCTCGCGTCCCATCTCGCTGTTCAGGCCGACCATGAACGACTCGATGAACCGGTTGTTCGTCTGCAGCAGCTGCACGGTGTCGGGAGGCACCCGCTCCAGTCCGGGAAACACGTGACGCGGGCGATCGGTCGCGCAGCGCGGCGTACATCGGCTGCGGGAACGTCGGCGCGTCCATGATCGGCTCGAGCTCGTCGCCCGTGGTCGCCGCCGGGGCTTTCCGTCCTGGATTCCGCTCATGACCGCCTGGCTCACTGTCGTGGCCGGCTTCAGGCTGGCGAGCGCCAGCGCGTTGACTTCCGGTTTCAAGACCGAGCGGGAACTCGAAGATGTCCGGTCGTGGCGAACAGCTGTTCGAGGTATTGCGCATGCGCGCCGCGCCGCTTCGGGAAACGCCGAGCCGACGCGCGAACCAGGAGTTCCCGGCCAACCCGGCCGGCCGTCAGGCGCTGGAAGCGCAAGGTCTGAGTCATTTCCATGAAGCCGACCGGAATCCGTTCCCAGTGCGGCGACGGTGTCGAGCTCACCCAGATGCAGCCCGTTCGGGCCGATCGTTGCCAGGACGCCGTCTGTCACGGTGTCGATCCCGACATAGCCGCCGCTTGCCGGGAGTCGACGACGAAGGCGCCAGAGATGTCCCGGCTGGTTGAAGAACGTGAAGAGCGCCTGCGTGCCCGACGTGCCGGCGCGCGTGTACCGCCGGTTGAACGCGCCGCGCGGGCGGGACAGCTTGCGCGCCGCCGGCGAAACGGCCGCCGGCGGCACGAACGATCGCGACAGTTGTTGTGCGAAGAGCATCGGCTCCCTGGCTGCCTGGCTCAGCCGGGGTAATCTTGAACCGTGATTGTGCGGGAGCGACGATGCGCATGAACGCGTCCGGTGTGAACCTGGCGAACGCCTTCGTGTGATAGCGCTCGTTGACGGCTCGACTGAGCTGCGCCTGGCGCAGCCGCTGGTTGATCGCTTCGGCCTCGCCGAGTTGTTCCCACGCGGAGGCCATGAGCGCTTCCTGCTCGGCCTGCACGACCTCGGTCCCCATCGCCGCGGCCGCTCGAAGGCGCGGATCGAGATTGAGCTCGTTCAGCCACGGCACCGGCGACGGCGGCGTCGCCGTCCGGCGTGACCACGTGCACGCCGGCGTGCCAGGCACCGTAAATCGGCGGGGCGACGATCGGATCTCCATCCGCCGTTGTCGTTGCCAGCGTCCACGGCGTGTTGAGGATGGGCGCCAGCGCCGTTCTGGAACGGCACGCGGGTCGCGTCGATCCAGACGTCCGGTTTGGTGTCGACGACGCGCAGCGCGCCTTCCAGTCCGATGACGGTCCCTGGCGCTCCCGTCTCGGGCTGCGGCTGAAGCGCAAAGCCGGGATGGCTGATGTCCATCGGGCGCTTGCCGACCTCCGGCCGGCAGCTCGCGCGGCTCGAGACGGCGAACCAGCTCCTCGAAATCGCCGCCGTCGGACGTCCGGAACTCCCACGAGTAGTACACCGGCAGCAGAATGTCCGGTGCGGCGCCTGCTCTCCCGAGAACCACGAGCGGCCGCAGCGTCGTATCCGTCGTCGACTTGCCCCAGACCCGCGGCACGGCCGACTTCGTAGGCCGGCACCACGCACGCGAGGTACTCGGTCGACGGGCCGCAGCCGGCGCGCGCAGATCAGCCGCGACATCGTTCGCGCCGGGTCCGATTGCGAGCACCGTGCGGAGGTCCGCTCTGGCCGACGCCCGTCGTCTGCGCGTGCGCCCAGAAATGCGACTCGGCCAGATCGGGCAGCTCGTCTGCGGGGCTGGCCGGCGGCTTGATTTCGAGCACCGGCAGCGGCGTGTCGCCGGCGGGCCGGAGCTCCACGCCCGGCTGCCGGCGAACGACCACGAGCACGAGCCACGGCCGGAGGCGTCCCTGGGCGTCGGCCTTCGCCGGGCTGAACAGCCAGGGAAAATCGGGACGATCGAACTCGATGAAGGGGAAGTAGTTGGGCTCGAAGTCGGCCGTGCCGAGGCTGCGGCTCGAGCCGGACGACCTGTTGCGGATCGATGCCGGTCACGTCTCCCGGTCCGTAGCAGCACGGACCGACTTCTCGATCGGGCTGGCCGTTGATCGTGACGCCGACGCGCACCGTGACCGCCGCCGGTTGAGTCGTCGGCACAGACGCTCGACGAACTGGTCGGGAACGTTCGCGATCGCGCCGCGGCTGCACCCACGGAGAGGAAGATGTGATTCGCTGAGGTCATCTCGGTCCCGTCCTCGGTCTCAACTCGCGATGACGTCGTGCGCACCAGCATCAGCGATCGGGCCCGCGGCTGGTTCGTCTGGCGGAGCGTCGTCAGTGCCTGGAAGGCGGCGGAGATACGAGACGATCGCGTCCCGGCGGCAACGTCCGGGGGCTGCCTGCGCCGAACCGTCGTCCCGTGAAGCGATCGTCCAGCCGCGCCGGCTTCGAGCGCGTTCTTGCGCTGGGCACGCCGCGGTACTTCGCGCTCGCCGCTGCGTTGCGGAGCGCGCTCGTGGACGCCGCCCCGAGCGAGAGATACCGATCGAGGAACTCGTCGGGCTGATCGGCGCCGGCGGCGCCGCCGGCGGCGCTTCGCCGTCGATGAGGATCGTCTCGTAGCAGGATGGTGTCGTCTTCGAGGATGTCGTCGATCGTTGGCCGGTGAACTGCGGACTGTCTGGCCGGCCGATGCTGATGCCGGCCACCATCGGTTCGAACGACGGGGCGCTCAGCTTCTCGTCGTCGTTGAGCTCGAGGAACTGGGCCGGCGCGAAGAAGTCCTTCACCCGATCGAACGGCACGCCGCCGCCGTTCATCGGTGACGGCGGCCGATGTCGAAGCGGTTGGCATCGGCGGGCGCGGCGTTCCCGAACTTGGCGATGTCCAGCTCGAGCGGTACCACCGTCTGCTTCACCGCCAGGCGGCCGAGCGGGTGGAGGCGAATGGTCTCGCCGCCCTCGGAGGTCGCGAATGCGTGACCAGATCGACCGATCGGCCGTCGGAGAGCTCGCCGCCCCAGTTGCGCGTGTCGTTGAGGGCGGCGACCAGCTGCTCGGTGACGTTCACCGGCGGCAGGACGGCCGGCCGCTCGCCGGCGATCGAGCGTCTTGTCGAACCGCACCGAGATGTCGCACCAGAAGATCTCGAACGTCGCCTTGCCGCGGACGTGCAGCGGGCGCGGGCCGGACAGCTCGCCTTCGACGGACACCTTGAAGAGGTTCTTCGAGTGGTACGTGAGCTGCACCGAGGCGTTGAAGCCGGCGACGAACTCGAACGGGTCGAACTGGATGAGGACGTCGTAACCGAGCAGTCCGGTGATGGCGAAGCCGCCGGCGCGGGCGATACAGCTCGACCCTCGCGCCGATCTGCAACGTGTTGGCGGTGATCGCGAAGTACTGCTCGGCGCGCAGGCGGAAATCGCTGCTGTTGCTGAACGTGATCGCCAGCCGCTCGAGCGCGGGGAGTGCCGGCGGCGGCTTGAACGCCGGGTGGAACCCACCGATCGACAGCGCCAAGACCCGCTTGCTGCCCCAGTTCACGCGCATCGCCATGCTGCCGGTCACCGGGAACTTGCCGGCGAGCCGGGAGTCGTAGAGCACGGCGTCGAGGGAGATCGAGCCCTGGTCGAAGTCGATCACGCCGATCGCGCTCATGTGCAGGCGCAGCAGGTCGTGCTGCTCGCTCGGCATCACGGCGGCCAGCCGTCCGAGGACGATGAGGCGCGTGCGGTTGCCGAGCTCGAGGATGGCGGCGAGGTTCATCGTCAGGACCGGCGGCGTGCCCCAGCGAGATCTGCACCGCCGGGCCGAACAGGTAGCTGCCCCGGCGGGACGGGAACGCCCGGTCGAACGTGCTGAGGATGTGCGCGGCGTTCTTGATCGGGTCGGCCGGGAACAGCACGGCGTCGAGCACCTTGGTCTTCAGGCCGGCGCGCAGGAACTCGTCGTCGCAGGTGCGATTGACGGCCAGCAGCCCGCCGATGCCGGTCAGCGTGAAGCCGAGGCCGAGCTGGATCGGCTTGAAGCCCTCGGCGGTGATCATGATCAGGAACGAGAAGCCGTCCGTGCCGTCCGGGAGCCGCGTCGTGACCAGGCCGATCGCGGTGAGCGTGAGGCTGCCCTTGATCGTCGAGCTGGACGATGCCGCCGTACTGGCCCTTGTCCGGGTCGAAGAACAGGTAGCCACCACCGCTGACGGCGGGGGCGTCGACGGCGATGCCGATGCCCGACGGCGGCTTGAAGCCGAACGCCAGGTCGGCGAACCCGACGTTCTTGCTGGGCGCTGCGAAGTCGACCCCGATGCGCAGGCCGAGGCGGTCGATCGTCGCCAGCACCGGCCCGAGCTGCACGTCGAGGCCGGTCGACGCCTCGAGCTCGAGGACCGGTCGTTCTTCGGTGCTCTGGCCGCTGCGCCGCAGCGCAAGGTGGAGATCGTGGATGCGGATCCCGGCGAACGACGTGGAGATGGGCAGGTCGACGTCGAGGGTCGGCGCGCCGTTGAACGTGAGCCCGGTCCGGCTCGACCAGATGATCTCCGGGTTGAACTTGAGGTCGAGGGCGTTGGTCGGCACGGACTGCTTGACGAACGTGTCGGCATCGTCGAGGGGGACGACGAGGCGGGCGCCCGGGGTGGCGGCGTCTCCGCCGGCACGCAGCGCGAGGCGCGCCTCGGGGTCGCTGGCTTGGCCCTCGATCGACAGGCGCAACCGCCGGACGATTGAGCTCGAGCCGCGCCGTGCGCTCACTGCCGAACAGATAGCGGGGCGCCGTGCCCTGGTCGGCCAACTCGATGCTGGCGTTGAGCGCGGCTTCCCCACCGGCCAGCTCGACCGTGTCCGGGAACACGGCGACACCGAGCAGTTCGCCGGCGCTGACTGCCGACCTTCCACTTCAGCGTCAGCCCGCCGAGTGGGACGCTGCCCTCGGTGCTCCCACGGACGATCGGGGCGAGGATCACGCCGGTCGGTCGCTCGTCGCCGGCGCGGGCCGCGATCAGCAGTTGGAGGCCGATCTCGAAGATCGCCCCCTCGCCGGCGAACAGGCCGTGGGCAAACGTCGTGCGCAGTCCATCGGCCGTCGCGTCGATGCGGTACGGCGAATCGGCCGGCAGCGGCGCGACGTCGATGCCCGGGAATTGACGGTCGGTGGCGACGTGCAGGGCGCGCAGCCCGCGCTCCAGGACCTCGACGAGTAACCGGTGATCGAGCGGCTCACTGTCACTGCCCCAGCGATAGAGGTGTTGCAACGTCCCGCCCGGGTCCTCGGCGAGCCGCCCGGCCTGCGACCAGTCGACGCGGATGCGGCGGTAGGGGCGCCGGTGCGCTCCCACCGGAATCGTCGACTCGAAGCGCACGACTCCGGCGGCGAGCAGCACGACGTAGGTGCCCGGGTGGTAGATGCGCAGGTATTCCTCGAGCAGGTCGTCGAGGAGGTGCTCGCCGATGTCGGTCCAGAACGCTTCATCATCGAGCGGCGCGGGGAGTCCCCCGAATGTTGCCGCCTGGAATCCGCTGACGGCCTGGATTGCCGCATCGAGGACCCGGGCGAGCGCCGCGACGTCCTCCGGGCTCAGGTTGGTGGCGCCGCCGGCGAGTTGCCGGCGCAGCGGACCGGCCACGTCGAGGAACTCCTGCAGCGCCTCCTTGGCGGCGAGCCCTTCGGAGAGCGCAGCGAAGGCGGTCTCGTCGAGTTCGACGCGCCATCCGTAGCGGTCGAAGAGGTGCTCGAGATCTTCCGGCGTCGAGAGCCGGTCGAGCAACGGCTCGAGGAGGTCGGCGAGCCCGAGGGCGAACTCGGCGACGGGACCGGTGATCGACATCGCTCAGATCCTCGGCAGCTTTTCGACGAGGTCATCGGCGAACTGCTTGAGGACCTCCGCCCGGGCCAGGTTGAGGTCGAGGATGCCGGCCTTGCGCAGCACCTCGACCTTGCAGCTGTCGAGGTCGGACTGGCGCATCAGCTCGGCGAGCGACTCAGAGGTTTCCCGGATCAGCCACTCACCCAGAAACGCCATCTGCACCGTCTGATCGTCGAATCCCTCCTTGAATTCGTCAGCCATCAGGCGAACCGCAGCGGGATTGTTGGGCAGACCCTCCGCCGATCGTTCGTTGATGTAGCGGTCGATGAAGTACGGGTCGAGACTGAACACCTTGGTCAGGTCGATCTCGATCGTGCTCGGGAAGTCGGCGCCCTTGAGTCGGGCCAGACTGCTGAGCTCGCGCAGCCATTGGCGGAAGGCCGTGACGCGGCCTTTGAGGTACCAGACTTGGGACGTTTGCACCTGGGCCTCGGCGAAGTCCATCCACATCTCGAACGGGATCGTGAACACGAACTCGATGCTGATGAAGGTCTGCAGCGTCGTCAGCCGAGCGAGGAACGGCACCTTCTTGCCGACCAGCTTGAAGAAGTCCTTCTTGGTCATCACGACCCAGTCGAGCGCCGGGACGTCGACCGACAGGATCTTCAGCCACCCCTTGACGTGGGTCTTGAAGCCGCTGACGACGTCCCAGGCGGTCTTGCCGTCAGCCACCTTCACGGCTTCCAGCGCCTCGCGGATGCCGTCAGGCGAGAGATCCTTGACCTCCATCCACTTGGCGATGACCGCTTCGAACTCGGCACAGCTCAGCGGAGCGGGGTCCGCCTTGGGCACGATCTCGACGACGTTCTTGTCGGCCTCGAAGAGCGGCTCGAAGCCGACCCGCTCGAGGGCCCGCAATGCCTCGATGTCGGTCGCCGGCGAGTCGGAGTCGAGGTCGGGCACCTCGCCGCGGTTGGCGAGCGCCTCGGGGACGATCTTGAACTTCGCCGCCAGGTCGTCCTCGGCGAAGAGGTCGGTGATGAGCGGCTTCTTCGGTGGGTTGGACATCTTCACTTCGGCCCAGACGGAACTGAACACACAGGGGTAGGAGAGCGCCGAGTAGTCCTGGTCCTCCGAACGCGAGAGCTGCGTGTAGGGGTCGGTCGCCAGCACGGAGCCGGTGTCGATCGGCACGTTGTCGATCATCCACTGCCGGAACGCCTTCTTGCGGGCGAGGGCCGCTTGGACGTGCTGGAGGTAGTACGCGTGGGTGGGCTTGTACGGCGACCGGAGGTGCTCGAGGACGTTGAGCAGATCCTCGAGCGAGAGTTGATCGAGCGACGCGGCGAGTTCCGTGCCCGGGCTGTCCGTGTCGGTCCCGGTGTAGGCGATCGACCGGTACTCCTCCATGATCCGCTCGCGCTGGTCGGCATGGTCGGCGTACACCGTGATCGTGTGGGCCGGTTGGCCGTCCGGGTTGGTGCGGTGCTCGAGCAGGATCTTGAAGCGGTTCTGGCCGTCGCTGAGCGACCACGTGATCCGCTGGGCGTCAGGCGGCCCGGTGGCCGAGACCCTCACGGGCTTCGTTCCGGGGGCCAGGTCGACCTTCGTCTCGTTCTCCAGATCGGCCTCGATGTCGACGCCGCCGGCGGCGAGGGTGCCCTGCTCGAGGGCCGCCCGCACGGCGTCGAAGCGGGCCTTGTCGGCGGGTTCCAGCGGGTCGTCGATGTAGCCGGCGAGACGCAGGACCTTGCCGCGGAACGTGTCGTTCTGCTCCTCGTTGAGGAACAGCTGGATCGGGATCGACTCCCGGGCACTCGGCTTGTTGTCGATCGACGCGCCCGCCCGCAACACGGCGACGTCCCGGTTGCCGTCGTCGGATTCGACCGATTCGTAGACGTCGTAGCGGATGATGACCGTGCCGTTGTCGTGGGGGAAGCTGCGGTCGATGATCGTCCACTGTCTGTTCACGTCCTTCACCTCGACCCTTGGGTTCGGTGGGAGCGGGAACTCGTTGGCCTCGAACGCCGCCCGCAGCGGGGCGCTCACCGATCGCTTGTTCAGTTGGTCGATGAGCGGCTCGTAGGCGGCGATCTGATCGGGGGTCGGATCTTCCACCCGCATCCGGGCGATCTCGAACGGCGTGGAGAACTTGCCCTTGTCGACCATCGCCGTGACGTAGGCGTTCTTGCGCTCCAACGTGTGGGCGTCCTTGGGGAGGAAGTGCTGGCGCACGAGGTGCTCGTGGACCTCCAGCGGGGTCTCCAGGCGCATTCCCGTGGTGATCGGCGGCGTGCCGAAGAACTGGTACTGGATCGGACACCACACGTTGGCCTTGCCGCCGAAGAAGGCGTAGACGGAGTACATCCCCTCGCGTGTGCGGCCGAAGTTGCAGGCCCGGATCGTCACCCACGAGTCGTCGCCCAGCTTGCCGAGCACCTTGGTGCGCTTGGCCTCGAACGACGGGAACTTGTCGGCCTCGAAGTCCTTCTGGAGACAGGCGAGAGAGAACGCGGTGAGGTACTTGTACTCGCGCCGGTTGGTCGCCGAGACACCGTTGACCACCGGGAAGAGCAGCCCGAGGGCGTTGCCGTGGGCGAGCAACACGATCTCGCGGATGCGCGTGACGCCGCCGTCGACCTCCGCGGCCAGGACGTCGATCAGCTCCTCGAGCGTGCGCACGTTCTTGGCGACGTGGCCCTTGTAGAACCTGGCGAAGAACTTCTCCCCGGCGTCGCGGTAGCCGTCGCCCTGAGGGACGAAGTAGAAGACGTAGTCCTTGGTGCCAGCCTTCTTCGGCAGGGGGTACTCAACGCGCTGGGCGAAGAGCTCCTTGCCACGGTGGGGGTCGGCCATGGGGTACGCGGTCCGGGTTAGGCGGGTACGGGCCGGACGACGGTAGCAAGCGTCGACCGCGACGGCCGCCGAAATAGGCACGGCGCGCTCGACCCACATCTGGGGAAGTTCCGTGTCACTCAGAAGTCTGGGGAAGAATCGTGTCGACGTCTGCAACGGATCTTCCCCACAAGCGTGAGCGAGCACCCATGCCCGGTCCGACCGCCACTAAGGTGCGGCGGCCGCGAGCAACCCGGAGGTAGGCGATGCCCGAGCGAGACGGATACATCCCCGGCGTCCCCTGCTGGGTCGACACGAGCCAGCCGGACCCCGAGGCCGCCCTCCCCTTCTACAGCGGCCTGTTCGGTTGGGAGTTCGAGGACGTGATGCCGGAAGGCGCGCCAGGCACGTACTTCATCGGGCGGATCCGCGGTGGCGACGCGGCGGCCATCGGGTCGATTCCTGAGGGCACGCCGCAGGTGGCGATGTGGAACACGTACGTCTGGGTGGAGAGCGCTGACGAAACGTCGGCGAAAGCGGCCGAAGCCGGCGGCGCGGTGGTGATCGAGCCGTTCGACATCATGGACTCGGGGCGGATGGCGATGCTCACCGATCCCGAAGGCGCGGCGTTCTGCGTCTGGCAGGCGGGCCAGCACAAGGGTGCGCAGGTCGTCAACGAGCACGGCGCACTGAACTTCAACGGCCTGGCCACACGGGATGTCGAAGCGGCGGCGGCGTTCTATGGCGCGGTGTTCGGCTGGAGGACGCTGACCCTGCCCGCCGGGATGATGTGGACGCTGCCCGGCTACGGCGACCACCTCGAGGAACGCAGCCCCGGCCTCCGCGACCAGATGGCGCAAATGGCCGCGCCCGACGGGTTCATCGACGTCGTCGCCGCGCTCAACCCGATCGCTGCCGACGACACGGAAACGCCGGCCCACTGGAGCGTCACCTTCGGCGTCGACGACGCCCACGCCACGGCGGCGAAGGTGGGCGAGCTGGGGGGCGAGGTCGTCGCCGGTCCCGTCGACGCCCCGTGGAGCCGGCCGGTCGTGATCAAGGACCCGCAGGGCGCGACGTTCATCGCCAGCCAGTTCGTCTACGAGAACAAGGACCTCGAGGCGTAGCGAACGCCAGTCGTCATTCCTCGTCGGGATCGAGCAGAGTTTCGTCGAGCCGGTACACGCCGTCTTCAGTGTTCGTCGCCCACAATTCGCCATCGCCGTAGGCCAGGCCGTAGATCCAGCCTTCGAGATCGACGACAGCGCGGGCTTCGTTCGTTGCGGGATCGATGCGCGAAATGCCCTCGCTCATCGTGCTCACGAAGATGTCGCCGTCCCCGGCGGTGATCCCCACCCCCGAACCGACGCCCTCGATCGTGGCGACGACCGTGTTCGTCGCCGGGTCGATCCGCGACACAGTGTTCGCCTGGTAGTTCGAGATCCACACACCGTTGTCATCGATCGCCAGATCGTGGGCACCGGCACCGGTCTCGATCGTCGCCACAACGGCGTTCGTCGCCGGGTCGATCCGGCTGACCATGCCGTCGTCCTTGTGCGTGATCCACACGGCGTCGTCCGACGCTGCGAGGTCGGTCACGCCGAGGTCCAGGGTGATGGTGGCGGTGATCTCGCCGGTGACCGGATCGAGCCGGGTCACGCCGTCAGCGCTCGGGACCCACACGGCACCCGCACCGACGGTGATGTAATAGGCCTCCGGTGTCGCTGCCGCCAGGAGGACCTGGCCGGTCACGGGATCGATCTTGTGGGTCTCGGCCCCTCCGACGGTGACCCACACGGCGTCCCCGGTGATCGCGGCACTGGTCCCGCCATCGACCGTGAGCGTGACCGCACCCGACACCTCGTCCACCTTGACCAACTGATCGACCGGAGGATCGACCTGGATCCACACGCCGCCGAAGCCATAGACCGCGCTCCACGGCGCTGCGCCCAGATCGACCTTTGGTGGAGCCGGTGACGGCGCGGTAACGGCGATTGCGAGAGCGACCGCGCTCAACACTGGGCCCCGTCGTGACGCCACAATGCTCCCCTCGCGCTCCGATGCACGCACCAGTAAAGCCCATCGATGCCGAGTGCCGCGACCGAACCACCGCGGCCCCCGGGGACGCACGGCTCAGCTCAGCGGGCCGACGGCGCAGCCAACCGGTAGACCCCGGCGCTTGCCGAGCACCTTGGCGTCGGCCCCCGTAGCGATCTGGTTGTCGACAGTCACGAACTCGTGACGGTCGACAACCAGATCAGCGGTGCGCGAAGCGGAGGGCCGGCGCCAAAGCGCCCGGTCAGGGCGTCTGGCCATCCGACGAGTTTGGGGTGCTCGGGTACCCTCCCAGCGATAGCACCGCCGGTCCGTCAGGTGCGGCGCGAAAAGGAGCGACGAATGTCCGATGAGAGTTGGCGCGGCAAGATCGGCGGACTCGAGCCCGACGAGGTCGGGCGGTTCCTGGCCGAGGCGCATCTCGCGCGGCTGGCGTGCAACGACCACTCCGGGTGGCCGTATGTCGTGCCGGTGTGGCACGAGTGGAGCGACGGCTCGTTCTACGTGATCCCGCGCAAGCGGTCGGCATGGGCGGAGTTTCTACGTGACGAGCCACGGTGCGCGCTGACGATCGACGAGGACGGCACGCTGCGCAAGGTGATCGCGCAGTGCGAGGCGGACTGCGTCGAGACGCCGAACGTCGGTGGCGCGTGGGTACCGATCGCCGAGCGGATGTCGACCCGCTACCTCGGCCCGAACGGACCGAAGTACCTCGAACCGACGCTCGACAAGCCGCGCTGGCTGTTCCGCCTGCGGCCCGTGCGGACATGGACGTGGCAGGGCGTGGACTGGGCGCCGCGCTACCACGACTGACCTGACTCGACCGGTCGCCCGGCGTCGCCGTCGCCGGGCGTGTCGTTTGACGCTTGTCGACGCCCAACCGTAGGGTTGGCCCGACTTTGGAATGGTGGTCCAAACCGATCGCAAGGACGGACGAGCGCCGAGGGCTGGTGAACTGGACCGAGCCGGAGGCGTCCGGCGATGACCGCCGGGATGCGGCGGTCCGACGTGGTCGAGTTGACCGAGCGACTCGTCGCCGCGCCGAGCCCCAACCCGCCTGGTGACGAGCGCGCCGTCGCCGGCGTCGTCACCGAGATCTGCATCGAGCTGGGCCTGCCCGCGCCTCGAGTGCTCGCCGCCGAGCCGAGCCGTCCCAACCTCATCGTCGACCTCGACTTCGGAGCCGGCGGACGCCAGCTCGCGCTCAGCGGTCACCTCGACACGAAACCGGTGGGCGACGCGGTGTGGTCGAGCGACCCGTTCGTCGGGCGCGTCGACGACGGCCACCTCTACGGACTCGGCGCCTGCGACATGAAGGGTGCGGTGGCGGCGATGCTTCTCGCGGCCGCCGAGCTCGCAGCAGACGGCCCAACCGCTGGGCGGCTGTCGCTCGTGTTCACCGCCGACGAGGAGCATGGGTCGGCCTATGGATCGCGGTACCTGGCCGAATCCGGCGCGGTGCGCGCTGACGCCATCGTGATCGGCGAACCCGGCGGTATCGACCGCGACTGGGATGAGCTGCAGACGATCAGTCGCGGTATCGCCAACTTCTCGATCGACGTCTACGGCGACCAGGGCCACTCGAGCCTGTCCGACTCGAAGGGGTTCGTGAGCGCCACCCAGGAATGTGCCCGGCTGCTCGTGCGCTTCGCCGATCTGTTCCACCCGAGTTTCAATCCGTCGATGTCCGGGCTGCGTCCGACGGTCAACGCCGGCGTCCGAATCGAGGGCGGCGTCGGCTTCGGTGTCGTGCCGGGCAAGGCGTCGTTCGCCGTCGACGTCCGACTGCTGCCCGGCATGGACCGCCCGCAGCTGGAAGCCGACCTCGACCGCTTCCTGGACCGGGCCCGCGCCGAGCGCCCGGGGCTGCGCGCGGAGTACCGGTTCGAGCCGGCGCCGCGCGACTGGCTCCCCGCCACCGAGGTGCCGGTCGACGCCCCGATCGTCACCGCCGCTCGAGCCGCGCTCGAGGCGGTGCTCGGGTCGGCGCCGCCGACCGGAGCGTTTCCGGGCACGACCGACGCGTGCTGGTTGCAGGGACTGGCCGGCATTCCGACGCTGCCCGGGCTCGGCCCAGGTCTGCTGGAGAGGGCCCACACCGCTGACGAGCGCGTGTCGCTGCGCGGATTGCGGCAGGCTGTCGATGTGTACCGGACACTCGCGCGCGAGTTCTGCGAGGGCGAGCATCAGTGACCCTTCACTGCGTTCCTCGGCCACGCAGGCCGTGTCTGGCCGCTCCCTCCGCTGGCGCTCCGGTCGCTCGCATCGAAACGAGGACCCTTCAGTGACCGCGACGGTGAGCGTTCGCCGCTTCGACGTCGGTCGTGTCGACCGCGAGGCGATCGCTCCCTTCGCCGGCCTGCTCGTTGTGCTGCTCGTCGCCGCCGTCATCGCTCCCGACTTCTACCGCGCATCCAACCTGACGACAGTCGGCCGCCAGGTCGCCATCCTGGCCGTGATCACGATCGGTCAGACGATCGTGCTCATCGCCGGGGCCATCGATCTGTCGGTCGGCGCCGTGATGGCCTTCGCGATGGTGATCGTGGCCCGGGTGAGCGACGGCGACGACGTGCGGTTGCTCGCCGCCCTCGCCCTCTGTCTGGGATTCGGTGCGGTGGTCGGGCTGCTGAACGCCGGCTTGGTTGTGGGCCGTCGCGTGCCGCCGTTCGTCGCCACGTTGGCAACGTTGATCCTCATCGAAGGTGTGCAGACCGCGTGGACAAGGGGTGTGCCCAGCGGGACGCTGCCGTCGGCACTCACGACCGTGGGCCAGACCCGGTGGGTCGGTGTACCGGTCCCCCTCGTCGTCGCGGTGATCCTCGGAGCGGTGACGGCATTCCTGATGCGGTCGACCACGTACGGCCGTTGGACGTACAGCACCGGCGCGAACTCCGGCGCGGCTCGCGTCGCCGGGGTGCCGGTCGGCGCCGTCGTCACCGTGTCGTTCGTCGTGTGTTCATTGTGCGCCGTCATCGGCGGGCTGTTGCTCGCCGGCTACGTCGGCTACGTCGACCAGTACATCGGGCAGGGCTACGACCTCGACTCGATCGCCGCCGCCGTCGTTGGTGGCGCCGCCCTCACCGGTGGCCGCGGTGGGATCGGCCGCTCGATGGTCGGCGCGGCCACGATCGCCTGCCTGCTCAACCTGATCGTGCTCAGCGGTGCCGACGCCTGGTTGCAACTGGTGGTGAAGGGGTCCGTCATCGTCGTCGCCGTCGCCGTGCAGCAAGCGGCGAGGGGTCGCCGATGACGGCGACAGTCGAGTGCTCGGGCGCCGGGCCCGGGACGAACAGGGGTGGCCGAGCCACCCGAGGAGACCCGACACGGGAGACAAGGGGAGATGACATGAGGACATGTACACGTCACGACCGGCGGCTGGCGAGGCGGGCGGTGGCGGCTGCGGCCGCAGTCGCTTTCGTCGCCGGGACGTCGCAGTACGCGAGCGCGAGCACCAGCACCGACGGGACCGAGGGCGGCTCCGAGAACTCGTTGCAGGCGGCGTGGTCCGACGACTGGGCGTTGCTCGGACTCGAGAACCCCGGCCTCGAGCCGACCGACCTCGGCATCACCGAGGTCGACACGGCCGAGTACCAGCAGGAGGGGCCGTACACGATCGGCTTCGCGTCGCAGGGGCCGACGAACTCCTGGGCCACGATCTACGACGAGACAATGAAGGCGCACGCCGACGAACTCGGTGTCGAGTTGGCCTACGCCGGTGCCGACGGCCGGGAGGACAAGCAGGTCAACGACATCAACGACCTGCTGGCGCAGGACATCGACGCCCTGATCGTGACCCCGATGGGACCGGCGGTGACCGCCCCGGTCGAGCGTGCCGCGGCGCAAGGGCTGCCGGTCATCATCTGCACGGGAACGGTCGACACCGACCAGTACGTGGCCCGGGTGGACCGCGACAACCGGCTCAACGGTGCCCTCTACGCGGAGTGGATCGCCCACGAGATCGACTACGAAGGCTCGATCGTGATGCTCAAGGGGATCCCTGGCGTGCCGACCGCAACGGCGCGGGAGGAGGGTGCCAAGGAGGTCTTCGCCCAGTACCCCGACATCGAGATCCTCGACGAGCAGTACACCAACTGGTCGCCGACGGAGGCGAAGACGATCATGGAGCAGCTCGTGACTCGGTTCGGTGACGAGATCGACGCGGTGTGGTCCGACAGCGGGTTCGGTGCCATCGGGACGATCCAGGTGTACGCCGAGCGCGGGCTCGAGGTACCCCCGGTGACCGGCGAGCCGATCAACGGGTTCTTGAAGCTGGCCGACGAGCACGACGTCCGCTTTGCAGCCGTCGGTTACCCGCCGACGCACTCGGCGGCCTGCCTCGACGCCGCGGTCTCCGCGCTCAACGGCGAGACGCTGCAGTCGTTCATCAACGTCGAGGTACCGATCTTCGACGACACGCAGATCGCCGACTACGTCGAGCCGGAGTGCAGCGACGATCTGTGGCTGCCGGCCTCCAACCTGAGCGATGAGCTCCTCGCCGAGCTTGAGCTCTGCTGAACCGGCCGTCGACCCGGGCGCGGAGGACGGGCGGGTGCCCGTCCTCCGCGCCCGCGGGATCGGCAAGGCGTTCGGTGGCAGCCGGGCGCTCGACAGTGTCGACCTCGATGTACCGGCGGGTCGCGTACTCGGGCTCATCGGCCAGAACGGCGCCGGCAAGTCGACGCTGATCTCGATCATGGCCGGCGTCCTGGCGCCGGACGCCGGGGCGATCGAAGTCGATGGGGAGCCGATCGTGCTGTCCTCGCCGGCGACCGCCCTCGCCCACGGGATCGTCGCCGTCTACCAGGAGCTCAGCCTGGTTCCCGAGCTCACCGTGGCGGAGAACCTGTTCCTCGGACTGGAGCCGTCATCGGGGCCGTGGCTGCGACGAGTCGTCATGCGTCGCCGGGCCCGGGAGATCCTCGCCCGCCTTGGCGCCGACTCGGTGGCCGTTGACGCCAAGGTGCGGACGCTGCCGGTCGTGCAGCAGCAACTCGTCGAGATCGGCAAGGCGCTCGCCCGCGATGCCCGACTGCTGATCCTCGACGAGCCGTCGGCGGTGCTCGGCCGCGGTGAGCTGGACCGGCTGTGCGCGCTCGTCGACCGTCTACGCGACGCAGGCATCGCGATCATCTACATCACGCACCGCCTCGACGAAGTGGTGCGGCTGGCCGACGACGTGGCGGTGATGCGTGACGGCCACTGCGTCCTGCATCGACAGATGGCCGGCTTGTCACGGCACGACCTGATCGAGGCGATGCTCGGACGCCGGCTGGCGATGTTCGAGCCGACGCCGGCCAGCCGCGGCGGGCGACCGGTGCTCGAGGTCAGCGGGCTCCAACTCCCGGGATCGTCGAGCGACGGCGTGTCGTTCGACGTGGGTGCCGGTGAGATCGTCGGCGTCGCCGGCCTCACCGGTTCGGGACGATCCCGGCTGCTGCGCGCCCTCGCCGGGCTCGAGCCGGTTGCGGAAGGACGGGTCACGGTCGACGGTGCCGAAGTCCGGTTGGGCGCGGCCCGGCGATCGATGGCCAGGGGGTTCGTGCTCGTGCCCGAGGACCGGAAGCGGTTCGGCCTCGTGCTCGAACGGAGCACGACCGACAACCTCACATTGTCCGTGTTGTCGCGGTACTCCTCGCGAGGGGTCCAGCGGCGGGGGCGGCTGGCCAGGGTGGCCGCAGGCCTCGTCGCCCAGCTCGGCATCAAGGTCGTCGACACCGGGGCGAGCGTGCAGTCGCTGTCCGGCGGGAACCAGCAAAAGGTGGTCCTCGGGCGGTGCCTGGCGACCGAGCCGCGGGTGCTGCTCCTCGACGAGCCGCTGCGCGGCGTCGACGTCGGGGCCAAGGCGGAGATCCTCGAGATCGTCAAGTCCGTCGCCGCGCGCGGCGCGGCGGTGATTGCCGTGTCGTCGGAGTTCGAGGACCTCGTCGCCCTGACCGACCGGATCATGATCATGCGCGACGGCGACATCGTCGGCGAGCTCAACGGCGACGACGTCGACGAGGGGTCGGCGCTCGCTGCCGCCACGGGAGGGCTCTCGTGACCATGACGCATGCGGCGGTGGAGCGGCGCTTCGATCCGCTTCTCGATCGGATGCGCTGGGCGGTCGGTGAGGGGTACGCAGTGTGGTTCGTGGTCCTCGGCCTCGCCGCCTACGCCACGTTGAACTCCGACGGCTTCCTCACGTCGAAGAACATCGAGAACTATCTCGGCCAGGTGCCGGTACTGGTCATCGCGTCGATCGGGATGCTGATCGCCGTGCTCGCCGGAGGGATCGACCTGTCGGTCGGTGCGGTGGCGAAGCTTTCGGCCGTGCTCATCTCTGGGATCGCCGACGGCGACTTCGGCAAGTTCGTTGTCGCCGTGTCGCTCGCCTACCTGATCGGCGTGACGGTGGGTGCGGTCAACGCACTCATCATCGTCCGCTTCCGGATCGAGCCGTTCATCGTCACGCTGGGAATGTTCTCGATCCTCGAGGGTCTCGTCCTCGCCTACACGGTGCGCGGTCGCGGCAGCGTGCCGGCGTCGGTGGTGACGTGGGCGTACGAGGCCGTCGGCCCATTCCCGTACGTGTTCCTCGTGACGCTCGGGATCGTGGTGCTGACGACGCTGTGGATCCGCAACGCTCGGTTCGCCCTGCGCCTGATCGCCTTCGGCGGCGACCGCGAGGTGACCCGCCGGGCCGGCATCTCGTCGACGCCGATCGTGTTCGCATCGATGATCTCCTGCTCGATGTTCGCCGTGACGGCAGGTCTGGCGCTGGTGATTCGCGCTGGGGTCGGCGCCCCGACGACCGGCGACGGACTCGAACTGGCGGCGATCACCGCCGTTGTCGTGGGCGGCGCCTCGCTCGCCGGCGGGCGCGGCCGCGTGCTCGGAGCGGTCGGTGGGGCGGTGTTGCTGACACTCGTCGACAACAGCCTCAACATGATGCGCGTGTCGCAGTACAACCAGGGCCTCGTGCGTGGGGCGGTGATCGTGCTGGCGGTGGCGCTGTTCACGACCAGACGGGAGCGTGCGGCATGACCAGGCCGCGTCTCGTGACGGTCGGCGAGGCGATGGTGCGGATGATTATCCTCGCAGCATCGGTCCGCGGATTCGCAGGTGAGACGATGATCGTCGACGCCCATCTGCACCTGTTCGAGCGACAGTCGGCCGAGTACCCGCGCGGCGTGCATCCGCTCTACCCGCCCGACCTCCGCTCCCCGGCGGAACCGTTCCTCGAGGTGATGGATCGTCATGGCGTCGACCGCGCGGTGGTCGTTCCACTGGACCATCACGACCAGTACCTGGCGGTGCTGCTCGACCGCTTTCCCGATCGGTTTTGCGGCGTCGGCGTGCTCGACGACGCCGACCCAGATCCCGTTGCATCGACGCGGCGCCGGCACCGCGAGCTTGGCCTCGTGGGGCTGCGGCTCGGTCGACTGGGGCGGGCGGATGCCCGGCGGGCCAGTGACCTCGAGCGGTTGCCGCTGCTGGCAACACTGGCCGAGCTCGGCATGGTGCTCTGGTTCTACGGCCCGCCCGACCAGCTGCCGCTGCTGTCGTTGGCGCTGCGCGAGGTGCCCGAGCTGCGAGTCGTGCTCAACCACCTCGGCTTCTGCCCACGGGCGTACGACGTCGACGAGCACGGTCGACCCCGCATCGAGACCGAGCTGCCACCGCCGACGCTGAGCGGTCGCACTGCAACTCTCCGAGTTCGCCGGGGTGTCGGTGATGTTCTCCGGTCAGTACGCGTTCTCCCACCAGCCGCCTCCGTATTCCGACCTCGACCACACGGTGCGGGAGATCGGCCGGGCGTACGGCCTCGACCGGCTCCTCTGGGCATCGGACTGGCCGTGGATCCAGGAGGTCCCGGGTTACGGTGCGCTGCAATCGCTCGTCGATCACTTCTTCCCCGAGGCGACCGCCGACGAGCGGGCAGCGGTGATGGGTGACAACGCGGCCCGTGTGTTGCGGCTCGGGGAGCGGCGCTGACATGCCAGTGCCGGCGGAACACATCGCCGCCATGCCGCGCTCGGGCATTCGCGAGATCATGGATCTGGCGTGGGAGCTCGGCGACGTCGTGCACCTCGAGGTGGGTGAGCCGAACTTCGACACGCCTCGACACATCTGCGAAGCGGCTGCCGCTGCGGCGATGAACGGCGCCACGCGTTACACGCCCAACGCCGGGGTAGTTCAACTCCGCGAGGCGCTGGCCGCCAAAGTTCGTGACCGCAATCATGTCGATGCCGATGCGAGCGGGATCGTCGTCGGTGCCGGTGCTGTCGAGGCGCTGTACGCATCGCTGGCAACCGTGCTGTCCCCCGGCGACGAGATCCTGCTTCCCGACCCGGGTTGGCCCAACTTCCGGATGATGGCCGACCTGTTGCGCGCTCGACCGGTGTTCTACCGGCTGCGGCCCGAGAACGGCTTCCGTCCCGACGCCGACGAGGTGCGCTCGCTCGTGACGCACCGAACCCGAGCGCTGCTGCTGAACTCGCCATCGAATCCGCTCGGCGTGGTGCTCGACAGCGCCGACCTCGTCGCCCTGCTCGACGTCGCGGCCAGGTACGACCTGTGGGTGCTGTCCGACGAGTGCTACGACGAGTTGACGTTCGACGCCCCGCTCGTCAGCCCGGCGTCGCTCGGCCACGAGGCGGCGGTGATCACCGTCTACAGCTTCTCCAAGTCCTACGCGATGACCGGCTGGCGGGTCGGCTACGCGGTGGTGCCGCGCGTGCTCGCCGGCCACCTCGCCAAGGTTCAGGAGCCGCTGATCTCGTGCGTCAACGCCGTGGCGCAGCACGCCGCGCTCGCCGCCGTGACCGGACCACAGCAATGCGTCGCCGACATGCTGGCCGCGTATCGCCTGCGACTCGACGCTCGCCGTGGCGGTGGCGGCGGAGCGGTCGCTCGGGTACGTGCGGCCGGGGGCGCGTTCTACCTGTGGATCGACGTGCGCGACGCCGGCATCACGTCGCATGACCTGGCCATCAACCTCCTGCGTCACCACCACGTCGCTGTAGCCCCCGGCACCGCCTTCGGCGACGAGGGTGAGGGTTGGATGCGGATCTCGCTGGCAAGCACCGAGGAGGCGATCCGCGTAGGTGTCGCCGCGCTTGCCGACTCCGTCTGCGCGCTGAGCGGCCGGCGCTGAGCCCCGTCCGCGCCGCGAGCATCAACCGAGCCTGCGTGTCTATCTCGTGTGCAGCTCGCGGCGGAGGAACATCTCCAACCCGATCACATGGGTGATCGCCGCCGCCCGGGCCAGCTCCGGCTCGTGGTTGGTGATGGCCGTGGCGATGGCGCGATGCTCGGTGAGCGTCCGCTCGACCGCCCCAGCCTCGGCGAACCCGCGCCACAGGCGCGCCCGCTGCGTGACGCCCGTGAGGCTCTCGAGCAGAGCGGTCAGCACCGGGTTGCCGGCCGCCTCGGCAATTCGGCGATGGAAGATGACGTCGTTGGCGACGAGGTCGTCAACGCTCGGGTTGTCGCCGACGGTGTCGAGGTGGTGTTGCAGTCCGGCGGCGTCCTCGTCGCTCATGACCGCGGCGGCGATCGCCGTGGCTTCCGGCTCCAGTAGTCGACGGACGTGGAAGAAGTGCAGCACGTTGTCGGTGTGGTGCAGGTCGACGAGGAAGGTAAACGTCTCGAGCAGCGTCGCCGGGTCGAGGTCGGTGACGTACGTGCCGTCGCCTCGGCGGACGTCGAGGACGCGGATGAGGGAGAGCGCCCGTACCGCCTCCCGCAGCGTGTTGCGTGACAGGTCGAGGCGCTTGGCCAGGTCGGGCTCCCGCGGCAGCCGGTCGCCGGGTTTCAACTCGCCGGCGACGATCATCTGCTTGATCGACGCGATGGCGTCGTCGGTCCTGCTCATCGCCGGTGTCGGGAGGTCTCGATCGGCTGTTCGACGGCGGCACAGTAACGCATGGTTCAGGTGGCTCAGCCCTTCACCGCCCCCAGCAAAATGCCTTTGGCGATGTAGCGCTCCAGCACCACTGCCACGATGACGATCGGCGCAACCATCAGCAGCACGAGCAGCGAGATGTTCCACCATTGCGGGCCACGCGTCGCATTCTGTGCCACCACGAGCACCGGCATCGTCTGCGAATCGCCGCGCGTCAGGAAGATCGCGAAGATCAACTCGTTCCAGGCGAATGTCAGAACGATCAGGAACGTGGCGACAAGACCCGGGACGGACAGTGGCAGAACGATTCTCAGGACAACCTGCAGCCGGGAAGCCCCGTCGATGAATGCGCTCTCCTCGAGCTCCATCGGGATCGACAGGAAGTAGTCGCGCATGAACCAGACCACGAGGGGGAGGCTCGTCGCGGTATAGACCGTGATCAACGCCCACAGCGTGTCGAGCAGACCGAGCTGCTGGAACATCATGAAGATCGGCAGAATGACCGCCACCGGTGGCAGCATCCGCTGGGCGATCAGCCAGAAGGCGATGTCGTCGTTGGCCAACGCCGCTTTGAAGCGTTTACCAATCGTTGCCAACGCGGCCAGAAAGAGGACGCCGGCGATCAGCACGGCCGCCCACCAGTACACCCCGGCGACCACGACAAGAGCGACCGCCAGGGAACCGCAAAGAATGAAGACCGCCACCATTCCAATTCGCGGCCGGTACTTGAAGCGTAGGAGCGCATACGCCGCGAACGAACCGATGAAAAGGGCGAGAAGCGAACTCACGACACCGACGACCACCGTATTCCTGTAAGGCCGTGGGATGAAGTCGCGCATCTCGTGCCACACGTTGAGCGACGGCTGGAAGTCGCCAAATGGTAGATATTTTGGCCCGCTACTCACATCGATCGGTAGCTTGAAGGCGGTCGTCAA
>CAWBBL010000002.1:0-20073 GCA_963786985.1 Ilumatobacteraceae bacterium | reverse complement strand
GGAGCCGCTGATCTCGTGCGTCAACGCCGTGGCGCAGCACGCCGCTCTCGCCGCCGTGACCGGACCACAGCAATGCGTCGCCGACATGCTGGCCGCGTATCGCCTGCGACTCGAGATCGCCGTGGCCGTGGCGGCGGAGCGGTCGCTCGGGTGCGTGCGGCCGGGGGCGCGTTCTGACCTGTGGATCGACGTGCGCGAGGCCGGCATCACGTCGCATGACCTGGCCATCAACCTCCTGCGTCACCACCACGTCGCTGTAGCCCCCGGCACCGCCTTCGGCGACGAGGGTGAGGGTTGGATGCGGATCTCGCTGGCAAGCACCGAGGAGGCGATCCGCGTAGGTGTCGCCGCGCTTGCCGACTCCGTCTGCGCGCTGAGCAGCCGGCGCTGACCCCCGGTCCGCGCCGCGAGGCCGAGCGCTGCGTGTCTATCTCGTGTGCAGCTCGCGGCGGAGGAACATCTCCAACCCGATCACATGGGTGATCGCCACCGCCCGGGCCAGCTCCGGCTCGTGGTTGGTGATGGCCGTGGCGATGGCGCGATGCTCGGTGAGCGTCCGCTCGACCGCCCCAGCCTCGGCGAACCCGCGCCACAGGCGTGCCCGCTGCGTGACGCCCGTGAGGCTCTCGAGCAGAGCGGTCAGGACCGGGTTGCCGGCCACCTCGGCAATTCGGCGATGGAAAATGACGTCGTTGGCGACGAGGTCGTCAACGCTCGGGTTGTCGCCGACGGTGTCGAGGTGGTGTTGCAGTCCGGCGGCGTCCTCGTCGCTCATGACCGCGGCGGCGATCGCCGTGGCTTCCGGCTCCAGTAGTCGACGGACGTGGAAGAAGTGCAGCACGTTGTCGGTGTGGTGCAGGTCGACGAGGAAGGTAAACGTCTCGAGCAGCGTCGCCGGGTCGAGGTCTGTGACGTACGTGCCGTCGCCTCGGCGGACGTCGAGGACGCGGATGAGGGAGAGCGCCCGTACCGCCTCCCGAAGCGTGTTGCGTGACAGGTCGAGGCGCTTGGCCAGGTCGGGCTCTCGAGGCAGCCGGTCGCCGGGTTTCAACTCGCCGGCGACGATCATCTGCTTGATCGACGCGATGGCGTCGTCGGTCCTGCTCATCGCCGGTGTCGGGAGGTCTCGATCGGCTGTTCGACGGCGGCACAGTAACGCATGGTTCAGGTGGCTCAGCCCTTCACCGCCCCCAGCAAAATGCCTTTGGCGATGTAGCGCTCCAGCACCACTGCCACGATGACGATCGGCGCAACCATCAGCAGCACGAGCAGCGAGATGTTCCACCATTGCGGGCCGCGCGTCGCATTCTGTGCCACCACGAGCACCGGCATCGTCTGCGAATCGCCGCGCGTCAGGAAGATCGCGAAGATCAACTCGTTCCAGGCGAATGTCAGAACGATCAGGAACGTGGCGACAAGACCCGGGACGGACAGTGGCAGAACGATTCTCAGGACAACCTGCAGCCGGGAAGCCCCGTCGATGAATGCGCTCTCCTCGAGCTCCATCGGGATCGACAGGAAGTAGTCGCGCATGAACCAGACCACGAGGGGGAGGCTCGTCGCGGTATAGACCGTGATCAACGCCCACAGCGTGTCGAGCAGACCGAGCTGCTGGAACATCATGAAGATCGGCAGGATGACCGCCACCGGTGGCAGCATCCGCTGGGCGATCAGCCAGAAGGCGATGTCGTCGTTGGCCAACGCCGCTTTGAAGCGTTTACCAATCGTTGCCAACGCAGCCAGAAAGAGGACGCCGGCGATCAGCACGGCCGCCCACCAGTACACCCCGGCGATCACGACAAGAGCGACCGCCAGGGAACCGCAAAGAATGAAGACCGCCACCATTCCAATTCGCGGCCGGTACTTGAAGCGTAGGAGCGCATACGCCGCGAACGAACCGATGAAAAGGGCGAGAAGCGAACTCACGACACCGACGACCACCGTATTCCTGTAAGGCCGTGGGATGAAGTCGCGCATCTCGTCCCACGCGTTGAGCGACGGCTGGAAGTCGCCAAATGGTAGATATTTTGGCCCGCTACTCACATCGATCGGTAGCTTGAAGGCGGTCGTCAACAGCCAGTAAAAAGGGAAGAGTACGATGACCGACCAGAAGATCAACAGGCAGTAGGAGGTGGCTTTCCGCGCCGGAGAAAGGCCGAGTGGACTTGAAGGTGTGAACCATTTTCGCACTACGGATGCTCCAGGACGCGCTTGCGGACGAAGTTGACAAAGACGACGGCAGAGAACGTCACCACGAAGAGCAACATGTAGGCCATCGCCGCCGAGCCGCCGAGATCGAGCGCTCGCCACGAGTTGTACGCCTGGAGCGTCACCGACTCGGTCGCTGTTCCGGGACCACCGCGGGTGAGGACCTGCGGCATATCAATGATCTTGAAGCCCTCGATGATGCGGATCATGATCACCGTCAGGCTTACAGGCATGAGATATGGCACGAGCACGTATCGGAACGCTTGCCACTCGTTCGCGCCATCCACCAGCGCCGCTTCAATCGGCTCGCGCGGTACTCCCTCGAGGGCCGCCAGGAGAACGATGAAGATGAATGGCGTCCACTGCCAGGTGTCGCCGATGATCACCGCCGAACGCGCTCCGAAGGCCGTCTGCGTCCATGAGAATTCTTCCAACCCCAAGGCAACCCACAGCGGTGCGATGGGCCCCTGCAAGGTGTCCGTCATCATCCGAAAAAGGAACCCAATGCCGACGGGCGTGATCATCATCGGCAGCAAGAACACGACCCGAAAGAATCGCTTTCCACGGAGGTTCTGGGTGACGAGCAAGGCGAGGCCCAGTCCGAGCAGGAACTGAACGACGACGCCGACAAAGACAAACGTCATCGTCACGACGAGCGTGCCCGGTAGGCCGCCGCTCAAATAGGTCATGACGACGAGCCAGATCAGGCCGAAGGCGATGATCGCGGTGAGGACTCGGAGCGACGTTCCGAACAGTTTGAAGCCGTTGTTCGCTATGTACCGCGCGATCAAGAAGATCAACACGGCGAGGACGAACGTCAAGATGGTCAACGTGAGCAGGTTGTAGTCACCGAATCGACCGAGGAAGTGCCGCTGCGTATCCCCGACAAAGAGCCTTCGGTAGTTGTCGAGTCCGACAAACCGAATTTCGAACCCACCTCGCACAAGGCGAATGCTCGCCAACGAGAGGTAGAGCGAAACGATGAGCGGGAAGATCGAGAGGAACAGGACGATCCCGATCGCCGGCAAGAGGTAGACGTACCGCGGGGACGCCTCGAGCCATGCGGCGAGACGCGCCGACAGGCGCGGCGGACGAGTCAGTGCGTCAGGGCCAGCCGGATCGATACCGTCGGTGGCCGCGGCGCCGTTGGCGTCTCGTGTGGCGGATCTCGGTTGCATCACGGTTCGACCACCGGGGCCGCCGCCCTGACGGAACGGGGTCCGTCAGGGCAACGAGAGCCCCTGCGTTGAGAAGTGACTAGTCGCCGCCGGTGATCGTGCCCAGCGTGCCGAGGTACGCCGCAAGTTGGTCTTCGCGGCCCAGCTCCTCGGTCACCCCTTCCCATTGGTCGAAGATCTCTTGGGCGGCTTCCTCTGGGGTGAACTCGCCCGCCAGGAACTGGCTGAGCACCGTGTCGAGGATCACCTGTTGGTATCGGGCGTTTTGCGGGATGCGCAGGTCGAGCACCATGTTCGGGCTGTTCAGGCTGTCCTGAATGGCGCCGAGGTAGTTCGCCGCACCTTCGTCGGTGAATCCGGCATCCAGCCACGGCTGGAGGTTCTCGAACTGCGAAGTGCGATAGGGATTGAAGCCCGACGCACCGATCGTGACGTCGACGTTGGACTGCGCCGGTTGGGACATGTAGGAGAGGAATGCATAGGCGGCGTCCTTGACCTCGTCGGACGCCGCAGCGCTGATTCCGCCCGACCACCCACCGAACGACGCGAACGGCGCATGGTTTACACCGTCGGTGGCGTAGGGACAGGTCTGTTCATCGCACGGCACCAGTTCGTTGGTTTCGCGGTCGAGCACCTCGGTCGAGCCGGGGGCGATGATCGCGCCGGTGCCGGTCTGAACGGCCTCGATCGATGCTTCAGGATCGATCGCCAGCGTCCCGATGTCCCCCCAGTCGAGCGTCAGCGCACAGCGACCCGCCTGCCACAGGGCACGGGTGCCCCCCACGTCAAGGTTTTGCTCGTCGGGCGGACCGAACTCGTTGGTCGCCTGGTAGATCTCCAGCGCGCGGATGAAGCCGGGGTTGTTCACCAGCGGCTCGAACGTCTCCGAATCGAAGAACGCACCTTCTGACGTGCCCTGAGTCTGAATGAAGGGCGCGGCGATCGACGTGATCCACCAGTACGCCTGTCGCCGCTCGCACCTTGGAAATGCACGACCCGAAGTCGCCTGACCCATCGCCGTTCATGTCTTGTCCGTTGGCAGCTTCGGCGATTGCCAAATAGTCATCCCAAGTTTGCGGTGGATCCATACCGAGCTCCTCGAGTACGTCGGTGCGGTAATAGACCATGTGGAAGTCCCCGTCTAGAGGAATGGTGTAGGTACTTCCTTCGAAGGTGGCGCTGAACTCACGGAAGAATTGACCCACATCGTCCCACTCCAAGTCTGGGTCGTTGTTGACACGGTCGGTGATGTCTTCCAGGACTCCTCCGGATAGGTAGTCGACCATCCACTGCGGCGCGAACACGAACGCGTCGTAGCTGTTTGTGCCAGTCAGCTGGTCCGTGAGAATGCTCTGAAACAGGTCGGCAAATGGTACGGTTATTACATTGACCTGAGCACCGGTCAATTCGTTGAACTCCGGTGCCCGCCGTTGCAGCGGTTCAGCGATTTGCGGACCCGTGAACGTCACGAGGTTCACCTCGACACCGTCAAATTCGCCACTTTGGGCAGTCGCCAGGTTGCCCGTGCCGGAGGCGACTAGCACCAGGCCACTGGCAAGAGCCATGAATTTCTTCATCTTCACGAATGTTCCTTTCCTATTGCCGTTGTATCCGTCGCTGTAGAAACTCTCTATCGTGATCCAATTCCATCGCCGCCATCAACTCGTGCCTCTCCACTTCACGCCGTCGGGATAGCTGTAGGCGAGGCGATCGGCGGCGACCATCTCCGCCGACATCCCCGGGCGAGCCGGTGCCCGATAGCGCCCGTCGACGATGCGCACGGGGTCGACGAAGTGCTCGTGGAGATGGTCGACGTATTCGATCGAGCGACCCTCCATCGAGCCGGCGATTCCGATGTAGTCGAACATCGCCAGGTGCTGAACGAGCTCGCACAGCCCGACCCCGCCAGCGTGAGGGCACACCGGCCTGTCGAACTTTGCCGCGAGCAGCATGATCGCCAGGTTCTCGTTGACACCGCCCACACGCGTGGCGTCGACCTGGACGACGTCGATCGCGTCGGCCTGCAGGAACTGCTTGAACATCACCCGGTTGGCGCAGTGCTCGCCGGTGGCGATCGGAATCGGCCGCACCTCGGCGCGGATGCGTTTGTGCCCGAGCACGTCGTCGGGGTGAGTGGGCTCCTCGACCCATGCCAGGCGGGCCGGCTCGAGGGCGTTGATCCACGATCCGGCCTCGTGTGCCGCCCACACCTGGTTGGCGTCGACGGCGAGGGCGACCGCGTCGCCGATCGCCTCCCGAGCAAGGCGGGTGCGTCGAACGTCATCATCGAGATCGGCACCGACCTTGAGCTTGATCTGGCGGAAGCCATCGGCAACGACCTGCTTGGCGAGCCTGGTCATCTTCTCGTCGCTGTAACCCAGCCAGCCCGGGGTGGTCGTGTAGGCCGGGTATCCGTCGCGCAACAGCGTTTCGATCCGGTCGGCGCGTGTCGTGGCGCGTTCACGCAGAATCGCCAACGCGTCATCGGGAGTGATGGCATCCTCGATGTGGTCGAAGGGCACTGCCTCGACCACCTCAGCCGGGTCCATCTCGGCGAGGAGCAGCCACAGCGGCCGACCGGAAACTCGAGCGCGCAGGTCCCACACGGCGTTGAGCAATGCGCCCGCCGCCATGTGGACGACCCCCTTCTCCGGGCCCAGCCAGCGAAACTGCGAGTCGCCGACGGTCGCCGACCACAACTCACCGGGGCTGGCGATCACGGAGTCGACCGAACGGCCGAGAACGACGTCGGCGAAGGCGTCGATGGCCACCCGCTGGATTTCGTTGCCACGCCCGATCGTGAACGCGAAGGAGTGGCCGGCCAGACCGTCGACATCGGTGCGCAGCACGAGGTACGCGGCCGAGTAGTCCGGGTCCGGGTTCATCGCGTCCGATCCGTCGAGCATCACCGAGGTCGGGAACCGAACGTCGAATGTGTCAGCTCCGATGATCGTCGCCACGTCGCCCCCCGCTTCCCCCTTCGCTGAGCGTCACACGAGCATAGCTCAGACACCCGATGTCTGTTGCAAGAAAGATCGGGTGCCGACGGCTATCCACAGCGGCGACGAGCAGCGATGGGCCGAATTGCCCCAGAGACATCCGATGTGTCCCGGTGTGGGTGAGTCATCGCGCCGGCAAGCGATCGATGAGGCCGCGATGGACGAGGTCGGCCCACAAGGCGTCCCAGGCCTCGTCACCGCGGGCCTCGGCGCGTGCGATCCGCCCCGTGTTCTCCTCGATCTCGGCGGGCGTGCGGCCGCTGATGAGCACGGAGGCGATGGCCGGGTGCTCGCCCGCGAAGCGGACCGCGGCCTCGGGGAGCTCGATCCCGTGTTCGGCGCACACGGCGGCGATCGCACGTGTGCGCTCGACGACCGGCACGGGCGCCGCCGCGTAGTCGAACGTCGCGCCGGGCGCCGGCGCGGTGGTGGCGAGGAGTCCGGAGTTGAACACGCCGGCGGTGATGACGGCGATCCCCCGCTGCGCGCAGAACGGAAGCAACCGCGCCGCCGCTTGCTGGTCGAGGAGCGTGTAGCGCCCGGCGATGAGGACGACGTCGATGTCGCACTCGGCGGCGAGCCTGACCGCGGCGTCGGTGTCATTCACGCCGACGCCGACCGCGTTGATCGCGCCTTGCTCGCGAAGGCGACACAGGGCGGGGATCGCCTCAGTGATGGCCTGGGACACGTGGCTGTCGGGGTCGTGGACGAGCGCGACGTCGACGCGGTCAAGGCCGAGTCGGGTGAGGCTGTCGTCGAGCGAGCGGTAGACGCCGTTGGCACTGAAGTCCCACCGGCGCCGGCGACTGGACGTGACGGCGAACAGCGAGTCGAGGTCGGACTGCGGTGCGTGGCCGTCGTCGAGCACCCGGCCGACCTTTGTCGACACCACGTACTCGTCGCGTGGCCGCCGCCGCAGCGCTCGGCCGAGGCGCTCCTCAGAGAGGCCGAGGCCGTAGTGCGGAGCGGTGTCGAAGTAGCGGATGCCGGCATTCCATGCCGCGTTCACCGTGGCGTCGGCCACCTCGTCCGTCATCGCCGTGTAGAGGTTGCCCAGTGTGGCGGCGCCGAACCCGACCCGCGGGACGTTGACGGGCCGGCGGAGGTCGCCAGCCGTGCTCACGGCGCTCTACTCCGCCGGCTCGGCCGGCAGTTCCCACACCAGATGCAGGGCGCTGTCGCCGGTGGAGTAGTCGACGTTCAGATCGAGGAGGCGCGAGATCTGTTGTTGCCACGGGATGTTGGCCGGGTGCCGATCCAGGAACGACCACATGCGGACGATGTCGTCGCACTCGACGTCGTGGAAGAGGTCGACCCCGTCGCGCCAGATGCGCCACGACGTGACCCCGGCGTCACGGAGGGCCGCGTCGAGATCGGCCGGGATGACCTCGTGCTCAGCCTCGTAGGTGGCGATCGCGTCGGGACGTAGGCGGGTGTGCAGCGCCAGGCGCTGCTGCGGTTGCCCGGCCGGAACGTTGGGCTGGGAAGTCGCCGGCTCGGCCGTCGTGGGAGCTGGTGCCTGGCGCACGCGGAGGCCGTGCATGCCACCGTCGACCGCGAGGTCGGTTCCGGTGGTGCTCGCGGCCAGTGGGCTGGCGAGATAACAGATCGCGGCGGCCACCTCCTCGGCGCTGACGAGCCGGCCCATCGGCTGGCGGGCGTTCAACGCGGCCCGCTCGGCCGCCGGGTCGTCGGCCTGGTCGAGCAGCCGCTGGACCCACGGTGTGTCGGCCGTGCCGGGGTTGACGCAGTTGACGCGGATGCCTTCGCCCACGTGGTCGGCCGCCATCGCTCTCGTGAGCGCCAGCACGGCGCCCTTCGTGGCCGAGTAGCACGCGCGCTGCGGCAGCCCGGCGGTCGCCGCGATCGAGCACGTGTTGACGATCGCCGCGTGGTCGGAATCGCGCAGGGCGTCGAGGGCGGCCCGAGTCACGCGGACGATGCCGAGCACGTTGATTTCGTAGCTGCGCAGCCACTCCTCGTCGGGGTTGTCGGCGATCGTGCCCTGGGAGCCGATCCCCGCGTTGTTGACGAGGATGTCGAGACCGCCGAAGCGATCGACAACGTCGGCCACCGCGGCGCGGACCGAGCTGTCGTCCCCGACGTCGCAGCGCACGCCGACGAGCGGGGCCGGGACGTCTGGCTTGCAAGTCGAGACTGGCCACCGTCGCACCCCGTTCGGCGAGCATCATGGCGGTCGCCAGGCCGATGCCCGATGCGCCGCCGGTGACGATCGCGCGCAGCCCGGCAAACTCGCTCGTGGTGCTACGTGCCAACGTCACGCCTGCCCGAGGGTCTGCTGCCCGCGGCCAAGGCCGTCGATGCCGAGTGCCACGACGTCACCTGGGTGCAGGTGCGGTTTCCGGTCCCGCTTGCCGGGGCCAACCCCTGCCGGGATCGGGCCAGTAGCGACGGCGATTCGCATCTCCCGTACGCCGGGACGGCGTTCCCGCAGCGAGCCCGATCGCCAGTCACGCACCAGGGAAATGTAGATGATCGCAGTAGGGACAGAACGCAGGTCTCCACCCGACCGGCGTGTTCGAAGACTGTCCGCAGGCTGCGGAGACGGTCAGCGCGCTCGGAGGTCTAGAACCCCCAAACTTCTGATCCGTAGTTCTCAGCAGGGGGTGATCCCGGGTTGACCTCGATGGACCGCGGTTCGCCGCGGGTGACCGTGCGCAGCAGTTTCGGCCAATCCGCAGTGACCGCGGTTGGCCGCTGTTGACCACCTTTGACCCGGTTTGCTTCTCACGCTGCTTCTCACGGCCAGCCGTGCTCCGACACGCGGCGTGTCGCCGTTCTGTGCTCCGCCGACTTGCCGGGGCTGGGTGGCACGGCCACACCTCAGCCGACCGCCTGCGTGCTAGAGAGCCGCGCTCGAGCCCTCGATCGGTGCGGATCTGTCGCGGCCCGCCGCTCAGCGGCGGAAAGCTCCGATTTGGCCAATATGGCGCGGTTGCGAACGTCAGAACACGACCCGAGACGCCGCCCGCTGGGATGGCCGAGCTCGCTGTCGGCGTCGAGCTTGTCACCCCCGAGAACCGCTCGACTTGCCAGAGGTCCGTCGAGACGGTGGCGACGGCAGTCCGAGAGGACGGACCAGCATGCGAATGACGCCGCCGGCTATTCAGCCCGCGTATGGGGTGGTGGGGAGTCCCGTGGTGCCGGGCCGAGCGGTGTAGATGCTGCCTGCTGCTGGTTGGCTGTCGCCGTCGATGCCTTGGCGTGAGGTGGTGATGTAGAGGTCACCGAGATCGGGGCCGCCGAAGGTGCACGCGGTGACCTGGGTGACGGGCAGGTGGATGACTTCGTCGATCGTGCCGTCTGGCCGGTAGCGACGAACTGCTGCTCCACCGAAGAACGCGACCCAGATGCCCCCGTCGCGGTCGACTGTGAGTCCGTCCGGTAGGCCGTACTGTTGCGGCACCGTCACGAAGGGGCGGCGGTTGTGGAGACCACGGGCCGGGTCGTGGTCGAAGGTGTCGATCCGGTAGGTGAGACTGTCGATGTAATAGGCCGTCGCGCCACTAGGGCTCCAACCGAGCCCGTTCGAACAGGTCACATTGGCCACCACCATGTGCGCCGTGCCGTCCGGGTCAAGCCGGTACAGGCTCCCGTTGGGGACGGCGAGGTCGTACGCCATCGAGCCGCAGTAGAACCGTCCCTGTGGATCACATCCGCCCTCATTCATCCGAATGCTCACGTCGTCCCACAGTTCCGGCAGGTGGTGCATCGCGCCGTCGGGGTCGATGAGGACGAACCCACGCTCCACCGCGGCGACCGTCCCACCCCCACGACGCGGACGGAACGCCGCTGCCACGGTGCCCAGGTGTAGCCGGTCGACCTGTCGGCCGTCCGCGTCGAGGCTGACGAGGTCGCCGGCGAGCATGTCGACGAACCGCAGTCCTGGCCAGGAGGGGTGCCAGATGGGCCCTTCGCCGTGGTAAGCGAGTGGAGCGGTGAATTGGTCGGCGGTGATGCTCATGAGCTCATCCATCCTGCGTCGACGATCCACCGTTGCCCGGTGCAGGAGCGGCTGTCATCGGCAGCCAGCCAGAGCACCATCCTGGCGACGTCGTCCGGGTAGAGCTTGTGCGGCAGGCACTGGTGTCGCGCGATGTGTGCCTCGGCCTCGGGGGTTACCCACAACGCGAGTTGGCGTTCGGTCATCACCCACCCCGGGATCACACAGTTCACCCGGATCCCATGACCACCGAGTTCGCGGGCCAGCGTTCGGGTGAGGCCTTCGATGCCGGCTTTGGCGGTGATGTAGACCGGCAGATCGGTCAGATCGATGTGCGCGCTGATCGACCCGACGTTGATGATCGACCCACCACCGGCGCGGCGCATCATCGGCGCCACCGCCTGGGCGGCGAAGAAGTGATGCCGCACGTTCACCGCCATCCCCGCGTCCCACTCCTGCTCGGTTAGCTCCGCAACGGGTTGCCGTTGATCGTTCGCAGCATTGTTCACCAACACGGTGACCGGTCCTAGTTCGTCACCGGTGCGGCCAACGGCCTGCCGCAGCGCGGCAATGTCGCGCACGTCGCAGGGGTGGAACAACGGCTTCGGCCACCCCTGGGCCGCCACCGTCTTCACCAGCTCGTGGCCGGCCTCCTCCAGTATGTCCACGAATCCGACCCGCGCCCCCTGGGCCGCCAACTGCGTGACGAACTCCGCCCCCAATCCGCTGGCACCACCACTGACGAACGCCACCGCACCACGCAAACTCGGATACGTCGCGAACACGCCATGCTCCGCGTCGCTCATGAAGTGCTTCCTGGATTGCTCATGAGGCCATCAGAACAACCGATCGGCCAACCGCATCATGCTCGAGTGCCGCATATGCCTCGTTCACTGCAACCAGCGGATACTGCGTTCCCACCAGCTCGTCGAGGGCGAGGCGCCCGGACAGATACAACTCGAACAGGCGGGGAAGATCGATCTGTGGATTCGCCGAGCCGTAGAGGCTGCCCACTAACCGCTTCTGACGTTGCACGAGCTCGTTGATGGGCACGTGGGCGATCTCGCCGACGCGCGCCAGCCCGACGGCGATGGCTGTGCCGCCCGGACGTAGACAGGCGATCGATTGCTGCAACGTCTCCGGCCGCCCGACCGCGTCGAGCGCCCAATCCACCCCACCTGGCAGGAGGGTCATGGCTGCTTCGACCATGTCGTGGCTGCCAGCATCGATGACGTCCGTTGCTCCGAGGTGACGGGCACGCTCCAAACGGAGCGGCTCGACGTCTGCCACGATAATTGGGTGCGCGCCCGCCAACTCGGCGCCCATCAGCGCCGACAGGCCGACGCCACCAGCGCCGATGACTAGCATCGACGAACCCGCGACTGCACCAGCCACGTTCAACACCGCGCCCACGCCCGTGATAACCGCGCACCCGGTGATCGCCGCCACCGCCGACGGCACCCGCTCCGGTATCCGCACCACCGACATTTCGGACACCACCACTTGCTCGGCCAGGCACGACACCCCCATCAGGTGATGCACAGTCTGGCCGTCGAGTCGCAGCCGAGTTGTGCCATCGTTCGGCAGCCCACCGGACTCCGCCTGCACCCTCCCACGCTCGCACAACACCGGCTCACCCCTGATGCAGAAGCGGCACATCCCACACCGCGGCCGCCACATCAACGCCACCGCATCCCCGGGCCGCACCCGCTCCACACCCGCACCGACGGCCTCCACCCACCCGGCACCCTCGTGGCCGACCACCACCGGCAACGGACACACAAGGTCACCCGTCATGTAGTGGTAGTCGCTGTGACACACCCCGGCCGCCGCCACCCGCACCCGTACCTCGCCGGCACGGGGTGCCTCGAGCTCGACCTCCTCGACACGCAGCGGCGCACCCACCTCGTGCAACACCGCCGCTCTGATGAGCTGAGAACCCTCAGACGTCACAACACTCAACCTCCGAGTCGCACCGTCGGTGCTGGATTGTCGGCGGCGACGCCGAACTCGGCGCTGATGCCGCCGGCGCTCACCGTGTAGTCACCGAGGTAAGCGTCGAGCGTGAATCGTCCCGCCTCGTCGGTTCGCGCGGCAGTCTCGTCGAGCCACCACTGGCCCTTGACCAAAGCCTTGAGCGCGTCGTAGGCGGGCTTGGGAGTGCCGTCGGCGCGCACGAGGCCCGAGGGCGCGCCGAGCCATGAGCCGTCGTCGGTCAGGCCCCAGTACGTCGCCCCGTGGACGGCAGGGTGAGCGAAGAGGGTGGTGTAGTGCCGGACGATCTCGTCGGCCTGGCGCTCCTCGCCCTCGGGCGTCGACGGCCACGACGGGATCTGATAGTCGTTGAGGTCGACGATCTCGGTCGGCATCAAGTGGCCGGACACCAGCGTCGTCTCGGTCATGTGCAGCGACAGCCGGAAGCGGGCGAATCGTTCGAGGATGCGCTCGGTCTTCTCCTCACCCCAGTAGCCCTGGTGCATGTGCGACTGGAGCCCGAGCGCGTCGATCCGGACGCCTGCGGCGAGGCAGTCCTCGATCAGGTGCTCGTACTCGGGTGACAGGTCGAAGTCGTTGAGCACCAGTGTCGCCTTCGGGTTCGCGCGGCGGGCGGTGTCGAACGCCAGGCGGACCATGCCGACGCGTCCCTCGCGCTGCGCCAGCCGGGTGATCGCGTTCTCTTCGGCCTCGAAGACGGGCATGATGACGGCTTCGTTGATCGGGTCCCAGGTGTCGATCGCGCCGGCGAATTCGGTCACTTCGCGAGTGATCCGTGCCCGGATGGCGTCGAGCACCTCGTCGTCCGGCAGTGGCAGCAGCCACTGTGGTGCCAGCGTGTGCCAGACGAGTGGATGTCCCTTGACGGCGACGCCGCGCGCGGTGAACCAGCGGGCGGTCGTGAGCAGCCTGGTCGTGTCGGGGCGGCCCCGCTCCGGTTCGAAGTCGCGCCAGTAGAAAGGCAGGGTGGCCGTGTTGAACAGCTCGATGTAGAGCTCTCCGAGTCGCTCCAGATTGCGGCGTGCGCCGCCGAAGACGTTGCGCTGGAACTCGGCCTCGCCGTTGGCGAGCGGGATGAGGTCGAAACCGATGTTGCCGAACATGAAGGCGTGCCGCCGCTGCGCGACGCGGACCACGGCGTCGGCCAGTGGGCGCCCATCGGCGTCGGTGACCGTCACCGTCACCCGGGCTCCTCGGTGTGCGTAGCGGCGGGGGCGAGGAACGACGAGCTCGGACACGTGTCAGACCTGGCTCATCCCGCCGTCGACGACGAGTTCGGCGCCGGCGACGAAGCTCGACTCTTCCGACGCGAGGAAGAGCACCGCCGCGGCGATCTCGTCTGGACGGCCGATGCGTCCGACCGGGATCTGTTCCGCGACGTGGGCGATGGCGTCCTCGTCGCCGTTGAAGAAGTCCGAGAAGCCTTGGGTGGCGGTCGGCCCAGGGCTGATCGCGTTGGCACGGATGTGCCGATGACGTAGTTCGGCCGTGAGTGTGCGGGCGAGCGAGCGGAGCGCCGCCTTGGTGGCGTTGTACGTCGTGTGGCCGGGGCCGCCGTTGTGGGCGGCGATCGACGCCGTAAGGACGATCGTCGCGCCGTCGCGCATGATCGGAATGAACTTGCTCGTCGTGAAGAAGGCACCACGGAAGTTGAGGCCGGCAACCGTGTCGAACGCCTCCGGGGCCGTGTCGACGATCGCCGTGGCGGGCACGTCGCGTCCCGCGTTGACGAACAGGACGTCGACCGGACGGCCCATCGCGCGCAGCGCGTGGACGAGTGCGTCGATGTCGGCGAGGTTGCCCGCGTCCCCTCGCACGCCCGTGACGTGTGGGCCAAGCGCGGCGATGGTCTCGTCGATGTCGCGCTGGCATCGTGCCGTGACGACGACGTCAGCGCCCTCGGCGACGAACCGCGCCGCGACGGCTCGACCGATCCCCGCCGTCCCCGCGGTCACCACGGCGAGCTTGCCCTGCAGTAGCCCCATCACTCCTCCTCGCCACCACCGCCGCCCTTCGGGATGCGCGCAAGTATCGTGGCAACATTCCGCAGGGAGTGCAATGACGAACAGGACCGTGACCATCGCAGAGGTCGCCGCCGCGGCGGGCGTTTCGATACCGACGGTGTCGAAGGTGCTCAACGGCCGGAAGGGAGTCTCCCCCCGCACTCGCAGCGAGGTCGAACGACTACTCAACGAACGCGGCTACCAGCGGCGGCAGCGCGCCGGTCGGGGCACTGGCCTCGTCGACTTCGTGATTCGCAGCCTCGAAACCCAATGGTCGACCGCGTTGCTGCGCGGCGCCGAGAGCGAGGCGGCGCGCCTCGGCGTCGACCTCGTCGTCACGACCACACAAGGCAGAGCGGTCGGCACGTCCGACTGGCTCGATCACCTTGTCGAGCGCGGTTCCGACGGCGTCGTCCTCATCGTCTCCCGTTTGCTGCCCGCGGCTCGAGACGAGCTCGCCCGCCTACAGATGCCCGTGGTCCTCGTCGACCCGGTGGGCACCGGAGACCAGGGGCTCGCCACCGTCGCGGCGACTGACTGGGCGGGAGCCCGCGATGCCACCGAACACCTGCTCGCGTTGGGGCATTGCCGGATCGCCATGGTGACTGGCCCGATCGACGAGGGCTGCCACCAGGACCGGCTCGACGGCTACCGCACCGCGCTCCATCGTGCCGGCGTGCCCTACGACGAACGCCTCGTCCGCTTGGGCGACTCGCTGGTCGGCGGCGGTTGGACCCACGGCCTCGACCTGCTGCGCTCCGCCGACCCGCCGACGGCGATCATCAGCGGCTCCGATGAGCAGGCCTACGGCCTCTACAAGGCGGCGCGCGAGGTCGGCCTGCGCATCCCCGACGACCTGTCCGTGGTTGGGTTCGACGACGTCGACCTGTGCGAGTGGGTGTCGCCGCAGCTCACCACGGTGCGACAGCCGCTGATCGAGATGGCCCGCGAGGCGACCCGGATGGTCCTCGATCTCGGCCGCGATCCCTCGCGCTCGACCCGGCGCGTGGAGCTGGCGACGTCGGTGATCGTGCGGGAGTCCACCGCCGCGCCACGGCGCTGACGCCGCCCGCGGCGTCGGTTCATGGCCCTTGTCCCCCGCCTCGGCGTCAAGTAGCGTCGCCGTGTAGAAAGTTTATGGAAAACTTTCTGTCGACGAGTTCGATTAGGCAGAGGGGGTCCACGAAATGTCGCTTCGAACGGCAGCTGGCAGGACGAAATCGGTGGCGCTCGGTTCAACGCTGGTGCTGGCCATGGCGACCTCTGGTGGTCTCGTGGCCACGGCTGGGGACGAGCCGGAGGCGGCGACTAGTCCCTCGAGCGGTTCCGAGCCGGCGACGTCCGGCGAGGTCGTGTGGTGGGGCTGGACGCCCGGGTCACCGGTAAACGAGGAGTACATCGCCGCCTTCAACGAGGAGTACCCGGACATCGAGGTCACGTGGAGGCAGGTGCCAATCGACCAATACGACGCGGCGGTACGGCCGGCGCTCGCGACCGGCAGCGGTCTGGACGTCTACCAGATGTCGGCCGGCTCGGCGAACGGCGGCGTTGCGGTGTTCGGCCCCAGCGCGATCGACCTCACGCCAGCGGTCGAGCAAGCGCTCGGCCCGGACTGGAAGGACCTGCTGTCGCCGACCGGTGTCGACGCGCTGACCGTGGACGGCGAGCTCAAGGCGTTGGCGTCGGGTGCCGTGTTCTCCGGCATCGTTTGGATCAACCAAGACCTGTTCGACGAGTACGGGCTCGAGGCCCCGACCGACTGGGACTCATGGAAGAGCGTGTGCGAGACGTTCGAGGCCAACGACGTGACGTGTTTCGTCCAGGGCGCCGCCCAGGCGGGGTTCAACATCGACACGATCCACGCGATCGCCGACAACGTCGAACCCGGAAAGTTCGTCGCCGCCACCCGTGGTGAGGTGCCATGGACCGACGACAGCATCGTCCAGACCTTCAGCCTGTGGAAGCAGCTGTTCGACGAGGGGATCATGCAGGACGGCGCCATCGGCCAGATGCAGTACCCCGACGCCAACAACGCGTTCATGGCGCAGGACGCGGCGATGGTGATGATGGGCACGTGGTACACCACGAACCTCGTGCCCGACGTCATGCGCGCCGCGATGGAGGCCGCCGGCTCAACCGACGAGCCTTTCACGATGCTGCCGATCGACTTCCCGGACATTGCCGGCACTGGCAACACCGGCAGCCTGTTCGGTGACGTCGACTACGGGCAGGGCGTGAGCGCCAACTCGTCGAACCAAGATGCGGCCACCACCTTCGCCTTGTGGATGGGCACGTCCGAGGTCGGACAGCAAGTCATCGCCGACTCGCTCAACCTGATCCCGGCGCTGAAGTCGGTCACGCCCAATTGGGACAACATCGAGCTGGTCAACCCGGACGTCCAGGCCGACCCGGTGAAGTCGCTGATCGAGCGCAGCTCGGCGGTCACGGACTCACCGCGGTTCGCCACGATCAACGCCGACATGAACGTGGCGTTGCAGGATGCCCTGACGCGGGTGGCAGACGGCACCGCCACGCCGGAGGAGGCAACCGCCGACCTCCAGGATGCCCAGGAGTCCGTCGGCTGACCACGCTCACGGAGCCGCTCGGGGCGCGCCGGTTCGCCGGGATCAACCGGCGCACCCGGAACACGCTTCGCCCCAACGGCCTGCCGTGGGTCCTGCCGGCCTTCGTGTTCGTCGTCGGATTCCTCTACTACGCGGTGGGCTACACCGGCTACATCTCGACCCTCGACTGGGACGGGCTCAGCCCCACGGCCGAATCGGTCGGGCTCGGCAACTACACCGAGATGTGGGCCGACCCGGTCTTCTGGGCTGCGTTGCGACACACCGCTGTGTTCTGGGTGGGCACGTTCGCCGTGCAGACCGTCCTCGGCTTCACCTTGGCCGCGATCCTGCACTCGGGGGTCAAGTTCCCAACGTTGCACAAGGTCGTCATCTTCATCCCGACCGTGCTGGCCCCGGCGACGATGGCCCCTGTCTTCCGTCTGTACTTCGCCGAGGACGGGATGATCAACGACATCCTGCGCGGCGTCGGGCTCGACAGCCTCGCCAGGCCGTGGCTGGCGGAGGCCGACTTCGCGCTGCCGGCACTCATGCTCATCACGATCTGGCAGTGGACCGGCCTGTGGTTCATCCTCTACTACGCGGCGATGACCCAGATCGAGCCGGAACTGATCGAGGCCGCCCGCCTCGACCGCGCCGGCAACATCCGCACGCTGTGGTACATCGTCTGGCCCGGCTGCCGCCTCACCACAGTGTCGCTTGCGATGCTCAGCTTCATCGGCGCACTCAAGACATTCGACATCCCGTACCTCGTGACGGACGGCGGTCCGCACCGCGCGACGGAGTTCCTGGGCACGTACATCTATCGGGTCGGCATCCGCCAAGCCCACATCGGCTACGCCGCCGCGCTCTCGGTGGTGCTGCTCGTCCTGGCCATCGCCGGCGCCATCACCATCGGCCGGACCAACCGCATGAGGGCGGGAGCGTAAGTGTTCGAGGTACGACGCCGCAGCTCGAGGATCATCCTCCAACTAGTCCTCGCGCTCCTGACGATCCCGTTCTTGCTGCCCCTGGTCGAGATGGTCCGCGGCGCCTTCGCCGGACTCGGATTCGAGAACTTCGTCGTCGTGTGGCAGACGGGTGTGATCCCCACGTTCTTCAAGAACTCCTTCCTCGTGTCGCTCGGCGTCATCGTCCTCGTCTACGCCGGGTCGATGACCGCCGCCTTCGGATTCGCCAAGCTGCGGGTGCCCTTCAAGGAGCTGTACTTCTGGATGATGCTCGTAGCGCTGACGCTGCCCGAGGTCGTCTTGCTGTCACCGCTGTTCGTCACGTTCATCAACCTCCAGCTCTACAACACGCTCTTCGCTGTGATCCTGCCGCTGGCCGCGCTCCAGCTGCCGTTCGCGATCCTGCTCGGTCGCAACTACGTCGCCGGCGTGCCGTCGGACCTGGTGGACGCCAGCCGGATCGACGGGGCGAACCTCATCCAGGTGTTCCGCTACGTGATCATGCCGCTGACCAAGCCGATCGCGTCGGCGATCATCGTCCTGTCGCTCATCAACTCGTGGAACAGCTACCTGCTCCCGCTGATCTTCCTCCAAGACCGCTCGCGCCAGGTCGTGACGCTGCTGCCCCAGTTCTTCAGCGGCGAGTACACCAACGACCAGACGAAGATCCTCGCCGCCGCCGTCATGGCCGCCATCCCGACGGTCCTCGCCTACGTCCTCGTGCAGAAGCACTTCGAGCGCGGTCTGTCCGCCGGCGCCCTCAAATAAGGAGTCACCCTCATGCCAATGGTCCAAGTCGACCTGCGTCGCGACGTCTTCCAGGAAAAGGGAAAGGCGATCTCACAGGCGATCCACGCCGGCCTCGTCGAGGGACTCGACATGCCCGCGGACGACCTGTTCCAGGTTTTCCGGCCCCACGACGACGGCGAGCTCGTCTTCTCGCCCGACTACGGCGGCGCCGACCGCAAAGACCTGATCCTCCTCCGCATCACGATGGCCCACATGTTCCCCGTCGACACCAAGCGGCGGATGTACAAGGCGCTGGTACACCACCTGGAACAGGCCGGGGTGCGCCACGACGACATCCTCGTATGCGTCGTCGACGTCGGGTTCGACGACTGGTACGCCGGCGCCCCCGTGAACGAGTGAGCCAGACGATGAGCGACTACTTCCGCGTCCTCGTGGTCGGCGGCACCGGGGCGATCAGCCACTCCTGCGTCACCGAAGCCGTGGCCCAGGGGATGCGCGTCACCGCGCTGAACCGTGGCCGCTCCTCGACCGTGCGCAGCCTGCCGGAGTCGGTCGAGTTGCTCACCGCGGACATCACCGATCCACGCGGCGTCGAGACGGCGCTCGGCGACCGGCGCTTCGATGCCGTGGTGAACTTCCTGTGTTTCGGCGCCGACGACGCGGCGAAGAGTGTCGAGCTGTTCAGCGACCGCACCAGCCACTACGTGCACATCTCGTCGGCGTCGGTGTACCACCGTCCGCTGCCGAAGGGCCCGGTGAGCGAGTCGACGTTCGCGCACAACCCCGACCACGCATACATGCGCAACAAGGTCGAAGCGGAGGGCGTTTTCCTCGCCTCGTTCGCCGAGCGCAGCTTTCCGGTGACGATCGTCCGTCCGGCCCACACGTACGACGAAGCGATCGCGCCGCTGCCGGGTGGCTGGGCCGTGATCGACCGCATCGAGCGCGGCGAGCCGGTGGTCGTCCACGGCGACGGCACCTCGATGTGGACGTACACGCACGCGGCAGACCTGGCCGTAGGACTGATCGGTCTCCTCGGTCGCCCGAGCGCGTTCGGGGAGGCATTCCACATCACCAGCGACGATGTGCTCAGCTGGAACCAGATCTACCTGGCGATCGGCCACGCCATGGGCGTTGAGCCGAAGATCCTCCACATTCCCACCGACTTCATCATCGTCGCTGAGCCCGACTGGTTCTGGTCGGGGCTGCTCGACGGCGACCTGTCCCACACCGAGATCTACGACAACACGAAGATCAGAAGCTACGTACCGGGCTTCCACCCGACGCGCGTCTTCGAGCGCGAGATCTACAGGATTCTCGCCTGGCGCAAAGCCCACCCCAACCTCGCCAAGGGACAACCCGAAGAGGAGTCCGTCTACACACGGCTAGCGGCAAAGTACGAGCAGGCCCGCGCCATCTTCGCCAGCCGGTGAGGACCGCTTCA
>CAWBBL010000001.1:0-8387 GCA_963786985.1 Ilumatobacteraceae bacterium | reverse complement strand
GCCAAGGCGGCCGAAGGAATTGGGCGGTGCTTTAGACGTCTAGCGTTGAAGGTGGACGGTGTCGACGAGCGACGCATCGACCAACGACTGCGACACAGCGATCGTCACGAAGCGCTCTGCGGACGCGTCGCTTGACGAGCGCGGTCGCGAGTGGTTCGACGTGTTGGCCGAACCGATGAACGCTCGGCGACGAAGCACCACGACCTTTGCGGGGAGCCCTTCTTCGGAGCGAACCTCCACGCCGGAATCAAGGAACGGCTTTAAGGTTGCGTCGTGAGGACGTCTCGGTGACGGCCGACCCAGAGGTTGGGGTCGACGATCGTGCCGCGCCGTGGCGAGGCGAGCACGAACAACCCGAGCCGCCGGAATTGCACGGCGCCGTGGCGGATGAGCCCACGCGACGCCGTCATTCGCATGTCGGCGGCGGCGACATCGCCTTCCACGCCGGTGTTGCTGCGGCGACGGTCGTCGTCATCCGCATCCTCGGTGATGGCTGGTCGGGTGGATTCCCGATCACTTTTCCTGACTCTTCGTCGTACCTGAAGGTCGCCGGCATCGGACCGCTGTGGCCCTCGTTCTGGTTCGACGAACGGCCGATTGGGTTCCCGCTCTTCACTTGGATGTTCGGCCGCAGCGAGCGGTTTACCGTGTTCGCCCAAACCGTCGTCTACGTCGCCGCGTTCAGCGCCCTGATCGTCGCCGTCTGGCGGTCGTTGCAGTCGAGGCTGGCCCGCGTCGTCGCACTCGTGTTCGTCGCCGCCGTGGCCACCCAGCCGCGATTCGCCATGTGGAATCCACTGATGCTGAGCGAATCGCTTTCGCTGTCTCTGGGCGTCGCGTCCCTCGCCGGCTGGTGGTCGTTCGCCGCGGTCCCCGGGCGTCGGCGGGCACTGATCGCCGCGACGATCACCGTCTGCTGGCTGGTCGTCAGGGACTCCAACGTGATCATCGTCGTGGGTTTCGTGGTGCCGACGGTGCTGCTGACATGGCGGTTCGGGCACGGCATCCCGGCGAGCGCCCGCCGAGTCCTCGTTCCGATCGCAGCTTGCCTGCTGGCGGTCGGTGGTTACCTGTTCGTCGCCCAGAGCGTCACCGAGCGCAACGTCTACGCCGTTTACAACAACGTCGGCATGCGCGTCCTGCCGGATGAGGACATGACCGAGTGGTGGGTGGACCACGGCATGCCGATCAACGACACGTTGCGGGGTCGCACCGGCAAGAACAGCTGGGACGACGGGAGCGCCTTTCTCACGGATCCGGAGCTCAGCGAGCTCCGTGCCTGGGCGGAAGGCCCAGGCCAGCGAGTCCAGGCGCTGTCGACCTTCGTCGAGTTCGACTTCTGGTTCGACAGGTTCAGGGACGACCTGCCGACCCTTCTGGCGGAGCCATTCGCCGCGTACGACAACTTCCGCGTCGCCGACCGGCTCCCGCAGTCGTGGTTCGGCCTGACAGGACCACGATCACTGGCGGCCCTGGGTTGGTGGTCGCTGATCGCTGCGTTTGGGGCGGTAGCGGCGCTCACCAGGGCGTCGATGCGACGGCTGGGTGTGTTGGTCATCGTCGGGCTCGGAGCAACAGCCATCGAGTCCTATATCGGCCACGCCGCCGACCCGATGGAGATCGGCCGTCATCTCGTCGGACCGATCTGCCGTTTCACCCTTCTGTTGCTGCTCGGTGCCGTGCTGGCCATCGAGTACCTCGCCACGTTCCGATCGGCTCGGGCGGCCGGTGCCACCGAATCCTTCGGTGTCGACGGTGAGAGTGAGCCGCCGCCGTCGGTGTCAGCCGTCGAATCCGGCGACGTCGCGACTGGGTCGGCGCAAGTCGACTCCGCGGCTGTGAGTCGACTGTCGATGAGTGGCCGGGTTACAGAGGGTGGTCGCCGACTGTGGACGAGGGCAAGCTCGGGGCGCTTCAGGTCGTCGATTGCCGCTGGTGGGCTCACCGTCCTGATCACCACGTTCGTGCTCGCAGCGGTCTTTGGCAACGAGTTCCGCGCGCGGAACGTCGATCCTCTGTACATCGCGCGTGCTGGTTGACCGGGCCCTGCGATTCGGGGGCAGCTACTACGAGAACGGCATCCACAACAAGGGTCCGCTCGAGCCGTTCGTCTACGAGGTCGCAGCGCGCATCGGCGGCACCGACGGCTCGTGGCTGGTCCTCTCGATCGTCATCGTGGTGGCCAGCGTCGGCGTCATCGCCGCCGTCGCCTTGAGCGCCCGCGCCGCCGGCGCGACTGGCGCCGTCGTCATCGCTGTCGCCCTCGGGACCGCGTACCACTTCCTGCTGTCTCGTGCCGACTACGCCGGGTCGCTGTACGTCCGCCAGATCACGATGACGCTGCTCGCGTCCGCCTGGGCAGTGGCTCTGATCGACCGATGCTGGTTGACGAGGCGGCGCAGCCTCGCAAGCAGCGCGCTGATCGGCTTGCTCGCCGGCCTGGCGGTTCAGACCTTGTTGTCGTCGCTGTTCGCGGCGGTCGTCGTAGCGGTCACGGCCATCCTGATCCGCGGACGGCACAGCTCGACGGCGAGGGCGCGTGGGTCGCCGCCGTAATCCTGGGAAGCGCCGCAGCGGCCGTGGTCGTCGCTCCGCTGTGGTACCTGCTGAGGGGTTCGTATCAGGAGTTCTGGTCAGGGTGGTGGACTTACGCCCGCTATTCGAGCACTGCAACCGGTCGTGGCATGCGAGGCCAACTCGTCCTCGGATGGGACCAGGCGTACGACTACTACCAGCGGTTTCCCCTCTCGTTCGTCGTGATTGCCGCCCTTGTAGCAACGACGTTGCTGTTGTGGCGCGATTACAGCTACCGCGTCCGGATGCTGCGCATCGGCACCATCGTGTGGGTCGGGGCCGCCTGGCTGGAACTGGCGGTGAGCCAGCGCTACTCGAGCCACTACTACTCGATCCTGGCAGTGCCGACGTGGATTGCTTTCGCCTTGCTCGCCGCCGACGCCGAGCGATCGTTGCGCGAGCGTGGGCATCAATTGCGCCGGGTGGCCGCGGTGCCGGTGGTGGCCACCATCTGCTTCGTGTTCGTCGGCGGAGCCACGCCGTTGATGGACGGCGTCGCCCGGGCCAGTCACTTCACCAGCATCGGCCAGTTGACCGAACAGCGTGCAGTCGCGGCACCGATCCGCGTCGAGGAGGCGGTGCTCGACCTCGTCAGCGCGCCCAACGACGCCCTGCTGGCGTGGACGAACGAGCCGTGGCCGTACCTCGACCGGCACCGCGTCTCGGCGACGCGGTTCATCTGGAAGTCGTTCCTTCTCGGGGAGGTGTATCTGGCTGGCAGCGGTCCGCAGTACGTTCTCCCGCACACCTGGGAGTGGTTCGAAGAGGATCTCGAGGAAGCCCAGCCGCTTGCTTACTACCAGGAGCCAGACCTGGTCCCTGATCCCACGACGCCTTTCGCGGAATACGTCGAGGACAATTTCCGGCCCGCGTTGGCCGGCACCGATGCCACGATCTTCCTCCGCCGTGACGTCGCGGACGAGCTGATGGACCCGTCCGACGACGCCGTACCGTGGGTGCCCATTGGCGATGACGTGGACGGTTGGACACAGCGACGCGGCAGCCTCGAGCTTCGGGGCCGGGCAGCTCGACCGCCGGTACTTGATCGTGGATGGTGCACGCGGATTGCCGGCACGATCGACCGGCCAGGAGGGGCCATCCCTTCGTTCGGGGTCGTGATACAGGGCACCGCCGATATGCCGTTTAGCGCCAGCATCACCGTGGACGGGGGCACGGTGACGTCGGCGACCTCCGATCTGAACCACCAGCAACCCATGTCGTGGGCGGATGGTGATAGTTCCACGTTTGCAGTCGTCGTCGGCTCGCGGTCGATGGCTCTCGTGGTCGACGGTCAGGTCCGCGGCGCGGTCCCCATCAATCGCGAGGAACTCAGCGGCGCCGAACCTGAAGTCGTTCTCACGTCCGCCAGCAGCGGGCTGTCGCTCAGCGACGTGACAAAGGAGCGGCTCAGCGGTGTCGGCACCTCCGGTTGTTGATGTCCCGACGCTCGCGTCGAGCACATCACGCCCGGGCGGCCCTGCTGGATCGTCGACCTGGCGACGATGGTGGCGAGGAGCTGGTCGGTGGACCCGGCGAGATGGCGGTCACCGTCGCTCACGGACAATCACCGAAATCGCTACGCCGTGGACCCACGGACAGTCTGTTGACTACACGGCGCCTCGACGGACACGGCCAAGGCGGCGAAACAATTCGGCGGTGCTTGGGAGGATTGAGCGAGCCTGAGGGGCGCCGCGGGCCGCAAGTGTCGGCTCAGAACGCCTAGCTCAGCGCTTCAGCGCCACGAGGCACATGCAGGTGCCCCTTTGGTGGCCACACGGCATCACGACAAACGGTGATTGACCGCCGATGGTCTTTTCTAATACCGGCCAATGCTCCATGCGGTCCGTCCCGAAGGTCATGCTGACGAGCACCCGCGGTTTGCCCGATGGGTGCGGTTCGGTGGCGTGCAAGAAGCGTTCACCCACCAGCACGCCTGCGCCACGCCGATAGAAATAGCGCATCATCAGCTCCTCATGGCTGCGATACAGGAGATGCCCGTGCTCAGGGTCAAGGTCGTATAAGGGAGTAAGCAGGGTGTAGGCGTGTGCGCCCTCGCGGTAATCGACGTGCCAGTTCGCCTCGGCGACGCCGTTGCTCACGACATAGAAACCTTGGTACATCACGATGCGTTCGTGCCAGTCGACCAGTGGCTTCACCGCCTCCGCAAGACCAAGGCGGCCGAATACCTCTTGAAACTCGCGGTGCGTCGCCAGATCATCTGCAGACACCCAAGCCAAGCTGCCGTACGGCTCGACGTGGAAACGCAGGTAATTGCCCTGCAGCTTGTCGTGCGCCCCGTTCAGCGCGAAGCGCTTGGAGGTCGAGTTTCGGCGCCACGAGGTTGTCGTACATCCAGGCCAACCGATCGAGCAATGACGGGTCGAAGTAGAACTGGAACGCGTTCGAGTGTCCGATCCTTTCGAGCTTCGCGATCGTCTTGCCGCCTAGATTCGTGCTCACGGCGAGAGCGTAGATCGAATACTCGGGCCGAGTTTGAGCAACACCCTGCTCCGTCAGTGTGTGACGGTGTATCCGACAGAGACCCTTGACGAGGACGAGCACGCGCACTTCTCCGGTGCCGTTCGCCACGTGAGTCCCGTGTCGGCTTCTCTCACCACTTCCTCGAATCCGGCCCGCTGTCATCGGCACGGCGGGGAGCCGGCGGGCGGGCACACCGGCCGGCGGTACGGTACCGCACGATCGGATCGGGTCAGCGGCCTGCATCCACTCGACGAGGAGGCCCGTGTCAGGACGATGGCATCTGGATCTGGCGGCGGCGGGCGTGATCGGGGCGATCGCCGGCTGGACGGTGGCTGTCGTGCTGGCGCGATCGATCGCTGTCGCTGCCGGATCGGGTTCGGTGATCCTCGCAGCGTGGCTCGCCGCACGCGACGAGGTGCCGCGGCCGACGGTCGCGATCGTGGGCCTGAGTGCTCTGGCGGCAGCGGCGGGGCGTTTCGCGTCAGCACGCCGCCGTGGTCGACAGCGGCTGACGGCGATGCTGATCGCCGGCACCGCCCTCGTCGTCGCTGCCGTACTCGCCGGGCGCGCCTGGGCAGCGGCATCCGACCACTGGGCGCTCGCCTTTGTGGGAGCGGGGGGAACCATCGCCGCGGTGCTCGTGGCCGTCCGCGGCCCGGTCACCGGCCGGCGATCGCCACCTGATCCCTGGGGCGTGCTCGGCACTGTCGCAGCGGGCGCGCTGTGGTTGTCCGCTCCCGACACGGAGCTGCCCGTTGCTCTCGGCACTTTGCTCGCCGGCGCCGTCATCGGGCACGTCCTCGGGCGCGATGCTGATCGGCCGCTCAGTGGTGCTGCCGGTTGGGCGGCCACGTGGTCGTTGATCGCCGTGTCGGCCGCCGGCGCCTTTCGGGGCCGGCCGGAAGGCCTGGGAGCGGGCGTCGTTGCGCTCGTCGCGGCGATGGCGTGGCCGGGATGGCGTGTCGAGCCGTCGCCGTGGCCGGCTACCCCAGCTGTGATCGCCTTGGCCGTCACTGCATGCGGCGCGATGATCACAGCCCGCACGACGGGCCTCGCTGATGAGCCTGGACTGCACCTGGCAGTGGCGGCGGTGACGGTCGTGGTGATCCTCGGGGCGGCGGCTGCGGCGACGGCGACCCCGGTCAGTACAACTCGAGGTCGCCGAGGCTGAGCTCCCACCGGTCGAGTGGCGGCGCGGTTCGCTCGGCCAGGGACCGCCAGGTGGATCGGGCGATCCGAGTCAACCCGGCGGACGACCGCTGCGGCTACTCACACCGCGACCCACACAACTGAACCGAGCGTCGAGCGCACGCCGGCGCACGGCCGTTCTGGCCGGCAGCGGTGGCACCCGTCTCGGGCATATGCTCGCCTCCCGTGCGTGTGCTCGTTACCGGCGGAGCAGGCTTCATCGGTGCCAACCTGTGCGGGCGACTGAGCCGAACCGAGGGTGTCGAGCGGATCACGGTGCTCGACGATCTGTCGACGGGCTCGCGGGACAACCTCGATGGGCTCGACGTCGAGTTGCGCGTCGGCTCGATCCTCGACACGGACATGGTGTCGGACTGCGCCGCCGCGACGGACGCCATCATCCACCTCGCCGCCCGCCCTTCCGTGCCGCGCAGCATCGCCGACCCGATGGCCAGTCACGTCGCCAACGCCACCGGCACGCTCAATGTGCTCGAGGCCGCCCGCCGGGCCGGATCGTACGTCGTGGTCGCCTCGTCGAGCAGCGTGTACGGCGCCACGCCGATGCTGCCGAAGAGCGAGGATCTGCCGACCCGTCCGATGTCGCCGTATGCGGCCAGCAAGCTGGCCGCCGAGTCGTACACCAACGCCTACTTCCACAGCTTCGGGATGGACACGCTGGCGCTGCGCTTCTTCAACGTGTTCGGGCCGCTGCAACCTGCCGGGCACGCCTATGCGGCGGCCGTGCCGGCGTTCGTCGATGCGGCACTCGCCGGGCGTCCTGTCGTGATCTACGGCGACGGCACGCAGACCCGGGACTTCACGTTCGTCGACACCGTGACGAGCGTGCTCGCCGCCGCCGTGACCCGTCGCGTCACCGATCCGGAGCCAGTGAACCTCGCCTTCGGCACACGCACCGACCTGCTCACGGTGGTGGCGATGATCGAGGACATCCTCGGACATCCCGTGCTACGTGACCACGTGGATCCTCGGCCGGGCGACGTGCGCCACTCGCAAGCCGACGGGGCGCGTCTGCTCGAGCGCTTCCCGAACATCGAGCCGGTACCGCTGGAGGACGGCCTGCGGGCGACGATCGACTGGATGCGCACGCTCAGCCGCTGACCTCGGCCTGGCTGGGCCGCCAGCACAGCGATACGCCGCGGCGCTCGGCGAGTTCGGCGTAGCAGTTCATCACCCGGCGAACGACCTCGCGTTCGTCGAATTCCCGGTGCGCCTTGTCGACGGCGGCGGCGCCCATCGCGCGGCGCCTCTCCGGCGACTCGATGAGCGACGTCAGCGCGGCGTGGAGGGCAGTGACGTCGGCGACCGGTACGAGCAGGCCGGTGACCCCGTCATCGACGACCTGGCGGCAGCCGCGGATGTCCGTGGCCACAATGGGCAGCCCAGTCGCCGCCGCCTCCATCGCCGCACGTGGCTGGCCCTCGCGGTGCGATGCCAGCACGAAGACGTCGAAGGCGCCGAGCAGCCGGGCCACGTCGTCGCGATGTCCCAGCAACAGGACGCCTTGGTCGCGGGCCCGTTCGAGGAGCGCGGGTGGAAGGGCATCGGACTTGTCCGGGTCGTGGCCCCCGACGACGACCAATCGTGCGCCCGGGTGCAGCGTGGCGACGGCGTCGAACAGTTCGCCGTAGCCCTTCTCGGCGACCAGTCGCCCGACCGTGCCGATGACCACTGTGTCGTCGTCGGCTGTCCACGCCCGGCGGAGAACCCGCCGCTCCTCATCGGTGAGCAGCCCGGGACGGAAGCGCTCGAGGTCGACGCCGTTGCCGAGGTGGCGCACCTTGCGGCGGGCGGCGAGATGCCATCGGCGGATCACCTCGACGTCCTCGACGTTCTGGACGAGCTCGGCGTGGGACCATCGCGAGGCGAACGCTTCGAGGGCGTAGACGAGCAGACGGCGCAGCCAGGAATCGTCCGGAGTGGCGTAGAGCCCGTGGGTCGTGTTGACGACGATGGGCACGCCGGCGAGCCGGCCAACGACCCGTCCGTACAACCCGGGCTTGGGGTTGTGCGTGTGCAGGATCGTCGGTCGCTCGCGGCGCAACAGGCGCCACAGCTCGAAGGCGGCGCGCAGATCCGAACGCGGGCTCCAGCCCCTCGTCGACGACGACAGGGCGAGGTGGCGG